>NZ_VZOV01000003.1 GCF_008801915.1 Cupriavidus gilardii
CACAGCCGCAGGCGCAGGCGCAGCCGTCCGCCTCGGCGCCCGAAGCCGCGGCCGCGCCAGCCGGTGCGGCGCCGTCGCAGCCCGCCGGCGAGCCGGCCAGCGAGCGCGCCGCCAGCGCCGGTCCCGCCTACACCCTCAAATAAGATAAGCAGCAGGGGCGCGGACCTTCGCCCAGTCGCCCATGCCGTGGCATCGGCGCCGCGGCGCGCGTGGCCCAATCACGCTGCGCCGGGCGCCGTTCCAGTCTTGTTGTCCTGTCATTCGCTGTCATCCGCTGTTATTCGCCTGATTTCTTTCCGGGGAACCGACTCGCCATGAAACTCGCTATTGCCGGCGCCTCCGGCCGCATGGGCCGCATGTTGATCGAATATGTGCTGGACGCCGAGGGCGTGACGCTGGCCGGCGCGCTCGACGTGCCAGGCGCGGCCGCGCTGGGGCAGGACGCGGGCCTGTTTCTCGGCCGCCAAACCGGTGTCACGATCACCTCGGACATCGAGGCCGCCCTGTCCAGTGCCGACTGCCTGATCGACTTCACCCGTCCCGAAGGCACGCTGGCCCACGTGCAGGTGGCGCGTCGGCTCGGCGTCAAGATGGTGATCGGCACCACCGGCTTCGACGAGGCCGGCAAGGCGGCTCTGGCAGAGGCCGCGCAGTCGATTGGCGTGGTCTTCGCCGCCAATATGAGTGTCGGCGTCAACGCGACCTTCAAGCTGCTGGAGGTCGCGGCGAAGATGCTGTCCTCCGGCTACGACATCGAGATCATCGAGGCGCACCATCGGCACAAGGTGGACGCGCCCTCGGGCACCGCGCTGAAGATGGGCGAGGTCATCGCCGAGGCGCTCGGCCGCGACCTGAAGACCTGCGGCGTGTTCGCGCGCGAGGGACATACCGGCGCGCGAGATCCGAACTCGATCGGCTTTGCCACGGTGCGCGGCGGCGATATCGTCGGCGACCACACGGTGCTGTTCGCCGGCATCGGCGAGCGCATCGAGATCACCCACAAATCCTCGAGCCGCCAGTCGTATGCCGATGGCGCGGTGCGGGCCGCCCGCTTCCTGGCGGACAAGCCCAACGGGATGTTCGACATGCAGGACGTGCTGGGCCTGAAGTAAGCCCCTCGGGGCGGCATTGCCGTCGTCCCCGCGAAAGCGGGGACCAGCCGCCGGATTGTGCCGGCAGGATTGCAAACGTCGCTGGGTCCCGCCTGGGCGGGACGACAAGTGCGCCGTTTCCGCAGGCCACCGCCGGTTATAATCGGCGTTTCCCGCACGCCGCAACGGCCGGCGTGCCTTCAACCGCTGCCAGATTCCACATCGCCGATGCGCCGCGCGCGCACCGCTGTCCCAACCATGCAAGACAAATACCTCCCCGCCGAAGTCGAAGAATCCGCCCGCCAGCACTGGCAAGCCATCGATGCCTATCGCGTCGACGAGCACGCGGTGGGCCCCGACGGCAAGGAGAAGCCCAAGTTCTATGCCTGTTCGATGCTGCCGTATCCGTCGGGCAAGCTCCATATGGGCCACGTGCGCAACTACACGATCAACGACGTGATGGCGCGCTACCTGCGCATGAACGGCCATAACGTGCTGATGCCGATGGGCTGGGACGCCTTCGGCATGCCGGCCGAGAACGCCGCGATCAACAACCGCGTGGCGCCGGCGGCCTGGACCTACGACAACATCGCGTACATGAAGAAGCAGATGGCGTCCATGGGTCTGGCAATCGACTGGTCGCGCGAGGTCGCCACCTGCGATCCGAACTACTACCGCTGGAACCAGTGGCTGTTCCTGAAGATGCTCGAGAAGGGCATCGCCTATCGCAAGACCGGCACCGTCAACTGGGATCCGGTCGACCAGACCGTGCTGGCCAACGAGCAGGTGATCGACGGCCGCGGCTGGCGCTCCGGCGCGGTGGTCGAGAAGCGCGAGATCCCGATGTATTACCTCGGCATCACGCAGTACGCCGAGGAGCTGCTGGGCGAGCTGGAGGGCCTGGGCTGGCCCGAGCGCGTCAAGGTGATGCAGCAGAACTGGATCGGCAAGAGCGAGGGCGTGCGCTTCGCCTTCCCGCACGCGATCGTCGGCGACGACGGTGAGCTGATCGGCGGCGGCAAGCTGTACGTGTTCACCACGCGCGCCGACACCATCATGGGCGTGACCTTCTGCGCGGTCGCCGCCGAGCACCCGCTGGCCACGCACGCCGCCTCGACCAATCCGGAACTGGCCGCCTTCATCGACGAGTGCAAGCGCGGCTCGGTGATGGAAGCCGACATGGCGACCATGGAAAAGAAGGGCATGCCGACCGGACTGAAGGTCGTGCACCCGCTGACCGGCGAGCCGGTCGACGTCTGGGTCGGCAACTACGTGCTGATGAGCTACGGCGACGGCGCGGTGATGGGCGTGCCCGCGCACGACGAGCGCGACTTCGCCTTTGCGCGCAAGTACGGCCTGCCGATCAGGCAGGTCATCGACGTGGACGGCCAGCCGTTCTCGACCGAGGCCTGGCAGGACTGGTACGCCGACAAGGAACATGGCCGCTGCATCCATAGCGGCCGCTACGACGGCCTGCACCATCGCGCCGCGGTCGATGCGATCGCCGCCGACCTGGCCGCCAAGGGCCTGGGCGAGAAGAAGGTGACCTGGCGCCTGCGCGACTGGGGCATTTCGCGCCAGCGCTACTGGGGCACGCCGATCCCGCTGATCCATTGCGACAGCTGCGGCGTGGTGCCGGTGCCCGAGCAGGACCTGCCGGTGGTGCTGCCCGAGGACCTGGTGCCGGACGGCAGCGGCAATCCGCTCGCGAAGGACCCGCGCTTCCTCGAATGCACCTGCCCGTCCTGCGGCAAGCCGGCCCGGCGCGAGACCGACACGATGGATACGTTCATCGACTCGTGCTGGTACTACATGCGCTATACGTGCCCGGACGCGGCCACGATGGTCGACGGGCGCAACGATTACTGGATGCCGATGGATCAGTACATCGGCGGCATCGAACACGCGATCCTGCACCTGCTGTATGCGCGCTTCTGGACCAAGGTGATGCGCGACCTGGGCCTGGTCAAGTTCGGCGAGCCGTTCACCAACCTGCTGACGCAGGGCATGGTGCTGAACGAGACCTACTATCGCGAGGACGCCAGCGGCAAGAAGCACTGGTTCGATCCGGCCGACGTCGACGTGAAGACCGACGAGCGCGGCCGACCGGTCGGCGCCACGCTGAAGGCCGACGGCCAGCCGGTCGAGATCGGCGGCGTCGAAAAGATGTCGAAGTCCAAGAACAACGGCATCGACCCGCAGGCACTGATCGACCAGTACGGCGCCGACACCGCGCGCCTGTTCACGATGTTCGCCGCGCCGCCCGAGCAGCAGCTCGAGTGGAGCAGCTCGGGCGTCGAGGGCGCGTCGCGCTTCCTGCGCCGCGTCTGGGCCTATGGCCAGGCCAATGCCGAGGCGATCCGGGCGGCCGGCGCCGGCGGTGAAGCCGTCGACGCGGACCGCGCGCTGCGCCGCGAGGTGCATGGCGTGCTGCGCCAGGCCAACTACGACTACCAGCGTATCCAGTACAACACCGTGGTGTCCGCCGCGATGAAGATGCTGAACGCACTGGAAGACGCCAAGTCGGCTTCGCCGGCGGCGCGCCGCGAGGGCTTCGGCATCCTGCTGCGCGTGCTGTACCCGGTGGTGCCGCACATTACCCACGTGCTGTGGCAGGAGCTGGGCTACGCCACCGCGTATGGCGATCTGCTCGATGCGCCGTGGCCGCAGGTCGACGAGGCGGCGCTGGTGCAGAGCGAGATCGAGCTGGTGCTGCAGGTCAACGGCAAGGTGCGCGGCAGCCTGACGGTGCCGGCCGACGCCGACCGCGCCGCGATCGAAGCGATGGCCGCCGCCAGCGAGACCGTCGCCAAGTTCGCTGCCGGTGCCGCGCCGAAGAAGATCGTGGTGGTGCCCGGCCGCCTGGTCAATGTGGTGATCTGAGGCGGGCCGTCCCGCAAGGCATCCCGCCGCCGCGCCATCGTCCCAATCAAAGGAATCGCGCCATGACTAGACCGAACCCGAATCGCCGCGCCGTGCTGGCTGCGCTGCTGGCCGCCGGTGCGCTGGCCGGCTGCGGCTTCCATTTGCGCGGCAGCTCGGACTTCGCCTTCAAGCGGCTGTATGTCGGCATCCCGAAGAACTCGCTGATGGGTGCGGAACTGACCCGCGCGATCCAGGGCGGCTCCGACACCATCGTCGTCACCGACCCGAAGCAGGCCGACGCGCTGCTCGACGTGCTGGAGGACACCCGCACGCGGACCGTGCTGTCGATCACGACGGCCGGCGTGGTGCGCGAATACCGGCTGACGCAGCGCTTCACGTTCCGGCTGCGCGATGCCGCCGGCCGCGAGATGATCGCGCCGTCGCAGATGGTGCTGTTCCGCGACCTGACCTACAACGAGGCCAACGCGCTGGCCAAGGGCTACGAGGAAGAGCAGCTCTATCGCGACATGCAGCGCGACATCGTGCAGCAGCTGATGCGCCGGCTCGCCGCCGCCAAGCCGGCCTGAGGCCGCGCATGGCGCGATCGCAAGCACGACCGGCACGATAGGCAAGACAGACAAGTCACGCGGACACGGCCCAGCGGATGCAGCTCAAGCTCGACGCTCTCGACGGTCACCTGCGCCAGGCACAGACGCGTGGCCTGGCGCCGCTGTACGTGGTGCACGGCGACGAGCATCTGCTGGTGCTCGAGGCGGTCGATCGTCTGCGCCAGGCCGCGCGCGAGGCAGGCTACAGCGAGCGCGACGTGCTGGTGTCCGAGCGCGGCTTCCAGTGGAGCCAGTTGCTGGAGGCGCAGCAATCGATGTCGCTGTTCGGCGACCGCAAGATCGTCGAGCTGCGCATTCCGTCGGGCAAGCCCGGCAAGGAAGGCGGCGAGGTGCTGCGCGCGGTGGCGGCGCAGCTGGCGGGCGCCCAGTCCGCGTCCGATCTGGTGATGCTGATCACGCTGCCGCGGCTGGACTTCGCCGCGTCGAAATCGGCGTGGTTCCAGGCGCTCGAAGGCGCCGGCGTCTCGATCAAGGTCGACAACGTCGATCGCACGCGGCTGCCGGCCTGGGTCGGCGAGCGGCTGGCGTTGCAGAACCAGCGTGTGGAACCGGGCGAACCGGGCCGCCGCGCGCTGCAGTTCATCGCGGACAAGGTCGAAGGCAACCTGCTGGCCGCGCATCAGGAAATCCAGAAGCTCGGCCTGCTGTACCCGGCCGGCGTGCTGACCTTCGACCAGGTCCACGACGCGGTGCTCAATGTCGCGCGCTACGACGTCTTCAAGCTGTCGGAGGCGATGCTGGGCGGCGACGTGCCGCGGCTGGTGCGGATGCTGGAAGGACTGCGCGGCGAGGGCGAGGCCACGGTGCTGGTGCTGTGGGCGCTGACCGAGGAAATTCGCGTATTATCCAAGGTCCGGCAGGGGCTGGCCGGCGGCAAGCCGATGGGCGTGCTGACCCGCGAGCTGCGCATCTGGGGACCGCGCGAGAAGCTGGTGCCGCAGGCCGCGCAGCGGCTGTCCACCGAGCGCCTCGAAGCCGCGCTGGCGATGGCCGCGAAGCTGGACCGGCAGACCAAGGGACTGCGCGTCGACGGCATGCCGGCCGAGCCGTGGGACGGTCTGCTGCAGCTGGCGCTGATGATCGCGCGCTGATCGGCCGCCGATCCAACCCTGGGCTGCGGCCGAGCGCCGCCGGAACCCGCGACGCCGCGCCGCCCGCAGCGCGGGCCGCCAAATACAAGATTGCCAGGCCGCACCGACCGGCCCCCGATATGAACGAGCTCGACCTCTACCAGTACATGGACCGCGTCGGCCGCCAGGCCCGCGCCGCGTCGCGCGCGATGGCGCGCGCATCGACCGCCGACAAGAACCGCGCGCTGCTGACCATCGCCGCCGCGATCCGCCGCGACGCCGAGCAGTTGAAGGCCGTCAATGCGCGCGATGTCGAGCGTGCCCGCGCCAACGGCCAGGACGCCGCCTTCGTCGACCGGCTGACCCTGTCGGACAAGGCCATCGCGACGATGGCCGCGGGCCTGGAGCAGATCGCCGCGCTGCCCGATCCGATCGGCGAGATCGGCAACATGAAATACCGGCCGACCGGCATCCAGGTCGGCCAGATGCGTGTGCCGCTCGGCGTGATCGGCATCATCTACGAGTCGCGTCCCAATGTGACGATCGACGCCGCGGCGCTGTGCCTGAAGTCTGGAAACGCGACCATCCTGCGCGGCGGTTCGGAAGCGATCGAATCGAACACCGCGCTGGCCAGACTGGTCGCCGAAGGGCTGGCCGAAGCCGGTCTGCCGGCCGAGGCGGTGCAGGTCATCGAGACCACCGACCGCGCCGCGGTCGGCCGGCTGATCACGATGACCGAATATGTCGACGTGATCGTGCCGCGCGGCGGCAAGAGCCTGATCGCGCGGCTGATGGAAGAGGCGCGCGTGCCGATGATCAAGCATCTGGACGGCATCTGCCACGTCTACGTCGACGGCGACGCCGACCTCGACAAGGCCGTGCGCATCTGCGACAACGCCAAGACGCAGCGCTACGCGCCGTGCAACACGATGGAAACGCTGCTGGTCGCCGAATCGATCGCCGCGCGCGTGCTGCCGCCGCTGTGCACGATCTACCAGCAGAAGGGCGTGGAGCTGCGGGTCTGCCCGGCCACGCGCGCCACGCTGGAAGCGGCCGGCATCAAAGGCCTGGTCGATGCGACCGAGGAAGACTGGCGCCTCGAATACCTGGCGCCGGTGCTGGCGATCCGCACGGTGTCTGGCCTGGACGAGGCGATCGCCCATATCAATACCTACGGCTCGGCCCATACCGATTCGATCGTCACCGAGAACTATTCGGCCGGCATGCGTTTCCTGCGCGAGGTCGATTCGGCCAGCGTGATGATCAACGCGTCGACCCGTTTTGCGGACGGCTTCGAATACGGCCTCGGCGCGGAGATCGGCATCTCGAACGACAAGCTGCACGCACGCGGCCCGGTCGGCCTCGAAGGGCTGACCTCGCTGAAGTACGTGGTGTTCGGCCACGGCGAGATTCGCACGTAAATCGCCGCGTCATACGGATCGCCGATGCTCTGGGTCAAATCGCTGCATATCGTCTTCGTCGTCTCCTGGTTCGCCGGGCTGTTCTATCTGCCGCGCATCTTCGTCAATCTGGCGATGGAGACCGATCCCGCCGCGGTGGCGCGGCTGCTGGCGATGGCGCGCAAGCTGCTGCGCTTCATGACGATGCTGGCGATCCCCGCGCTGGCGTTCGGCCTGTGGCTCTATCTGGGCTATGGCATCGGGCTCGGCCCGGGGCAGGGCTGGATGCATGCCAAGCTGGCGCTGGTGCTGGTGCTGCTCGGCTATCACCATGGCTGCGCGGTGCTGCTGCGCAAGTTCGAGGCCGGCCGCAATACCCGCTCGCACCGCTTCTACCGCTGGTTCAACGAACTGCCGGTGCTGGTGCTGCTGGCGATCGTGGTGCTGGTGGTGGTCAAGCCATTCTGATGCCGTATTTCTCCGCCTGAACCTGTCCCCGAGGATCCGATGAGCAAGCAGATCGACTACTACTTCTCGCCGCAGTCGCCGTACGTCTATCTCGGCCATGCGCGCTTTACCGAGATCGCGGCCCGTCATGGCGCCCAGGTCAATCTGAAGCCGTGCGACCTGGGCAAGGTGTTCGCGACCTCGGGCGGTCTGCCGCTGGCCCAGCGGCCGCCGCAGCGCCAGGCCTACCGGCTGATCGAACTGGCGCGCTGGCGCGACTACCTCGGCGTGCCGCTCAATCTGGAGCCGAAGTACTTTCCGGTCTCGGGCGACGCCGCCAGCCGGCTGATCATCGCGGCGCGGCTGGCCCATGGCACCGCGCGCGCGATGGCGCTGCTGGGCGCGATCGGACACGCGCTGTGGGCGCAGGAGCGTAATATCGCCGATGCCGCCACGCTGGCCGAGCTGGCCGACCGCCTGGACTTCGATGGCGCGGCGCTGCTCAAGGCCAGCGAAGGGCAGGGGGTGCAGGAGGAATACGCGCGCCATACGCAGGACGCGATTTCGGCCGGCGTGTTCGGCGCGCCATGGTATGTCTACGACGGCCAGCCGTACTGGGGCCAGGACCGGCTGGACTTCCTCGACCGCGCGCTGGCGGCCGCCTGAGGCGATCCCTGCCGGCCCGGGCCGGCGCCGGCGCCCCCGTCCGCCACGGCGGACGTTTTTGTTTGAAGCGGCTTGTGCCGCCGTTTCGCCTGCTGTTTGTTTGACCTGTCGCGACCCCATTCGACCTTTTGCCGGACCGCTGTAATGACCCAAGCCTTCTTCGCCCCCTGCCCGCGCGGCCTCGAGAGCGCGCTCGCCGATGAGCTGCGCGAGATCGCCGTGCGGCCCGATGTCGACGCCCTGGCGCCGTTCGACGTCCATCGCGAGGTGCCGGGCGGCGTCAGCTTTTCCGGCGACATGGCGGCCGCGTACGCGGTCAACCTGCATTCGCGCATCGCCAGCCGCGTGCTGCTGCGGGTCGCCGCTCGCGGGTACCGGCACGAGGACGACATCTACGAGCTGGCGCGCGCGCAGCGCTGGGACCAGTGGTTCGGTCCGGACGAGACCATCAAGATCGAACTGACCGCGCACCGCTCGCCGCTGCGCAGCCTGAACTTCACCGCGCTGCGGGTCAAGGACGGCGTCTGCGACGCGATGCGGGAGCGTCTGGGCGCGCGGCCCAGCGTCGACACCGCCAGCCCCGACGTACGGATCTACGCGCACCTGACCGAGCACGACTGCACGCTGTACCTGGACACCACCGGCGAGCCGCTGTTCAAGCGCGGCTGGCGCATGGAGAAGGGAGAGGCGCCGCTGAAGGAGAATCTGGCCGCAGGCATCCTGCGGCTGGCCGGCTGGACGCCGGGCAAGACCGCGCGGCCCTTCTACGATCCGATGTGCGGCAGCGGCACGTTCCTGGTCGAGGCCGCGCAGGTCGCGCTGGGCCTCGCCCCCGGCGCGGCACGCAGCTTTGCCTTCGAATGGCTCAAGGGAATCAACCTGAAGCCGTGGAAGGCGCTCAAGAGCGAGGCCCAGGCCGCGAGCCAGCGCGCTGCCGCGGCTGCAACGTCCGCGGCGGCGGACCTGGCCATTGCCGGCAGCGATATCTCGACCGACATGCTGGCGATGGCGAGCGCCAACTGGCGGCGTGCCGGCTTGCCGGGCGAGCTGCGCGCCAAGCAGGTCGATGCGCGGCACGTGCAGCCGCCGTTCGCGGAACCCGGCCTGTTGCTGCTGAACCCGCCCTATGGCGAGCGGATCGCGGTGCGCGGCCAGCGCCGGCCTGCATTCGACGAGGCGCCGGTGGACAGCGCCGAGGAAGACGCCGCCAACCAGTTCGCCAGCGCATTCGCGACGACGCTGAAGCAGCATTTTGCCGGCTGGGAAGCCTGGATCTTCACCGGCGACCTGTCGCTGCCGCGCCGGCTGCGGCTGAAGGAATCGCGGCGGGTGCCGCTCTACAACGGCAATATCGAATGCCGCCTGTTCCGCTTCGAGATGGTCAGGGGCGGCAATCGGGCGCAGCCGTAACGACGGGAGAGGGGAGCAACCGGGCGGTCAGCGCCCCGTCAGACTGCCTTCGTTGCGCTCGAATTCGGTCAGGAAGGTCTTGAAGCTGACTACCGGCTCGTCCAGCAGGTGGCGCGGCAGGTCGAACAGCGCGTACAGGAATTCCTCGCGGCCCTCGACGCGCTCGGCCGGCAGGCAGTATTGCTCCCAGTCGACGCAGGCCGGCGTGTACATGCCGTTGCCGGGCCAGAAGAACGGCACGATGCGGCCTTCGCGCAGGCCTTCGGTCAGCGCCGCCGGGGCGTCGTAGGCCTCGGCCGACTCGACCTGGCTCGCCAGGCTGGTGCGGGTCTCGATCACCATCAGCGTGGCCTGGCCCTGCGCCGTCAGCAGCAGGATGCCGGCCGGATTCGGGTACAGGTAGTACTCGACGAAACCGTAGCGCGCCGCCAGCTGGCGCACGCGCTCGGCCATCGCGGCATCGGACAGGAACGAGAACGAGTGCCGCGTCAGCAGGTCGCGCAGCGTGTGCGACAGCGTGGTGAAGTACTGCTGCTGCAGCGCGTCGATCTCCTGGTCCAGCCGCTCGACCATATTGCTGTCGTGCTTCTTGACGTAGCGGTCGATCAGCCCGTGGTTGAAGCCCTGCACCGCGACGCCCTCGTCGGCGGTGCCGGTCAGCAGGACGGTCTTGCACGGCAGGTCCTGCAGCGCGCGGCAGAACTCGAGCCCGTCCATCTGCGGCATCGAATAGTCGACCACGATCACGCCCGGCTGCACGAAGCGGTGAATGTCGTGGATCTGCCGGTGGATGCGGTCGATATCGAGCTGCACGGTGCGGCGCTCGGTCAGGAACGTCAGATCGTCGTGCGTGACGCGCACCGGCAGGAAGCCGGTGAAGCGCGTGGTGTACGCCTCCCGGATCCACTGCAGCGCCTCGCGCGGGTCGGTGAAGGCGACCACCGGGCGGGTCCGGTCCATCTGGAAGGCGAGGCTGTCCATGAACGAACGGCTGTCGTCGACCAGCACGGTCAGGATCGGATGTTGGAAGACCGGCAGATGCCTGTCCTGCGGATTGAATGTCATGTCGCGTGCGACCCCGGGAGGCGAGAAGCGGGTCCGGCTGCAGCGGGGAGCGCGGGGCCGGCGCCAGGGCCGCCATGGCCGGCGCAAGCCGGCCCCCGCGGCCGAGGGCCAGTATAGCGCGCCGGAGCGGGGGCGCAACCGGCCCTGCAGCAGGGCCGGCGGGACGGATCGGCGGGCCGGACCGCCCCGGTCAGGCGACCGCCTTGACCATGTCCTCGACCACCTTCTTGGCGTCGCCGAACACCATCATCGTCTTGTCCATGTAGAACAGCTCGTTGTCGAGCCCGGCGTAGCCGGCCGCCATCGAGCGCTTGTTGACGATGATGGTCTTGGCCTTGTAGGCCTCGAGGATCGGCATGCCGGCGATCGGCGAGTTCGGGTCGGTCTTGGCCGCCGGGTTGACCACGTCGTTGGCGCCGAGCACCAGCACCACGTCGGCCTGGCCGAACTCGCTGTTGATGTCTTCCATTTCGAAGACCTGGTCGTAAGGCACCTCGGCCTCGGCCAGCAGCACGTTCATATGACCCGGCATGCGGCCCGCGACCGGGTGGATCGCGTACTTCACCGTGACGCCTTTCTCCGACAGCATTTCGGTCAGCTCCTTCAGCGCATGCTGGGCGCGCGCCACCGCCAGGCCGTAGCCGGGCACGATGATCACGGTCTCCGCATTGCCCATCAGGAAGGCCGCGTCGTCCGGCGAGCCGGACTTGACGTTGCGCTGCGCCTGCGCGCCGGCGGCGGCCGCGCTGCCGGCCTCGCCGCCGAAGCCGCCCAGGATCACGTTGAAGAACGAGCGGTTCATCGCCCGGCACATGATGTACGACAGGATCGCGCCGGAGGAGCCGACCAGCGAGCCGGCGATGATCAGCATCGGGTTGTTCAGCGAGAAGCCGATGCCCGCCGCCGCCCAGCCCGAATACGAGTTCAGCATCGACACCACCACCGGCATGTCGGCGCCGCCGATCGGAATGATGATCAGCACGCCGAGCACGAAGGCGATTGCCAGCATGACCAGGAAGGGCATCCACTGCTGCGTCATGAAGAAGGCGATGCCGAAGCCGACCATCGCGACCGCCAGCCCCAGGTTCAGCCAGTGCTGGCCGGCGAATACCACCGGCGCGCCCTGGAACAGCCGGAACTTGTAGCGCCCGGCCAGCTTGCCGAAGGCGATCACCGAGCCCGAGAACGTGATGGCACCGACGAAGCAGCCGATGAACAGCTCGATGCGGTTGCCCAGCGGAATCTCGTGCGAGCCGGCCGCGGTGATGCCGAAGGCGGCCGGTTCCGCCACCGCCGCGATGGCGATGAAGACGGCCGCCAGGCCGATCAGCGAGTGCATCGCCGCGACCAGTTCCGGCATCTTGGTCATCTCGACCTTCTTCGCGACGTAGGCGCCGATGCCGCCGCCGACGACCAGCCCGGCCAGGATCAGGCCGAGTCCGGTGCCGATCGACGACTGGCCGATGCCGGCCGCCAGGAACTCGTTCTTCAGCTTGACGATCAGCGCGACCGTGGTCAGCGCCGCGATCGCCATGCCGATCATGCCGAAGGCGTTGCCGCGGCGCGCGGTGGCCGGATGCGAGAGCCCCTTCAAGGCCTGGATGAAGCAGACCGAGGCCACCAGGTAGAGCAGCGTGACGACGTTCATGCTCATTGCGCGCCCTCCTTGCTACCGGCCGGTGCCGACTTCTTCGGCTCCTTCTTCTTGAACATTTCCAGCATGCGCTGGGTCACCAGGAAGCCGCCGAACACGTTGACCGCGGCCAGGGCCACGGCGAGCGTGCCCATCGCACGGCCGACGCCGCCCTCGGTCAGCCCGGCGGCCAGCATCGCGCCGACGATGATGATCGCCGAGATCGCATTGGTGACCGCCATCAGCGGGGTATGCAGCGCCGGCGTGACCGTCCAGACCACGTGGTAGCCCACGTAGATCGCCAGCACGAAGATGATCAGGTTGATCACCGTGTGGTTCACCATCTCCATCGACTTCTCCTCCCGTTGCTTGAATTCGGTTATCCGCTTGCCTGCGCGGTTGCCCGCGCAGTTTCCAGCTATGGCGTGGCCGGCTTCGCCATTGGCTCGCCGGCCAGTGCCGGGGATGGCCGCCGTGCCGACGGCGCCACGAACACCCGCTCCCAGTCGCGCCGCATGCTGACCACGGTCCAGCGGTGCGCGGCGGCGGCCTTCAGCGACGCGCCATCCGGCTCCGTATAGGCCGACTCGCGCTGCGCGTCATCGTGCTCGATCAGCAGCTGGAACGACGGCCCACGCCGTCCCTGACTGTAGGCCAGCATCGCGATATCGCCGGCGCCGCCGACGTTGCCGGCCGCGAACACCGGCCGCTTGCCGATCTGCAGCGCGATATTGGCGGGTTTGTTCTCCTTGTCGTTGAAGCTGTCGACGCGCGGCTCGCGCCAGACCGCGTTGCCCTGCGCGGTCTGGCGAAAGCGCAGCGCCAGCCGGGAGCCGATCACCTGCTGTGGCGCGATGCCGTAGTAGTCCGCGGCGAACGCGCGCATGAAGTCGGCGGTCGAGCCCGCGCACAGCCAGGTCTGGTAGCCCTGCGCGCGCAGATGGCCGAGCAGCTCCATCATCGGCTGGTAGATGCCGTCGCGCAGCGGCGCGCTGTTGCGGGGATGGCGGGCGACGGCGAGAAAGCGCCGCGCCTCGTCCTGGAACGATTCGACCGCGGTGTTGCCGTACACGGCGTGCAGCAGCTGCAGCGCCGCGGTGTCGCCGCGCTGCAGATAGCCGCGCGGATCGGCGAGGAATTCGCGGTAGGGGCTTTGCGCGCCGAGCGCGGGATCGGCGTCGGTGCGCGCCCGCGCCAGATGGGCGACGAACAGCAGCTCGGCACGCGGGTCCTCGCGCCACAGCGTGCCGTCGTTGTCGAAGATGGCGATGCGGTCGGCCGGAGCGACGAAGTCGGGACCGCCGACGGTGGTGGTGTCGCGCACGAAGCGCAGGATCGCCTGCTTGGCGGGACCGTCGCGCCAGGAGGGCAGCGGGTCCGCCGCGGCGGTGGCCGGCGGGGCACCGCCGTCATGGGCGGCGGAGTCGGGGGCGGAAACGGGCGCCGAGGTGGGGGCGGAGGTGGGGGCCGACAAGCCCGCGCAGGCCGCGCAGCCCGCCGTCACGACAACGATCAGCCAGCGGCGCCATGCGCCAGGGCCACCGTTGGCATGCCGGGATTGCGGGCGAGACTGCCTGCGCGCGGCGATCATGGGATTACACCTTCTTGATTTCCTTGATGCGGTTGTTGTCGTCGACCAGCACGATCTTCGGCTTGTAGTCGGCCAGTTCCGCATCGCTCATCGGCGCGTAGGTGCAGATGATCAGGTGGTCGCCGAGATGGGCGCGGCGCGCGGCGGCGCCGTTCAGCGAGATCTCGCCGGTGCCGCGCTTGCCCTTGATGATGTAGGTCGAGAAACGTTCGCCATTGTTGACGTTGTAGAGCTCGATCTTCTCGTACTCCTTCATGTCCGCCGCGTCGAGCAGATCCTCGTCGATGCCGCACGACCCCTCGTAGTGCAGGTCGGCCTGCGTCACGGTGACGCGATGCAGCTTGGCGCGCAGAATGATGCGTTGCATGGTGTTGCTTTCCTTCGTTGATGCTGGCGCCGCGACGGCGCGAACGTGCGGCCGCGGCACCGTGAAAACGCGCCCGGGATGGGCGCGGGGTTGAAATCGATGGTGGAGGGTCGGCGCTGCCGGCGCGCCGGTCGCACCGGCAGCGCGGGCCGGCAGCCGTTCAGGCCGCCTGGCGGGCCAGCGCGCCGTCCCTGCTGATCAGGCAGGCCGCGACGATATCGTCTTCCGCGTTGATTGTCAGCTTGCCGTCCTTGTCGACGATCAGCTTGAGGAAGTCGAGCACGTTGCGCGCGTACAGCGCGGAGGCGTCGGCCGCGACCATGCTGGCCAGATTGGTGTAGCCGACCAGCGTCACGCCGTGGCGCTCGACCACCTCGTCGGCCACGGTCAGCGGGCAGTTGCCGCCTTGCGCGGCGGCCAGGTCGACCACCACCGAGCCCGGCTTCATCGCCTGCACGGTCTCTTCCTTCAGCAGCACCGGCGCACGGCGTCCAGGGATCAGCGCGGTCGTGATGACGATATCGGCCTGCTTCGCGCGCTCGTGCACCAGCGCGGCCTGGCGCTGCATCCAGCTTGCCGGCATCGGCCGCGCATAGCCGCCGACGCCCTGCGCGATCTCGCGCTCTTCGTCGGTCTCGAACGGCACGTCGAGAAACTTCGCGCCCAGCGATTCGATCTGTTCCTTGACCGCGGGCCGCACGTCGGAGGCCTCGATCACCGCGCCCAGCCGCTTGGCGGTCGCGATCGCCTGCAGGCCGGCCACGCCGGCGCCGAGAATCAGCACGCGCGCCGCCTTGACCGTACCGGCGGCGGTCATCAGCATCGGCATGAAGCGTTGGTAGTGGTTGGCCGCGACCAGCACGGCCTTGTAGCCGGCGATATTGGCCTGCGAGGACAGCACGTCCATGCTTTGCGCGCGCGTCGTGCGCGGCGCGGCTTCGAGCGCGAACGCGACGATGCCGGCGGCCGCCATGCGCGCGTTGTTGTCGGCGTCGAACGGGTCGAGCATGCCGACCAGCGCGGCGCCGGGGCGAATCTGCGTCAGTTCCTGCGGATCGGGCGCGCGTACCTTCAACACGAGTTCGGCGCCGAACGCGCGGGCGGCATCGACGATGCTGGCGCCGGCGGCCTCGTAGGCGGCGTCGGGACAGCTGGCGCGTACACCGGCACCGCTCTGCACGAGCACCTGATGGCCTTGGGCGACGTACTTCTTGACGGTCTCGGGGGTGGCGGCGACACGCGCTTCGCCGGCCCGTGTCTCCAGCGGGATACCGATCTGCATCGTCAGCTTCTCCTGTTGCGGTGCCGCTCCGCGCTACGGCCGGGCAGGCATCCGGGCTCGTTTATCGGCGCCGCCGTCCAGCGCGGCGCACAATTTTTCCGCAGCTTACAGGAATCCGACGGCAATTGGGGCGATTGGGAGCTTGGGGGCGAGCCGGGCGATGGGGGCGATCGAGGTGCGGTCCCGCGCCGGCCCCCGCGCGGTCCGCCGCGCTGCAGCGCCGCGCGCCTGCCGGTAAAATGCCGGATTGCCTAAAACTTGTGCATCATGTCCCAAGACTGGAAAACCAGCGTCACGGTGGCCGCCGTGATCGAGCGCGGCGGCCGCTTCCTGCTGGTCGAAGAAGAAACCCGCGACGGCCTGAAGCTGAATCAGCCGGCCGGCCATCTGGACCCGGGCGAGAGCCTGGTGCGCGCCGTGATCCGCGAAACGCTGGAGGAAACCGCGCACAGCTTCGAGCCGCGCGCGCTGCTCGGCTGCTATCTGGCCGGCTCGGTGACCTCGCCGACCGGCCAGCATCCCGAGGGCGACATCACCTATGTGCGCTTCGCGTTTACCGGCGATCTGGGTCCGCTCGACAGCGGCCGTCCGCTCGATACCGGCATCGTGCGCACCGTCTGGCTCAGCGCCGACGAGATCCGCGCCTGCCCGGAACGTCATCGCTCGCCGCTGGTGCTGGCCTGTGTCGAGGACTATCTGGCCGGAAAGCGCTTCGCGCTCGACGCGCTGTACACGCATCCGTCGGCGTTGATGCAGGGAGCGCTGCCATGAGCGCCGTCGCGAGCGCCGTCACTTCGGCCCGCCCCGAACTGAATCCCGGCATCGGCCGCGGCGAACGCGTCGTGGTCGGCATGTCGGGCGGGGTGGACTCGTCGGTCACCGCCTGGCTGCTGAAGCAGCAGGGCTACGAGGTCGTCGGCCTGTTCATGAAGAACTGGGAGGACGACGACGACAGCGAATACTGCTCGACGCGCCAGGACTGGCTCGACGTGGTGTCGGTGGCCGACCTGATCGGCGTCGACGTCGAGGCGGTCAACTTCGCCGCCGAGTACAAGGACCGCGTGTTCGCCGATTTCCTGCGGGAATATTCGGCCGGGCGCACGCCCAATCCCGACGTGCTGTGCAACGCCGAGATCAAGTTCAAGGCCTTCCTGGACCATGCGATGTCGCTGGGGGCCGAGCGCATCGCCACCGGCCACTATGCGCGCGTGCGGCAGGGCGAGCATGGCCGCTTCGAACTGCTGAAGGCGCTGGACCACACCAAGGACCAGAGCTACTTCCTGCATCGGCTCAATCAGGCGCAGCTGTCGCGCACGCTGTTTCCGCTGGGCGAGATCCCGAAGACGCAGGTGCGCGAGATCGCCGCCGAAATCGGCCTGCCGAACGCGAAGAAAAAGGATTCCACCGGCATCTGCTTTATTGGTGAACGTCCATTCCGGGATTTTCTGAATCGCTATCTGCCGACCAGGCCCGGGCCGATGAAGACCGCCGACGGCAAGGTCGTCGGCGAGCATATCGGCCTGGCCTTCTACACGCTGGGCCAGCGCAAGGGTATCGGGCTGGGCGGCAGCCGCGACGGCAGCGGCGACGCGTGGTACGTCGCGCGCAAGGACATGGCGTCCAACACGCTGTACGTGGTGCAGGGGCACGATCACCCGTGGCTGCTGTCGCCGACGCTGCGTGCCGCCGACCTGTCGTGGGTCGCCGGTGAAGCGCCGCGCGCGGGTAGCGCGCTGAGCGCCAAGACGCGCTATCGGCAGAGCGACGCGCCGTGCGTGGTCGATGCGGTCGATGGAGACGATCTGCGGCTGCGCTTCGACGAGGCGCAATGGGCCGTCACGCCGGGCCAATCGGCGGTGCTGTACGACGGCGAGGTGTGTCTCGGCGGGGGCATCATCCAGTAAGGGGCGCGTGGTCAGCGGCACGATGAACAAAAGCAGGCGGTAGAAGCGAAAGCGGGCGGAATTACGGCAAAGCGGGGGGCAGGGAGTTGGCGCACCATCCGCCTTCGTGCGGCGCCTGCGATGGTGCCCCGATGGCCCGTACGATGGCGCACGATAGTGCCCTGCGTCCGGGTTCCCGACTTCCCGAGCTCCGCGCGGCAAGGCGCCAAGCGACCTTGCCCATGTTTCCCTGCCATGCCCCTGAATCCGCCTGTTACTGGCCGTGCGCCTCCCGCGCCGTCCTTCCTGCCTGTCGCCGACCCGACCGCCTTTCCTGCCTCCCATCCCGCCAGCACCGGTGCGCTTGCCATCGCGCTGCCACCGGGACAGCCGGCGTCGTCTGCCAGCAAGGCCACCATCGACCTCGTTCCCTGCCATGTCTGGCAACAGGTGGCCGGCATGCTGCCACCGCGAACCCGCGCCAACCTGGCCCGCGTGTCGAAATCGATGCTGCAATCGCTACGCAGCACGGTGCATGCCGACAGACTGTTGCACCACGCGCGGCGAGCGTCGACGCCGTCCACGATCGCGCCGGTCCTGCGGGCGTGCAGTCCCGGGACGCACGCCTTGCCCGACCGGCATCGCGACAAACGGCAATGCCTGGCCCTGGCGCAGCCGCCCATTTCGATGTCGAGCCGGGCCGAGATCCTGACGACGCTGGCGCGAAGCGTGTTCCGGCTGCCCTATACCACGACCCGGGGCCAGCACGATACCGCCCAGGCGGTGCTGGGCCTGCCGGCATCCGTTCGCGCCAGGCCGCTTCGGCAACTGCTGGCCGCGGCGGGCCACCGGACCCGGTCCGAAGCCGATTCCGTGCGCGCCGTGTGGGACGAGTATGGCGTCTCGCCCGATGACCTGATGGTCTCGGTCATGGAGTTGCCGGCGAGCCAGCGCGGGCCGTCCCTGTGCGCCTATCTGCGGCTCTGCGCCGTTCCGATGTCCGAAGCGGCGCTGGCGCTGTGGATCGATGCTGGCCGGGCCCTGCCGCTCGAGCCGCGCGTGGATCTGCTGCTGACATTGCTGGAGCGCGTGCGTTGGCGTAGCGGCATGCCGGCGATTGCCGATCGCCATCTGCAACTGCTGCAAGCCAATGGCGAACTGGTCGATGCCAGGCAACGTCCGCTGTCGGCGCAAACGGCGCTGTTGCTCGAGCTGGTCAAGACGCTGGAGTGCGACCGTACCAACACCACCTTGGGACCTGGATTCCAGAGCGCGACATGGCCGACGGTGTGGAACGCCGTGCTGGATTCCACGCAGGCGCTGTCCGTCGAGGACCGGGCCGTTGTGATCAAGGCCATGGCCTGGGTAGCGAACGAATGGGCGCCGCCTGGGACGGCGGACCGTCTCCGTGCCGCCGCCGATGGGCTCTTGCCGACGGACCGGGAAGCGGTGGCGGCAGTGCTTCGGTATGTCGAGGGGGGTGGCCCTTCCCCGGCCGGGCCACCGGCGGCGATTTCCGAGTTCATGGCGTTCGTCAAGGCCATCCTGAACACCACCCGGGATGACGCCGTCATCCTGGAGCGCTACGCCGGTCTGCCGGAGGACGTCCAGCTGGCCGCCCAGGACAGCGCGAGGGTGACGGCATATCGGTGCGACCGCAACGTCGTGGTCTGGGGACCGCTGGCGGGCGCCATGCTGGCGCACACGACCAACGCGCGGCGTCATGCCGGGTCGCTCGATGCCGGGCTCGCCAAGGCATGGCGTTCGATGATGGTCGAAATGCGCGAACCGCCTCCGGAGTGGAGTCGCATCTGGCGGGACATCATCGCCGCGGCGCTGTCCCGAGTCGAGCCAACGCCGCGCGCCGAGGTCCTGGATGCGCTGGCGCTCAAGTTCAGGAAGATCGATGAACGCGCGTGGCTGCTGCAGCAGACCCGGACGCTGCCATCGACGCTGCAGGCGCAGGTCCTGTGCCGGCTGGCAATGTTCGATCTGCGCAAATGGAGCGGCGATCGAAAGGGTGTGCAACTTGCCGCCAAACCGCTATTGGAACAACTGATCGCCGCCACCGCGGCATTGCCCGGCCAGTATCAGGGTTTGCCGCTGCTCGCCCTGTGCGAGTTGCGCGCGCAGCCGACGCGGCATGCGGCGCTGCGAGACGTCTGGAAGCGCTTCGATGCGCTACGCTGGGCAGCGCCGCCCGAGGACAGGCGTTTCGACTGACCCTCGCGCGGGCGCCGGCTCAACCGCGTGGCGGCTCCGTATCGATGAACGACTGGCGCTTGCTGATCTTGTCGTGGAAGGCGACCAGGTTGGGATGGCGCTCGCGCCAGGCGATGTCCGGGAAGCGGAAGTCCAGATAGGACAGCGCGCAGCCGACCGCGACGTCGGCCAGCGAATAATGGTTGCCGGCGCACCAGGTGCGGTCGGCCAGGCCATTGGCCATCGCCACCAGCGCGCCGTCGATCTTGCCGAGCTGGCGGCGCACCCAGCGCTCGCTGCGCTCGCCCGGCTCGCGTTGGGTGTGTTCCAGCCGCGCCAGCAGCGCCGCGTCGAGCAGGCCGTCGGCCAGCGCCTCCCAGCAGCGCACTTCGAGACGCTCGCGGCTGCCCTGCGGGATCATGCGGCTGACGGGCGTCAGCGTATCGACGTACTCGACGATCACGCGCGAATCGAACACCGCGCCGCCGTCCTCCATCACCAGGCAGGGCACCTTGCCGAGGGGATTGAATTGACCGATCGCCGTGTCCGGCGACCACACGTCGACTTCCACCATCTGATAGTCGATCTTCTTCTCGGCCATCACCACGCGCACCTTGCGCGCGTAAGGGCTGGTCTGCGATGCGTACAGCTTCATGTTCTCCCCTTGAGCTCGTTATGAAGTGCATCGGGCGCTCCGCGTTGGAGCGGCTGGCCTCGCGCGCCGGCGGTGGCGCACGGGTCCGGTCTGCCTTGATGCACTTCGTAACAGGCCGCTGGCTCGGCGTGGCGAGTATAACCGCCCGGGAGGCCGATCCGGCACGGCGCCGGCGCCGAACCGGCACCTCGCGGGGCTGCCCGCAACACTGGCGACGATCGCGCGGCGCGGCGGGGAGGGCGGTGGTAAAATCGCGGCTTTCCAGCGCCGGCTGCCAGGCCGGCGCGCCGGTTCGCGCCGGATTGCGCAGGATCGTTCCCGGCTTTGTATGTGTTCGAGTACATAGGGGGTGCCAGCGCAGCGCGCCCGCCGACCGTTCCAGGTTTTCCTCTTCATTCCCTCCCGCCGTCTGCCAGCATGTCCGCTACCGCCTCCCCCGCCGCGCTCTCGCCGCTCACCGCCCTGTCCCCGATCGATGGCCGCTATGCCGCCAAGGCCGACCCGCTGCGCGAATGGCTGTCCGAGGCCGCCTTCATGCGCCACCGCGTCAAGGTCGAAGTCCATTGGCTGATTGCGCTGGCCCGCACCGGCCTGCCCGACATGCCGAAGTTCTCGGCGCAGTCGGAAGCCGCGCTGCTGGCGCTGGTCGAGCACTTCAGCGAAGCCGACGCGGCGCGGATCAAGGAGATCGAGGCGGTCACCAATCACGACGTCAAGGCGGTCGAGTACTGGATGAAGGAGCGCGTGCAGGACAACGCCGAGCTGGTGGCCGCCAGCGAATTCATCCACTTCGCCTGCACCTCCGAAGACATCAACAACACCTCGCACGGCATGATGCTCAAGGGCGCGCGCGACAGCGTGCTGGTGCCGACGCTGCGGCGCGTGCATGCGCGGCTGGTCGAACTGGCGCACGCCAACGCGCGCGAGCCGATGCTGTCGCGCACGCACGGCCAGCCGGCCAGCCCGACCACGCTGGGCAAGGAAATGGCCAACGTCGCCGCGCGCCTGGCCCGCGCGATCGAACGGATCGAGCGGGTCGAACTGCTCGGCAAGATGAACGGCGCGGTCGGCAACTACAACGCGCACCTGTCCGCCTATCCCGAGTTCGACTGGGAAGCGTTCTCGCGCGACGTCATCGAGAACCGGCTGGGCCTGGCCTTCAACCCGTACACGATCCAGATCGAGCCGCACGACTACATGGCCGAGCTGTTCGACGCGGTGGCCCGCGCCAACACCATCCTGCTGGACCTGGACCGCGACGTCTGGGGCTACATCTCGCTGGGCTACTTCAAGCAGAAGACCAAGGCCGGCGAGATCGGCTCGTCGACGATGCCGCACAAGGTCAACCCGATCGACTTCGAGAATTCCGAGGGCAATCTGGGCCTGGCCAACGCGCTGCTGCGCCACCTGTCGGAGAAGCTGCCCGTTTCGCGCTGGCAGCGCGACCTGACCGACTCGACGGTGCTGCGCAATATCGGCGTCGCCTTCGGCTACAGCCTGCTGGCCTACGAGGCCTGCCTGCGCGGCCTGGGCAAGCTCGAAACCAATCCGGAGCGGCTGGCCGAGGACCTGGACAATTGCTGGGAAGTGCTGGCCGAGCCGGTGCAGACCGTGATGCGCCGCCACGGCATCGCCAATCCCTATGAACAACTGAAGGAACTGACCCGCGGCAAGGGCATCTCGCGCGAGGCGCTGCGCACCTTCATCGAGGGCCTGGCAATTCCCGACGAGGCCAAGGCCCGGCTGCTCGAGATGACGCCGGGCAGCTATATCGGCCGGGCGGTCGAACTGGCGCAGCGGTTGAAGTAAGTCTTCGCGGCGCCGTCACGGTCTTGTGCCGGCGGGCGGGCGCCCAATGCCTCGAAGCCGTCCAACTGTGGGCGGCTTTTTCTTTGGAGCGCAGGCTGGCATCCTTCAAAACCGCTTCCCCGATTCACGAGGTTGAAACAGTATGCCCACCATGTTCTCCATCGAAACGTTGCATGTCCCCTTGCTTCGTCGTCGAGGGCGGCAAATCCTGTGTATCCCACCCCAGTTCCAACTTCCCGGTAACGAAGTAGTGGTGCGGCGAGCAGGCAACAAGCTGCTTGCCGAGCCCGTCTGAACTGCGTCGCTGTCTCAGCTTCTCGAGGAGTGGCAACCGCTCGAGGAATACTGGTCCGATGTCGACGACCTCCCGGCTGACCCTGTCAGTCTCTGAGCCCCGGTCAGAGTTTGAGTTTGTGATTTTTCCGGCTCAAGCGATTGCGCAAGTTCCCTGCGCCAGCGGCCAACGCCAGAGTATTCAAACGCTTTGAACGACTTGATGAAGTTCCGCCTTTCCGACGTCACTTTCCGGGCGCAATAATGCGAGAATCAATAGCGTTTGCCGAAAGAATAAAGACTGAAGCCGGATTTCCTCAATGCGTTCCAATACTCCCGCGCGCTATAGCGCGACCGCGATCGGCCTGCACTGGATCGTCGCGCTGCTGATCTTCGCTGCCTTCGGGCTCGGCCTTTACATGACCGATATCCCGGGCTTCACGCCGACCAAGCTGAAGCTGTACTCGTGGCACAAGTGGCTGGGCGTGACGGTGTTCGCGCTGGCGGTACTGCGGGTGCTGTGGCGGCTGACCCACGCCGCACCGGCGCCGGTGGCCGGCATGCCGGCCTGGCAGGCAGCCGCGGCCAAGGCCGCCCACGGGCTGCTCTATCTGCTGATCCTGGCGGTGCCGGTGACCGGTTACCTGTACAGCCAGGCCGCCGGCGTGCCGGTCGTCTACCTCGGGGTATGGCCGCTGCCGCAGCTGATCGAGCCGAATGATGCGCTGAAGGAGACGCTGAAGTTCGCCCACATCTGGCTGAACTACCTGATGGCCGCGATCGTCGTGCTGCATGCCGCCGCGGCGCTGAAGCACCATTGGCTGGACCGCGACGGCACGCTCGGCCGCATGCTGCCGTTCCTGCGCTGAGTCGGCCCGAGCCCGCCAGAATCGCCCCTGTTTAGCATTGACCGAATGAAACCGAGGAGCCCTCGATGAAACGTATTCCCCGTCCCGGTGCCTTGCTGCTGGCCGCGTCGCTGGCCTGCGCCGGCTTTGCCGCCAATCTCGCCGCCGCGCAGCTCGACGCCGGCAAGAGTTCGGTGACCGCGGTGGCGCGCCAGATCGGCGTGCCGATGGAAGGCAAGTTCAAGCGCTTTGCCGCCGCGGTGGACTTCGATCCGGCCAGGCTGGCCAGCTCCAGCGCCAAGGTCGAGATCGAGGTCGCCAGCTTCGAGATCGGCGACGCCACCACCACCAAGGAGGTCAAGGGCAAGGACTGGTTCGATGCCGCGCGCTTTCCGAAGGCGGTGTTCGAATCGACCGGCATCAAGCAGGCCGCGGCGGGCAAGTTCGATGTCGCCGGCAAGCTGACCATCAAGGGCAAGACCGTCGACGTGGTGGTGCCCGCGACCTATCGCCAGGAAGGCGCCAACCAGGTCTTCGAGGGCGTGCTGCCGATCAAGCGCAGCGTCTTCAATATCGGCGAGGGCGAATGGAAGGACACCTCGGTGGTCGCCGACGAAGTCCAGATCAAGTTCCGTCTGGTGACGGCCGCCAAGTCCTGAACCGAATCGCAACGTTCGAACCCAACCCACTCACCCACCCCGAACGATCGGATCGGACCGATCGAACGTATCCAACCCGACCGCTGACCGGAGAACCCATGAAACTGCGTACCGTCGCCGCCATCCTCGCCGCCGCCTCCGCCACCGCCTTCGCTGGCGTCGCCTCGGCTGCCGCCGTGACCTACAACCTCGATCCGACCCACACGTATCCGAGCTTCGAGGCCGATCACCTGGGCGGGCTGTCGAAGTGGCGCGGCAAGTTCGAAAAGTCCAGCGGCGTCGTCACGCTCGATCGGGCGGCCAGGACCGGCACGCTGGACATCAAGATCGACGCCGCATCGATCGACTTCGGCAACGGCAAGATGAACGAGCACGCCAAGAGCCCGGACATGTTCGACGTGCAGGCCTATCCCGAGGCCACCTACAAGGGCAAGTTCTCGAAGTTCGCCGGCGACGTGCCGACCGAGGTCGATGGCGTGCTGACGCTGCGCGGCGTGTCCAAGCCGGTCAAGCTCGAGATCCGCGAGTTCAAGTGCATCCAGCATCCGATGCTCAAGCGCGAGGCCTGCGGTGCCGACGCCTATGCCACCTTCAACCGAACCGACTTCGGCATCGACTACGGCGTCAAGATGGGCTTCAAGCCCGAGGTCAAGCTGGCGATCCAGGTCGAGGGCGTACGCGCCGACTGACGCCGCTGCCCCTGCCTGGGGCGCATCCGCATTGCCTGCGCATTGCCATTCGAGGGCCGGTCGATCCGGCCCTTTTTCATTGATGGCAACCCCTCCCGCGGTGGGGGGCATGTGCGGCCGCTCCCCCTCGTTGGGATGAGGGTCGTTGTCCACTGCAGGGGCCCACAGTACAATCGGTCGCTGATTCGCACCTGGCGGCCCGGGAGCGGGACCGGGGCAGGCGTTGCCCGACCGCGACCGAGGCCGTTGCCGGCCGGCTTCCGGTCAGGCTGCTGGCCCGCATCGGCCTGTCGTTGGCCCGCTGTGTTCCCGCAGCTTTGCCCTTTCGCCGCTCACTTCCCGATCAGGATCGCAAGCGTATGCCCAACCCCTAGTTCCGTGCATCGCCTTCGCCGAGCCGTTCGCGAGTTCCTTCGCCCATGCCGCGCCGGACCGTTCCGACCCCCGTGTCGGCATGAGCCAGCCGCATTCTTCGGATTATCCCTGGCGCAAAACCGTGTACTCCCAAACGCAAATTGATCCGGTGGTCAGCTTCCGCAACTCGCAGGGCGAGCAGGTGCGGGGCACGATCATCAATCTCCAGAGAAAGTCTCTGGTGATGGAAGTCTATAACCCGTATTCGATCGTCCAGGTCAGCGAGGTATTGAGCGACCTGAGCGTCAGGATCGGGGCCAAGAACGCCTATCTTGGCAAAGCGGTGGTGATGAGCCTGGTCAATACCGGTCTCACGGCGGTGGTCTCGCTGACGCTGATCGACGAGTGGCGCGAGCTGAGCGACCTGCCCAACGAGCCGCGCTCGGTGGGACGCGAGGCCGAGCTGTTCGTCACGGACTGGGACACGCGCTTCAACATCCGCCGCGATTACCAGATCGCCGTCAACGAGATGCGCGCCTTCCTGTCCGAGGTGTCGCGCTGGGTCGAGCAGGTGGACCTGACCGAAAGCCTGCCCAAGGTCGACGGCCGCCTGCGCGAGGACGTGTTCCAGGAGCTGGCCACGCCGCTGATGGTCAAGGTCAAGGCGTATCTGGACCGGCTGGAAGGGGAGGCCGAGCGCGTCGACGTCGAACTGGCGCCGGTCCATCGGACCTATGCGCAATCGGCGCTGCATCCGCTGCTGCTGCGTGCGCCGTTCGTCTATCGCACCTTCACCAAGCCGCTCGGCTACGCCGGCGACTACGAGATGGTGAACCAGATCCTCAGCGATCCGCAGCAGGGGCCCACCACCTACTTCCAGATCGTCAACACGGCCTTCCTGAAGGCGGCGGTCGCCACCGCGCACCGCAACCGCATCGATCTGCTGGTCGAGTTCCTCGGCCGCCAGGCCGACAGCGCCCGCGCCGAGGGCCGACCGTTTCGCGTGCTCAACGTCGGCTGCGGCCCGGCCTTCGAAATCCAGCGCTTTGCGCGCGAATACGCCGAGCCCGAACGGCTGTCGTTCCAGCTGGTCGACTTCAGCGAGGAGACGCTCGAATTCACGCGCGGCTCGATCCAGCGGGCGGCACGCGAGGCGGGCCGCAACCTGCAGGTCGAGATGGTGCACGAGTCGGTGCACGAGCTGCTCAAGCGCCGTATCGCGGTCGAGGACCCTTCGGTGCGCGAGTTCGATGCGGTCTATTGCGCCGGCCTGTTCGACTACCTGTCCGACAAGGTCTGCGCCCGCCTGCTGAACCATTTCGCGGCGCGCACGCGCCCCGGCGGGCGGGTCCTGGTCACCAACGTCCATTCGAGCAATCCCGAGCGATACGGCATGGAGCATCTGCTCGAGTGGTACCTGATCTATCGCGACGAAGCAAAGATGCTGAGCCTGCTGCCCGAGCAGTCGACCGACCACCAGGTCTATGTCGATGCCACGGGCGTCAACGTGTTCGCTGAAGCCACCATCTCCTGAGGCGGCGCCGCCGATCTGCCATGACTGTCAACCGACTCTACGCCGGATACCAGGCCGAACTGGCCGACTTTCGCCTGGCGTTCAGCCGCGGCGGGGCCTACACCGCCATCGTGCTGGTGCTGCTCGGCATGGGTCTCGATTACGGCCAGTACCCGGAATGGCAGGTACCGTTCGCGGTCGCCCGCATCGTCGTCTCGATGCTGATCGCCGGCATCGTCGTGGTGCTGTACAGCCAGCACGGGCGCAGGTTGGCCCCGTGGCTGACGCTGTCGTGGCTGCTGCTGCCGCAGCTGATGATCGCGTGGATGATCTGGGAGACCGATGGCGTCGCCTCGCCGTACTACGTCGGCCTGAACCTGGCGATCTTCGCCGGGCATCGCGCTGCCGTTCGGCCTGTGGCAGAACGTGGTGTTCGGCGGGCTGTCCTACCTGTGCTACCTGGTCGCCTGCCTGCTGCATCCTGATGGGCTGCATCCGATCGGCACCTTCATCGTCAATTCGCTGTTCGTGCTGTTCGCCGGGGCGGCCAGCGCGGTCTACACCTACTTCAACGAGAAGGGCCGCTTCCAGCTGTTCCGGCTGAAGGAAGAACTGGCCCACAAGAACGACGAGCTGGCGCGCATCAACGAGAACCTGGCGCAGATCAAGGGCCAGCTGCTGCAGCAGGAGAAGATGGCCGCGGTCGGTACGCTGGCCGCGGGGCTGCTGCACGAGGTCAACAACCCGGTCAATTTCTGCCTGATGGCGATCGAGATCGCGCTGGAGGAGCCCGAAGCCAAGGAGAGCGCCTCGCTGCAGGAATGCCTGATCGACGCGCGCCAGGGGATGCAGCGGATCCAGCATATCGTCTCGGACCTGAAGATCTTCGCCTATCGGCAGCCCGGCGCCGAGGTCGAGGGCCGGCCCTTCCTGTTCGAGAAGGCGCTGGACTCGGCCAGCCGGCTGACCGCGCACGAACTGCGCGGCGTGCGGATGACGCGCGAGCTGCCGCCCGACACGCTGGTGTTCGGCGACGAGGCGGCCATCATCGGCGTGCTGATCAACCTGTTCTCGAACGCGGCGCTGGCGATGCGCAAGGCCGGCACGCCTGCACCGGCGATCCATACCACCGTCGTCTGGCGGGACGGCCGGCTGCATGTCAACGTGCGCGACAACGGCCCGGGCATCCCCAGCGAGAATCTTGCGCGCGTGTTCGAGCCGTTCTTCACGACGCGCGAAGTCGGACAGGGCCTGGGACTGGGGCTGTCGATCAGCTATGCGGTGATCGAGCGGCATGGCGGCGTACTGTTCGCCGAAAGCGAGCTGGGCCAGTGGGCCGCGTTCAGCTTCGATCTGCCGCGGGCGGAATGAGCGCGATGACAGAACAGCGGACAGACCAGCGGACGGATCCGCGGCCCGAGCTGCGATCCGATCTGCGCCAGCCGCGGCTGACCGTGCTCTACGTCGACGACGAGGAGATGGCCTGCAAGTACTTCGCGCGCGCGGCCGGCGCGGAGTACGAGGTGCTGCTCGCCCAGGGCGCCGACCAGGCGATCGAGATGCTGCGCAACGACAGCGGCCGCACCGCGGTGCTGGTCACCGACTTCCGCATGCCCGGGCGCAACGGTGCCGATCTGCTGCGGCAGGTTGCCGCCGAATATCCGCAGATCGTGCGGATCCTGGTGACGGCTTACGCCGACAAGGACATGCTGCTGCAGACGGTCAACAGCGGCGAGGTGTTTCGCATCCTCGAGAAGCCGCTCGGCCTGCAGGCGGTGCGCGACGTACTGGCGCTGGCGCGCGAGCGCTATCGCGAACGGCAGTCGCGCCACCAGCGGCTGACCGCGATCGACGAGACGCTGGCGTTTCTGGCGCACGAACTTAACACCCCGCTCGCGGCTATCGCGAATTTTGCCCGTGGTGTTGAAAGCCGCAGCAGCGCCGAATACGATCCGCAGCGCCAGGCCGAGATCGGCCAGGCGGCCGCGGTGATGCACAGCAATGCGCAGTACTGCCTGGCGGTGATCTCGTCGTTCCTGGAATCGGTGCGCGGCAATGGCGAACGGCCGCTGACCAGCGAGAACGATCGCGACATCACCGCCGGCAGCCTGATCATGGCGCTGCTCGACAGCTATCCGTTCACGGGCCCGCAGCGCAACTGGATCGAGGTCGAACTGCACGGCGATTTCATCGTTCATACGCTGCCGAACTGCGTGTCGCTGGTGCTGTCGTCGCTGCTCAACAACGGCTTGCGGGCGCTGACCGATGTTCCCAGGCCGTCGCTGCGCTTCCGTGTGGTGGCGCAGCCCGACCCCGTGATCTGCATCAGCGACAACGGCCCGGGCATTCCACCGGACGTGATGGAACGCCTGCTGGTCGATCCGGTCACCACGCATGCCGCCGCCGGCGGAAATGGCCTCGGCATGATTTTCTGCAACCGCGTCATGCAGTCGTTCGGCGGCGGCATCCGGATCGAGTCGACCCCGGGCGCCGGCACCACGGTGACGCTGGAATTCCCCCATACGAAGACTCGAATGCACAGCAATAGGAGCGGTCAATGAACGAACCGAACGACAACCAGGCATCGCCTCCCGCGATTCTGTTCGTCGACGACGAGGCCACCGCGGTCAAGTATTTCCAGAGGGCGATCGGCGGGCTGGCGCCCGTGGTCACCGGCGGTTCGGTCGAGGAGGGCAAGGCGCTGCTCGAAGCCCATGGCGACACGCTGGCCGTGCTGGTCTCGGACCAGCGCATGCCGGGCGAATATGGCAACGAGCTGCTGCGCCATGCCCGCGAGCACTATCCGCATATCGTTCGCATCCTGACCACTGCCTATTCGGAGCTCGAGTCGACGGTGCAGGCGGTCAACGAGGGGCAGATCCACCGTTATATCAAGAAGCCGTGGGACATCACCGCGCTTCGCATGGAACTCAAGCAGGCGCTGGAGATTGCCGGCCTGCGCCGCGAGCGCGACCAGCTGGTGCGCGAGAAGCTCAGCGTGATTCAGCGGCAGACGCTGGCGGCGCGCATCGGCATGGTGCGCGCGCTGTGTGCCAGCCTGATCGGTCCCGAGCGCTTCCAGCCGGTCGAGACCTATCTGGCGGCCGCCGTGCTGGCGGGGGCCAAGGGTCCCGAGCCGGACTGGGCGCGGATGGACTACGCCGACCTGGTCGGCGCCGAAAGCCAGCGCAGCGGCGCCTTCGGCCATGCGGTGGCGAGCCGCCTGGCGCAGCTGCGCGCCGCCCATGACGCCGCCGCGGGCGCCGATGCGCTGGCGGTGATCGCGCAGCAGCTGGGCGAGGCGGTGCGCCGCGACGGCGACGCCCTGGTGTGGCTGTCGTTGCCGGTGCTGTCCGAATTCCTCGGCGCACCGGTCGGCACGGCGGTGTCGGAGCAGCACGCCGCGTGGTTTGCCGCGCTGCTGTGGCTCGACCACAGCGGCAATGCGCTGCAGATGCTGCGCGACGGCAACACGATCGTCTCGCGCCTGGCGCCCGCGTCGAGCGAATTCGGGGCCGACCGGCTGGCAATCTGGATCGAGCAGTTCTGATGCGGTTTTCTCGCCGCTCCCGCTTGGGGGAGAGGGGGGACACAGCCGGTGAGCGGTACGCTGGAGCAAGAAAAAACGGGGCCTGAGCCCCGTTTTTTTATGCGTGCTTCCTTACTACCGGAACGTCATGCCTGCGCGCCGTAGTTCGGATCGTCGCGGTCCGCGCCGCTGGCCTTCTTTTCGCCCTTGATCAGGTCCTCGCGCTTGACGCCCAGCCACATGGCCAGCGCCGCGGCGACGAACACCGACGAATAGATGCCGAACAGGATGCCCACGGTCAGCGCCAGCGCGAAGTAGTGCAGCGTCGGGCCGCCGAAGAAGAACATCGACAGCACCATCATCTCGGTCGAGCCGTGCGTGATGATGGTCCGCGACATCGTGCTGGTGATCGCGTTGTCGATGACCTCGTGGGTCGTCATCTTGCGGTACTTGCGGAAGTTCTCGCGGATCCGGTCGAAGATCACCACCGACTCGTTGACCGAATATCCGAGCACCGCCAGCACCGCCGCCAGCACCGACAGCGAGAATTCCCACTGGAAGAAGGCGAAAAAGCCCAGGATGATCACGATGTCGTGCAGGTTGGCGATGATGCCCGCCACCGCGAACTTCCATTCGAAGCGGATCGACAGGTAGATCACGATGCCGGCGATCACGAACAGCAGCGCCAGCAGGCCGTCGGTGGCCAGCTCCCTGCCGACCTGCGGGCCGACGAATTCGACGCGCTGCAGGTTGGCGTCGGGCGAGACCGCCTTGAGCGCGCCCATCACCTGCTCGCTCTGCTGCGCCGAGCTGATCGGCTTGCCGTCGGCGCTCTTCTGCAGCGGCAGGCGGATCATCACGTCGCGCGAGGTACCGAAGTTCTGCACCTGCACGTCGGTGTAGCCCAGCTTGCCGACCTGGCCGCGGATCCGCTCCAGATCGGCCGGTTGCTGGTAGCTGACCTCCATCACCGTGCCGCCGGTGAACTCGATCGACAGGTGCAGGCCCTTCTGCCAGAGGAAAAAGACGGCGGCGAAGAACGTCACGAAGGAAATCACGTTGAAGATCAACGCGTGCTTCATGAACGGAATGTCGCGCCGGATGCGGAAGAATTCCATGGTGAATCCTGTATCTGCTGCAGCGTGCTGCGTTCGGGTGTTTCGTTTTCAGAGCGAAGCCGCGGGGCAGGGCCGCGCGCGGCTCGCGCTCGATGCGCTGACTTCGCTCACTTGTTGGCCACGGTGCCCTTGTTGTCGGGGCTGGGCCTCCAGATCTGGCCGATCGACACGCTCTGCAGCTTCTTCTTGCGGCCGTACCAGAGGTTGACCAGGCCGCGGTTGAAGAACACCGCCGAGAACACCGACGTCAGGATGCCCAGGCAGTGCACCACCGCAAAGCCGCGCACCGGGCCCGAACCGAAGGCCAGCAGCGCCAGGCCGGCGATCAGCGTGGTCACGTTCGAGTCCAGGATCGTGGCCCAGGCGCGGTCGAAACCGACCGCGATCGCCATCTGCGGCGACGCCCCGGCACGCAGTTCCTCGCGGATGCGCTCGTTGATCAGCACGTTGGCGTCGATCGCCATGCCCAGCACCAGCGCGATGGCCGCGATGCCGGGCAGCGTCAGCGTGGCCTGCAGCATCGACAGCACCGCGATCAGCAGCAGCAGGTTGACGCCCAGCGCGATCACCGAGAACACGCCGAACAGCAGGTAGTACAGCACCATGAAGACGGCGATCGCGGCGAAGCCGTAGGCCACCGAATCGAAGCCCTTCTCGATGTTGTCGGCGCCCAGCGACGGGCCGATCGTGCGTTCCTCGATGATCTCCATCGGCGCGGCCAGCGAGCCGGCGCGCAGCAGCAGCGCCAGGTCGTTGGCGGCCTCGGTCGAGTACGAGCCGGTGATCTGGAAGCTCGAGCCCAGTTCGGACTGGATCGTCGCCACCGTCAGCACTTCGCCCTTGCCCTTCTCGAACAGCACGATGCCCATCGGCTTGCCTATGTTCTCGCGCGAGACATCGCGCAGCACGCGGCCGCCCTGGGCGTCGAGCTTGATGTTGACGGACGGGCGCTGGTTCTGGTCGAAGCCGGCCGACGCGCTTTCGATGCGGTCGCCGGTGAAGATCACCTGCTTCTTCAGCACCACCGGGGCGCCGTTGCCGTGCAGGAACAGCTCGCTGCCGAACGGGATCGGATCGCCCTGGCGCGGCGCGCGCGGCGCGTCCGGATCGACCAGGCGGGCCTCCAGCGTGGCGGTACGGCCGATGATGTCCTTGGCCTTGGCGGTGTCCTGCACGCCCGGCAGCTGCACCACGATGCGCTCGGCGCCTTGCTGCTGGATCACCGGCTCGGCCACGCCCAGTTCGTTGACGCGGTTGTGCAGCGTGGTGATGTTCTGCTTCACGGCGGCATCCTGCACCGCGCGGCGCGCCGCTTCGGTGAAGGTGCCGACCACGTTGTTGCCGTCCATCGCGAAGGTCAGGTCCGGCATGGTGTCGGCCAGCACGCCGCGAGCACGGTTGGCGTCCTCGGGATTGTTGAAGCGCACCGTCACGCGGTCGCCGTTGCGGTCCACGCCGCCGTGGCGGATGCCCTTGTCGCGCAGCACCGTGCGCGCATCGCCTGCCAGGCTGTCGAGCTTCTTGTCGACCGCGCCCTTCATGTCGACCTGCAGCAGGAAGTGCACGCCGCCGCGCAGGTCCAGGCCCAGGTACATCGGCAGCGCATGCAGCGACGTCAGCCACTTCGGCGAGCCGGACAGCAGGTTCAGCGCGACCACATAGGTCGGGTCGGCGGGATCGGGGTTCAGCGCGCGCGACAGCACGTCCTTGGCGCGCAGCTGCTCGTCGGTGGTGCGAAAACGCGCCTTGACCGAGCCGGACTGTCCCGACACGTCGAAGAACACACCGTCGGGCTGCAAGCCGTTCTGCGCCAGCACCTGCTCGATCTGCTTCTGCATCGCCAGATCGACCTTGACGGTGGCCTTGCCCGACGAGACCTGCACCGCAGGCGCCTCGCCGAAGAAGTTGGGCAGCGTATAGATGATGCCGATGGCAAGCGCCACCAGGATCACGAGGTATTTCCAAAGCGGATAGCGATTCATCTTCGGCCAGTCTTTCTACGGTCTTGCTACGGCCGGCGCGGCGCGCGGACGGCAGTCCGCGGGCGCGCCGCGCAGGCAACCGGTTGGCAAACAGCCGCCTGGCCCGACCGGAGACTTCCCGGGGCGGGGCCAGGCGGCTGTGCGGGCACGCTATTGGCGGCGTGCCGGAACCTTGCGGCCAAGCCGCAAGGCGTAAGAGAGCGAGGGGCTCAGAGCGCCTTGAGCGAACCCTTCGGCAGCACCGCGGTGACGGCGTTCTTCTGCACCGTGATCTCGGTGCCTTCGGCGATTTCCAGCGTCACATACTGCTCGTTGACCTTGGTGATCCGGCCCAGGATGCCGCCGGCGGTCACGACTTCGTCGTTCTTGGCCAGCGCTTCCAGCATCGCCTTCGCTTCCTTCTGCCGCTTCATCTGCGGGCGGATCATGATGAACCAGAGCACCGCGAACATCAGGATGATCGGCAGGAAACTCATCAGGCCACCCGCCGCGCCGCCGGCTCCGCCGGTGGCCTGGGCAAATGCGTTCGAAATCAGCACGTTGCTTCTCCGTCACAAATTACATTCAAGGAATCGGGCATTCTATCACCCGCTTCGGGCGGTTCAGGCGCTTCTTCGCCCGCCTGGACAGGCCCGTCTCGCACGGCCGGCGGCAGGGCCGGCAGGCCCGGTCTACTGGGTGCCGCGCGCCCGGTCGGTGGCGAACTGGCGGCGGAAGGCGTCGAAGCGGTGCTGCTCGATCGCCTCGCGGATTTCGCGCATCAACTGCAGGTAGTAATACAGATTGTGGATCGTATTGAGCCGCGCGCCCAGAATTTCTCCAACCCGGTGCAGATGGTGCAGATAGGCCCGGGAGAAATTGCGGCAGGTGTAGCAGGCGCAGCTTTCGTCCAGCGGCCGCGGGTCGTTGCGGTGCGCCGCGTTCTTGATCTTGACGTCGCCAAAACGGGTAAACAGCCAGCCGTTGCGCGCGTTGCGGGTCGGCATCACGCAGTCGAACATGTCGACACCGGAGGCCACGCCCGCCACCAGGTCCTCCGGCGTGCCGACGCCCATCAGATAGTGCGGCTTGTCCGCCGGCAGCCGCGGGCCAACGTGTTCGAGCACCCGCATCATGTCTTCCTTGGGCTCGCCGACCGACAGTCCGCCGATCGCCAGGCCATGGAAGCCGAGCTCCGACAGCCCGGCCAGCGACTCGTCGCGCAGGTCCTCGAACATGCCGCCCTGGACGATGCCGAACAGCGCGTTGGGGTTGGCCAGCCGCTCGAACTCGTCGCGCGAGCGTTTGGCCCAGCGCAGGCTCATCCGCATCGAGCGCGCGGCTTCCTCGTGCGTGGCCGGGCGGCCCTCGATCTCGTACGGCGTGCATTCGTCGAACTGCATCACGATGTCCGAGTTCAACGTGCGCTGGATCTGCATCGAGATCTCCGGCGACAGGAACAGCTTGTCGCCATTGACTGGCGAGGCGAAGGTCACGCCGTCCTCGGTGATCTTGCGCAGCTCGCCCAGCGAGAACACCTGGAAGCCGCCCGAGTCGGTCAGGATCGGCTTGTCCCAGCCGATGAAGCGGTGCAGGCCCTGGTGGGTGTCGATGACCTCGAGCCCGGGCCGCAGCCACAGATGGAAGGTATTGCCGAGGATGATTTGCGCGCCGATCTCGTTCAGCTCCAGCGGCGACATCGCCTTGACCGAGCCATAGGTGCCGACCGGCATGAAGATCGGCGTTTCGACCACGCCGTGGTTCAGGGTGACGCGGCCGCGGCGGGCGTTGCCGTCGGTGGTGAGCAGTTCGAATTGGAGCATGGGGTAGCGGTGGCGGAGATTCGTTGGGGCGGTGCGTGCCGGCGGCTCAGCGCTGGCGCTGCAGCAGCATCGCGTCGCCGTAGCTGAAGAAGCGATAGCGCTGCTCGACCGCATGGCGATAGGCGATGCGGATCGGCTCGATGCCGGCCAGCGCGGACACCAGCATCAGCAGCGTCGACTTGGGCAAGTGGAAGTTGGTGATCAGCGCGTCGACCAGCCTGAAGCGGTAGCCAGGCGTGATGAAGATGTCGGTGTCCCCGCTGCCGGCCACCAGCTCGCCCTCGGGCGTCGCGGCCGATTCCAGCGCGCGCAGCGAGGTGGTGCCGACCGCAATCACGCGGCCGCCGGCGGCGCGGGTGTCGCGCACCGCCTGCGCCAGTTCCTCGGAGATCGCGTACCACTCCGAGTGCATCTTGTGTTCGGCCAGGTTCTCGGTGCGCACCGGCTGGAAGGTGCCGGCGCCGACGTGCAGCGTCAGGAAGGCGCGCCGCACGCCGTGCGCATCGAGCCGCGCGAACAGCGCGTCGTCGAAATGCAGCCCGGCCGTCGGCGCGGCCACCGCGCCCGGATGACGGGCATAGACGGTCTGGTAGCGGGTCTCGTCGTAGGCGTCGGGATCGTGCGTGATATAGGGCGGCAGCGGCAGCCGGCCGAAGCGCTCGATCAGGTCCAGCGCCGGCTCGGGAAAGCGCAGCGTGAAGAACTGGTCCACGCGCGGGCCGACCGTGACATCGAAGGCATCGGCCAGCCGCAGCGTGCTGCCCTCGGCCGGCGTCTTCGAGGCACGCACCTGGGCCAGCACCGTGTCCTGGTCCAGGACCCGCTCGACCAGCACCTCGACCTTGCCGCCGCTGGCCTTCTGGCCGAAGAAACGGGCCTTGATCACGCGGGTGTCGTTGAACACCAGCAGGTCGTTCGGGCGCAGATAGTCGGTCAGGTCGGCGAACGCACGGTCGTCCAGCTCGGTAGCGCCGTCCGCGCCGGTCCGCACGACCAGCAGCCGGCTCGCGCTGCGGTCTGGCAGCGCGGTCTGGGCGATCAGTTCGGGCGGCAGCGGAAAGTCGAAATCGGACAGCGTCAGCATAAAGGGACAGGGGCCGGCGCCTCGAAACGAGGCCGGCACGTATTCTCAAACAGTCGGCAACAGTGGGCAGCGAGCCGCAGCAGGACAGGGAACCGCCGGTGGCGCCTGGAGCGCGCGGCGCAGGCATGGGTACAATCGGCGGACCCGCTATTGTAAGGCTTCGGCCGCCAGGCTTGCCGCGCCGGCCATGATGGCGGGTATTGCGCCGGGGCGACCCGCGAAGCGCCGACGGCCCAGCCGTTTTCCACGATCCGATCCGACACGCCAGCGGCGCCGCCGCGCCCTGCCGACCACCGCCTCGATGCCCGTCACCGCCAGCGAACGCACGCCCGAGCCCGACGCCCAGCCGCAATCGACCAAGCCGGCCGGCAAATCGACGTCCAGGCCGACCAAGCCGGCCGCGGCCGCGAAATCCGCCAAGGCGGCCGCGCCGTCGTCGGCGATGGCCAAGCTCGCCAAGCTGGGCCTGAAGCGCGACGTCGACCTGGTGCTGCACCTGCCGATGCGCTACGAGGACGAGACCACGCTGCTGCCGATCCGCGAGGCCGTGCATCGCGCAGGCCTGGGCTTTGCCGTGCAGGTCGAGGGCGAGGTGGTGTCGAGCGAGGTCACGCTGCGGCCGCGCCGGCAGCTGGTGGTGCGCATCGCCGACGACAGCGGCGAGCTGACGCTGCGCTTTCTCAACTTCTACGGCAGCCAGGCCAGGCAGATGGCCGAGGGCGTACGGCTGCGCGTGCGCGGCGAGGTCCGCGGCGGCTTCTTCGGCGCCGAGATGATCCATCCGGTCGTGCGCCCGGTCGGTCCCGACGAGCCGCTGCCGGACCGGCTGACACCGGTCTATCCCGCTACCGCCGGCATCTCGCAGGCCTATCTGCGCAAGGCCATCGGCGGGGCGCTGCAACGCACGCCGCTGCCGGAAACGCTGCCGCGGCCGCTGCTGGACGGCCCGCTGGCGCCGTTGAGGCTGCAGCCGCTGGCCGAATCGCTGCGGCTGCTGCATGCGCCGCCGCCGCAGGTCGACGAGGCCGCGCTGGTCGACCGCTCCCATCCGGCATGGATACGCATCAAGTTCGACGAGCTGCTGGCCCAGCAGCTGTCGCTCAAGCGGGCCCAGGCCGCCCGCCGCGCCCGCAACGCGCCGCCGATGCCGCGCCGCGCCGGCGGCCTGCTGGACCGATTCCTCGCCGCGCTGCCGTTCGCGCTGACCGGCGCGCAGCAGCGCGTGGTCAGGGAGATCGCCGCCGACATGGGCGCGCCGCACCCGATGCACCGGCTGCTGCAGGGCGATGTCGGCAGCGGCAAGACCATCGTCGCCGCGCTGGCGGCCTGCCAGGCGATCGACGCCGGCTACCAGGCCGCGCTGATGGCGCCGACCGAGATCCTGGCCGAGCAGCATTACCGCAAGCTGTCGGGCTGGCTGGCGCCGCTGGGCGTCGAGGTGGTGTGGCTGGCCGGCAGCCTGAAGCGCACCGAAAAGCGCGAAGCCGTGGCACGGGTCGAATCGGGCCAGGCGCAGCTGGCGATCGGCACGCACGCGCTGATCCAGGACGCGGTGCGTTTCGCCAGGCTGGGCCTGTCGGTCGTCGACGAGCAGCATCGTTTCGGCGTGGCGCAGCGGCTGGCGCTGCGCGGCAAGGCCGACGCCGCCGAAGGGCCGGAGCAGCACGGCGCCGCGCGCCCGCAACAGGCCGACGAGCCCGCCACGGTGCCGCACCAGCTGATGATGTCGGCCACGCCGATCCCGCGCACGCTGGCGATGACCTATTACGCCGACCTCGACGTCTCGGTGATCGACGAACTGCCGCCCGGCCGCAGCCCGGTGGTCACGCGGCTGGTCAATGACGCCCGCCGCGACGAGGTGGTCGAGCGCGTGCACCACGCCGCCGCGCAGGGCCGGCAGGTCTACTGGGTCTGCCCGCTGATCGAGGAGAGCGAGGCGCTGCAGCTGCAGACCGCGCAGGAAACGTTCGAGACGCTGGCCGCCGCCTTGCCGGACCTGAAGGTCGGCCTGGTCCATGGGCGGCTGCCGCCGGCCGAGAAGGCCGCGGTGATGGATGCGTTCTCGGCCAACCGTCTGCAGGTGCTGGTGGCCACCACGGTGATCGAGGTCGGCGTCGACGTGCCCAATGCCTCGCTGATGGTGATCGAGCATGCCGAGCGCTTCGGACTCGCGCAGCTGCACCAACTGCGCGGCCGCGTCGGCCGGGGCAGCGCCGAGTCGGTCTGCCTGCTGATGTACCAGGCCCCGCTGTCGCCGACCGCCAAGCAGCGGCTGGCGACGATGCGCGAGACGACCGACGGCTTCGAGATCGCGCGGCGCGATCTGCAGATTCGCGGGCCGGGCGAATTCCTTGGGGCGCGCCAGTCCGGCGAGGCGATGCTGCGCTTTGCCGACCTCGAGACCGACGCCTGGCTGGTCGAGCCGGCGCAGCAGGCGGCCGAGCTGCTGCTGAGCCGCTATCCGGAGGCGGCGCAAGCGCATCTGTCGCGCTGGCTGGGCGGGCGCGAGCACTACCTGAAGGCCTGAAACGGCTGCCGCGGTGCGCGCCGGGCCGTCGCAGGCAAGAGCAGCCGGCGCCGCTTTGCCGCGGGGCTCTGACAGAACCTCGATTCGAAGGTAAAATCTATCGCTTCCGAAAAGCGATAATTTGCGAAGCACTTCTGTCACGTGCCTTCGCGGCGATTCGACCGTCCCGCCGGCCGCACCGGCCGCCGGGGATACGCCCGGCAAGCTCCGGCAACATCACCGGAATCGCCCGCTCCACCGCAACCGTCCCAAGCCGATACGACATGACGCTGACCGAACTGAAGTACATCGTTGCCGTCGCGCGAGAGCGCCATTTCGGCCGTGCCGCCGAGGCCTGCTTCGTGTCGCAGCCGACCCTGTCGGTGGCGATCAAGAAGCTGGAAGACGAGCTGAACGTGCAGATCTTCGAGCGCGGCACCTCCGAGGTGTCGGTGACCGCGGTGGGCGAGCAGATCGTCGCGCAGGCGCAGCGGGTGCTGGAGCAGACCATGGCGATCCGCGAGATCGCCAAGCAGGGCAAGGACCCGCTGGCGGGGCCACTGCGGGTCGGCGTGATCTATACGATCGGGCCGTACCTGCTGCCGGCGCTGGTCAAGCAGATGATCCAGACCGTGCCGCAGATGCCGCTGATGCTGCAGGAGAACTACACGGTCAAGCTGATCGAACTGCTCAAGCAGGGCGAGATCGACTGCGCGATCATGGCCGAGCCGTTTCCCGACTCGGGGCTGACGGTGCGGCCGCTGTACGACGAGCCCTTCGTCGTCGCGGTGCCGCGCGGCCATCAGCTGGAGAAGGCCGAGCATGTCGCGCCGGACGAGCTGAAGCAGCAGACCATGCTGCTGCTGGGCAGCGGCCACTGCTTCCGCGACCATGTGCTGGGCGTCTGCCCGGAACTGTCGCGCTTCTCCCAGGCGGCCGACGGCATCCAGAAGACCTTCGAGGGCTCGTCGCTCGAGACCATCCGTCATATGGTGGCCAGCGGCGTCGGCATTACCGTGCTGCCGCGTACCTCGGTGCCGGACATGCAGGCCGGCAACGATCTGCTGTCCTACGTGCCGTTCGCCGAGCCGGTGCCCGATCGCCGCGTCGTGCTGGCCTGGCGCAAGAGCTTCACCCGGCTGCCGGCGATGGAAGCGCTGTGCGCCGCGGTCGCTGCCTGCGATCTGCCGGGCGTGCGCAAGCTGACGCCGGACGCGCTGGCCAAGGCGGCCTGACCCTTTTCCATCCCGCTGCATCCACCGTTCGTCCCCGCGCAGGGGGGACCGCAGTGCCTTGCAAAGGCGCTGTTAGCTTTCCGCTATATCATAGTTTTAAATAATTAAATTCCCATACCAATAGGTGGTTGTTAAACTCCTTCCATCGACGCACGATACCGCTCGCAGAAGGAGTCAGCATGACCCGCAATCGTCCCTTGTCGTTGCCCGCCTCGGGCCCCGTCTGGCGCGACCTGCGCCGTCAGCTGACCGACTGCCTGGCCTGTTTCGCCACCGTCTATTGACGGCCGGCGAACGCGGCGTCACGGCGGCATCGCAAACGGCGCGTAGTCTCGCGCTCGTTGGGGCAGCCGTTTTGCGCAGCCGTTCCGCGCACCCCCGTATCTCCGTATTCCCCGTATTCCCCGTATCCCCACCAGCAGAGGTCACGATGAGCAAGGACAAGGACATCCTCACCACCGCCGCCGGCGCGCCGGTCGCCGACAACCAGAATTCGCTGACCGCCGGCGTGCGCGGTCCGATGCTGCTGCAGGACGTCTGGTTCCTGGAGAAGCTCGCGCATTTCGACCGCGAGGTCATTCCCGAGCGCCGCGTGCACGCCAAGGGCTCGGGCGCCCACGGCACCTTCACGGTGACGCACGACATCACGCGGTACACCAAGGCCTCGATCTTCGCCGAAGTCGGCAAGCAGACCCCGCTGTTCCTGCGCTTCTCGACCGTGGCCGGCGAGCGCGGCGCCGCCGATGCCGAGCGCGACGTGCGCGGCTTCTCGGTCAAGTTCTATACCGACGAGGGCAACTGGGACGTGGTGGGCAACAACACGCCGGTGTTCTTCGTCCGCGATCCGCTGAAGTTCCCCGACTTCATCCACACGCAGAAGCGCAATCCGCGCACCAATCTGCGCGACCCGATCGCGGTCTGGGACTTCTGGTCGCGCCATCCCGAATCGCTGCACCAGGTCACGATCCTGATGAGCGATCGCGGCCTGCCGCAAAACTACCGGCAGATGCACGGCTTCGGCTCGCACACCTACTCGTTCATCAACGCCGCCGGCGAGCGCTTCTGGGTCAAGTTCCACTTCAAGTCGCAGCAGGGCATCGCCAACTGGACCAACGAGGAAGCGGCCAAAGTCGTGGCCGGCGACCGCGAGAGCGCGCAGCGCGACCTGTACGAGAACATCGAGCAGGGCAATTTCCCGCGCTGGAAGCTGCAGGTGCAGATCATGCCGGAGGCCGATGCGGCGACCTACCGGATCAATCCGTTCGACCTGACCAAGGTCTGGCCGCATGCCGACTACCCGCTGATCGACGTCGGCGTGCTGGAGCTGAACCGCAATCCGGACAACTACTTCGCCGAGGTCGAGCAGGTTGCGATGAACCCGTCCAACATCGTGCCGGGCATCGGCTTCTCGCCGGACCGGATGCTGCAGGGGCGGCTGTTCTCGTACGGCGACACGCAGCGCTACCGGCTCGGCGTCAATCACCACCAGATTCCGGTCAACGCGCCGAAATGCCCGTTCCACAACAGCTTCCACCGGGACGGGGCGATGCGCGTCGACGGCAACCAGGGCAGCAAGCTGAACTACGAGCCGAACCGGCAGGGCGCCTTCGCGGCCGGCGAGCGCGCGGTCGAGCCGCCGCTGGCGGTCGGCGCGGTGGCGGACCGCTTCGACCACCGGGCGGACGACGACGATTACTACAGCCAGCCGCGCGCGCTGTTCCAGCTGTTCGACGAAGGCCAGCGCCAACGGCTGTTCGGCAATATCGCGGCGGCGATGCAGGGCGTGCCGGCCGACATCGTCCAGGTCCAGCTGGCGCACTTCCGCAAGATCGACCCGGCCTATGCGCAGGGGGTGGAGCAGGCGCTGAACGTACGTTGACGATCGTCGCGGGGCGTCCAGCCGGCGCGTGCGGGTTTGTCCGCATTCGCCGCGGGATGCCATAATGCGATGCCGGGCCGCAGGCGGAGATCCCGCACGCGGCCCCGTCGCATTTTTCCGCAGTTAGTCGTGGCCACATCAGAACGGAGCGTATCGATCATGGCGAAGAAGAACGAGATGAGCGTGAACATCGGGATTTCGGACAAGGACCGCAAGAAGATCGCCGAGGGCCTGTCCAAGCTGCTGGCGGACACCTACACCCTTTATCTGAAGACGCACAACTTCCACTGGAACGTCACCGGCCCGATGTTCAACACGCTGCATCTGATGTTCGAGACGCAGTACAACGAACTGGCGCTGGCGGTCGACTCGATCGCCGAACGGATCCGCGCGCTGGGCTATCCGGCACCGGGTACCTACAAGGAATACGCGCGGCTGTCGTCGATCCAGGAGGAAGAGGGCGTGCCCGAGGCCACCGAGATGATCCGCAAGCTGGTCGAGGGCCAGGAGGCCGTGGTGCGCACCGCGCGCTCGATCTTCCCGCTGGTCGAGGCCGCCGCGGACGAGCCGTCGGCCGACCTGCTGACCCAGCGCATGCAGACCCACGAAAAGACCGCGTGGATGCTGCGCTCGATGCTGGCCTGACCGGGCCGGTGTCGTGACGATGCGCCGCCGATGCCGGCGGCGCATCGTTCCAGGTTGCAACAGGGGCCTCGCCAGGGGCAACCGAACCTGATGGCAACCGCTGGGCCTCGTTCCCGATCCCGCTTCCTGCCCGTCCGCCCGTGCCGCTGTCCCCCTCCCACCGCCCGACCCCGATGTTCGAACGTCTCGCCCTGTACGCGCGCCTGGTGCGCATCGACAAGCCGATCGGCACGCTGCTGCTGCTGTGGCCGACCTTGTGGGCGCTGTGGATGGCGGCCGGCGGCCCGCCGCCGTGGCCGATCTTCTGGATCTTCGTGGCCGGTACCTTCCTGATGCGATCGGCCGGCTGCGCGATGAACGACTGGGCGGACCGCGACTTCGACAAGCACGTGAAGCGCACCCGCGAGCGGCCGCTGACCGCCGGGCGCATCCAGCCCTGGGAGGCGCTGGCGGTGGCGGGCACGCTGGCCGTGCTGGCCTTCCTGCTGATCCTGCCGCTCAACGCGCTGACCAGGTGGCTGTCGGTGGTCGCGGTGATCGTCGCGGCGACCTATCCGTTCTTCAAGCGCTTCTTCGCGATCCCGCAGGCCTATCTGGGCATCGCGTTCGGCTTCGGCATCCCGATGGCGTTCGCCGCGGTGCAGGAGCAGGTGCCGCCGGTGGCCTGGCTGATGCTGCTGGCCAATGTGTTCTGGTCGGTCGCCTACGACACCGCCTACGCGATGGTCGATCGCGACGATGACCTGCTGATCGGCATGAAGACCTCGGCGATTACCTTCGGCCGCTTCGACGTCGCGGCGATCATGATCTGCTATGCCGGCTTCCTCGCGCTGATGGCGCTGGCCGGCAGCATGCTCGGGCTGGGCTGGCCGTACTGGCTCGGCCTGGCGGCCGCCGCGGCGACCGCGCTGTATCACTACACGCTGATCCGCGGGCGCGACCGCATGCAGTGCTTCGCGGCATTCCGCCACAACAACTGGCTGGGCGCCTGGGTGTTCGCCGGCACCGCGCTGGCCTACGCACTGCGGTAGAGCCTGTCCTTCCCGCGCAGGCGGGAACCCAGGGACTCCCAATGGGGGGGCGGCTGAAAGCCGCTGGGTCCCCGCCTGCGCGGGGACCACAGCGATCCTGGCGCTGGCTCCGGACTCAACCTTCCTTGCCGAATTCCTCGCCCATCTGCGCGCCGCGCGCCGCGGCGGCATGAACCGCCTTGACGAAGGCGTCGCCGACGCCCGATTGCTCCAGCACCGTCAGCGCCGCATAGGTCGTGCCGCCCTTGGACGTCACGCGCTCGCGCAGCGTGGCCACCGGCTCGCTCGACTGCGCAGCCAGCGCGGCCGCGCCGCGGAACGTTTCGATCGCCAGCTGGCGGCCCTGCGCCGCGGTCAGCCCGAGTTCGGTGGCCGCGCGCTCCATCGCTTCGATCACGTAGAACACATAGGCCGGACCGCTGCCCGAGACCGCGGTGACCGCATCCATCTGCGCATCGTTGTCGAGCCAGACGCACTGGCCGACCGCCTCGGCCAGCGCGGTGGCGACCGCCCGGTCTTCGGCCGACAGGCTCGCTGGCGCGCTCAAGCCGGTCATGCCCTTGCCAGCCAGCGCCGGCGTATTCGGCATCGCGCGCACCACGCGCGCATGGCCGCCGAGCCAGCGGTGGATGTCCTGCAGGCGGATGCCGGCGGCCACGCTGATGACCAGGCTGCGGCTGCCGGCGGCGCGCAGATGCGGCAGCAGCTGCTCGGCCGCCTCGCGGAACTGCTGCGGCTTGGTCGCCATCACGATCACGTCGCTGCCGGCCAGTTCGACATCGGGCGTCTCGACGGTATGCACGCGCTGTTCGCGCGCGAGCCGCTCGCGTGCCGGCGCGTACGGGTCGGCGACGCGGATGGACGTCGGCGGCACGCCGCGGGCGATCAGGCCGCCGATCAGCGCGGTGGCAAGGTTGCCGCCGCCGACGAAGCCGAAGGTCAGGGTGGTGAGCATGGGTGGGTCTCGCTGTGAGTCTGGAACGTGGGAATCGGAAGGTGAACGGCCGGGTTCCGGCCCGATTCAGGACGGGTTCAGGCCGGGTTCAGGCCGGTCGCGGACGGGAGCCGAAGATCGCGGTGCCGACGCGCACGATGGTCGCGCCTTCGGCCACCGCCGCTTCGAGGTCACCGGACATGCCCATCGACAGCGTGTCGACCGCCAGCCCGTCCTCGCGCAGCGTGGCCAGCAGGGCGCGCAGCGCGGCGAACGGGCGGCGCTGGGCCGCGATATCTTCCTCGGGCTCGGGAATCGCCATCAGCCCGCGCAGATGCAGATTGGGCAGCGGCGCGATGGCGCGGGCAAGGGGCAGCACGTCGGCTGGTGCCACACCGCTCTTGCTGGCCTCGCCGCTGATGTTGACCTGGATGCAGACCTGCAGCGGCCCCATCGAGGCCGGGCGCTGCGCCGACAGCCGCTCGGCGATGCGCAGCCGGTCGACCGAATGGACCCAGTCGAAGTGCTCGGCCACCGCACGTGTCTTGTTGCTTTGCAGCGGGCCGATGAAGTGCCAGGACAACTGCTCGCGCAACGATGCCAGCGCGGCGATCTTGTCGAGTCCTTCCTGCACGTAGTTCTCGCCGAAGGCGCGCTGGCCCGCCTCGAAAGCCTGGCGCACGGCCCCCGGCGGAAAGGTCTTGGACACCGCCAGCAGCGATACGTCGCCGGCCGATCGGCCCGCATCGAGTTCGGCGGCGGCAAGGCGCCGGCGCACGGCTTGCAGATTCGCGGCTATGACCGACATGATTCGGCAAACATCAAAAGAAACGGTTGGCAACTAGGGGTAGGCCATTATAGTGTTTGCTCCCGACCCAATCGCCGACAGGAACACGCCATGGACAATGTCTACCAGTTCACCGCCGAATCGCTGGCCGGCCAACCGGTATCGCTATCGCAGTTCGAGGGCAAGGTGCTGCTGATCGTCAATACCGCCAGCGAATGCGGTTTCACGCCGCAGTACGCCGGGCTGCAGCGGCTGCACGAGCGCCATGCGGGCCGCGGCTTCGCGGTGCTGGGCTTTCCCTGCAACCAGTTCGGCAAGCAGGAGCCCGGCGACGCGCAGCAGATCGGCCAGTTCTGCGAATCGCGGTTCCAGGTCAGCTTTCCGATGTTCGCCAAGATCGATGTCAACGGCGCCAACGCGCATCCGCTGTATCGCTGGCTGACCGGGCAGAAGCCGGGCCTGCTCGGCATCGAGGCGATCAAGTGGAACTTCACCAAGTTCCTGCTGCGCCGCGACGGTACGGTGTACAAGCGCTACGCGCCGACCACCAAGCCCGAGGACATCGAGGCCGACATCGAGACGCTGCTGGCCGAGCCGGCGCACTGAGCGGCGCACTGAGCCGGCGCACCGAGGCGGCGCCGGCCGTCGCCAGCGGCCGCTCAGTCCTGCGGCGGCCCCGCCGGCGGCTGGGTTTCGCGGTCGCGCAGCAGACGCTCGAGCAGCCGGTCGCGCGCGCGGTGCCGGCGTTCCAGCCGGGTCGATTCCTCGTCGAGCGCACGGAACAGGCTGACGCACATCGCGGCCATCACCACCGCGAAGGGCAGCGCCGCCAGGATCGACATCGACTGCAATCCCTTGAGCCCGCCGGACACCAGCAGCACGCCGGCGATCAGCGCGATCAGCACGCCCCAGATCAGCTTGAGCCGCGCCGGCGGACGCGGATTGCCGTGGTCGGACATCATGCCGAGCACGAAGGTCGCCGAGTCCGCCGAGGTCACGAAGAATACGGTGACCAGCACGATCGCCAGGATCGATGTCAGCGTCGCCGCCGGGTAGGCGTCCAGCAGCGCGAACAGCGCCAGCGACGGATCTTGCTGGACCGCCTGCACCACCGGCACGTTCTGGAACATCGACGCATACAGGCCCGCGCCGCCGAACACACCGAACCACAGGAAGCTGATCAGCGTCGGCGCCAGCAGCACGCCGACGATGAACTCGCGGATGGTGCGGCCCTTCGAGATGCGCGCGATGAAGGTGCCGACGAACGGCGCCCAGGCGATCCACCAGGCCCAGTAGAACAGTGTCCAGTCGGCGACCCAGGTGCCCTGGCTGAACGGCGTCATCCGCATGCTCATGCCGATCAGGTTGTCCAGATAGGCGCCGATCGTGGTGGTCAGCGCATCGAGGATGAACGAGGTCGGCCCCAGCACGAACACCGTCAACAGCAGCAGCACGGCCAGCACCATGTTCAGATTGCTGAGCCACTGGATGCCGCGCGTCAGCCCGCTCAGCGACGACAGGATGTACAGCGCCCCGGCCACCGCGATGATGATCAGCTCGACCGCGATATCGTTGGGCACGCCGAACACCCGGTACAGGCCGGCATTGATCTGCAGCGCGCCCAGCCCCAGCGAGGTCGCGACGCCGAAGGCCGTGGCGATCAGCGCCAGCACGTCGATCCATTTGCCGAGCGGCCCGTTGGCGCGCGCGCCGATCAGCGGCTCGAAGGTGGTGCTGATCAGCATCGGCCGGTCGCGGTTGAACTGAAAGAAGGCCAGCGCCAGCGCCACCACCGAATAGGCGGCCCACGGATGCAGGCCCCAGTGGAACAGTGCGTAGCGCAGCCCGGTGCCGGCAGCCTGCGGCGTCAGCGGTTCGAGCCCCTGCGGCGGCTTGATCAGGTGCGACACCGGTTCGGCCACGCCCCAGAAGACCAGGCCGATGCCCATGCCGGCGGCGAACAGCATCGAAAACCAGCTGAGCCGGTGGAACTGCGGTTCCGCGTCTTCGCCGCCAAGCCGGATGCTGCCGAAGCGGCCGAACGCCAGGTACAGCGCGAACACGAGGAAGCCGAACATCGTCAGCAGATAGAACCAGCCGAAGCGGGCAATCACGCCCGTCAGCAGCCATTGCATCGTCGCGCCGAGCTGATCGGGCGCCAGCGCACCCCACAGCACGAACAGCGAGACGAGCGCCAGAGCCAGCTTCAGTACCATCGCGTTCTCCCGGTCGGTTGTCGTTCGGTCCTGCGTTGCCGGCGCCGAAGCGCGCTGCGGCGGGTTCAGCGCCGATCGGCGCAAATCAGCGCGGCATCCACGTCGCCAGCAAGGGAACCAGCACCGCGGTCAGCACGCCGTTCAGGCCCATGCCGAGCGCGGCGAAGGCGCCGGCCTCCTGGTTGACCTGGAAGGCGCGCGCGGTGCCGATGCCATGCGCCGCCAGGCCGGTGGCGAAGCCGCGCACGCTGTAGTCGCGCATGCCGAGCAGGTTCAGGATCTTGGTCGCGCTGATCGCGCCGATGATGCCGGTGCCCATCACCAGCACGGCGGTCAGCGACGGCAGGCCGCCGATCTTTTCCGCGACGCCCATCGCGATCGGAATGGTCACCGACTTGGGCGCCAGCGAGCGCACCACCTCGGGCGAGGCGCCCAGCAGCCAGGCGATGCCGACCGCCGACACCACCGCGACCAGCGAGCCTGCCAGCAGCCCGCAGAGCAGCGGCAGCACGTGCGCGCGCAGCTTCGGCAATTGCTGGTACAGCGGCACCGCCAGCGCCACGGTGGCCGGGCCGAGCAGGAAGTGGACGAACTGGGCGCCGTCGAAGTAGGTCTGGTACGGCGTACCGGTCACGGTCAGCACCGCGACCAGCAGCGCGACCGAGATCATCACCGGATTGGCCAGCGGCGAGAAACGCGCGCGCTCGTAGATGCGGAAGGCGAACACATAGGCCAGCAGCGTCGCGGTCAGCCCGAGCAGCGGGCTGGCGGCCAGATAGACCCAGATCTCGTTCAGGCGCGGCGTCATCGCGTCTGCCCCGTGCCGTTCGCGGCATCGTCCGCGGAAGGGCTGGAAGGGGCGGACGGCGAAGCCGGAGGCTTGCGCATCAGCGCGCGCGTGACGAGCGCCGTGGTGGCGATCGCCAGCCAGGTCGACAGCACCAGCGCGACGATGATCGGCATCCATTCGCCGCCGATGCGGCTGCCGTGCACCATGATGCCGACGCCGGCCGGCACGAACAGCAGCGACAGGTGCTTGAGCAGTTCGGCGGTGGTGCCCTGGATCACGGCAAGCAGGCGATCGTCGATCGCGAGCCAGCAGAACAGCAGGATCATGCCGATCACGGGACCGGGAACGGGCAGGCGCAGCGCGTAGCTGAACACCTCGCCCACGGATTGGAATACCAGCAGGATGGCAAGCGTCTGAAGCATGCGAGGGGCAGGTTGGTCGGCCAGGCGGAATCACCGCGATTCCACCGGCGGCAGCCCCCGCGCATCGTCAACCGAGCATGCGATCCACCAGTTCGATCCAGTGCAGCACCGGCGTCTGCGTGCCGCTTTGCAGATGGGTGATGCAGCCGATATTGGCGGACACGATGGTGTCACCCTGCAGTTTGGCGAGCTTGTCGTCGCGCAGGCGATAGGCCAGGTCCGGCTGCAGCACCGAGTAGGTGCCCGCCGATCCGCAGCACAGGTGGCTGTCAGCGCAGAGTTTGACCTCCACGCCGAGTGCGGTCAAGAGCGCCTCCACCTTGCCGCGGATCTGCTGGCCGTGCTGCAGCGTGCAGGGCGGGTGCCAGGCGACCCGTTGCTCGGGCGGCGGCGCGGCCTCGGCCAGCCGTTTCAGCGGCTCGGCGAACGCGGGCAGCAGCTCGGACACGTCGCGCGTCAGCGCCGAGATGCGCGCCGCGCGTTCGGCGTACTCCGGGTCGTGGCGCAGCAGATGGCCGTACTCCTTGACCATCACGCCGCAGCCCGACGCGTTCATCACGATGGCCTCGGCGCCGGCCTCGACATGCGGCCACCATGCATCGATATTGCGGCGCATATTGTCGAGGCCGCCCGGATGGTCGCCATTGTGATAGCGGATTGCTCCGCAACAACCGGCCTCGGGCGCGACCACCATCTGCACGCCGAGACGATCGAACACGCGCGCGGTGGCGGCATTGATGCCGGGCGACATCGACGGCTGCACGCAGCCGGCCAGCAGCAGCATCTTGCGGGCGTGCTCGCGTTGCGGCCATGCGCCGGCCGGCGCGGCGACCGGCACCTTGTTGCGCAGCACCTCGGGCAGCAGCGGACGCACCAGCTGCCCCATGCGCATCGCCGCCCCAAACAGGCGAGGGCGCGTCAGCCCTTCGCGCAGCACCCAGCGCGCGATGCGCTGGCGCGCCGGCCGATGCAGGCCCTGCTCGGCCAGCCGCTCGTCGACGACCTGGCGGCCGATGTCGACCAGCCGGCCGTAGGTCACGCCGGACGGGCAGGTCGACTCGCAGTTGCGGCAGGTCAGGCAGCGGTCCAGATGCAGCCGCGTGCTTTCGGTGACGGGATTGCCCTCGAGCACCTGCTTCATCAGATAGATGCGCCCGCGCGGGCCATCGAGCTCGTCGCCGAGCAGCTGGTAGGTCGGGCAGGTCGCGGTACAGAAGCCGCAGTGCACGCACTTGCCGACGATGGACTTGGCTTCTTCGCCATCGGGCGTGTCGCGGAGGAAATCGGCCAGGGTCGTTTGCATGATAGGGACCAGAGGGTTTGTCGCGCCGGCTTGTCGGTTGGCTTGCTGTTCGGGTTTGTCGCGGGGACTTGCCGGGACGCTTGTCTAGCGAATGGGCGAATGGGCGAATGAACGAAGCGAGCGCCGCTTCAGAGCTCCGGGTACAGCCGCCCCGGATTGAAGATGCCGGCCGGATCGAAGGCCGTCTTCAGCCGCGCGTGGATTGCCATCAGCGGCGCGGACTGCGGCGTGAACACGCCTTCCGACTTGTCGCCGTGGCGGAACAGCGTGGCGTGCCCGCCCGCGGCCTGCGCGATGGCGCGCACCTGCGCTGCCGGTATCGGCTGCGCCGGAATCCACCAGCGCTGGCCGCCGCCCCATTCGATCAGCTGCGTGCCGCCCGCCGCCGGAGGCAGCGCCAGCGGCGCGGCCGTGGTCGGCACCGCCAGGCGCCACAGCGGCGCGCCGGCATGGGACGGCGCGAAGAACGGATGGGTCTGCTCGCGCAGCGCCTGCCACAGCGCCTGCGCCTCGCCTTGCTCCATCGCCTCGCCGCCGAGACGCTCGCGCGCGGCACGCAATGCCGCCGCCGCACCGGACAGCCGCACGTGCAGCACGCCGTCGTGCCAGACCGAGGCCGCGATCGGCAGCGGCTGGCCGCCCCACTGGTTCAGGCGCTCGAGCGCCTCGGCCTCGCCCAGCTCGAAGCGCAGCGTGGCGTCGTCGAACGGCACCGGCAGCACCTTCAGCGAAACCTCGAGAATCAGGCCGAGCGTGCCGAGCGAACCGGCGATCAACCGCGAGACATCGTAGCCCGCGACGTTCTTCATCACCTGGCCGCCGAACTGCAGCGTATCGCCGCGGCCGTCCATCATCTGCACGCCGAGCACGAAGTCGCGCAGCGCGCCAACGGACTGCCGGCGCGGGCCGGACAGGCCGGCCGCGACCGCGCCGCCCAGCGTCGCCCGGCTGACGCTATCGGCGCCGGCGAAGTGGGGCGGCTCGAAGGCCAGCATCTGGCGCCGTTCGGCCAGCGTCGCCTCGATCTCGGCCAGCGGCGTGCCGCAGCGCGCGGTGATCACCAGCTCCGCGGGGTCGTAGTCCACGATGCCGGCATGGCCGCGCGTGTCCAGCACCTCGCCCTGGGGCGGCTGGCCGTAGAAGTCCTTGCTGCCGCCGCCGGTGAAGCGCAGCGGCGTACGGCTGGCGGCGGCGTGCCGGATGGCATCGCGAAAGGCGTCGAGCTTGTCTTGCATGGCGTTGGCAGGGATGGCTGGGGGTTCTGGTTTTCTGTGGTTCGGGGCGTCCTGCGCGCGGCACGCGGCCGCGCCGGCGGGCGCTCTGGTTCTGTGGCTCGGTCGTTCGTCGTCGCGCAGCGTCAGGCGTTGTCGCCGACCTCGGCCTGATACGGCGGCAGCTTCTTGCCGCAGTGCTTGCAATAGGAGGCGTCGGGGTCGTGCCCTTCCGTCAGGCAATGCACGCAGGTGCGCGTGGTCAGCGGGCGCCGGATGATGCTGGCGGCCAGTTCCGCGCCGACGATGCCGGTCGGGAAGGCGATGATGCCGTAGCCCAGCAGGATCGTCAGCGAGGTGATGAATTGCCCGAACGCGGTCTTGGGCACCATGTCGCCGTAGCCCGTGGTGGTCAGCGTCACGACGGCCCAGTACATGCTGCGCGGAATGCTGACGAAGCCATTCTCGGGTCCTTCGACCACATACATCACGGTGCCGAGGATCACGGTGATGATGAACACCGTGCCGAGAAAGACAGCGATCTTGCGCCGGCTGTTGGCCAGCGCGCGATAGAGGATCTGCGCCTCCTCGAAGTAGACGGTCAGCTTCAGGATCCGGAACACGCGCAGCAGCCGCAGCAGGCGCACGTCGATCAGGAAGGCCAGCTCCGGCATGAAGAAGGCCAGCCAGGTCGGCATGATCGAGATGAAGTCGATGATGCCGAAGAAGCTGAACACGTAGCGCAGCGGCCGCCGCACCACCAGGATGCGCATCACGTACTCGGCGGTAAACAGCAGCGTGAACATCCACTCGAGCACGGTGAAGCCCACGCCGAGCCGCGCGTGGATCGCCGGCACGCTGTCGAACATCACCACCAGCACGCTGGCGACGATCGCCAGCAGCAGCGCGACATCGAACTGCCGGCCCTCGCGCGTATCGGCCTCGAAGATGATCGTGTACCAGCGCTGGCGCCAGCCGGTCTCCGGCTTGCCCAGGTACTGGCGCACGAAGGCTTCCTGGCGGCGGCGCGGATCGTCGCGCGGCGCCTGGCGGGGGCCGTCGTTGCGAGGGGCTTGGCGGTAATTGGCCATCGGCGTGCGGGCTGCGCTCAGAAGCGCGGCAGGTCCGGGTGCGGCAGCAGGCCGCGGCGCACATGCATCTTGCCGTATTCGGCGCAGCGCGCCAGCGTCGGGATGGCCTTGTCCGGATTGAGCAGCCGCGCCGGATCGAACGCCGCCTTGACGCGCAGGAAGGCCTCGCGCTCCTCGGGCGCGAACTGCACGCACATCGAATTGAGTTTCTCGACACCGACGCCGTGTTCGCCGGTGACGGTGCCGCCGAGCTCGACGCAGGTCTCCAGGATGTCGGCGCCGAACAGCTCGGCGCGCTGCCACTCGTCATGGTCCGCGCCATCGAACAGGATCAGCGGATGCATGTTGCCGTCGCCGGCATGGAACACGTTGATGCAGCGCAGGCCGTACTTGTGCTCCATCTGCTCGATGCGCTTGAGCAGCGTGCCGATGTGCTTGCGCGGGATGGTGCCGTCCATGCAGTAGTAGTCGGGCGAGATCCGGCCCGCGGCGGGGAAGGCGTTCTTGCGGCCGCTCCAGAAGCGCAGCCGCTCGGGCTCGCTTTGCGACACCGCGATGCGGGTCGCGCCGGAGGCCCGCAGCACCTCGCTCATCCGCTCGATTTCCTCGGCGACTTCCTCGGGCGTGCCATCGGATTCGCACAGCAGGATCGCGGCCGCGTCGAGGTCGTAGCCCGCATGGACGAATTCCTCGACCGCGGCGGTCGCCGGCTTGTCCATCATCTCGAGCCCGGCCGGGATGATGCCGGCCGCGATCACGTCGGCGACCGCATTGCCGCCTTTCTCGACGTCGTCGAAGCTGGCCATGATGACCTGCGCCAGCTGCGGGCGCGGCACCAGCTTGACGGTGACCTCGGTGGTGACCGCCAGCATGCCTTCGGAGCCGATCAGTACCGCCAGCAGGTCCAGGCCCGGCGCATCGGGCGCGGCGCTGCCAAATTCGACGACCTCGCCTTCCATCGTGATCGCGCGCACGCGCAGCACGTTGTGAACGGTCAGGCCGTATTTCAGGCAATGCACGCCGCCGGAATTCTCGGCGACGTTGCCGCCGATGGTGCAGGCGATCTGCGACGAGGGATCGGGCGCGTAGTACAGGCCGTACGGCGCGGCGGCTTCGGAGATCGCCAGGTTGCGCACGCCCGGCTGGACCACCGCGGTGCGCGACAGCGGATCGATCGACACGATGCGCTTGAACTTGGCCAGCGACAGCACCACGCCGCTGGCGATCGGCATCGCGCCGCCGGACAGGCTGGTGCCGGCGCCGCGCGGCACCACGGGCACGCGCAGCCGGTGGCACAGCCGCAGGATCGCGATCACCTGTTCCTCGCTATCGGGCAGCACCACCGCGAGCGGCACCTGGCGATAGGCCGCCAGGCCATCGCATTCATACGGCACGGTGTCTTCGGGGCGCGTCAGCAGCGCCGGCTCGGGAAGGATGCGCGCGAGCTCGCGCAGCAGCTCGGCGGTCTGCTCGGGCGACAGCGCGGCGGCCAGCGCGGCGGAGGAGGCCGCGGGGATGGCGGCGTCTTGCGGGGCGTTCATGGCGACTCCTGTATGGCCTCGCGGCCCTGGCGGCGCGGGCGAGGCGGGGACGGCAGACTATAGCGCAGGCGATGGCCGTGCAGCCGCCGCCGCACGTGAATTCGGCGCGCCGCGCCGATCAAATTCGTTCATGCCGGGGCGGCATCGCGGTGCTGCGCGGCGTTTCAGGCCGCGCCGGCGCCGCGCCTCACCAACTCACCACTCGAGGCTGAGCAGCCAGTCGACGAAGTAGCGGGCCTCGGGCTTGAGCGGCGCCTGTTCGCGCTCGACGATGTAGTAGCCATGCGGCGACTCCGATTCGATATCGAGCAGCCGCACCATCTGGCCCAGCGACAGCCAGTGCCGCGCCATGCGCTGGCGCACCAGGGCCACGCCCTGATTCGAGGCGACCGCTTCGAGCATGAAGCCGATGTCGTTGAACTGCGGGCCGCTCTGCGGCTCCGGCCAGTCGAGCCCGGCGGTCTCGAACCACGGCTTCCACGGCTCCAGCGGACTGCGCAGCAGCACCAGATTCGCCAGGTGCTCGGGGCGCGTGATCGAGCGCCCGTCGATCCGTTCATAGTACTCGCGGCCGCAGGCCGGAAACACCGGCTCGACCAGCAGCCGCGTGGTCTTCAGGTCCGGATAGCGGCCCGTGCCATAGCGGATCTCGACGTCGGTGTCCTCGGCCTTCACATCGAGGAAGGGGATCGCCAGCTGCAGTTCCAGGTCGATATGCGGGTAGAGCGCGCCGAACTCGGGCAGCCGCGGTACCAGATGCTGACGGCCGAAGGTCGGCGGCGTGGCGACCCGCAGCCGCGTGCGCATCTTGTTGTACTCGGGCCGGGCCAGTTCGTTCAGCGACTTGAGCGCGTCCTGCACATTGCGCAGATAGCGCGTGCCGGCCGCGGTCAGCCGCAGCGCGGTGTTGGCGCGCACGAACAGGTCTTCGCCCCACAGCTCCTCGAGGTTCTTGATCCGGTGCGACACCGCGCTGGGCGTCACCGACAGTTCCTCGGCCGCGCGGGCGAAGCTGCCCAGCCGCGACGCCGCCTCGAAGGCGATCAGCAGATGCAGCGGCGGGATGCGGTTGAACAGCGCGGCCATGGTCGGTTTCGTATCGGCTTGGGTGCGGCTCAGCGGCTCGGGCGGAAGATCTTGCCCGGGTTCAGGATGCCGTTCGGGTCCAGCGCGCGCTTGATCGCGCGCATCAGGTCGAGCGCGTCCTCGCCATGCTCGCTGACCAGGAAATCCATCTTGTGCAGTCCCACGCCGTGCTCGCCGGTGCAGGTACCGCCCATCGCCAGCGCGCGCGCGACGATCGCCGCGTTCAGCGCCTCGGCCTGTTCCAGCTCCTCGGGCTTGTTCGGATCGGTCAGGATCGCCACGTGGAAATTGCCGTCGCCGACGTGGCCGACGATCGGGCAGGGCAGCCCGGAAGCGATCAGGTCGCGCTCGGTTTCGACCACGCAGTCGGCCAGACGCGAGATCGGCACGCAGACGTCGGTGGTCACCGCGCGGCAACCGGGCTTGAGCTGCAGCATCGCAAAATAAGCGGTATGGCGGGCGTTCCATAGCCGGCTGCGGTCCTCCGGCCGGGTCGCCCATTCGAAGCCCTGGCCGCCATGCTCGGCGGTGATCTGCTGCACGGTCTCGGCCTGCTCGCGCACGCCGGCCTCGGTGCCGTGAAATTCGAAGAACAGGTGCGGGCTTTCCGGCAGCGTCAGGCGGTCGTGGCGGTTGATCGCGCGGATCGCCAGCGCGTCGACGAACTCGACCCGCGCCACCGGCACGCCGAGCTGGATCGTGTCGATCACGGCCCGCACCGCGCTGCCCATGTCGGGAAAGGCGCAGACCGCGGCCGAGATCGCCTCGGGCTGCGGATACAGCCGCACCGTGATTTCGGTGATGATGCCCAGCGTGCCTTCGCTGCCGACGAACAGACGGGTCAGGTCGTAGCCGGCCGAGGACTTGCGGGCGTGAGTGCCGGTCTTGATCACGCGGCCGTCGGCGGTGACCACGGTCAGCGCCAGCACGTTCTCGCGCATGGTGCCGTAGCGCACGGCGTTGGTGCCCGACGCCCGCGTCGCGCACATGCCGCCCAGCGAGGCGTCGGCGCCCGGGTCGATCGGAAAGAACAGGCCCGTGTCCTTGATCTCCTGGTTCAGCTGCTTGCGGGTGACGCCCGGCTGAACGGTAACGGTCAGGTCTTCCGGCTGCACCGCCAGCACCTGGTTCATCTGCGACAGGTCCAGGCTGATGCCGCCGGCCACGGCCAGCAGATGCCCCTCCAGCGACGAGCCGGCGCCGTAGGGAATCAGCGGCACGCCATGGGCGTTGCATAGCCGGGCGACCTCGGCGACTTCCTCGGTGCTGTGGGCGAACACCACGGCATCGGGCGGGGCCGGCGGAAACGGCGATTCGTCGCGGCCGTGGTGATCGCGCACGCCGGCCGAGGTGGTGAAGCGCTCGCCGAAGCGCGCCTGCAGGGCGTCGGCCACTTCCGGCGGCAACGGACGGCGGGTCAGGGCGGCGTGGGGCGTGGGATGGTTCATGCTGGTCTCCGGCGAGGCTGGGCGGGCTGGCTTGCCCTGGCTGGCCGCGGTGGCCATCAATGGTCGTCATTCTGGGCGACCGCCGAGCCGCTGCCCTTGTCTGGATGCGGCCGCGTGGGGGCGGCCGGGTGTTGCGGACCCCGTTATTCTACGCCGCGTGCATGCCGCGCCATAATGCGGCTTCGACAGGGAGAACTTCCATGGGCAATCGATTGAGCCGGATCGCCACCCGCACGGGCGATGCGGGCACCACCGGATTGGGCGACGGCAGCCGTACCGGCAAGGACAGCCTGCGCATCGCCGCGATCGGCGAGGTGGACGAACTGAACGCACAGCTCGGGGTGCTGCTGACCGAGGCGCTGCCCGACGACATCCGCGCCGCGCTGCTGCATATCCAGCACGACCTGTTCGATCTGGGCGGAGAGCTGTCGATTCCCGGCTACACCCTGGTCAAGCCGGAGCAGGTCGCCCAGCTCGACGACTGGCTGGCCCACTACAACGCCGATCTGCCGCGGCTGGCCGAATTCATCCTGCCCGGCGGCACCCGCGCGGCGGCGCTGGCCCATGTCTGCCGCACCGTCTGCCGGCGCGCCGAACGGGCGCTGGTCGCGCTGGGCGCTGTCGAAGCGGTCAACGAGGCGCCGCGCCAGTACCTGAACCGGTTGTCGGACCTGCTGTTCGTGCTGGCCCGCGTCGCCAACCGGGCCGGCGGGCAGACCGACGTGCAATGGCAACGCGGCCGCAAGAATTGATTTGACATAAGTGACGATTCGGGCGGATTCTCGCCCCCGACGGCGTCCCGGAAGCCCCCAGCGCGGCGCCCTAAAAACCAAGAAATTTACTCGGATTTGCTGGTTCCGCCCTTGAAAAGGTGCCGGCCGGCCACACTTCGGCCTCAGGTTGAGTTGAGGCCGCGCGGATAGCGATGGCTCAAGAGGAGAGAATAAATGGGTAAGATCATCGGTATCGACCTCGGTACCACCAACAGCTGCGTCGCGATCATGGAGGGCAACACGCCCAAGGTGATCGAGAACTCGGAAGGGGCGCGTACCACCCCCTCGGTCATCGCCTACATGGAAGACGGCGAGATCCTGGTCGGCGCCCCCGCCAAGCGCCAGGCAGTGACCAATCCCCGCAACACCCTGTACGCCGTCAAACGGCTGATCGGCCGCAAGTTCGAAGAGAAGGAAGTCCAGAAGGACATCGGCCTGATGCCGTACTCGATCGTCAAGGCCGACAACGGCGACGCCTGGGTATCGGTGCGCGATCAGAAGCTGGCTCCGCCGCAAGTCTCGGCCGAAGTGCTGCGCAAGATGAAGAAGACCGCCGAGGACTACCTCGGCGAGCCGGTGACCGAAGCGGTCATCACCGTGCCGGCGTACTTCAACGACGCCCAGCGCCAGGCCACCAAGGACGCGGGCCGCATCGCCGGCCTGGAGGTCAAGCGCATCATCAACGAGCCGACCGCGGCCGCGCTGGCCTTCGGCATGGACAAGAACGAGAAGGGCGACCGCAAGATCGCGGTGTATGACCTCGGCGGCGGTACCTTCGACATCTCGATCATCGAGATCGCGGACGTCGACGGCGAAAAGCAGTTCGAAGTGCTGTCGACCAACGGCGACACCTTCCTCGGTGGCGAAGACTTCGACCAGCGCCTGATCGACTACATCATCGGCGAGTTCAAGAAGGAGCAGGGCGTCGACCTGTCCAAGGACGTGCTCGCGCTGCAGCGCCTGAAGGAAGCCGCAGAAAAGGCCAAGATCGAACTGTCGAGCTCGCAGCAGACCGAAATCAATCTGCCGTACATCACGGCCGATGCTTCCGGTCCGAAGCACTTGAACCTGAAGATCACCCGCGCCAAGTTCGAAGCGCTGGTCGAGGAGCTGATCACCCGCACCATCGAACCGTGCCGCATCGCGATCAAGGACGCGGGCGTCAAGGTCAGCGACATCGACGACGTGATCCTGGTCGGCGGCATGACGCGCATGCCGAAGGTGCAGGAGCAGGTGCGCGAGTTCTTCGGCCGCGACGCCCGCAAGGACGTGAACCCGGATGAAGCCGTTGCCGTCGGCGCGGCGATCCAGGGCTCGGTGCTGTCCGGCGATCGCAAGGACGTGCTGCTGCTCGACGTGACCCCGCTGTCGCTGGGCATCGAGACGCTGGGCGGCGTGATGACCAAGATGATCAGCAAGAACACCACGATCCCGACCAAGCATGCTCAGGTGTTCTCGACGGCCGACGACAACCAGCCGGCGGTGACGATCAAGGTCTACCAGGGTGAGCGCGAGATGGCCAGCGGCAACAAGCTGCTGGGCGAGTTCAACCTGGAAGGCATCGCTCCGGCGCCGCGCGGCATGCCGCAGATCGAGGTGTCGTTCGACATCGACGCCAACGGCATCCTGCACGTCGGCGCCAAGGACAAGGCGACCGGCAAGGAAAACCGGATCACGATCAAGGCGAACTCGGGTCTGTCGGAAGAAGAGATCCAGCGCATGGTCAAGGACGCCGAGGCCAACGCCGAGGAAGACCGCAAGGCCCGCGAACTGGCCGACGCGCGCAACCAGGCCGACGCGCTGGTGCACTCGACCCGCAAGGCGCTGACCGAGTACGGCGACAAGCTGGAGTTGGGCGAGAAGGAAAAGATCGAGGCTGCGATCAAGGAACTGGAAGACGCCGCACGCGGCGGCGACAAGACCGAGATCGACGCCAAGGTCGCGGCGCTGTCCGAGGTCAGCCAGAAGCTGGGCGAGAAGGTCTACGCCGACATGCAGGCCAAGGCGGGCGAATCCGGCGCCGCCGGTGCTGCTGCCGGCGCTGGCGCGGCTGGCGGTGCGCACGAAGCGCAGCCGCAGGACGACAACGTCGTGGATGCCGAGTTCAAGGAAGTCAACGACAAGAAGTAATGCGACGGACATGGGATGGCGCGGGCCTTCCGCCGGCGCCATGCCTGTCCCGACGCCGGGCGGCGGATATCGGACCAAGCGCGGACCTGCGGGCCGGCGCCGTCGGATTTCCCCGCTCGGCTTTTTGCTATTCGTCGACCGGCGCGCATGTGCGCGCGGATCGGCCAATCAGGGTTTGAGCCACCATGGCAAAACGTGACTACTACGAAGTGCTCGGGGTAGGCAAGAACGCGAGCGACGACGACATCAAGAAGGCGTATCGCAAGCTCGCGATGAAGTACCACCCGGACCGCAATCCGGACAGCAAGGATGCGGAGGAGAAATTCAAGGAGGCCAAGGAGGCCTACGAGATGCTCTCCGACCCCGAAAAGAAGGCGGCCTACGACCAGTACGGCCACGCGGGCGTGGACCCGAACATGGCGGGCGGCTTCGGCGGTGCCCAGGGCTACGGCGGCTTCGCCGAGGCCTTCGGCGATATCTTCGGCGACATCTTTGGCCAGGCAGCCGGCGGCCGGCAACGCGGCGGTCCGCAGGTCTATCGCGGCGCCGACCTGCGCTACAGCATGGAGATCACGCTCGAGCAGGCCGCGCACGGCCACGAGGCGCAGATCCGCGTACCGCACTGGGACGACTGCGATCACTGCCACGGCAACGGCGCCGAGCCGGGCTCGCACGTCGAGACCTGCCCCACTTGTAAAGGCATCGGCCAGGTCCGTGTATCGCAGGGCTTCTTCACGATGCAGCAGACTTGCCCGAAGTGCCACGGCACCGGCAAGTACATCCCCAAGCCGTGCGTCAAATGCCACGGCCAGGGCAAGATCAAGACGCAGAAGACCCTCGAGGTCAAGATCCCGGCCGGCATCGACGAAGGCATGCGGATCCGCTCGACCGGCAACGGCGAACCCGGCATCAACGGCGGGCCTCCGGGCGACCTCTATGTCGAGGTCCATATCAAGCCGCACCCGGTGTTCGAGCGCGACGGCGACGATCTGCATTGCCAGATGCCGATCTCGTACGCTACCGCCGCGCTGGGCGGCGACCTCGAAGTGCCGACGCTGAACGGCAAGGCCAGCTTCCCGGTCCCCGAAGGTACCCAGACCGGCCGCACCTTCCGCCTGCGCGGCAAGGGCATCAAGGGCGTCCGCTCCGGCACGCCGGGCGACCTCTACGTGCACGTCAACGTCGAGACGCCGGTCAAGCTGACCGAAGCCCAGAAGGAGCTGCTGCGCCAGTTCGACCGCTCGGTCCACGAAGGCGGCTCGCGGCACAGTCCACAGGAGCAGTCCTGGCTGGATAAGGTGAAGAGTTTTTTTAGTTGAGGCTTGCTTCCCTGCGGTCGGCGGGGAGCGCCAAAAAAGTCAGCCGCGCCCTTTGTTGGGCGCGGCTTTTTTTTGTACGTGAATCGTTATGTTCTAGCTACCTGTGCTGGGCAGTCATACGACGTTGCATAGGAGCTCGGCGCAAGTGCGATTCGGCTTGGACCGATGGGTGCCCGTTTCCGATTTCTTCGGCTGCGGCGGTATCCAGTCGATCCGCTTCGGCTCTACGAAGTGGAAGGTTTTGACATCCTGGCGCCAGGTTTCATTGGGTTCGTAGTCGGGGTGCACGACATGGAAGGTGTTGGCGAAGGCTTGATTCATCGATGCCTCGTTGTCGAATGGGCCGAGGAAGCTGAGCGGAACGCCCTTCATTTCCGCGGCTAGCAGGCGAAGTTTGTAGTGATTTGTCGAGATGTATGAGTCGGGACCTTGCTCCAGGTCAGCACAGATCAGCGAGATTGAGTGCTTCAACTTTTCTCGGCTGTAGCTTGTATCCCTCATTAGCACGTTGTAAGGACGGCAGTAGAAGCGATCGGCTTGGGGCGGAGCCGGAGGCAGTACTGGGGCGCCAGGGAAGTGGCGTTGCAGAAATCGCCCCTTCGGGCCGGGACCGTATAGCAGTTCAAAATCCTCCATGTCGATTACGCCGTTCAAAAGGCACGCCACTAGCACGATGTCGTGCCGCGAATCGTGCAGTGGCAACTTCCGAGCATCGGCTGCCGAGATTCCCAGCCGTGTGAGGTGATGTGCCTTGATCCCATCGGGATGGTCAGAGTCTCGTCGAACGTGTTGGACAAACAGGTCGAGGGTGTCAAAAAAAACCTTGCGCGTTATCTTGTCGGCAGCGTACGCGGAGGCTACGAGCAAGATGGCCGGAATCCCAAGAAGTCGTACGTGGGCGCCGTGAACTGTCAAATTCCGCGCTTTTAGCGTCTTCAGCATGTCGCTCTTATCCAGAGGCACTGGATTTTGTGGGTTGCAAGCGTTCGCAACACCATTTGCGGAGGAGGCGCTGAGCGCGATAGCGAATTGGTCCAAGCGCTTCTCGTCTGAGGGGAATGAATCGATGCAAGCGCGCGCAATGAATGCTGATGCACGACGCGCGTGATCCAGAGGGTTTAGCGTGTTGAATGGTGAGCGGCTAGTGGAGGCGTGGAGCATGGTGTAACTCCTGGGATTGGATTGGGGAGCCGACTTGTGCTGCTCTGGGAACGGAACCGGTTGCGCAAATCGGGGAATATGACGCACGGACTGATTTTGTCGCGGCTACCCGAGCAATTAGGGGCTTGCCTCTTCAGATCCCGGTGCGTCTGTCTCCTCCAGAGATTTCGGTGCTCGCGAAGAGATTCGAGCGTTGAACCAAAGCAATTCCGTCGACACAGATACTGTTCTGGTCTCGGTAAGCATCACGTCACTGTGGATGCCGATTTCTTCTTCCCGATAGTCTCCCGTGTAGGCGCCGAATCCAGCAAGCTTGTAGTGCTCGTCGGTGATCAGCAGCGCCATGCAGCGCTGTGGCATACCATAGCGGCTAGTCAAATCGCCAAACGGTGAGCATGCACCGTTTAGTCCTTCCGCCAACGCTATCCACGTGTTGAGTTCGGCGAGTTTGTCGTCCACCAGATTTCGCCGAACCATGAAGGTCTGCCTTGAATCCCGGGCATGCAAAAGCGTGTACTGCAGGCACCTGTTGTGGTCCAGCTTCGCTACTTCAGGCGTCAACGATTCGTTGCAAGCGCTCCATTGCTTGTGTACCTCGGGTGTGTTCAAGTGGGCGATCAGGTCGTCGACATTCCGGAAAACGATGTCCCAGGCGAACGAAGGCTGCGTGATGCCGTCTCTCGTTTCGCGCCGAATAAAATGTTGAAGGCCCCGCTCCCTGAAGGCGACTTGCGCGCCCAACAGCTCGCCCGATGGCAGTCCGCTCTTGAGATGGCTCGTGAACTGCATGGGCAGCAGGGTAGCGAGCACCCGCACCGCTGCGTTGTATCGGGAGCCGGCTCCAATGCCATGAACCGCGACCCGCGTGGATCCTGTTCGGTCGATGCGTCTCTGCTTGATCAGCAGATCGGTCTCCTTGCCAAGGCGTGCATTGACAGAGCCATGAAGAACGCCTTCGTGGATCTTGGCACTGACGCCGACCGAAACGCCGGCGTTAACGGCTTCTGTCGAAGTCTTATTTTCAAAAACGTTCAGGGCGAGTTCGCCAGTCAGTAGGGGCTGAAAGCATTGGTTGCACAGCTCCAGAAGCGCTCGGTCACGTTTAGCCTGATGTGGCTGTGCGGCGAGATCCTTCTCGAACTTGCTTGCCAGTTTCTTGCCGAACACCACATTGACGGCGTTCTGCCCCGCCTTTACCCAATCCCTTGAACCGCGGATCGCCGGGGCACGTATGGCGATGCCCGTCTCGGTACCATCTCGATCGACGTAACTGACGTCCACGCCAACATCCAAAGCGGTCGTTGCGGAAACGGAGATACCGGCCCCGACCTGGCCGGTATCTCCCCTCGTCTCGCTCGCGGTAATCGTCTGTCCACCGACAGAACTGCTCAAGATGCCGAAGGTTCCCGTACGGGCCGTCGTACTTGCATGCGAGAATGACACGCTTATCGTAGGGGCCGGGCCTGCCAATATCGCAGCGGTGCCGGCGCCGATGCTGACGCTGGCCCCTACACCGGAGGCGCTCGAAACGCTACCCTTGGCGCCGTTACCGAGATTGGTGTCGATTCGATGACTTGCGATCTGCCGGAAGTCTTCCCTTGTCCGCGGCGCTTCGGGGAGGATCATCCCGGCATCAGCTTTGTCGCGGCCGGCTCGCAGCATCGCGACGATCTGCCGATACTGTTTGAAGCGGCGGCCTATCTCAGGAGCGTCCGTGGATGCTTCGGGCTTCAGCCGAACCGTTTGCTGAGTGGAGGCCGTGCGAGCGAGCATGGAGGCCTCAACAGCCCACTGGTCAATTGCGTCGAGATCGATCCGTGTGATGCGGTTCACTTCCGCTTCGATTTCCTGTAGGTGCGGAAGATTGCCCGGTAGATCCATCAAGTCGCTGATTACTGCTTTCTTGAATGCGTCTGTAACGGTATACGCGTGAAGACGCATGCCGAACTCGGTGGAGCCGAGCCATCGCGTTAGAAGACTGGATCGGACAATGCAGGCAGTTCGTGGCGTGGTCGTAATGTTGGGCGCAACCTCATCGGCGGGGGAATCGGGGTGCAAAGCCAATCCGGCGTTCTGATACTGCGCTTGTATCGCTGTCAGATGCATCCTTAGTCCATTTATGGACGCTCTGGTACTGCCTTTAATGTCGAGCCGGTGATAAGCCAGTTCAAGATCGTGTTCGGAGTAGCACTGAAATGCACTTTCGAGCTCGATCGCACGCGTCACGTTGTCGAGTCTCGTCAAAATATCTTCGAACTCTCGGTCTAATCGGGCTGTGGTTTCTGCCGGCAACCCAAGCTTCCGCAGTGCATCTCGGGAATCCAGCACATCCCGCAACAGTGCCTCATGCCGAAGCAACGGAGTCCCGGCGACCACCTTCAATTGCAACACCAGCAACCGTGTCATACGACCCATTGCCGTCTGGTGATCCTGGCTCTGTTGAACCACGGTTCTACGGGTCACAGCCTGCGTCATGGGATCAGCCAGCGCCAAGGCAACAGGTGAATCGTCGGGCATCACTTCATTCTCGACGCCAGTCTGCAGATCCACATGCCTGCGCGGCAGCCATTCCAGTACCAGCTTGTTGAGCAGGTGCTGGAACTGTGCCAGCAGGCCGTTGTCCAGGTCGTCCCGGAAGCCGTTACGCCACAAGGCGAGGGCCACGACTTCGTCTTTGGACAGCGGCGCGGTGAAGGATGGCGCGGCGTCTGGACCCTCCATCGCTCGGCGCTGAGCCTTCAGCCACGTCGGATCGGCCAGCGCTCGAATCTGCATCAGCTTGACGGAACCCAGCAACGCGCGATACGCAAGCCGGTTTTCCGGCGGGTGGTTTTCATCGGCGAGCATTGCCGCGGCAAATTCCGCGGCGCCAATTGGATGTCCGATCCAGGCTTGCAGGGCGGCAATCTCTCTCGCGACATTGCTGTCGCCGCGTGCCGCCCCACGGCTTTCATATTCCCGGCGGACGGCATCGGCGCGGGCAATGAGGTAATCGCACGATTGAAGATAGATCCGCAACGCGGCACGCCACTGCTTCGCAACCGGCTCGGCCAGGCCCGCGGGCGGGGGAATCAGGTCGCAGAGCATCTGGAAGCCAAGCTCGCAGCGCGAAAGATGCCGGGCGACCTGCCAACATGCAATCACCGCCTCATTGTCATTGCTCAATTGGTGCCACGGGCTGCGAAGCATGCGGAGGAGTTCGGCGGCCTTTTGCGGTGAGCGTTTCAGCGGCTCCAGTTCCGCCGAGACTTCGGTAGAGATGGCGCTGCCTAGTAGAAGGAGCTTTGCGAGAGTGACGATCGGTGGGTTTGATCCGGTTTCGATAGCACCCCCGAAGCCCTCGGCGACGAGACCGTGCAGCATGTCATACAGTCTGGCGAATGCACGTGACGCGTCCTCGCCGGCGAGATCGAATGCTGCTGCAAGTTCCCTCTTGCAGGCCTCCTCGTCCAATTCGGGCACAGCTGCGGCCCGGGATTCGATCGCCGGTCCAAAAAGCTGACGCAGCAAGCCGTTTCGCCACGCGTAGTCCCTGTCGCTCAAGGGTTTGCACACCGGCGAAATCTGGATCTGGGCGGCTGGCCGCGTACCATGGTTTCCCAAATGGTCAGCGACGTAGTCTGACTGAGCCTCCGTTGTCCTTTTCCCCGGCGTTTGGATACTGACCGTTGGCGTCAGTATCCTTGGCGGTCCTTTCGCATTCTCCTGCCCATCCGGAAACCGCAACCAGCTTTCCACCGTCTTGCCGATCCGGTAGGACCGGCTCCCTACGCCGCGGAGCTGAAAAAAATCCGCAACGCGGTGAGTGAAAAACTCCTTGATGGCCTGAATCAATCGCGCCGCGGGCGTCAGGTCTTCGATATCGAGACGGCAGACCTGAATGCCGAACTGATGAGTCCTGATTACCAGGTATTCGTGACCCTCGACCCGTACATTGAGGCAGCCGATATCGCCTTCGGGAACCCGGAGTATCCGTTCCTTCTTCGACCTTGGGATGGTGGCCAGGTCCTCAAGGCGCGCACACTGGATGAATGAGGTGCTGTCTCCCATTTCTCCCTCGTAGCGGTTTCAGTCCCGTGCGGCATGCACGGGTGGCGGTCCCGTTTTTTTGCGTCATCTCTGCGGATGGCATGGCGGCAACGATCCGCGCATTGCACGGAGGCCGCTATAAAAAACGGTGGAGACTTGTTTTTGCCGGTAACGACGAAGGGAACCGCCGTGTGGGAGCGCAAGCCGACGGCGGTGCCGCGCGGTGCTTTTTGCAAGGAATTGGTGCGAAGATCGGGTCGCGGGCGATAATGTCGGCTCTCCACAAGGTCTGCCCCGTCACCACGCCCGTGGTGTTCTCTCTGCCACTGCCCGATGTCCCCGTTGTCTCCTAGCCCAGGCTCTTCCGTTTCCTCCGCCTTGCCTCGGATCGACGAAGGAGGCCCCTTCGTACTGCTCGACGACGCCACTGACCCGATGGCGATGTGCCGGCTCTATACCGACTTCATGCGGATGGATGTCGTGCCGGCGGGTGCACTGCAAGAGCTGGAGCCAAGGCTCCGAGAGGGATGGAAGTTGGGATGGCATGCCTGCCTGTTTGCGCCGTACGAATTCGGCGCGCCGCTGGTCCGAGTGCCGACGCTCGCAAAGCCCAGTGCCGACAATCCGTTCGCCGACGGCGCGATGCGCGTCGTGTGGTTTGCCTCGAAAACGGTGTGCGAGGCGGCGGCCGTGCAACGCTGGCTGGAAGCGCAATCCGGCCCTGACAGGCCCGCCGGTGCGATGCAGATCCGCTCGGACACCGATGGCGAAGAATTTCACGCGGCCATCGCGCGCATCCACGAATGGATCGAGACCGGGCACACCTATCAGGTCAACTTCACGCAGCGTCTGCGCTTCGAAGCGTTTGGCGATCCGATCGCCTTCTATCGGGATCTGCGCCGCGCGCAGCCTGTGCCATATGGCGCGCTGGCCCGGCTGCCTGGCGATCGGTGGGTGTTGTCGCTATCGCCTGAGCTGTTCTTCCGCCACGATGGAGGCGGCCAGCTGGTGACCCGGCCGATGAAGGGCACCGCGTTGCGCAGCGGCGAGCCGGAGCGCGATGCGCAAGCCGCCGCTGCGCTGGCGGCCGACGCCAAGAACCGGGCCGAAAACGTGATGATCGTGGATCTGCTGCGCAACGACCTCGGCCGGGTCGCGCAGCCGGGTACGGTGCGGGTGCCAGAGCGCTTTGCCGTGCAGCCATTCGGGCAGGTGCTGCAGATGACCTCGACTGTCACGGCCAGCGCGCGCGCCGGGACCACGCTTGCCGGTCTGCTCGCTGCGCTGTTTCCGTGCGGCTCGATCACCGGTGCGCCGAAGCGCCGGACCATGGAGATCATCGCCGAGCTGGAGCGTGCGCCGCGCGGACTCTATACCGGGTCGATCGGCTGGGTCGATGCGCCGGAGCCGGGCGAGACGCTGGGACGGGCGGCGTTGTCCGTGGCGATCCGCACGCTGGTGCTCGGTCCGCGCCGCGACGATGGCTTGCGCGCCGGCGAAATGGGCGTCGGCAGCGGCATCGTGCACGACAGCGTTGCCGCGGACGAGTACGCGGAATGCGGCTGGAAGGCGCGCTTTCTGACGGGACACGATCCCGGCTTCACGCTGATCGAGACGATGCGGGTCGAGCAGGGCCGTTGCCTGCGCCTCGATGCGCATCTGGCCCGGCTGGGCGCCTCGGCAGCGTATTTCGGTTTTCGCTTCGACGAGGAGAAGGCGCGCGATGCGATTGCGCGGGAGCTGGCGTCCTCGGGACAAGGCCCCGCACGTCTGCGAGTCACGCTGGACAAGGCCGGAGCGTTGCAATTGACAAGCGGCGCGCTGGACCCGCTGCAGCCAGGGCCGGTCGGCCTGATCGTCGCCGCCGCCGTCTTGCCGGTCGCCGATTCCTTGCGCCGGCACAAGACCAGCGCGCGCGAAACGTTCGATGCCGGTTGGCGCGAGGCCGAGCGCGCCGGCGCTTTCGACGCCCTGTTCTTCAACACGCGCGGCGAACTGCTGGAAGGGGGGCGCAGCTCGGTCTTCGTTCGCGTCGACGGCCGCTGGCTGACGCCGCCGCTGGCGGCGGACATCCTGCCGGGCGTGATGCGGGATGCGGTGTTGCGCGATGGCGAGGCCCATCTGGGCGGCCCGGTGACGGAGAGCCCGATTACGCGCGAGATGTTGCTTCGGGCCGATGCGCTGGCGGTCGCCAATGCGCTGCGCGGCGTGCTGGCCGCCAGGCTTGCCGTGAACCAGCGCTAGCGATGGTGCGTGTCCAGCCGCCCGTCGGTCAGTTTCCAGCGCACCACGCCGGGCAGATTGATCAGGTCGCGGTCGTGGCAGATCATCACCACGGTGCGGCCCTCGGCGGCGAGTTCGCGCACCAGCGCGATCACCTGCTCGCGCGCGTGGCCATCCAGGTTGGAGGTCGGCTCGTCGAGCAGCAGCAGGTCGGGCTCCAGCACCTTGGCGCGGGCCAGCGCGACGCGCTGGATCTCGCCGCCGGACAGGCGGTCGGGCGCGGTGTCCTGGACATGCGTGATGCCGGCCCAGCCCAGCGCGGCGCCGACGCGGCGCGCGACCTCGTCGGCCGGCAGTCCGCGCGCGTGCAGTCCGTAGGCGATGTTCTCGCGCACCGAGGTGCGGAACAGGTACGGATGCTGATGCATGTAGGCGATGCGCTGGCGCAGCGCCGGCGGCAGCGGGTCCAGCGCGGCGCTGCACGGCTTGCCGTCCGCGCCGGTCCAGTCGACGGTGGCGCCCGGCGCCCGTTCGAGGCCGGCGATCATCCGCAGCAGCGTGGTCTTGCCCGCACCGTTGACGCCGGTCAGCACCACCGCGGTTGCGCGCGGAAAGGCCAGCGCGTCGATATCGAACAGGGCCCGGGCCCCGATGCGGCGGCGCAGCCCGCGTACCACCAGCAGTGGCGGGGCCAGCGCGTCCGCGGCGGGGCGGTTCAGCTCCGGTTCCGGTGCGTTCATCGGCGAAATCCTCCGGCGCCCTGCAGCCACGCCAGCAGCACGTTGACCAGCAGGGCCAGCGCTACCAGCACGATGCCCAGCGCGATGCCCTGGGCGAATTCGCCCTTGCTCGTTTCCAGCGCGATCGCGGTGGTGATGGTACGGGTCGAGCCTTCGATATTGCCACCGATCATCAGCGCCGAGCCGACCTCGGCGATCACGCGGCCGAAGCCGGCGACCACGGCCGCCATCAGGCCGAAGCGCAGCTCGCGCAGCACCGTAAAGAAGGTACGCCAGGCACCCGCGCCCAGCACCCAGGCGGTTTCGCGCAGCCGCGCGTCGGCGCCCTGCAGTGTCGACAGCGCGAACGCCAGCACCACCGGAAAGCCGATCACCGCCTGGCCGATCACCATGCCGGTCGGCGTGAACAGCAGCCCGAGGCTGCCCAGCGGCCCCTGGCGTGTCAGCAGCAGATAGAGGATCAAGCCAACCAGCACGGTCGGAAACGACAGGAAGGCCTGCGCCAGCACCACCACCAGCCGCCGGCCGGGAAAGTCATGGGTGGCGATCAGGTAGGCGGCGCCGACCGCGGGCACGGTGGCGATCGCCAGCCCGGCGAGGGCGATCTTCAGCGATGTCCACACGATCTCCCACAGCGCGGGATCGCCGCCGGCCAGCAAGGCAAAGGCGGTCGCGGTGGCCGCGCCGATCTCCATCGGGCGCCGTCAGGCCGTGAAGGTGTGTTCGGGCGCGGGGAAGCTGCCGTCCTTGACCGCGGCGATATAGGCGCGGATGGCGCCCTCGATCGAGGTCTGGCCTTCCATGAAGTTGCGCACGAACTTGGCCTTACGGCCCGGATAGATGTTCAGCATGTCCTGCAGCACCAGCACCTGGCCCGAGCAGTCCACGCCGGCGCCGATGCCGATGGTCGGAATCTCGAGCTGGCTGGTCACGGTGGCGGCCAGCGCGGCCGGCACCGCCTCCATCACGATCAGCTGGGCCCCCGCGCTCTGCAAGGCCTCGGCGTCGCGGCGCAGCTGGGCCGCGCTGGCGTCGGTCTTGCCCTGTACCTTGAAGCCGCCGAATGCATGGACGGACTGCGGGGTCAGCCCGATATGCGCGCACACCGGAATGCTGCGCTCGACCAGGAAGCGCACGGTAGGCGCCAGCCACTCGCCGCCTTCGAGCTTGACCATCTGCGCGCCGGCGCGCATCAGCGTCGCGGCGCTGGCGAAGGCCTGCTCGGGCGTGCCGTAGGTGCCGAACGGCAGGTCGCTGACCACCAGCGCGGTCTGGTTGCCGCGCGCCACGCATTCGGTGTGGTACGCCATCTGTTCGAGCGTGACGGGCAGCGTGGTCTGCTGACCCTGCATCACGTTGCCCAGCGAATCGCCGATCAGGATCACCTCGACGCCGCAGTGGTCGAGCAGCGCGGCGAAGCTCGAGTCGTAGGCGGTCAGCATCACGATCTTTTCGCCGGCGGCGCGCATCGCCTGCAGCTTGGGGATAGTGATGGACTTGCGGGAGGGTTCCAGGAGATAGCTCATCGATGTGCCTCGGAGGTCCGCTTGCCGGCGCCCGCGACGGGCGGCGCGTTCAGCTGCGGAAGATGAAATAGACGGCACCCACCATGCACAGCGCCGCCCACACGTAGTCCCACTTGAAGCTCTGCTGCATGTACAGCAGCGAGAACGGCACGAACACCGTCAGCGTGATCGCTTCCTGCAGGATCTTCAGTTGCGCCAGCGAGATGCCATGCTGGAAGCCGATCCGGTTGGCCGGCACCTGCAGCATGTATTCGAACAGCGCGATACCCCAGCTGACGATGGCCGCGATATACCAGGGGCGGCTGCTCAGGTCCTTCAGGTGGCCGTACCACGCGAAGGTCATGAACACATTGGACAGCGTCAGCAGGCCCGTGGTCAGGAGGAACGGAGAGATTCCGCTTGGCGCGTACATTGGCAGAAGGAGACCTTGTCGATGCGCTGGCCCGCGACCGCGGGCAGATGGTCGGCGGCGCGGCCCAGGCCCGGAATCACCAGGTCGGGTTCGAGTTCGAGCAGCGGCACCAGCGTGAACGCGCGCGCCGCCACGCGCGGATGCGGCACGGTCAGCTGCGCGCCGTCATGCATTTCGTCGCCGAACACCAGCAGGTCGAGGTCCAGCGTGCGCGGCGCATTGCGGAAGGGCCGCTCGCGGCCGAACTGGTCTTCGATATGGTGGCAGATGACCAGCAGCTGGGCGGCGGTGAAGCTGGTCTCCAGCTTGACCACCGCGTTGTAGTAATCGTCGCCGCTGGCATCGACCGGCGCGCTGCGGTACAGCGAGGATCGCGCGACGATGCGGATGCCGACCTGCTGCGCCAGGCAGACGATGGCGTCCTTGACGGCTTGTTTTGCGTCGCCCAGGTTGGCGCCGATGCCGATGAAGGCCAGTGTCATTCGGTTTCCTCCGGCTGGCCGCGCCTGCCACCTTGCTGGTCGGCTGGCGCGTCCATCTCATCCCGGGGGGAAACTTTATCCGATTTCCGTGCCGGCCGCCGACGGCGCTTCTTGCGCGCGGGACCTTCGCTGCCGGCGGTGCCGGAGGCGCGTGCCGCCTCGATCAGATTCTCGCGGCCTTCGGAATCGGCGTTCTGGAAGTCCTGCCACCAGCTCGCCAGTTCGGCCGGCATTTCGCCGGCCTCGCAGCGCAGCTGCAGGAAGTCGAAGCCGGCCCGAAAGCGCGGCGACTCCAGCAGCCGGAACGGCATGCGGCCCACGCGCTTCTCGAAGCGCGGCTGCATGCCCCAGATGTCCCGCATGTCGGTGACGAAGCGGCGCTGGATCGCCAGCTGGCCGGTCTGGCGCTCGAGCACGTCGTCCATTGCCGCATTGAGCGCCGCGATCGGATGCTCGCCGGCCTCGCGCAGCGACTTCCAGCGCTGCAGCACGTGGTGCCACAGCAGCGCGGCGAACAGGAAGCCCGGCGAAACGGGCTTGCCGGTCTGCACCCGGCGGTCGGTATTGTCCAGCGCCAGCTGCACGAAGCGCTGGCCCAGCGGCTGTTCGATCGCGACGTCGAGCAGCGGCAGCAAGCCCTTGTGCAGGCCGGCCTTGCGCAGCTCCTGCAGCGAGGCCCAGGCGTGGCCGGACATCAGCAGCTTGAGCATCTCGTCGAACAGGCGCGCGCTCGGCACGTTGTGGATCAGCGAGGCCAGATCGGCGATCGGCTGGCGCGTGGCCTCGTCGATGTCGAAGCCGGTCTTGGCGGCGAACCGTACCACGCGCAGCATCCGCACCGGGTCCTCGCGGTAGCGGGTGACCGGGTCGCCGATCATCCGCAGCGTGCGCGCCCGCATGTCTTCCATGCCGTGGTGGTAGTCGTGCACCGTCTGCTCGGCCGGGTCGTAGTACATCGCGTTGATGGTGAAGTCGCGCCGTTCGGCGTCCTCCGCCTGCGAGCCCCAGACGTTGTCGCGCAGCACCCGGCCGGAGGCGTCGATCGCGTGGGTCTTGTTGTCCAGTTCGGCGCGCTTGAGGCGGCGGCCTTCGGGCAGCGTTTCGCTGGCCACCGCGTCGACCAGCGCACGGAAGGTCGACACCTCGATGATTTCCTGCTCGCGCCCGCCGTAGAAGGTCACGTGCACGATCTGGAAGCGCCGGCCGATGATGCGCGAGCGGCGGAACAGCGCCTGCACCTGCTCGGGCGTGGCGTTGGTCGCCACGTCGAAGTCCTTGGGCTTGATGCCGAGCAGCAGGTCGCGCACCGCGCCGCCGACGATGAAGGCCTGGTAGCCGGCCTGCTGCAGCGTGCTGGTTACCTTGACCGCGTTGCGCGACAGCAGCGCCGGATCGATCTGGTGCTCGTCGGCGGTGATGATGCGCGGCGTGTGGGCGCGGCCGAGGCGGCGCTGCTTGGGCCCGGGCTTGCCCAGCAGCCGGTTGATTAGCTTCTTGATCACGTCAGAACAGGTCCATGATGCGCCAGCCGGCCGCGGCGGCATGATGGCGGAGGCGCTCGTCCGGGTTGGTGGCGATCGGCTCGGTGACCTTGGCCAGCAGCGGCAGGTCGTTCATCGAATCGCTGTAGAAGGTGGTGGTGGCGAAGTCCTGCCAGCGCGCGCCCTGTTCCTTCAGCCAGGCCTCGACGCGGGCGATCTTGCCTTCGCGAAAGCTCGGGATGCCGAACACTTCGCCGGTGTAGGCGCTCTCGGCCAGGCCGTCGGCGGTGGCCGGTTCGGTGGCGATCAGGTGCTTGATGCCGAAGGCGGCGGCGATCGGCGCGGTGACGAAGCTGTTGGTTGCCGTGACGATGGCACACAGGTCGCCGGCATCCAGATGCTTGTAGACCAGCGCGCGAGCCTGCGGCGTGATGGCCGGCTCGATCACTTCATGCATGAATTGCTGGCGCCAGGCGTTCAGGCGCTCGCGCGGATGAGCGGCCAGCGGGGCCAGCGCGAACTTCAGGAAGGCCTGGATATCGAGGGTGCCGGCCTTGTAGTGGCCGTAGAACTCGTCGTTCTTGCGACGGTAGGGTTCCTCGTCGACCACGCCGAGACGGACCAGAAAGCGGCCCCATTCGTGGTCGCTGTCGGTCGGGATCAGGGTGTGGTCGAGGTCGAACAATGCCAGATTCATGGGCGGCGATTTTACCTTAAGGGGATGACGGCCGGCTGGCGGCCAATTGCAGGGACCGTGCCAGGACGCGGGCCGGGTGCAGACCTGGCGACGGCTTTTGGCCGGCCCGCGCGCTATTCACGCAACTCGGCGAACATTTCGCGCAACAGCGGCAGCGTCACTGCCCGCTTGCGTTCGAGCGAATAGGTGTCGAGCGCGTCCAGCAGCGCCATCAGGCTGGGCATGTCGCGATAGTGACGTGTCACCAGCCAGTGCGGGATTTCGGGAGACAGCTGCAGCCCGCGTTCGCGCGCGGCCTGCACCAGTGCCGCCATCTTGTCGTCGTCCGACAGCGGCGCGAGCTGGTAGACCAGGCCCCAGCCGAGCCGCGTGCGCAGGTCCTCGCGCACCGGCATGGTGACCGGGGCCAGGCTGCCGGCCACCACCAGCGCGGTGCGCACGTGCGCGCGGACCTCGTTATACAGCGAAAACACCGCGATCTGGCGGGCCTCGTCGAGCAGGTCGACATCGTCGACGGTGTACAGCTGGCAGCTCGGATCGAAGATGAAGTCGGCCAGCGCGTGGTGCGGGCTCAGATAGCGGCAGCGCAGGCCGGCATGGGCGCCGGCATCGCACAGCGCGTGCAGCAGATGGGTGCGGCCCGAGCCGGTCTCGCCCCACAGATAGATCAGCCGGTCGGCGGCGCGCTCCTGCGCCACCGCGCCCGGCAGCTCGCGCAGCCGTTGCACCGGCTCGCGGTTGGCCGACACGAAGAAGTTCTCGAAGGTCGACGGCGGCGGGCTGCCGAGTTCCAGCGACAGTTGCTTGGGGCGCGGAGACATGGCGTATCGATTACTTCCGGTAGAGGTCGCTTGTCACGTACAGCCGCCGCAGCTGGCGGGCGCCAACCAGCAGGACCGCGCAGGTCGGCAGCGCCAGCAGCACGCCGAAGAAGCCGAACAGCTGCCCGAAGGCGAGCAGGGCGAAGATCACCACCAGCGGATGCAGGCCGATCCGGTCGCCCACCAGCCGCGGCGTCAGATAGAAGCTCTCGACGAACTGGCCGATGCCGTAGACCAGCGCGACCGCGCCCAGTCCGTACAAGTTGCCGAACTGCAGCAGCGCCGCGACGATCGCCAGCGCCAAGCCGAAGCCGAAGCCGATATAGGGGATGAAGACTGCCAGGCCGGTGAACACGCCGATCGGGATCGCGATCTCGAAGCCGGCGATGGTCAGGCCGATCGAATACAGCGCGGCCAGGATCAGCATCACCAGGATCTGCCCGCGCAGATACTGCGACAGCAGCGCGTCGGTTTCGGCCGTCAGCTCGCGTACCTTGGGCACCCAGCGGCGCGGCACCAGGCCCTCGATCCGGCGCATCACCATGTGCCAGTCCATCAGCAGATAGAACATGACGATCGGCACCAGCAGCGCCAGCCCGCCGTAGGTGACCAGCGCCGTGCCGGAGACGCGCACATAGGTCAGCAGCACCGCCAGCAGGTCCTCGGGGCTGGCGGCGAAGCGCTCGGACATCATGCGGCGCAGGCCCGGGAAGTCGAAGCGCACGCGCACGCCAAGCTCGGACAGCCGCGGGGCCACCACCGAATTGAGCTTCTTCAGCAGCTCGGGCAACTGCTCGCGCAATTGCGGAATCTCGCGCTGGAGCACGGCAATGACCAGCAGCACCAGCAGCACCACGACGACGATCAGCAGCAGGATCATCAGCGAGACGGCGATCATCCGCGGCACCTTGTGCCGCTGCAGCCAATCGACGCCGGGGTTCAGGATATAGGCGAAGATGAACGCGAACAGGAAGGGCGACAGCACCGGCGCCAGCGCCAGCAGCGTGGCGAACAGCACGACGCCGAGCGCGACCCAGAGCAGAATGCGCTTGGCCTCGTGGGACAGCAGGGGGGCGTTCATCGGGAAAGTCGGGAAAAGACCGGCAAAAAGAGACCAGCAAAAAAGAAGGGCGAGAACGGGCGGCAAGCGCGCGTCGTCGCCCGGCGGCGGCGGGTTTGCATGGCGCGAGCCGATGCAACTGGAAGCCGACACCCTGTATCCGTTAAAATCGCGATTCTACTGGACTCGCGACCGGCCAACCGGTGCCGCGAGGGCCGCATTCCTCACTTGTGCGTGGTCCGACGCTTGATCCGACTCGCCCGAGTGTCGTCATTTCCATCATCCAGGACCCGCAGAACTCCATGAGCGCAGCCCCCACTTCCGGCCAGGCAGGCCTTTCGTACCGCGATGCCGGCGTTGACATCGATGCGGGCGACGCGCTCGTCGACCGTATCAAGCCCTTTGCCAAGCGCACCATGCGCGAGGGCGTGATGGCCGGCATCGGGGGCTTCGGGGCGCTGTTCGAGCTGTCGCGCAAGTTCAAGGAGCCGGTGCTGGTGTCGGGCACGGACGGCGTCGGCACCAAGCTGAAGCTGGCCTTCCAGCTGAACCGCCACGATACCGTGGGCCAGGACCTGGTCGCGATGAGTGTCAACGACATCCTGGTACAGGGCGCCGAGCCGCTGTTCTTCCTCGACTATTTCGCCTGCGGCAAGCTGGACGTCGATACCGCCGCCACCGTGATCCAGGGCATCGCCCATGGGTGCGAGCTGGCCGGCTGCGCGCTGATCGGCGGCGAGACCGCGGAGATGCCGAGCATGTACCCGGACGGCGAATACGACCTGGCCGGCTTCGCGGTCGGCGCGGTCGAGAAGAGCCGCATCATTGACGGCACCGCCATCGTGCCTGGCGACGTCGTGCTGGGCCTGGCCTCGTCGGGCGCGCATTCGAACGGCTACTCGCTGGTGCGCAAGATCATCGAGGTCGCCAAGCCCGATCTGGACGCCGATTTCCACGGCCAGCGCCTGCAGGACGCCATCATGGCGCCGACCCGCATCTACGTGAAGCCGCTGCTGTCGCTGATCGAGACGCTGCCGGTCAAGGGCATGGCCCACATCACCGGCGGCGGCCTGACCGAAAACGTGCCGCGCGTCCTGCCCAAGGAAGTCACCGCGGTACTGCAGCGCGATGCGTGGACGCTGCCGCCGCTGTTCCAGTGGCTGCAGGCCCAGGGCCGCGTCGCCGACGACGAGATGCACCGCGTGTTCAACTGCGGCATCGGCATGGTGGTGATCGTCGCCAAGGAAGATGCCGAACGCGCGATCCGGCATCTGCAGGCGGCCGGCGAGGCGGTGTGGCAGATCGGCGAGATCCGCGAGCGCGAGGAAGGACAGGCGCCGACCGTGGTGGTCTGATCTCCCTTCGGCTCTGGAATGCCGAAAGAAAACAGGCGGATGCTCGGGCATCCGCCTGTTTTTGTTTGGGGCGCGCCGCTGCGGTGTTGAGGTCAGCCTTGCCTGGCCGCCATCGCCGTCAACGCTTCGCCGGTGACCCGGCAGATGCGCCAGTCCGGCAGCACGCTCGCGCCCATCGCGCGATAGAAGTCGATCGACGGCGTGTTCCAGTCCAGCACCGTCCATTCGAAACGACCGCAACCGCGCTCGACCGCCAGCCCTGCCAGATGGACCAGCAAGGCCTTGCCGATGCCGTGGCCGCGCCAGGCCGGCTCGACGTACAGGTCCTCGAGGTAGAGGCCCGGCTTGGCCAGGAACGTCGAATAGTTGTGGAAGAACAGCGCGAAGCCGATGGCGCGGGGGCCTTCGGGTGTTGGCACCTCGGCCAGCACCGCCTCGGCCAGCGGCCGCTCGCCGAACAGCGTCCGGCGCAGCTTCTCGGGCGTCGCCTCGACCAGATGGGTCAGCTTCTCGTACTCGGCGAGTTCGGCGATCAGGCGCAGCAGCGTGTCGCAGTCGGCGGCGGTGGCGGGGCGTAGCGTGAAGGCGGCGTCGGTCATGGCGGCAGAATTCGAGTCAGGAGTCCGGACGGGACGAAGCCGCGATTATCGCGCGCTGCGTGCGTCCCTGGCTACGAGCCCAACCGCGCCAGCCGCGCCACCTGATCGACATAGTCGGGCGCCAGGCAATCGACCACCAGCCGTTCCGGCGTCGAGCGCAGCCACGTCAGCTGGCGCTTGCACAGCTGGCGGGTCGCGGCGATGCCGCGCTCGCGCATCGTGGCGAAATCGCAGTGGCCGTCCAGGTATTCCCAGACCTGCCGGTAGCCGACGCAGCGGATCGACGGCAGCCCCGGATGCAGGTCGCCGCGCGAGCGCAGGCGCTCGACCTCGTCGAGCAGGCCGCCGCCCAGCATTGCGTCGAAGCGGGCCTCGATGCGCGCGTGCAGCACGGCGCGGTCCGACGGCTCCAGCGCGATGGCGCGGAAACGCGAGCCCGCCTGGCCATCGAAGGTACGCGCATCGGCCTCGCGGGCCAGCAGCGCCGACATCGGCTGCCCGGTCAGCCGGTGAATCTCGAGCGCGCGCTGGATGCGCTGCGAATCGTTGGGCGCCAGCCGGGCCGCGGTGACTGGGTCGACCTGGGCAAGCATCGCATGCAGGGCGGGCCAGCCGCGCTCTTCGGCCAGTCGGTCGAGCTCGGCGCGCACCTGCGGATCGGCCTGCGGCAGATCGTTCAGGCCCTGGGTCAGCGCCTTGTAGTACAGCATGGTGCCGCCGACGATCAGCGGCTCGCGGTCGCGCGCGCGGATCGATTCGACCAGCGCATTGGTGTCGGCGACGAATTGCGCGGCCGAATAACTGTCGGCGGGATCGATGATGTCGATCAGATGGTGGGGCACCGCGGCCAGTTCGGCGGCGGAGGGCTTGGCGGTGCCGACGTCCATCTCGCGATAGACCAGCGCCGAATCCATGCTGATGATCTCGATCGGCGCGCGTGCGGCCAGCGCCAGCGCGGCCGCGGTCTTGCCCGAGGCGGTGGGGCCGAGCAGGCAGACGATCGGAGCGGGCGAAGCGGCGGCCATGGAGGAAGCGGGCGGCGACAGCGAGGGTGCGGCCTTACTGGCCGCGCAGGAACAGGCGGTCCAGCTCGGCCACGGTGAGCTGGACCCAGGTCGGCCGGCCATGGTTGCACTGGTCGGCGCGCTCGGTCTGCTCCATCTGTCGCAGCAGCGCGTTCATTTCCTCGACGGTCAGCTTGCGATTGGCGCGCACCGCGCTGTGGCAGGCCAGCGTCGCCAGCAGTTCGTTCTGACGCTCGGCCAGCACGCGGGAACCGCCGTAGGCGTGCAGATCGCGCAGCACGTCGCGCGCCAGCGCCTCGGCGTCGGCCTGCTTGAGCAGCGCGGGAATGGCGCGCACCGCCAGCGTGGTTGGCGACACCGGTGCGATATCGAAACCGAGCAGCGCCAGCGTCTCCTGATGTTCCTCGGCTGCGCCGATCTCGACCGGGCTGGCCGGCAGCGTGACCGGAATGAGCAGCGGCTGCACCGTCATCCGGCGCGCGTCGAGCGCGGTCTTGATCTGCTCGTACAGGATCCGTTCGTGCGCGGCGTGCATGTCGACCAGCACCAGCCCGCGCGCGTTCTGCGCCAGCACGTAGATGCCGTGCAGTTGGGCGATGGCGTAGCCGAGCGGATGGTCGTCGGCGTCGTCCTGCAGGCCCACGGTGGCACGCGGCGCCTGCGTCGGCGCGCCGTCGAGCAGCGACGGCGGTTCGTTTTCTCGCGCGGCACGCGCATCGGCCAGCCATGCGGGCGGCTGGCTCGACGGCGCGAAGCGCTGGCCGGCCGGCGACAGCGCATCGCGCACCATGCCCAGATAAGCCTGCCGCGGCTGGGCGATGCCCAGTTCGGTCTGGCGTGCCACGGCGGTGTAATCGACCCAGGGGCGCCCGCCGGGTTGCGCAGGGCTGGTGGCCGCGACGCGCAGCGCCGGCGCCTGGCCACCATGGCCGACGCCGATGTCGGCGGTATGCAGGCTGTCGCCGTTCTCGCCCGCCTGGCGCGCCAGGCAGCGCTGTACCGCGTGGTAGACGAACTGATGGACCGCGCGCGACTCGCGGAAGCGCACCTCGATCTTGGATGGGTGCACGTTGACGTCGACCAGCTCGGGCGGCAGGTCCAGGCACAGCACATACGCCGGGAAACGGTCGCCGTGCAGCACGTCCTGATAGGCGCTGCGCACGGCGTGCGTCAGCAGCTTGTCGCGGACGAAGCGGCCATTGACGAAGAAGAACTGCTGGTCGGGACGGCCGCGCGAGGCGGTCGGCAGTCCGGCGAAGCCGTACAGCGCGAGGTCGCCGGCCTGTTCCTCCAGCGGCAGCCGCGCGCGTGCAAATTCGCTGCCCAGCACCTGGGCCGTACGCGTGGCGACATCGCCCGCGTTCCAGTGCTCCATTGGCTTGCCGTTGTGATGAACCGACAGCGTGACGTCGGGCCGCGCCAGCGCGATGCGCCGGATCACCTCGAGGCAATGGCCGAGCTCGGTCTGTTCGCTCTTCAGGAATTTGCGGCGCGCGGGCGTATTGAAGTACAGGTGCTGCACGTCGACGGTGGTGCCGACTCCGCCCGACGCGGGCTGCAGCGCCCCGGTATCCGCGTGGATCTGGCTGGCGTGGGGGCAGTTTGCCGTGCGGCTGGTCAGCACCAGCTGCGAGACCGAGGCAATCGAGGCCAGCGCCTCGCCGCGAAATCCCAGCGTCAGCACCGATTCCAGTTCGTCGAGCGAGGCGATCTTGCTGGTGGCATGGCGCATCAGCGCGACCGCCAGTTCGTCGGCCGGGATGCCGCAGCCATTGTCCGTGATCACGATGCGGCGTACGCCCCCTTCCTCGAGCCGGATCGACAGCTGTGTCGCGCCGGCATCGAGGGCGTTCTCCAGCAGCTCCTTGACTACCGAGGCCGGGCGCTCGACCACCTCGCCGGCCGCGATCTGGCTGACCAGCTGGTCGGGCAGCGGACGGATCGGCCGGGCCGGCCCCAGGCGGCGCCGGGGGCGTTCGGCCGAGGCGGCGTCGGAGGCTGGAGAGGCGGAGGAGGAGTGCGGCGCGGACATGGCAGCGATTATACGTGCCGGCTTCATTGCGGCCTTCTCATGGTTTCGTGGCTGCCTTGCGTGCGCGAGGTCGCACTCACGGTCCGCAGGCGGCCGTTTCGTCGCCGGTGCGGGCACGTTCGTCTTGTATGATGTCGGGCTGGAAAAAGTTGGGGAACGTCTTGGATATCGTATTGCAGGTGATTGACATGCTGCTGCATGTCGACAAGTACCTCGGCACCGTGATTCAGCAATATGGCGCCTGGGTCTACGCCATTCTGTTCGCGATCGTCTTTGCCGAGACCGGCCTGGTGGTGGCGCCTTTCCTGCCCGGCGATTCGCTGCTCTTCATCGCCGGCGCCTTCTGCGCGACGGGGGCGATGAACGAGTGGGTGCTGATCGGCCTGCTGCTGGTCGCCGCGATCGGCGGCAATACCGTCAACTACTGGGTCGGCAGCTGGATCGGACCCAAGGTGTTCGACCATCAATGGCGCTTCCTGGACCAGCAGGCACTGCGCAAGACCCACGACTTCTACGAGCGCCACGGCGGCAAGACGCTGGTGATCGCCCGTTTCGTGCCCATCGTGCGGACCTTTGCCCCATTCGTGGCCGGCGTGTCGCAGATGACCTTCGCGCGCTTCCAGCTGTTCAATGTGGTCGGCGCCGTCACCTGGGTGGTGGGCCTGGTGTTTGCGGGCTACTTCTTCGGCAACCTGCCGTTCATCAAGCAATACCTGAACCTGATCGTGCTGGTCGGCATCAGCGCGGCGATCGTACCGCTGATCCTCGGCGGGCTGTGGCGCCTGGTGCGGCGAGGCGACAAGCGCCGCCGCGTGTCGTAAGGCGCAGCTTGATGCCAGGCCGGCACCGTTGCGATGCCGGCCTGTCGCTTCGTTCTTCCTTCGTTTCTCGGTGACTTCGTTCCCTGCGGGCGCTCAATTCAGCGACCGGCTCATCATCCGCAGCGCCGGCATGCGGTCGCGGATCTGGGTCGAATCGGCCGCGTCGGGCCGGGCGCTGACATAGGCCTCCAGATCTTCCAGCGCGGGCCGGAAGCATTCCAGATTCGCGTAGGCCAGGCCCCGGTCGCGCACTTCCTCGATCGAATCGGGCAGCAGGATCACCAGCCGGTTCTGCACCGCCAGCAGCCGCTGCCAGCGCGACTCCTGCAGATAGATCGCCTTCAGATTGCGCAGCATCCGCGCGATGATCTCGCGGTGGCTGGCCGTCTGCAGGAACAGGCCCAGCGGCACCGCGTTCGGATCGGCGATGCCCTCGCGCTCGAGGTACGGGTCGAGCATGTCCTGCAGCTGCTCCTTGGACAGCGTCTCGCCGGTCAGCGGATCGAGCACGACCTCGCCCGCTGGAATCGACATCCGCAGCAGGAAGTGGTTGGGGAAGGAGACCCCCTTGAGCGGCAGGCCGATCTGCTGGCCCAGCTCCATGTACAGCACCGCGAGCGAGATCGGAATGCCGCGCCGCTGCCGCAGCACCACGTTCAGATACGAGTTGTCGGGGTCGTAGTAGTCGTTCGCGTTGGGCCCGAAGCCCAGGTCGCGATAGAAGAAATGGTTCAGCAGTCGCAGGCGTTGAATGGCGGGGGTGCCGTCGGCGATCCGGCGTTTGAGCCGCAGCGCCAGCACATCGATGGCGGCCAGTTCGGCCTGCAGGTCCAGGTCAGGGTAGGCGTCCTGTGCGATCGACAGGGCCGTTTCGGTCAGCGGGATGCCGCTGTCGTCCGCCACCAGCGCGGCAAAATAGTCCAGGACTTTGGTCGAGGTCATAGCGGTTCCTGGTTGCGGCCGGCGCCATGGTCTTCAGACAGCTTTGCGCTTGAAGGCGGCATAGCGCAGGCCCGTGAGCCACAGTGTACCGAAGTAGACGACCGCCGCAAGCACCAGGCACGAGGCCATCAGCGCGATCCGCAGCAGCGGCGTGGTACCGAGGGCGACCCAGTCGAAGGTGCGCGCGAACCACAGCAGCACGCCGGCCAGCAGCGTCGCCGCCGCCGACAGCTGCGCGAAGAACAGCCACCAGCCGGGCGCGGGCCGGTAGACGCCGACGCGGCGCAGGCCGATGAACAGCAGCACGGCGTTCAGCGTCGCGCTGACGCTGATCGACAGCGCCAGGCCCGCGTGGCCGATCCACGGCACGAAGGCGAGGTTGGCGAGCTGGGTCATCACCAGCATCGCGATGGCGATCTTGACCGGGGTGCGGATGTCCTGGCGGGCGTAGAAGCCTGGCGCAAGAATCTTGACCAGGATCTGGCCCAGCAGGCCGACGCCGTAGGCCATCACCGCCAGCTTTGTCATCTCGACCGCATGGCCGTCGAACTTGCCGTAGTGGAACAGCACCGCGGTCAGCGGCCCGCCGAACACATAGAGGCCGATCGCGCTCGGGATTGCCAGCAGGAAGGTCAGCCGCAGGCCCCAGTCGAGCAGCGCCGAGTATTCGGCGCCGTCCTCGCGCGCGCTGGCCTTGGACAGGCTGGGCAGCAGGATCGTGCCGATCGCCACGCCGAGCAGCGCGGTCGGGAATTCCATCAGGCGGTCGGCATAGGTCAGGAACGACACGCTGCCGGTGGCCAGCCGCGACGCGATATTGGTATTGATGATCAGGCTGATCTGCGCGACCGATACGCCCAGCAGCGCCGGGCCCATCTGCCGCAGGATCCGGCGCACGCCGGGGTCGCGCCAGGCGGCGCGCAGGTTCACGCCGATGCGCGGCAGCATGCCGATGCGCTTGAGCGCCGGGATCTGGATCGCCAGCTGCAGCACGCCGCCGACCAGTACGCCCCAGGCCTGGGCGTAGATCGGCTGCTGCAGATGCGGCGCGACGAACAGCGCCGCGCCGATCAGCGACAGGTTCAGCAGCACCGGCGTGAAGGCCGGCACCGCGAAGTTGCGCCAGGTGTTCAGCACGCCCGAGGCCAGCGCGACCATCGAAATCAGCCCGATGTACGGAAACATTACGCGGGTCATGAAGACGGCCGCGTCGTAGGTCTGGTGGTCGCCGCGGAAACCGGTTGCGACGATCGTCATGATCACCGGGGCCGCCAGCACGCCGATCAGCGACACCGCGGCCAGGGCCCACGCCATCACGGTGGCCACCGCATCGACCAGCAGCCGGGTCGGCTCGTCGCCGCGCTTGCCGTGGTATTCGCCGAGGATCGGCACGAAGGCCTGCTGGAAGGCACCTTCGCCGAAGATCCGGCGCAGCATGTTCGGGATGCGGAAGGCGACATTGAACGCGTCGGTCATGTCCGAGGCGCCGAACGCGCGGGCGATCAGGATCTCGCGGATCAGGCCGGTGATGCGCGACAGCATCGTCAGGCCGCTGATGGTGGCGAGCGATTTGAGCAGGTTCAAGGTCGGGGAGACAGGAAACGGTTGGAGCGCCGCCTCGGGGCGCGTCGCTGGGCGGCAGACCGCAGTCAGACGGCATCCGGACGCCGAAAGTTGCAATCGCACCACACCGGGCGAGCCGGGGCCCGCCAATTGTGGCGCCAATTATACGGATTGGAGTGCGCGGCCCGCCGCCTTCGCCGAGGGGCGGGATCTTCCTTGCGGCGGCTTCGATCTTGTGTGTATAATCGCCGATTCGAGAAGATAGTTGCGTTCCGGATTCGTGTGTCAGTGCATCCCGGGTCGCTCTTGTGCAATCCACGCACGCATCTGAATTCAGGATATTTAACGAAATGGCAAATTCCGCACAAGCTCGCAAGCGCGCGCGTCAAGCCGTCGCCCAGAACGCGCACAACTCCAGCCTGCGCTCGCGTCTGCGCACCGCCGTCAAGGCTGTCCGCAAGGCGATCGATGCCGGCGACAAGGCAGCTGCTGCCGAGATCTTCAAGAACTCGCAAGCCGTGATCGACAGCATCGCCGACAAGAAGATCGTTCACAAGAACAAGGCAGCGCGCCACAAGTCGCGCCTGTCGGCTGCGATCAAGGCCATGGCCGCCTGATTGCCGCGTTCACCGGCCGCGCCTGGCGCGCGGTCGGCGCAGTAAAAAAGCCCGTCCGATGACGGGCTTTTTGCATTTCGGCTTTCCGCTCGATGCGGCCTTCCGCTCAATCCAGCGAGCAGGCCTCGACCAGCTGCAGGTGGTTGTCGCGCGCGAAGTTCAGCACGAAGTCCAGCGCCTTGGGCTCGATCTCGCGCAGCCTTGCATCGACCACCACGCACTTGACGCCGCCCGACATCACCGGGCGCACGTAAGGGGAGTAGGTCAGGCGGGGATCGCCGGTATCGCCGGGCGGGCGGAATTGCGCCATCACGCCGCACAGCCGTTCAGCCCAATCGCTCGGACGGAAGGTCTTGCCTTCCTTGGTGATGCCCTGGATGAAGTACTGGCGAACGGTGGAATTCATGGACTGCGGTGAGGCTGGTGACTCGACGGGAAACCCGCAACGGGCGCCCGTTTGACGCGGCGAGCGGCGATGGGTTCGCGCGAATCTGGCCGGAAGGCGGGGCGTCGGGAGTGGCGGGGGCACTTTTGATGCCGGCGGCGGGCGGCGGCAAGGGTATGCCGGGCCCCGCGTGAATCAGCGAGTATTATATCTTATATAAGACTGCCGCATAAGCCGCCGCATGGCCCGGCACAGGGCTTTGCCGGCATGGCCGGGTGCCCGCCCAGGCTCGCCAAAGCAGGAATAATCCCTTATGATTCCTGAACTCACATTGCGCAAGCGACGCGAAAGGCGGCTCCGCGACAGCGTGGTTCCATGACCGTTCATGGCCTCGCGTGTCCCCATCGAGCCGCCTTCTTTGTTTTATGAGCCCAACGCCGATCAAGCACTACCTCCAGTTCAGCGACCTCGATGCGAAGGAGTACGAGTACCTGCTCGACCGCGCCCGGATTCTGAAGACCAAGTTCAAGAACTACGAGACCTGGCATCCGCTGCACGACCGTACGCTGGCGATGATCTTCGAGAAGAACTCGACCCGCACGCGGCTGTCGTTCGAGGCCGGCATCCACCAGCTCGGCGGTCACGCGGTGTTCCTGAACACGCGCGACTCGCAGCTGGGCCGCGGCGAGCCGATCGAGGACGCGGCGCAGGTGATCTCCCGCATGGTGGACATCATCATGATCCGCACGTTCGGCCAGGAGATCATCGACCGTTTCGCGGCCCATTCGCGCGTGCCGGTGATCAATGGGCTGACCAACGAATACCATCCTTGCCAGGTGCTGGCCGACGTCTTCACCTATATCGAGCATCGCGGCAGCATCCGCGGCAAGGTCGTGGCGTGGATCGGCGATGCCAACAACATGGCCTACACGTGGATCCAGGCCGCCGAGCGGCTGGGCTTCACCTTCCATTTCTCGGCGCCGCCGGGGTATCAGCTCGATCCGGCGATGGTGCCGGCCAGCGCCGCGAGCCTGGTCAAGGTCTTCGACGATCCGCTGGCCGCGTGCCAGGGCGCCGATCTGGTGACCACCGACGTCTGGACCAGCATGGGCTTCGAGGCCGAGAACGAGGTCCGCAAGCGCGCCTTCCAGGACTGGATGGTGACCACCGCGATGATGGACCGCGCCAATCCCGACGCGCTGTTCATGCACTGCCTGCCGGCGCACCGCGGCGAGGAAGTCGAGGCGGCCGTGATCGACGGACCGAAGAGCGTGGTCTGGGACGAGGCCGAGAACCGGCTGCACGTGCAGAAGGCGCTGATGGAGTACCTGCTGTGCGGGCGCTATTGAACGGTTGATCCGATCGATCGTCTGGCGCCCGAGCCGCGCCGTCCGGCGATGTGGCGCCCAAGCCCGGGCGGTCATGTCAAAATAGCGGCTTTCCGTTTTCCTTATCCGATGCGCGGGCTGTCTTACCTGCCGGTCCGCGCCTCCTTTGCGCATCGAGTCGAACATGAGCGATATCAAGAAAGTCGTGCTCGCCTACTCCGGCGGGCTGGACACTTCGGTGATCCTGAAGTGGCTGCAAGACACCTACCAATGCGAGGTGGTCACCTTCACGGCCGACATCGGCCAGGGTGAGGAGCTGGAGCCGGCTCGCCAGAAGGCGCTCAAGTTCGGCATCAAGCCCGAGAACATCTTCATCGACGACCTGCGCGAAGAATTCGTGCGCGACTTCGTCTTCCCGATGTTCCGCGCCAATGCCGTCTACGAAGGCGAATACCTGCTGGGCACGTCGATCGCCCGTCCGCTGATCGCCAAGCGCCAGATCGAGATCCTGCGCAGCACCGGCGCCGACGCCGTGTCGCACGGCGCCACCGGCAAGGGCAACGACCAGGTTCGCTTCGAGCTCGCCTATTACGGCCTGGAGCCGGGCGTCAAGGTCATCGCCCCGTGGCGCGAATGGGACCTGCTGTCGCGCGAGAAGCTGCTGGCCTACGCCGAGAAGGCGGGCATCGAGATCGACATGAAGCACAAGAAGGGCGGCGCCCCGTACTCGATGGACGCCAACCTGCTGCACATCTCGTTCGAAGGCCGCCATCTGGAAGACCCGAAGGCAGAGGCCGAGGAAGACATGTGGCGCTGGACGGTGTCGCCGGAGCAGGCGCCGGACGCGCCCGAGTTCCTCGACATCGAGTTCGAGCGGGGCGATATCGTCGCGCTGAACGGCAAGCGCATGTCGCCGGCCGAAGTGCTGACCGAACTGAACCGCCTGGGCGGCAAGCATGGCATCGGCCGTCTGGACCTGGTCGAGAACCGCTACGTCGGCATGAAGAGCCGCGGCTGCTATGAAACGCCGGGAGGCACGATCCTGCTGCGGGCCCACCGCGCGATCGAATCGATCACGCTGGACCGCGAAGTCGCCCACCTGAAGGACGACCTGATGCCGCGCTACGCCAGCCTGATCTACAACGGCTACTGGTGGAGCCCGGAGCGCCGCGCACTGCAGGTGCTGATCGACCATACGCAGCAGAACGTCAACGGCTGGGTGCGCGTCAAGCTGTACAAGGGCAACGTCATCGTGCTGGCCCGCGATTCGAAGGACACGCTGTTCGACAAGAACATCGCCACTTTCGACGACGACTTCGGCGCCTACAACCAGGCCGACGCCGGCGGCTTCATCAAGCTGAACGCGCTGCGCATGCGCATCGCCGAGAACGCCCGCCGCCAGCGCGGCAAGTAAGTCGCCAGCGAGCGGCTATCACGCGCATCGGCAAGGAAGGAGAGGGGCCCTGGCGGCCCCTCTTTTCATGTCCGCGCAGGTCCGCGCGTGTCGGCATGTCCGTGCAAGTCGGCGCAGGTCTGTACACCAATTCCATCGTTTGTCAGGAGAGTCACCATGAGCCAGTTCGACAATGTTTCCGTGGTCAAGCAAGCCAATCTGTATTTCGACGGCAAATGCGTCAGCCACACCGTGCTGTTTCCGGACGGCACCCGCAAGACGCTGGGCGTGATCTTCCCCGCCTCGCTGACCTTCAAGACCGGCGCGCCGGAAATCATGGAAATCAATGCCGGCGTCTGCCGCGTGCGGCTGGCCGGCTCGGACGAATGGCAGACCTACGGCGCGGGCCAGCAGTTCAGCATTCCGGGCGACAGCAGCTTCGATATCGAAGTGCAGCAGACGCTCGACTACGTCTGCCACTTCGGCTGATCGCATCTCGCTTGTCCGCGGCGGCGCGCATGCCGCGGCCGTCTCTCTCGATCGTCACGCTTCACGGAGTTCCGGCATGGCAAATCGACACAAGCCGATCAATCTGGCGCTGCAAGGCGGCGGCGCGCACGGCGCCTTCGGCTGGGGCGTACTGGACGCGCTGCTGGAAGATGGCCGCCTGCGTTTCGACGGCATCAGCGGCACCAGCGCCGGCTCGATGAACGCGGTGGTGATGATCGATGGGCTGCTCGAGGGCGGCCCCGAGCGTGCAAGAGAGAAGCTGCACGACTTCTGGTTCGGCGTGTCGCGTGCAGGCTCGCCGTTCTCGACGATCGGCCAGCAGACGGTCGACTGGCTGTCGGGCCAACCGGGCAACAGCTGGCCGCTGCAGGACTGGATGCGGATGTGGTCCGGCTGGTGGAGCGCGACCGCGCAGGGCAGCACGTTCAACCCCTTGCGCGCGCTGCTCGAGGACCAGGTCGACTTCGAGCGCGTGCGGGCCTGCCCGGAGACGAAGCTGTTCATCGCCGCCACCGACGTCAACAGCGGCAATGTGCGCGTGTTCCAGACCGCCGATCTGTCCGTCGACGCGGTGCTCGCGTCGGCCTGCCTGCCCTATCTGTATCCGGCGATCGAGATCGGCGAGCGGTACTACTGGGACGGCGGCTATATGGGCAATCCGGTGCTGTTCCCGTTCTTCTACCAGACCGCGACCCGCGACATCCTGGTCGTCCATATCAATCCGATTTCGCGCCCGGACGTGCCCACGCAGCCGCAGGAAGTGATGGAGCGGCTCAACGAGATCACCTTCAACGCGTCGCTGCTGCGCGAGATGCGCGCGATCGCCTTCGTGCAGAAGCTGCTTGACGAGGAGTGGCTCAAGCCCGAATACCGCGACAAGCTCAAATACATCCTGCTGCATTCGATCCGGGCCGACGAGGCCCTGGCGGACCTGTCGTCGTCGACCAAGCTGGTGACCGACTGGAATTTCCTGCTGATGCTGCGCGAGCGCGGACGCGCTGCCGCGCAGGGCTGGTTGGATCAGCACTACGACGCCGTCGGCAAGCGCGGCACCGTCGATATCCGCAAGGAATTCCTGCAGGACATGCCGTTGTAGGTGTCGACGAACGGCGCGACCGCGAAGGGGGTTCGCAATACCGCTGGCGCTACAGCACCACCGGCTCGGGTTCGATCTCCACGCCGAAGCGCTGCCGCACCGTATCCGCAATGCGGGTTGCCAGCGCCAGCAGTGCGCGGCCATCGCCGCCGCCGTGGTGCACCAACACCAGCGCCTGCCGCTCGTGCACGCCGACCGGGCCTTCGCGCAGGCCCTTGAACCCGCAGCGGTCGATCAGCCAGCCGGCGGCCAACTTGTAGCTGCCGTCGGGCTGCCGATGGCTGACCAGGTCTGGGTGTTCGGCCACCAGCGCGTCGCGCTGCGCGGCGCCGACCACCGGATTCTTGAAGAAGCTGCCGGCATTGCCGAGCACAGCGGGGTCGGGCAGCTTGCGCTGGCGGATCGCGATGACCGCATCGCGGATCGCTGCCGCATCGGGTGCCGGATTGTCATGCAACTCACGGGCGAGTTCGGCATAGCCGAGCGCCGGCTGCCAGCGGCGGGGCAATCGCAGCGTGACCGCGGTGATCACGTAGCGATCGCGGCCCGCCTGCTTGAACAGGCTGTCCCGATAGCCGAACGCACAGTCGCTCAGGCTCAGCGTGACGAAGCGGCGGGTTTGCCGGTCCCAGGCGCGCAGGCTGTGGAAGCGCTCGCGCAGTTCGACGCCGTAGGCGCCGATGTTCTGGATCGGGGCGGCGCCCACGCTGCCCGGGATCAGCGCCAGGTTTTCGAGGCCGGGCATGCCGTCGGCGATGGTGCGGTTGACGGTCGCGTGCCAGCTCTCTCCGGCACCGACCGTCACGAGCCAGGCCTCGTCGTCACTGGCAACCGTGTAGCCCGGAATCTGCATCAGCAGCACCACCGCATCCAGATCGCCGGTCAGCACCACGTTGCTGCCGCCGCCCAGCACGACCACCGGCCGCTGTGCGGCGCGAGGGTCGGCCAGCGCCTCGACGAGGTCGCTTTCGCTGCGCACCGTCACCGCGAAGCGCGCGCGTACGTCGAAACCCAATGTGTTGTGCTGGCGCAGCGGATAAAATTCGTGGAAATCTGCCATGCGGAAAGAGTTGCCGGACGAGGATGCCCGGACAGCGGGATGGAAGCGGAACGGCCTGGACTGCAGGGTTGGCTGGATTATACGGAACCACCGGCGCCGGCCGGACAGGTTCAGCAATCGAACAGCGGTACCGAGGACCGAGGTACCGGACATTCAGAAGGAGTAGGCGATGCCGTCGTTTGACGTGGTGTGCGAAGCGAATATGGTCGAGGTCAAGAATGCGGTCGAGCAGGCCAACAAGGAAATCTCGACCCGCTTCGACTTCAAGGGTTCCGATTCCCGTGTCGAGCAGAAGGAAGGCGAACTGACCGCGTTTGCCGATGACGACTTCAAGCTCGGCCAGGTCAAGGATGTGCTGCTCAGCAAGATGGCCAAGCGCAATGTCGACGTGCGCTTCCTCGACTACGGCAAGACCGAGAAGATCAGCGGCGACAAGGTCAAGCAGGTCATCACGATCAAGAAGGGCGTGACCGGCGATCTGGCCAAGAAGATCGTGCGGATGATCAAGGACAGCAAGATCAAGGTACAGGCCAGCATCCAGGGCGATGCGGTGCGCGTGTCGGGCGCCAAGCGCGACGATCTGCAAAGCGTGATCGCGATGCTGCGCAAGGACGTATCCGAGGCGCCGCTGGACTTCAACAACTTCCGAGACTGAAGTCCGGAGCCAGCCATTGGCGATGACGACGCGGCCCGGCAGAGGGCCGCGTATTTCTTTCCGGCTCGTTCTTCCGAAGCCCTTTACTGCGCGGGCAGGCCGCCGATCTTCGCGCCGGCCTTGATGCCCTTCTGCGCGAACCACCCCTGGTTCATCTCCAGCGCATAGCGGATCGCCGCCTTCGGGCAGTGATTGTCCTCGCTGTGCGGCCGCATGTCCTCGATATTGACGATCGTCCCGTCGTCGGCCAGGAAGGCGATCGACAGCGGCAGCTCCGTGTTCTTCATCCAGAAGCAGTGGCCGGCCTTCTGCTCGAACACGAACAGCATGCCGGCATTGGCGGGCATCGACTTGCGATACATCAGGCCTTGCTGGCGGGACTGCTGGTCGGCCGCAACCTCGGCGCGGATCACGTACATGCCGGCGCTCAGCGAGACGACCGGCAGCCGCTGCTGCGCGTGCGCGAGCGGGGCCAGCAGCGCCGCGCCGCAGGCCAGGGCGGCGAGCCGGCGCGCCAGCGGGCGGCGGGATGAAGGAAGCGAAGCGCGATCGAGCGGGGCGGCGAACGGCGGACGGTGCAGTGGCATGGCGGGAAACGAGCGAAGGGCGCGAGTGGCGAAGGTCATCACGGCGGGGTCGGCAATACGCGGCGATACGCGGCTGTACGCGGCTGTACGCGGCGGAACGCAAGCCGCAAGCATAGCGCAGCGCGGCTAGGCCGGCCGGCGGCGGTTGGTACGGCCGGCGGTGCGCGCCGTCTCGGTACGGCCCGGGTTGGTGCGCCGTGCATTCGGGCTGGGCGGATTCGACCGCGGCCGCACGGGCGTCGTACCGCGGGCAGGGCCGGTCATGCCCAGGCTTTGCGGCGCGACTTCCTGCCATTGCCCCGGCGCCAGACCGAGCTGGCGCAGGTCCAGCGCACCGATGCCGACCCGGACCAGCCGCAGCGTCGGGTGGCCGACCGCCGCGGTCATGCGGCGCACCTGCCGGTTCTTGCCCTCGTGGATCACGATCTCGATCCACTGGGTCGGGATCGCCGCGCGATAGCGGATCGGCGGCGTGCGCGGCCACAGGAAAGCGGGCTCGTCGATCAATGTGGCCTGTGCCGGCAGCGTGTGGAAGTCGCCCAGATCCAGGCCGGCGCGCAGCCGGGCCAGCGCGGCCTCGTCCGGCACGCCTTCGACCTGCGCCAGATAGGTCTTGGCCAGCTTCTGGCGCGGGTCGGCGATGCGTGCCTGCAGCACGCCGTCGTCGGTCAGCAGCAGCAGCCCTTCGCTGTCGGCGTCGAGCCGGCCGGCGGGATAGACGTCCGGCATCGCGATCCAGTCGGCGAGCGTCTGCCGGCTCGGATGCGGCGAGAACTGGCTCATGGTGCCGAACGGCTTGTTCAGGGCGATCAGGGTCATGGGGGAACCGGTGCGGGAAAGGCGCCAGTATGCCGCAGCGGCGCGACGCCGGCGCCTGTCCGGGATGGCGGATGATGAAAAATTGCTGCATAATACGAAACCGGTCTTGTGTCTTATATAAGACTCAATTAGGACGCAGTCTCGCGATGCAGCAATGCCGGTGTCGCGAGGGCCGTTACAATGCCTCCCGCTAGGCCCGCATTTCGCCGTCTGGTCACGAACCCGCCGGCCGTTCGAAAACCCCCGTTCCGTACTGGAGACGTCATGTACCAACACATCAAGGTCCCGGCCGGTGAGAAGATCACGGTCAACCAGGATCTCTCGCTGAATGTTCCGGACAATCCGATCATCCCTTATATCGAAGGCGACGGTACCGGCTTCGATATCACCCCGGTGATGATCAAGGTGGTGGACGCGGCCGTGGCGAAGGCCTACGCCGGCAAGCGCAAGATCTCGTGGATGGAGATCTACGCCGGCGAGAAGTCGACCAAGGTCTATGGCCCGGATGTGTGGCTGCCCGACGAAACCCTGGACGTGCTGCGCGAATACGTGGTCTCGATCAAGGGCCCGCTGACCACGCCGGTCGGCGGCGGCATCCGCTCGCTGAACGTGGCGCTGCGCCAGCAGCTGGACCTGTATGTCTGCCTGCGCCCGGTGCGCTATTTCAAGGGCGTGCCCTCGCCGGTGCGCGAGCCCGAGAAGACCGACATGGTGATCTTCCGTGAGAACTCGGAAGACATCTACGCCGGTATCGAATGGGAAGCCGAAAGCGAGCAGGCCAAGAAGGTCATCGCCTTCCTGCAGAACGAAATGGGCGTCAAGAAGATCCGCTTCCCGGAAACCTCGGGTATCGGCGTCAAGCCCGTGTCGAAGCAGGGCACCCAGCGCCTGGTCCGCAAGGCCATCCAGTACGCGATCGACAACGACAAGCCCTCGGTGACCCTGGTCCACAAGGGCAACATCATGAAGTTCACCGAAGGCGGCTTCCGCGACTGGGGCTACGAGCTCGCGCAGAAGGAATTCGGTGCGGAGCTGATCGACGGCGGCCCGTGGTGCAAGTTCAAGAACCCGAAGACCGGCAAGGACATCATCGTCAAGGACGCGATCGCTGACGCGTTCCTGCAGCAGATCCTGCTGCGTCCGGCCGAATACTCGGTGATCGCGACGCTGAACCTGAACGGCGACTACGTTTCCGACGCGCTGGCCGCGCAGGTCGGCGGCATCGGCATCGCGCCGGGCGCCAACCTGTCGGACTCGGTGGCGATGTTCGAAGCCACCCACGGTACCGCGCCGAAGTACGCCGGCAAGGACTACGTGAATCCGGGTTCGGAAATCCTGTCGGCCGAAATGATGCTGCGCCATATGGGCTGGACCGAGGCCGCGGACCTGATCATCTCGTCGATGGAGAAGTCGATCCTGTCGAAGAAGGTCACGTACGACTTCGCCCGCCTGCTCGAAGGCGCGACGCAGGTTTCGTGCTCGGGCTTCGGTCAGGTGATGATCGACAATATGTAATCGCCCGCTTCGCTGGCGTCGCGCTGCCTCGCGGCCGCGCGGCGCACCGCGTTGGCGAAAAACCCCCGTTGCCGTCAGGCAGCGGGGGTTTGTTTTTCTTGCCAGCTTTCAGGCGGCGGAAATGCAATGGAAAAGGCCCGGCATTGCCGGGCCCTTTCCCCAGGATTCAACGACCTGCGCCTCGGCAATCGACGATTCGATTGCCCCCGCCGGACGCCTGCCGTCGAAGCCTGCAGCGACCGCCGCGCGCTCTGTCGGCCGGTGCGGTCGCGATGTCGCGCTCAGGCGGCGCTCTGGATGTTCGTGGCTTGCTTGCCCTTCGGACCTTGCACGATTTCGAACGAAACGCGCTGGCCCTCTTTCAGGGTCTTGAAGCCATTCATCTGGATAGCCGAAAAGTGCGCAAACAGTTCTTCGTTACCGTCGTCCGGGGTGATAAACCCGAAGCCCTTGGCATCATTGAACCATTTGACCGTACCGCTTGCCATAAACTCCCCCAACGAAAAAACAGATTTCAAACAGGGGGGCGCTCAGGCCAGCGGCAGATGCAACGAGGGGTTGCACCAAACACTGCAGCGCCTCTGTCGAGGCGCCGCTGCCGGCTCCGTAGGCCTCCCTGCTCACGGAGCACTCGAGGTCCGGTCTGTTGCTTTGGCTCGCGGGACCGGACCTGAATGTCCGAACGATTCTTCTGGCAAACAATCAGACTGTCAAGACGGCACATTCCCCACCCTGATGCCAATGTGGCAGGAATGGGACGGCTCGCAACCGTGCTACTGTGACGGCTCGCGCAGCGTATTGGAACGCTCTGGCGCACGCCTTCGGGCACGCCGTTCGCCGCTGCGCCGGGCGGCGTGGTTCGAGGGTCGAGGAATGGTCCTGAATTGGAAGCTTGCCCTTGAAACCGACAGCATTTGCCCAAATTGCAGACTTGAGCGGAGGGGTTAGAATAAAGCCATGGCTACACGGCTGGCGAATGTCCCACAACGCGATGCAGGCACCGTACTGGAGCGGAAAGAGCAGGCGCTCAAACCGCCGGCCATGTACAAGGTCGTCCTGCTGAACGACGACTACACTCCGATGGAGTTTGTCGTCATGATCCTGCAACAGTATTTCAGCAGGGACCGAGAAACGGCGACGCAAATCATGCTGACCGTGCATCGGGAAGGCAAGGGAGTCTGCGGTATCTATACCAGGGATATCGCCGCGACGAAGGTCGAGCTGGTGTCAACGCACGCACGGCAGGCAGGGCATCCACTGCAGTGCGTGATGGAGGAAGCATGATTGCGCAAGAACTGGAAGTCAGCCTGCATATGGCCTTCGTCGAGGCCAGGCAGGCACGCCACGAATTCATCACCGTGGAGCACCTGCTGCTGGCGTTGCTGGACAACCCGACCGCAGCGGAAGTTCTGCGCGCCTGCGCGGCCAATATCGAGGACCTGCGCACCAGCCTGAAGAATTTCATCGTCGACAACACCCCCGTCGTGCCTGGTACCGACGAGGTGGACACGCAGCCGACCCTCGGCTTCCAGCGCGTGATTCAGCGCGCGATCATGCATGTCCAGTCGACCTCCAACGGCAAGAAGGAAGTCACCGGCGCCAACGTGCTGGTGGCCATCTTCGGCGAGAAGGATTCGCACGCGGTCTACTACCTGCAGCAGCAGGGCGTGACGCGGCTCGACGTCGTCAACTTCATCAGCCACGGCATCCGCAAGGATCAGTCCGAGCCCGCCAAGCATGGCGACGGCACGGCCGAGGGCGAGGGCGGCGACGGCAAGGAAAGCCCGCTGGAGCAGTACACCCAGAACATGAACGCGCTCGCCAAGGCCGGCAAGATCGATCCGCTGATCGGCCGCGAGAGCGAGGTCGAGCGCGTGGTGCAGGTCCTGTGCCGCCGGCGCAAGAACAATCCGCTGCTGGTCGGCGAGGCCGGCGTCGGCAAGACTGCGATCGCCGAAGGCCTGGCCTGGCGAATCACCAAGAACGAGGTGCCCGACATCCTCGAGAAGGCGGTCGTCTACTCGCTGGACATGGGCGCGCTGCTGGCCGGCACGAAGTACCGCGGCGACTTCGAGCAGCGGCTCAAGGGCGTGCTCAAATCGCTGAAGGACAACCCGAACGCGATCCTGTTCATCGACGAGATCCACACGCTGATCGGCGCGGGTGCCGCGTCGGGCGGCACGCTGGACGCCAGCAACCTGCTGAAGCCGGCGCTGTCGTCGGGCCAGCTCAAGTGCATCGGCGCCACGACGTTCACCGAATATCGCGGCATCTTCGAGAAAGATGCGGCGCTTTCGCGGCGCTTCCAGAAGATCGACGTGGTCGAACCTTCGGTCGACCAGACCGTGCAGATCCTGCGCGGCCTGAAGTCGCGCTTCGAGGAGCACCACGGCGTCAAGTACGCATCGGCGGCCTTGACCGCGGCGGCCGAGCTGTCGGCGCGGTTCATCACCGACCGTCATCTGCCGGACAAGGCTATCGATGTGATCGATGAGGCTGGCGCCGCGCAGCGGATTCTGCCGAAGTCCAAGCAGAAGAAGACCATCGGCAAGAGCGAGATCGAGGACATCGTCTCGCGCATCGCCCGGATCCCGCCGCAGAGCGTCAACCAGGACGACCGCAGCAAGCTGCAGACGCTGGACCGCGATCTGAAGTCGGTGGTGTTCGGCCAGGATCCGGCGATCGAGGCGCTGGCTTCGGCGATCAAGATGTCGCGCGCCGGCCTGGGCAAGACCGACAAGCCGATCGGCTCGTTCCTGTTCTCGGGCCCGACGGGCGTCGGCAAGACGGAAGTGGCGAAGCAGCTGGCCTTCATCATGGGCATCGAGCTGATCCGCTTCGACATGTCCGAGTACATGGAGCGCCATGCCGTCAGCCGTCTGATCGGCGCGCCCCCGGGCTATGTCGGCTTCGATCAGGGCGGTCTGCTGACCGAGGCGGTGACGAAGAAGCCGCATTGTGTGCTGCTGCTCGATGAGATCGAGAAGGCGCATCCGGATATCTTCAACATCCTGCTGCAGGTGATGGACCACGGCTCGCTGACCGACAACAACGGCCGGCGCGCGGACTTCCGCAACGTGATCATCATCATGACGACCAACGCCGGCGCCGAGACGATGAACCGCGCGACGATCGGCTTCACGTCGTCGCGCGAGCAGGGCGACGAGATGGCCGACATCAAGCGGATGTTCACGCCCGAGTTCCGCAACCGGCTCGACGCGATCATCAGCTTCCGCTCGCTGGACGAGGAAATCATCCTGCGCGTGGTCGACAAGTTCCTGATGCAGCTGGAAGAGCAACTGCACGAGAAGAAGGTCGAGGCCAGCTTCACCGAGAAGCTGCGCAAGTTCCTGGCGCGCAAGGGCTTCGATCCGCTGATGGGCGCGCGTCCGATGCAACGGCTGATCCAGGACATGATCCGCAAGGCGCTGGCCGACGAACTGCTGTTCGGCCAGCTGGCGTCGGGCGGCAAGGTCGTGGTCGATCTGGACGACAAGGACCAGATCAAGCTGGAGTTCGCCGAGATCGATACCGAGCCGCCGGAGGCGCCGGAAAGCGAGCAACGCGCGGAGGCCTGATCCCAGGCAGGGACGGGTGGCGGGCCGGACGGGCCCGTCACGCGAGTTCCATGCTATCCTTCGGCAAAATAGTACGGGGCGGCAGCGATGCCGCCCCTATTCATTTGGCCGCGTACGGCGCGGACCGCCTTGGGCGGCGCCGATGCCTGCCGGCAAGCTGAACGAGCCACCGATGTTTCGCCTGCGTCGTCTGATGCTGAAGTCGCTGCCGCTGGCCGCGACATCCCCGATCCCGTTGATCGCCCACGCTTTGCCGGGCGAGTCGGCGAGCACCTACGGCGGCCACGTGGCGATGGTGCTGCCGATTCCGCCGGGCGGCAGTGGCGACGTGGTCGCGCGCCAGTTGCAGCCGGGGCTGAAGCAGGCGCTCGGCCAGCCGGTGGTAGTCGATCACCGTCCCGGCGCCGCGGGCCTGCAGGCCGCGGCCACGGTGGCCCGCGCCAGGCCCGACGGGCAGACGCTGCTGATGGCCTTCGACAGCCTCGCGCTGCAGCCGATCGCCTACAAGCAACTGCCGTACGACACCTTCCGCGACTTCACGCCAATCTCCCAGCTGGCGCGCCATCCGCTGGTGGTGGCGGTTCATCCTTCGTTGCCGGTCGACAATGTTCGTGCGCTGATCGGCCTCGGGCGGCAGCGCGACGAACCGATCCGGGTGGCGTCGCCGGGCCCCGGCAGCCTCAATCAGCTGGCCGCGCAGGCGCTGGCGAGCGAAGGTGGGGCGTCGTGGCGGCACGTCGCGTTCAAGGGCACCGGACCGGCGGTGCAAGCGGTGTTGTCGGACCAGGCGGACCTGGTGCTGGCCAGCTACGCGGCCGTGCAGGCCCACCTTCAGACGCGCACGCTGAAGGCGCTGGCCGTGACCGGCGAGCGCAGGCTGGCGCAGTTGCCGCAGGTGGCGACGGTCGCGGAACAGGGCGTGGCGGGCTTCGAGGCCTACGGCTGGATCGGCGTGTTCGGCCCGGCCGGCCTGCCGCCGGCCGTGGTCGGCCGTCTGCATGGTGCCTTGTCGAACGCGATCCGCGCGCCGCGGGTCGCCTCGGCGCTGGCCGCTCATGGGCTCGAGCCCGTGGCCGGCACACCGGAAGCGCTGGGCCAGCTGGTCCGGCGCGAGTACGACAGGTGGCAGGCGGTGGCCCGCCATGCCAATCTCCAGTTCGAATGATCGATCCGCGATCGATCAGAGTTCGATCCGACAATCGACCCAACGTGACGCAAGGACAGTGGCAATGACAGCGACCCTCGCAGCGCAGCGCCAGTTCGACCATGCCGTCGTGATCTGCCCCGACCTCGACGCCGCCGCACAGACCTGGCAGCGGCTCGGCTTCACGCTGACGCCGCGGGGCTTTCATACGCTGGGCTCGCGGAACCATTGCGTGATGCTGGCTCGGGACTATCTCGAGCTGATGCATGTCGACGGCCCCAGCGAGGCGCTGCAGTACTACTGGCACAGCCAGCAGCATGGCGGGGGCTGCGCCGCGCTGTCGTGCCGCAGCGACGATGCGGTGGCCGATGCCGCGGCGTTGCGCGGCGGCGGCTGGCATACCGCAGAGCCGGTGGAGTTCTCGCGTCCGGTGCGCCTGAACGATGGCTCCGAACACCCGGCGATCTTCCGCGTCACCGCGATGGACGACGCGCCGGGCGCGCGCTTCTTCCTGTGCGAGCACCGCACGCCGGAGCTGCTGTGGCGGCCGGAATGGATGACGCACCCCAATGGCGCGCAGGCGATCGGGACGATGTTCCTGGTGGTGGCGCCCTCGCTGGTCGATGCCGCCGCGCGCGCCTATGCGGAGCTGATGGGCGCCGAGCTGACCCAGCTGAGCGAACACGTCTGCAGCCTGGCCGTCGGCGACGCGACGCTGGTGCTGTCCACCCCGCAGGCCCTTGCCGCGGCGACCGGCACCGGCCATATCCGCCAGGCGGTGCCCGGCTATGCCGCCATCCGGCTGCGCACGGCGTCGCTGGACCAGGCGCGCGCACTGTGGCGCGAGGCCGGCGTTCCCAGCCTCGACCTGAGCGCGACCGAGACGCTGATTCCGGCCCACGCCGCCGCGGGCGTCGCGCTGCTGTTCGAGCAGCGCTGAGACGCGGCCGCTGCGGCGGCGACGGTCAGAGACCGTCAGGCGACGGTCAGGCGACCGTCAGGCGGCGGCCCCGCCGTGATGGACGCCGGTCGAGCCGAAGCCGCCGGCGCCACGCGCCGATTCGCTCGAGAACGCTTCCACCGTGGTGAAGACCGGGCGCAGCACCGGCACGAACATCATCTGTGCGATGCGCTCGCCCGGCTGGATCACGATCGGCTCGGTGCCGGGCGCATTGCGGTTCCAGACGCTGACCATGATCGGACCCTGGTAATCGGCATCGATCACGCCGATCGAGTTGCCCAGCACCAGGCCTTTCTTGTGTCCCAGCCCCGAGCGCGGCGCGATCGTCGCGGCCATATACGGGTTGCCCATATGCACCGCGATGCCGGCCGGCACCAGCTGCGCCGGCGTGCCGGGCTCGATCGTCAGCGGCGCGTCCAGGCAGGCGTGCAGATCGATCGCGGCGGCCATGTCGCTCTGGTAATTGGGCAAGCCCCACTCGTGCAGGCGCGCGTCCAGGATCTTGATTTCGACGGTGGGATTGGGGGAAGGGGTCATCGGAGTCGGGTCGGATGGGAGATTGTGTTCTCCCTCTCCCCTCGGGAGGAGAGGGTCGGGAAGAGGGAAGCAATGCAGAAGGCCGGCGAAATACGCGACGCCCGTCAAGGCCGTTCCACCGGCAGCCGGTCGGCGATCGCCGCCACCAGATGCCGCGCCAGCGACAGCTTGTCCGCACGCGGCAGACGCGTCGCGCCACGCTCGTCGAACAGCACGATCTCGTTCTCGTCCAGGCCGAAGGTATGGTGGCCGATATTGCCGACCAGCAGCGGTACGCCCTTGCGGCGGCGCTTCTGCTCGCCGTACTGCTCCAGGTTTTCGCTCTCGGCGGCGAAGCCGACGCAGTAGGGCGCATCGGCCCGCGCGGCCACGGTGGCCAGGATGTCGGGGTTCTGCACGAAGCGCAGCGTCGGCGTGTCGGTGTCGTTGGCCTTCTTCAGCTTCTGCTCCGACACCTCGGCCGGGCGCCAGTCGGCCACCGCGGCCACCGCGACGAACACGTCGGTGCCGCGCAGTTGCGACAGCACCGCGTCGTGCATCTGCTGCGCGCTCTGCACGTCGATGCGGGCGACGCCGCGCGGGGTCGGCAGCCCGGTGGGACCGGCCACCAGCAGCACGTCGGCGCCGGCCTCGCGCGCCGCGCGAGCCAGTGCGAAGCCCATCTTGCCGGACGAGCGGTTGGTGATGCCGCGCACCGGGTCGATCGCCTCGAAGGTCGGCCCGGCGGTGATCAGCATCCGGCGGCCGGCCAGCACCTTCGGCTGGAAGTGCGCGACGATATCGTCCAGCAGCTCCTCGGGCTCGAGCATGCGGCCATCGCCGACCTCTCCGCAGGCCTGGTCGCCGCTGCCCGGGCCGAGCACGGCGACGCCATCGGCGCGCAGCTGCGCGATATTGCGCTGGGTCGCGGGCGCCATCCACATCTGCCGGTTCATCGCCGGCGCGACCAGCAGCGGACAATCGCGCGCGATGCACAGCGTCGACAGCAGGTCGTCGCACAGGCCGTTGGCCAGCCGCGCGAGGAAGTCCGTCGACGCCGGTGCGATCACGATCGCATCGGCCTCGCGCGACAGGTCGATATGGGCCATGTTGTTGGCGATGCGGCCGTCCCACTGCGAGGTGTACACCGGCCGCCCCGACAGCGCCTGCATCGTGACCGGCGTGATGAACTGCGTCGCCGCGTCCGTCATCACCACCTGGACGGTGGCGCCGGCCTTGGTCAGCAGCCGGACCAGCTCGGCCGACTTGTAGCAGGCGATGCCGCCGGTCAGCCCGAGTACGAGATGTTTGCCGCGCAGATCCATGGAAGGGCCTTCGATGCGAGGGGGGAGGGAGTCGATGATACCGGCGCGCCGAAGGACGCGCCGGCTCGTCGCGCGGCGCGCCTCGGCGCAGGCTCAGTGCCGGCGCACTCGCCGGAATTCGTCGACGATCAGCAGCACCGCGCCGACCGTGATCGCGCAGTCGGCGACGTTGAACGCCGGCCAGTGGTAGCCGCGCAGATGGAAGTCGAGGAAGTCGACCACATGGCCGTAGACGATGCGGTCGATCACGTTGCCGATCGCGCCGCCGAGCACCAGCGACACCGCCAGGCTGAACAGCCGCTGGCCGGCATGGCGGAACAGCAGCCAGACGATGAAGGTGCCAACCGCGAGCCCCAGCCCGGTGAAGAACCAGCGCTGCCAGCCGCCGGCGTCGGCCAGGAAGCTGAACGCGGCGCCCTTGTTGTAGACCAGCACCAGGTTGAAGAAGCCTGTGACGGGGCGCGATTCTCCATAGTCGAAGCTGCGCACGATCACGATCTTGAAGAACTGGTCGAGCACCACGACCAGCGCGGCGAAGGCCAGCCACAGCAGCGGCGTGCCGCTGCGGCTCTTGTTGCTGGCGGCGCGGGCGCGGGCGGTACGGGTAGTCGCGGCCATCAGGCGTGGCTCCTCGGTTCGCCGGCGCCGAACAGATTGCTGGTGCAGCGGCCGCACAGGGTCGGATGCGCGGCGTCGTGGCCGACGTCCTCGCGGTAGTGCCAGCAGCGCTCGCACTTGGCGTGGCCGGACGGATGCACGGTCACCAGCAGATCGCCGCCCTCGGGCGCCGGCGACACCGTCGCGGCCGAGGTCAGCAGCACGAAGCGCAGGTCGTCGCCGAGGCTGGCCAGCGCCTCCAGCGCCGGACCGCCGGCCTGGATCGAGACCTCGGCCTGCAGCGACGAGCCGATGCTTCCCTCGGTCCGCACCGCCTCCAGCTGCCGGGTGACCTCGGCGCGCACCGCGCGCACCGTATGCCATTTCTGCAGCAGATCGTCGGCCTGGTCGATCTCGGGCACCGTGTAATAGGTGCTGGTGAAGATCGTGTCGGCGTGTTCGGTGCCGTGCGCGAACACCTGCCAGGCTTCCTCGGCGGTGAACGACAGGAACGGCGCCATCCAGTGCAGCATGGCCTGCGTGATATGGAACAGCGCGTTCTGCGCGGCGCGGCGCGCCTTCGAGTTCGGCGCGGTGGTATAGAGCCGGTCCTTCAGCACGTCCAGGTAGAAGCCGCCCAGGTCCTCCGAGCAGAAGGTCTGCAGCTTGGCCACCACCGGGTGGAACTCGTAGACGTCGTAGTGCGACAGCACTTCCTTCTGCAGCTGCGCGGTCAGCGCGACCGCGTAGCGGTCGATCTCCAGCCATTCCGACGGCGGCAGCGCGTCGCGTGCGTGGTCATAGTCGGTCAGGTTGGCCAGCAGGAAGCGCAGCGTATTGCGGATGCGGCGGTAGCCTTCGACCACGCGCTTCAGGATCTCGTCGGAGATCGACAGCTCGCCCGAGTAGTCGGTCGACGCCACCCACAGCCGGATGATCTCGGCGCCCATCTTGTTGGCGACGTCCTGCGGCGACACGGTGTTGCCGATCGACTTCGACATCTTGCGGCCCTCGCCGTCGACGGTGAAGCCGTGCGTCAGCAGCGCCTTGTAGGGCGGCTTGCCGTACAGCATCGACGCCGTCAGCAGCGACGAATGGAACCAGCCGCGGTGCTGGTCCGAGCCTTCCAGATAGAGGTCGGCCAGGCGCCCGTCCGGCGTGTCGGCGGCCGCATCGTACAGGTCCTCGCGGTGCGAGCCCCGGATCACGGTCCAGTGCGTGGTGCCCGAGTCGAACCAGACGTCCAGCGTGTCGCGGTTTTTTTCGTACATCTCGGCGTCGGTCTCGCCCAGTTCCTTCAGGAACGCGGTGGCGTCCAGCGTCTGCCACGCTTCGATGCCGTGCTGCTCGACCCGCCTGGCCACGGCCTCGAGCAGCTGCGGCGTGCGCGGATGCAGCGCGCCGGTTTCCTTGTGGACGAAGAAGGCCATCGGCACGCCCCACTGGCGCTGGCGCGACAGCGTCCAGTCGGGCCGGTTGGCGATCATGTTGTGCAGGCGCTGCTTGCCCCAGGACGGGTAGAAGGCGGTCGCGTCGATGCCTGCCAGCGCGGTCTCGCGCAGCGTCGGACCGTTGTCGGCCGGCACCACGTCCATGCCGGCGAACCATTGCGAGGTCGCGCGGTAGATGATCGGCGTCTTGTGCCGCCAGCAGTGCATGTAGCTGTGCTCGTAGCGGTGCGAGTTGAACAGGTTGCCCGAGGCCTTCAGCGTCTCGACGATGCGCGGGTTGGCATCCCAGATCGACAGCCCGCCGAACAGCGGCAGCCAGCTGGCATAGACCCCGTCGCCCATCACCGGGCTCAGGATGTCCTCGTCGCGCATGCCGTGCGCCTTGCAGGACTGGAAGTCCTCGATGCCGTAGGCGGGCGCCGAATGGACGATGCCGGTGCCGGTATCGGTGGTCACATAGTCGCCGAGGTAGACCGGCGAGGTGCGCTCGTAGCCCGGGTCCATCTTGGCCAGCGGATGGTGGAAGCGGACCTCGGTCAGCGCCGCGCCGGTGCAGGTCGCGACGACCTTGCCTTCGAGCTCATAAGTCTTGAGCTGTTCCTCGACGCGCTCGGTGGCCAGGATCAGGAAGCCGCGCGGCGTGTCGACCAGCGCGTATTCGACTTCGGGATGCAGGTTCAGCGCCTGGTTCGACGGGATCGTCCACGGCGTGGTGGTCCAGATCACGATCCAGCCGGGTTTGGACGACAGCGTTTCCAGCGGCACGTGGAAGGCGCGCGCGACCTTGTCGGTCTCCGCGAACGGGAAGCCGACATCGATCGACAGGTCGGTCTTGTCCTTGTACTCGACCTCGGCCTCGGCCAGCGCCGAACCGCAGTCGAAGCACCAGTTGACCGGCTTCAGGCCGCGGAAGACGTAGCCCTTCTCCAGGATCTTGCCCAGCGCCCGGATCTCGTCGGCCTCGTTGCTGAAGTTCATCGTCAGGTAGGGGTCGTCCCAGTCGCCCAGCACGCCCAGCCGTTCGAAGTCCTTGCGCTGGCGGGCGATCTGCTCGGTCGCGTAGGCGCGTGCCTTGGCCTGGACCTCCTGCACCGGCAGGCCCTTGCCGTACTGCTTCTCGATCTGGATCTCGATCGGCATGCCGTGGCAGTCCCAGCCCGGCACGTAGACCGCGTCGAGCCCGCTGAGGCCCCGGGCCTTGATGATCATGTCCTTCAGGACCTTGTTGACGGCGTGGCCGATGTGGATGTCGCCGTTGGCGTACGGGGGGCCGTCGTGCAGCACGAATTTCTTCGCGCCGCGGCGCGCCGCGCGGATCGCCTGGTAGATCTTCTTTTCCTGCCACTGCTTGACCCACAGCGGCTCGCGCTTGGGCAGGTCGCCCCGCATCGGGAACGGGGTGTCGAGCAGGTTGACCGGGTATTTGCTCTTCTCGGCGTTCTTGTTCTCCGGCTTGGCGCCGGCCTTGGCTTGCTTGGTGTCGGACATGACGATTCTCAGGGCGATTCGGTGAGCGCCCGGCCCGGACGGAGCGGGGCCGGCGCGAAAATTGGGCTGGGTCGGCGGTGACCCGGCTGCGCGCGCATGCGCGGCGAAAGCCGGCCGCTAGCTAATTCGGTCCGTGGCGGAGGTGGTGCGCACCGCCGGCGCGCCGGCGGTGCCGGCAGCGTCCGCCGCGGTCTGCGCGTCGGGCTCGGTCAGGCCGAAAAAGGCGCGCGCGTCGGCGCAGTCCTTGGCGATCGCCGCGGTCAGCGCTTCCAGCGAGTCGAAACGCGCTTCATCGCGCAGCTTCTTGATGAACTCGACCCGCACCAGCTTGCCGTAGACGCTGCGGTCGAAATCGAACAGATGCACTTCCAGCAATACCCGTCCGGCGTCCTCGACAGTCGGCCGCACGCCGATGCTGGCCACGCCCGGCAGCGGGGTGTCGGCGATGCCGTGCACCTGCACCACGAAGATCCCGTTGACCGCCGGGCGCTTGTGCGCAATGCGCAGGTTCAGCGTCGGGAAGCCGAGGTCGCGGCCCAGCTTGCGCCCATGGACCACGTGTCCGCTGATCGCATAGCCATGGCCGAGCAGCCGGCGCGCATGGTCCAGGTCCCCGTCGGCCAGCGCCTGGCGGACCGCCGAGCTGGAGATCCGCACGCCGCCCTCGGAGACCGAGCCCATCTGCTCGACGTCGAAGCCGTAGCGCTTGCCGGCCTGCTGCAGATAGGCGAAGTCGCCGGCGCGCCTGGCGCCGAAGCGGAAGTCGTCGCCGACCAGCACCCAGCGCGCATGCAGCCCGTGCCACAGCACGTTCTCGACGAAGGCTTCGGGGGACTGGGCGGCGAAATGGGCGTTGAAGTGCTCGACCACCACGCGGTCGACGCCGTTGCGGCGCAGGCTTTCGAGCTTGTCGCGCAGCAGCGCGATGCGGGTCGGCGCGCGGTCCGGCGTGAAGAATTCGCGCGGGTGCGGCTCGAAGGTCATCACGCACAGCGGCAGCCCGCGCGCGTCGGCCGCCGCGCGCGCGCGCGCGAGCAGGGACTGGTGGCCCCGGTGCACTCCGTCGAAATTGCCGATGGTGAGTGCGCAGGGTGCCCGGCTCTCGGCATTGGGCAGGCCGCGGAAGACTTTCACGAGGACGGCGACAAACGGTTAGGAATAAAGGCTGGATTATAAAGGGAACGGGCGCTTTGCCCCGCCTTGCGGCACAAGGACGGCACAAGGGCGGCCACGCGCGGCACAAGCCCGGCACAAGCGCGGCACAAGCGTGGCACAAGCGCGCGGCCGGCGCGGGGGGACGGCCGGCGCGTGGGCCCGCCCGCCGGCCGATCCGGCCCGGTGGCGCGCCGCGGCGAAAGTCGGCATGATATGCCGCGTCCACATTCTTGCCGTCACGCACGCCGACCTCCGGTGCCGCCCGCCAACCTGATCGCGCAGCTCAAGCGCATCCTTCCGCCGCCCGCGCCGCCGCTGGACGCCGATACCGAGGCCAAGCTGCTGGCGGCGGTCCATCGGGTCGTGCCCAGCGGCATCGTGGCGGCGCTGCTGCTGCCGGGGCTGACCACCGCCGCCTTCTGGCACGAGGCAAGCCGCGGCGCGCTGCTGGCCTGGTGCGCGGCGATGCTGCTGCAGGCGGCCGGCTGCACGTGGTTCTACCTGGGCTACCTGCGCGATATCCCGCACCTGAGCCGCTCGGCCCATACGCGCAAGTGGCGCGACCCGATGCGCGGCGTCGCGGTGCTGGTCGGCCTGAGCTGGGGCAGCGCCGCGCTGCTGCACCTGGTGTCGTCGTCCGCCGTGTTTTCCGGCGTGCTGCTGGTGCTGACGCTCGGCGCGCTGGCCGGCGGCGCGAGCTCGCAGGCACCGGCGCCGGTCAACCTGCTCTATGTCGGCATTCCGATCCTGGTGCCCAATCTGTTGCTGGCCGGCTACGCGTTTCCCGGCCACGGCGGCTATATCCGGCTGCTGCTGCTGATCTATGCGCTGATGCTGGCGCGCCACGCGCTGAACCTGCACGGCTCGCTGGTGCGCGCGATCCGGCTGGAGGGCGAAAGCCGGCGGCTGGCGCGGCAGTTCCAGCAGGAGAAGGAGCGCGCACTGCATGCCAGCGAGGAGAAATCCCGCTTCCTGGCCGCCGCCAGCCACGATCTGCGCCAGCCGGTGCATGCGCTGGTGATGCTGGTCGAGGCGCTGCGCGCGCGCAACGATTCGCCGGCGCTGCGGCCGCTGGTCGAGCAGGTGGCGGCCGGCACGCAGACCATCGATCTGCTGTTCCGCTCGCTGCTGGACCTGTCCAAGCTCGAGGGGCGCAAGGTGCTGCCGACACTGGAGCCCTGCGACGCCGGCCAGCTGGTGCGCGAGGTCTGCGACCAGTTCGCCGGCGACGCGCAGGCGTCCGGGCTGCGGCTGTCGCCGCGCGTCGCCGGCGAGCTGCATGCGATGGCCGAGCCGGTGCTGCTGCGCCGCGCGCTGTTCAATCTGGTCCAGAACGCGCTGCGCTACACGCGCCAGGGCCGGGTGCTGGTCGCCGCGCGCATGCGCGGTACGCAGGTTCGCATCGAGGTCTGGGACACCGGCGCGGGCATCCCGGCCGAGCACCTGCCGGAGATCTTCGGCCCGTACTTCCAGGTCCACAATCCGCAGCGCGACCGCTCGCACGGCCTCGGCCTGGGTCTGGCGATCTTCAAGGAATGCGTGCGGCTGATGCGCGGCACCTACGGCGTGCGTTCGGTGCCGGGCAAGGGCTCGATGTTCTGGTTCACGCTGAATCCGGCCCCGGCCGAGTCGGTCGCGACGATCCGCGCGATGCGCAGCGACGCGGTGGCGCAGCGTACGATGCCGGATCGGCTGCATGGCGAGGTGCTGGTGGTCGACGACGACAGCCACGTGCGCAACGCCTGGATCGCGCTGATGGAGGCCTGGGGCGTGCGGGTGTCGTGCGCCGCCGATGGCGCCGAGGCCGAGCGGATGTTTGCGGACGGCCTGCGGCCCGACATCATCTTCTGCGACCTGCGCCTGCCGGGAAAGGAAAACGGCCTGGCGCTGCTCGAACGCTGGCAGCAGACGCAGCCGCAGGCGCGCAGCGCGCTGCTGACCGGCGACCTGAAGTCGGCGGCGCTGGCCGAGGCCGAGGAGGCGGGCTACTTCGTGCTGCCCAAGCCGGTCGATCCGGGCGCGCTGCGGATGCTGCTGCGGCGCTGGCTGCGGACGGTCTGACAGCGCCGGCCGAGCGGCCGAGCGGCCGGAGCGGCCGGAGCGGCCAGGCGCCGGCCCCTACTGCCGCAGCCGGAACCGCTCCATCCGCGACATCACCTGCATCCGCGTGCGCACGCCCAGCCGCTGCAGGATCGCCGACACGTGCTCCTTGACGGTGTTTTCCGTCAGCCCGAGCTCGCGCGCGATCACCTTGTTCGGCAGGCCCTCGAGCACCAGCGCCAGCACCGAGCCCTGGCGCGGCGTCAGGCCGAGCTCGGCCGGCGTGACCGGAATGCTGTGCGTGGGGCCGAAGGCGCGCGGCTGGCCGTTCAAGGCCTCGTCGGACGGAAAGGCGGTGTCGCCGGCCAGCACGCGGCGTACCACCGCGGCGAAAGCGGGCGCGTCCAGATGCTTGCCGACGAAGCCGAAGGCCGACAGCGCGCGGGCACGCTCGACGATTTCGGGCGTGGCCTCGGCCGACATGAAGATGAAGCGCGCGGCCGGCACGATCGACTTGAGCGTCTGCATGGCGTCGAAGCCGGTGCCGTCGTTCAGCCAGATATCGAGCAGCACGATATCGGGCCGCAGCCCGCGCTGGAGAGTACTCAGCGCCTCGGAGGCGCTCCCGGCGGCATGGACTGCAACATCGGGCATGACCTGCGCCAGGAACAGGGTAGTGCCGGACAGCGCCATGGGGTGGTCGTCGACCACCAGCAAGGTCGGTGCAACATTCGACATGCGATTTCCCGTCTAAAACAGCTTCGCCCTTGTTGTATGGTCCCGTCCCGTCGAGCAGGCGGATTGGCGATAGGGCGACTCTAGCAGAGCGAGCGGGGCGTCACAATCCGCAATCGGGGGAAGCAACGGCCGGCGAGTTTGCGCCGCCGGGGTCTCCAGCGCGCTGTGGCGGGGCGCCGCCTTGGTAGAATTGCGCGATGAAAAATATCGTCATCCTTATCTCGGGACGCGGTTCCAACATGGAAGCGATCGTCCGGGCCTGCAGCGAGCAGGCCTGGCCGGCACGGATCGCCGCCGTGCTGTCCAGCCGTCCCGACGCGCCCGGCCTCAAGTTCGCCGCGGCGCAAGGCATTCCGGTCGGCGTGGTCGATCATCGCCACTATCCCGACCGGGCCAGCTTCGACAAGGCGCTGGCCAACGCGATCGACGCCCACGTGCCCGATCTGGTGGTGCTGGCTGGCTTCATGCGGATCCTGACGCCCGAATTCGTCGAGCACTATGCCGGCCGGATGATGAACATCCATCCGTCGCTGCTGCCCAGCTTCCCCGGCCTGCATACCCACCAGCAGGCGCTGGAAGCCGGCGTCAAGGTGCACGGCGCCAGCGTGCATTTCGTCACCGCGGCGCTGGACCACGGTCCCATCGTGCTGCAGGCGGCCATCGAGATCGGGCCCGAGGACACGCCCGAAACGCTGGCGGCGCGGCTGCTGCCTTGCGAACACCAGATCTATCCGCGCGCGGTGCGCTGGTTCGTCGAAGGACGGCTGCGCGTCAAGGACGGCGTGGTCCATGTCGATCCGCCGGAGCCGCAATTGCTGATCGCGCTGGCGGCCTCGGACTCCCCCTCGGACTCCCCCTCGGACTCCGCCAACCCTGTCGATACCACCGGAGCCCGTCAATGACCCGTCCCGCCCAGGCACCGCGCGGCGGCGCGCGTCCGTCCCCGCGCAGCAAGCGCAAGCCCACCCCGCTGCGCAAGGCCGGCGCGCCGCGCGAGAGCGCCAGCGATGGCCAGGTTCGTCCGCATGGCGCCCTGCATGCCACGCATATCCAGCATATCGACCGGCTGCTCGGCAAGGTGATGCTGTTCGCGCGGCCCGCCGACGCCGTGGTCAGCTACTACTTCCGCGAAAACCCCAAACTGGGCCATCGCGAGCGCGGCATCATCGCCGAGGCGGTGTTCGCCGTGCTGCGCCGGCGCGTGGAATTCGCCCAGTTTGCCGAGTCGGGCTCGGGCGCCGCCCCGCGCCGGCTGGCGCTGCTGGGCCTGGCGGCGACGCTGGGCCGCGACGCGCTGACGCCGTTCCTGTACCCCGACGAGGCGCAGTGGCTGGACCGGCTGATGACGATCGAGCGCGCCAGCCTGGCACCGCGCGTGCGCGCCAACCTGCCCGAATGGCTGTACGAGCAGCTGGTCGCCCGGCATGGCGAGGCCTTTACCGCGGCGCTCGGCGATGCCTGGCTGCGTCCGGCACCGCTGGATCTGCGCGCCAATCTGATCAAGACCTCGCGCGAGGCCGTGCTGGCGCAGCTGGAGGAGGCCGAACTCGCGGCCGAGCCGACGCCGATCGCGCCGACCGGCATCCGGCTGGCCGGCAAGCCGGCGCTGAACCAGCTGCCGATCTTCGTCAACGGACTGGTCGAGGTGCAGGACGAGGGCAGTCAGCTGCTGTGCCATCTGGTGGCGCCGCGGCGCGGCGAGATGGTGGTCGATTTCTGCGCCGGCGCGGGCGGCAAGACCCTGGCGCTTGGCGCGCTGATGCGCTCGACCGGACGGCTCTATGCCTTCGACGTGTCCGACAAGCGCCTGGCGAACCTGAAGCCGCGGCTGGCGCGCAGCGGCCTGTCGAACGTCCATCCGGTGCTGATCGACTCGGAACAGGATGCCAAGGTCAAGCGCCTGGCCGGCAAGATCGACCGCGTGCTGGTCGACGCGCCGTGCAGCGGCCTCGGTACGCTGCGGCGCAATCCGGACCTCAAATGGCGCCAGACTCCGCAGACGGTGCTGGAGTTGACCGCCAAGCAGACCGCGATCCTCGAATCGGCGGCGCGGCTGGTCAAGCCGGGCGGCCGCGTGGTCTACGCGACCTGCAGCGTGCTGGAGGCCGAGAACGAGGCGATCGTGCGCGACTTCCTGAGCCGCCATGCCGACTTCCAGCTGGTGCCGGTCGCGCAGGTGCTGGCCGAGCAGAAAATTGCGATCGCCGACCTGCCGGATGACGCGCAGACGCTGGCGCTCTATCCTCATCTGCACCAGACCGATGGCTTCTTCGCGGCGGTGCTGGAGCGGACGCGTCCATGAGCATGGGGGCTCCGGCCCCTGTCGTTTCACGGATACCGGGCACCGATGGCCCGGTATTTTTTTGTTCTTCGCTGTTTCCATTGTCTCCACTGGTTGAACTCGTCGATCGATGGCCTCCAATTCCCTGACCGATCTGTCGCAATCCCACGCCGTGTTCGGCAAGATGCTGGGCGACCTGATGCAAGACGCCGGCGACCCGGGCTTTCTTTGGCAACTGGCCGTGCTGGCCGGCTGCGTGCTGCTGGCCTGGCCGTTGGCGCGCCATGTCGCGGCCCGGCTCGAGGCGCGCTACGCGGGGTCGAGCTTCGCGCTGCGCTTTGCCGCCGCGAGCCTGGAGCGCGCGATGTTTCCGCTGTTCGGCTGGCTGCTGGTGCTGGCGGCACGCTTCGCGCTGGCGCCGCTGATTCCGGTCAGCATGCTGCGGCTGGCGCTGGTGCCGCTGTTCGGCATCACCTTCCTCTATTTCGCCTTCTACGTGCTGCGCCGGGTGCTGTCCGGCAACGGCCAGCTGCACGGGATGCTGACGCTGGTGGAGAAGGTGCTGACCACGCTGGTCTGGGCCGGCATGGCGCTGTACGTGCTCGGCATGCTGTCCGAGGCGGTGCAGTGGCTCGACTCGATCCAGTTCGCGCTGGGGCAGCAGCGCATCAGCGTGGCCGATCTGCTGATGGCATGCGTGTGGATCCTGCTGACGGTGCTGGCCGCGCTGTGGTTCGGCTCGTGGCTGGAGGAGCGGCTGATGCGTTCGGCGACGATCGACACCAGCCTGCGCGTGGTGCTGACGCGGCTGTCCAAGGCGCTGCTGCTGCTGGTGTCGCTGCTGTTCAGCCTGTCGCTGGTCGGCATCGACCTGACCGTGCTGTCGGTGTTTGGCGGCGCGCTGGGCGTCGGCCTGGGTTTGGGCCTGCAGAAGATCGCCAGCAACTACGTGTCCGGCTTCATCATCCTGCTGGACCGCTCGGTCAAGCTCGGCGACCAGATCACGGTCGACAAGTACACCGGCATCGTCGCGCAGATCCGCACCCGCTACACCGTGGTGCGCAATGGCGACGGCGAGACGCTGGTGCCCAACGAGCAGCTGGTCGCGCAATCTGTGCAGAACCATTCGTTCTCGAACACCAACGTGCGGGTGGCGACGCGGGTGCAGGCCGACTACGACGCCGATCCCGAGATGGTGCTGACGCTGCTGACCGAGGCGGTGCGCGGCGTGCCGCGGCTGCTGGCCGACCCGGCGCCGTCGGCCTTCCTGGTGGCGTTTGCCGACAGCGGCGTCGAATACGAGGTGGCCGGCTTCATCGCCGATCCCCAGAACGGCAAGCTCGGCGTGCAATCCGAAATGAACCGCGCGATCTGGAAGGCGTTCCGCGCCAACGGCATTTCGATTCCCTATCCGCAGCGCGAGTTGCGGGTGCTGCCCCAGAGCGGCGCGCTGACCACGACGCCGGTGTCGACGGTCGCCGCCAATGCGGCGGAATCGGCATAAGTGGTGTGAGACTCAACACCGATGTGACGCCTTTGCCATTGCAGGAACGAAGTATCGTTTTCGGCGTCCAACACCGCAAACGAAAAGCACACGCACGGGTAAAAGCGGATGCCGGGACGCTGGCGTTCCGGTAAAATCGCGGGTCGTCCCGGGGATTCTCCCGGCCGGACTACCGATCCGTGCCCGAGGGCCAGCCGCCAGATTGCAGCGGCGCGTGCCGGGGTCCCGCGAAGGCGCAAGGCGCCTTGGCTGACGCCATAAGACGCAATCACTGGATTTGCAGTCATTTTTCTGCGCGTTGCTGCGACACCCTGACGCGTCGCAGCCAGCCTCTATCTAGCACGGAGAACAGTTTGTTCGACACAATTCTTCAGTGGGCCGCCAACGGCCTTCTCGACTGGTCCTGGTGGAAGATCGTGATCTTCACCCTGGTCATGACCCACATCACCATCGCCGGCGTCACGATCTTCCTGCACCGGTGCATGGCGCACCGCTCGCTCGATCTGCACCCGATCGCCGCGCACTTCTTCCGGTTCTGGCTGTGGCTGACCACGGGCATGGTCACCAAGGAGTGGACCGCGATCCACCGCAAGCACCACGCCAAGTGCGAAACCGAAGACGATCCGCACAGCCCGCAGACGCGCGGCATCCGCAAGGTGCTGCTCGAAGGCGCCGAGCTGTACCGGGCCGAAGCGAAGAACAAGGAAACGCTGGCCAAGTTCGGCCACGGCACGCCCAACGACTGGATCGAGCGCAACCTGTATTCGCGCTTCACCTGGCAGGGCGTCGGCCTGATGCTGATCATCGACCTGGCGCTGTTCGGCGTGGTCGGCCTGTCGGTCTGGGGCGTGCAGATGCTGTGGATCCCGATCCATGCCGCCGGCATCATCAACGGCCTGGGCCACTGGTGGGGCTATCGCAACTACGATTGCGAGGACGCGTCGACCAATGTGTCGCCGTGGGGCATCATCATCGGCGGCGAGGAACTGCACAACAACCACCATACCTACCCGACGTCGGCCAAGTTCTCGATCAAGTGGTACGAGTTCGATATCGGCTGGTGGTATATCCGCGCGATGCAGGCGGTCGGCCTGGCCAAGGTCAAGAAGACCCCGCCGAAGGCGCGTCTGGTCGAGGCCCGTCCGGTCGATCACAACACGCTGGAGGCGATCATCGCCAACCGCTATGACGTGATGGCCCGCTATGCCAAGGCCGTCAAGAACGCGTACCGCGAGGAACTGGCTCAACTGAAGGCCAAGCGCGTTGCCGACTATCGGCGCTTCAAGCTGGCTCGCAAGTGGTTCCACCGTGACGAGACCAAGCTGGCCGAGCCGCAGCGCCAGCAACTGGCCAGCATCGTCGAGCACAACAAGGCGCTGCAGACCTTCGTCGAAATGCGCCGCGAACTGGCCGCGATCTGGGGCCGTTCGAACCTGACGCGCGAACAGTTGCTGCAGCAGCTGCAGGCCTGGTGCCACCGCGCCGAAGCCAGCGGCATCCAGGCGCTGCAGGAGTTCTCGCTGCGCCTGCGCCGCTACGCGTAACGCCTGATAAGAAGGACAGCGCCTGCTACAATGCCAGGCGCGCCCGAAGCCCCGCCATGCTGTCGCTGGCGGGGCTTTTCTTTTGGCGACGCCGCCCCATCTAGAGGCCGGTCCCGGCCGCCATGAAGACGCGTTGCGATGCGGCGGCGAGCGCAGGGTGCCCCGAGGAGTACAGGAGATGACCCCCCAAACGATCAAGACCGTCGAGTTCGAGAAACCGACGCAGATGCAGGCCGAAGGTGGCGCGAGCTGTGTGGCCCACGCCTGGGCCAAGGTGCCGCCCGCGCTGACCCCGGACGAGCGCGCCGCGTTGAAGGATCGCATCCGCGCCTTGCTGAAGGCGCGCAATGCGGTGCTCGTCGCGCACTACTATGTCGATGCCAACCTGCAGGACCTGGCCGAGGAAACCGGCGGCTGCGTGTCCGATTCGCTGGAGATGGCCCGCTTCGGGCGCGACCATCCGGCGCAGACGCTGGTGGTGGCGGGCGTGCGCTTCATGGGCGAGACCGCCAAGATCCTCAGCCCCGAAAAGACCATCCTGATGCCCGACCTGGACGCGACCTGCTCGCTGGACCTGGGTTGCCCGGCCGACGAGTTCGCGGCATTCTGCGACGCGCATCCGGATCGCACCGTGGTGGTCTATGCGAACACCAGCGCCGCGGTCAAGGCGCGTGCCGACTGGATGGTGACCTCCAGCATCGGGCTGAAGATCGTCGAGCATCTGCACGCGCGCGGCGAGAAGATCCTGTGGGCGCCGGACAAGCATCTGGGCAGCTATATCCAGCGCCAGACCGGTGCCGACATGCTGCTGTGGCAGGGCTCGTGCCTGGTGCACGACGAGTTCAAGGGCATCGAGCTTGATCTGCTGCGCAAGGAACATCCGAAGGCCAAGATCCTGGTGCATCCGGAATCGCCGGCCAACGTGGTCGCGCAGGCCGACGTGGTCGGCTCGACCTCGCAACTGATCGCCGCCGCCCAGCAGCTCGACGCCAGCGAGTTCATCGTCGCCACCGACAACGGCATCCTGCACAAGATGCGGATGGCCGCGCCGGGCAAGCATTTCATCGAGGCGCCGACCGCCGGCAACAGCGCGACCTGCAAGAGCTGCGCGCATTGCCCGTGGATGGCGATGAATGCGCTGACCAATCTGGCCGAGGTGCTGGAGACCGGCCGCAACGAGATCCACGTCGATCCTCAGATCGGCCGCCGCGCCTATACCTGCATCGATCGCATGCTGGACTTTGCCGCCCAGCAGAAGGCCAACGTACGGCCCGCTGCCGACCTGGCCAAGGAACAGGCGCTGTTCCAAGGGATCGGACCGGCATGAGCGATTCCTCGATGAACGACGCGGTGAATCCGGTCTTCGACCAATACGGGCCCGCGCTGGCCGAGGCGCTGCGCGACAACGTCCGCGCGGCGATCGCCGAGGACGTCGGCTCCGGCGACTGGACCGGCCAGCTGGTACCGGGCGACAAGCAGGCGCGTGCCCGCGTGATCGTGCGCGAGGATGCGGTGCTGTGCGGGCAGCCGTGGTTCGATGCCTGCATGCGGGCCGTCGATCCGCGTTTGCAGGTTCGCTGGCTGCAACAGGAAGGCGCGCGCATGGCGGCCGATTCGGTGGTCTGCGAAATCGACGGCCCGGCCCGTTCGTTGCTGACCGCCGAGCGTCCGTCGCTGAATTTCCTGCAGCTGCTGTCGGGCGTGGCCACGGCGACGCGGCGCTACGCCGATCTGGTCGCCGGTACGCGCGCCCGCGTGCTGGACACGCGCAAGACCTTGCCGGGGCTGCGCCTCGCGCAGAAGTATGCGGTCAAGATTGGCGGCGGCGACAATCAGCGGCTGGCGCTCTATGACGGCATCCTGATCAAGGAAAACCATATCGCCGCGGCCGGCGGCATCACCGCGGCGTTGCGCGCGGCGGCCGCGCTGAACGCGGGCGTGCCGGTGCAGGTCGAGGTCGAATCGCTGGTCGAACTGGAAGAGGCGCTGGCCGCCGGTGCGGTCTCGATCCTGCTGGACAACTTCACCGAACCGATGATGCGGGAGGCGGTGCGGATCAATGGCGGCCGCGCGGTGCTCGAAGTGTCCGGCGGCGTCAACGCGAATACGATCCGCCGTTTCGCCGAGACTGGTGTCGACCGGATCTCGGTCGGTGCGTTGACCAAGGACGTGCGCGCAACCGACTACTCGTTGCGCATCATCGGCTGAGCTCGCCGGGGTCCGATCGGGCCGCGGCGCGATCGCCGGTGGCGGGTCAGTTGCCGCGACGGCGCCCGTTGGGCGGCTGCAGCACGGTCGGCAGCGCCTTCGGCAGCGTGCCCGGATAGTCGCGGCTGAAATGCAGGCCACGGCTTTCGTGACGCGCATAGGCGCTGTCGACGATCATCGCTGCCACTTCGACCAGATTGCGCAGTTCCAGCAGATCGCGCGTGACGCGGAAGTTCGCGTAGTACTCGGTGATTTCCTCGCGCAGCAGCGCGATCCGATGCTGGGCGCGTTCGAGCCGCTTGCTGGTACGCACGATGCCGACGTAGTTCCACATCATCCTGCGCAGCTCGTCCCAGTTGTGCGAGACCACGACCTCCTCGTCCGCGTCCGACACGCGGCTCTCGTCCCACGGCGGCAGCGTCAGGTCCGGTTCGCGGGCCTTGGCCCGCGACGCGATGTCGTTGGCCGCGGCACGGCCGATCACCATGCATTCGAGCAGCGAGTTCGATGCCAGCCGGTTGGCGCCGTGCAGGCCGGTGTAGGCGGTCTCGCCGACCGCGTACAGATTGTCGAGATCGGTGCGTCCCGCCGTGTCGGTGACCACGCCGCCGCAGGTATAGTGCGCGGCCGGCACCACCGGGATCGGCTGGCGCGTGATGTCGATGCCCAGCTCCAGGCAGCGCGCATGGATCGTGGGGAAGTGCTCGCGCAGAAAGGGCGCGGGCTGATGCGTGATGTCCAGATACACGCAGTCCAGGCCGCGCTTCTTCATCTCGAAGTCGATCGCGCGGGCCACGACGTCGCGCGGCGCCAGCTCGGCGCGCGCGTCGTGCTCGGGCATGAAGCGGGTACCGTCGGGCAGCACCAGCCGGCCGCCTTCGCCGCGCACCGCCTCGGAGATCAGGAAGGACTTGGCGTACGGGTGGTACAGGCAGGTCGGATGGAACTGGATGAACTCCATGTTCGCGACCCGGCAGCCGGCGCGCCAGGCCATCGCGATGCCGTCGCCGGTCGCGGTATCCGGGTTGGTCGTATAGAGATAGACCTTGCCGGCACCGCCTGTGGCCAGCACCGTGTGGCTGGCGGTCAGCGTATGCACCTGGCCGTTGGCGTCGTCGAGCACGTACAACCCGAGGCAGCGGTTGCCGCCCAGTCCCATCTTGCGCGAGGTGATCAGGTCGATCGCGAAATGGTCCTCGAGGATCGTGATGTTGGGATGGCGGCGCACCTGCTCGGTCAGCGTCGTCACCACGGCATGGCCGGTGGCGTCGGCCGCGTGGATGATGCGCCGATGGCTGTGGCCGCCTTCGCGCGTCAGGTGGTAGCCAAGCTCGGCCTGTTCGTCGCGCGTGAACGGCACGCCGCGGTCGATCAGCCACTGGATCGCTTCGCGTCCGTGCTCGACGATGAAGCGGGTCGCGCCTTCATCGCACAGCCCGGCGCCGGCGATCAGCGTGTCCTGCGTGTGTTCGTCGTGACTGTCGCCGGAGTCGAGCACCGCCGCGATGCCGCCCTGGGCCCAGTCGCTGGCGCCTTGCGTCATGGCGCGCTTGCTCACGATGACAACCCGGTGGCTGTCGGCCAGTTGCAGCGCGACCGTGAGGCCGGCCAGGCCGCTGCCGACGATGGCGACGTCGAAGTTCATGATGCGTGGTGGCGCGCCGAGGGCGCCGGTGGTGCGGGAAAGCTCGAAAGTGTACACCGCGGACGACGCGGCGGCGCCTTGCCCCTGCTGCTGGCACGGCGTGCCGCGGCCGCTGCTGCGCGACGACGGCCAGGGGGCGGCGAGCCGGCATCGGCAGGCACGCGCGGGCAACAAAAAACCCCGCCATGGCGGGGTTCTTCGCTGGAACGCAGGATCAATTACTTGATCTTGGTTTCCTTGTACTCGACGTGCTTGCGCGCGACCGGATCAAATTTCTTGATCGACATCTTTTCCGGCATGGTGCGCTTGTTCTTGTCGGTGGTGTAGAAGTGACCGGTACCCGCGGTGGATTCCAGTTTGATCTTGTCGCGTCCGCCTTTGCTGGCCATGATGAACTCCTAATTAGACTTCGCCGCGTGCGCGCAGGTCGGCGAGCACGGAGTCGATGCCTTTCTTGTCGATCAGGCGCAGACCGGCGTTCGAGACGCGCAGGCTCACCCAGCGGTTTTCCGATTCAACAAAGAAACGACGGTTCTGCAGGTTGGGCAGAAAACGGCGCTTGGTCTTGTTGTTTGCGTGGGAAACGTTGTTGCCGACCATCGGCGCTTTCCCGGTCACTTGACAGACGCGTGCCATGAAGCACTCCTAAATCTTCTATTCGTGGACAATGTTCGCAACAGATCAACAAAAGGCGCGCGGGCCCGGACTGCAGCGGTTAAGACTTCAGCAAAACGGGCATTATAGACCGAAATCCCTCGCTCGATCAATGCCTTCTGTGCGTTGACGCCACGGCGATGCGCCAGTGCCTCGGGCGTCACAGTTGGCGATGCTCCGCCAGCGAATAGGTCGTATTGCCTGCGACGATGAAGTGGTCCAGCACCTGGACATCGATCAGTGCCAGCGAATGCGCCAGCGTCTTGGTCATCGCCAGGTCGGCCGCGCTCGGCGCCGGATTGCCCGACGGATGGTTGTGGGCGACGATCACCGAGGCCGCATTATGCGCCAATGCCTGCCTGACGACCTCGCGCGGGTGGACGCTGGTTTGCGTCAGCGTGCCGCGGAACAGTTCCTCGGCGGCCAGCAGCCGGTTGCGCGCGTCGAGGAACAGGCACAGGAACACCTCGTAAGGCCGCTGCGCCAACGAAAGGCGCAGGTAGTCGCGTACCGCCTGCGGCGATTCGAGGCCCGGCGCCAGCGCCAACTGCTCGGCCAGCGCCCGGCGCGTCAGCTCGACCACCGCCTGCAGCTGCGCGTATTTGGCGCTGCCGACCCCGCGCACGCGGCTCAGTTCGGCCTGGCTGGCCGCCAGCAGTCCGGTCAGCGAGCCGAACGCCGCGATCAGTTCGCGCGCGACGTCGACCGCGCTCTTGCCCGGCACGCCGACGCGCAGGAATACCGCCAGCAGCTCGGCGTCGGACAACGCCGCGGCACCGGCTTGCAGCAGCTTTTCGCGAGGACGTTCGCTGGCGGGCCAATCTGGGATGGGCATGGCGGTCTCGGTCTGGGAGCGGGGTGGCGGGGGAGGAAGCGGCGGCGGCGGGGTTCGGCGGCGCCGGGTTCAGTCGCTTACAATACGGGTTCTCGACTGGTTGAGCATTCATGAATTCGCAAACTTTTGCGTCGGACTCCGGCGGCGCCACCGCGCGCAAGACCGTGCAGGCCGATTCCTTCCTGACCTTGCATTACCGCATCTCGCTGGAGAACGGTACCGAGGTCGTCAGCACCTTCGACGACAAGCCCGCCACGCTGCTGCTAGGGCAGGGCCAGTTCGCCCCCACGCTGGAACAGGCGCTGCTCGGCATGGCCGAGGGCGAGCGCACCAGCTACCGTCTGGCGCCGGAACACGCCTTCGGCCCGCGCAATCCCGAGCTGCTGCAGCGCGTGTCGCTTGCCACGCTGCGCGAGAACAGCTCGTTCGAAGAGGACTACAGCCCGGGTGACCTGGTCGAGTTCAACGCGCCCGGCGGCGGCAAATATGCCGGCGTGCTGAAGGAGATTGGCGAGACCTCGGCGCTGTTCGACTTCAATCATCCGCTGGCCGGACAGACCATCCTGTTCGACGTCCAGCTGATCGGCATTCTCTGACGACCTTGCTCCGGCCGCCTGGCCGGCCGGAGCGCAGCTACCTTCCCGCATGCCCGAACTGACTCCCGCCCCCGACGCCGAGATCCTGCTGGCCCAGCCGCGCGGCTTCTGCGCCGGGGTCGATCGCGCGATCGAGATCGTGGAGCGCGCGCTCCAGCGCTTTGGCGCGCCGATCTATGTGCGCCATGAAATCGTGCACAACGCCTATGTCGTGGCCGACCTGCGCCGCAAGGGCGCCATCTTCGTGCAGGACCTCGACGAGGTGCCGGCCGGCGCGACCGTGATCTTCAGCGCGCACGGCGTTTCGCGCAGCGTCCGCGCCGAGGCACAGGCGCGCGGCCTGAACGTGTTCGACGCGACCTGTCCGCTGGTGACGAAGGTCCATGTCGAGGTTGGCAAGATGCGGGCCGAAGGCTGCGAGATCGTGATGATTGGCCATCGTGGCCACCCCGAAGTCGAGGGCACGATGGGCCAGGCTGACGGCGGCATGCTGCTGGTCGAGTCGCCCGCCGACGTGCAGACCCTGCAGGTCGCCGATCCCACGCGGCTCGCCTATGTCACGCAGACCACGCTGTCGGTCGACGAGACCGAGGAGATCGTCGCCGCGCTGAAGGCGCGGTTCCCGGCGATCCGCGAGCCGAAGAAGCAGGACATCTGCTACGCCACGCAGAACCGCCAGGACGCGGTCAAGTTCATGGCGCCGCAGGTCGACGTGGTGATCGTGGTCGGCAGCCCCAACAGCTCGAACTCGAACCGCCTGCGCGAACTGGCCGAGCGGCTCGGCGTGCCTTCCTATATGGTCGATGCGCCGGAACAGGTTCGCCCCGAGTGGATCGCCGGCAAGCGCCGCATCGGCCTGACCGCGGGCGCCTCGGCGCCGGAGGCGCTGGCCCAGTCGATCGTCGACCGGCTGCGCGCGCTCGGTGCGCGGCAGGTGCGACCGCTGGAAGGCATCGAGGAGAACATGTCGTTTCCGCTTCCCAAGGGCCTGCAGGCGAACGCCGCCTGAGTCCCACAGTATCTTCTTCGGTCTTCGTCAGCGCCCCGCCTCGAGCGGGGCGTTGTCGTTTTGGGCGCGTGCCTCGACCCGCCATCGTTCTCCCCTGTCAATACGGTGCAGCGCGTCAAAGAAACTTAATCGTCACAACGATATATTGACTCGAACCTTGCTTGCCTTTTGCGACGGACTTTAGGGTAATTCCCCTAAATGCGGGTTTTCCCTTGATTGGTGCGAACGCGGATTGCCGATATTCAAAGTTGGTGCATATTGCTTTTATGAAATGCCTAATTAATTTCTATAAATGGAGGTGCCGTCCCAGCCACGCCCTGACGCCCCGCAGTGCGCTCCGGTGACGTGGCGGGCACGGATCTTGTTAGGTATCGCAAAGGGCCCCTGTTGTGAATGGGAATTGCCCCAATGAGGGCATTGGGGAAATTACCTAGCTCAATAGAAGGGTAAAAGGCTCAGGTTGTTGCGTCGCGTATTGCATCCGCAAAAAAAGGGGATACAATGCGCGCGTTTCAAATTGAAACTAAACCAAGGCGGTGCAGGGAAACGGACGGGAGGCGTTGCGTAACCCTGATCTTGTGAATCCTAGGAGATCACTCATGCAAATCACGTTTGCCAAGATTCTGCCGATCGCAGCGGCAGTGGCACTGGTTTCTGCCTGCGGCAAGAAGGAAGAGGCGGCGCCCGGTGCGACGGCCTCGGCACCTGCCGCGGCAGCACCGGCTGGCGGCGAGGTGGTGGTAAAGATCGGCCACGCGGCGCCGCTGACCGGTGGGATTGCCCACCTTGGCAAGGACAACGAGAACGGCGCGCGCCTGGCCGTCGAAGAGGTCAACAAGGCCGGTCTGGAACTGGGCGGCAAGAAGGTCCGCCTGGAGCTGGTCGGCGAAGACGATGCCGCCGATCCGAAGACCGGCACTTCGGTGGCCCAGAAGCTGGTCGACGAGAAGGTCGTCGCCGTGGTCGGCCACCTGAACTCGGGCGTGTCGATTCCCGCCTCCAAGATCTATAGCGATGCCGGCATCGTGCAGATCTCGCCGTCCTCGACCAACCCCGACTACACCAAGCAGGGCTTCAAGACGACCTTCCGCGTAGTGGCCACCGATGCCCAGCAGGGCCCGGCCCTGGCCAACTACGCCGCCAAGAGCCTGAACGCCAAGAGCGTGGCGATCGTCGACGACGCCACCGCCTACGGCAAGGGTCTGGCCGACGAGTTCGAGAAGACCGCCAAGGCGGCCGGCGTCAACATCGTGGCGCGCGAGGCCACCAACGACAAGGCCACCGACTTCAAGGCCATCCTGACCAAGATCAAGGGCAAGAAGCCGGACGTCATCATGTACGGCGGCATGGACGCCACCGGCGGTCCGTTCGCCAAGCAGGCCAAGGAGCTGGGCATCCCGGCCAAGATCGTCGGCGGCGACGGCGTCTGCACCGACAAGGTGGCGGAACTGGCGGGCGACGCGGTCAGCAACATCATCTGCTCCGAAGCCGGCCTGGCGCTGTCCAAGATGGAGAAGGGCGCCGAGTTCCAGAAGCGTTATCAGGAACGTTTCAACGCACCGGTGCAGATCTACGCGCCGTTCACCTACGACGCCGTGATGGTGATCGTCGATGCGATGAAGCGCGCCGGCTCGACCGAGCCCGCGGCGATCCTGGCGGAGATGCCCAAGACCAACTACCAGGGCGTGATCGGCAACATTGCCTTCGACGAGAAGGGCGACATGAAGGAAGGCACCATCACGCTGTACGACTACAAGGACAAGAAGAAGTCCGTGCTTGACGTCGTGAAGATGTAATTCGGACCTACCCGGTCCACCGAACGGCACCGTGAGTACTTTGCGGTGCCGTTCTTTTTAGCCTCGCCTTTTGTGACAGCGCCCTTACCATGGGTGGAACGCGGCAGGCCGTTGCTTTACCCGCTTACCAGCACATAACCCCTTACCAAACCACTCACACCAAGCTGCCCGGTCGGCATCCATCCATGCCGGAAGTGCGGGCGGCAAGCCAGGAGTATTCATGGATATCCTTATCCAGCAGATCGTGAATGGTCTGGTGCTCGGCAGCATCTATGCGCTGATTGCACTCGGCTACACCATGGTCTACGGCATTCTCGGGATCATCAACTTCGCCCATGGCGATGTGCTGATGATCGGCGCGCTGACCGCACTGTCGGCGATTCTCGCACTCCAGCAATTCGCCCCCGGCCTGCCGGAATGGCTGACGCTCGTGATCGCCACGCTGATCGCGATGCCGGTCTGCGCGATGCTGTCCTATTCGATCGAACGGATTGCCTACCGGCCGCTGCGCAATGCGCCCCGGCTGGCCCCGCTGATCACCGCGATCGGCGTCTCCATCATGCTGCAGACCATCGCGATGATGATCTGGTCGCGCAATCCGCTGACGTTCCCCCAACTGCTGCCGTCGGAGCCCATCGACATCGGCACCACCGGCGCGACCATCACCGGCAAGGAGATGGTGATCATCGGCATGGCCGTGATGGTGATGGCAGGGCTGCTGGCGCTGGTCAACCGTACCAAGCTCGGCCGTGCGATGCGCGCCACCGCCGAGAACCAGCGCGTGGCGGGCCTGATGGGCGTGAACCCGAATTTCGTGATCTCGGCCACCTTCATGATCGGCGCGACGCTGGCGGCGCTGGCCGGCGTGATGATGGCGACCAACTATGGCAACGCGCACTTCTACATGGGATTCATCCCCGGCCTGAAGGCGTTCACCGCGGCCGTGCTCGGCGGCATCGGCAACCTCGCCGGCGCGATGGTCGGCGGCATGCTGCTGGGGCTGATCGAGGCGCTGGGCGCCGGCTATATCGGCGACCTGACCAACGGCGTGTTCGGTTCGAACTATCAGGACGTGTTCGCCTTTATCGTGCTGATCACCGTGCTGGTGTTCCGTCCGTCCGGCATCATGGGCGAACGTGTGGCCGACCGGGCGTAAGGGGATCGCAACGATGAACACTCCGATTTCTACGACGGCGCAGGCCGCGCCGCTGACCAAGACCCCGGCCAAGACCATGTTCGCGCTGGCCGCCTTCCTCGTGATCGGCCTGTGCGCGCCGTTCGCCGTGCAGTTCCTCGGCGGCAACTACTGGGTGCGCGTGCTCGACTTCGCGCTGCTGTACATCATGCTGGCGCTGGGCCTGAACATCGTGGTCGGCTTTGCCGGCCTGCTGGACCTTGGCTATATCGCCTTCTACGCGGTGGGCGCCTACCTGATGGCGCTGCTCGGCTCGCCGCACCTCGCCAACCAGTTCGAGACCATCGCGCAGCTGTTCCCGAACGGCTTCCATGTCAGCGTCTGGTGGGTGCTGCCGCTGGCCGCGCTGGTGGCGGGCATCTTCGGCGTGCTGCTGGGCGCGCCGACGCTGAAGCTGCGCGGCGACTATCTGGCGATCGTCACGCTCGGCTTCGGCGAGATCATCCGCATCTTCATGAACAACCTGGACCGGCCGGTCAATATCACCAACGGTCCCAAGGGCATCACCGCGGTCGATCCGATCACCATCTTCGGCTTCAACTTCTCCAAGACGCACGAGTTCTTCGGCCTGAAATTCACGCCGGTGTTCATGTACTACTACCTGCTGATCCTGCTGGTGGTGGCCATCGTGTTCGTGTCGCTGCGGCTGCAGAATTCACGCATCGGCCGCGCCTGGGTGGCGATCCGCGAGGACGAGATCGCGGCCAAGGCGATGGGCATCAATACCCGCAACATCAAGCTGCTGGCGTTCGCGATGGGCGCGTCGTTTGGCGGCGTGTCGGGCGCGGTGTTCGGCGCCTTCCAGGGCTTCGTGTCGCCGGAATCGTTCACGCTGTGGGAGTCGATCTACGTGCTGGCGATCGTGGTGCTCGGCGGCATGGGCCATATCCCGGGCGTGATCCTCGGCGGCATCCTGCTGATCGGCTTCCAGGAACTGCTGCGCGTGGTGGCCGAGCCGGTGCAGCGGATGATGCTGGGCGAAGTGATCGTCGATGCCGAGGTGCTGCGCCAGCTGCTGTTCGGCCTGGCACTGGTCGGCGTGATGCTGTATCGCCCGGCGGGCCTGTGGCCGTCGCCGCGCAAGGAAGACCGGCCGGTGATCCGCCGCCCCGGTAGCGTTGGACGTCTGTGAAGCGGGAGGACCTGATGAGCAACGAAAACATCCTCCTGTCCGTCAAGGGAGTGAACAAGCGCTTCGGCGGCCTGCAGGCGCTGTCCGATGTGGGCCTGGAAATCCGGGCCGGCGAGATCTATGGCCTGATCGGCCCGAACGGCGCCGGCAAGACGACCTTCTTCAACGTGATCACCGGGCTGTACACGCCCGACTCCGGCGAGTTCGTGCTGGACGGCAAGCCCTATCGGCCGACCGCGGTGCATGAGGTGGCCAAGGCCGGCATCGCCCGTACCTTCCAGAACATCCGCCTGTTCGGCGACATGACCGCGCTCGAGAACGTGATGGTCGGCCGCCACGTGCGCACCAAGGCCGGCGTGATCGGCGCGATCTTCCGCCCGCCGGCGGTGCGCCAGGAAGAGGAGGGCGTCGAGGACATGGCGCACGACCTGCTCGATTACGTGGGCATCGGCAAGTACGCCAACTTCACCTCGCGCAATCTGTCGTACGGCCACCAGCGCCGCCTCGAGATCGCCCGTGCGCTGGCGACCGAGCCCAAGCTGCTGGCGCTCGACGAGCCGGCGGCCGGCATGAACGCGACCGAGAAGGTCGAATTGCGCGGCCTGCTCGACAAGATCCGCAGCGACGGCAGGACCATCCTGCTGATCGAGCATGACGTCAAGCTCGTGATGGGCCTGTGCGACCGCATGACCGTGCTGGACTACGGCAAGGTCATCGCCCAGGGCCTGCCGCACGATGTCCAGAACAACCCGGCGGTGATCGAGGCCTACCTCGGCACTTCGGCCCACTGACGGGGGAGCAGCCAATGAAAGAAACACTACTGAAGATCGCCGGACTGAAGGTCGCGTACGGCGGCATCCAGGCCGTCAAGGGCATCGACCTGGAAATCCGCGACGGCGAGCTCGTCACGCTGATCGGCGCCAATGGCGCCGGCAAGACCACCACGATGAAGGCCATCACCGGCCTGCAGCCGTGGGCCGGCGGCGACGTCGAATACCTGGGCCGTTCGATCAAGGGCGTGCCCAGCTACGACCTGTTGAAGCAGGGCCTGGCAATGGTGCCCGAAGGCCGCGGCGTGTTCGCGCGCATGACCATCACCGAGAACCTGCTGATGGGCGCCTTCACGCGCAAGGACGAGGCCGGCATCAAGGACGATATCGACCGCATGTTCGGCATCTTCCCGCGCCTGAAGGAACGTGCCAATCAGCTGGCCGGCACCATGTCGGGCGGCGAGCAGCAGATGCTGGCCATGGCGCGCGCGCTGATGAGCCAGCCGCGCCTGCTGCTGCTGGACGAACCGTCGATGGGCCTGTCGCCGATCATGGTCGAGAAGATCTTCGAGGTCGTGCGCGATATCTCGAGCCAGGGCGTCACGGTGCTGCTGGTCGAGCAGAACGCCCGCCTGGCCCTGCAGGCCGCCGACCGCGGCTATGTGATGGAGTCCGGCCTGATCACGATGAACGGCAACGCCGCCGACATGCTCGACGATCCGAAGGTGCGCGCCGCCTACCTCGGCGAATGAGTCCGTCGCGATAGGAACGGCGGCCGCATGCCGCCGCGCCGTACCAAGCCCCGCCATGCCTGCATGCGCGGGGCTTTTTTACTCGGTCCAGCGTTTCCTTTTCGTGTCTTGCAAGGAGTTGTAATGATGAGGTGTCCGATCTGTGCCGCAGGAGGTTCGCGCCGCATGATCGTCTCGTCGAACACTGTTGATGCGGCGCTACCGCAGCAGGTAATTACCGCTCCGCCGGCGCGGGCCGGATCGAATTGTGCGACGACACCACCTGCCACCCCTGCGGCGTGCGGACGAACACATCGGTGAAGACGACGTCCGTTGGCTTGGCCTTCGCGTTGGGCCGATAACGGTTGACGCCGGTGACCACCGCGCTGTCGCGGAAGGTGCGTACCTTCAGTTCGGTCAGCGTCTGGCTGGAGCCGGGCGGCGGAGGGCCCGCAGATAGCGATTCGGCGCGGTTGCGCATGCCGCCCAGCGGAGATATGTTGACGAAGGTCGGATGGAGCAGCCGCTCGAGCGCGGCGCGGTCGCCCGACTCGGTGGCGGCCAGCCAGTCCTGCTCGGCCTTGAGGATGGCGGCGTGGTCGGCGGCCTCGTCGGCCGCGGCCGTTTCGGCGGCCAGGGTGCCGAGCAGCGCCAGGGCCGCCACGGCAAACGTAGTGGCCAGCCCACGCCTGTGCGAATGGAGGCGACCGCCCATTGTTGTTCTCCTGGACCTGGATGGCATCAGTATAGGCAAGCGAATATTACCGTCGTCCCCACGCGCGGCGGGTGGCGGTCGGACACGGACGAGCCAATGAAAAAGCCGCCCTGCCATCGCAGCAGGGCGGCCGTGTTCCGATCTGTCGCTGTTGCCGGCCGCGGTCGACGGCCGGTGCGGCAAGATCAGGCCAGCGCCTTCAGCAGCGTCCGCAGCATGCCGATCATCTGGTCGATTTCCTCGCGGGTCACGTTCAGCGCCGGCATGAAGCGCAGCAGGTTCGGACGCGGCGAATTGAGCAGCAGGCCGTCGGGCTGCATCTCGCGCGCCTGCTCGACCAGTTGCGGGCCGATGTCCTTGCCCAGCATCAGCGCGCGCAGCAGGCCTTCGCCGCGTTCGCCGGCCAGGCCGAACTCGGTGGACAGCGCCAGCAGCTGTTCGCGCAGATACGCGCCTTTCTCCTGCACCTGCTGCAGGAAGCCCGGCGCCAGCAGCTGCTCGAACACCGCGCTGCCGACCGCGCACATCAGCGGATTGCCGTTGTAGGTACCGCCCTGGTCGCCGGCCTCGAAGCTCGCCACCTCGGCCTTGCACAGCAGCGCCGACAGCGGCACGCCGCCACCGATGCCCTTGCCCAGCGTCATGATGTCCGGCTCGACGTTCGACAGCTCGTAGGCGAACAGCGTGCCGCAGCGGCCGCAGCCGGCCTGCACTTCGTCGACGATGAACAGCAGCTTGTGCTTGTCGGCCAGCGCGCGCAGCCCTTGCATGAATTCACGCGTGGCGGGGACCACGCCGCTCTCGCCCTGCACCGGCTCGAGCATGATGCCGACCGTCTTGTCGTTGATCAGCGCCTCGACCGAGGCCAGGTCATTGAGCTGGGCCTTCGGGAAGCCCGGCACCTGCGGCGCGAAGATCGTGTCCCAGCCGGCCTTGCCGGACGCGCTCATGGTCGCCAGCGTGCGGCCATGGAAGCTGTGGTCCATCGTGATGATCTCGTAGGCGCCGTTCTTGTGCTTGCGCCCCCATTTGCGCGCCAGCTTGATCGCGCCCTCGTTGGCCTCCGCGCCGCTGTTGGCGAAGAACACCTTGTCGAAGCAGCTGTGGTCGGTCAGCGTCTTGGCCAGCCGCAGCATCGGCTCGTTGTAGAACGCCGGGCTCGGATTGATCAGCTTGCGGGACTGCTCGTTCAGCGCCGCGATCATGCCTTCGTTGGAGTGGCCCAGGCAGTTGACGGCCCAGCCCTGCACGAAGTCCAGATAGCGCTTGCCCTGATGGTCCGTCAGCCACGAGCCCTTGCCCTCGGTGAAGACGAGCTCGGGCCGGTTGGTGATGTACATCAGCGATTGGACGGGATACTCAGCAAATGCCATGGCGGACTCCAGGGATCGGCAAACAGGGAAAAGGGAAGGGCGGCAAAACAAAAAAGCCACGGGGGTTGCCCGTGGCTTGATGACCTGAACAGACGCTGTCGACGGTCAGCCGCGTGGCACCCTGGCGGGATGCGACGTACGGAAGCTGCGTCGGATGTTGGCGTGGTTCATGCGGCCTACTATAAGACGCAGTTACCCCAGTGTCAAAGACGACGGTGGCGGTCCGGGGCGTCATTGTTGTTCTCGCGAAACGGTGGCGCGGTGCTGGTGCGGTCCGGGCGCAGGTTCGGGCCGGGCGCGATCCGGGCCAGCCGGGCCGCACCGCAAGCCTTCTTTCAGGCAGCGCCGGCCGGATGCAGGTCGGCCTCGGAGGTGAACGAGTCGGCGAAGAACGCGTCCTCGTGCAGCGCGCACTCGGCGGTGAAGTCGCGCCGCGCCGAGTTGACCATCACCGGCGCGCCGCAGGCATAGACCTCGTGGCCGGACAGATCCGGGTAGTCCGTCATCACGGCCTGGTGGACGAAGCCGGTGCGGCCGTCCCAGTCGTCCTCGGGCAGCGCGTCGGAGACCACCGGCACGTAACGGAAGTTCGGCAGCTCGCGCGCCCACTGCTCGCACAGCGCATGCATGTACAGGTCGCGCGGACGGCGCCCGCCCCAGTACAGCGTCATCGGCCGCGTGATGCCGGTGTAGGCGGCGTGCTCGACGATGGCCTTGATCGGCGCGAAGCCGGTGCCCGAGGCCAGCAGGATGATCGGCTTGTCGGAGTCCTCGCGCAGGAAGAAGCTGCCCAGCGGACCTTCGAAGCGCAGGATGTCGCGCTCCTTCATCGCCGGCTGTCCCTCGCGCGCGCCGAACACGTAGTCGGTGAACGCGCCGCCGGGCATATGGCGGAAATGCAGTTCGATCGGGCCTTCCTCGTGCGGCGGCGTGGCGATCGAATAGCTGCGGCGCTTGCCGTCGCGCAGCAGGAATTCGACGTACTGGCCGGCCAGGTATTGCAGCCGCTCGGTGGCCGGCAGCTGCAGCTTCGCGACGATGACGTCCTCGGCCACGCGCTCCAGCGATTGCACGCGGCACGGCACCTTCTTGATCGGAATGTCGCCGGCGCCATGGACCTCGCGGCATTCGATGGTGATGTCCGATGCCGCATTGGCGCAGCAGAACAGCGCGCGGCCCTCGGTCTTTTCCTGCGCGGTCAGCGCGGAGGCGGCGTGGTCGCCCTGGACGATGTCGCCGGCGGTGACGCGGCCCTTGCACGAACCGCAGGCGCCGTTCTTGCAGCCGTACGGCAGGCCGATGCCTTGACGCAGCGCCGCCGACAGGATGGTTTCGTTCGCTTCCGCCTCGAACTGGCGGCCGCTCGGCAGCACGGTTACTTGATAAGCCATAATCTCTCGATGAGCAAAGATCTGTCGCCACCCCGTCTGGCCCGCCCGCGATTGCTGATCGTGGGTTGCGGGGACGTAGGCATGCGTTGCCTGCAAATGCTTGCCCCGCGCTGGCGCGTGTTCGCCGTGACCTCGCAGCCCGGCCGCGTGGCGGCCTTGCGGGCGGCGGGCGCGGTGCCGCTGGTGGCGAACCTCGACGAGCCGGCCACGCTCAAGCGCCTGCATGGCCTGGCCGATCGCGTGTTGCACCTGGCGCCGCCGCCGGCGCGCGGCGATGACGATCCGCGTACCGTCGCGCTGTTGCGGGCGCTGCGGCGTGGCGCATGGCGCCGCCCCGCGCGGGAACCCCGCATTCTACCCGAGCGGCCCGGACGGGGGACCGGCGTGGCCGGCACTGGCCGCGCGCCGGCGCTGGTCTACGCCAGCACCAGCGGCGTCTATGGCGACCGCGGCGGCGCGCGCGTCGGCGAGGCCCAGCCGGTACGGCCGCAGACCGCGCGGGCTCGCCGCCGCGTCGCTGCCGAGCGGGCGGTGCGGGCCTTCGGCCGCGCCAGTGGCTGGCGCGCCGGCATCGTGCGGATTCCGGGCATCTACGCCGAGGACCGCCTGCCCGTGGCACGCCTGCTCAAGGGCACGCCGGCTCTGGTGAGGGACGACGACGTCTACACCAACCACATCCACGCCGACGATCTGGCCCGCGCGATGATCGCCGCGCTGCTGCGCGGCAAGCCGCAGCGCGTGGTCCATGCCAGCGACGACAGCGAACTGCGGATGGCGGACTATTTCGATCTGGTGGCCGACCGGCGCGGGTTGCCGCGGCCCCCCCGGCTGTCGCGCGAGCAGATCCGCGAGGCCGTCGAGCCGGCGCTGCTGAGCTTCATGAGCGAATCCCGCCGGCTCGAGAACGCGCGGCTCAAGCGCGAATTGCGGCTGCGGCTGCGCTATCCGACGGTTCACCACTTCTTCGAAACCTGACCACCCCGCGGCATCCGCCGCGCCGGCGATGGCATGGCGATTGCGTCATTACGCCGCGCTTTCCTGTCTATACAGCATCTTGGGGCACGATGCCCGCTGGCCGTGCGGCGTGGTCACCAGCCTGGTGCGAAATGCCGGTCGGGCTGGCGGTCGAAGGCGCCGCCGGCGCCTCGCATCGCCCGTTATCGCTTTCCCTATCAGGGTTTGCGAGGGTTTGCGAGCAGCGGCCGATCACCGTGGCCGGCTTTGGAGACGCTGCATTCTCGAGGCGCCGTAGTGACGTTCCATCGCCTTGACTTGTATATACAGGATTGCTACATTGCCCGGAAACCGACCGGCGCCCCGACCGAGGACGCCGGCACGACCCGGGCGGGCCGCCAGCCGGCGGCACCGTTCGCGACACCAAAGGAGCCAAACAGTGCAGATGCAGAAGCGGAAGTTGGGGAATCAAGGGGGCGCCGGCCGTGCGCTCGGTTGGCTGGCCACGCTGGCGCTCGCAGCCGGTGCGGGCGTGGCGCAGGCCCAGACCACCAAGGTGGCGCTGGGCATGAGCGGCTGGACCGGCTTCGCGCCGCTGACGCTGGCCGCCAAGGCCGGCATCTTCGAGAAGCACGGAGTCGATGTCGACATCAAGATGATTCCGCAGAAGGACCGCCATCTGGCGCTGGCCTCGGGTGCGATCCAGTGCGCGGCGACCACGGTGGAAACGCATGTGGCCTGGAATGCCAACGGGGTGCCGATCACGCAGATCGTGCAGCTCGACAAGTCCTATGGCGCCGACGGGCTGGCGGTGCGCAGCGACGTCAAGTCCTTCGCCGACCTCAAGGGCAAGACCATCGGCGTCGACGCGCCGGGCACCGCGCCGTATTTCGGGCTGGCGTGGATGCTGAAGAAGAACGGCATGACCATCAAGGACGTCAAGACCACCACGCTGTCGCCGCAGGCGGCCGCACAGGCCTTCGTCTCGGGCCAGAACGATGCGGCGATGACCTACGAGCCGTATCTGTCGACCGTGCGGCAGAACCCGGAGAAGGGGAAGATCCTCGCCACCACGCTGGATTACCCGATGGTGATGGACACGCTGGGCTGTTCGCCGAAATGGTTGAAGGAGAACCCGAAGGCCGCGCAGGCGCTGGTCGACGGCTACTTCGAAGCGTTGGAGATGATTCGCAAGGACCCGGCCAAGTCCAACGAGATCATGGGCGCCGCGGTCAAGCAGACCGCCGAGCAGTTCGCCAAGTCGGCGTCGTATCTGCGCTGGCAGGACCGCGAGGCCAACCGCAAGTTCTTCGCCGGCGAGCTGGCCGAGTTCAGCAAGGAAGCCGCCGCGGTGCTGCTCGACGTCGGCGTGATCCGCAAGGTGCCGGACGTGACGACGTTGTATGACCCGCGGTTCATCCGCTAAGCGCCGGGAGCCGCGATGACACAACCGTTGCACGCCGATTCGCTGCGGGCCGTCGCGCCCGACAGCCCGGCGCCCGCCAGGACGATGCCGGCCGCGCCGCGTGCGCGCCGCAGCCATCCGTGGCTGACGCCGCTGACCCCTGTGTCGCCGCGCACCCGCTGGGTGCTTGGCCTGGGCTTCTTCGTGCTGTTCTTCGCCGTCTGGGGCGCGGTGACGCTGGGCGGCCTGGTGCCGCCGACCTTCCTTGCCGATCCGATCACGATGGCGCGCGAGGCGTGGCTGCTGTTTACCGAGTACGGTTTTCTCGGCGATATCGGCATGACCGTCTGGCGTGTGCTGGGCGGCTTCGTGCTGGCCGCCGTGCTGGCGGTGCCGCTGGGCATCCTGATGGGCGCCTACAAGGCCGCCGAAGCCTTCTTCGAGCCCTTCGTCTCGTTCTGCCGCTACCTGCCGGCGTCGGCCTTCATTCCGCTGCTGATCCTGTGGGCCGGCATCGGCGAGACGCAGAAGCTGCTGGTGATCTTCATCGGCTCGTTCTTCCAGATCGTGCTGATGGTCGCCGTCACCGTGGGCGGCGCGCGCCGCGACCTGGTCGAGGCGGCCTATACGCTGGGCGCCAACAGCGCCGGCATCGTCAAGCGCGTGCTGATACCCGGCGCCGCGCCCGGCATCGCGGAGATCCTGCGGCTGGTGCTGGGCTGGGCCTGGACCTATGTGATCGTCGCCGAGCTGATCGGCTCGTCGTCCGGCATCGGCCACATGATCACCGACAGCCAGGCGCTGCTCAATACCGGCCAGATCATCTTCGGCATCATCGTGATCGGCTGCATCGGCCTGGTCTCGGACCTGCTGTTCAAGCTCGCCAACCAGCGGCTGTTTCCGTGGAGCACCATCCAATGAGCGCGCTGTCGATCCAGCAGGTGTCGCGCACCTTCGTCAATCCGCGCGGCGGCCAGACCCAGGCGTTGTTGCCGGTGGACTTCGAGGTCCGCGAGAACGACTTCGTCACCATCCTCGGGCCGTCCGGCTGCGGCAAATCGACGTTGCTGCGCATCGTCGCCGGCCTCGACACGCCGACCTCTGGCCGCGTGCTGCTCGACGGCGAGCCGGTCACCGGGCCGGGCGCCGACCGCGGCATGGTGTTCCAGTCCTATACGCTGTTCCCGTGGCTGACGATCGAGCAGAACGTCCGCTTCGGCCTGCGCGAGCGCGGCATGAGCGTCGCCGAGCAGCGCGAGCGCAGCGATTTCTTCATCGCCCGCGTGGGCCTGCGCGGCTTCGAGCATCACTATCCGAAGCAGCTGTCGGGCGGCATGCAGCAGCGCACCGCGATCGCCCGCGCGCTGGCCAACGATCCGAAGATCCTGTTGCTGGACGAACCGTTTGGCGCGCTCGACAACCAGACCCGCGTGCTGATGCAGGAACTGCTGCTCGGCATCTGGGAGAGCGCGCGCAAGACGGTGCTGTTCGTCACGCACGATATCGACGAGGCGATCTTCATGGCCAACCGGGTTGCGGTATTCTCTGCGCGGCCCGGCCGGATCAAGACCGAGATCGCCGTCGACTTCGCCCATCCGCGGCACTACACGATCAAGACCTCGCCGGAGTTCTCGGCGTTGAAGGCGCGGCTGACCGAAGAGATCCGTGCCGAGGCGATGGTCTCGGCCGAGCATTGAGCCGGCCCATGATGTCCACCGACTTGCCGACCGACTCGCCCGCCGACACGCCCGCCGACACGCGCACCGACCCACGCAACCACCGACCATGACCGTAGAAGCCGGCACCCGCCGTCCCGCCACCCGTCCCGACGCCAACGGCCCTCGCCCGTCGGCCGATGCCACGCCGACCGCGCTGTACCAGCAGGTCAAGGAGTACATCGCGCGCCAGATCCAGAGCGGTGCCTGGCAGCCGGGCGATCGCGTGCCGTCCGAGCAGGAGCTGGTCAACCGCTTCGCCGTGTCGCGGATGACGGTCAACCGCGCGCTGCGCGAGCTCGCCGAGCAGGGCAGGGTGGTGCGCGTGGCGGGGGTCGGCACCTTCGTCGCCGAACACAAGCCGCAGTCGACGCTGCTGTCGGTCGTCAATCTGCAGGACGAGATCCGCATGCGCGGGCACGACTACGCCTGCGACGTGATCCTGGTCGAGCGCGCCTCGGCTTCGATCGAGGTCGCGGCGGCGCTCGATCTGCGCACCGGCGAGTCGGTCTTCCACTCGGTGTGCGTGCATCGCGAGGACGGCGTGCCGGTGCAGCTGGAGGACCGTTACGTCAATCCGCGCGTGGCGCCCGATTTCATCAACCAGGACTTCAGCGGCGTCAAGCCGGGCGAATATCTGCTGCGGCATGTGCCGTATGACCAGGTCGAGCACGTGGTCGACGCAGTCGCGGCGACGCCCGAGCAGGCCAGCCAGCTCGAGATGCCGGTGACCCAACCCTGCCTGCTGCTGACGCGGCGCACGTGGACCGCCGGCACGCCGGTGACCTTCGTGCGCTGCCTGCATCCCGGCAACCGCTATCGCCTCGGCAGCCGTTTCCGTGCCGATGGCAATCCGGCGTTCGGCTAGCGTGGCGGCCTGCGGCCCCGCTGCCGTTTCCACCGCACGAACCGAGCGCTTGCGCACCTGACTTCGACCCCGATTCGACCTAAGCTGATTTAAGCCGTACCAAGCTGTATAGACAGGACCATACAATGACAACGCCACACTCCGCTTCCCAATCGACCCAGGCACAACCCACGCTGACCCTGCATCCCGGCGAGGTCACCCTTGCCGAACTGCGCCGCATCTACCGCGGCGAGGTCCGGCTCGCGATGGCCGAATCCGCCTGGGCCGACGTGCGCGCCGCGCAGGCCACCGTGCAGCAGATCGTCGACACCGATGCGGTCGTCTACGGCATCAACACCGGCTTCGGCAAGCTGGCCAACACGCGCATCCCGCACGACAAGCTGGCCGAGCTGCAGCGCAACCTGGTGCTGTCGCACAGCGTCGGTACCGGCCGCGACCTGCCCGCCGATACGGTGCGCCTGATCCTGGCGACCAAGGCTGTCAGCCTGGCGCGCGGCCATTCGGGTGTGCGTCCGGAACTGATCGAGGCGCTGCTGGCGCTGGCCAACCACGGCGTCACGCCTTGCATCCCGGCCAAGGGCTCGGTGGGCGCGTCGGGCGACCTGGCCCCGCTCGCCCATCTGTCGTGCACGCTGATCGGCGTCGGCGAGGCCATCGTCGACGGCCGCCGCCTGCCGGCGGTCGAGGCGCTGGCGCATGCCGGCCTGAAGCCATTCGAGCTCGGGCCCAAGGAAGGCCTGGCGCTGCTGAACGGCACCCAGGTATCGACGGCGCTGGCACTGGCCGGCCTGTTCGCCGCCGAAGACGTGTTCGCCGCCGGCCTGGTGGCGGGCGCGCTGTCGCTCGAAGCGATCAAGGGCTCGGTCAAGCCGTTCGACGCCCGCATCCACGCGGCGCGCGGCCAGGCCGGCCAGATCGCGGTCGCCGGCGCGGTGCGCGAGCTGCTGGCGGGCAGCGAGATCGTGGACTCGCATCGCCAGTGCGGCCGCGTGCAGGACCCGTATTCGATCCGCTGCCAGCCGCAGGTGATGGGCGCCTGCCTGGACAATCTGCGCCACGCCGCCCGCGTGCTGCAGATCGAGGCCAATGCCGCGTCGGACAACCCGCTGGTGTTTTCGGAGCAGGGCGACGTGGTGTCCGGCGGCAACTTCCACGCCGAGCCGGTGGCGTTCGCCGCCGACATCATCGCGCTGGCGCTGGCCGAGATCGGCGCGATTTCCGAGCGGCGCCTGGCGCTGCTGCTCGATACCGGTCTGTCGGGCCTGCCGCCGTTCCTGGTGCGCGACGGTGGCCTGCATTCGGGATTCATGATCGCGCAGGTCACCGCCGCCGCGCTGGCCTCCGAGAACAAGTCGCTGGCCCATCCGTCCAGCGTCGACAGCCTGCCGACCTCGGCCAACCAGGAGGACCACGTGTCGATGGCGACTTACGGCGCCCGCCGGCTCGGCGACATGGCCGAGAACACCGCCGTCGTGGTCGGCATCGAGGCGATGGCCGCCGCGCAGGGCATCGAATTCCATCGGCCGCTGAAGTCCTCGCCGCTGATCGAGACCGAACTGGCCCGCATTCGCGAGCGCGTCGATTTCGTCGAGGTCGACCGCTATCTGGCGCCCGATATCGAGGCGATGAAGCAGTGGGTGCTGCAGGGCGACGCCGGCGCGGGCTGGCCGCAGGCCGTGCGCGCCGTGCTGCCGGCGCAGGGCGAAGCGGGCTGACGCGGGCGCTGGCCCTCTGCCTCGGACCCTCTGTCGCACGCGGGAGAGGGCAGGGGAGAGGGCAGCGGCGCCCGCAAACCGGAGCCGCCCGACACCACCGAACGAGACACCACCAAAGCAGGAGAACCAGACATGAACGCCAACGAACAGCAATTCCTCGCGCGCGGACAGCGCGAAATCCGTGCGCCGCGCGGCACCGAGCTGCACTGCAAGAACTGGCTGATCGAAGCCGCCTATCGCATGATCCAGAACAACCTGGACCCGGACGTCGCCGAGCGGCCGCAGGACCTGGTGGTCTACGGCGGCATCGGCAAGGCCGCGCGCAACTGGGAGTGCTTCGACGCGATCCTCGACAGCCTGCGCCGCCTGGGCGAGGACGAATCGCTGCTGGTGCAGTCCGGCAAGCCGGTCGGCGTGTTCCGCACCCATGCCGACGCGCCGCGCGTGCTGATCGCCAACTCCAACCTGGTGCCGCACTGGGCCAACTGGGACAAGTTCAACGAGCTCGATCGCGCCGGCCTGATGATGTACGGCCAGATGACCGCCGGCTCGTGGATCTACATCGGCACGCAGGGCATCGTGCAGGGCACCTATGAGACCTTCGTCGAGGCGGGCCGCCAGCACTACGGCGGCGACCTGTCCGGCAAGTGGATCCTGACCGCGGGCCTGGGCGGCATGGGCGGCGCGCAGCCGCTGGCCGGCGTGCTGGCCGGCGCTTGCGTGCTGGCGATCGAATGCCAGGAGTCGCGCATCGATTTCCGCATCCGTACGCGCTATCTGGACAAGAAGGCCACCACGCTGGACGAGGCGCTGGCGATGATCGCCGAGGCCACGGCGAGCAAGCAGGCGATCTCGGTGGGCCTGCTAGCCAATGCCGCCGAGATCGTGCCTGAGCTGGTCAAGCGCGCGCAGGCCGGCGGCATGCGGCCCGATATCGTCACCGACCAGACCTCGGCGCACGACCTCGTCAACGGCTATCTGCCGGCCGGCTGGACCGTCGAGCAATGGGAAGCCGCGCGCAAGGCCGATCCGAAGGCGGTGGAAGCCGCGGCGCGGCCGTCGATCGTCGAGCACGTCAAGGCGATGCTCGCCTTCCAGCAGATGGGCGTGCCGACGCTGGACTACGGCAACAACATCCGCCAGGTTGCGTTCGACGAGGGCGTCAAGAACGCCTTCGACTTCCCGGGCTTCGTGCCGGCCTATATCCGTCCGCTGTTCTGCCGCGGCAAGGGCCCGTTCCGCTGGGTCGCGCTGTCCGGCGATCCCGAGGACATCTACAAGACCGACGCCAAGATGAAGGAGCTGTTCCCCGAGGACAAGCACCTGCACCGCTGGCTCGACATGGCGCGCGAGCGCATCGCCTTCCAGGGCCTGCCGGCGCGCATCTGCTGGGTCGGCCTGGACGAGCGCCATCGCGCGGGCCTGGCCTTCAACGAGATGGTCAAGTCGGGCGAGCTGAAGGCGCCGGTGGTGATCGGCCGCGACCATCTGGACTGCGGCTCGGTAGCGTCGCCCAATCGCGAAACCGAGGCGATGAAGGACGGCTCGGATGCCGTCTCCGACTGGCCGCTGCTCAACGCGCTGCTCAATACCGCGGGCGGTGCGACCTGGGTCAGCCTGCATCATGGCGGCGGCGTCGGCATGGGCTTCTCGCAGCATAGCGGCGTGGTGATCGTCTGCGACGGCACCGATGCCGCCGCCCGCCGCATCGAGCGCGTGCTCTGGAACGACCCGGCCACCGGCGTGATGCGCCACGCCGACGCGGGGTACGACATCGCGATCGACTGCGCGCGCGAGAAGGGCCTGAACCTGCCGATGGTCAACCGCGGATGAGCGCGGCGCCATCGCTGCCGGCGCAAGCACGGCGCTTTGCGCTGGCCGAGCTGACGCCGATGCCGTGGAAGAACGGCGGCGGCACCACGCGCGAGATCGCCGCGTGGCCGCCCGCCGCCGGGCTCGACGCGTTCGACTGGCGCCTGAGCATTGCCGACATTGCGGCCGATGGCCCGTTCTCGGCGTTCCCCGGCATCGACCGCCAGATCGTGCTGCTCGATGGCGCCGGCGTGCGCCTGCAAGCGCGCGATGGCAGCTTCGATCATCGTCTGGTGGCGGTCGGGGAGCCGTTCGCCTTTGCCGGCGAAGCGACCGTCGACGCCACGCTGCTGGGCGGGCCGACGCGCGACTTCAATGTGATGACGCGGCGCGGCCGCTGCCATGCGCGTGTCCAGTGCGCCGGCGCGGCCATCGACAGCGCCGAGGTCCAGGCGGATACGACGGTCGTGCTCTATGTGCTGGCCGGCCGCTGGCGAAGCGATGATGCGCGGAGCGCCGACGCCGATGTGCTGGCAGCGGGCAGCGGCTTGTTGCTGCCACCCGGCAGCGCCTTCCGCTGGCTGCCCGAACATGAGGGCGCCCGCTGCCTCGTCGTCAGGCTGCAATCGACGCAGCCATCCTCCGATAGGGAAACCCAGTCATGACGCAGTCCGCTGAAGAATTCGCCGTCGACGCCGGCGTGTCCGACGCGCCGTCCGCCGACGGCGTCTGGCATCGCTGCCATCTGCTGCCGGATGCCGATCCGGCCAACGCCATCCGCGATGCCGCGCTGGTCGTCGAGCAGGGTCGTATTGCCTGGCTCGGCAAGCAGGCCGAGTTGCCCGAGGCTTACCGCAGCCTGCCGTATCACGACGCAAACGGGACATGGGTCACGCCCGGCCTGATCGATTGCCACACGCATCTCGTCTATGGCGGCCAGCGCGCCGACGAATTCGCGATGCGGCTCGCCGGCGCCAGCTACGAGGACATCGCCCGCGCCGGCGGCGGCATCGTCTCGACCGTGCGTGCCACGCGCGCCGCCGACGAAGACGCGCTGTTCGCGCAGGCCGCGACACGGCTCAAGCCGCTGCTGGCCGAGGGCGTCACCGCGATCGAGATCAAATCGGGCTACGGCCTGGACCTTGCCACCGAGCGCAAGCAATTGCGCGTCGCGCGGCGGCTCGGGAAGGCGTATGGTGTGGCCGTGCACACGACCTTCCTCGGCGCGCATGCCCTGCCGCCCGAATACGCCAATCGCGCCGACGACTACATCGCACTGGTCTGCGACACCATGCTGCCGGCGCTGGCGCAGGAAGGACTGGTCGATGCGGTCGATGCGTTCTGCGAGGGCATCGGCTTCTCGCCGGCGCAGACCGAGCGCGTGTTCGAGGCCGCGCACCGGCATGGCCTGCCGGTCAAGCTGCATGCCGAACAGCTGAGCAATCTCGGCGGCGCCGCGCTGGCGGCCCGCTATCGCGCCTTGTCCGCCGATCACCTGGAGCATCTGGACGAGGCGGGCGTCGCGGCGATGGCCGAGGCGGGGACCGTCGCGGTGCTGCTGCCCGGCGCGTACTACTTCCTGCGCGACACGCATCTGCCGCCGATCGCGCTGCTGCGCCGGTACGGCGTGCCGATCGCGCTGTCGACCGACCACAATCCCGGCACGTCGCCGGTGACCTCGCTGCTGCTGATGCTCAATATGGGCTGCACGCTGTTCCGCATGACGGTGCCCGAGGTGCTCGCCGGCGTCACCGTGCACGCGGCGCGCGCGCTCGGCGCCAGCGATCGGCATGGCCTGCTGGCAGCGGGGCGGGGCGCGGATTTTGCGCTGTGGCGCATCGATTCGCCGGCCGAGCTGGCCTACTGGTTCGGCCGCAACCCGCTCGCCGCCGTGGTGCGCCAGGGCCGCGTGTTCGCCGGACCCGCAGGAGTGTCGAGATGAGTCCAGTCCCCGATCGAACGCTGTTCGCCGCCGAGGCGTTGCTGCCCGATGGCTGGGCCAGCAACGTGCAGCTGAGCTGGGACGCCGACGGCAAGCTGACCGCCGTGACGCCCAACGCCGCGCCCGCCGCCGGTACGCCGCGCGCCGCAGGGCCGGTGCTGCCCGGCATGACCAATCTGCATTCGCACGCCTTCCAGCGCGGCTTCGCCGGCCTGACCGAGTTCCGCTCGGCGGCCGACGATTCGTTCTGGAGCTGGCGCGAGCTGATGTACCGCTTCGCGCTGCGACTGGCGCCCGAGACGCTGGAGGCGATCGCCACGCAGCTCTATATCGAGATGCTGCGCGCCGGCTATACCAGCGTCTGCGAATTCCACTATGTCCATCACCAGGCCGACGGCACGCGTTACGCCGATCCGGCCGAGATGTCGCTGCGCCTGCTGCGCGCCGCGCAGCGCGCGGGCATCGGCATCACGCTGCTGCCGGTGCTGTACCAGAGCGCGGGCTTCGGACCGAAGCCGCCGCTGGCCGAACAACGCCGATTCCTGCACGAGACCGACGCGATGCTGGCGCTGCTGCAGCGGCTGGCGCCGGCCTGCACGGGTACGGCACGGCTTGGCCTGGCGCCGCATTCGCTGCGCGCTGTGCCGCCCGACAGCCTGCGCGCGGCGGTAGCGGGCCTGCATGCGATGGACCCGACCGCGCCGGTGCACATCCATATCGCCGAGCAGCAGCGCGAGGTCGACGAATGCCTGGCGTGGTGCGGCACGCGCCCGGTCGACTGGCTGCTGGACCATGCGCCGGTCGACAAGCGCTGGTGCCTGGTCCATGCAACCCATCTGGATTGGGACGAGCGCCGGCGCCTGGCGCACAGCGGCGCCGTGGCCGGCATCTGCCCGACTACCGAGGCGAACCTCGGCGATGGCGTGTTCGACGCCGCGCCGTACCTGGAGCAGGGCGGGGCATGGGGCATCGGCTCGGACAGCCACGCCAGCGTCAGCGTCAGCGAGGAACTGCGGCTGTTCGAATACGGGCAGCGGCTCGCGCTGCAGAAGCGCAATGTGCTTGCTTCGAGCCGCCATCCGCAGGTCGCCGATCGGCTTTATCTCGATGCGGTCGCCGGCGGCGCGCGGGCGGCGGGACGTGCGGTGGGCGGGCTGGCGGCCGGACAGCAGGCGGACTTCGTCGTGCTGGACGGCAATCATCCGACGCTGGCCGGCCTGCGCGGCGAGCAGGCGCTGGCCGTCCACGTGTTCGCCAATCAAGGACATGAGACACTAGCGGAAGTCCGCAGCGCGGGACGCTGCCGCGTGCAGCGCGGCGTCCATGCCTTGCAGGCCGAAGCGGGCGTGGCCTTCGCCAGCGCGCGTGCCAGCCTGCTGGCGCCATGACGATGAGCGGGGCGGCCTCCAACACGGTCGCCACGCCGACGCCGCGGACCCCTTTCCAGACGAACCTTTGATATCGCCACCGGCAACGCCCGACAGGCGCGCGGCCGGCGGCGATGCCACTCGTAGCAGCAATATGACTTCCTTCTCCACCGATACCCCGGCCTTCACGCTGCAGCGCGGTACGCGCCCCCTGCTGATCTCGATGCCCCATGTGGGCACCTATCTGCCGCCGTCGGTCGCCGACCGCTTGACCGACGAGGCACGCACCGTGCCGGATACCGACTGGCACATGGACCGGCTCTACGGCTTCGCGCGCGAGCTTGGCGCGTCGGTCCTGATGGCGACGCATTCGCGCTATGTGGTCGACCTGAACCGCCCGCCCGACAACGCCAACCTGTATCCGGGCCAGGACACCACCGGGCTCTGTCCGGTCGATACCTTCGACAAGACGCCGGTGTATGCGAACGGCGTCGGTCCCGACGAGACCGAGATCTTCGCGCGCCGCGATGCGGTCTGGCGCCCCTATCACGACGCGCTGGCCGGCGAGCTGGCGCGGCTGCGCGCGGAGCACGGCACGATCGCGCTGTGGGACGCGCATTCGATCCGCTCGGTGCTGCCGCGCTTCTTCGACGGCAAGCTGCCGGACTTCAATCTGGGCACCGCCAACGGCGCCAGCTGCGATGCCACGCTGGCCGACCAGGTCGCGAAGATCGCCGGCGAAGCGCAAGGGTATACGTCGGTGCTGAACGGCCGCTTCAAGGGCGGCTATATCACGCGCCAGTACGGGCAGCCCGCGCAGGGCGTGCATGCGATCCAGCTCGAGCTGTCGCAATGCACCTATATGAGTGAGCAATATCCGTTCGACTACGACGAAGCGCTGGCGGGCAAGCTGCAGCCGACGCTGCGGCGGATGCTCGAGGCCGTGCTGGCGTTCGTCGAGGCGCGTTGATGGCGTGCTGATGGCGTGCTGGCATCGGCAAACCGAGACGGCGCATGCCGTCTCGGTTCTCACGCCAGCGTCATTTCCCGCTGCGCAGCCGCTCCTCGATATGCTGGGCGCGCTGCAGCGAACCGGGGTGCGTGCTCAGCATGCTCGATTGCCCGCCGTCGAGCGCCGCCATCTTGCGGAAGGCGGTCACCAGCGCCTCCCGATTGGACTTGTTCTTCGTCAGCAGATCGAAGGAATAGTCGTCCGCCGCGGTTTCCTGCCGCTGCGAGAACTGCGAGTTGACCAGCGTCTCGGCCAGCTCACCCAACTGCGACGACGACAGCGCATTGAGCGTCGCGCTGCCCGCGGCGCCCAGCACGCCGCGCGCGGCAGCGGTCGCGTAGGCCACCTGCATCGCCGCCTTGGTATGGCCCAGCGCCACGTGGCCGATCTCGTGCCCCACCACGCCGCGCACTTCGTCGTCGGTCATCATGTCCATCAGCCCGCTGTAGATGCGCACGCAGCCGTTGGCCATCGCCCAGGCATTCACTTCCTTGGTCTCGTAGACCTTCGCGTCGAGCGGCAGGCCGGTGTTCTGCAGGCCCGCCATGATCTTGGTCAGGCGCTGGCCGTAGGTGCTCGTCGGCGCGGCGATCTTGTTCTTCTTGTCCATCTCGGCGCACGACTGGTCCGACAGCGTCTTGATACTGGCGTCGGACAGCGTCGCGGCGGTGAACAGGCTGCCGCCGGCCTGCGTCAGGCCCTGCATGTCGGCGCCGGCGCATCCGGCGAGCAGGGCGGCGGCGAGGGTCGCGAGCAGGGGGGCCTTGGCGCGCAAGGCGGTGCGGCGTGGCATGGCTGGGGTCATGGCGGTTCCTGTTGATGCTGGAGAATCCAGCAGCATACGCAGCGCAGCCGCGAGCCGGTAGCGGGCGATGTCCGACGTAGCGAAGATCACTCGTCTCGGCAATGGGGCGTCATGTCGCCGCGTACGGCATTTTTGGCGGCATGTCGGCGGCATGACCCCATGGCGTTACAGGTACCGAACCACGGTCTCCGCCGGCAAACGGGACTTCGGCAGCGCCGCATTGAAGTCGCTGTCCGCGCGATAGCCCAGGCCGACCAGCACCACGCTGGTGTACCCGGCCTCGCGCAGGTTCAGTTCGTCGTCGAGCGCGCCTGCGTCGAATCCTTCCATCGGCGTCGCGTCGATGCCCAGCGTGGCGGCGCCCAGCAGCAGCGTGCCGAGCGCCAGATAGACCTGCTTCTCCATCCAGTGCTGCAGGTCTTTCTGCGTATAGCGATGCAGATCGACGAAGCCTTGCCGGGTCTTGCGCTGGTTCCCGCGCGCCTCAGGCGTCTGGAAGCGGCCGTCGCGCTCCTCCTGGTCGAGGATGGCGTCCAGCTGCGCGTCCGGCAGGCCGGTGCGCGCGCACAGCACGATCACGTGCGACGCGTGCTCGATCTTCGGCGCGTTGTAGGCGTAGGGACCTTGCGCTCCCGCCTTGGCGATGCGGGTCTTTGCCGCGGTGCTGCCCGCGACCACGAAGTGCCACGGCTGCGAGTTGACGGACGAGGGGCTGTAGCGCAGCAGCGTGATCAGCTCCTGCAGATCGCTGTCGGATACCTTGCCGGCAGGATCGAATGCCTTGGTGGTATAGCGGGTGCGGGCGAGATCGGAGAGGGACATGGGCATGCTCTTGATATTGGTATGTCGTGTGTGTCTGTTGTCGCGATGAGGAGGCGCCGGTGCTCAGAACCCTTCGAGCACGACCTTGCCGCGCGCGCGGCCGCTTTCGATCAGCGCATGGGCGCGGCGCAGGTTGGCGGCGGTGATCGTGCCGAAGTGTTCGCCGAGCGTGGTGCGGATCGTGCCGGCGTCGATCAGCTGCGCGACGCGGGTCAGCAGTTCGTGCTGGCGGATCATGTCCGGCGTCTCGAACATCGGCCGCGCAAACATGAACTCCCAATGCAGCGACAGCGACTTGCGCTTCATCGGCATCACGTCGAGCGTGGCGGGATCGTCAATCACCGCGAGCTGACCCTGCGGCGCCAGCACGTCGATCAATTGCGGGTAGTGTTGGTCGGTATGGGTCAGGCTGGCCACATGCTCGACCTGCGGCACGCCGATGCGCTCCAGTTCTTCACGCAAGGGCCTGGTGTGGTCGATCACGTGATGGGCGCCGAGCGACGTCACCCAGTCGCGTGTCTCCGGACGCGACGCCGTGCCGATCACGGTCAGGCCGGTCAGCTGGCGCGCGAGCTGGGTCAGGATCGAGCCGACGCCGCCGCCGGCGCCGACGATCAGCAGGTGCTGGCCCGCCCCGCCGTGCTCGGCAACGCGCAGCCGGTCGAACAGCAGTTCCCACGCGGTGATCGTCGTCAGCGGCAATGCCGCGGCTTCGGCGTCCGACAGAGAGGCCGGCTTGCGCGCGGCGATGCGTTCGTCGACGAGGCAGTACTCCGCATTGCTGCCGGCACGCGTGATCGAGCCGGCGAAGTAGACGTCGTCGCCCGGCGCGAACAGCGTAACCGCGCTGCCGACGCGGACGACCTTGCCGACCGCGTCCCAGCCCAGCACGCGCATGGCCGCGACCGCGGACGATGCCCGGACCTTGGTATCGACCGGGTTGACTGCGATGGCGCGCACCTGCACCAGCAGGTCGCGCGGACCGGGTTCGGGCGTCGGCAGATCGACGTCGATCAGCGCGGCCGGGTCGTCGATCGGCAGGCCGTGCTGGAGGTAGGCGATGGCTTTCATGTGGGCTCCGTGACTTGAGGAGAGGGTTTGCCTGGACGGTGCCGCTATCTTGCGCCGTCGCCGCCTATCCGGTAAGCGGTAAAATCCACCAGCACTTTCTCTCTGCGAGTGAAAATGATCCGCCTCGAAGACCTGACCCTGTTCGTGCGCAGCGCTGCTCTGGGCAGCTTTTCCAGCGCGGCGCGCGAGGCCGATCTGCTGCCGGGGCAGGTCAGCGCCGCGGTCAAGCGGCTGGAGCGCGATCTCGATATCCGCTTGTTCGCGCGCTCGACCCGCAGCCTGCGCCTGACCGCCGAGGGCGAACGCTATCTGCCCTACGCGCAGGAAGTGCTGGCCACGCTGAACGAGGGCCGCGACCGGCTGCGCGGCGATGGCGCGGCGCTCAGCGGGCTGCTGCGCGTCACGGCGCCGTCGGATCTTGGGCGCAATGTGCTGCTGCCCTGGATCACCGAATTTCGCCGCGCCCATCCCGACCTGACGCTGCGGCTCTATCTGTCCGACCACGTGACCGATGTCTTCCGCGATCCGATCGATGTCGCGATCCGCTACGGGCGCATCGAGGAGGCCAGCTATGTCGCCCTGCCGCTGGCGCCGGAAAACCGCCGCGTGCTGATCGCCTCGCCGGCCTATCTGGCCCGGCATGGCCGCCCGCAATCGCTTGATGAACTGGCCGCGCATCGCTGCCTGCTGTACCACCTGAGCGGCCGCGTCTACGACAAATGGCCGTTCGAAACCGCGCGCGGCCGACGCCTGGTCGAGGTCAAGGGCAGCCTGTACACCGACGACGCCGACGTGGTCCGCCGCTGGGCGGTGCAGGGTGAGGGCATCGCCTACAAGTCGTGGCTCGACGTCTGCGGCGATGTGCAGGCCGGTCGGCTGACCGTGCTGCTGCCGCACGAGCCGGGAGAAAGCACGCCGCTGAATCTGGTCTGCCCGCACCGCAAGCAGTTCTCGCCGGCCGTGCGGCAATTGCAGGCGTTGCTGAAGGAGCGGTGCGCGGGGCTGACGGCGCTGTATGCGGCGGCGGTGGCTTGAGCCGCTTGTCGCTGCTGCGATCGAAAACCGTCGCGTCAGATCTCCGCCGACGCGGCTAGCTCGTAGCTCGTGCTGCGTCCACCAGCCGCTGACTTCTGCAGCACACCGCGTTCCACCAACTCATTGATGTCGCGCAATGCCGTGTCGTTCGAACATTTGCCGATGGCCGCCCATTTCGCGCTCGTCAGCTTGCCCTCGAAGCCGTCCAGCAAGCGGTTCAGCACCTTGATTTGCCGCTCGTTCATCGGCACCGTCGCGGCCCGCTGCCAGAAGCGCGCCTTGAGCAGTACCCGATCCAGTGTCTTGTTGGCCTGCAACACGGCCGCGTGCAACGTCGCGAGAAACCAGGCAAGCCACTGCGTGATATCGAGAGTGCCTTTCTGGGTCCGCTCAAGGATGTCGTAGTAGGCCTTGCGCTCTCGCTGGATTTGCGCGGAGAGGCTATAGAAGCGCTGCGGCGTGCCGTCGGCGCGCGCAAGCAGCAGATCGCCGATCGCGCGCGCGATACGGCCGTTGCCGTCGTCGAACGGGTGCAGGGTGACAAACCAAAGATGGCCCATGCCCGCCTTGAGTAGCGGTGGGTCCTCGCCGGATCCGTTCAGCCAATCCACGAAGCGTGCCGTCTCGGCTTCGAGGCGGTCGGCAGGCGGTGCTTCGTAATGAACGCGCTGCCTGCCAATGGGCCCGGATACGACCTGCATCGGGCCGTTGGCGTCGTCCCGCCACGCGGCCACGCGGATTCGGCTCATGCCCGAATAACCAGTCGGGAAGAGGGCGGCATGCCAGCCAAAAAGACGATCGGCATTGACCGGCTGCTGGGCGTTGCTCGTGGCATCCAGAATCATGTCCACGACGCCATCGACGTGTCGGTCGGCCGGAGCCAGTGCTCCGATATCGACGCCGAGCCGACGGGCCACGGAAGATCGGACCGACGCCACATTCAGCGATTCGCCTTCGATAGCACTCGTCTTCACGACGTCTTCGGTCAGGACCGCGAGGCACGCTTCATTTCTGAATCCCATGCCGAGATCGGCCAGTCTGCCAAGCAGAAGGCCCTGAGCGCGGGCGGTCTCCGCCATGGGGGTCGCCAGGGCGGCCAGGTCGTACTGCCACCGCGGCCAGTGCGGAGATTGCCAGACGTATTCGCCGTAATTCATGCGGAGATTATGGCGCGTATTTCCTGCACGGTCAAATTTATGACCCAAAAAGCACATAAAAAGCGAGCTAAGCGGCCTTTCCGATCTTTCCAGGCGACCGTCGCGGCATCGCCGGCGGGCTCATCACCGCCGACGGCATCAGGTCGGCAATGACCTGCCGCAGCCAGGCATTGGCCGGATCGCGGTGGTAGCGCACGTGCCAATGCTGCTTGACCTGGTAGCGAGGGATCTCGTACGGCAGCGCGAGCAGCCGGATGGGCTCGCGCGACTGCATCACGGCAGCGTAGTGCCGCGGCACTGTGGCGAGCAGTTCGGTCTCGCCGACGATCTGGGCCAGGGCCAGGAAGCTGGGCACGTGCAGGGCGACGCGCGGTGACGCGCCATGACCGGCCAGGGCCTTGTCGAGGATGACGGTGTGGCCAGTGCCCGTGGCGGCCACCGTTGCATGCCGCTCGCGCCGATAGACCGCCTTCGACAGTGTCTTGCCGATGCGAGGATGCGAGCGGCTGGCGATGCAGACAAAGTCCTGCTCGAACAGGGTGCGCTGATAAAAGCCCGCCTCCAGCTGCGGCATGTAGCCGACCGCGACATCGACCGCGCCTTCCTCGAGCCGCCGCGCGCTGTCGGCGGTGATGCGTTCCGCATCGATGTCGATGCCCGGCGCATGGCGCTGCAGGTAATTGAGCAGCCGCGGCAGCAAGGCGATTTCACCCAGATCCGTCATGCAGATCCGGAACGAACGCTTCGCCTTGGCGGGATCGAAGGCCGACCCGGTGCGGGCCTGTTCGAGCATCGCGCGGACCTCGCGCAGCACCTTGTGCAGGGCGTCGGCCCGGGGCGTCGGCAATACCCCGCGCGCGGTGCGTGTGAACAGCGGATCGCCATAGTAGGCACGCAAGCGGTTCAGCGCCGTGCTCGCCGCGCCTTGCGTCATGCCGAGCTTGTCCGCCGCGCGCGACACGCTGCCGGCCTTGTAGACCTCGTCGAATACCGCAATCCACTCCAGGTCCAGCGACGCCATCGGATGTCTCCGCACAGGGATATCGAAAAATTGGATAGATGGTATTCCGCTGCGCTGTTGCTCGCGAGGTCGGCCGGCACAAGAATGGGTTGCATCGAACCGGGGAGGAGACAGCGATGATTCCCAGCACCAGAGTTTCGCCCACCAGAGGCCCCGCAGTGCGCTCGACCAACGCCAAGGCATCGACGCGGCGCCCGTGGACCGTCCTCGTCCTCGAAGGCATCGCGGCGACGCTGCTGGCGGTCGCCTTGCTGACGCCGGCCTTGCCAAGGCCGGCATTCGCCGCCGGCAACGGCGCCTTTCCGACCAAACCGGTGACCATCGTCAGCACGTTCTCGGCGGGCAGCGGACCGGATGCGATGATGCGCGCCGTCGCCGAAAAACTGGCGCTCCAATGGAAGACGCCCGTCGTCATCGAGAACCGGCCGGGCGGCGCGGGCTTCATTGCCATCAATGCGGCGCGCGCGGCGGCGCCGGACGGCCATACGCTGCTGCTGCACGATGGCGATGCGTTGAGCGCGCTGCCGCATCTGTTCAAGAGCCGCAATTTCCGCGTGTTCGATGCCTTCGAGCCGGTCGGCGTGCTCTACAGCACGCCGTTCTTTGTGGTGGTGCCGTCGTCCTCCCCGTGGAAGAACGTCGGCGATCTGCTGGCGGCCGCGAAGGCCAGGCCGGGCAAGGTCAGTTATGGGACCTGGGGCGTCGGCAGCACGGCGCATCTGCAGTCCGCGCTGCTGGCGAACCAGGCCGGCGTCAGCATGCTGCACGTGCCGTACAAGGAGATGGGGCAGCTCTATACCGGCGTCAGCACGGGCGAAACCGACTGGGCCCTGGGGGCGATGGCATCGACAGAGTTCGTCTATCAGTCCGGTCGCGTCCGCTATCTCGCGGTGACGAGCCCGCAGCGGCTGCCTGCCATGCCCGATGTGCCGACACTGGCCGAGTCCGGCGGTCCGGCCAATGCGGTGCCCAGCGGTTTCGTCGCGCTGCTGGCGCCGAAGGGCACGTCCGCGGCGATTCTCGACCGGATCAACAAGGACCTGCTCACCGCCGCCAGCCCGGACGTGCAGGCGCGCTACAAGACCTTCAGTTTCGAGGCCACGCCGTGGAGCGGCGCGCAGATGCGCCGTGCGATCGAGGCGCGCAGCGCCACCTATGAGCAGGTCGTCCGCCAGAACGGCATCAAGCTCGATTGAGAACGGACGAGCATGCGAAAGAAGCCCAACGACATCGGCCCCGCAGCCCGGGCAGCCTCGCTGCCGGCGGCATTGTGGCAATGGGACGTCGCCGACATGGCGGCGCAGATTCGCGCCGGCACGGTGTCGAGCGTGGAGGCGGTCCACAGCGTGTATGAGCGCATCGACGCCATCAATCCGCGTCTCAATGCGATCGTCCATGCGGATCGAGAGCGGGCGTTCGAAGCGGCAAGGCGGGCCGACGCATTGCGTTCGGCTTCGCCCGACCTGCTCGGACCGCTGCATGGCGTACCGGTGACGATCAAGCTCAACGCCGACGTCGAAGGCGAGGCGACGACCAACGGCGTGCCGGCCTACCGCAGCCGCGTGGCGCGCGAGGATGGTCCCGTCGTCGCGAACCTGCGGCGCGCCGGTGCGATCGTGGTCGGGCGGACCAATGTGCCGCCCTTCTCGTTTCGCTGGTTCACCGAGAACCCGCTGCACGGCAGGACGCACAATCCCTGGAACGCCGATATCACGTCGGGAGGGTCCAGCGGCGGCGCGGCGGTCGCGGTAGCCGCGGGCATGGGCGGGCTCGCGCACGGCACCGACATCGCCGGGTCGATCCGCTATCCGGCCTATGTCAACGGCGTGGTCGGCTTGCGCCCCACGCCCGGACGCGTGCCGGCCTGTCAGCCGACCGCCGATCCGCGCCTCGCCGGCCTGCAGCTGTTCTCGGCGCAGGGGCCGCTGGCGCGATGCGTGGACGACGTCGAACTCGGATTCCGTGCCATGGCTTCGAGCGGATCGTGCGATCCGACATGGGTCGGCATGCCGCTGGATGCCCCGGACGACGCGGCGCCTGTCAGCGTGGCCTGCGTGGACGAGATTCCAGGCATCCGGCTCGCTCCGGAAGTGGTACGCGCCCTTGGGAAGGCAGCCAGCGCGCTGCAGGCGGCCGGCTACCGCGTCGAACGCGCCGTGCCGCCGCGGCTCGACGAAGCGCTGGATATCTGGCTGGCCATCGTGATGACGGAAGTCCGGCTGGGGATGATGGCCGCCGTGGAGGCGACGCGCGACCCGACGATCATCGCGTCGGTGAGAAACATGGCCGCGTGCGCGCCGCCGCCAGACCTGCGCACCTATGCCGCGGCCTTCGCGCGGCGCGATGCGCTTCGGCGCGAATGGAATGCGTTCCTCGACCGCTATCCGCTGGTGCTGATGCCGACATCCTTCCGTGCGCCGATGCCGTGGGGCGAGGATCTGCACGATCTCGAGCGGATGCAGATGCTGCTGCGGGATCAGTCCCCGTTGATCGGCGTCGCCGCGATGAGCCTGCCGGGTTTGCACGTGCCAACCGGTATCGACAACGGACTGCCGAGCGGCGTGCAGCTGGTGGCCGCAAGCTTCCGCGAACAGCGGCTGCTCGCAGCCGGCAGGGTGATCGAGCGGGATGCGGGGATGCCGAGGTCCTATGACGCGCTGGAACGGTGAGCCATGGACGCGCGCGTCACGCTGGCCACGCGCAAGATCGTGGCGAAGGACGCGGCCGCCGACTGGTTGCTGCCGCGCCTGCCGCAGGCCCAGCGCGCGCTATTGGCGACGGCACGCGATGCCTATCGTGGCGAAGGCGGCGATGGCGCCGATGAGGCCTGGCACGAACGCGGGGCCCACGTCCGCGCATGGGTCGACGATGTCAGCCAGGCGATCGCGCGGATGCTGCGGGAAGGCGGCGCCGCATGATCGCGCACGCCATCGCTCGCTAGGCGGTGCGTTTCGGCTGGACCGCCATCAGCACCAGCGCGATCACCGCCAGGGCCAATGGGGCGAACGATACCCACAACACCGTATCCCAGTCGTAGGCCGCCAACAGTCCCCCGGAGGCAAACGAGCCGAGCGCCATCGTGCCGAAGACGATGAAATCGTTGAAGGACTGCACCTTGTTCTTTTCCTCCGGCCGATGGCATTCCAGCACCAGCGCCGAGGCGCCCACGAAGCCGAAGTTCCAGCCCAGTCCGAGGAGGATCAAGGTCAGCCAGAAGTGGGCCACATCGATGCCGGTCAGGCCGATCGCAGCCGAAACGCCGGTCAGCAGCAGGCCCGCCGTGACGACGCGCTGCGCGCCGAAGCGCGTAATCAGCCGGCCCGTGAAGAAGCTCGGTCCATACATTGCGATCACGTGCCACTGCAGGCCGAGGTTGGCGTTCTCCTGCGAATGGCCGCACAGATGCATTGCCAGCGGCGCCGCGGTCATCAGGAAGTTCATCAGCATGTAGGTCACGGCCCCGCACATGACCGCGGTGACGAACAGCGGCTGGCGCGCGATCGTCGACAGCGGGCGGCCCTTCGCGACTTCCGCCGCCGTCGGCATCGGCAGCCGCACGCCCCACAGCACCAACGCGGACACCAGCGCGACGACGGCCTGCATGACGAAGGTCGCCGCAAACATGTGCGGCGGCCACAGATGCATCGTGTGCGTGACCAGCTGTGGTCCGACGACGCCGGCAACAACGCCGCCTCCCATCACGAAGGACAGCGCACGCGGGCGCAGCGCCGGCGAGACGCCGTCGGCCGCGGCGAAGCGGAACGACAGCACGACGGCCGCATAGGCGCCGCCGAAGAACGTCGCCAGGCAGAACAGCCAGAACGAGCTCCACACGACGGCGGCGGCCGCCAGCAAACCGACCAGCACGCCGCAGGCGGTGCCGGCGAGGAACGAGGCGCGTCGGCCGTACCGGCGCGCGATCGCGCCCGTTGGCAGGATGCATGCCGCCATGCCGACGACGAAGATCGAAATGGGCAGCGTGGCCAGCGTCTTGTCCGGGGCCAGCATGTCGCCGACGATCGCGCCGGTCGCATAGACCACGACGGAATTGGCACCGGCCAGCGCCTGCGCGACGGTCAGGCGCAGGATATTGCCGCGCTGGTCGCGCTCGGAGAGTTCGGCGACGGATTCGCTCAGTGCGGCAGGGGCGGCGTTCGACAAGACAATACCTCGGAGAAATGGGGATTCGCGCTCGGGACCGTGGGTCGATGGCGGAGTTCCGGCGGGACGACAGGCGATTGTTGGCGGATTATCCCCGACCTGCAAACAAGATTAAGTATCGATCAGCGAAAGAATCGCTTTATCGATGCGGAAGTCGTCGCGCAGGAGTCGATCGGAGCAGCGGCGCCCGAGCAAGGGAACAACATGCTGCACCGCACGACCGGGCGAGAAATGGTCCTGCGGTAGAGTAACGGTTCTTCTTCCCCCGATGCTCGCCATATGGAGACCGAGCCATGGAATTCGTTATCCCCAGTACCGCAAATCTGGTTCTGTTCGTCAGCGCCGCCCTGGTGTTGTTGGTGATTCCAGGCCCGGCCGTGCTGTACATCATCGCGCAGTCGGTGGAGCAGGGCCGCAAGGCCGGGATGGTGTCGGATCTCGGCATCCATACGGCCACGCTGGTCCACGTGCTGGCCGCCGCGCTGGGGCTGTCCGCGTTGCTGGCCTCGTCCGCCGTGGCGTTCAGCATCCTGAAGTATGCCGGTGCCGCCTATCTGATCTGGCTGGGGTTGAAGAAGATCTTCGGCCGTCCGGCGCCGGTCGTCGTCGATGCGGTGCCGCAGCAGCGGCGCTACGCGCGGCTGTTCCGCGACGGCTTCATCGTCAATCTGCTCAATCCCAAGACGGCGCTGTTCTTCCTGGCCTTCCTGCCGCAGTTCGTCGACGTCAGCCGTGGCCACGTGGCGATGCAGATCGTCTTTCTCGGCCTGTTGTTCACGCTGCTCGGCCTGATCAGCGATGCGTGCTACGCGCTGGCCGCAAGTGCGGCGGGCCGCTGGCTGCGCCAAAGCCGCGGCTATCTGACGTTCGAGCGCTACGTCGGCGGCACGCTGCTGGTCGGATTGGGCATTGCTGCCGCATTCTCTGGACCCAACAAGAAGTAAGTCTCGAAAAGAGCAAGTCCCGGAAAGCGAGCCAGCTGCGCGAACGGCGCTGCCGCCGCTCGCTTGCCTTACCGCAGCTCGTCCTCGATATAGGCGCGGATGACGTCGGCGAAGCTGGTGTCGCCGCGCAGGCCCAGCTGCTCGGCGCGCGTGGTGTCCCAGCGGCCTGGCCAGCTGCCGACGATCTGCTGCACGCGAGCGTCGGGCTCGCGGCGAATGCGGTTGGCGGCCTCGTCGCCGGCCACTTCCCGCAGCGCGGCGATCATCTCATCCACGGTCACGGAAACGCCCGGCAGATTGACGATGCGCCGATTGCCCAACCGTTCGCCCGGCAGCTCGCTGCCGGCAATCAGCGCCTCGATGGCCCGGCGCGGCGACAGCAGCCACAGCCGCGTGTCGCCCGGCACCGGGCAGATCGCCTCCTCGCCATTGAGCGGTTCGCGGATGATGCCGCTGGCAAACGACGATGCCGCGGCATTGGGCCGGCCCGGACGCACGCTGATGGTCGGCAGCCGCAGCACGACGCCGTCGACAAAGCCGCGCCGGCTGTAATCGGACAGCATCAATTCGGCAATCGCCTTCTGCGTGCCGTACGACGATTGCGGATTGAGCGCGGTATCGTCGCGCACCACCTCGGGCAGCGCGCCGCCATAGACGGCCACCGAGCTGGTGAACACCACGCGCGGCCGATGGCCGCGGGCCCGGCACACTTCGAGCAGCGCGCGCGAGGCATCGAGGTTGATGCGCATGCCCAGATCGAAGTCGGCCTCGGCCTGGCCGCTGACGATGGCAGCCAGATGAAACACCACAGCGGTATCGCGGTCGATCGCGCGTTCGAGCAGCGCGGGATCGGCGATATCGCCGACCAGCGCGGTCACGCGCTTGTCGCCCAGATCGTTGCCATGCACGACATCGACCAGCACCAGTTCCGTGATGGAAGCCGCCTTGCCGTCGGGACCGGTCAGTTCGCCGCGCGACAGCAGCTGTTTGGCCAGACGCTGGCCGAGAAATCCGGCGCCGCCGGTGATCAGTACTTTCATGATGCGTTGCCTTGTTGATCGCGAGATCGGCGGGCAGCCGGCGGTGAATGTGCCAGCCGCCGGCAAAGATTACCGCTGCAGCCAGGGGCGCAGCCAGCCAAGCCCTTCGCTGGTGCCAGCCCTGGGGCGATATTCGCAGCCGACCCAGCCCTGGTAGCCAAGCGCGTCGATCACGTCGAACAGATAGGGATAGTTCAGTTCGCCGATATCCGGTTCGTGCCGCTCCGGCACGCCCGCGATCTGGATATGCCCGATACCGGCCATGTCGCGCTTGAGCTTGGTCGCCACGTCGCCTTCGACGATCTGGCAGTGATAGCAGTCGAACTGCACCTTGAGGTTGGGTGCACCGATCTCGCGGCAGATCGCTTGCGCATCGTCCTGGCGGTTCAGGAAAAAGCCGGGGATATCGCGCGTGTTGATCGGCTCGATCACTACCGTGATGCCGTCGGCTTGCGCAGTTCGGGCGGCGTACTCCAGGTTGCGCAGATAGACGGCGCGTTGCTGCTCGCGCGACACGCCCGCCGCCGCGAGGCCCGCCATCACGTGCAGCTTGTCGTTGCCGAGCACGCGCGCGTAGTCGAGCGCCGTATCGATGCTGCGCCGGAATTCGTCTTCCCGTCCGGGCAGCGACGCGATGCCGCGCTCGCCGGCGGCCCAGTCGCCCGGCGGCGCATTGAACAGCGCCTGCTGCAGGCCGTTGGTATCGAGCCGCGCCTTCAGCTCGGCCGCCGGAAAATCATAGGGAAACAGATACTCGACGGCGCGGAAGCCATCGTTCGCGGCCGCGGCAAAACGGTCCAGGAACGCGTGCTCGTTGTACATCATCGAAAGATTGGCGGCAAAGCGTGGCATGGCAGCAGGTCGGGATAAGTGGAAGAGGGCGGCGCAAGCGCGCCGCGTTCATATTAGCGGTTGACCAGCCTGGCCGGCGTCAGCCAGACGGCGACGGCACCGAGCACCAGCATGCCGGCCAGCACGTACATGCCGGCCGCCGTGCTGTTGGTGGCGTCGCGCAGGAAGCCGATCAGATAGGGGCTGGCGAAGCCGGCCAGGTTGCCGATCGAATTGATGATCGCGATGCCGGCCGCGGCCGCGCTGCCGGCAAGAAACGCGGTCGGCAGCGACCAGAACAGCGGGGCGCAGGTCAGCACGCCGGCGGCGGCCACCGACAGCGCGACGATGGACAGCGTGGTGTTGCCGGTGGCGGAAGCGGCAATGGTGAAGCCGACGGTGCCCATCAGCGCCGGCACGATCAGATGCCAGCGCCGCTCGCGGCGCTTGTCGGCGCTGTGGCCGAACAGGTTCATCGCGACGATGGCCACCACGAACGGGATCGCGCTCAGCAGCCCGATTTCCAGCGTGCCCTTGATGCCGGTCGATTTGACGAAGGTCGGCATCCAGAAGGTCAGCCCGTATTGCCCGGACACGAAGGCAAAGTAGATCAGCGACATCCACCACATGCGCGGGTCGCGGAAGACCGCGCGCAGCGAATGCGCATGCTGTTGCTGCTCCTGCGGCTGCGCGGCGATCTCGTCGGCCAGCAGCTGCTTTTCGCGTTCGGTCAGCCATTTGGCGCTGCGGATGTTGTTGTCCAGATAGAGGATCGTCGCGATGCCGATCAGCACCGCGGGGATCGCCTCCAGCACGAACATCCATTGCCAGCCGTGGAAGCCCGCGCCACCGTGGAAGCTTTCCATGATCCAGCCGGACAGCGGATTGCCGAAGATGCCCGATACCGGAATCGCGGACATGAACACCGCGATGATCTTGGCGCGGCGGTGCGATGGAAACCAGTAGGTGAGGTAAAGGATCACGCCGGGATAGAAACCGGCTTCCGCCAGCCCGAGCAGGAAGCGCAGCACATAGAACTGCGTCGGCGTCGTGACGAAGGCGAACATCGCGGACAGGATGCCCCAGGTGATCATGATGCGGGCGATCCAGATGCGGGCGCCGATCCGGTGCATCAGCATGTTGCTCGGCAATTCGAACAGGAAGTAGCCGAGGAAGAAGATGCCGGCGCCCAGGCCGAACACCGTCTCGCTGAAGGCCAGGTCCTGCGACATCTGCAGCTTGGCGAAGCCGACGTTGACGCGGTCCAGATAGGCCACCACGTAGCACAGCATCAGGAACGGCACGATGCGCCAGAACACCTTGCGGTAGGTCAGGTCGAGTTCGGCTTTGCCGGGTGCGTCGACGTAGGCGGGCGCTGCCGCGTCGTAGGCTGTCATCGGTTGTCTCCTATGGATTGTGTCGGGCCGGCTGTCGCGCCGGCGCCGGTGTGCGTGATGAAAGCCCGTGCACACCGCGGGCTGGCGCGCGCTACCAGCGTGCGCCGAAGGTCTGGCGTAGTTCTTCGAGCGCCGCGGCGTCGAGCGGCGCCGGCTTGGGATCGGTCATCAACCACAGGCGCGCGGTCTCCTCGAGCTCTTCGAGCGCCCAGGACGCCTGCGATACCGACGGACCCCACATCACGGGGCCGAGCCGGTCCAGCAGTACGCCGCGCACGCGCGAAGCCAGCGCGGCGACCTGCGCCGCCACCTCGGGGTCGCCGGGGCGCCGATAGCGCAGCAGCGGAATATGGCCGACCTTCATCACGTAGTAGGGCGTGATCGGCGGCAGCACGTCGTCTTCGCGCCAGACGCCCGCGAGCGTCAGCGCGACCAGATGGGTCGAATGCGTATGCACCACGCCGTGCGCGTTCGGGTCGTTGGCATAGATGCCCCGATGCAGCGCCAGCGTCTTCGATGGCTTGTCGCCGGACAGATGCTGGCCGCTGGCATCGACCTTGGCGATGCGTGCCGGGTCCAGCCGGCCCAGGCAGGCATCGGTCGGCGTGATCAGCCAGCCGTCGTCGAGCCGGGCGCTGATATTGCCGGCGCTGCCGACCGCATGCCCGCGCGCATACAGGCTCGCGCCGATCGTGCAGATCTCCTCGCGCAGTCGCGCTTCCTCGCTCATTGGGCGCCTCCTTCCAGTTGGCGCAGCGCCTTGGCGAAGAAGTCGACCGCGCCGAAATTGCCCGACTTCATCGCCAGCCCCAAGGGCTCGGCGTCGATGGTGGCGGTGGCCGGCACGCCGGGATCGATCTGCGCGCCGATCTGCAGCGATTTCACGTCGAGCGCCTGCACCACGGCGCCCGACGTCTCGCCGCCGCCGACCACGAACTTGCGCACGCCCATCTCGCGCAGACCGCGCGCGATGGCGGCCAGCGTGGCCTCCACCAGTTGGCCGGCCTCCGTTACGCCCAGCGCCTGCTGCACGCTGCGCACTTCGTCGGGCGTGGCGGTGGCATAGATCAGTACCGGCTCGGGCAGATGCGATCGGGCAAACGCCAGCGCCTGTTCGACCACCGCTTCGCCGCGTGCCACCGCGAGCGGGTCGATGCGGAAACTTGGGCGGGCGTCTGCTGCAAAGTTCGTATTGGAATTGACGTTCGCCTTCTCTCCACGCCACGCCGCCACCTGCGCATTGGTGGCCTGCGATGCGCTGCCTGCCAGCACGGCGGCGTAGCCCTCGATGCGCGGCAGTTGCGCGGCATCGGTGCGCTCGGCCAACAGGCCCGCACGGCGGAAGTTGGCGGGCAGGCCGAGCGCGATGCCCGAGCCGCCGGTCACCAGCGGCAGATCGGCGCACGCTTCGCCGAGCACGTGCAGATCTCGGTCGGACAGCGCATCGGCAATCGCCAGCCGTACCCCATCGGCGCGCAGCTGGGCGATCGCCTCGCGCACCGCGGCCGCGCCGGCGGCGATCGTGTCATAGCGGAGCAGGCCGACCTTGCCGCGGGTCTGCCGTTGCAGCACGCGCACCAGATTGGCATCGCGCATCGGCGTCAGCGGGTGGTTCTGCATGCCCGACTCGTTGAGCAGCGCGTCGCCGACGAACAGATGGCCGCGAAAGACGGTGCGGCCGTTCTCCGGAAAGGCCGGACAAGCGATCGAGAAGCCGGGCTGTTGGCCCAGCGCATCGAGCAGGGCCTCCGCCACCGGGCCGATATTGCCGGCGTCGGTCGAGTCGAAGGTCGAGCAGTACTTGAAGAAGAACTGGCGGCAGCCCTGTTCCTGCAGCCAGGCGAGCGCGGCCAGCGATTGCGCAATGGCTTCGGTTGCCGGGATGGTGCGCGATTTGAGCGCCACCACGACGGCGTCCGCTTGCAGCGGCGCCGCGGACGGCGGCACGCCGATGGTCTGCACGGTTCGCATGCCGCTCTTGACCAGCATATTGGCCAGATCGGTGGCGCCGGTGAAATCGTCGGCGATACAACCAAGAAGCGGGCGGGGCAAGTTGGACTGGGACATGGACGAACGAGGAAGAACGGACAGCGGCAACGAAGGGCGCTCAGCGTGTTCGGAGTCAGCGTGCGGGCGGCAGCGTGATGCCGGGGAAGGTCTTGATCACCGCGGAATCGTCCTCGCCGCCATGGCCGGCGCTGGACGCGCTCATGAACATCTGGTGAGCGGTGGCCGACAACGGCAGCGGGAATTTGCTGCGGCGGGCGGTATCGAGCACCAGGCCCAGATCCTTGACGAAGATGTCGACGGCGGACAGCGGCGTGTAGTCGCCCTTGAGGATATGGGGCACCCGATTCTCGAACATCCAGGAGTTGCCGGCGCTATGGGTGATCACGTCGTACAGCGCGTCCGGATCGACGCCCTCGCGCAGACCCAGCGCCATCGCTTCGGCGGCCGCCGCGATATGCACGCCCGCCAGCAATTGATTGATGATCTTGACCTTGGAGCCGGCACCGTACTGCTCGCCGAGGCGGTAGACCTTGCCAGCGATGGCCTCGAGCACATCCTCGCAGGCGGCATAGGCGGCCGCCGGCCCCGACGTCATCATCGTCATCTCGCCCGATGCCGCGCGCGCGGCGCCGCCAGAGACCGGCGCGTCGAGCATCAGCAGGCCGGCCGCTTCGATTCGCGCGCCCAGTTTCGCAGCGAAGTCCGGCGCCACGGTGGCGCTGGCAATCACCACGCCGCCGGGCTTCATGCGGGCCACCGCGCCTTGCTCGCCAAACAGCACCGCTTCGGTCTGCTCGGCATTGACCACCAGGGTCACCACCACGTCGCACTGCGCGCCCAGTTCGGCCGGCGTGGCGCAGGCGATGCCGCCTTCGTTGGCGAAGGCGCGCAGCACCTCGTCGCGCACGTCGCAGGCGTGGACGCGAAAGCCCGCGCGCAACAGCGAGCGCGCAACGCCCAGGCCCATGGCACCGAGGCCGATGACTCCAATATGTCGTGACATGATCTGTCTCTGGTTGGGGCGGGCCGCCGCGTCGGCGGCTCAGCAGATGCCGGCTTGCGACAGCCGGCGCTCGGCGTTGTACAGGTGGGTCAGGGCGGCGTTGCGCGCCGCCATCGGGTCGCGCGCACGGATCGCGTCGACGATCGCCGCGTGTTCCTCGCGCACCTGGCGCGAAAAATCGTCGCGCGTCGCCTCGTTGCGGCGGGTCACCGCGACCCCGGCCTCGAGATACTGGTTCAGGAAATTCAGCGTCTTGATGAAATAGGGATTGCCGGTCACCGCGGCGATCTTGCGGTGAAAGGCGACATCCTCGGCCACGCCATCGCGTCCGGCGGCCGCCGCCTCGTCGATATTCGCCAGCGCCACGTCGATCTCGGCGATATCCCGATCCGTGCAGCGCCGCGCGGCCTCCGCGGCCACCTCCGCCTCGATGGCGCGGCGCACCGCCAGCAGATGCGGCATCGAGCTGGGCTCGATCGCCTCGGCGTAATCGATCCGCAGCGGCCGGATCGCGCCATGCTCCTTGACGAACACGCCGCTGCCCTGGCGCGGCTCCACCACGCCTTCATTCTTCAGCCGCGAAATCGCCTCGCGAATCACCGTACGGCTGACGCCGAACTGCTGCGCCAGCACGGCCTCGGTGGGCAGCTTGCCGGTCGCGGAAAAACTGCCGATCTCGATCTGCTTGAGCAGTTGCTGAGCGACGGTGTCGCTCATCGCGGGGGCGGAGACCTTGTCGAACATGGCTTGGGCCGGAATGACGTCTTATCAGGTAATAAGGTCATAATACAAATTTGGACCAAGTGCGTTCCATTGGTGTCAACCCTTGGGGGCGGACATGTGCCTATCTTGGCGAGATGGTGCGGCCAGGCTTGGGAGGTATCACATCATCTGCTGTGATACTTATCAGCTATCGTGATGCATCTTCATACGTTGGAGGAAGCAGCCCGCCATCGCGCGAAAGGCGCGGAGGACCTTTCCGATACAGGGCGGCCCCTCAATGGAGCGCCCCAACAAATAGAAGCAAGGGGATATGCGTGATGGCGGGGGCGGGGGCCGGACTCGAACACTAGTCGCTAGGTCCTCCACAGTCTTAGCCCATGGTTGTTTGTCTCGAAAAAATGCCCCCAGACGTATTGGGCTCCGTGTTGCCGTGCAGCTATCGATCTGACGTTAAAACCGTCAGATGAGCCGCACTGCACCCATCGTTTGCAGCACTGGGTGACGTATAAAGCATATTTTGTATCAACAGACAGCGTCAAAGTAACTGCGGGCCTTCTCTCTCGCTTGTTGGTATCACTCTGTGTGACTTTTCAGGCGAAGAAGCCCTCAGCATCTGTAGGGAAATCGCCGTTGCGTCTTGCATCGAGATCAAGGCGCCTTTACATTGAACGGGAGCACGACGATTCAGTGCTCTAAGTTGACGAACGAAGCGCTGGTTCGTATGATGTTGCGGTTTAGCTGAAACTTCTCCGCAAAAAACTATACTAAGACGCATGTCAGAGTGAGGAATTGTATGAACATGATCGATGTACGGCCCATGCCCTAACCACTGTTCAACCGGCGCAGTTCTCACTGTGCGTCCACCACAAAGCCCGCTAACTGCGGGCTTTGTGTTTTCCGATCCTACTTGGCGATGAGCTTCTCAAAGTGTGGGTCGGCTTCGAGCGACCTCAAGTCTGGATCCGACTTCGCCTGTCGCGCGAATTTTCTGTTCATGGAGATCGCGGTCTCCAAACTCTTCAGTGCTGCTGCGTAGTGTTCTTCTCGCGCATCACCTGAAGAACGCTCGCCCACTAGGCAGTGGTAGCACGCCATGTTGTAATGTGCTGAATAGTCCGCATCGTTGGCCCTCACCGCCTTCTGCACAGCTTCGAGCGCGCGCTCTGGATCGCCAAGTCTCTTGTAGACCATAGCGAGGTGGCCGTAAGCCTTAGAGATCACCTTTTGGTCCATGTCATCCTCGCGTTCCATCTCCGTGACCTTTAGCAAGTACTTCTTGCTCTCTTGGAGATAGAACTTATGGTTGGCATCAAACTGCGTCCGCTCAACCGGCCCTAACTTCTCTGGGCTCATGACTTCCTTGTAGACCTCAGCGATTTCTCGGAGCACGATCCCGTGCGCGACGTTGACTTCGGCATTGTTGTCGCGTGCATACCTAGTCTTAACAAAGTTGTGTAATGCCTGGACTGTTTCTTGGGCTTCTCGCTTTGCCTCATCGGCTTCCCGCTTTGCCTCCTCTGCCTGCTGCACCGCGTTTTGCGCTTTCTCCAATGTCTCCTGGGCCTTGGCGCGCGCAGCAAAAAAGGATTCGATGCCTTTGAAGCCGAAGAATGCCAGCAGAGCTCCGAGGGCTGCTAGCAAGGAGAACTGTCGATCATAGCTCTCCTTCATCATGTCGACGCGCTCTTTGGTTACATCGATAGCCATCTTAGCGACGTCTGTGACTTTGACCTCAGAAGACGAGTTGGTTGATTGCGCGACGGGCACCGCCGGGCTCGCAGTTTGCGATGTTCCCGTGTTCAGTTGACGTGGCATTGGTTGGGCCGCGGATGCAGCTGCGCCGGCGGGCATCGATGGCATCCCTTGTGCCGCAGCTTGGCTAATGGTCATCTTGTCCTCAGCCCTCCGTGCGCCCAAGGGCCACAGATTAGCGACGGCAATGAAACAGATGCTGCCGACTATTGCATACAGGGGAAGCCAGTGGGAGAAGAAGCGCACCCAGAATGTGTCACCGTTTGATGTTCTCTGCCCTGCTTGGCCCCCCACTGGAGCAGTGTTCGAACGCGGGCTGTCTGCTGCGGCGCTCTTGCCCGCATGCTCCGCCTTTTTAAGCGTGTCGGTCTTATTCTGATTGCTCATGCTGAGTCGCTATGTCTGTCGATGCCTACCAGGACCACCCTGGTGTGTTGTTATCCCCGTCCGAGACCCGTCAACTGGTACACGGGGAAGTCGTGAAGCGTGGAAGCATTTTCGCACGACTATGTCTTACTTAAATGCGACAAGAAAAGGGTGGGTATATAGCGCATTGATTTGGTTGATATTTTTGTAATTTTCGACAGCAAGGCAACCAAGACTTACTCGTAGCGCCCGTGCGACACGGGGAGCAAGGGCCGACGGCCTCTAGGCAGTTCCAAGCCCACCTCGCAACTAGACGACCACCGTCAGCCGGACAACGCCAAGCACGAAGGAGGCAATCGAGCAACCGGCCAGAAGCCAATCCACGCCGATTAGCACGATCAACCAGCTTGGTGGCTTGGCGGCGCCCAGACGGCTGAGATTACAGATCACCGCAATTAGCCCTCTGCTGAAACATCCCGAGTAAATCAGCCTTACGAAGTAGATCGACACCATCGTGGCGGCGATCAGCAGCCCAACGAGAAAATACGTGACAGCCCCGAGTGCTGCCATCTTGGATGGCGAAGAGTAAAGAGCAGTTGCACCGGCAAGTCCGGCGGCGCTTATCACAGCCAAGTGCTTGACGACCTTAGATTCCCAATTTATCGCCCCTTGTGTGATGGTTGTGCCCGCCGTGGTCAGCGCATTGGAGAGGTGTCGGTGCACGTCTTCGCGAAGAATCCTTCAGGTAAGGACTGTTCGTGCGCAGGGTCTTTATTCCGCCCCCGTGGATTGTTGCCACCGGTATTGCGGCTATCGGCCTTTGGGTGCATAGCTGGCAATGTTCGAGTTGCAGTGGAGTAATGCGATAACTACGAAGGCGTGGCTACTCATAAAATCCCGTGCGATGACACCGCAGTAGTAGTCGCGGTAGAAGCGTCACGCACCCGCGGCGCAGCCAATCAACACTAGGACGGGCCACGCTGAGTAGGCGATTGGCAGGGTCGGCTGGCACGGTGCTGCGGCAGCCAGGCTACGGACCGCCGTGCCTGCCACGGTATTGATGGCATAGGCGCCTACGAAGGCAAGGCAAGCCAACAACCCCCTTAGGAAGGCTTCTCGCAGGCATCGATTTTGGAGTTGCTGCATCGTCGGTCGCTTCCGACGTCTAGGCATGATATGCAATGAGAGTGGAATTGCACCACTTCGCAGCATAATGATTAGGTCGCTCTGCCCCCCAGTTGAGGTGCGGCATGCGACTGACCGGAAGTAGGTCTGTTTTGAACTCGCGCAGCGCCACACCTTCGAGCTTGAAGAAGTGCTTACCCCCTCGAAGCGCTCGATGTTGCATGCATGGTTCGCCAATACTTGCCGCCAGCGGGCGAGACCTCCAGGTACATCTCGCCGCCGTCCGCAAGCCGGGTAGGGCTTCTCGCGCGGCGCGGCGTTACGGCAGCGGTATCCGTAAGGGGTATGGCGTTTCCTCGGGGGCATATTCGGTGGAGGCATCCGCACTTTTGCCCTTGTGCCCTCAAAGACGCCCAAGGCGCCCGCTGTCAATGGACATTCTTGGACTCTGCGAGAAACAAAAAACCCCGAAAAGCTAAGCTGGAAGGGGTTCGGTTGACCTCTTCGGGCTGCTTGAGATTTGTTTTTGGTGCCCGGGGTCGGACTCGAACCGACACGCCTTGCGGCGGGGGATTTTGAGTCCCCTGCGTCTACCTGTTTCACCACCCGGGCGGGTGCGCGATCGTGCCGGAGGGTTGCCGGAGAAGCGGCGGGGGCACTGCGCTGAGCAGCGGATTATGCCGCAAATCGCCTGACGGGACAACCGAGGGGGGCCTGCCGCGGGGCGGCGCGGTCTAGCGCCGGCGCTTGTCGTTGGTCCAGCGGTTGCGGTCGTAATACTCCGGCGGCTTGCGGGCGATCCAGCGGATGAAGTCGGCCATGGCGGGGTGGCGGCGCAGCTTGTCCCAGTCGTGGAATTCGGTGGCGAGCTCGGCTTCGGTGAAGACCGAGTGGATCTTCTGGTGGCAGACCCGGTGCATCGGCACCACCTCGGTTCCGCCGCGGGAGCGGGGCACCGGGTGGTGCAGGTCGGTGCTGGGACCCGCGATCAGTGGCCGCCCGCATAGCGGGCAGGTCTCGAGCAGGGCTGGCGTGTCGGCCGGGGCCGGTGGTCCGTGCTGATCACCGCGGCCGGCCTTGCCCACGCGAAGATGCCGTTTGACGACCATGCCCGGCCACCTTCATGCCAGATCAGCCCTGATCCTCCAGCACCCGCAGCAGCGACGACGTGTCGTCCTTGCCCCAGCCGTTGCGCATCAGCGTCTGCAGCTGCGCCGCGGTGGCCTGCATTGCGGGCAGCGCCAGGCCGGCTTCGCGGGCGACGTCGGCGGCGAGGCCAAAGTCCTTGTCGTGCAGCCGCGCCTGGATGCCGGCGGCGAAATCGCGGGCGACCATCTTCGGGCCCATCATGTCCAGCATGCGGCTGCCCGCCATGCCGGTCGACATCGCCTGCAGCACGCGCTGCATGTCGACCTGCTGCGATTGCGCGAAGCGCATCGCCTCGGCGATCCCTTCGATGTTGACGACCTGTGCGATCTGGTTGCACAGCTTGGCGACCTGGCCCGCGCCGTTGTCGCCGATGTGCGTGATGGTCTTGCCGTAGCACGCGAGCAGCGGCTGCACGCGCGCCAGCACTTCGGCCTTGCCGCCGACCATGATGGTCAGCGTACCGGCCTCGGCGGCGACGGTGCCGCCCGACACCGGGCAGTCCAGCGCCTCGATGCCGCGTTCGGCCAGCGCTTGGGCGATCTCGCGCGTGACCACCGGGGAGATCGTGCTGTGGTCGATGCAGATGGTGCCGGGCGCGGCGCCTTCGATCACGCCGCCTTCGCCGAGCAGCACCATGCGGACATCCTCGGACGAGGTGACGTTGGTGAATACGACCTCGGCGCCGCGCGCCGCCTCGGCGGGGCTGAAGAACGGCTCGGCGCCCAGTTCGCGCGCGGCGTCGGCGGCTTCCGGCCGGCGCACCGAGGCGCGCACCGTGTGGCCGGCCGCGAGCAGATGGCGCACCATCTGCGAGCCCATCGCGCCCAGGCCGATAAAGGCAATGGTAGTCATGTCGACAGCTCCTTCCTGATCTTGTTGTTGCGCGGCAGTGCGCGTTCGCCCGTGTCGCGCCCGGCAATGCCGGCCTTATTGTCCCGCGTAACTGAACTTGCCGTTGCGGATCACGCCCATCACGCGCGAGCGCTGATCGAAGCCCTGATGGTCGCGCGGGCTCAGGTTCAGCACGCCGTTCGGCACGGTCAGATTGGCGGTGGTTTCCAGCGCGTTGCGCATCGCCGCGCGAAATTCTTTGGTGCCCGGCTGCGCGCCGGTCTTCAGCGCGCGCCGCGCCGCATCGTCGAGCAGCTGCCACGCTCCCCAGGCATCGCCGGCAAATTGCGTGATCGAATCCGCGCCGTACTTGGCCTCGTAGCGGGTCACGAAGTCGAGCGCGACCTTCTTGACCGGGTGAGTGTCCGGCAACTGGCGCGCGACCACCACCGGACCGGTCGGAAACAGCGTCCCTTCGACGTCCTTGCCGCCCATGCGCAGGAATTCGCCGGTGGCGATGCCGTGCGTCTGATAGACCTTGCCCTTGTAGCCGCGCTCGCCCAGCGTCTTCTGCGGCAGCACCGACGGCGTGCCGGCGCCGGCGATCAGGATCGCATCGGGGTTGGCGGCCATCAGCTTCAGGACCTGGCCGGTGACCGAGGTGTCGTTGCGCGAGAAGCGCTCGCTGGCGACCACGCGAATCTTGCGGACCTCGGCCAGCTTGGAGAACTCGCGCCACCAGCTCTCGCCGTAGGCGTCGTTGAAGCCGATGAAGCCGACCGTGCGCACGCCGTGGTTGCTCATGTGCTCGGTCAGCACGGTCGCCATCTGCGAGTCGTTCTGCGGCATCTTGAAGGCCCAGCGGCGCTTGGGGTCGGTCTGCGGCTCGACGATCGCGGCCGAGGCGGCCAGCGCAACCATCGGGGTCTCGCCTTCCGATACCGCGTCGAGCGCGGCCAGCGCGGTGGGCGTGATGTTCGGGCCGACGATCACGTCGACCTTTTCCTCGGAGATCAGCTTGCGGACGTTGCGCACCGCGGCGGACGGGTCCGAGCCGTCGTCGAGCAGGATGTACTCGGCCTTCTGGCCGCCCAGCGTCGCCGGCCACATCAGGATCGTGTTCTTCGATGGAATGCCGATCGACGCGGCGGGGCCGGTGGTCGACACGTCGATGCCGACGCGGATGTCGGCGTGGGCGGCACCGGAGAACAGCGCGCCGGCGGTGCCGGCGGCGGCAAGCACCAGAGCGGCAACGCGCAGCGAGCGTCGCAGGCGGGGCGGGGTGGATCTTGGCATGGGGTCTCCTCCTTCGGCTTGTTGGCTTCTATATGGATATCGCTTCCATCCGGCTTCTGTTCGGCTTCTATCCGGCTTCTATCTGGCTTCCATCGAGTCGGGAGCCGGGCATCAACCTGGCCGGGCGGCGGCCTTCGGCGCGAGCCGCCACAGCGAGGTCGTCTCCGCGGCGCGGGCCGTGTGCAGCGGATCATCGGCATCGGCGGCGCGGGGGTGACGCGGCTTGATGTCGATGCGGCCCAGTATCTGCAGGCCCGCGGCGTCGATCATGCCGAGCAGCGCCTCGCGCGTGCGCAGGCCCAGATGCTCGGCCAGGTCCGACAGGATCAGCCAGCCTTCGCCGTCGTCGCTCAGATGCGCGGCCAAGCCGGCCAGAAAGCCGCGCAGCATGCGGCTATCCGGGTCGTAGATCGCGTGCTCGATCGGCGCATTGGCCCGCGCCGGCACCCACGGCGGATTGCAGACCACCAGCGGGGCGCGGCCGTCCGGGAACAGGTCCGCCTGCACGATCTCGACCTGTCTGGTCAGCCCAAGCCGGCCGATATTGTCGGCGGCGCAGCCCAGCGCGCGCGGGTCCTGGTCGGTGGCGACGACGCGCTTGACGCCGCGCCGGGCCAGCATCGCGGCCAGCACGCCGGTGCCGGTGCCGATATCGAAGGCCAGCGATTCGCGCGCCAGCGCTGCGGGCAACGGCGCCTGGCCGACCAGGTCGACATACTCGCCGCGCACCGGCGAGAACACGCCATACCAGGGATGGATGCGGTCGCCCAGCGCCGGCACCGGCACGCCCTTCTTGCGCCATTCGTGCGCGCCGATCAGCCCGAGCAGTTCGCGCATCGACGCGACATAGGGCTGGTCGGCCGGACCGTAGGCCTCGGTGCAGGCCTCGCGCACATCGGGCGCGCGCCGCAGCGGCACGGTGTGATCGGACTCGAACGGCAGCAGCAGCATGCCGAGCGTGCGGGCGCGCTGCGCCTGGGCCTGGCGATGCAGGTGGAAGGCCTCGGCCGGGGTGGCCGGCGCGGGTTTGGCCTTGGCCTGGCGCTGCGCCCGGCGCGGCTTGCGCTCGACCCGGCGCGCCATCGCCTGCAGCAGCTGGCGCGCGTTCTGGAAGTCGCCGCGCCACAGCAGGGCGGTGCCTTCGCAGGCGAGCCGGTAGGCGGTATCGGCGTCGGTGCGGTCGTCGGCGATCACCACGCGCCGCGGCGGCGGCATGCCGGCCTCGGAGCGCCAGCGCGCGCGATGCGGCACGCCTTCCTCGGTCCACTCGATGATGGGCTCGGCGTCCGGCCGGTGCTCGGGTTGGTGTGCGCTCACAGTTCGTAGGCCTCGTGGTCGCCCGACATCGCCTGTTCGACCAGCTTGCGGTTCAGCGTCGGCGAGAACAGTTCGATGAAGGTATAGACGAAGCTGCGCAGGTAGGCGCCCTGCTTGACCGCCAGATGCGTCACATTGGTGCCGAACAGGTGGCCGGCCGGAATGCCGCGCAGATTGCGGTCGCGTTCGGGATCGAACGCCACGCCGGCGACGATGCCGATGCCCAGCCCGATCTCGACATAGGTCTTGATCACGTCGGCGTCGATCGCCTCCAGCACGATGTCCGGCTGCAGGTGGCGCAGCTCGAACGCCTTGTCGATCTTGGGGCGGCCGGCGAAGTTCGGGTCGTAGGTGACGATCGGATAGCCGATCAGGTCCTCCAGCGACAGATGCGGCTTGTCCAGCAACGGGTGGTCCGGCGGCGTCACGATGGTGTGCTGCCACTGGTAGCCGGGCAGCGACACCAGGTTCTTGTCCCCCGAAATGCCTTCGGTGGCGATGCCCAGGTCGGCCTGGTCGTGCAGCACCATGTCGGCGATCTGGGCGGGATTGCCCTGTTGGATCGACAGCCGCACCTTCGGGTAGCGCTTGGTGAACTCGCCGATGACCCGCGGCAGCGCGTAGCGGGCCTGCGTGTGCGTGGTGGCGATCGTGAAGTTGCCCTGGTCCTGGGCGGCGTAGTCCTTGCCGACCCGCTTCAGGCTCTCGACCTCCTGCAGGATTTTCTCGACCGAGGTCAGGATGCGGCGGCCCGGTTCGGTCAGGCTGCGGATCCGCTTGCCGTGACGGGTGAAGATATCGACACCCAGCTCTTCTTCGAGCTCGATGATTGCCTTGGAGACCCCGGGTTGTGACGTGTAGAGCGCTTTAGCGGCTTCGGTCAGGTTGAAGTTCTGACGGACGGCCTCGCGCACGAAGCGAAATTGGTGCAGGTTCATATATCGTCGTCCGTATAAACAAACAACTTCTTATTAGTTTGAGATATGAGGCGAGTTTATTACGATTTGCGAACTTTGTTAATGAACGGCTAGTCCCCGTGCGCCCGGCGTTACAAGGCCGGCGCGGCCCGGCGGGGACCCACTTCGGTGCGCCCCCATGTCCCTGGCCTTTACCGTTTCCGGTCTGTTGGTAGGCGTCCTCGTCGGTCTGACCGGCGTGGGCGGGGGCTCGCTGATGACGCCGCTGCTGACCCTGCTGTTCGGCTTCTCGCCTGCCACCGCGGTCGGTACCGATCTGGCCTTCGCGGCGATCACCAAGGGCTTCGGCACGCTGGCGCACCGCGCCCACGGTCACATCCAATGGCAGGTGGTCAAGCGCCTGTGCCTGGGCAGCCTGCCGGCGGCGCTGGCTGCCATCCTGGTGCTCAAGAGCGCCGGCGAACTCGACGCCGGCTGGCTGCACGCGATCCGTCTGTCGATCGGCATCTCGGTGATCCTGACCGTGCTGTCGCTGCTGTTCCGCCGCCAGCTGCTGGAATGGCTGGCCCGCAATCCCCGTTTTCAACTGGAAGGCCGCGCCCAGGCGGTGGCCACCGTGATCGTCGGCGTCGTGATCGGCGTGCTGGTCACGGTGTCGTCGATCGGCGCCGGCGCGGTCGGCGCGACGCTGATCCTGCTGCTGTATCCGCGCATGAAGCCGGCCGAGGTGGCCGGCACCGATATCGCCTACGCGGTGCCGTTGACCGCGCTGGCCGGGCTGGGCCACGTGTGGCTCGGCACCGTCGACTGGAATCTGCTGCTGGCGCTGCTGGTGGGCTCGATCCCCGGCATCTGGCTGGGCGCGCAGCTGTCGCGCGCGCTGCCGGAGCGGCTGGTGCGCGGCGCGCTGGCCACCACGCTGACGCTGGTGGCGATCAAGCTGGTTTCCTAGCGCCGGTGCCACTGCCCCGCGCGTCCCTACGAACGAACACGAACGCATACTGAACGGACCCACACCATGTATCAGTACGATCAATACGACCAGCGCATCGTTGCCGAGCGCGTCGCGCAGTTCCGTGACCAGGTGCGTCGCCGCCTGTCGGGCGAGCTGACCGAGGAAGAATTCCTGCCGCTGCGCCTGCAGAACGGGCTGTACATGCAGCGCCACGCCTACATGCTGCGGGTGGCGATTCCCTATGGCCTGCTGGCCTCGAAGCAGCTGCGCATGCTCGCGCATCTGGCGCGCCACTACGACCGCGGCTACGGCCACTTCTCGACGCGCCAGAACATCCAGTACAACTGGATGGAGCTCGAGCGCGTGCCCGATGCGCTGGCCGACCTGGCGTCGGTCGAGATGCATGCGATCCAGACCTCGGGCAACTGCGTGCGCAACATCACCACCGACCACTTTGCCGGCGTCGCGCCGGACGAGGCGGTGGACCCGCGTCCGCTGGCCGAGCTGCTGCGCCAGTGGAGCACGTTCCAGCCGGAATTCGCCTTCCTGCCGCGCAAGTTCAAGATCGCGATCTCTGCGTCGAAGGACGACCGCGCCGTGGTGCAGATGCACGATATCGGCGTCTACGCCTACCGCAACGCGGACGGCGAGCTGCGGTTGAACATCCTGGCCGGCGGCGGCCTGGGCCGTACGCCGATCCTGGGCACGATCATCAAGCACGATCTGCCGTGGCAGCACATGCTGACCTATATCGAGTCGGCAATCCGCGTCTACAACCGCTATGGCCGCCGCGACAACAAGTACAAGGCCCGCATCAAGATCCTGGTCAAGTCGCTCGGCGCCGAGAAGTTCGCCGAGGAAGTCGAGGCCGAATGGCAGCACAGCAAGGACGGCCCCGGCACGCTGACGCAGGCCGAGTTCGACCGCGTCGCGCAGTTTTTCGCGCCGCCGGCCTATGACAGGCTGCCGGACACCGACACCAGCTTCGAGAAGCATCTGCTCGAGGACAAGGCCTTCGCCCGCTGGGTTCGCCGCAACGTGCACGGCCACAAGGTGCCGGGCTATGCCGCGGTGACGCTGTCGACCAAGCCCGGCGTGGCCGCGCCTCCGGGCGACGTGACCGCCGAGCAGATGGAACTGGTGGCCGACTGGGCCGACCGCTACGGCTACGGCGAGCTGCGCGTCGCGCACGAACAGAACCTGGTGCTGCCGGACGTGCGCAAGCGCGACCTGTACGAGCTGTGGCAACTGGCCAAGGCCAATGGCCTGGCCACGCCGAACATCGGCCTGCTGACCGACATCATCTCGTGCCCCGGCGGCGATTTCTGCTCGCTGGCCAATGCCAAGTCGATCCCGATCGCGCAGGCGATCCAGCAGCGCTTCGAGGACCTGGACTTCGTGCACGACCTCGGCGAGGTCTCGCTGAACATCTCGGGCTGCATCAACGCCTGCGGTCACCACCACGTCGGCAACATCGGCGTGCTCGGCGTCGACAAGGACGGCGAGGAGTGGTACCAGGTCACGCTCGGCGGCGCGCAGGGCAACGAGACCGCGCTGGGCAAGGTGATCGGGCCGTCGTTCAAGGCCGACGAAATGCCGGACGTGGTCAGCCGCATCATCGAGACCTTCGTCGAGCACCGCATCGAGGACGAACGCTTCATCGACACCTTCGCCCGCATCGGCGTCGCGCCGTTCAAGGAGCGCGTCTACGCGAACAAGCAGCGCGAACGCGCCGAAGCTTGAACCCGACGGCATCGACGAACGCAAACGCATCGAGAACGAATATGGCAAAGATCATCCAACTGCAACGCGCCGACGGCGGCCAGGCCGCCGTGCCGGCGATCGTCGACGACGCGTGGACCGTGCTGCGCGGCGACGAAGGCCAGGCCCCGACCGACGAGCAGATCGCCGCGGCGGCAGCGAGCCAGGACGCGGTGCTGTTCCCGCTGCCGGTCTGGCTGGCGCACAAGGACGGCCTGCTGGCCGGCCGCGACGCGCCCCGCACCGGCATCTGGCTGGCACCGGACGACGAGCCGGGCGATGTCGCCGGCGAACTGGCGCGCGTGTCGCTGCTGGCGGTCGACTTCCCGGTGTTCCGCGACGGCCGCGGTTTTTCCACCGCGTATCTGCTGCGCACCCGTTATGGCTGGAAGGGCCAGCTGCGCGCGATCGGCGACGTGCTGCGCGACCAGTTGAACTTCATGAAGCGCTGCGGCTTTGACGCCTTCGCCGTGCGCGCCGACAAGAACATCGAAGACGCGCTCAAGGGCTTCAGCGAATTCACCGTGACCTACCAGGCCTCGGTGGACGAGCCGCTGCCCCTGTTCCGCCGGGCGCGCGCCGAACAGCGGGAATCGGCATGAGCGTGATTCCGATCGTCGAACTGCGGGCGACTCCTTCCGACGCTCTGGAGATCCCGGCCGCCTCGCCGCTGCGCCCATCGCTGTGGACGGCGCCGGAATACACCGGCAGCACCGCCGCGCTCGAGGCCAAGGAGGCCGCGCTGGCCGAACGGCTCGAAGCGATCGCGAGCCGCTTCTACCGCGCCCGCTTTGCGTCGAGCCTGGCCGCCGAGGACATGGTGATCACCGACGCGATCCTGCGCGGCTCGGCCGCGCTGCGCGCCGGCATCCGCGTGTTCACGCTGGCGACCGGCCGCCTGCACGCCGAGACGCTCGCGATGCTCGACGAGGTCAAGGCGCACTACGGCTACGAGATCGAGCGCTTCACGCCTGACGCCGAGGCGATCGAGAACTATGTGCGCAAGCACGGCCTGAACGCGTTCTACGACAGCGTCGAGCTGCGCAAGGAATGCTGCGGCATCCGCAAGGTCGAGCCGCTGAACCGCGCGCTGTCGCATGCGGATGCGTGGCTGACCGGCCAGCGCCGCGAGCAGGCCGTCACGCGTGCCGACCTGCCGTTCGAGGAAATCGACGAGGCGCGCGGTATTCCGAAGTTCAATCCGCTCGCGGACTGGACCGAGGCCGAGGTGTGGGCCTATCTGAAGCGGCATGCGGTGCCGGTCAACGCGCTGCATGCCAAGGGATATCCCAGCATCGGCTGCGAACCGTGTACGCGTGCCGTGCGCGCCGGCGAGGACGTGCGCGCCGGCCGCTGGTGGTGGGAAAGCCGCGACTCGAAAGAGTGCGGTCTGCACGAACAGAACATCAAGCATTGAGGCCACAGATGGGCATCATGAACGAACTCCAGGCCGGCGCCGCGGCCACGCGCGACGGCAACCCCGACATCGCGCACCTGATCGAGGTGCAGAACGACCACCTGGACCGGCTCGAGGCCGAGTCGATCTACATCATCCGCGAGGTCGCCGCCGAGTGCCGCAACCCGGCGCTGCTGTTCTCGGGCGGCAAGGACTCGATCGTGATGCTGCACCTGGCGCTGAAGGCGTTCCGGCTCGGCAATCGCAAGATCGAGCTGCCGTTTCCGCTGGTGCATATCGACACGGGCCACAACTATCCCGAGGTGATCGCGTTCCGTGACCAGCGTGTGGCCGAGATCGGCGCGCGGCTGGTGGTCGGCCACGTCGAGGATTCGATCAAGCGCGGCACCGTGCGGCTGCGCAAGGAAACCGATTCGCGCAACGCGGCCCAGGCGGTCACGCTGCTGGAAACGATCGAGCAGCACCAGTTCGACGCGCTGATGGGCGGCGCCCGCCGCGACGAGGAAAAGGCGCGCGCCAAGGAACGGATCTTCTCGTTCCGCGACGAGTTCGGCCAATGGGATCCGAAGGCGCAGCGTCCCGAGCTGTGGAGCCTGTACAACGCCCGCATGGCGCCGGGCGAGCAGATGCGCGTGTTCCCGATCTCGAACTGGACCGAGCTCGACGTGTGGCAATACATCGCGCGCGAGAACCTGGCGCTGCCGCCGATCTACTACGCGCACCAGCGCGAGGTGGTCCGCCGCAACGGCCTGCTGGTGCCGGTGACGCCGATCACGCCCAAGCAGGACGGCGACGTCAGCGAGGTGCTGTCGGTGCGCTTCCGCACGGTCGGCGACATCAGCTGCACCTGCCCGGTGGCCAGCACCGCGGCGACGCCGGTCGAGATCATCGCCGAGACCGCGGTCACCGAGATCACCGAGCGCGGCGCCACGCGCATGGACGACCAGACCAGCGAGGCGTCGATGGAGCGCCGCAAGAAGGAAGGCTACTTCTGAGGCTGGATTTCTGCGCAACGCGCGACGCACCGACACAGGATTTGCATCATGACTACCCAAGCCGCCCATCAGGGCCTTCTGCGATTCATCACCGCCGGTTCGGTCGACGACGGCAAGAGCACGCTGATCGGCCGCCTGCTGTATGACAGCAAGGCGGTGCTGTCGGACCAACTGACCGCGCTGGCCAATGCCAAGAACAAGCGCACCGCCGGCGAGCAGATCGACTTCTCGCTGCTGACCGACGGCCTCGAGGCCGAGCGCGAGCAGGGCATCACGATCGACGTGGCCTACCGCTATTTCTCGACCGCACGCCGCAAGTTCATCATCGCCGATACGCCGGGCCATGAGCAGTACACGCGCAACATGGTCACCGGCGCATCGACCGCGCACGCCGCGATCGTGCTGATCGATGCCACCCGCGTGACCGTGGCCGATGGCCGCGCGCAGCTGCTGGCGCAGACCAAGCGCCATACCGCGATCGTCAAGCTGCTCGAGCTGCAGCACGTGATCGTCGCCGTCAACAAGATGGACCTGGTCGACTACAGCGAACAGCGCTTCAACGAGATCCGCACCGCCTATGCCGAGCTGGCCAGCCAGCTGGGCCTGAAGGACGTGCGCTACGTGCCGGTGTCGGCGCTGCGCGGCGACAACATCGTGCACGCCAGCGAGGCGATGCCCTGGTATCAGGGCGAGCCGCTGCTGCCGCTGCTCGAGGCGCTGCCGGTCGAGGAGGTCGCGCCGCAGGGCGAGGCCGCGCTGCGCTTCCCGGTGCAGCTGGTGATCCGCCAGGACGGTGCGCAGTCGGACGATTTCCGCGGCTATGCCGGCCGCGTCGAGGCCGGCACGGTGCGCGTGGGCCAGACCGTACGCGTGCTGCCGGCCAACCGCGAGGCGGTGGTCGCCGAGGTGCTGACGCCGAACGGTGCCGCCGAAGAGGCGAGCGCCGGCGAAACCATCACGATCCGGCTGGCCGAAGACGTCGATGTATCGCGCGGTGACATGTTCGTCGCTGCAGCGGCCGCGGAAAGCCAGCAGGCGCTGCCGGCGAAGAAGCTGCAGGCCGACCTGTGCTGGTTCGACGATGCGGCGCTGAACACCGCGCGCAAATACGTGCTGAAGCACACCACCGCCAGCGTGTTCGCGCGCGTGTCCGCGGTGGACCGCGTGCTTGACGTGCATACGCTGTCGCACGAGACCGGCCGTCACGACATCCGCCTGAACGACATCGGCTCGGTGCAGATCACGCTGCAGAAGCCGGTGGTCTGCGACGTCTACAGCGACAACCCCGCCACCGGCGCGTTCGTGCTGATCGACGAGGCGACCAATCACACGGTTGCCGCAGGCATGATCCGTGCATATTCCTGAGATCGAAGCGATCGAAGTCGATCCAGGAATCACGAGGAGCAGCAACATGGGCAAGGTCTACCTGATTGGCGCCGGACCCGGCGCGGCGGACCTCATTACGGTGCGTGGTGCACGACTATTGGGCGAAGCCGACGTGGTGCTGCACGATGCGCTGGTGTCGCCCGAGATGCTGGCCTGGTGTCCGCAGGCCAGGCTGGTCGAAGTGGGCAAGCGCTGTGGCAAGCGCTCGACCGCGCAGCTGTTCATCAACCGGCAGATCGTCGACCTGGCGCGCAAGCACGAGCGCGTGGTGCGCCTGAAGGGCGGCGATCCGATGCTGTTCGGCCGTGCCGACGAGGAATTGCAGGCGCTGGAAGAGGCGGGCATCGATTACGAGATCGTGCCCGGCATCACCGCCGCGCTGGCCGCTGCCTCGGCGATCGCGCGTCCGCTGACCAAGCGCGGCGTGTCGCGCAGCGTGGCCTTCGCCACGCAGGCGAAGGCCCCCGACACCATCGACGTGGAAGCCGACGTCAAGGCCGATACGCTGGTCTACTACATGGGCCGCGACCAGGCCGCGGCGATCGCCGCGCAGCTGATCGCGCATGGCAAGCCGGCCTCGACGCCGGCCTGGGTGGTCGAGGCCGCCTCGACCCCGCACCAGCGCAGCCGCCAGTTCACGCTGCGGCAGATGGCCGCTGGAGAAGCCGCGGCGTGGATCGATCCGCAGCATCCGAGCTTGCTGATGATCGGTGAGGCGTTGGGCGGGCGGGCGAGCGGTGTGGCCGAACACCCTCTGCAGGAATCCGCGCGGCATCCTCGGGCGGCTTGAGTCCGCACGCAGCAGTCGCGCCGCGGCGTATAGCTCCCCGCTCTGGTTTTCGCCCCTCTCCCGCTTGGTGGGAGTGGGGAGAAAACATTCAGCGTGCTCCCGCTGCTCCTTCCCTCGTAATCTCCACCGTCTCCCGATAAACGATCCGGGCCATCTGGCCTGGCCGCAGCCCGGCCACGTCGATCGAGATGTCGTCCGCGCGTGCCGCGTGCTCCGCGTTGCGCGGGCCGCGGAACGTCACCGTGCGGCCGATCGGATCGACCGCGATGATTTCGGCGGTGGCCGTGGTCGTGATCTCGCGCACCACGCCGGGCCGGCCGTCGTCGAGACGGCGCGACAGCCGGTCCACCGATTCCGCGGTCGCGACATTGCGGCTCGGCAGCGGCTCCAGCTTCGTGATGCGCGCCGGGCCGCGCGTGACCGTCAGGCGGTCGCCCGCATTGACCGTACCGAAATGGCGCGCCTCGTCGCCGGTCATCAATTCGGTCAGCTGACCTTGCGGTCCACGCACCAGCACCGCGTTCGTGGCATCGATGCGGACGACCTCCGCCGCGGTGGTGGCGGGCGCCGTCTGCGCGTTCGCCTCGCCGACGGCGCCGGCCGTCAACACCCAGGCCATCGCGCCGGCCAGCGCCAGCGCGCGCGCCCCGCGTCGTATCGTGCTGTCTCGATCGTTTCGCATCGGCGCCTCCACAATGGTTTATCGCGTCATCACTCGTCCGGCAGGATGCTGCCCTGCGCGCCGCCGGGCATCGCCAACCCGAAGTGCCGGTACGCCGCGGGGGTCGCCACGCGTCCGCGCGGCGTCCGTTGCAGATAGCCCTGCTGGATCAGATAGGGTTCGAGCACGTCCTCGATGGTGTCGCGCTCCTCGCCGATCGCCGCGGCCAGATTGTCGACGCCGACCGGGCCGCCACTGAACTTGTGCAGGATGGCCTCGAGCAGCTTGCGGTCCATCAGGTCGAAGCCGACGCGGTCCACGTCCAGCATCGCCAGCGCGGCATCGGCCATCTCGCGCGTAATGGTGCCGTCGCCCTTGACCTCGGCATAGTCACGCACGCGTCGCAGCAGGCGGTTGGCGATACGCGGCGTGCCGCGCGAGCGGCGCGCGATCTCGAGCGCGCCGGTCGGATCGATGCGCGCGTGCAGCAGCTGCGCCGAGCGCGTGACGATCCGGGCCAGCTCGTCGGCGGTATAGAACTCGAGCCGCGCGACGATGCCGAAGCGGTCGCGCAGCGGATTGGTCAGCATGCCGGCGCGCGTGGTGGCGCCGACCAGCGTGAACGGCTGCAGATCGAGCTTGACCGAGCGCGCGGCCGGGCCTTCGCCGATCATGATGTCGATCTGGTAGTCCTCGAGCGCCGGGTACAGGATTTCCTCGACGACCGGCGACAACCGGTGGATCTCGTCGATGAACAGCACGTCGTTGGCTTCGAGGTTGGTCAGCAGCGCCGCAAGATCGCCGGGGCGCTCGAGCACCGGGCCCGAGGTCTGGCGCAGATTGACGCCCATCTCGCGCGCGATGATATGGGCCAGCGTGGTCTTGCCCAGGCCGGGCGGGCCGAACAGCAGCACGTGGTCGAGCGCTTCGCGGCGATTGCGGGCCGCGTGCATGAAGATGTCGAGCTGGTCGCGCACCTTCTGCTGGCCGACATAGTCGTCGAGCAGCTTGGGCCGCAGCGCGCGCTCGAAGGCCTCCTCGCTGCTGGACGCGGGCGTGGCGGCAATCAGGCGGTCGCCGCTGTCGGCAGGGCGGCTCGGGGCGAACTTGTCGGTCTGGATCATGGCGCGGAGGCGGGAAAACTGGCTCGATTGTAGCCCACGGCACCGTCGGCGCCGTCCGCCGTCTTGGCGAGCACGAGCCGCTTACCGGCTCGTACGCAGGCCCGTACACTGGCCCGCACGTGCCCGTGCCCCGCGCGGTCTCAGCCCTTCGACAACGCCTTCAGCGCGAGCTTGATCCCTTCGGAGACGCCGGTGCCGGCCGGCACCTGCCTGGTCGCCGCGGCGGCCTCCTTGTCGGAATAGCCGAGCGCCAGCAGCGCGTTCAGGATATCGGCGGCGCTGTCGTGCGCGGCCGCCGCGCCGCCGACATGGCCCAGTTCGGCGCCGAGCTTGCCTTTCAGCTCCAGCAGCAGCCGTTCGGCGGTCTTCTTGCCGATGCCGGGAATGCGCGTCAGCCGGCCGGCCTCCTGCAGCGTGATGGCCTGCGCCAGTTCGGCCACCGACATGCCCGACAGCACCGCCAGCGCCATGCGCGCGCCGATGCCGCTGATCTTGATCAGCTCGCGGAAGGTATTGCGCTCCTCCGCGCTGCCGAAGCCGTACAGCAGATGCGCGTCCTCGCGGACGATCAGCTGCGTCAGCAGCGTGACCGGCTGGCCGACCGCCGGCAGGTTGTAGAAGGTGCTCATCGGCACGTCGACCTCATAACCGACGCCGTGGCAGTCGACCAGCAGATGCGGGGGATTCTTCTCGATGAGGGTGCCGGCGATGCGTCCGATCATGGTGCTTGCGGGATTGGCTGCCGGGCGCTGCCGCGCGCCGGCATGGGTCGGTCTGAAAGGGCGCCAGTGTAGCGCAGCGAGGCTGGGTGTCCGCGCGTCTAGGGCGCGTCCACCGCGCGGCGTCCGAGCGCGGGATCGTCGGTGAAGAAGCCGTCCACGCCGGCGTCGATCAGCGCGCGCGCCTCGCGGATCATGCCGGCCGGATGCCGTGCCGCATCGCCGCCGGGGCCGCGCAGGCTCTTGGGCAGGAAGGCGTTCTCCGGCCGCAGCGTGTAAGGATGCACGACCAGGCCCGCCGCGTGCGCGTCGCGCACCAGCGCGGTCGGCGCGGCAAGCCCGCCGGCGCTGTCGCGCGGCAGCACGTGCGTACGCTCGGGGCCGATGCCGTCGGCGTACGTGGCCACCTCGCGCAGTCCGAGCGGCTTGACCATGTCCGCATAGCGGCGCGTATCGCCGGACAGCCGCCAGTCGGCCGGCGCCTTCGATCCGCTGCCGATCAGCTGCACCAGTTTGACGTTGGGCATCGACTTGCCGAGCCGCTGGCGCAGCGCGCGCAGATTGGCCGTCTCGAACGATTGCAGATAGACCGGCGCATGGCGCGTATGGGCGTTGGCACGCAGCGCGTCGACCAGCTTCTCTTCGATCGGCAGGCCGATGCCGCGGAAGTAGCTCGGATGCTTGGTCTCGATATAGAGGCCGATGGTCCGGCCGCTGCGGCGCGAGGCGTTGGCGGCCAGCGCGATGATCTCGTTCAGCGTCGGGATCTCGAACTTGTCGTCGTACTGCGTATTGGCCGGACGCAGCTTCGGAATGCGCTCGCGCGCCCGCAGCGTCTTGAGCTCGGCCAGCGTGAAGTCCTCGGTGAACCAGCCCTCCAGCCGCTCGCCGTCGATCACCTTGATGCGCTTGCGGTCGGCGAACTGCGGCAGCGTGGCGACGTTGGTGGTGCCCCCGATCTCGTTCTCGTGCCGGGCCACCAGCACGCCGTCGCGCGTGACGACCAGATCCGGTTCGATCAGGTCGGCGCCGTCCTCGATGGCCTTGGTGTATGCGGCCAGCGTATGTTCGGGCCGCAGCGCGCTGGCGCCGCGATGGCCGATCACCAGCGGCTTGGGCCGCGGCGGGGCCGGTTCGGCTTGCGGCGGTTCGGCGGCGGGCGCGGCGGGAGGTACGGGTTGGGTGGCACAGCCCGCGAGCAGGGTGGCCAGCATCGCCGCCGACATCGCGGCGTGGAGCCGGGCGGCGGACTGCAAGGCAAAACGGGGGATCAAGCTGGGACGGGACATGCGGCCTCCTCGAGCGCGGGATGAGGCCGATTGTAAGTGAGGCGCGCGTCGCCTGGGACGCCGTCAGCGCCGCGGGGGCCGGAGAGCCGCGAGAGCCGGAAAGCCAGGGGAGTCAGGGAAGTCAGGGGAGCCGAAGAGTCGGGGAGAGCCCGAGAGCCCGAGAGCCGAAAGAGCCGGCGCTAGCCGACCAGTCTGCCGCGCCGCACCCGCACGCCCTTGCGCGCGAGCTCGGGCGCCAGGCCGCTCAGCGTCGCCAGCGTATCGCCGCCATTGGCATGGCAGATCGCCACGCCGAGCGCGTCGGCCGCGTCGGAGCTGGGATGGCCGGGCAGGGCCAGCAGCCGCGCCACCATCTCCTGCACCTGCGCCTTGTTGGCGCGGCCATAGCCGACCACGGCGACCTTCAACTGCAGCGCGGTGTATTCGAACACCGGCAGGCCATAGCCCACCAGCCCGCAGATCGCCGCGCCACGGGCCTGTCCGAGCAGCAGCGTCGATTGCGGATTGACGTTGACGAACACCTTCTCGATCGCCGCGCAATCGGGCGCATAGGTTCGCGTGACCTCGGCAATGCCGTCATACAGCGTCTTCAGACGCTCGGGCAGGCTGCCGTTGCCATCGCTCTTGATGGTGCCCGAGGCGACGTAGGCGAGCTTGTTGCCGTGCTTTTCGACCACGCCGAAGCCGGTGGTACGAAGGCCGGGGTCGATGCCGAGGATGCGCATTGAGCTAGGAGAGGTGGCGATGGGGTAGTGTAGGTGGATTTGGTGGCGGGCGCTGCGCGATTGTCGTCGCGCATGGCGCGGGGGTATCGGAGTATCGACCGATGTTACCCTTTCCCGAGCCCTTTCCGATCCCTTCTTCGGCCATGCAGGACCGGGAGTCGAGGCGGGCCACCGAGCGCGCTACCGAAGCATCGGAGGCCCGGGGCATTCTCCCTCTCCCGCTTGCGGGGGAGGGCAGGGGAGAGGACAGCCGGTGCTCGCCGAACTGCGCGTTCGTACCGCTCATTCGATCTGCTCGCCCGGCTGCGAGCGGCGCGTTGCCGCTCGGTCCCCTTGGTCCGGACTCAATGCCGGAAATGCCGCGTACCGGTCAGCACCATCGCGATATTGCGCTCGTCGGCGGCGGCGATGACTTCGTCGTCGCGCATCGAGCCGCCCGGCTGGATCACGCAGGTCGCGCCCGCGTCGACCACCACGTCCAGGCCGTCGCGGAACGGGAAGAAGGCATCGGAGGCGACCGCCGAGCCGGCCAGCGTCAGGCCGGCGTTCTGCGCCTTGATGCTGGCGATGCGGGCCGAGTCGACGCGGCTCATCTGGCCGGCGCCGACGCCCAGCGTCATGCCGCCGCCGCAGAACACGATGGCGTTCGACTTGACGAACTTGGCGACGCGCCACGCGAACAGCAGATCGCTCATTTCCTTCGGCGTCGGATGACGCTTGGTGACGACGCGCAGCTCCGACGGCTGCACGTTCTTCGCGTCCGGGCTCTGCAGCAGCAGGCCGCCGCCGACGCGCTTCAGGTCATACTGGTTGACGCCCTTGCCGAGCGGAATTTCCAGCAGGCGCACGTTCTGCTTGGCGGCGAACACCTCGCGTGCTTGCGCGCTGAACGACGGCGCGATCAGCACCTCGACGAACTGTCTGGCGACCGCCTGCGCGGCCGTGCCGTCGAGTTCGACGTTGAACGCGATGATGCCGCCGAAGGCCGACGTCGAATCGGTCTTGAACGCCTTCTCGTAGGCCTCCAGCGCATTGGCGCCGATCGCCACGCCGCAGGGGTTGGCGTGCTTGATGATGACGCAGGCGGCGCCGTCGGCGGCCTCGAAGGACTTGACGCATTCCCATGCCGCGTCGGCGTCCGCGATGTTGTTGTACGACAGCTCCTTGCCCTGCAGCTGCACGTAGTTGGCCAGCGCGCCGTCGACCGCCTTCAGGTCGCGGTAGAACGCCGCCGACTGGTGCGGGTTCTCGCCGTAGCGCATTTCCTGCACCTTCTCGAAGGCCAGGTTCAGCGTCTGCGGATAGGCGCTGCGCGCCTGGTGCGACTTGTCCGCGCCGAGGCTGGTCAGGTAGTTGGTGATCGCGCCATCGTATTGCGCGGTATGCGCGAACACCTTGGTGGCCAGCCGGAAGTTGGTGTCGTAGCCGACCTGGTTGCCGTTGGCGCGCATTTCCTCGAGCACCGGCGCGTAGTCGGCCGGGTCGACGATCACCGTCACGTCGCGATGGTTCTTCGCCGCCGAACGCAGCATGGTCGGGCCGCCGATGTCGATGTTCTCGATCGCGTCGGGCAGCGTGCAGTCGTCCTTGGCGACGGTCTGCTGGAACGGGTACAGGTTGACCACCAGCAGGTCGATGGTCGGGATGTCGTGCTGGGCCAGCGCGGCCATGTGCTCCGGCAGGTCGCGGCGCGCCAGGATGCCGCCGTGCACCTTCGGGTGCAGCGTCTTGACGCGGCCGTCCAGCATCTCGGGGAAGCCGGTGTAGTCGGCCACTTCCGTGACAGGCAGGCCGGCATCGGCGAGCAGTTTGGCGGTGCCGCCGGTGGAGAGCAGCGTCACGCCGAGCGCATGCAGTTCGCGCGCGAAGTCGACGATGCCGGTCTTGTCGGAAACGGAGAGAAGGGCTTGCTTGATCATGGTGATGGAGGACGCTTCAAAGTAAACCGTGCTGCTGCAGCTTCTTGCGCAGCGTATTGCGATTGATGCCGAGATAGGCCGCGGCCAGCGACTGGTTGCGGTCGGCACGCGCCATCACCGTTTCCAGCAGCGGCCGTTCCACCGCCTCCAGCACCATGTTGTACATGTTCGACGGCTGCTCGCCGTCCAGATCGCGGAAGTAGGCGCTCAGGCTGTCCCGGATGCATTGGTCGATAACGTTGCGGCTCATGCGGCAAGCAACTCCCTGTTGTTGTTGTTCGATGCGCCGGTCTGTGCGTCGCCTTCGTCGACATACACCAGCCGGTCGGACAGCGCGGCCTGCTCGTCGAAGAAAGCGTTGACGGCGGCCAGCTGCGCCTCGGTGCTTTCCAGTGTGTTCATCCGGTGCCGGAACAGATTGGCACCCTTGAGTCCGCGCGTGTACCAGGCAATATGCTTGCGCGCGGTACGCACGCCGGTGAATTCGCCGTAAAAGGCGTAGTGGTCCTGCAGATGCGCGTTCATGATCGCGCGGATCTCGGCCACCTCCGGCGGCGGCAGCTGCTCGCCGGTTTCGAGGAAATGCGCGATCTCGCGGAACAGCCACGGGCGTCCCTGCGCGGCGCGGCCGATCATGATCGCGTCGGCGCCGGTGACCGCAAGCACGTGCCGCGCCTTCTGCGGCGTCGTGATGTCGCCGTTGGCGACCACCGGGATGCGGATCGCGTCCTTGACCGCGGCAATGGTCTCGTATTCGGCTTCGCCGTGATACAGGTCGGCGCGCGTGCGGCCGTGCACGGTCAGCATGCTGATGCCGGCGGCCTCGGCCATGCGCGCGACGCGCACCGCGTTGCGGTTCTGCCGGTCCCAGCCGGTGCGGATCTTCAGCGTGACCGGCACGCGGTCGCCGACCGCGCCGACCACCGCCTCGACGATGCGCACCACCAGCGGCTCGTTCTGCAGCAGCGCCGACCCGGCCGCGACATTGCAGACCTTCTTGGCCGGGCAGCCCATGTTGATATCGATGATCTGCGCGCCGCGGTCGACGTTGTAGCGCGCCGCCTCGGCCATCATGCCGGGTTCGGCGCCGGCGATCTGCACCGCGATCGGCTCGACCTCGCCGTCATGGTTGGCACGGCGCATGGTCTTTTCGCTCTTCCACAACTGGGCGTTGGAGGCGACCATCTCCGAGACCGCGTAGCCCGCGCCGAGCTTCTTGCAAAGCTGGCGGAAGGGGCGGTCCGTGACGCCGGCCATCGGCGCGACGAACAGGTTGTTGCGAAGGAGATGAGGTCCGATTTGCACGGCTAGGGTCCGGCGACGTCCAGAAAGGCTGGCCGTGACCGGCCGCCCAGCAGCGGTGTCACGGATCGAATGGCGAAAGGCATGCCCGGCCGAAGCAGCGTCGGCGGTGAAGCGGGGGGCATGTGCGAGGGCGGGATTTTACCGCTAAACCAGCCGGCTGCCCAAGAAATAAGCAGGGCCGATGTGCTGCGGCGCCACATCGACCCGAGCGGCCGCATCGGGCGATCCGGGCCGCAGCCCAGGCCGTCTCGCTGCCGGTCACCGCGCGGCGGCGGCCGGCTCAGCGGCGCATGCCGTAGATCATCTGGTGCGCCAGCGCGTGCTTCAGCGGCGACAGGCAGGCCAGCGCGGCCAGCGAGGCACCGCGCGCGTGCGCGGCCAGCGGATAGGGGATGCCGAACACGCGCGGCAGCAGGTCGGTGACGCCGATGGTCATCGCGCGGTCGACCCGGTGGCGCGTGCCGAAGGCGGCCAGCGCCTGCGGCGTGCAGGCGGTGCGCAGCTCGTCCGCCAGCGCGAATGCATCGCGCAGCCCCAGGTTCAGACCCTGGCCGGCGACCGGGTGCAGGGTCTGCGCGGCGTTGCCGATCGCCACCAGCCGGCCCTTGACGGTCAGCTGCGCGGCATTGAGGCCCAGCGGGAAGGCGTGGCGCTTGCCCACCCGCGTGAATCGGCCCATGCGCGGGCCGAAGACCTCGCCGAGTTCGGCCAGAAAGCGGGCGTCGTCGAGCGCAAGGCGCCGCGCTGCTTCTTCCGGCGAGCAGCACCAGACCAGCGCATAGCCCGAGCCGCCGTCGCCATGCGGGTCGTCGTCCAGATCATGGGGCAGCAGCGCGAGCGGACCCTGCTCGGTGAAGCGTTCCCATGCCCAGCCGGGCATCGGATGGCTGCAGGCGACATGCGAGACGATCGCGGTCTGCCCGTAGTCGCGACGGCGCGTGCCGCTGGCCCCGGCCGCGGCCATGCGCGCCACCTGCTGATGGAACAGCCCGCCCTCGGCCTGCACCGCCAGGCGCGCGCCCAGGCGCACCGGCTGGCCATCGGGTCCTGCGCCGCGCAATTGCACCGGCGCGGTATCGGGCGAGCCGGCGGCGACGGCCTCGGACGAAGCGCCGGGGGGGGCGTGCCGTGACTCGCCGACCGCGCGCGCATCGCGCTCGTCAACCTGGTCGATCGCATCGATGCGCGTGTCGAACGCCCGCACCAGACGCTGCTGGCCGCCGGCGCGCCACAGCGCGTGTTCGAGCGCCGCGCACAAGTCGCCGTAGCGGACCACATAGCCGAGCGCCGGGATGCCGTAGTCGTCGTGATGCAGCTTGACGTGGCCGAAGCGGCCGCGCTGCGACACATGGATATGCTCGATCGGCGTCGCCGCCGCGGGCCATGCATCGAGCTGGGCCAGCAGATCGCGGCTGCCATGCGACAGCGCGATCGCGCGTGGATCGCGGGCGGCGCGCGCCGGCGTGGCCGCGTCGATCAGCGCGATGCGCCATGGGCTGGTCTGCAGCAGCCGGCAGGCCAGCGCGAGGCCCACCGGGCCGCCGCCGACGATGGCGACATCGCAGGCGTCGCCGTGCAGTTCAGGGCTGGGCTGGGTCATCGTTGGCACCTCCGGCATCGGCACCGCTCACTGCGGCGTCGCCGCGCTGCCAGCACACCACGTCCTCGCGCGTCCTGCCGTTGCGCGCATCGCGCAGGGCGTTGTCGAGCAGCGCCTGATCGAAGCCGGGCAGCGCGCGCAGGCGCGACAGCAGCGCCTCGTGATTGACCGCGTCGAGCGGCGTCACGCAGCCTTGCTGGCGGCCGTCGGGGCGTTCCTCGCCGACCAGGATCAGCCAGGCCCTGCCGGTCCACGGTGCGCGCCGCGATACGCGCGCCACCACGCGCTCCAGCGCCTGCCATTCGAGCTCTTCGCGCTGGCCATCGGGACGATGCACCACCACGCGGTCGTCGAACAGATTGACGATGAACGGCTGTTCCGGCTCCGCCTGCGTCCGCGACGCCGCCGCATTGTCATCGGCACCGCCGAACAGTTTTCTCAACCAGCTGACCATCACTTCTCACTCCGTTCGCGCATCAGTGCCTCGATCTCGTCCCCGTCGACCGGGACGCCGCGCGTCATCAATTCACAGGGGCCGTCGGCCGTGACCACCGCGTCGTCCTCGATGCGGATGCCGATATGCCAGTAGCGTTCCGGCACGTTCTCGGCCGGCCGGACGTAGATGCCGGGCTCGATCGTCAGCACCATGCCGGCCTCGAGCGGCCGCCACGGGCGCTCGCCCTCGGCCGGTGCGGGGCCGGGCACGCGGTACTCGCCGACGTCGTGCACATCCATGCCGAGCCAATGGCCGGTGCGATGCATGTAGAAACGCCGATAGCTGCCGCTGGCGATCACGTCGTCCACGCCGCCTTCCTTGTCGCGGTCCAGCAGGCCGGTGTCGAGCATGCCTTGCGCGAGCACGCGCACCGCGGCGTCATGCGGCACGTTGTACGGCACGCCGGCGCGCGTCTCGTCGATGGCGGCCTGCTGCGCCGCCAGCACCAGATCGTAGAGTTCGCGCTGCGCCGGCGAGAAGCGGCCCGACACCGGAAAGGTCCGCGTGATATCGGACGCGTAGCCGTCCAGTTCGCAGCCGGCGTCGATCAGGCACAGGTCGCCGTCACGCAGTTCGGCGGGGCCCGCGCGATAGTGCAGCACGCAGGCATTGGGACCGGCGGCGACGATCGAGTTGTAGGCCACGCTCTGCGCGCCGTTGCGGCGGAATTCGTACAGCAGCTCGGCTTCCAGATGGTATTCGCGCAGCCCGGCGCGGCTGGCCTGCATCGCGCGCACATGCGCCTGCGCGGAGATCTGCGCGGCGCGGCGCATGATGCCGAGCTCGCCGGCATCCTTGAACAGCCGCATCTCGTCGAGCAGCGTGCGGATATCGAGCGCGCTGGATGGCGCCACCACGCCGGCGCGGCCTTGCGTGCGTACGGCATCGAGCCAGCGGCGTACCTGCATGTCGATGCGGGTCGACGCGGCCAGCGGATAGGCGATCAGATTCTGGTTGGCGAGCAGCTGCGGCAACTGCGCATCGATCTCCTCGATCGCATGGGCCTCGTCGAAGCCGAACACCTCTCGCGCGGCTTCGGGGCCGTAGCGGAAGCCGTCCCAGATCTCGCGCTCTTCGTGCTTGGGGCGGCAGAACAGGATGCTGCGGTCGGCGCCGCCGGCCGGCGCGGCGATCAGCACCAGCACCGCCTCGGGCTCGGTGAAGCCGCTCAGGTAATAGAAGTAGCTGTCGTGCCGGTACGGGAAGTCGCTGTCGCGGTTGCGCATCGCTTCCGGTGCCGTGGGCAGGATCGCGACGCCGCCGCCGGCGGCGCGCAGGTGATCGAGCACACGGGCGCGGCGCGCGCGACAGGCCTGGAGGAGGGCGGAATCTGGTGCGGACATGAGGGGACCGACTCGCATCGGGCAGGCAGTGAGCAATGGCCCGATTCTAACGCCGGTCGCGGCGAAAGCCTGCAGCCCCCGCCTGCGGTCGCCCCGCGCTGGCGGCACGACAGCATTGCAGCGCGCGGCGCCGCTACCGCGACAGCGCGGCGTCGAGCGCGGCCAGTTGCGCCGGCGTGCCGACGTTCTCCCAGCGGCCGGCGAAGCGCTCGCCCGTGGCCAGGCCGGCCGCGATGGCGGCGCGGTAGAACGGCGTCATCGCGACCTTCTGCCCAGGCGCGATGCCGGCGAAGGTGCGGGTGTCGTACAGGCCGATATTGCCGAAGGTCAGGCGGGCGGCGCCGTCGGCCAGCGGCGCCTCGCCGGGCAGCGACAGCATGCCGTCGGCGCCGAGCGCGAAATCGCCCTCCGGGTGGAACGGTGGATTGGGCACCATCACCAGATGCATGCGCGGCTCGGGCGCGCCGGCCATTGCGGCGGCGCGCGGCAACAGCGCGCGGAAGTCGTAGTCGCAATAGATATCGCCCGACACCGCGACGAAGATCTGGCCCTTGTCACCGCGGCCACCGTCGCCACCGTCGCCGGCGCCGTCGCGCAGCAGCGGCAGCGCCTTGGCGATGCCGCCCGCGGTCTCGAGCGCCTCGCCCTCGGCCGAATACGCCAGACGCACGCCGAAGCGGCTGCCGTCGCCGAGCGCCGCCTCGATCTGTTGGCCCAGCCAGGCGTGGTTGATCACGATCTCGGTCAGGCCCGCGCGGGCCAGCGCCTCGATGGTCCAGACTATCAGCGGCTTGCCCCCGACCTGCAGCAGCGGCTTCGGGCAGCCATCGGTCAGCGGGCGCATGCGCTCGCCGCGTCCGGCGGCGAAGATCATCGCTTTCAAATCAGGGTCTCCAGGACGAGCAGGGTGGCCATGCCGCCGGCGATGGTCCAGCCGATGCTGCGCGTGCGCGCGGCGATCGCGATGGCCACCACGCCGGCGATCAGGCGGGCATTGTCGAGGCCGATGGCCAGCTGGCCATCGCGCATCAGCAGGTCGGGCGCGATCAGCGCCGACAGCATCGCCGCCGGCACGAACTGCAGCGCGGTGCGGAACCAGGCGGGCAGGCGCACCTTGCCTTCGACGGCAATAAAGGACAGGCGGATCAGATAGGTCGCCAGGCCCGCGGCCGCCATCACGCCGAGCAGCATCCACGGGCTCATGCGGTGCGCTCCTTGCCGGCGGGGCCGCTGCGGCGCGGCAACAGCAGCATGCCGACCGCGATGCCGCCCAGCGCCGCGGCCATCAGGCCGAGCTTGTGCGGCACGCCGAAGCACAGCACCGCCAGAGCGCTGGCGGTCACCGCCGCGGCGACGTGCGAGCGATGCTTCAGGCCAGGCACGATGATGGCGATGAAGGTCAGCGGCAGAAAGAAGTCCAGCGGCCAGTGGCGCGGCACCTGGGCGCCGACCAGCACGCCCGCCAGCGTCGACAGCTGCCAGCTGCTCCACAGCGCGACGCCCGCGCCGAAGAAGTACCAGTGGCGGTAGCGCCGTTGCACCGGGTCGTCGCCGAGCCGCCGCGTCATCGCGGCAAAGGCCTCGTCGGTCAGCAGATAGGCGATCAGCGCCTTCCAGCGGCGCGGCAGATGCGACAGCGCTGGCGCGATCGTGGCGGAGTAGAGCGCGTGACGCAGATTGACCATCGCGACCGTGGTGGCGACGATCGCCGCCGGCGTGCCCGCCGCCCACAGCTGGGTCAGGATCATCTGCGACGCGCCGCCGAAGACGATCGCGCTCATCGCGCAGGCCAGCCACGCGGGCATGCCGGCGCCGACCGCCAGCACGCCGTAGATCAGGCCGAACGGCACCACGCCCAGCAGCATCGGCGACAGCGCGCGTACACCGGCCCACCATTCGCCGCGCCGGGTGGGGCTGCTGGCAGCATCCATCAGAAGGTGTAGCCGGCCGGGCGCTCGACGCCTTCGAGCGTATCGAACAGGCGCACCAGCTTGCGCAGCTCGCCGTAGCGGCCGGCCACCGCGCGTGCGTACTTCAGCACCAGCGGCATGTTGGCCAGGTAGCCGTCCTTGCCGTCGCGATGGTAGAGCCGGGCGAAGATGCCGAGCACCTTCAGATGCCGCTGCAGGCCCATCCATTCGAAGTCGCGGTAGAACTCGCCGAAGTCGGCCGCCACCGGCAGGCTCGCCTTGCGGGCGCGCTCCCAATAGCGGATCAGCCAGTCCAGCTGCAGCTCCTCGTCCCATTCGATATAGGCGTCGCGCCACAGCGAGACCGCGTCGTAGGTGATCGGGCCGATCACCGCGTCCTGGAAGTCGAGGATGCCGGGGTTGCCGCGTTTGTCCCCCTCGTCGAGCACCATCAGGTTGCGCGAATGGTAGTCGCGGTGCACGTAGACCTGCGGCTGGGCCAGGTTGTTGGCCAGCAGCGTTTCCATGACCTCGGTCAGGTCCGCCTGCTGGCCCGCATCGAGCTCCACGCCGAGATGGCGCGCCACGTACCACTGCGGGAACAGGTCCAGTTCGCGCTGCAGCAGCTCGCGGTCGTAGGCGGGCAGCGTGCCGGGCCGGGTCGCGGCCTGGATCCTGACCAGCGCCGCGGCGGCGTCGCCGTACAGCGCGCGCGCGGTGGTGATGTCCAGCTTCGACAGATAGGTGGTGCTGCCCAGGTCGGTCAGCAGCAGGAAGCCCTGCGACAGATCCTGCGCCAGCACGGTCGGCACGGTGACGCCGGCCTCGCCGAACAGCGCGGCGACATGGATGAAGGGGCGGCAGTCCTCGCGGGCGGGCGGGGCATCCATCGCAATCACGGTCGGATGCGCCGGGTTGTCGGTGCGCAGGCGGAAGTAGCGGCGGAAGCTGGCGTCGGCCGATGCCGGTACGCACGATTCGGGATCGATGGACCAATCCGGAGCGAGTCCGGACACCCACGCTTTGAGCTGGTCCTGGCGCGGGTCGAGGGGAAGTGCTGCCATGCCGGAAAGGGTCGATAAGTTGCCCCGTATAATACCCGACCAGACCCGGGCGCCGGGCGGCTCCCGGGTGGGCCCGTCCTGTGCCTGGCAGCCTGTTTGGACGGTGGCTGCGGCGGTTCTGCGCAACCGTCCCGCCGTCCGACCGACGACCCGACGCATGACCGAACAACAACGATCACCGAATCACACCGCAATCCAGGCGCCGGGCCGCCAGCCCGCGCGCCGGCCAGTCCGGGCCCTGCGCCCGCTGGTGCTGGCCATGGCCGGCTGGTCGCTGGGCGCCCATGCGCAAGGCCAGGCGGTCGGCTCGGCGATTCCCGCGCTGCCGGCTGCGGAGCCCACGGCCGAGGCGGCCGACCCGCGCCAGCCGCCGCGCCCCGGCGAACTGATCCCCTATCTGTCGGAGCCGGCCACCTGGCGCAGCGCGCCGAGCGACCCGAGCGCGCCGACCTATGTCTCCGGCGACAGCATGACCGGATACAACGAGCGCGGCCTGGAACTGCAGGGCAATGCCGAGCTGCGCAGCGACGGTGCCGTGATCAAGGCCGACAAGCTGACCTACGACCAGGACAGCGACGAGGCGCTGGCGACCGGCAACGTCCGGCTCTCGCGCGAAGGCACGCTGGCGGTCGGCCCCGAGGCGAAGCTGCGCGTCGAGGCCAACGAAGGCTACATGCTGTCGCCGGACTACTACTTCCAGCAGACCGGCGGTTCGGGCACGGCCGAGCGCATCGACTTCCTGAACAAGAACGAGAGCACCATCCAGCGCGCCACCTATACCACCTGTTCGCCGGACAACGCGGACTGGTATTTCAGCGCGCGCCAGCTCGATCTGGACAGCGACCGTCAGGTCGGCACCGCGCACGGCGCCGTGCTGCGCTTCTTCGACGTGCCGATCCTGGCGGCACCGGCGGTGACCTTCCCGCTGACCGACGAGCGCCGCAGCGGCTTCCTCGCGCCGCTGATGGCCTACAGCTCGCGCTCGGGTTTCGACCTGACGGTGCCGTACTACTTCAATATCGCGCCGAACCGCGACCTGACGCTGTATCCGCGCGTGATGAGCGAACGGGGCGTGCAGCTGGGCGGCGACTTCCGCTACATCGGCAACGGCTATGCGGGCCGCATCCGCGGCGAGTTCCTGCCGAACGACCAGAAGACCAACTCGGACCGCTGGCTGTACTCGATCCAGCATACGCAGAACCTGGCCAAGGGCCTGAACGCCTATGTGAACCTGAACCGGGTATCGGACGACCGCTATCCGGACGACCTGACGCGCACGGTCGCGCAGTCGACGCTGCGGCAGTACACGCAGGAGGGCGGGGTCACCTACAACTGGCAGGACTTCTCGCTGCTGGCGCGGGTGCAGACCTTCCAGACGCTGGCGCCGAGCCAGCCGACCTACGAGCGCGTGCCGCAGTTGAACGGCAAGTTCACGCGCTACAACTGGGGCGGCTTCGACGTGCAGATCGAGGCCGACTACACGCGCTTCCGCATCCCGCTGACGACCACCGGCTTCCAGCAGCCGCAGGGCGAGCGCGTGTTCATCCAGCCGTCGATCAGCTATCCGATCGTGCGCCCGGGCTGGTTCGTGACGCCCAAGGTCATGTTCAACGCGGCCCAGTACCAGATGGAGCCGTCGACCAACACGCCGGGGGCCAACAACACGCTGACGCGCTCGGTGCCGACCTTCAGCATCGACAGCGGCATGACGTTCGAGCGCGACGCGCCGACCATCAGCCGGCTGTTCGGCACCAGGTACCTGCAGACGCTGGAGCCGCGGCTGTTCTACGTCTACACGCCGTTCCGCGACCAGAGCGCGTTCCCGCTGTTCGACACGGTGCAGTCGGACTTCGGCTACGGCCAGATCTTCAGCGAGAATCCGTTTACCGGCTACGACCGCATCGCCGACAACAACAAGCTGACCGCGGGCGTGACCACCCGACTGATCGAGTCCGAGACGGGCATCGAACGCTTCCGTGGTACGCTGGCGCAACGCTTCGACATGAGCGGCCAACGCGTGCAGTTGACCGGCACGCTCGACGATGCGGAGAAGGGCTACTCGGACCTGCTGGGCGCCACCACCATCCAGCTGTTCCGCGGCTACTACATCAATGCCGGGATGCAGTACAACCCGGAAAACGACCGGGTGATCCAGTCGAACATCGCGTTCGCGTGGCGGCCGGAGCCGCGCAAGCTGCTGAACGTCGGCTACCGCTACCGTCGTCCGACCACGGTCACCGACAATACCGCGATCGACCAGTTCGAGATCTCGAGCCAGTGGCCGATCACGCGGCGAACCTACGGCATCGGACGTGTCGCCTACGACATGAGCGCGAACCAGCTGGTCGATACGCTGCTGGGGCTCGAATATGCCGCCGACTGCTGGGTCGGCCGGGTCGCTTACCAGCGATTCCGCAATACCACGCAGGGCTACACCGGCCGCGTGTTTCTGCAGGTGGAGTTCCGCGGCCTGTCGAAGATCGGCTCCAATCCGCTGGATATCATGAGGTTGAACGTGCCTGGCTACGAGCCTGTCTCGGCCGCGCCGATCCCTCAGACCCAGTTCGACCATTACGAATGACGGACCATGATGAAGCGTCAAGCAGTCTCCGTATTTTCCGTTGCCGCGGCATCGTCGCGGCGTTCGCGCGGCATCGTGCTGTCCGCATTGCTCGCCTGCGTGGCCGTTCCGGCGGCCGCGCAGCTGAAGGCCCCCGGTGCATCGGGCTCCACGCCGCGCGCCAGCGGCATCTTCGTGCCGCAGGGTTCGCAGGCCACGCCGCCGACCTCGCCGACCCAGCCGCGCTTGGGCTCGGGCCAGCGCACCGGCCGCTCGCAGCTGGTCGACGAGGTGGTGGCGATCGTCAACAACACCGTGATCACGCGGCGCGAGCTGCTCGATAGCGCCGACGAGATCGAGAACCAGCTGCGCTCCGCCGGCCGTCCGATTCCGCCGCGCGAGGAACTGCTCGGCGAAGTGCTGGAGCGGCTGGTGATGGAGCGGGTGCAGACCCAGGCTGCGCAGGACGCCGGCATCCGCGTGACCGATCAGGAGGTCGACCGCGCGATCGAGTCGGTCGCGCAGCAGAACCGCATCAGCGTGGCCGATCTGCGTGCGCAGGTCGACCGCAGCGGCATGACCTGGGACAAGTACCGCAGCGAGCTGCGCAAGCAGGTGCAGGTGATCCGGCTGCGCGAGCGCGAGGTCGACTCCAAGGTGCAGGTGTTCGACGGCGAGATCGACAACTATCTGGCCGCGCGCGCCGCACGCAGCGGCGCCGCGCCGGCCGGCGAAGCGCAGTACGACGTCGCGCAGATCTTCGTGCGCGTGCCCGAGGGCGCCAGCGAGGCGCAGAAGGCGCAACTGCGCGCCAAGGCCGAGGGGCTGCTGAAGCAGGCCCAGGGCGGCGCGGACTTCGCGCAGCTGGCGCAGAACAATTCGGACGGCGCCGAGGGTGCCAAGGGCGGTTCGCTCGGCTATCGCGAGATCGGCCGCCTGCCCGCGCAGTTCGCCAACGCCGTGCTGGATCTGCAGCCGGGCAAGGTGGTACCGGAGGTCGTCGAAAGCCCGGCCGGGTTCCATGTGCTGAAGCTCGCCGGCAAGCGCACCGCGCCCGCTGGCGGCGATGTCGCGCCGAGCCGCATCACGCAGACGCAGGTGCGCCATATCCTGATCCGCACCGGCCCGAACATGCCCGAGGCGGAGGCGCGCCGCCAGCTGTCGACGCTGCGCGACCGCATCCAGCACGGCACCAGCTTCGCCGATATCGCCAAGCGCTATTCGCAGGACGGTTCGGCGCAGAACGGCGGCGAACTCGGCTGGGTGTCGCCGGGCGAGCTGGTCCCCGAGTTCGAGCAGGCGATGAACCGCCTGCGCCCGGGTGAAGTGTCCGAGCCGGTCACCAGCCAGTTCGGCGTGCACCTGATCCAGGTCGACAACCGCCGCGAGGTCGAGGTGTCGCCGGAGAAGCAGCGCGACTTCGCCCGCGCCGAGGTGCGCGAGCAGAAGCTGCGCGCCGCCTACGAGGATTGGCTGCGCCAGTTGCGCGAGGCCGCCTATGTCGAATACCGGACCAACCGCGAGGCGACCCGCTAAGGTATCCAGCGAAGGACCCGCCACGGGAACCGTATCGCCACCACGATGACCGCGCCGTCTGCCACATCTTCCCCGCCAACGGTTTCCGCGCATCCGGCCGCGTCGCTGCCGATCGCGATCACGACCGGCGAGCCGGCCGGCATCGGTCCGGACATCACGATCCGGGCGGTGCTGGAGCTGGCGGGCGGGAAGGCGGGCCCGCGCTTCCATGTGCTCGGCGACGCGCGGCTGCTGGCCGAACGCGCCGCGGTGCTCGGATTGGCGCAGGCATGGCAGGACAAGCTCGTTGCGGGCGAGGTCGTCGTCGACGATATTCCGCTGGCGGTGCCATGCCAGCCCGGCGTGCTCGACGCGCGCAACGGACGCCATGTGCTGGCGCTGCTCGATGCGGCGCTGGCCGGCCTGCAGCCGCAGCCGGGGCAGACCGCCCGCTATGCGGCGGTGGTCACCGCACCGGTGCAGAAGAGCACCATCAATGACGCCGGTGTACCGTTCACCGGCCATACCGAATATCTGGCCGAGCGGGCCGGTGTCGCGCGCGTGGTGATGATGCTGGCCGGCCCGCAGCCCGCGCATGCCAATGCGATGCTGCGCGTGGCGCTGGCCACCACCCATCTGCCGCTGCGCGACGTGGCCGATGCGCTCGACGTGCCGATGCTGCTCGAGACGCTGACGATCGTCGACACCGATCTGCGGCGGCGCTTCGGCCTGGCCCATCCCCGCATCCTGGTGACGGGACTGAATCCGCATGCCGGCGAGAGCGGACACCTCGGCCGCGAGGAGATCGACATCATCGCGCCGGCGCTGACGAAGGCACGCGAGGCGGGCATCGACGCGCGCGGCCCCTATCCGGCCGACACGCTGTTCCAGCCCCGGCTGCTGCGCGATGCCGACTGCGTACTGGCGATGTACCATGACCAGGGCCTGGCGCCGCTGAAATACGGCACCTTCGGCCATGGTGTCAATATCACGCTCGGCCTGCCGTTCATCCGCACCTCGGTCGATCACGGCACCGCGCTCGATCTGGCCGCCACGGGCCGCGCCGAACACGGCAGCATGATCGAGGCGATCCGCTGCGCGATCGGCATGGTCGGCCATGCCGGGCGCGACCTGCCTGGCGGCTCGCCGGCCGGACACTGAAGAGACATCGATGCGTTCCCCTGTGCACCAGGGCCATACGGCCCGCAAGCGATTCGGCCAGAACTTCCTGGTCGACGACAGCATCATTCATGGCATCGTCAATGCCATCGACCCGCACGCCGGCGACCTGGTCGTCGAGATCGGTCCCGGCCTCGGCGCGCTGACCGAGCCGCTGCTGGAGCGGCTCGATCATCTGCACGTGGTCGAACTGGACCGCGATCTGGTCGAACGGCTGCGCCGCCGCTATGGCGACCGCATGACGATCCACGCCGGCGATGCGCTGGCCTTCGATTTCGACCAGCTGAAGCAGCCCGGACGCCCGCTTCGCATCGTCGGCAATCTGCCGTACAACATCTCGAGCCCGCTGCTGTTCCATCTGATGGAGTTCGCCGATCACGTGCGCGACCAGCATTTCATGCTGCAGAAGGAGGTGGTCGAGCGGATGGTGGCCGAGCCCGGCAGCAAGGCCTTCGGCCGGCTGTCGATCATGCTGCAGGTCCGCTACCACATGGAATACGTGCTGGACGTGCCGCCGGAGTCGTTCAATCCGCCGCCCAAGGTCGATTCCGCGGTGGTGCGCATGATTCCGTGGCCGCGCCACGAGGACGGCCGGCTGCGCTCGCCGTACGCCGCGTGCGACATGACGGTGCTGGGCGACCTGGTCACCGCGGCGTTTTCGCAGCGCCGCAAGGTGCTGCGCAACACGCTGTCGATGCTGCGCGATCATGTCGACTTCGACGCGATCGGCTTCGACCTGGGCCGCCGCGCCGAAGAGGTGCCGGTGGCCGAGTACGTCGAGCTGGCCAATCGCATCGGCGGGTAAGCCCGATTTTTCTTCCCTTTCCTTCCCTCTGCGGGCCGCGGCAGTCGGCACACGGTGTCGGCACACTGTGTCCGCGCACTGTGTCGCCGGCCTGCGCAAGAACTCCACCCGAATGCTAAAGCGCGCCTTCCGGCGCGGATGAGAATCGCGCCGCGACCGGCCCAGGGCCGCGTCGCCCGATCTCTCAACCGCAAAGGAGCGCAGCATGCATGCTAGCCGTATCACGAGCCAGGTCCCGCTGTTCCAGTCCGGCCCCGTACCCGACACCGTTCACGGCGCGCGCCGCGCCACAGGCGATGAATGCACCGGCAGCGCCGGCCCCCACCACGCAGGCCGCGAACTGGCGCTGGCGCTGCGGCGCCACGACGGCCCGGCGGTGCGCGAGTGGCTTCAGCGCGAACCGGCCGCCATCCGCTGGCGCGACGAGCAGGGCAACACACCGTTGCACACGGCGATCCAGTCGCGTTGCGAACCGGCGCTGATCAATACGCTGCTCGCCCATCGGGCCGATCCCGCCATCGCCAATTGCGACGGCGACACCTGCATGCACCTGGCGCTGGGTCTGCGTCCGACCATGCCCGCGGTGGTGCAGTCGTTGCTGGACCACGGGCGCTGGTACGGCGGCGGCATCGGGCTCGGCGCCCTCGGCAAGCCGAACCGGCACGGCAGGAGCGCGCTGGAGCTCGGCAAGGACGTGGGGGGCGCGCCGGCACTCGGCCATGCGGCGATCCTGCCGGCGCTGGAAGACGCCCTGGTCGACTGGATGAATGGATTTCGGACCAGCGTGCTGTCAGGAATCGAGGCCGACGATGCGGCCGCCGTGCGGCACCTGGTGACCAGCGCCGACTGGAGCCTCGACATGCCGATCAAGGACGGGCTGGACCTGTTGCAGCTGGCCTTGCGCAACAAGGCGCCGCGCGTGGCCTGCGCGCTGATCGACCTGGCGGCGGCGGTCGACAACCGCGCCGTGCTCGAACAAGCGGAGCCCGCCATGGGCATGACGCCGTTGATGACCGCGATAGCGCTCGGCGCGGACGCGCCGTTCGCGCGCTTGCTGCTCCATGGCGTTCCCGTCGATGCCCCGGGCCCGCTCGGCATTACGGCGCTGCATCTGGCCGCTACGTTAGGTCAGCTGCGTGCCGTGCAGCAGTTGGTGGCCTACGGCGCCGACCCGGATGTCCGCGACGATGCCGGCACCTCGCCGATGATGGTGGCGGCGTCGGACGGATACCTGGACATCGTCAAGAGCTTGCGCGATGCCGGCGGCAACATCAATGGCCGCGATACGCTGGGCCGCACGCCACTGATGTACGCGCATATGAGCGACCAGCCGCCGGGCTTCATCTTCAAGATCATCGTGGCGGGGGCGCGGACCGACATGGTGGACGGCAAGGGCGCGACCGTCAGGGACTATCAGCTCGAAAGCAATATGCGTCGCGTGGCGAAGGGCGAGAGCGTTTGCACTATCCTTTGAGGCCGCGCGTCGCCGCGGTGCGCGGACGGCGCAGCCCCGGGGCGTTGGGGCCCTGGGGCCCCGAGGCAGCCCGTCAGGGCCGGCTGGCGTCGCGCGTCGAGTTGCGCTCGATCAGCTCGATCTTGTAGCCGTCCGGGTCTTCGACGAAGGCGATCACCGTGGTGCCGCCCTTCACGGGGCCCGCCTCGCGCGTGACCTTGCCGCCGGCCGCGCGGATGCGTTCGCAGGCGCCGGCGGCATCATCCGTTTCCAGCGCGATGTGGCCGTAGGCGGTGCCCATCTCGTACTTGTCGACGCCGTAGTTGTAGGTCAGTTCCAGCACCGCGGTTTCGCTCTCGGGGCCGTAGCCGACGAAGGCGAGCCGGTACTTGTATTCGGGATTGTCGCTCTCGCGCAGCAGTTGCATGCCGAGCACGCGGGTGTAGAAATCGATCGAGCGCTGCAGGTCGCCGACACGGAGCATGGTGTGGAGGAGTCGCATGATGAGCCTCTGTTGGGGTGTTCTATTGACGTCTTGTAGGGGTACTGCAGGGTGCCGCAGGGAGTGCGGCAAAGGCGTTAGTGTAGAACGGATCGGCGCAGCGATCCGGGGGGCGCCGCCGGTGCCGCCGCGTCAGAATGCCGGCAACGCTTCGGGCGGATGGCTGCGCAACTGCGCGCGGGCGTCGCGGAACTCGGGGAAGATCGACGCCACCGTGTCCCAGAAACGCGGGCTGTGGTTCATTTCCTTCAGATGCGCCAGCTCGTGCGCGGCCACATAGTCGATCACCGACAGCGGGAAATGCATCAGCCGCCAGCTCAGCCGGATCTTGCCGTCCGAGGTGCAGCTGCCCCAGCGCGTATTGGCCGAGCTCAGCGCGAAGGCGCGGTGGCGCACGCCGAGCTTTTCCGCATAGATATCGAGCCGTTCGGCCAGCAGCCGCTTGGCCTGGTGCTGCAGCCAGGCTTGCACGCGGTCCTTGATCTGTTGCTCGTCGGCCTGCTCGGGCAGCGCCAGATGCAGCACGCGCGCCTGCCCATCGAACAGCAGCGTACCGGTCGGCGAATCGAGCCGCAGCGTGATCGGCTTGCCGAGGAAGGGCAGCGTCGCGCCGTCGCGCCACTGCACCGCGGGCAGCACGCGCTGCGCATCGCGCTGCTGCCATTCGGCCAGCTTGCCGAAGATCCAGCGCTGCTTCTCGGCGATCGCCGCTTCGATGTCGGCGATGGTGACCCAGCGCGGCGCGGTGATCGACAGCCCGCGGTCGTCGATGACGAAGCCGATGGTGCGCCGGGACGAACGCTTCAGCGTGTAGTGCAGCGGACGTTCGCCAAGCCGCAGCAGCCGGGCGTTGGGCTGCGGCGCCGGCCACGTTGCCGTGGCCGGGCCGGCCGACGTGGTGCCGTCCAGCGCGCTGGCCGCCGGCCGCGCGCCGGCCGTGCCGGCGCCGGAGTCCATCAGCGGCAGCTCCATCTGGCCGTCCGCGGGTTCCGGGGCGCGGCGGGCCGGCTTCATGCAGGCTGCCCTCGCAGATAGCTCTCCGGATCGATGCGGCGCATGTCGCGCTCGATCCATTGCTCGACCTCCTGGTTCAGCAGGTCGGCGGTCTTGTGGGCCGACGACAGCGGCGGGCCGATCGAGATCGTGATGGTGCCGGGGTACTTCAGGAACGAGTTGCGCGGCCACAGGCGCCCGGAATTGACCGCGATCGGAATCACCGAGGCGCCGGTCTCGACCGCCAGCCGGGCTCCGCCGCTCTTGTAGCGCGGGTTTTCCATGCCGGCCGGGGTGCGCGTGCCTTCCGGGAACATGATGATCCAGGCCCCCTCGGCGAGCCGCTCGCGGCCCTGGCGCACGGCCGAGGCGAACGCCCGCGAACCGTCCTTGCGGTTGATATGGACCATCTTCAGCATGCCCAGCGCCCAGCCGAAGAACGGCACGAACAGCAGCTCGCGCTTGAAGACGAAACACAGCGGCTTGGGCATCGTCGCCACCAGCGCCACGGTTTCCCACGCCGACTGGTGCTTGGACAGCAGCACCACCGGCTTGTCGATCATGGCCTGCAGGTGCTCGCCGCCTTCGATGCGGTAGCGGATGCCGCAGATCAGCCGGGCGGCGCCGATCACCAGCTTTGGCCAGCCGCGCACGAAGCGGTAGCGCCGGTTGGCGCTCATGAAGGGGAAGGCCAGGAAGCAGGCGCAGGCATAGGGGGGCGTCAGTACCAGCAGGTACAACGCGAACAGCAGGGAGCGTAGAAAGATCATCGAGGGTTCGTCGAGTCAACCGGTGACGTGGCGCGGCCCGCAGTTGCCACAGGTGCCGCACCCGCATGCGATGCCGCCGCGGCGCCGTGCCGCGCGCCATCGCCTTCCAGCAGCCAGCGCGAGAACGCGCGCAGATCGTCGTGGACCAGCGTGCCGGTCGGCAGGCCACCCTTGGCCAGCGTGCCTTCGCCCTTGCCGGTGCGCACCAGGTGCGGCGTGCAGCCGAGGGCGACGCCGGCCTCCAGGTCGCGCAGCGAATCGCCGACGATCGGCACGCCGCGCAGCTCGATGCCGAAGCGCTGCGCCGCCTGCTGGATCAGGCCGGGTTTGGGTTTGCGGCAGTCGCACGCGTCCGCGGCGGTGTGCGGGCAGAAGAAGATCGCCTCGACGCGGCCGCCGAGGCGGGCCAGCGCCTTGTACATCTTCTCGTGCATCGCGTTCAGCGCGCTCATCTCGAACAGGCCGCGGCCGATGCCCGACTGGTTGCTGGCGACCACGACGCGGTAGCCGGCCTCGTTCAGCGCGGCGATCGCTTCCAGGCTGCCGGGGATCGGAATCCATTCGTCCGGCGTCTTGATGAACTGGTCGCTGTCGAGGTTGATGACCCCATCGCGGTCCAGGATCACGAATTTGGGCGGTGTCTGCGGCATGGCGGCGCTTCGGTAACGGGTACGGTCGGTGCGGCTTGTGCGGTGCGTCCGTGCAAGGCGGCGAGGGTCAGGCGGCCAGCTTCGAGATGTCCGCGACGCGGTTGGCCAGCGCATGCAGCGAGGCCAGCAGGGCGAGGCGGTTGGCGCGCAGCTGCGCGTCCTCGGCCATCACCATCACGCCGTCGAAGAAGCGGTCCACCGCGTCGCGCAGCCGGGCCAGGTCGCGCAGCGCGGCGGTGAAGTCGCCGCGTGCGAACGCCGCCTCGACCTCCGGCCGCACGCTGTCGATGGCGGCATGCAGCGCGCCCTCCGCGTCTTCCTGGAACAGCGCCGGCGCGACTTCGCCGACGGCCTCGGTATTCTTGCGCAGGATATTGGTGATCCGCTTGTTGGCGGCCGCCAGCGCGTCCGCCTCGGGCAGCGCGGCGAAGGTGCGCACCGCTTCCATGCGGCCGAGGATGTCGTCGAGCCGCTGCGGGCGCAGGCTGACCACCGCCTCCACCTCGTTGGTGGTGTAGCCCTTGTCCTTCAGATAGCCGCGCAGACGGTCGTACAGGAAGTCGGTGATGTCCTCGCGCGCCGGCTTGACCGCCGGCACGCCGGCGAAGGCCTGCTCGGTCAGCGCCAGCAGCGCGTCGATGCCCAGCGGCAGCGGCGTCTCGACCAGCATGCGCAGGATGCCCAGCGCATGGCGGCGCAGCGCGAACGGGTCCTTCTCGCCGGTCGGCTGCAGGCCGATGCCCCAGATGCCGACCAGCGTCTCGAGCTTGTCGGCCAGCGCCACCGCGATGCTGACGGGGTTCGACGGCAGCGCATCGCCGGCAAAGCGCGGACGGTAGTGTTCGGAGCAGGCCAGCGCGACTTCCTCGGCTTCGTCGTCGTGGCGCGCGTAGTAAGTCCCCATCGTGCCCTGCAGTTCGGGGAATTCGCCGACCATGTCGGTCAGCAGGTCGGCCTTGGCCAGTTCCGCGCCGCGCATTGCGGCCGCCTTGTCGACCGGCACGCCGGCCGTGGCCAGCGCGTCGGCGATATGGCCGGCGATCTGCTGCAGCCGCTGCACGCGGTCCAGCTGGGTGCCGATCTTGTTGTGATAGACCACGTTGGCGAGCTGGGGCACGCGCGAGGCCAGCGTCTTCTTGCGGTCCTGGTCGAAGAAGAACTTGGCATCGGCCAGGCGCGGGCGCACCACGCGCTCGTTGCCGCCGATGATCGACTGCGGCGTGTCGGTGGCCAGGTTCGACACGATCAGGAAGCGGTTGCGCAGCTGGCCGTTGGCGTCGGTCAGCGCGAAGTACTTCTGGTTGGTCTGCATCGTCAGGATCAGGCATTCCTGCGGCACGGCGAGGAAGGCCTCCTCGAAATGGCAGGCATAGACCACCGGCCATTCGACCAGCGCGTTGACCTCGTCGAGCAGCGCTTCGGGCATGATCACGCGATCGGCGCCGGCGGCGGCCAGCAGCCCTTCGCGGATGCGCTCGCGCCGCTGCGCATAGCTGGCCAGCACCTTGCCCTGGTCCTCCAGCACGGCGGCGTAGCGCTCGGCGTGCGGGATGTCGATCTCGCCGGCGGACAGGAAGCGGTGGCCCAGCGTGCGTCGGCCCGCCGCCAGCCCGAGCGCCGAGACGGGCACGACCTTGTCGCCATGCAGCGCGATCAGCCGGTGGGCCGGGCGCACGAAGTTGACGGTGCTGCCGTCCGGGCGCTGGTAGCTCATCACCTTCGGGATCGGCAGCTTGCCGATGGTTTCGTCCAGCGCGGCCTGCAGGCCCTCGGCCAGCACCGCGCCGCGCGCGGTGTAGCGGTAGAACAGCGCCTCGGCCTTGCCGTCGGAGGCGCGCTCCAGCGTCTGCCAGTCGATCGCGTCGACGCCGACCGACTTGGCCAGCGCGGCCAGCTTCTTGGCCAGCGGCGCGGTCGGCTCGCCGGCCGCGTCGAGCGCCACCGACACCGGCAACACCTTCTCGCGCTGCTCGCGGTCCGGCGCGCTTTCGCGCACGCCGCTGATCCGCGCGGCCAGGCGGCGCGGCGTGGCGTACGGCGTCACCGTGCTGCCGTCGTCGAGCAGGCCGCGTTCGGCGAGGCCGGCGAACAGGCCCTGGGCAAAGGCCTCGCCCAGGCGCGCCAGCGCCTTCGGCGGCAGCTCTTCGGTGAACAGTTCGATCAGCAGCGAATCGGTCAGGGGTTGCGACATGAATCGGTTCCAACGGGTTGTGGCGCACGCCGGCATCGGCGGCGCCGGAAAGGTTCAGCGGCGCTCAACAGCGCGGTTCGACGCCCGCCAGCAGCCATAGCCCATGCTGCTGGCGAAACTGCAGCGTGGTGGAGCGGCAGGCGGACTGGGTGCTGCCGGCCAGCTTCTCGCTGTTGGCGGAGAAGCGCGCATACAGGCGGTGATGGCGGCGATCGTAGCGGATCTCGTCGATGCGGCCGCCGATCCAGAAGTCGATCCGCGGCGGCAGCTGCGAGGCCGAATGGTAGGTGCGCACCAGGCGCCGTTGCCGGCCGTTGCGGTGTACGGTCTCGACCCAGGTCAGCGGGTAGCGGATCGCGCTCTCGTAGGCGCGCAGCGGCACGCGCCGCCAGCCCAGGTCCCTGGACCCGGACAGGTCGCACGACATCGAGCGCACCAGCTGCGTCCACTGGTCGATCGCGTTGGCGCTCGGCTGCAGATGCTTGTTGATGGCCTGCTGCAGCGCCTGCGAATCGCCTTCGCAGACGTTGGCCTGCTCGGCCGACGGGTAGAGCACCTGCGAGGCCTGGGCATAGGCCGACGGCACGATGGCGTGCGCGCCGCCCGTGGCGGCCACCGCCAGCGCGCAGCACAGCGCACGGCGTGCCATCGAGTTCATGCGGCGGCCTCGGTGGTGCCGGTGGGGGCCTCGGCGCCAGCCGGCGCGCACATCGGGAAGCCCAGCGCCTCCCGCGAATCGTAGTAGGCCTGCGCGACCAGCCGCGACAGATTGCGGATGCGGCCGATGTAGGCGGCGCGCTCGGTCACCGAGATCGCGCCGCGCGCGTCCAGCAGGTTGAAGGTGTGGGCGGCCTTGAGTACCTGTTCGTAGGCCGGCAGCGCCAGCTTGACGCTTGCCGCCTGTGCCGCGTCACCCTCGGCACCGACGCCCATCAGCCGCTTGGCTTCGCCCTCGTGCTCGGCGAAATGGCGGAACAGGATGTCGGTATTGCTCTGTTCGAAGTTGTAGGTCGACTGTTCGACCTCGTTCTGGTGGTAGACGTCGCCATAGGTCAGACGGCGCGTCTTGCCGTTCTCTTCCCACTCGGTCCAGACCAGGTCGTAGACGTTCTCGACGCCCTGCAGATACATCGCGAGGCGCTCGATGCCGTAGGTGATCTCGCCGGTGATCGGCTTGCAATCGATGCCGCCGACCTGCTGGAAGTAGGTGAACTGGGTCACCTCCATGCCGTTGAGCCAGACCTCCCAGCCCAGGCCCCAGGCGCCCAGCGTCGGGTTTTCCCAGTCGTCCTCGACGAAGCGGATGTCGTTCTGCTTCAGGTCCAGGCCCAGCGCCTCGAGCGAGCCCAGGTAGAGCTCGAGGATGTTCTCCGGCGCGGGCTTGAGCACGACCTGGTACTGGTAGTAGTGCTGCAGCCTGTTCGGGTTCTCGCCATAGCGGCCGTCCTTCGGGCGGCGCGACGGTTGCACATAGGCGGCGCGCCACGGCTCGGGGCCGATCGCGCGCAGGAAGGTATGCACGTGCGAGGTACCGGCGCCAACCTCCAGATCGATGGGTTGCAACAGCGCGCATCCTTGCCGGTCCCAGTAGGACTGCAAGGTCAGGATCATTTGTTGGAAGGTCAGCATAACGAAGACGACGGATCGCGGAGTGTTGGCCCGGCGGCGGGCCACCGAAGCGGAAGCGGGCGGGGACGGCGGCCGGGCCGGCCGGTCCCGCCGTTGCCAAACCCAGAATTCTAGCGGTTTTTTGCCCGGCAGCCGCCGACGGGGAGGGGCAGGCAGCTGGACGAGGACCTCGGGTAAATCCCGAGGGATCTCAAGTTCCGCAAGGGCCTGCCGTTATCGATTTTTGTATACATTATTGAAAAGCTGTTCGACAGAGGCAGCGGGCGGCGCCGTGCAGGCAGCCGCCGGCGCCAACACCACGGGGACAAACATCATGTCGCTTCTCTCGCGCAAACCCTATCTGGTCGCCCTGGCGGTGATGGCAGCGGCTGCCGCGGTATCGATCGTCGCCAGCGTGATCCAGTAAGGCTCGGCCGCCCAGGCCGGCGAAACGCTCAGGCGCCGGCGCCGCGCCGGCCCGACGCCGCGCGCCAGGCCACCACCAGCAGCACCAGCAGGCAGCCGAGCACCGCCGGTACATTGCCGACCCGCACATAGGGCGTCAGCCCGCGCGTGCCCTGCACTTGCGCGCTCAGCGTGCCGGTGGTGAAGGTCGCCAGCCGCGCCGGCACGCTGCCGTCGGGTGCGACCACCGCCGTCATGCCGGTATTGGTCGAGCGCAGCATCGGCCGGCGCGTCTCGAGCGCGCGCATCCGCGAGATCTGCAGGTGCTGGTCCAGCGCGATGGTGTCGCCGAACCAGGCCAGATTGGTGACGTTGACCAGCACATTGGCCGGCTCCCGCTGGCCACGCAGCGTGCGCGCGATTTCCTCGCCGAACAGATCCTCGTAGCAGATATTGGGCGCCACCATCACGCCGCGCACCGGCAGCGGCGCCTGCGCCAGTCCGCCGCGGCGGAAGTCCCCCAGCGGCATCTTCATCATGTCGACGAACCAGCGGAAGCCCCAGGGGATGAACTCGCCGAAGGGCACCAGGTGGTGCTTGTCGTAGCGGTACAGCCCCTTCATCTCGGGGCCGATGCCGAACACGCTGTTGGTGAAGTCGACCGGCGAGTCGGCGCCCGCGGCGCCAAACAGCAGCGCGGTGCCGGTGCCGACGCTGAACTGCCGCAGCGCCAGCGCGATCTCCGGCGGCATGTCCTGCAGGATCAGCGGGAACGCGGTCTCCGGCGTGACCACCAGATCGGCCGGGGCGGCGGTGATCATGTCGCGGTACAGCGCGTTGGAGCGGGCGATGCCGGCCGCCTCGAACTTGATGTCCTGCGGCACGTTGCCCTGCAGCAGCCGCACCGACAGCGGCGCGCCGACCGGCTCGGTCCAGGCGCGGCCGGCCAGCAGCCAGCCCGCGCCGAGCAGCACCGCCAGGCCCAGCGGGACCGCGAGCGTTGCCGATATGCCGGCGGTGCGACCGCCCGCCGGCATATCGGGCAATTTCGCCGATGCCGGCCGCGCGATGCGCGCCAGCGCGGCGAGCCAGGCCGCACAGACCGCGGCCAGCGCGCCGACGCCGTAGACGCCCAGCAGCGGCGCGTAGCCGGCCAGCGGTCCGTCGGTATGCGCATAGCCGCTGCCCAGCCACGGGAAACCGGTGAAGATCACGCCGCGCAGCCATTCGGTCAGGCCCCAGGCGGCGCCGAACGCCAGCGGCGCGGCCACCAGCCCGAACCAGCCGACGGCGTCCGCGGAAGCGGCGGAAGCGGTGGAAGCGGCCGGACCGAAGCGCCGCGACGCGGTGGCGCGATGCCACGCGGCGGCCGCCAGCGCGGGATAGAGCGCGAGATAGCCCGAGAACAGCAGCACCGCGAGCGCGGCCATCCAGGCCGGCATCTCGCCGTAGACATGCATGCTGATATAGAGCCACCAGATGCCGGACAGGAACCAGCCCAGTCCGAAGGCGTAGCCCAGCGCGGCGGCATCGCGCACGCGGCGGGTATCGAACAGCAGCGCGGCCAGTCCCGCCAGCGCCAGCAGCTGCAGCCACCACCAGTCACGCGGCGCGAAGGCCTGGGTATGGGCGACGCCAAGCACGCCGGCCAGCAGCAGGCGGCCCCAGCGCGCGCGGCCGCGGCGGGTGTCGGTCAGTGGTGTATCGAGTTCGGCGGCGGCGGCGCCGTTCCAGCCCTGCGCCAGCCGCTTCATGCGTTGGCCACGGCGTCGGTGACCGCGGGGGCTTCGCGCCGGACCAGCAGCAGATGCAGCTGGCGCGCGTCGGCGCGCAGCACCTCGAAGCGCAGCGGCGGCAGCGTGATGATTTCCCCGCGGTGCGGCACGTGGCCGACGTGGTTGGTCAGCAGGCCGCCGACCGTATCGACGTCGTCGTCGGGGAACTGGGTGCCGAAGGCCTCGTTGAACTGCTCGATCTCGGTCAGCCCGTGCACGCGCCAGCTGCCGTCGGGCAGCGGCACGATATTGTCGTCATCCTCGTCGAGATCGAATTCGTCCTCGATGTCGCCGACGATCTGTTCGAGCACGTCCTCGATCGTGACCAGTCCGGCGACGCCGCCGTACTCGTCGACCACGATCGCGATGTGATTGCGGTTGTTGCGGAATTCGCGCAGCAGGATGTTCAGGCGCTTGGACTCGGGAATGAACACCGCGGGCCGCAGCATCTCCCGCAGGTCGAACTCGCTGTCGGTGTAGTAGCGCAGCAGGTCCTTGGCGAGCAGGATGCCGATGATGTTGTCGCGGCTGCCTTCGTAGACCGGGAAGCGCGAGTGCGCCGTCTCCTGCATGAAGGGAATGAAGGCTTCCGGCGCATCGGCGATATTGACCGCGTCCATCTGGGCGCGAGGCACCATGATGTCGCGCGCGGTCAATTCCGAGACCTGGAACACGCCTTCGATCATCGACAGCGACTCCGCGTCGATCAGATTGCGGGCGTGGGCATCCTGGAGGACTTCGAGCAATTCGGCCCGCGATTCGGGCTCGGGAGAAATCAGATCGCTCAGTCGTTCGAGCAGGGACCGGGGCCGGTCGACTGGTTTCGAACTAGGGTAAGGGTCGTTCATGGCGCAAGGTGCGCGTGGTGGATACCGGAGCAAGCATACACCAATTGTTTTTCGGTTCTGACCGCGGTGGCCGGGGGGCGCCGCCGCCTGGCCGGCCGAATGCGGCGCTGGCGCCGCACCTGACTGTTTTCTTCCCCGTCGCGCTTGCGGGGGACGGAGCGGGGGAGAGAGCCGGCGAGAGAGCCGGGGAGAGAGCCGGGGAGGGAGCCGGGGAGGGAGCCGGGGAGGGAGCCGGGGAGAGGGCAAGCGGGGCCGCCCGCCGATCCCCCCCTCGCTGATCGTTCAGTGCCCCAGCCGCGGGCCGCGGTCGTCGCGGTACGGGTCGGCGAAGCCCAGCGCCAGCAGCGTTTCGGTCTCGATGGCCTCCATCTCCTCTGCCTCCGCGTCGTCCTCGTGCTCGTAGCCCTGCGCGTGCAGCGCGCCGTGCACCAGCAGATGCGCGTAATGGGCCTCGAGCGGCTTGCGCTGCTCGCGCGCCTCGCGCTCGACCACCGGGCAGCACAGCACGATGTCCGCGGTGACCGGGTCGTCCTCGTGCTCGGCATACGCGAAGGTCAGCACATTGGTCGCATAGTCCTTGCCGCGAAAGCCGCGGTTCAGCGCGCGGCCCTCGTCCTCGCCGACGAAGCGTACGGTCAGCTGGGCGTCGGCGAACAGCGCCGAGCGCAGCCACGTCTGCAGACGCGCGCGCGGCGGCAGGCCGCGCCTGCCGCGGATGCCGTCGCCGTACTGCACGTCCAGCGTCAGTTCGGGCGGCGTGGCGGGCGTGCCGGTGGTGGTCAGCTGCGGCGTGGCGGTGACCGCCACCGCCAGCGCATCGTGGCTGTCGGGCCGGGCCAGCAGGCCGGCGCGCTGGCGCGGGTCGCTGTGCTCGGCCAGCAGCGACACCACGCCGTCGGCGGCCTGCGACAGGTCCACGGTCAGGCTGCGGCCGTCGGGCAGCTGCACGCGCAGCGCGTGCGCGGCGCTCTTGCGGGCCCGGCCTTCGCCGTCGAACAGGATCAGGCTGGGGGCGGCGCTGGGAGCCATCTTCTTGCTGGTCAAATCAGGTGTCCTTGTGCTGGGCGTGGTATTCGTCGTAGGCCTCGACGATGCGCGCCACCAGCGGATGGCGCACCACGTCGATGCTGGTAAAGCGGGTCGCGGCGACGCCGCGCACGTCGCGCAGCACGTGCTGGGCTTCGATCAGGCCGCTCTTCTGGCCGCGCGGCAGGTCGATCTGCGTGGTGTCGCCGGTGATCACCGCCTTGGAGCCGAAGCCGATCCGGGTCAGGAACATCTTCATCTGCTCCGGCGTGGTGTTCTGGGCCTCGTCCAGGATGATGAAGGCGTGGTTGAGCGTGCGGCCCCGCATATAGGCGAGCGGCGCGATCTCGATCATCTGGCGCTCGAACATCTTCTGCGTGCGGTCGAAGCCGAGCAGGTCGTACAGCGCGTCATACAGCGGGCGCAGATACGGATCGACCTTCTGCGCCAGATCGCCCGGCAGAAAGCCCAGCCGTTCGCCGGCCTCGACCGCGGGACGCGTCAGCACGATGCGCTTGACCGCGTCGCGTTCGAGCGCATCGACCGCGCAGGCCACCGCCAGATAGGTCTTGCCGGTGCCTGCCGGGCCGATGCCCAGGGTCAGGTCGTGCGCGACGATATTGCGCAGGTAGTCGCGCTGCGCCGCGGTGCGGCCGACCAGGCCGGTGCGGCGCGTATGCAGCACCGGCGATTCGTCGTCGGCATCGCCCCCCGCGTCGTTGTCCGCGCCCGGCGGGCCGGCGACATGCGCGGCGTACTGGCGCGTCTCGATCAGGCCGAGCTGCACGTCGTCGATCGACAGCGGCGTGCGGGCCTGGTTGTAGAAGCGCTCCAGCGCGGCGGCGGCCTCGTTGGCGTTGGCGCCGCGCACCGTCATCTTGTGGCCGCGCCGCTGGATCGTGACGTCCAGCGCCTGTTCGACCTGGCGCAGGTTTTCGTCCAGCGGACCGCACAGGTTCTGCAGCCGGGCGTTGTCGTCCTTGGGCGCCACGAATTCGGCGGAAGGAATTTTCATCGGGAGAGCGCTCCGTTGTTGTTCGTCGTCGGCCGTCGGCGGGCGCGCGGCGTGCCGGGGGTCCCGCTTAACCGCGCACCAGGATCTCGCCGCGCAGCGAATGCGGGAAGGCTTCGGTGATCGTGACCTCGACCATCTGGCCGATCAGCCGGTCGCGGCTCGCCTGCGGCACGCCGGGCAGCGCGAAATTGACCACGCGGTTGTTCTCGGTGCGGCCGTGCAGCTCGTTCGGGTCCTTGCGCGCCGGGCCTTCGACCAGGATGCGCTGCACCGTGCCGACCATGCCGCGGCTGATGCGCTGCACGTTCTCCTCGATGGTCGCCTGCAGCCTTTGCAGACGGCGCAGCTTGACCTCGTGCGGCGTGTCGTCGTGCAGATTGGCCGCGGGCGTGCCGGGGCGCGGGCTGAAGATGAACGAGAACGAGGTGTCGTAGCCGATCTCCTCGACCATCGCCATCAGCTTGTCGAAGTCGGCGTCGGTCTCGCCGGGAAAGCCGACGATGAAGTCCGACGACATCGACATGGTCGGCCGGATCGCGCGCAGCTTGCGGATGATGCTCTTGTATTCGAGCACGCTGTAGCCGCGCTTCATCGCCATCAGGATGCGGTCCGAGGCGTGCTGCACCGGCAGGTGCAGATGGTCGACCAGCTTGGGCACGCGCGCGTAGACGTCGATCAGCCGTGCGGTGAATTCCTTCGGATGGCTGGTGGTATAGCGGATCCGCTCGATGCCCGGGATCTCCGCCACATACTCGATCAGCAGTGCGAAGTCGGCGATCTCGCTGGTGTCGCCCATGCGGCCGCGGTAGGCGTTGACGTTCTGCCCCAGCAGCGTGACCTCGCGCACGCCCTGGTCGGCCAGGCCCGCGATCTCGGCCAGCACGTCGTCGAACGGGCGCGAGACCTCCTCGCCGCGGGTGTAGGGCACCACGCAGTAGCTGCAGTACTTCGAGCAGCCTTCCATGATCGAGACGAAGGCGCTCGGGCCTTCGACGCGCGCGGGCGGCAGATGGTCGAACTTCTCGATCTCGGGGAACGAGATGTCGACCTGCGATTGGCCGCTCTGGCGGCGGCGCGCGATCATGTCGGGCAACCGGTGCAGCGTCTGCGGGCCGAACACGACGTCGACATACGGCGCGCGCGAGACGATGGCCGCGCCTTCCTGGCTGGCCACGCAGCCGCCGACGCCGATCACCAGGTCGGGTTTGGCGGCCTTCAGCGCCTTCATCCGCCCCAGTTCCGAGAACACCTTCTCCTGCGCCTTCTCGCGGACCGAGCAGGTATTGAACAGGATCACGTCGGCGTCTTCGGGATTGTCGGTCTTCTCCAGGCCCTGGCTGGCGTGCAGTACGTCGACCATCTTGTCGGAGTCGTACTCGTTCATCTGGCAGCCGTAGGTCTTGACGAAGACCTTCTTGACGGGCGTGGCGGGGGCGGCCGCAGGCTGGGTGGCCTCGGGGGCTTGGGGACGTGGATTCATGGTGCCGATCTCAGTGGTTGACCTGGGGGCATCGGATGCTTCAGGGGGCGGAACATGGCCTGCCGCGGGGGCCGGCGCCGGGCGCGCGGGCGGGCGGGGGCAGGGCAGGCGGGACAGCCCGCTATTCTACCCGCTCGGCTCATGGGGCGTCCGGTGCGAATGCGCCGAGGCTGATACACTACGGGCCTTCCGAACCTGGAGGCGGAGGCAGTCGTTCCGCTTCCCCGGCACCCCGCGTCCCGCCCATGCAGGCGATGACGGCGGCAGCCGGCCAGTCGCCACAATCCATGCCGGCCCCGACGATTGGCGCATCCGTGCGCAAGGGGCGGCCGAAACGAATTCCATGTCTTTTTCAGAACTAGGCTTGTCTGACAAGCTTGTCCGCGCCGTGGCGGAGCAGGGCTATACCACGCCCACGCCGATCCAGGCGCAAGCCATTCCCGCGATCCTCAAGGGCGGCGACCTGCTCGCCGGCGCCCAGACCGGTACCGGCAAGACCGCCGGTTTCACGCTGCCGATGCTGCAACTGCTGTCGCGCGCCGAGCCGCCGGCCCGCGGCGAACGGCCCCGCATCCGCGCGCTGGTGCTGACGCCGACGCGCGAACTGGCCGCCCAGGTCGAAGAAAGCGTGCGCAACTACGGCAAGTACCTGCGCCTGCGTTCGATGGTGATGTTCGGCGGCGTCGGCATCCACCCGCAGATCGACCAGCTCAAGCGCGGCGTCGATATCGTGGTGGCCACGCCCGGCCGTCTGCTGGACCACGTGGGCCAGCGCACGATCGATCTGTCGCATGTCGAGATGCTGGTGCTGGACGAGGCCGACCGCATGCTGGACATGGGCTTCATCCATGACATCCGCAAGATCCTGAACGTGCTGCCGCCCAAGCGGCAGAACCTGCTGTTCTCGGCGACCTTCTCCGACGAGATCCGCGCGCTGGCCGACCGCCTGCTCGACAATCCGGCCTCGATCGAGGTCGCGCGCCGCAACACCACGGCCGAGACCGTGGCGCAGCGCGTCTATGCGGTCGATCGCGAGCGCAAGCGCGAACTGCTGGCGCACCTGGTGCGCGAGCACGACTGGCACCAGGTGCTGGTCTTCACCCGCACCAAGCACGGCGCCAACCGGCTGGCCGAGCAGCTGAGCAAGGAAGGCCTGTCGGCGCTGGCGATCCACGGCAACAAGAGCCAGTCGGCGCGCACGCGTGCGCTGTCCGAGTTCAAGGCCGGCACGCTGCGGCTGCTGGTGGCGACCGACATCGCCGCGCGCGGCATCGATATCGACCAGTTGCCCCATGTGGTCAACTTCGACCTGCCGAACGTGCCGGAAGACTATGTGCACCGGATCGGCCGTACCGGCCGCGCCGGCGCCGAGGGCGAGGCGGTGTCGCTGGTCTGCGTCGACGAGCATGGCCTGTTGCGCGACATCGAGCGCTTGATCAAGCGCAAGCTCGAGCAGATCGTGCTGCCGGGCTTCGAGCCGGATCCCACCATCGCACCCGAGCCGATCCAGAAGGGCCGCCAGGCGCGCGGCCAGAATGGCGGCGGCGGACGGGGGCGTTCGCAGGGTGCCGGCAATCCTGGCGGTAATGGTGCCGGTAAGGGCTCAGGCGCACCGTCGGGCGAGCGCCGCGCGGAAGCGCGGCCGCCGCGCCAGCCGCGTTCCCCGCGTCCGCAGGAAGCCGGCGCCGCGCTGCAGCGCAACGGCAAGCCCGGCGGCCAGGCCAATGGTCAGGCGAAGGGCCCCGGCCGCCCGGCCGGCAACGGCGAACGTGCGCAGGCCGCGCCGCGCCCGGCGTCCGAGTCGAACGGTCCGTCGCGCAACCGCCGCCCCGGCCCGCAGGCGGCACTGCTCGGCGGACAGCGTTCGCGGCAGGGGTCCTGACGCGCGCGGTGTCCTAAGCTAGCGCTTAGCCATGGTGACGTCGCCCGATCCCGCCGCCTCGCCGGACATTCCGTTCGCGGGGCTGACGCCCGACCTGATCCTCGATGCGCTCGAGGCGGCCGGCTTCATGCCGGACGGCCGGCTGCTGGCGCTGAACAGCTACGAGAATCGGGTCTGGCAGGCCGGGGTCGAGGACGGCGCGCCACTGGTGATGAAGTTCTACCGTCCCGGACGCTGGAGCGACGCCGCCATCCTCGAGGAACATGCCTTCGTGCGGCAGCTCGCCGAGGCCGAGATCCCCGCCGTGCCGCCGCTCGAGTGCGGCGGCAGCACGCTGCTGTCGCATGCGGGCTTTCGCTTCGCGGTGTTCCCGCGCTGCGGCGGCCGCGAGCCCGAGCTCAATCGCGCCGATACGCTGACCTGGCTGGGCCGATTCATCGGCCGCATCCATGCCGTGGGCGCGACCCGGCCCTATCTTCATCGGCCCGCGCTCGATGTCGAGACCTTCGGCGTGGCGCCGCGCGACTGGCTGCTGGCGCAGGACTGCATCCCGGCCGATCTCCGGCCGGCCTGGCAGGCCGCCGCCGATCTCGCCATCGATGGCGTGCGGCGCTGCTACGAGCGCGCGGGCGACGTGGCGATGCTGCGGCTGCATGGCGACTGCCATCGCGGCAACCTGTTGTGGATCGACGCGGATCAGGCCCGCGGCGGCAGCGCCGGTCCGCATTTCGTCGACTTCGACGACAGCCGGACCGGCCCCGCGGTGCAGGACCTGTGGATGCTGCTGGAAGGAGACCGCGCCGCGATGCAGAGCCAGTTGGCCGATATCGTGGCCGGCTACGAGGACTTCGCCGAATTCCCGACGCGCGAACTGCATCTGGTCGAGGCGCTGCGCACGCTGCGCCTGCTGCACTACAGCGCCTGGCTGGCGAGCCGCTGGAACGATCCGGCCTTTCCGGCCGCGTTTCCGTGGTTCGGCACGGCGCGCTACTGGCAGGACCGCATCCTCGAACTGCGCGAACAGATCGCGCTGATGGACGAGCCGCCGCTGTGGTCGGCTTGATCGCGGCTTGATCCCGAGTTGATCGCGAGTTGATCGGCCGGGCTGCCGATCGTCCCGGGCGCGACCGCGGCGCTCGTCACACTGTGGGCCTGGAATGGCCCGCATCATCAGGCCATCAGGCCATCACACCATCACGCCTTCTCCGGCGCCTTTACCAGGATCACCGGGCACGACGCATGCGCCACCACGCGGCCGGCGACCGAGCCGAGCACCGCGTCGAAGAACGATCCGCGGCCATGGGTGCCGATCACGATCGCATCGGCGTTGACCGATTTGGCCAGCGCCACGATCCGGTCCGGCGGAAAGCCGCTCAGCGCATGCTTTTCCACGCGCAGCTGCGCGGCGGCCAGGATGTCGCAGACCGAGCGCATCGCCTTTTCGCTCTCCTCCCGATGCCAGTCGTCGATCGCGTCCTTGCTGACGAAGGCGCGGACCTGTCCGGTGACCTCCGGGGCGACGTGCACCACATGCACGGTCCGTTCGCCCTGCAGCAGCTTCCCTTCGGCGATAAAGCGGGCGGCGGCGTCGCTGAAGGCGGAGCCGTCAGTGGCGAGCACGATATGGGTCATGGCGAGGGTTCTCCTATCAGGGGCCTTGCAGGCGTTGTCGACGGCCAGGCGGTTCGGCGTTGCCGTGCCTGGCTGAATTCATGATGGCAGCTAGGCGGCGATCTCGCCATGATTCCGGTCAAAAACTCGGCACTTCGCCGAATTGCATGCCTGATCCTGCACTTACTGCGACAGCAGCATCCCCGTAAAGGTCACTAGCCAGCCACTGGCGAGGCAGGCGCCGATCCACACCGCCACGATCAGTGCATTGTCTCGAACGCTCATCGCGCGCTCCTTCGCTTCGTCACAACGTGCCGGCTCATTCGCCGATCGGAGCGGGGTAATCGCCGCGGGTGCTGGCACGTGCGCCCTCGCTGTAGACGTCGTGCGTGCGCGCGCCGTCCCCGTAGACGTTGAAGGCACGCCCGCCGTCGGCGAAGCGGTCCGTCGAGCGGAACGTGTAGCCATAGTCGTCGCCGGCATGCGATCCGCGCACCGGCGCGGCGAACACGCTGTTCAGCGACAGCAGCGCGGTACCGGCGATGGCGGCGCTGAGAACCAGGCGGGTGGTGGTGATCTTCATGATTTTCTCCATTTGTTGAATTTTTAAGAATCGTTTTGCGGCGGGATGTCGTCAGCCGATGTGAGAAGAATAGGCTCACATCCGGGCAGCGACGCGACGCTGCCTCGTATCAGTTATTCAAAGTTTTTAACAATGCGAATGCTTGTGCTGCACCGGCCTGGGCCTTGCCCACTCCGCGTGCCGGCGGGCATCGCATAGGCTGTTGCTCGCACTTTCGTTTCGGAGGGCCGAAGTGCGTGCCGGGAACCGTCGTTCCTTGTCCATTTCCTTCATTTCCGGACGCCCCGCTTGATAGGCTTCGCTCTCCCCACGGATGACCAACCTCTGATTGCGCTTTATGGCCCAACAGTTCGATTCGCAACTCGACGTTTCCATTCTTTCCGTCCTGCTTGACGACGGTGGTCCCCGCCGCTGGATGAGCGCCGAGGACGTGGCGCACGGCCTTGCCGCCCTCGGCGTCGCCGAGCCGCCCGCCGAGGTGCTGCAGCAGCGGCTGGTGCTGTTGCTCGCCGACGGCTCGGCGGAGTGCCGCGCGCAAGGGCGCGGCCTGATGTGGCGCCGCGCCGAAGGCGCCGGCCGGATGCTGTCCAACGCCGGCACCTGGCTCAGCGACGAGGAGGCGCTGGCCCTGCAGGTGCTGAAACGGTTCGCCGGCCGCCAGATCACGTCGGTGATGGCAACCCTGCTGCGGCCGTTGTTCGATGCGGCCGAATCGCAGCTGCGCCGGCGCGCCGGAGAAGGCGGCACCGGGCGGATCGCCTGGCATCGCAAGGTGTCGGTGGTCGAGCGCAGTTCGCCGCTGGTGCCGCCGCGGCTGCGCGAGGTCGTGCTGCTGCCGGTGCTGACCGCGGTCTTCGAGGAGCGCTGCCTGGAGGTCGTCTACCGGCCGCGCTTCGAACCGGAGAGCAAGCCCGTGCTGATGCCGCTTGGCGTGGTCGAGAAGGCCGGCATGGTCTATCTGGTCGGACTGGAAGACGAAGAGCCGGCACCGCAATGCCTGCGGCTGGACCGCGTCCACGCGGCGCACGCGTTGAAGGAGCGCTTCATCTATCCCGACCATTTCTCGCTGGCCGACTACGTCGAAGAGGCAGCCGAATTCGGGCTGCACGGCGACGGCAATATCAAGCTGGCGGTGCGCTTTGCCAAGGGCTGCGGCGACATCGTGCGCGACGCGCCGATGGCGCCCGATCAGACCGAGGAGATCGGCCCCGACGGTTCGCTGGTGGTTCGCTGCACGGTGGAGATGGCCGATTGGCTGGTGCGCTGGCTGCGCTCGTTCGGGCCGCAGGTCGAGGTGCTGGAGCCGGTGGCGCTGCGCCGCGCGCTGGCGCTCGAGGTCAAGTCGATGGCGCGGGCTTACTGCCGGAACTGAGGGCGGAACTGGGGGGGGGGCGGGTGGTGGGGAGGGGTTCCCGAGAGGAGCCCCGATCGGGACCCTGGAGGGCGGCGCCAACCTGGAGGGTGGCGCCAAAACAAAAAGGGGTCAGCTTGTGCTGACCCCTTCGAAATACTGGTGGCGAATCAGGGACTCGAACCCCGGACCTGCGGATTATGATTCCGTCGCTCTAACCGACTGAGCTAATTCGCCGACGAAGACCGCCATTATACGGGCCGCTGGATCGCTGTCAACACTTTTGTGCGGTCCACGGGTATCCGGATGCCAAAAAAAAAACCGGCGGCCCTGGCCGACCGCCGGTTTCGCCGCCGGCCCCCGGGCCGGCGTGGCGCGGTCGAAGATCAGTCGTGCGCGTAGATATCGACGTCCTTGGTCTCGCGGATGAACAGCGAGCCGATCACCAGCGTGATGCCGGCGATCACGATCGGGTACCACAGGCCGTAGTAGATGTTGCCGTTCTGCGCGACCAGGGCGAACGAGATGGTCGGCAGCATGCCGCCGAACCAGCCGTTGCCGATGTGGTAGGGCAGGGACATCGAGGTGTAGCGGATGCGGGTCGGGAACAGCTCGACCAGCATCGCGGCGATCGGACCGTAGACCATGGTCACGTAGATCACCAGGATCACCAGGATCACCAGCACCATCACCGTGTTCATCTCGGCGGGATCGGCCTTGGTCGGATAGCCGGCGGCCGTCATGGCCGAGGCGACCTCCTTCTTGAAGGCATCGATCTTCGCCTTGCTGTCCGGATCGAAGCTGTGTCCCTGCGGCACCAGCGAGGCGTTGAAGGCCTGGATCTCGCGATCGCCGATCTTGACGGTGGCGGTGGTGCCGGCCGGCGCCTCGACGACTTCATAGCTTGCCGACGACTGCGCCAGCGTGCGCTTTGCGATGTCGCAGGAGCTGCGGAAGTCGATCTCGCGCGCGATCGGGCTGCCCTGGAACGAGCACTGCTTCGGATCGGCGGTGACGACGATCTGGGCCGACTGCTGGGCGCGTTCGAGCGCCGGGTTGGCGTAGTGGGTCAGCGCCTTGAACAGCGGGAAGTAGGTCAGCATCGCCAGCGCGCAGCCGGCCATGATGATCCACTTGCGGCCGATCTTGTCCGACAGCGCGCCGAAGAACACGAAGAACGGCGTACCGATCACCAGCGCGCCGGCGATCAGCAGGTTCGCGGTCTTGGCGTCGACCTTCAGCACCTGGGTCAGGAAGAACAGCGCGTAGAACTGGCCGGTGTACCAGACCACGGCCTGGCCGGCGGTCAGGCCCACCAGCGCCAGGATGACGATCTTCAGGTTGCGCCATTGCGCGAACGATTCCGTCAGCGGCGCCTTCGACGTCTTGCCCTCGGACTTCATGCGCTGGAACGCCGGCGATTCGGCCATCGACAGCCGGATGTAGACCGACATGCCGAGCAGCACGATCGACAGCAGGAACGGGATGCGCCAGCCCCAGACCTCGAAGTCGGGACCCGTCAGCTGACGGCACACCAGGATCACGATCAGCGACATGAACAGGCCGAGCGTCGCCGTGGTCTGGATCCAGGACGTGTACGAGCCGCGCTTGCCGTGCGGCGCGTGTTCGGCGACGTAGGTCGCCGCACCGCCGTACTCGCCCCCGAGCGCCAGGCCCTGCAGCATCCGCAGCGCGATCAGGATCACCGGTGCGGCCCAGCCGATGGTGGCGTAGCTGGGCAGCAGGCCGACGATGAAGGTCGACACGCCCATGATCAGGATCGTCACCAGGAACGTGTACTTGCGACCGATCATGTCGCCGAGCCGGCCGAACACCAGCGCGCCGAACGGCCGCACGATGAAGCCGGCGGCAAAGGCGAGCAGCGCGAAGATGAAGGCCGAGGTCGGATCGAGGCCGGCGAAGAACTGCTTGGCGATGATCGCCGCCAGCGAACCGTACAGATAAAAGTCGTACCACTCGAACACGGTGCCGAGCGACGAGGCGAGAATGACCTTCCTCTCCTCGCGCGTCATCGGCGCATTCTGCGCGCTGCCTCCCGGCATCGCGACATTCTGGGCGTTAGCCATCTTGTCTCCTCCTACTGTTCAGGGGTCCTTTCGCACGGCCGCGCTACGCGGGCGGCAACGCCGCGTACCGGCGGAGGCCGTCGAATGTGTGTGGATTCTGGGAGGCGAAACTTACGGTGTTCTGACAGCAAAGGGCGCGGGGGCGCCCTTATTGCTCGGGGTATACGCTAGCGTCGCGCGGCGATTGGGCTCGCCTTGCCTCGGCCGGTGCGATGCTGCGATGCGGGATGGCAGGGCGCGCGAGGGGGCGGCGATCCGCGCTGCGCGCGGCAGCAGGCGCGGCGGCGTTCAGCGGTGCCGCGCAGCATCGCCATCGTCGGCGTGCGCGGCATCGTTGCTGGGCTCGCCGATCTCGCGGTCGGCGCGGTTCATGCGCCAGGCGTAGGCGGCGGCCATCAGCACGTACAGGATCAGCAGCCCTTGCGCGCCGGCCCAGAACGAGAAGGGCCAGCCGAAGAAGTCGAAGCGCAGTTCGCGCGCGAACCAGCTGACGCCAAACGTGCCGGCAAACCACAGCGCGAGCAGTACCGCGGTCCAGCGCAGGTTGGTGCGCCAGGCGGCCGCGGCGCGCTGCTGGCGCGCGAGCCGGACCGGATCGGGCGCGTTCATGCCGCCTCCCCGGGCGCCGGACGCCGCAGCGTGACGCGCAGCCGTGCACCGGCCAGGCGCGGCTGCTGCTGGTAGACGTGGTCCTCGATGGCGACGTCGCCGCCGTGCTGCTGCACGATCTCGCGCACGATCGCCAGGCCCAGCCCGCTGCCCTCCGTGCTGGTGCCCAGCACGCGATAGAAGCGCTCCATCACGTGCGGCCGCTCGGCCGGCGGAATGCCGGGCCCGGTATCCTCGACGTCCAGATAGGCGAACGGCTCGAACGGATCGGCGCTGACCCGCACGGTGGCGTGGCCTCCCGGCGGCGTGTAGCGGATCGCGTTGTCGAGCAGGTTGTTCAGCATCTCCGTCAGCATCAGGCGATTGCCCCGGACCATCACCGGATGGTCGGACGCATCGAGGCCGAGGTCGATGCGCTTGGCCCAGGCCTGCGGCAGCCAGTCCTTGACCACCTCGCGCGCCAGCGCGGCCAGGTCGAGCGGCGCCATATTGCCGCTGCCGGCGAAGTTCTCCATGCGTGCCAGCGACAGCAGCTGCGTGACCAGATGCGCGGTGCGCTGCGAGCTGCCGGCGATCTGCGCCAGCGACTTGCGCAGTTCCTCCGGCGACTGCTCCCGCTGCGCCAGTTCGGCCTGCATGCGCAGCCCGGCCAGCGGGGTCTTCATCTGGTGCGCGGCATCGGCGATGAAGCGCTTCTGCGTCTGCACCGATTGATCGAGCCGCTCGAGCAGTTCGTTGAACGAGGCGACCAGCGGCGTGATCTCCTGCGGCGCGGCCTGTTCGTCGATCGGGCTGGTGTCGCCCGGATTGCGCGCGCGGATGCGTTGCTGGATCGCGGTCAGCGGCGCCAGCCCGCGCGACAGCCCGAACCACACCAGCAGCACCGCCAGCGGCAGGATCACGAACTGCGGCAGGATCACGCCCTTGATGATCTCGTTGGCCAGCCGCGCGCGCTTGTCGAGCGTCTCGGCGACCTGTACCAGCACCGGATGGCCGCCCGGCACCGCCGGCATCTCGACGTAGGTATACGCCACGCGCACGTCGTTGCCGGCGACCTGATCGTCGCGCAGCGACACCAGTCCGGCGTGGCCGCGGTCCTCCTCGACCGGCAGCGGCAGGTCGCGATCGCCCGCCACCAGCTCGCCGCGTGTGCCGACCACCTGGTAGTAGACCGCGTCGGTCTCGTCCGCGCGCAGGATCTCGCGGGCCGACAGCGGCAGCTGCAGCGTCACGCCGCCGTTGACCTCGCGCACCTGCTGCGACAGCACGATCGCGCTCGATTCGAGCGCGCGATCGTAGGGCCCGTTGGCGATCGACTTTGCGACCAGATAGGTCACCGCGATGCTCAGCGGCCACAGCAGCAGCAGCGGTGCCAGCATCCAGTCGAGGATCTCGCCGAACAGCGAGCGCGGCGACGCGTGCGCGGCGTCGTCTTCCAGATGGGGCAGCGCGTCGGCCAGCATCTCGTCGCTGACCTCGTCCTCGGCGCGGGGTGCGGAGCCGGCGCGGCGGCGGGCGTCGGTTGGCGCCGGCGACGGGCGTTTCCAGGGCAGGCGCAGCGGATACATGCGAAGGGCGGGAGCGATGAGAGCGGCCGGTGGCGGGTCAGGGTGGCAGGGAAGGCCGCGGCGTCGCCGGCGTCCGTGTCGGTGTTCGCGGCGGCGTCAGCGCAGTCAGGGATGCGCTGACGCCGGGGCCGGCTGGTATTTCTCCAGGCAGTAGCCGAGCCCGCGCACGGTGGCGATGCGGATGCCGCCGACCTCGATCTTCTTGCGCAGCCGGTGCACGTAGACCTCGATCGCATTGTTGCTGACCTCCTCGCCCCATTCGCACAGATGGTCGACCAGCTGCTCCTTCGACACCAGCCGGCCGGAGCGCGTCAGCAGGATCTCCAGCAGGCCGACCTCGCGGGCCGACAGGTCCAGCATCTGGTCGTTCAGATAGGCGATGCGGCCGACCTGGTCGAACGCGAGCGGGCCGTGCCGCATCAGCGTCGCGCCGCCGCCGGTGCCGCGCCGCACCAGCGCGCGCACGCGCGCCTCGAGTTCGGACAGCGCGAAGGGCTTGGCCATATAGTCGTCGGCGCCCAGGTCCAGGCCCTTGACCCGCTCGTCGACGCTGTCGGCCGCGGTCAGGATCAGCACCGGCACCATCGCGCCGCGGGCGCGCAGCCGCTTGAGCACCTCGAGCCCAGGCATGCGGGGCAGCCCCAGATCGAGAATCACCAGGTCGTAGGCCTGCGTCGACAGCGCCGAATCGGCTTCCATGCCGTTGGCCACATGATCGACCGCATAGCCGGAATGGCGCAGGGAACGGGTCAGGCCGTCGGCCAGCACGTCGTCGTCTTCGGCAATCAGAATGCGCATGGTGGTCTCCCCTGGCCTGGCGGGTGGGCGCTGGCGGGCGCCGCTCCCCCTGTCGTCCCGATCGGCATGCGCACTATGGGATGAAATGGGGCTTGCCAAGCATACTGTTTTTTTATACAGTACCCGCTGATTCCAGGCGGGCGCATGGGGCTGGATCGCAACCGAGGCCACGCGTCGGAGATCGCGCCGGTCAACCGGGCATTTTTGAGCCGATGCTGATTCACGGCTGCCATGCTCCGCCTCTAGAATGCGTTGCCGCAGCGCGCTCCGACGATGCAGACCGCCGGGGTGGCGCGGGTCGGGCGCGTGGGTCTGCGTAACGAGTGGCCGCACAATATCGGCTTCGAATAGCAGGCGGCGCGCCGCATGCGGCCTATTTATACACCATTGACGGAAGGACGACCATGGATGACGGCAAGAAGGCAGCTGGCGTGAGCGCCGAGAAGCAGAAGGCGCTGGCGGCCGCGCTGGCGCAGATCGAGAAGCAGTTCGGCAAGGGCTCGATCATGCGGATGGGCGATGGCGAGGTCGAGCAGGATATCCAGGTCGTGTCGACCGGCTCGCTGGGCCTGGATGTCGCGCTGGGCGTCGGCGGCCTGCCGCGCGGCCGGGTCGTCGAGATCTACGGCCCGGAATCGTCGGGCAAGACCACGCTGACGCTGCAGGTGGTCGCCGAGATGCAGAAGCTGGGCGGCACCTGCGCGTTCGTCGATGCCGAGCACGCGCTGGACGTCAACTACGCGAGCAAGCTGGGCGTCAACGTCGGCGACCTGCTGATCTCGCAGCCGGACACCGGCGAACAGGCGCTGGAAATCACCGACGCGCTGGTGCGCTCCGGCTCGGTCGACCTGATCGTGATCGACTCGGTCGCGGCGCTGGTGCCGCGGGCCGAAATCGAAGGCGAGATGGGCGACGCGCTGCCGGGCCTGCAGGCCCGCCTGATGAGCCAGGCGCTGCGCAAGCTGACCGGCACCATCAAGCGCACCAACTGCCTGGTGATCTTCATCAACCAGATCCGCATGAAGATCGGCGTGATGTTCGGCTCGCCGGAAACCACCACGGGCGGCAACGCGCTGAAGTTCTACGCCTCGGTCCGCCTCGACATCCGCCGCATCGGCTCGATCAAGAAGGGCGACGACGTGATCGGCAACGAGACGAAGGTCAAGGTGGTCAAGAACAAGGTGTCGCCGCCGTTCCGCGAGGCCTTCTTCGACATCCTGTACGGCCAGGGCATCTCGCGCCAGGGCGAGATCATCGACCTCGGCGTGGACGCCAAGATCGTCGAGAAGTCGGGCGCCTGGTACAGCTACAACGGCGAGAAGATCGGCCAGGGCAAGGACAATGCGCGCGAATTCCTGCGCGAGAATCCCGATATCGCCAACGAAATCGAGAACAAGGTCCGCGCCGCCCTCGGCGTGGTGCCGATGAACGGCACGCCGGCGCTGGCGGAAGAGTAAGCGGGTTGATGATGTTCTCCCTCTCCCCCTCAGGGGGGAGGGTCGGGGAGAGCGGGTGGTTTCAACCCGCGGCCGCATGCCAGGCGCCGCTTGCCTCTCTCCCCACCCCTCTCCCGCAAGCGGGAGGGGGAGTCTGCCCAGCATCGCGATCGCGCTACATCCCAAGCCGTCTTCATGCCCCGTCCCCCGCTGTCCCTGAAAGCGCGCGCGGTCGGCTACCTGTCGCGCCGCGAGCATAGCCGCGCAGAGCTGGCGCGCAAGCTGGCGCCGCATGCCGAGTCGCCGGAGGAACTGGAGCGCCTGCTCGATACGCTCGAGCGCGAGAACTGGCTGTCCAACGCCCGCTTTGCCGAGAGCCTGGTGCACCGGCGCGCCAGCCGCTATGGCGCTTCCCGCGTCATGCAGGAAGCCCGCACGCACCAGCTCGACGGCGAGCAACTGGCCGACCTGCAGCAGCAGCTGCGCGCCACGGAACTGGAGCGCGCGCGAGAGGTCTGGCGCAAGCGCTTTGGCGTGGCGCCGGCCACGCCGGAGGAAAAGGCCAAACAGCTGCGCTTCCTGACGGCGCGCGGCTTTTCCCAGGCGGCGATCAGCCGGGTGATCCGCGACGCCGATCTGCCGCCGGACGAGCAGCCCGAGTGAGATGGTTCGAATGAACGGCGTGCCGGATCGGCCCAGAGGCGGAGTGTGATGCAGACGCCCCGGTAGTCCGATCATCCGCGCCGACAATCCGGGCCGACACTGCACACATCCGGGTATTCCCGGCCAATGTGGCTCGGCATGTTAAACTCCACGAGTTTTCCGCAAGCGCGCCGCGAATTCGTGCGCCCGCAGCAAATCGTCTTCAGACGCCGGTTCCACCGCGTCTTCCCTTGTCACAGCCTGGTGCCATGCCGCTTTCCGCCCCCGTCAATCGCGCCCTGCGTCATCGCCGCGCCATCACGGCCGAGGCGTATCTCCGCGAAGACGGCCTGTGGGACATCGAGGCCCGGCTCACCGACACCAAGCCCCGCGACATTCCGCTGGCCGGCGGCGGCGTGCGGCCGATCGGCCAGCCGCTGCACGACCTGTGGCTGCGCGTGACCATCGACCTGCGCATGAACGTGGTCGACGCCGAGGCCTGCTCGGACTGGGTTCCCTATCCCGGCCACTGCGACACCATCGGCCCGGCCTACCGCCAGCTGATCGGCCTGAACCTGATGAAGGGCTTTCGCAAGGCCGTGCGCGAGCGCCTGGGCGGCGTGGCCGGCTGCACCCATCTGACCGAGCTGGCCGGGATCCTGCCGACGACGGCAATCCAGGCCTTTGCTGGCGACGTCTTCAAGATTCGCGACGGCGCCAGCGACGACAGCAATCCCGAACCGCCCTACCAGCTGCATGGCTGCCATGCGCTGCATTTCGAAGGGGAAGTGGTTCGCCAGTTTTACCCGCGCTGGTACGGACACCAGCCGAAACCGAGAGTCCGGGCCGATGCGCCCGCGGCCTCGCCGCCGCAGTCACCGCCGCAGTCACCGCAATCCGCGCAGGCGATTCCCGACGACGACGGCGCCGCCTCGCACCGGTCCACCGGAACCTCCGGGTGAGATGCCGGGGTCCCCACCGAGATCTCGACCTCTCCCGCTTCATCACCACGCTTTACTACCCGGCTTTTCTACCCATTTACGCCTACCCGAAAGGAAACACGCATGAATATCCATGAGTACCAAGGCAAGGAAATCCTGCGCAAATACAATGTGCCGGTTCCGCGCGGTATCCCCGCATTCTCGGTCGAAGAAGCGCTGAAGGCGGCCGAACAGCTTGGCGGCCCGGTGTGGGTCGTCAAGGCGCAGATTCACGCCGGCGGCCGCGGCAAGGGTGGCGGCGTCAAGGTGGCCAAGAGCCTGGACGAGGTCAAGACCTATGCCAGCAACATCCTGGGCATGCAGCTGGTCACGCACCAGACCGGTCCGGAGGGCAAGAAGGTCAATCGCCTGCTGATCGAAGAAGGCGCCGACATCAAGAAGGAACTGTACGTCAGCCTGGTCGTCGACCGCGTGTCGCAGAAGGTCGCGCTGATGGCCTCGAGCGAAGGCGGCATGGACATCGAGGAAGTCGCCGCGCAGACGCCCGAGAAGATCCACACGCTGATCATCGAGCCGTCGATCGGCCTGACCGACAAGGACGCGGACGACATCGCCCGCAAGATCGGCGTGCCCGACGCCAGCGTGCCGCAAGCGCGCCAGGCGCTGCAGGGGCTGTACAAGGCGTTCTGGGACACCGACGCCTCGCTGGCCGAAATCAACCCGATGATCCTGACCGGCGACGGCAAGGTGATCGCGCTCGATGCCAAGTTCAACTTCGATTCGAACGCGCTGTTCCGCCACCCGGAAATCGTCGCCTACCGCGACCTGGACGAAGAAGATCCGGCTGAAATCGAAGCCTCGAAGTTCGACCTGGCCTACATCTCGCTCGACGGCAATATCGGCTGCCTGGTCAACGGCGCCGGCCTGGCGATGGCCACCATGGACACCATCAAGCTGTTCGGCGGCGAGCCGGCCAACTTCCTCGACGTGGGCGGCGGCGCCACCACCGAGAAGGTGACCGAGGCCTTCAAGCTGATGCTGAAGAACCCGAACGTGCAGGCCATCCTGGTCAACATCTTCGGCGGCATCATGCGCTGCGACGTGATCGCCGAAGGCGTGATCTCGGCCTCGAAGGCGGTGCAGCTCGGCGTGCCGCTGGTCGTCCGCATGAAGGGCACCAACGAAGACCTCGGCAAGAAGATGCTGGCCGAGTCGGGCCTGCCGATCATCTCCGCCGACACCATGGAAGAAGCGGCCCAGAAGGTGGTGGCCGCGGCCGCGGGCAAGTAAGCCAGACGCGAAACCGAAAGCGAGTGGCGTGGCGCCGTGCGCCCGCCGCGACAGCCAAGCAAAGGATTACAGCATGTCGATTCTGATCAACAAAGACACCAAGGTCATCACCCAAGGTATTACCGGCAAGACCGGCCAGTTCCACACCCGTGGCTGCCGCGACTACGCCAACGGCAAGAACGCGTTCGTTGCCGGCGTGAATCCGAAGAAGGCCGGCGAGGACTTCGAGGGCATTCCCATCTACGCGAGCGTCAAGGAAGCCAAGCAGCAGACCGGCGCCACCGTGTCGGTGATCTACGTTCCGCCCGCAGGCGCCGCGGCCGCGATCTGGGAAGCCGTCGACGCCGACCTGGACCTGGTGGTCTGCATCACCGAAGGCATCCCCGTGCGCGACATGATGGAAGTCAAGGACCGCATGCGCCGCGAAAACAAGAAGACGCTGCTGCTCGGACCGAACTGCCCGGGCCTGATCACGCCGGATGAAATCAAGATCGGCATCATGCCGGGCCACATCCACAAGAAGGGCCGCATCGGCGTGGTGTCGCGCTCGGGCACGCTGACCTATGAAGCCGTGGGCCAGCTGACCGCACTGGGCCTGGGCCAGTCGTCGGCCGTCGGCATCGGTGGCGACCCGATCAACGGCCTGAAGCACATCGACGTGATGAAGATGTTCAACGACGATCCGGATACGGATGCCGTCGTGATGATCGGCGAGATCGGCGGTCCGGACGAGGCCAACGCGGCCTACTGGATCAAGGACAACATGAAGAAGCCGGTGGTCGGCTTCATCGCTGGCGTCACGGCGCCTCCGGGCAAGCGCATGGGCCACGCCGGCGCGCTGATCTCGGGCGGTGCCGACACGGCGCAGGCCAAGCTGGAGATCATGGAGTCCTGCGGTATCAAGGTCACCAAGAACCCGTCGGAAATGGGCCGTCTGCTCAAGTCGATCCTGTAATACGGGTCGGGACCGGTCCCGCCGGTCCGATCGGGGGGGCGCCGCATGCGACGGCGGTGCCCCAAAGACAATGCCCTCGCTCTCTGCGAGGGCATTGTCGTTTTGGCGCCACTGGAGCAGCCAATAGATCATTTTCTGATGTATTTGCCGGTTTGTTGAAATCAAAACGAAAGGTTGCTGCGGTACATCTCCATGTCTTGGGCGTCAGACATCCGAAACGCCGCAGTCGCGCCGTGCGCAGGCCCCCGCGCAGACGTCCCTGACACCCCGTCTTCATTCCAATTCCAATATCGACTTCGAGGAGCCACGCAGTGGAATTGCTGTCGTCCACCACGTTCTGGATCGCACTGGGATCCATCATCCTGACCAATATCGTGCTGTCCGGCGACAACGCCGTCGTGATCGCGCTGGCCTCGCGCAACCTGCCGCCCGCGCAGCAGAAGCGCGCGATCTTCTGGGGCAGCGCCGCCGCGATCATCATGCGCGTGGTGCTGACCGTCGCCGCGGTCAAGCTGCTGAGCCTGCCGTACCTGAAGATCGTCGGCGCGATCCTGCTGGTCTATATCGGCGTGCAGTTGCTGACCGGCGATGACGACGAGGAAGGCCATGACGCCAAGGACAATATCTGGGCCGCGATCCGCACCATCCTGATCGCCGACCTGGTGATGTCGCTGGACAACGTGGTGGCAGTCGCCGCCGCGGCCCAGAAGGGGCCCGAGGGCAGCCAGCTGCTGCTGCTGGTGGTCGGCCTTGGCCTGTCGATTCCGCTGATCGTGTTCGGCAGCACGCTGCTGCTGAAGGTGATGGAACGCTTCCCGGTGATCATCGTCGCCGGTGCCGCGCTGCTGGGCTATCTGGCCGGCGAGATGCTGGTCAGCGATCCGGTCGACGCCGCCTGGTTCGAAGTCCATGTGCCGCATGCCCACCTGGTGTTCGGCGCGGTTGGCGCGATCCTGGTGGTCGTGATCGGCCAGCTGATGCAGAAGCGAGGCGCGCGGACCGCCTGACGTCGCGCGCGGCCGCGTTGCCCCGCGGGGGGACGCGGCCATGCGAAACGAGCCCGGCACGCCTTGGCGTTGCCGGGCTTTTTTCATCGGCGCACTTGCCGCAAGCGATCCGTGCGCGCCAGCGTTCGGGCCAACGCCCCGATGCCAAATTTTGTGAACGTCCCGCGCAGCGCGGTCGGCCGGCTCGATACTGTCGGCCTTCGTACCGTTCGGGAGCCGCTCCATGCCAGTCGCCGCTCGCTCGCCGCAGGGCCGCCACGCCTATCGCACGCATCGCGCGCATCGCGCGCCGCGGGCCTTCACGTTGATCGAACTGATGGTGGTGGTCGCCATCATCGGCATCCTCGCCGCGATCGCGGTGCCGCAATATCGGGACGATACAATTCGGGCCAGGCTGTCGAGCGTGCTGACGGCGGCCGCGCCGCTGAAGATGGCGGTCAGCCTGTGCGCGCAGGAAGCGGGCGGCGTGCTGGACGATTGCAATGGCGACAATCCCGCCGCGGCGATCCCGCCGTTTGCACCGAACCGCGAGATTGCGCAGGCCTTCGTCAGCGGCCCCGGCGTGATCACGCTGACGCTCGCCGCCAGCGGACTGGGCGCCGGGGTCGACGGCAGGGACATCACGCTGCGGCCATCGGTCAACGCGACTTCGGTCAGTTGGGAGATCGCCACCACGATCGAGAACGCGGTCGCCAGGCAGTATGTCCTCAGGAACAGCCAGTCGCCGGCCGATACATCGCAGGCGAGGGCGTAGTCGGGTAGCGGCGCGGGTGTCATCGTGGACGGCGCCAACCAGGCCCGGCTGCGCAACGATCATCCTGGCGACGCGCCCATGGGCACGTCGCCTTCGTCGGGAATCGAATGTGAATTTGCGCAGGAACATTGCGCTGGAGTGCGCGTGCCCGCTGATGGCGATGGCCGTCGCGTTGCCGCCGCTGGTGTCCAGGCACACGTTGCCGCTGGCGACCTTCTACGGCGAGTGGGCGTGCGCGCTGGCTTTCGTCGTGCTGTTGCTGTGGTCCGCCACGTTGCGTCCCACGGCGCCGGCCACGGCCGACGCCACAGCTGTCGGGCCCAGTGGCGTCCCGCTGGTGACCGCATTCTGCCTGTGGCTGATCGCGCTGGGCGCCGGCGCGACGCTGGCGGGCCAGCCGGACGTGACCGGCAGCCGCGGCCTGACGTTGGCCGCCTTGCTGCTCGCCACCGGCGCCATCTGGGCCGGCCATCGCTATCGCCGCGCGCTCGACGCCGACGCGGTGCTGACCGCGTTCGCCACGGCCTGGCTGGCGGCGGGGCTGTTCGGCACGCTGGCCCAGTGGGTGCAATTGTTCCGTCTCGAGGGCGACAGCTTCGGGCTGGTGTCCGACTATTTCTACGACACCAATCGCCGGCTGTGGGGCAACCTGAATCAGCCCAACCACCAGGCAACCGTGCATGGGCTGGCGCTGGCCGCGTCGGTCTGGCTGGCCTCGCGCGGCAAGCTGCGCGCGCTGCCCTGGCTCGTTGCGGTGGCGCTGATCGAGAGCGGCGTCGTGCTGTCCGGCTCGCGCACCGGCGTGCTCCATGTGGGGCTGGCCGCCTGCTATGCGCTGGTCGCAGCCTGGCTGGCGCGTTCCGCGCAGGACCAAAGGCCGGCGTCGACGTCCGGCCGCGGGAGCCTGCGCGCCCCGGCCGGGCTGGTGTGCGCCGCCGCGGCGCTGGTCGCGATGCTGATGCTGCTGCAGCCGTCAATCAAGGCGGCGGGGCAGGCGTTCGGCTGGTCGCTGTTCGACACCATGGCGCAACTGCAGGCCGGCGACCAGATCTCCGCACGCGGCGCGCTGTGGTCGCACGCGTGGGCGATGTTCGTCGCGCATCCGTGGTTCGGGGTCGGCTGGGGCGAATTCGGCTGGGCACAGTTCGAACAGCTGGCGCGGCTCGGCATCGTCGTCGAGATGTCGCTGCACGCGCACAACGCCGTGCTGGATCTGCTGGCCAAGACCGGCATCGTCGGCACCGCCGGCGTCGCGCTGTTCCTCGCCGCGTGGCTGTGGCGCGTGGTGCGCGCGCGGCTGTGGCGGGCGGATACGGCCGAACGCGCCCGCACCGCGGCGGCGCTGACCTGGCTGGCGATGCTGTGCGCGCATTCGATGCTCGAGTACCCGCTGCACTACCTGTATTTCTTGCTGCCTTTCTGTTTCCTGCTGGGATGGCTCGAGCCGGCCGCGCTGACGGTGGGCCGGATGCCGCGCGCGCTGGCAACGGCAGCCACCGCGGCGGTCGGCTTGGCCGCCGCCCTGGTGCTTGCGACCATGTGGCAGGACTACCGCCGCGTCGAGGCGCGCGAGTACGCCAGTTCGACGCGGGTCGACACCTTGCCGGCGCCGAGCCTGTGGTTCGGCCAGCACGCCGAGGCCCACCGGGCCGAGCTGGCGCCGCTGACCGCCGACGGCGCCGATGCCTGGCTGCCGGCCCATATTGCGGCGATCCACCTGTTGCCGACGCCGACAATGATCGCGCGCGGCGCCTGGCTGCTGGCGCTGAACGGCGAGCCGGAACGGGGCCGCCAATGGCTGGAGCGGTTGCGTTACTACTACCGGGGCGACGAGGCCGAGCAGTTCGCGCGGGTCGCCGGCTATTGCGACGGCGTCGACGCCGCCCGCCGTCCCCAGCCATTCTGCGAGTGGGTCCGGCAACGCCGTGCCGCCGGACCGATACCGCGGTAGGGCGGTAGCCGGAAGGGGGAATGACGCGCTGCGGCAAGCGATGGAGGCTGTCGTTTCCATGGAAGCGCGGCCCTGCGGCATTTCATCCCTCGGCACGATTTGTCACGCCAGTTCCGGCCCATAGACTCGCCCGGTGCCTGTGTCACACGGGAGAGACGAATGCGGACTGGCAAGCGCAGGATCCTGACGGCGGCTGTCCTCGGGCTGATCGCCATCATCACCACCGAGGTGCTGGCGCGCGCCGGCCTTGGGCTGGGCGATCCGCCGCTGTACCAGGCCGATCCGGACATCGAGTATCTGCTCAAGCCCAACCAGCGGGTGAAGCGCTTCGGCCATCGCTATGTGGTCAACCGCTTCGGCATGCGCTCCGAAGATTTCGAGCCGAAAAAGCGCGCTCCCGGCGAGCGGCGCGTGCTGGTGTTCGGCGATTCGGTCGTCAACGGCGGCGCGCAGGTCGACCAGGGCCGCTTGGCCACCGAGCAACTGCGCGCGCGGCTGGGGCAGGACGGCAAGGTCGCGACCGTCGGCAACGTCGCCGCGTTCAGTTGGGGGCCGGGCAACTGGCTGGCCTATGCGCGGCGCTTCGGGTTTCTCGACGCCGATACCGCGATCATCGTCGTCAACGGCGCCGACTATGGCGATGTGCCGACCTTTGCGCCGCTGCGGCAGGACACCCACCCGTCGCAGCCGCCGCTGTCGGCGCTGGTGGAGGGCGCCACCCGCTATCTGCCCGCCTATCTGGGACTGGACCAATCGTCGGGACCGCCGCGCGAATCGACGGACGCCGACCGCGCCGCCTCGCTGCGCGACCTGGCCGAACTGATCGTGATGGCCAAACGCGCCGGCCTGCAGGTCCGGCTGGTGCAGCACTACGAGCGCGACGAACTGGACGGCGCGGGCCTGCCCGCCGGCCTGGAGGCCTTCTCGCGGCTGTGCGAGGAATACGAGGTGCCGATCGTCAGCATGCGCGACGCCGAGCGCCGGGCGCGCGACGTGGCCTATCTCGACGAGATCCACCTGAGTCCGGAAGGGCAGGACCTGCTCGCCGACGCGCTGCTGGCCGCGGCCAATCTGCCGGCCGGCGGCCGCAACGTCGCCGCTTCCGGCCTGCGCCACTAGCGCCGCGGCGCGGCGCGCATGCCCGGGGCACGACTGCGCGCGATGCCGCGCGCCGACCCGTACCGTCCTGACGCCTCCTGACGCCCTTACGGGTTCTTGCCGCGCCTCACCGGCTCTTCACTGCGCCACCCAATCCCCCGACTTGCCGCCATGCTTCTCCAGCAGGCGGATGTCGCCCATCACCATGCCGCGGTCGGCGGCCTTGCACATGTCGTAGATCGTCAGCAGCGCGACCTGCACGCCGGTCAGCGCTTCCATTTCGACGCCGGTCTGTCCGCGCGTCTCAGCGCGCACGGTGCAGCGCACGGTGCTGGCGGCCTCGTCGAGCGCGAAGTCGAGCGCGACCTTGGTCAGCGCCAGCGGATGGCACAGCGGAATCAGGTCGGCGGTGCGCTTGGTGGCCATGATGCCGGCGATGCGGGCGATGCCGAGCACGTCGCCCTTCTTTGCGGTGCCGTCGCGCACCAGCGCGAAGGTCTGCGGCGCCATCGCGATGGTGCCGGTGGCGATCGCCACGCGGTGGGTGGCGTCCTTGCCGCCGACATCCACCATGTGTGCCTGGCCGGCGGTATCGAAGTGAGTGAGCTTGCTCATGGTTGGCGTCGCAGGGTTCGGGGTTGAAGCGAGAGAGGACCGAGGGAAACGAGGGAAACCGAGGGAATTCTGGAAAGGCCGGACAGCGCGGCAGCCGCGGCGGCGGCGCGCGGAACGGTCGCGCCAGGCCGCTATCATAGCAACATGCTGATTTTCCGCCCCGTCGCCCGGCCAGCTCCGCCCGCCGATGCTTGCGCCGATGTTCGCGCCGATGTTCGCGCTGCCGGTCGCCGGCTCCAGGCGCCCGCATCGCCTCGTGTCGAGCCCCGCCATGCCGCGCTGCGTCGCCCGCTGGCCGCGCTGCTGATGCTGGCGCTTGCCACGCCCGCCTGGCCCCAGTCCGCTTCGTCGCCGGCAGGCAAGGCGATGCCGTCGATCGCGCCGACGCTGCCGGGTTTGGGCGGCGACGCCAGCGATCAGGTCTACGACAACCTGAACCGCAGCGTGAAGGCCGGACAGAGATCCGACTTCGGCCTGCGCAGCGGCAATCCGGTGGTCGAGAGCAACGGCATCCAGTTGCCGGACATGGGCGATCCTTCGACCGCGGCGCTGTCGCCGGACATGGAGAAGCGGCTGGGCGACCGCATCATGCGCGATATCCGCCGCGATCCGCAGTACGTCACCGACGCGTTGCTGGCCGACTATCTGAACGCGCTCGGCTACAAGCTGATCCAGGCCGCGCGCCGCCAGAATCTGGCCGGCACCACCGGCGGCGGCACCTTCGCGACGGGCTTCGAGCTGTTCGCCGTGCGCGACCGGACCATCAACGCGTTTGCGCTGCCCGGCGGCTATATCGGCGTGCATACAGGCCTGCTGGTGCAGTCGGAGACCGAGTCGGAACTGGCGTCGGTGCTCGGACACGAGATCGGCCACGTCACGCAGCGCCATATCGCGCGCGGCATCACCAGCCAGGATCAGTCGATGTGGATCGCACTGGCCTCGATGGTGCTGGCCGGGCTGGCGGCGACCCGCAGCCCCGACGCCGCCGCCGCGCTGGCGATGGGCGGGCAGGGCGCGGCGCTGGCCAACCAGCTGTCGTTCTCGCGCGGCGCCGAGCGCGAGGCCGACCGGGTCGGCTTCCAGATCCTGTCGGCCGCGGGCTTCGATCCGCAGGGCATGCCCGACTTCTTCCGCCGGCTGCAGCGGGTTACCGGCATCTCGGAGAGCTCGGTGCCGTCCTATGTGCGCACCCACCCGCTGACCTCCGAGCGGATCGCCGACATGCAGGACCGCGCCAGCCATCTTCCGGTGCGCAAGGTCGGCAGCACGCCCGAGTACGAGTTCGCGCGGGTGCGCGCGCGCATCCTGCAGGAAGCGAATCCCACCGACATCCAGAACGCGCGCGCCGGGCTCCAGGCGCAGCTGTCCAGCGCGTCGCCGATGCGGCTGCCGGCAATTCACTACGGCATCGCCTTCGCCGAGCAGCGGCTGGGCCGGCTGGTGCAGGCCGAGCAGGCGCTGGCCGAGGCGCGCCGGCTGTACGGCAATATCTCGGGCGCGTCATCTGGCAGCCCGATGCTGGACGTGATGGCGATCGAACTGGCGCGCGCGCAGGGCCGCGTGCCGGACGCGGTCCGCCAGGCGCTGGCCTCGATGAAGACCTTCCCGCTGTCGCACGCGGTCGCGCTGTCGTATGCGGAGACGCTGCTGGGCGCCGGCCGTGCCGACGAGCTGGTGACCTTCCTGCGTTCGCGCACCCGCGAGGAAAGCGCGCGCGCCGAGTGGTGGGAACTGCTGGCGCGCGCCTACGCGGCGCAGGGCAAGCGCGTGCAGCAGCATCAGGCGCTGGCCGAGAAATACGCGCGCGACGGCGCCTATCAGGCCGCGATCGAACAGCTGCAGATCGCGCGCAAGGCCGGCGATGGCGACTTCTATACGCTGTCCGAGGTCGATGCGCGGCTGCACCAGCTCGAGCGCCAGTATCGGGAAGAGCGTCAGGACAACAAGGGCATCCCGAACTGAGCCGCCGCGGCTGTCCGTGCGGGCACGCGCCGGCGAGCGCCGTCAGCTGGCCGGCTGCTGCTGCTGATCCTGCTGCGGCGCCGGCCGCGGCTGCCGCACGAAGCCGAAGCGCCGCGGCACCTCGGCCTCGCCGATCGGCTCGATCGGCAGATCGCGGCCACCGAAATGAAACACGCCAAGGTCCGTGCCGCAGGCCTCGCCGTGCCAGTCGCAACTGCCGCTGAACGCGTCGAGATCGTGGTCGTGCAGCAGCGCCGCGTGCACACCGGCTTCCCCGTCGATCTCGCCGGCCAGCACCACATTGCCGTGCTCGTCGGCATGGCAGGAGCGGGGTGTGAAGGCCCGTTGCGACGTGGTAAGGAACTGGTCCTCGTGCAGGCGCACCACCCACGGCGCGTAGGCGAGTTCGACGAACACGCGCTGCGGCCCGTTCTGAAAGAACCACGCGCCTTGCTCTTCGCGCAGGTAGTTGCGTTCGATGAAGCCGACCAGCGCCGGATGCCGCAGCGGATCGCCGGACAGGCCATGCTGCTGCGCGTATTCGTTGCGGATCCGCCATTGGCCGCGCCGGTCCAGCGCGAGCCAGCCATAGCAGTAGGGGACATTGGGCCAGCGGGCCATCGCCTGCTTGACGATCTCGTCCATGCTCGTCTCCTGTTGAACGGCTTGCGCGCACCGCATCTCGCGGGACGCGCGGTACATCCCCGGGGATGCCGATTCCAGCGTAGAACCTGTCAGCCCAGGCTATCGAAGAATCGCAGCACCCGCGCCGGCAGCCAGTCGACATGGCCGCCGCCCGGCAGCAGCGACGACAGCGGCAGATGGCGCCGCCAGTCGCGCGGCGGCGCCAGAAATCCCACATGTCCGCCATGCTCGGGCTGGTCCAGCAAGACCTGTCCGCTGACGTCCCCAGGGCCGGGCAGATAGCGCGCCGGCAGGAAGGGATCGTTGCGCGCGTTCAGCACCAGCGTGGGCGCCGCGATATGGCGCAGCACCGGCTTGCTGGCGGCGCGCGCCCAGTAGTCGTCGGTATCGCGAAAGCCGTGCAGCGGGGCCGTGACCACGTTGTCGAAGGCATAGAGGTCGCGGCTGGCCAGCAGCGCGGCGCGGTCGAACAGGCCGGGATACTGGGCCAGCTTGTCCAGCGACTTGCGCTTGAGCGTCTGCAGGAACATCTGCGTATAGACGCGGTTGAAGCCGCGCGCCAGCGCCGCGCCGCCGCCCGCCAGGTCGAGCGGCGCGGACACTGAGGCGGCCCCGGCCAGGAAGCCGGCGCTGGACTGCGCCTCGCCCAGATAGCGCAGCAGCGCATTGCCGCCGAGCGAGATGCCGAGCGCGTACAGCCGCCGGCCGCCGCCCGCATGCCGCTGCGCGAGCCGCCGCAGCACCCAGTCGATCTCTTCGTAGTCGCCGGAATGGTAGAAGCGCGGCGCCAGGTTCAGCTCGCCGGAGCAGCCGCGGAAATGCGGGATCACGCCCTGCCAGCCTCGCTCGCGCAGCGCCGCCATCATCGCCTGCGCGTAGTGGCTGCTCGAGTTGCCCTCGAGCCCGTGGAACAGCACCAGCAGCGGGGCGCCGGGGGCGAGCGGATGCGTGGTCCAGTCCAGGTCGATGAAGTCGCCGTCGGGCGTGTCCCAGCGTTCGCGGCGGAAGCTCACGCGCGGCCGGCGCGTCAGCCGGGCCGGGATGATGGTCTGGCTATGGCCGCCGCGCAGCCACCATGGCATGCGCGCGTGGGCGTCGAAACCGTGCGGGTCGGCCAGCAGCGAGGGCGGATGCGGGATCAGGTCGGCGGGGCGGGACATGTCGGCGAGCGCGGTCCGATGCCGGGCGCTTCCCGGGTCGGTTCAGTGCAGGGCCTGCTTGGCGGTCGCGGTCGAGATTGTGACCTGCGCGGCGTTGGCCGGGCTGCAATGGATATGGGCGAGGCGCCAGCCCTCGTGGTTCTGCAGCAGCACGTAAGTGGTGTGCACGTACAGGTCGGCCTCGACGCGATCGGTGGCGAAGCGCAGCGCCTCGGTGACGTCGAAGATCGAGACGCCCAGCGTCGAATGGCTGCTGCTCTCGAGCACGTCGATCAGCACCGGCTGGCGGTCCAGCAGCTGCAGGAAGGCCTGGCGCAGATGATCGTGGCCGATCAGCCGCTGGCCGTCGGGCATCACGCAGGTGATCGAATCCTCGTCCAGCCACAGCTTCAGCGCGCCTTCGGCATCGCGCAGCTTCAATGCCTCGCGAAAGGCTTCCAGGATGTCTTCGGCGGAATCGAACAGGCGGGCGAAGCGAGGCATGGCGGGATCGGTCGGTGGGCCCCGCCGGCAGGCCGGGCCATGAATCGAAGCCGTCCCAGTCGCCGTGTCGGTCGATCTGTGCGGGACGGCCATCGCGGGTCAATCGGTCAATCGGCGGCGCGCCGGTCGCGCCTGTGGCGCGGCGTCGGCGCGCGGCGTTCGCTACGGAATCAGGGCCGGTGCAGCAGCTTGCGCAACTCCACGAACACCATTTCCGGCTCGATTTCCCTGAGGCAGCGCAGATGGCCGAGCGGACATTCGCGCTGGAAACAGGGGCTGCACTCGAGCTGGAGCCACATGATACTCGCTGCCTGTGACAGCGGGGGCGTATGGCGCGGATCGCTGGAGCCGAATACCGCGACCTGGGGGCGGTTCAGGGCCGCCGTCACGTGCATCAGGCCGGAGTCGTTGCAGACCGCCGCCTCCGACAGCGCCAGCAGGTCGACCGCATCGTCCAGCGAGGTCTGGCCGCACAGATTGCGCACAAACGGCGCCGCGGCGCAGATCTCGGCGGCGATCTCGCTGTCCTTGGCCGAGCCCAGCGTCACGATCTGCGCGTACGGGTACGAACGGCGCAGCATCTGCGCCAGCTCGGCGAAATGCGCGGCCGGCCAGCGCTTGGCCGGACCGTATTCGGCGCCGGGGCAGAACGCGATCAGCCGGGTTTGCGGCGCGATGTCGAAACGCTCGGCGGTCTTGACCACGCGCGCCGGATCGACCCGCAGCCGCGGCTCGGGCAGCGCCTCGGGCAGTCGCGCGCCGGGCTTGAGCGCCAGCCGCGCGTAGTGCTCGACCATCGGCGGACGCTTGTCCTTCGGCGGATTGGCATGCCGGATGTTCAGCAGGCCGAAGCGCGCCTCGCCGCGATAGCCCACGCGCAGCGGAATGCCGGCCAGCCACGGGATCAGCGCGGACTTCAGCGAGTTGGGCAGCACGTAGGCGACGTCGTAGCCTTCGTTCTTCAACTGCTGCGCGAACATCAGCCGCGCCGACAGCTGCAGCTTGCCGTGCGCCAGGTCGCTGGGAAACACGCGCCCGATCTCGGGCATGCGCGCGAGGACGGGCGCGACCCATTTCGGCGCGAGCGCATCGATGGCCAGACGCGGATGGCGTTGCTTTAGCAGCGCGAACAGCGGCTGCGCCATCAGGGCGTCGCCGATCCAGTTGGGCGCGATGACGAGGGCTTTGTTCATAAGCAAGGCGCCGCCAAGCCGCCCCACGGGTTGGCGGGGCGGCAGAGCGGCGAGAGCGAAACGGGGCGTTCGGCGCCGGCGGCGGCCGCATCAGCGTGGCCGCCGCCGGGAACGGACGAGCGGACGATCAGTGGTGGCCCTTGATCACGGTGCCCGGCTTGAGCTGGTAGACGGTGCCGCAGTACGGGCACTTGGCCTGGCCGGTGTCCGCCACATCGAGGAATACGCGCGGATGGTAGTTCCAGGTCGGCGTATTGGGCGTGGGGCAGTGCAGCGGAAGGTCTTCGGCGCCGATTTCGACGACGTTTGCGGTTTGCGTCATGGTGTTGCGGGGTCAGTCTTGTCAGAGGAGGGTTCTGGCTCGTGCTGCGAAGGCCCGGCGGCGAAGGCAGCCGGGCCGCCGGCTTCAGACCAGGGTCAGCCAGTGCTGGTATTTCTCGTTGGTACCGCCGACGGCGGCGAAGAATGCATCCTGGATCTGCTTGGTGATCGGCCCGCGGCGGCCTTCGCCGATGACGCGGTCGTCGAGCTCGCGGATCGGCGTGACTTCGGCCGCGGTGCCGGTGAAGAAGGCCTCGTCGGCGCAGTACACCTCGTCGCGGGTGATGCGCTTCTCGCGCACTTCGATGCCCAGGTCGCGCGCGATCGTCAGCGTCGCGTCGCGGGTGATGCCGTCCAGGCAGGAGGCGAGGTCGGGAGTGTAGATCACGCCGTTGCGGACGATGAAGACGTTCTCGCCGGAGCCTTCGCTGACATAGCCGTCGGTGTCGAGCAGCAGCGCCTCGTCGTAGCCCAGGCTCGTCGCCTCCTGGTTGGCCAGGATCGAGTTGATGTAGTAGCCGCTGGCCTTGGCGCGCACCAGCGACACGTTGACGTGATGGCGGGTGAAGGACGAGGTCTTGACGCGGATGCCGCGCTCCATGCCTTCCTCGCCCAGATAGGCGCCCCAGGGCCAGGCGGCGATGGCCACGTGAATGGTGTTGCCGCGCGCGGAGACGCCGAGCTTTTCCGAGCCGATCCAGACCAGCGGGCGGATATAGCAGGACTCGAGCTGGTTGGCCTTGACCACCTCGCGCTGCGCCGCCTCCAGGGTCGCCTGGTCGAACGGGATGTCCATCTGGAAGATCTTGGCGGAGTTGAACAGCCGGCGAGTGTGCTCCTTGAGGCGGAAGATCGCGGTGCCGGCCGGCGTCTTGTAGGCGCGCACGCCCTCGAATACGCCCATGCCGTAGTGCAGGGTATGGGTCAGCACGTGGATCTTGGCGTCGCGCCAATCGATCAACTTGCCATCCATCCAGATCTTTCCGTCACGATCGGCCATCGACATGCTCGTCTCCCGCAAAAACGTCAAAAAGGTGCAAAGGCGACATTGTAAGCCCCGGCACACCCCGTGCCAACGCGGCGCGGGGGCAAGGAAGCGGCGGGGAAGCGGGCGCCAGGCCAACGATGGTGGGGGGCGGCCAGCGGTCGGGCCCCGCTTATATCGTCACGGCATACGCTCAAGCGAACTCAATCGTTTGGAAAGTGGCGATTCGTTGGTATCGTACTTGCTTTGGAATCCGGACCCCGCCGCACATGCCCGCCAGGGACCGCACCTTCCCGTTCTGGTTTTTTCGACTTTCCGCCGCCATGACCCGCACTTCGACCCGCCGCCTCGTGACCCGTCTTGCCGCCACCCTGGCCAGCCTGGGCAGCCTCGCCTGCCTGTCGTTGGCACCGTCCGCGCACGCCCAGGGCCCGGGCAACTGGCCCGACAACAAGCCGATCACGATCCTGATGGGTTTCACCGCCGGCTCGGGCGTCGACATGGTCGGCCGCACGCTGCAGGACTCGCTGCAGAAGTCGCTGAAGACCACGATCCTGTACGACTACCGGCCGGGCGCCGGCGGCAACGTCGCCTCGGAAGTGGTCGCCCACGCCAGGCCGGACGGCTACACGCTGCTGCTGGGCACCGCCGCGACCCATGGCATCAACCCGGCGTTGTACAAGAACCTGCCGTTCGACGCCGAGGCCGACTTCACGCCGATCGCCCCGCTGGTCGAGGTCTCCAACGTGCTGACCGTCAATCCGGCGGTGCTCGACGTCAAGTCCGTCAAGGAATTCATCGAGAAGGTCAAGGCCAACCCGGGCAAGTACAACTACGCGTCCACCGGCAACGGCACCGGCACCCACCTGGCCTTCGCGGAGTTCAACGCGCGCGCCGGCCTGGACATGGTCCACGTGCCGTACAAGGGCGGCCCCGACGCGCTGCAGGCCGTGCTCAAGGGCGAGGTCTGCTGCATCTTCAACCAGGTGCAGAGCGTGCTGCCGCAATACCGCGCCGGCAAGGTCAGGCTGCTCGGCGTGACCACCGCCAAGCGCGTGCCCGTGATCCCCGATGTGCCGACCATCGCCGAGAGCGGCGTGCCCAGCTACAACAGCACGATCTGGTTCGGCTTCTTCGGTCCCAAGGGCCTGGACCCGCAGATCGCCCGCAAGGTCAACGAGGCCGTGCGCGTCGCGCTGGAAAACCCGGCGGTGCGCCAGAAGCTGGTCGACGCGGGCAACACGCCGCGCGTCGAAACCGTCGATCAGTTCCGCGCCACGGTCAAGGCCGACCGCCAGAAGTGGGCGAACGTCGTCAAGACGGTGGGCGCGTCGATCGATTGAGACCGGCCGGGCGGCACCGCCGCCAGCAGGCCCAGGCCATTATCCGGGGCGGCCGCCTCAGATTCCCTGACCGCCCGACACCTCGATTCGCTGGGCGTTGACCCAGCGGTGGCTCTCCGACAGCAGGCTTGCGATCATCGGGCCGATATCGTCCGGCACGCCGGCCCGGCCAAGGGCCGTCATTTCCGCGAACAGCTTGTTGATCTCCGGATTGTCGCGGACGGCGCCGCCGCCGAAGTCCGTTTCGATCGCGCCCGGGGCCACGGTATTGACCGCGATGCCGCGCGCGCCCAATTCCTTCGCCATATACCGCGTCAGCACTTCCACCGCGCCCTTGACCGCCGCGTACGCCGCGTAGCCGGGGAACGAGACCCGCGTCAGCCCGCTGGACAGGTTGACGATGCGTCCGCCGTCGCCGATCAGCGGCAGCAGCGTCTGCGTCAGGAAAAAGACGCCCTTGAAGTGCACATTGACCAGCGCGTCGAACTGCGTTTCCGTGGTGTCGGCGATCAGCGCGTGGTCGCCGTGGCCGGCGTTGTTGACCAGATGATCGAAGGTGTCGCGCTGCCAGGTCTCGCGCAGCGCCACGCGCAGCGCTTGCGCGAACGCGGCGAAGCTGCCGGCGTCGCCGGTGTCGAGCTGCAGCGCGCGGGCCTTGCGGCCCATGGCCTCGATTTCGGCGACGACGGCGTTCGCCTCGTCGGCACGGCGTTGGTAGGTCACGATGACGTCCCCGCCGCTGCGGGCGATGCTGAGGGCGGTGGCTCGGCCCAGCCCGCGGCTGGCGCCTGTCACGAGGGCAATGCTGGTCATGGCGAGAACTCCTGTGGTTCGGTTGGTGGTGCTTCGAATTATTGGAGTTCGCGGCTCGATAGTCTTTGTCAATTCCTCCCGCTTTCTTGCCTGAATCTCCGAGCCGGTTCGCCATCGCGGCACAGCAACGCTATGCTGCGGGCATGAACGCCGAGCTGCTCGATGCCGTCCGCCGCTACACGGACGCCTATGCCGATCCCGACGGCCTGGCCCAGACGCCGGTGCCGGGCCTGACCACGATCCGGGCGACCTCGCCCAGCGGCCTGGTCCATGCGATCGCGCGGCCGCTGGTCTGTCTGGTGCTTCAGGGCAGCAAGCAGGTCACCATCGGCACGCAGACCTTCACCTTCGAGGCGGGCGATTCGCTGCTGATTACCGCCGACGTGCCGACCGTCAGCCAGGTCACCCGGGCCAGCCGCGAAGCGCCCTATCTGTCGCTGGTGCTGGACCTCGAGCCGGCCGTGATCGCGGAGCTCGCAATCCAGATGCAGACGCTGCCGCCGGCGGACGGCCTGGCGGTGCGCTACCAGCCGACCGATGCGGAGGTCGCCGACGCCGCGCTGCGGCTGATGCGGCTGGTCGAGCGGCCGGAAGCGGTTCCGGTGCTGCACGCGCAGCGCGTTCGTGAGCTGCATTACTGGCTGCTGGCCGGCCGGCATGGTGCGGCGATCCGCGAACTGGGATGGCCCGAAGGCAATGCGCGCCGTGTGGCACGCGCCGTGGCGGTGCTGCGCGAGGACTTCACGAAGCCATTGCCGATGGAGCGGCTGGCCGCGGCCGCCGGCATGAGCCCGTCGTCGTTCTACCAACACTTCCGCACTGTCACGTCGCTGTCGCCGTTGCAGTTCCAGAAGCAGCTGCGGCTGATCGAAGCACGCCGGCTGATGCTGGCCGACGGCCTGACGGCCAGCAGCGCGGCCTTTGCCGTCGGTTACGAGAGCGTGCCGCAGTTCACGCGGGAATACCGGCGGCTGTTTGGCGCGCCACCGGCGCGGGATGCGGAGGCGATGCGCGCGGCGCTGCCGGCGGCTGTGGTCGAACCGTCGGCCGAACACAGGGCTGGCGGCGTTGCCGGGATTTAAGCGGCCACTTACCCAATGGTCGCCAGGCACTATAATGGCGCCTTACCCGCCGCGCTCGCGGCGGGGTGTCCGGCGATGCCGGCGCGGCGCGTGGATCGCCGTCGCGCGATCGGCCGGATCCTCACCGCATCCGCTCCATGACTTCCCCTCGGCCCCCGGCCTGGTTGCGCCTTTGGCATCGTGCCACGCAAGGCGTCCTGCATCATTTGTGGACCCGCTTCCCACCCGCCGAGCGCACCGGCTTCCTGGCCGGCGCCCGGCGTTTCGCGCCCTCGCTGCCGGCCACGTTCTCGTGGGGGCTGGTGACCGGCGTCGCGATGAGCAAGTCGGTGATGACGGTGCCCGAGGCGATCGGCATGAGCCTGCTGGTCTATGCCGGCTCGGCCCAGCTGGCGGTGCTGCCGCTGTTCGCCGCCGGCATGCCGCTGTGGACGATCTGGCTGACCGCGGCCGTGGTCAATCTGCGCTTCGTGATCTTCAGCGCTGCGCTGCAGCCGCATTTCAGCTATCTGCCGCTGTGGCGGCGGACGGTGCTGGGGTCGTTCAACGGCGACCTGCATTTCGTCTTCTTCATGCAGCGCTACCAGACGCCGGGCTACGAGCCGGGCAAGGAAGGCTATTTCTGGGGCATGGCGCTGGTCAACTTCGTGATGTGGCAGGTGTCGTCGCTGGCGGGCATCCTGCTGGCGAGCCTGTTCCCCGACAGCTGGGGGCTGGCGCTGGCCGGCACGCTGGCGCTGATTCCGGTGATGGTGTCGACGATCAATTCGCGCTCGACGCTGATGGCGGTCGCGGTGTCCGCGGTGCTGGCGCTGTTCTTCTTCGAGCTGCCATACCGGCTCGGGCTGGTGGTGGCGGTAGCCGGGGCGATCGCGGCCGGCATGGCCAGCGACCAGATGGCGGCCCGGGCCACGCTGCGCGGCATCGAACGCAAGCGGCGACGGATCAAGGCCGCCGGCACGCGCCACGTCGACAACAACGCTGGCAGTCAGGCCAGCCATGCCGCTTCGTCGGCGGAGGACCGGGCATGAGCCATGGGCAGATCTGGATCGCGCTGATCGGCATGGCGGTGGTGACCATCGTCACGCGCGCGCTGTTCCTGATGGCGGGCGAGCACGTCAGCCTGCCGGACCGGCTGCAGCGGGCGCTGCGCTACGCGCCCGCCGCCGCGCTGGCGGCCATCATCCTGCCGGACCTGATGACCTGGCAGGGCCATTTCACCGTCGGCCTGGAAAACTACAAGCTGATCGCCGGCGTCGCCGCCGCGGCGTTCTATCTGGCCACCCGCAAGATGCTCGGCATGATCGCGGTCGGCATGGCGGTCTACACCGCGTTGCGGCTGCTGGCCTGACCGTCAGGACACGCGGTCCGCTGCGGCCGCCGGCGCCTTCAGCGTGGCGCTCAGCTGGGTCAGCAGGTGCGACAGCTGGGCCTGGCTGTTGGTGCCGGTCTTGATGAACACCGACTTCAGCTGGGTCCGGCTGGTTTCGCGGCCGATCTGCAACTGCTCGCAGGCCTCGGGCAGCCCGATGCCGGTGGTCAGCAGCGTCGCCAGCCGCATCTCGGCCGGCGTCAGTCCGTAAAGGTCGCGCAGCACCTGCGGCAGCAGCGGCGAACTGCTGCGGGCGTCGTGGATCGCGACCAGCGCGGCCGGCTGCTGCCAGGCCTGGCCGAGCGCGTGCGACGGCGGCAGCGGCAGCACGACGACCTGCGCGCGAGCGCCCTGGCGCGATTGGGCGATCGCCGCCTGGGCCGGCACCGGTGCGTCGGCATCGCACGCGGCGCGCACCATCGCGGCAAACGGGCGCGACAGCGTCCATTCGTCGCCTCCGCCTGTGCCCGTACCCGTGCGCGGGGCGGCGGGGTTTGGCACCAGCCGGCGCACCCAGGCCTCGCCCTCGCCGTTGTGCAGCAGCACGCGCGCGTCCGCGGTGAAGACGATCACGCCGAATGCGAGCTGGTCCAGCAACTGCATCGACAGCCGCTGCAGCGCGGTCAGCGCGCTGGTGCGTTCGCGCAGCGCCATCGCCTGCCGGATGTGAGGAATTGCCCAGTCCAGCGCGCGCGCGTCCTCGGGTGCGAACAGCGGCCCGTCGAGCGGCCGCTGCAGCGAGAAATAGACCTCGTAATAGGGCTGGCGATCGACCAGGCAAGCCATCACCGAGCCCAGGCCGTAGCGATGCAGGAAGTCGCCGTAAAAAGGGTTCCGGGCAATGGTGTCGACCCCGAGCTCGCGCGCGTCGATGTACCAGCCACCGAGCGGCATCCGCGGCGTAAACGGGCGCCCCGGGTCGAGCGCCTGAAAGGTCTGCTGGTAGGCCTCGGCCAGTCCTTCAACCGGATTGGCCAGCTCGGCCACCGACATGCGGTTGCTGCGCTTGTCCAGCACGACCATGCCCATCTGGGTGCTGCCGCTGGCACGGCGCAGGTTCTGCAGGCTGCGCTGCCACGCCTGCGGATCGACGATGCCCTCGTAGAGCCCGCGGATGGTGTCGTGGATGTCGCTATCGTTCATTGCCGCCTCCGCATGATCGACCCGATGGAGCGGCAGGCGGCGGGCGGCACGTGCAAAGGCTGGCGCCGCCCATGGTTGGCGCCATGGACTTTCCCTTGGTTCATCGACTTCCCCTGGTTCCGACGACAAAGTCAATCGCTGCCGGGCTCTTGTGATGACCCGGTCGGCTTTCCAACGTCTTGTTTCTTCTTGATTGGATTGGACGGCTTCTCGAGGGCAGCGCGCCGGGGGCGTCTGCGGTGGCCGAGCAGCTATGGTACGGCTTTGCCGCGGGGTCGTCAGCAGGATGTGATGAGGGTTTCACCTGCCTTTGTGCGCCGGGCGTCGCAACCCCGTTGCAATTGCGCAAAAGGGGGGCCCCCTTCAGGTAAAATGCCGGTTTTTCCGATCTTTCCCGCAAGAGCCATGACCTCTGTCCTGCGTCTATCCGACCTGATTTCCCAAGGCAAACTGTCCGGCAAGCGTGTGTTCATCCGCGCCGACCTCAACGTGCCGCAGGACGACGCCGGCAATATCACCGAGGACACCCGCATCCGCGCCTCCGTGCCCGCGATCCAGGCCTGCCTGGACGCCGGCGCCGCCGTGATGGTGACCTCCCACCTGGGCCGCCCGACCGAGGGCGAGTTCAAGCCGGCCGATTCGCTGGCGCCGATCGGCAAGCGCCTGTCGGAACTGCTGGGCAAGGACGTCAAGCTGGTGCAGAACTGGGTCGACGGGGTCGAGGTCGCGCCCGGCCAGGCGGTGCTGCTCGAGAACTGCCGCGTCAACAAGGGCGAGAAGAAGAACAGCGACGAGCTGGCGCAGAAGATGGCCAGGCTCTGCGACATCTACGTCAACGACGCCTTCGGCACCGCGCATCGCGCGGAGGCCACCACCCATGGCATCGCCAAATACGCGCCGATCGCCTGCGCCGGCCCGCTGCTGGCCGCCGAGATCGACGCGCTGGGCAAGGCGCTGGGCCAGCCGGCCCGGCCGCTGGTGGCGATCGTCGCAGGCTCGAAGGTCTCGACCAAGCTGACCATCCTGAAGTCGCTGGCCGACAAGGTCGACAACCTGGTGGTCGGCGGCGGCATCGCCAACACCTTCATGCTGGCCGCCGGACTGAAGATCGGCAAGTCGCTGGCCGAGCCGGATCTGGCCGCCGAAGCCAGGGCCATCATCGACATCATGGCCGCGCGCGGCGCCTCGGTGCCGATCCCGGTCGACGTGGTCTGCGCCAGGGAGTTCAGCGCCAGCGCCGCGGCCACGGTCAAGGACGTCAAGGACGTGGCCGACGACGACATGATCCTCGACATCGGTCCGCGCACCGCGGCGATGCTGGCCGAGCAGCTGAAGGCGGCCGGCACCATCGTCTGGAACGGTCCGGTCGGCGTGTTCGAATTCGACCAGTTCGGCAACGGCACCAAGGTGCTGGCCGAGGCGATTGCCGAATCGAAGGCCTTCTCGATCGCCGGCGGCGGCGACACGCTGGCCGCGATCGCCAAGTACGGCATCGCCGACCGCGTCGGCTATATCTCGACCGGCGGCGGCGCCTTCCTCGAATTCCTCGAAGGCAAGAAGCTGCCGGCCTTCGAAGTCCTGGAGCAGCGCGCCGCGGGCTGACCCCACAGGCCCCGTCGTCTGCCGGCCGCCGCAGCGGCGAGCGCCGGCGGACGGCCGCGACACCCCAAGGACAAGGAAACCAGATGACCCGTTCGACCAAGATCGTCGCCACCATCGGCCCCGCTTCCAGCACGCTCGAGATGCTGACCCGCATGATTGCGGCCGGGGTCGACGTGGTGCGGCTCAATTTCTCGCACGGCACCGCCGAGGACCACCTCGAGCGCGCGCGCCTGGTGCGCGAGGCGGCCCAGGCCTGCGGCCGCGAGGTCGCGATCATGGCCGACCTGCAGGGGCCGAAGATCCGCGTCGGCAAGTTCGAGCACGGCAAGGTCACGCTGAAGGCCGGCGACCCGTTCGTGCTGGACGCCAACTGCCAGCTCGGCAACCAGGAGCGCGCCGGCCTCGATTACCGCGACCTGCCGCGCGATGTCGGTCCGGGCGATCTGCTGCTGCTCAACGACGGCCTCATCGTGCTGGTGGTCGACCGTGTGATCGGCAACGAGATCTTCACCACCGTCAAGGTCGGCGGCGACCTGTCCAACAACAAGGGCATCAACCGCCAGGGCGGCGGCCTGTCGGCGCCAGCGCTGACGGCCAAGGACATGGAAGACATCAAGACCGCGATGGCGCTGGGCGCCGACTATATCGCGGTCAGCTTCCCGAAGAACGCCACCGATATGGAGATGGCGCGCCAGCTCGCCGCGGTGGCGGGCCAGCAGTTCGGCCACAAGGCGCGGATGATCGCCAAGATCGAGCGCGCCGAGGCGATCCGGCCGGGCGTGCTCGAAGAAATCCTCGCCGCTTCGGACGGCATCATGGTGGCGCGCGGCGACCTGGCCGTGGAAGTGGGCAACGCCGCGGTGCCGGCGCTGCAGAAACGGATGATCCGGCTCGCGCGCGAGGCCAACAAGCTGACCATCACCGCCACGCAGATGATGGAAAGCATGATCGTCAATCCGGTGCCGACCCGCGCCGAGGTGTCGGACGTGGCCAACGCCGTGCTCGACGGCACGGACGCGGTGATGCTGTCGGCCGAGACGGCCGCCGGACGCTATCCGGTCGAGACCGTCGAGGCGATGGCCGCGGTCTGCGTCGAGGCCGAGAAGTCCGAGGTGGTCCAGCTGGATACCGACTTCCTGAACCAGACCTTCACGCGGATCGACCAGTCGATCGCAATGGGCGCGCTGTTCACCGCCTATCATCTGCAAGTGAAGGCCATTGCCGCGCTGACCGATTCGGGCGCGACCGCGTTGTGGATGAGCCGTCACCGCATCCATGTGCCGATCTACGCGATGACGCCGAACCTGGCCTCGCAGCGCAAGATGCAGCTGTACCGCAACGTGGTGGCGCTGCCGCTGGAATCGAGCAGCGACCGCGATACCGCGCTGGAACAGGCCGAGGAGCTGCTGCTTGCCAAGGGCGTGGTGCAGCGCGGCGATTTCATCGTGCTGACGATCGGCGAGCCGATGGGGCAGCCGGGCGGCACCAATACGCTGAAGATCGTCCGGGTCGGCCTGTGAAGGGGATCCGCACCCTGACCATGAAGCCGGAGGCGAGGAGGCGATGCCGATGACCCGAACGACCACGCGAACGATCACGCGAACGATGACGCCGACCAGGACGGCGCGCACGGTGCGCTGGGGAACACAGCCCGGTGCCGCGGCCCACGGAACCTTGCCACGATAGCGGCGGGCCGTGGCGACAGCCCGGCAGCCCGAAGAACATCCAATACCGAGAACCCCATTCTTTTCTTAGGAGTCTGACATGCCACTCGTTTCGATGCGCCAGTTGCTCGACCACGCCGCCGAGAACGGCTACGGTCTGCCGGCATTCAACGTCAACAACCTGGAGCAGGTCCAGGCCATCATGCAGGCGGCCGACGAAGTGAATGCGCCGGTGATCATGCAGGCTTCCGCCGGCGCCCGCAAATACGCAGGCGAACACTTCCTGCGCCACCTGATCGAGGCCGCGGTCGAGGCCTATCCGCATATCCCGGTCGTGATGCACCAGGACCACGGCCAGTCGCCGGCGATCTGCCAGGGCGCGATCGACCTGGGCTTCTCGTCGGTGATGATGGACGGTTCGCTGCGCGAAGACGGCAAGACTCCGGCCGAGTACGACTACAACGTCGAGGTGACCCGCAAGGTCGTCGAGATGGCCCATGCGGTCGGCGTGACCGTCGAGGGCGAACTGGGTTGCCTGGGCTCGCTGGAAACCGGTGAGGCTGGCGAGGAAGACGGCATCGGTGCCGAAGGCAAGCTCGACCACTCGATGCTGCTGACCGACCCCGAGCAGGCCGCCGACTTCGTCAAGGCGACCCAGCTGGACGCGCTGGCGATCGCGATCGGCACCTCGCACGGCGCGTACAAGTTCACCCGCAAGCCGACCGGCGACATCCTGGCGATCAGCCGCATCAAGGAAATCCACGCCCGCATCCCCAACACCCACCTGGTGATGCATGGCTCGTCGTCGGTACCGCAGGAACTGCTGGAGGAAATCCGCAAGTTCGGCGGCGACATGAAGGAAACCTACGGCGTGCCGGTCGAGGAAATCCAGGAAGCGATCAAGTACGGCGTGCGCAAGATCAATATCGATACCGATATCCGTCTGGCCATGACCGGCGCGATCCGCCGCTTCTTCGTCGAGAACCCGAGCAAGTTCGATCCGCGCGAATACCTGAAGCCGGCCCGCGAGGCCGCCAAGCAGGTGTGCAAGGCGCGCTATGTCGCGTTCGGCTGCGAAGGCCAGGCCGGCAAGATCAAGCCGATCGCGCTGAAGGAGATCGCCGAGCAGTACAAGTCGGGCAAGCTGGCCCAGGTGGTGCAGTAAGCGGTGCAGTAAGCCGTCGCGGCCCGGCCTCCCGCGTTGCACGCATCCGGGGGCAGGGCCATGGCCGACGCCATGGCGTGGCCAATGATTCGACCGATGGGGCTTCGCCACTGCACGAAGCCCCTCATTGTTTCTCCCTCTCTCCGGCTCGCCGACCTATTTCTATGTCTGACGCTCTCTATCAGTCCTCCATCCGCTCGCTGCCGCTGCTCGGCCATGGCAAGGTGCGCGACAACTATGCCGTCGGCGACGACAAGCTGCTGATCGTGACGACCGATCGCCTGTCGGCGTTCGACGTGATCCTCGGCGAGCCGATTCCGGGCAAGGGCCGCGTGCTGAACCAGATGGCCAACTTCTGGTTCCAGAAGCTGGCGCATATCGTGCCGAACCACGAGACCGGCATCGCGCCCGAGACCGTGGTGCAGCCGGACGAAGTGGCGCAGGTGCGCGGCCGCGCGGTGGTGGTCAAGCGTCTGAAGCCGATCCTGGTCGAGGCCGTGGTGCGCGGCTATCTGGCCGGTTCGGGCTGGAAGGACTACCAGGCGACCGGCCGCGTCTGCGGCATCGCGCTGCCGGCCGGGCTGCAGAACGCGCAGAAGCTGCCCGAGCCGATCTTCACGCCGGCGGCCAAGGCCGAGATGGGCGAGCACGACGAGAACATCAGCTTCGCCGAGGTCGAGGCGCGTATCGGCAAGGAACTGGCCGCGCAGATGCGCGACATCTCGATCCGCCTGTACAAGGAAGCGGCCGACTACGCCGCCACGCGCGGCATCATCATCGCCGACACCAAGTTCGAGTTCGGCCTGGACGAGAATGGCACGCTGACCCTGATGGACGAGGTGCTGACCGCCGATTCGTCGCGCTTCTGGCCGGCCGACTCGTATCAGGTGGGCACCAACCCGTCGTCGTTCGACAAGCAGTTCGTGCGCGACTGGCTCGAGGCGGTGCGCATCGACGGCAAGCCATGGCCCAAGACCGCGCCGGCGCCGGCGCTGCCGGCCGACGTGATCGAGAAGACCGCGGCCAAGTACCGCGAGGCGCTGACCCGGCTGACCGGGCAGGAACTGCAATAACCGGGCGGCCGCGCGCACGCCACGCAAGCGAGGATTGGAAGTGAGCCAGACAAACAAGCCGCTGGTCGGCGTCGTGATGGGCAGCAGCTCGGACTGGGACGTGATGCAGCACGCGGTGGCGATGCTGAAGGATTTCGGCGTTCCGTTCGAGGCGCAGGTCGTATCGGCGCACCGGATGGCCGACGAGATGTTCCGCTATGCCGAGACCGCGCGTGCGCGTGGACTGCGCGCGATCATCGCTGGCGCCGGCGGTGCCGCGCACCTGCCGGGCATGATCGCCGCCAAGACCATCGTGCCGGTGTTCGGCGTGCCGGTGCCGTCCAAATACCTGCGCGGCGAGGATTCGCTGCTGTCGATCGTGCAGATGCCCAAGGGCGTGCCGGTCGCCACCTTCGCGATCGGCGAGGCGGGCGCGGCCAATGCCGCGCTGCATGCGATCGCGACGCTGGCCACCACCGACGACGCGCTGGCCGCGGCGCTGGACGCCTTCCGCACGCGCCAGACCGAAGCGGCGCGCGCGATGACGTTGCCGCTGTGACCGGCTGCGCCGATTCGCTTCACTGTTTGACTGTTTCACTGATTTGCTGATTCGCCCCGCGGCCGTCGCCGGCGGCCGCAAACCGTTCCCCTGGAATCCCGACGAGCATGCCCACCGATATCCATCCCCATCTGATCGAAGCGCACACGCCCGAGTCGCGCGCCGAATTCGGCGTCGGCGGCCCGAACGCGCCGATCCTGCCCGGCGCCTGGCTCGGCATGCTCGGCGGCGGCCAGCTGGGCCGGATGTTCACCCACGCCGCCCAGGCGATGGGCTACAAGGTCTGCGTGCTCGACCCCGACCAGGACAGCCCGGCCGGCGCGGTCGCCGACAGGCATATCTGCGCGGCCTATACCGACGAGGCGGCGCTGGCCGAGATGGCAAAGCTGTGCCAGGCGGTCTCCACCGAATTCGAGAACGTGCCGTCGATGTCGCTGGAGCGGCTCGAGCAGCTCGGCGCCTTCGTTGCGCCGCGCGGCCATTGCGTGTCGATCGCGCAGAACCGCATCGGCGAGAAGAAGTTCTTCGCGGCCTGCGCCGAGCGCACCGGCGTGTCGCCGGCCCCGCACTGGGTGATCCAGCACGACGCCGATATCGACCAGCTGCCCGAGCAGCTGCTGCCGGGCATCCTGAAGACCGCCCGCATGGGCTACGACGGCAAGGGCCAGGCCCGCGTCAAGACCCGCGACGACGTGCGTGCCGCCTGGAACGCGATGCAGCATGTGCCGTGCGTGCTCGAGCAGATGCTGCCGCTGGCCTATGAGGTGTCGGTGCTGGCCGCGCGCGGTGCCGATGGCTCGACCGCGACCTGGCCGCTGGCCGAGAACGTCCATCGCGACGGCATCCTGTTCTCGACGGTGATGCCGTCGCGCCAGGTGTCGGCCGAGATCGCGGACCGTGCCCGTGCCGCCGCCGCGATCATCGCCGGCGAGATGGGCTATGTCGGCGTGCTGTGCATCGAATTCTTCGTGCTCAAGGACGGCAGCCTGGTCGCCAACGAGATGGCGCCGCGCCCGCACAACTCCGGCCATATCACGATGGATGCGTGCGAAACCAGTCAGTTCGAGCAGCAGGTGCGGGCGATGGCCCGGCTGCCGCTGGGCAGCACGCGCCAGCATTCGGCAGGCAAGATGCTGAACCTGCTGGGCGACGTCTGGTACGAATACGGGCTCGAGCGCGAGCCGGCCTGGGATGCGGTGGTGGCGCAGCCGGGTGCCAAGCTGCATCTGTACGGCAAGAGCGATGCGCGGCCCGGACGCAAGATGGGCCACGTCAACTGCGTCGGCGAGCGCGCCGAAGACGCGCAGCGCGCCTTCGACGCGGCGCTGCAGTTGCTGCATATCGCGCCCTGATGTCCGCACAGTCTTTCCGCACAGCGTGATGACGATGGCCGCCGCTTCCCATCCTGCCCGGATGCCGACCGCCGCCGAACTCGACGAGGCCGCGCGCCTGCTCGAGGCCGGGCAGCTGGTCGCGTTTCCGACCGAAACCGTCTACGGCCTCGGCGCCGATGCCGAGAACCCCGAGGCGGTGGCGCGGATCTTCGCGGCCAAGGGACGGCCGTCCAACCATCCGATCATCGTCCATGTGGTCGACGGCGCCGACATCGGCCATTGGACCGACGACGTGCCCGAGGCCGCGCAGCGCCTGATCGACGCCTTCTGGCCGGGACCGCTGACGCTGATTCTGAAGCGTGCGTCGCATATCCCGGCCGACGTGGCCGGCGGCCAGGACAGCATCGGCCTGCGCTGCCCGTCGCATCCGGTCGCGCAGGCGCTGCTGTCGCTCTTCAAGCGCGGCCGCGGCGGCATCGCCGCGCCTTCGGCCAACAAGTTCGGGCAGGTCAGCCCGACCACCGCGCAGCATGTGCGCGAGGAATTCGGCGACAGCGTCTATGTGCTCGAGGGCGATGGCGTCGAGGTCGGCATCGAATCGACGATCGTCGACCTGTCGCGGCTGGACCAGGGCGTCGGCCCGGTGCTGTTGCGGCCGGGCGCGATCACGCCGGCGATGATGGCCGATGTGCTGGGCGTCGCGCCGCTGCCGCCGGATGCCGCGGCACCGCGGGCCTCCGGCACACTGAAGGCGCACTACGCGCCGCGCACGCCGCTGTATCTGGCCGATGCGCGCGCACTGGCGCGCGATCTCGCGACGCTGCCGGCGGACGCGCGCGTGGCCTGGGTCTCCGCCGCGCCGGCGGACGATCCACGTTGTGTCTGGGTGCAGGCCCCGGCGGACGCCAGATCGTATGCCCGGGAACTCTACCGGCTGCTGCGCCGGCTCGACAAGGAAGGCTACGCGCGGCTGTACGTCGAGCCGCTGCCCGAAGGGCATGAGTGGGCGGGCGTGCGGGACCGGCTGCAGCGCGCCGCCGCCGCGTTCCAGGACTGAACGCCCGGGCCGCTATTCTGCAGCCGCTGCGGCTGCGGCTGCGGCGGGCGACACCGGCGCGCCGCGATAGACCCATTCGAGCAGGGCGTCATGCGCCTGCTGCGCCTGCGCGGCGTTCGGATGGTTGATCAGGCTGACCACCACGTAGCGCTTGCCATCGGCTGCATCGACATAGCCGGCGATGGCGCGCACATCCGCCAACGTACCCGTCTTCAGATAGCCATGGCCGGCGGCGCTGCTGCGCGTCAGCCGGTTCCTCAACGTGCCGTCGACGCCAAGGACCGGCAGCGAGTCGACGAAGATCGGCGCCGCCTCGCTGGCCAGTGCCTGTTGCAGCAGGCGGGCCAGATCGTAGGCGCTGATGCGCTCCTGCCGCGACAAGCCCGAGCCGTTGTCCAGCATCAGGCCCGGCATCTCCAGCCCCTGATGCGACAGCCAGCGGCGGATCACCGCCGCCGAACGCCGGGTGTTCGCGGGGCCGCGGCGATCGATCTCCGCGCCGATGGTCAGGAACAGCTGGCGCGCCATCACGTTGTTCGAATACTTGTTGATGTCGCGGACGATGTCGGCCAGCGGCAGGCCATGGTGGCGCGTCAGCCGGAAGGCGGGCCGCGGCACGCTGCCGCGCCGGATCGCCGGTGGCTTCGCGAAGGTGCCGCCGGCCGCCAGCCATTGCGCGACAAAGCCGCCGCCGATGAAGTCGTCGTGACTGAGCGCGGCGAAGTTCAGTACCTGCTCGCCGCAATCGGCCGAATAGCTGCCGTCGAACGACGCCACCACGGTACCGTCCGTCTGCGGGGACAGCGTCGGCGTCGCGCCGGCGCGCCAGTCGCCGCAGCGGCCGTTGGTCAGCGCCAGCCGGTTGTCCAGCCGCAGCTGCGCCAGCGGCGGCATCACGGAGACCCCGACCGTTTGCGTGGCGGCATCCGGGGTCAGCGTGAACGACAGCGTCTTGAACGAATAGAGCAGCGCGTCGGGCGCCACGTTGTAGGCGCGATGGGTCTCGCCGTCGATGGTGCCGCCGTTGTCCAGCCCATTGTCGAAGTAGCTGCGATCGAGCACCACGTCGCCGGCGATGGTCGTCACGCCGGCGCGCCGCGCTTCGGCCACCAGCTTGGCCATTTCCTCCGGCACCAGCTTGGGGTCGCCCTGACCGCGCAGATAGACGTTGCCGACGACGCCGTCGGCCCCCGGCTCGCGGTCCGCATAGAGCGAGGTCTGCCAGCGGTAGCTGGGCCCCAGCAGCTGCAGGCCGGCGAAGGTCGTGATCAGCTTCATCGTCGAAGCCGGGTTCATCGGGGTCTGGGCGTTCCAGCTGACGGTCGCGGCCGGCGCGCCTTGCCGGACGATGTAGAAGCTGGCCGCGGAAAGCGGTACGCCCGCCTGCCGCAAGCCGAGCAGCACCGACGCCGGCAGGCCCGTTTGATCCTGTGACAGGGACAGCAGCCGGGCAGGGGAGGGCACTGCCTTTGTCGACGGCGATTGCCGCGATGCCTTCGCGGCGGCGGCTTTTGGCTTGGACCGCTTGGGGGCGGCTTCGGAATTGGCAGCGGGACCGAATGCCAGCGCAAACGCCAGCAATGGCACCATGCTGCGGGCAAAAAGGGGGCGAGCAGGCATGGGCAGCATGGTACCGTAGTCGTCTGCAACGATGCGACTCGATGCCAGCTTCGGCTGCACATCGTCGCGAGGAAGCGCGGTCAGGTCCCGGCTTCCTGTCGTTGGCCGTCAGAGCTGGCGAAACAGCTGAAACAGCCAGATTCGCTGGTCGTCCCGCGTGTGACCCCACTTTGCCGCAGGACGAACACGGACGCGGGCCGATGACGCCGACGCTGTTGACTGACAGCTGGCGGAAGGACGTCCCGGGCTGCCGAAGGCGGTCCGGTAGAGGGCGCCATCCCGCGCGTTGCGGTTGAAATCGATGATTCGCAGGTCCATCGCGCCATAGAACCGCTTCATCATTTGCGCAAGGGCCGCGGAGTCGGCTCTTGAGCAATGGTAGGCGGCTTCGCGATTGGCGAATCCCTGGAGGATCAGAAAGCGGCCGAAGCAGTCCCGATCGCACAACTGATCAAAAGCCAGTCCGAGCAGTCCATCTTCACCGAGCGCAGGCGCGATGCGAAGCAGGACGATATCGAGTTCGGAAACATGGTTGAACGCGTGCTCGTCGGCGTACGGCCGCAGCATGTTCCGATGTTCGGCCAGCTCGCCTTCGCTGAGCAACGGAAAGCGGCGCGAAAACGAGAACGTCAGCGTGTCCTTTTCGCACAGCAGATGGACGAAGGAAGGACACATGGCGTTGTAGATCCGTGGCGTCACCATTCCCAACTCCACCAGATATCGCGCGGCATTACGGATGCCATCGATTGGGGCGCTCGTCACCTGGTCGAATACCTTCGCCAGGCCCACCAACTGGCCGGCTGTCTTTCCCGAGCGGATACCTGCCTGCAGGAAGGACCGCAGGCGGTCCGGCGAACGCTCGAAGTACTGGAAGAGCGGGCGCAGTGGCCCGTCGCAAACCAGCATCTCGAATTCATGCGTGGTATCCATCAACGCAAGCGCGGCGCCCGGATCGGCATCGATGACCGCGAGCTTCAGTTCCGTCGGCAGGGCGCCCAGATATCCGGGGGGCGGCATGGCCGTGTGCGTGGATCCCGTCGGTACCAATGACATATGCAGTTCCTCCCAGGTTGGAATCAAGGATTGCCCCGATATCGCCGTGGACCCGATCCGGGCTGCCGTTCGGTGCCCTCGTCGCTGCTCAGCCGCGGCCCGCGGGCGGATCGCCGGGTACCGGAACGTTGCTGCCGGCCGGCTTCTCGTCAAACACAAAATCCTGTGGATTGCCCGACTGCGCCAACCGGTCGACTTCGGGCGCGAACATTTCGGCGCACGCTGCAAGGATGGAGAGCGTTGCGTTGAACGTAAGCGACGTGACCTTGATGTTCCGGCCTTCCAACGCGAACGTCGCGACGGCCTGAAGACCGGCGTCTTCCGGCGCCAACATGATTTCGCCGGCCCCCAGCGGCATGATGTACAAGGCGTTGAGGCCGAGTTCGGGCGCCGGCTGGTACAGCTTGTAGGTGATCGTGCCGCCGATGGCCCTTCCGCTTTCGTCGCATGCAATCTGCACGAGGTTGATCTTTTGCCCCGCGGCAGTGCTGAACGCTTCGGAAAGTCCGATGGCCCTGGCCAGCACAGTCATCGCCGCGTTCTCCACCGCATTGCGAGGGCGCTGCGTGATCAGATATAGCAGCGCATCGAACGTGTCGTCGTTGCCATCCGCGGCAGCGCGGATCTTGTTGATCGCGATGTCGATGGCCCCAGGGAGACGCTTGTCGATCTACCTCTGCTGCTGCTCCGCGGGAAGCGCGGCCAGCCCGTCACGGAAGCCCGGCGGAATCAAGCGCTCGTTGGCTATCTCGCACGGATACACCAGTTCCGACTGATCCCTCGGAAGGTCGGCGTGCAGCTGAGTGGTGATATCGCGCTGCCATTCCGCCCTTCGCTGCGTGACGTCGCCTGCAAACCGATTCAGCGACATCTGCCGCTCGAGAAATTCCTGCAGATCCTTCGTGGTTCGGAGGGTTGCATTCCGCATCAACGCAGGCGCCAATTCGTCGTTGAACCGGGCCTCCAGGGCCCTGGCCTGCTCCAGCGATTGCCGGAAGGCGCCGGACACGTCGCCGTTCGCTCGTTCGAAGCCCTCGTGAGCGGAGGCGGCCTGACAGAGCTTGTGGATCAGATAACCGCCACCTGCGGCGCCGCCGGCAGCGAGCGCTCCGAGCAGTGCGAGGCCCAGGGGAGGGCAGGCGACCGTGACGACCAGCATCGCCAGCGCGCCGACGATGCCGGCGATCCCCATCAACACGATCGCCCTGGTGCCAGGGGCTTCGTTGTCCGGATAATCCCGAACGCTCGTGGCCAGCTGATCGAGATCGGCCAGCGCTTCGCCGACCGACTGCGCACACTGCTTGATATCGGCACGCAGCCGCAACAACTCCTGAGGGGAGATGCGTACGTCGTGCCCTTGCTGCAGATCCCAGGCTTCGATGCGCGCGGCGGCCGACTGCGCCTTCGCGATCTTCTTGCCGCATCGCGTCGCGGTGCTCAGGATCTCGTCCTTGCGGCTGGTATCCGCCAGCGAATGCACCGCGCTGGTCAGCTTCTGCCAGGCGGAATCGAGCAGATCGACCACGCGGGGCGCCGGCTGGTTGCGGACGGCATCGGCGGATGGCGCTGGTTCCGCGCGATGGGCGGCCACCACGGTGACGCCGGCGCCGACGCCGGCCGGTCGGATGTCTTGCGGCGGCTGGGGTTGGGCTTCGGTGTGGTTCGGAAGACCGGCCTCAAGGGAAGCGGCGGGATGTACGGCAGGGGCTGCGGCAGGATGTGCCGCAGGATCTGCGGCAGGGCGAGACGGGGCAAAGATACGAAGCATGTCGGCGCGGTGGTGGGGTGGAGAAGGCCAACGACGGACGGCCACGTTGGCTGGAGCTTCAGGACAGCGAAGCGTACCCACCGCACTGCGACGACACTATTCAAATGATGGCGGCCACTACAGGATTTGTTACTCTCAGGCGAGTCGCGCCAGCAGTGCTCTCAACGTCTGCTGTTCCTGCGCCGACAGCGCGCGCGCCATCTTCGCGTCATGGTCGCAAACGGCCTCGGTCGCCGCCTCCAGCGTGCGGCGGCCGGCCGCCGTCAACACCAGGCTGAACGCGCGGCGATCGTTCTCGGCCGGCCGTCGCGCCACCAGCTTCATCTCTTCCAGCGCATCGACCAGCAGCACGGCCCCCGAACGTGCAATGCCCATGATCCTGGCCAGGTCGGTCAGCTTCAGGTCCGGGTTGCGCGAGATCAGCACCAGCGCAGAAAAGCGTGGCGGCGTGATGTTCCACGGCGCCAGCGATCGCACGAAGTCCTCGTAGAGCCGGATCTGCGCACGGCGGATCGCGTAGCCGATCAGGTTGTCCAGCACCCCATAGTCGACGTCCGGCAGATGCGGGTCGAAGCCTCCGGCTTCGGTGGCGGGGTCGGGCGCGAGCGTATCGCGGGTCTTGCGCGGGGAGCGGGAAGAGGGGGACGAGGGTGAGGAGCGTGACGAAGCGGACATGGGCAGGGGATGGCGGCGCGCAGGCCGCCATCCGTTCAGGCGACGCGGAAGTATCGCATCTGCACGCGGTCCGGGAAACGCGCGCCGGTCGCGACAAAGGTGTGTTGCATCAGCCAGCGGTAGGCCGGTGCCTGCGTCTCGAAGCGGGGCGCGGTGCGGAAGTAGACCAGCGAGGGATCGACCGTCTCGCCGGCGGACAGGCGCGCCAGCACATCGGCGGGACCGCTGCGCAGGCCCGCGTTCACGATGTAGATCCGGGCGCCGTCGTCGGTCTGCAGGACGTAGCGCGCCTCGATCTCCGCGACCGTGACGCCGTCGCCCAGGTCCGGACGCACCAGCTGGAAGTCGGCGCCGCCGGGCAGCACGCGGCCGCGCAGCAGCGGGCCGTCGACGACGCCATCGAGAATCGGAATCACGCGCCGCTGCCCGACCGCGCTGGCGCCGACTTCGATCGCCGGATCGAGCCGGAAGCTGAAGTCGGCGACGTGCTCGAGCTTCGGCGTCGGCAAGCCGGGCAGGCCAGGCAACGTCGATTCGGCCGTCATTTCAGCAGCTTCCAGTTGCCGTTGTCGATGGTCAGCATCACGCGGCCGCGCTGGTCGAAACCGAAGTGGTCCTGGCTGGTGTAATTGAGCACGCCATGCGAGACCACGATCTCGCGCTCGCTCTCGAGCGCCGCCTTCAGCGCCGCGCGGAATTCCGGCGTGCCCGGCCTGGCGCGCTTGAGCGCGACCGGCACGATCCGTTGCAGCACCAGCCCCGCATCGTAGGGATGCGCGCCGAACTGCGTGCGGCTTTCCGCGCCATATTGCTTCTCGTAGCGGCTGACATAGTCCAGGCCCGGCTTCTTCGGTGCGCTGTCGGCGGCCAGTTGCTCGGGCACGATCACCGGACCGGCCGGCAGGATGGCGCCGTCGACCGCCTTGCCGCCGATGCGGATCAGGTCCTTGGTGGCCGCGCCGTGCGTGTGGTAGATCGGCCCGCGATAGCCGCGCTCGCGCAGCGTCGTGTGGGGCAGCGCGGCCCCGGTGCCGGCGCCGGCGATCAGCATCGCATCGGGGCGCGCCGAGATCAGCTTCAGCGTTTGCGCGGTGACCGCGGTGTCCGAGCGCGCGTAGCGTTCGGTGGCGACGATGCGGATGCCGTTGGCGGCCGCGGCCGTGGTGAATTCCTTCAGCCAGGTCTCGCCATAGGCGTCGGCAAAGCCGATGAAGCCGATGGTCTTGACGCCGTTGGCCTTGGCGGTTGCCGCGACGGCTTCGGCCATCAGCTTGATCGGCTGGGCCAGCCGGTAGGTCCATTCGCCGCGGCCGGGCTTGAGCTCGATCGGCGAGAACGCCAGCTGCACGGTCTTGCTCTCGTCGGCGACTTCGGCGATCGCGATCGACGGCGCCACCGCCGACGAGCCGAGGATGATGTCGACCTTGTCCTCGCTGACGAAGCGGCGCGCCACCTTGGTGGCCTGGGTCGGATCGGAGCCGTCGTCGAGCACGACATATCGGATCGTTTCGCCGGCGATCTGCTGTGGCAGCAGTCCCAGCGACTGCTTCTGCGGAATGCCGAGCGAGGCCGAGGGCCCGGTCGACGAGATGCTGACGCCGACGGTGACGTCGGCCAGCGCGGCGCCGGACATCGAGGCGGCGGTCAGCGTCAATGCCAGTGCCGAGGCCAGGCGCGCGAGCGCGGTGCGGCGAAGTGTCATGGCTTGTCTCCCTTTCTTATGATGGTGCGGGCGGTCAGCGTGTGCCGCCCTGCACGGACTGCCGGTCGAATCCGGCCAGCTGCTTGTAGCGCAATGCGATCGCCTCCAGCTCGGCGTGTGGAATCACCTGCTCGATATCGGTGAAGCCCTGCGGCGCGCGCAACTCGGCCAGCTGCATGACCTGCTCGGGGCCGTTGAGCCGGTTGCGCAGCACGATGCCGGCGGTGCGCGGCAGCCGTTCCGCCTCGTATTCGCGCAGCGCGTAGCCGGTATCGGGCGTGCCGAGCAGGCAGTCGACCAGATGGCGGGCATCGACGATCGCCTGTGCGCTGCCGTTCGAGCCGATCGGGTACATCGGGTGCGCGGCGTCGCCGAGCAGCGTGACGCGATCGAAGGTCCAGCGCGGCAGCGGATCCTTGTCGACCATCGGGAATTCGTAGATCGCCGCGGCGCCGTCGATCAGCGACGGAATGTCGATCCAGTCCCAGCGCCAGCCGGCGAAGGCCTCGCGGAACACCGACTTGTCGACCTGCCGGTTCCAGTCGCTGCGCGGCGGCGTGTCCGACGCGTCGTCCGGCACGCGCAGCTCGGCGATCCAGTTGATCAGCGAGCGGCCCTGCCGGCGCAGCGGCTCGGAGATCGGATAGGCGACGAACTTCTGGTCCTGATGGCCGGCCATGAACATCGAGCGGCCGTCCAGATAGGGCGGCGCCTCGGTGACCGCGCGCCACAGCATTCGCCGCGAAAAACGCGGGTCGTCGCCGCTGGGATAGAACTGCCGCCGGACCGCCGAATGGATGCCGTCGGCGCCGACCAGCACATCGGCGCTGGCCGGCACCTGCGCGCCGTCCGCGCGCCGCCGCAGCGTGAATTGCACCGGCGACCCGGGCCGCGCGCCGGTGTCGTGCACCGCCTCGAAGGCGTGGCCGGTATGGACGCGATCGGCGCCCAGCCGCTCGACCGCGGTCCGATACAGCAGCATCTGCAGCTCGCCGCGGTGGACCGAGAACTGCGGATAGGGATAGCCGGCGGCAAGCCCGCGCGGCTCATGCCAGATCCGTTGGCCGAACTTGTTGTAGTAGGACAGCGAACTCGTTTCGATCGCGATCTGCGCGAGCGCCGGCTGCAGGCCGAGTTCGGCGAGTTCGCGGACCGCATGGGGCAGCAGGTTGATGCCGACGCCGAGCGGCTTCAGGGATTCGCTGGCTTCCCAGACTTCGGCGTCGATGCCGTGGCGATGGCACAGCAGCGCGAGCGTCAGCCCGCCGATGCCGCCGCCTGCGATGGCGATGCGCATGGTGTCTCCTGTGGCGGACCTGCCCGCGATGGGCGGTCCGCTCCTTGTCTTGACGTCCGTTCGACGTTCGTTCGACGAATTGTTATGGAGTATAACTAAATCGCCGGACTGCGCAAGCGCGGGTCGGCACGAGTGCCTGCGGGCTTATTTCCCCCAACTCGGCGACAGCAGCCGCAACCCGACCGACACGAAACGCGTCTCGCGCGGCTGGTTCAGCTGGGTGCCCCAGGTCATGTCGACCTGCACGCGTTGCGGCACGATCCACACCCGTGCGCCGAGCTGGATCCATGGGCGGTCCCGCTCTCGCCGAAGCTCTCGGCGATCATGGCCCAGCGCTGGCTGATCGCCGCCTCGCCGGCCACGCCCCAGGTCATGCGGGTCTGCCGTTCGGCGCGGTCGTGCGTGGCGCCGACGTTCGCATGCAGCAGCAGGCGGTCGTCGCGCATCGACACCGTCAGCGGCAGATTCAGGTAGAGCCCGCCCGGCGTCCTGCGCCGCTCCGCCTTCGGGTATTCCGTCATGCCCACCGTCAGCGCGACGCCGTAGCCGTTGGTCTCGACCGGCTTGAGCACCGTCTTGCCCTGCAATTGCAGATCGGTGATCGCGTTGCCTGGTCCGTCGCCGTATCGCTGCACCGAACCGCCGAACGTCCATTCGAAGTTGCCGGTGAAGTTGCAGCCCGGCAGCGCCCACCGTTCGGTCCCGTCGCGATTGAAGCGCAGCCACGATTCGAGCTGGCACGATTGCGGGTCGACGATGCGCGCATCGTCGGTGACGAGCGGCCGCGCCGCCCATGCGTACGGGGTCAGACAGAGCAGCAGCGTTGCCGCGAAGGCGCGGGGCAGGCAGGAGAGGCGGGCGGAAATCGGCAGCATGGGTTGGCTCGCAATGGCGCCCGAAGTCTAACGCGCACCAATGACAAGGTGTCGCGAAGATGCGTGCCGACGAGCATGGTGCGCCCACCGATGTCGGATTTATCTGACACCGGCATAGGTGGTCGCCGTCTGCCGGCCGTGCGCGATCGCCTGCACAATCGGACTACCTCTCGCCCGTACAAGGAGCTTTCGATGCGTACCCTTACCCTGTCGTTCGCGCTGGCCACGCTGCTCGCCACCGCGGGCTGCGCCGACATGACCGCCAAGCAGCGCAACACCGCCATCGGCGCGGGCGTGGGCGGGGTCGCGGGCGCGACCTTGATCGGCGGACCGGGCGCCACGCTGGGCGGCGCCGCGCTGGGCGGTGTGGTCGGCAACGTGCTGACCGACGACAAAAAGAAGTAAGGGGCGCAGAAGTCAGGGCCGTAGCAGTCAGCGTCGCAGCAGTCAGCGTAGCAGCAGTCAGGCGGCACCAAGGCAGGACGCCCCGGCCAATGGCCGGGGCGTCGTCGTTTGATGCCTCTCGTTGCGTCGGTGTTGACGTGCTCTGGCGCGGCGCCGGTCAGGCTGGCTCGCTGCCGGACGCCTCGGCGGCGACCGAGCGGCCCGGCACCGGAAACACGATGTCGTAGGCCCAGTTGTAGACGAAGGCATAGACCACGTAGAAGCCGGCCACCGCCAGGTCCATCAGCAGCGCATCGAGCAGGCTGATCTTCAGGTACCACGCCACCGACGGCAGGAACACGATCAGCAGGCCCAGCTCGAACAGCAGCGCATGGCCGACGCGCACCGCCGGCGACTTGCGCACCGAGCCGGTCAGCCGGACCATGGCCTTGTCGAACATCAGGTTGTAGACGTAGTTCCAGACCGCGGCGATCAGCGAGGCGACCGCGGCGATCACGCCCATCTGGTGCAGGGCGTAGCCGAACACCCAGCTGCCCAGCGGCGCGAAGATCAGCAGGCCGATCAGTTCGAAGCCAACCGTGTGACGGATTCGGTCCAGCGTACCGCGCATTGTGTCGCTCCATCGATGACAATGGCGCTCAGTCTATCGGAAGGACAAGTAGATACAAGTTGGGAAGTATCGGATATTCCGATGGATCGCGGCAGTGTGGCACCATGGGGCCCTGACCCCGATCGCATGCGCCCAGCGCCAGTACTCCCATGAGCCTGTCCCTCGAACAACTGCAAGCCTTCGTCGCCGCGGCCGAGACCGGCTCGTTCTCCGCCGCGGCGCGCCGCCTCGGCAAGGCCCAGTCGGTGGTCAGCACCGCCGTCTCCAATCTCGAGATCGATCTGGACAACGCGCTGTTCGACCGCGGCGGACGCTATCCCACGCTGACGCCGGCGGGCGAGCGCCTGCTGGTCGAGGCTCGCGTGATCCTGGAGCGCTGCGAGCATTTCCGCGGCGTCGCCAAGAGCCTGGGCGAGGGCGTCGAAAGCCGGCTGGTGCTGGCCGTCGACGAGCTGTATCCCGAAGAGACGCTGGGCGTGCTGCTGGAGGAGTTTTCCCACCGGTTTCCCGCGGTCGAGCTCGAGCTGCTGTTTCCGGTGATGGAGGACGTCAGCCGGCTGGTGCTGGAGGGCGGCGCCGACCTCGGCCTGATGTGGCGGCAGGAGGTGTTGCCGCCCGCGCTGGCCTTCCGCGGGCTGGGCTGGGTGCCGATGCAGATCATCTGCGCGCCCGATCACCCGCTGGCGGCGCAGCAGCGGGTCGGCTGGGAAGAGCTCAAGCGCCATCGGCAGCTGATGGTGGCGGTGCGCAGCGACAGCGAAGAAAAGATGCGCCTGCGCGTGGCGGCCGAGGTCTGGTGGGTCGAGAGCCACTGGGTCATCGTCGAGCTGGTCAAGCGCGAACTGGGCTGGGCCTTCGTGCCGTGGCACGTCGCCGCCAACTCGCCGGCCGCCGCGCAGCTGGTTTCACCGGAGCTGGACTTCGACGACCAGGACTGGCCGGTGGCGATGGAGCTGGTCTGGCACAAGCAGCGCCCGCTCGGCAAGGCGGGCGCCTGGCTGCAGGAGCGGGTCAGCCACCAGCCGCTGCCGCAGCCGGCGCCGCGGCGGCGCAGCAGCGGTTGATTCGGCGAGGGCGGCGGCAGACCACCGCCGCGGCGCCTAGCGCGACACCGCAGCTCCTGCCTCGGATCCCGTCGCCACCGCCGTCCCGGGGCCCTGCCATCCCCCGCCCAGCGCCTTGATCAACACCACGCTGGCACTGAGCTGCCGGCCGGCGATCGACAGCGCGGTGCGCTCGGCGGTATAGGCCGCGGTCTGCGCCGTCAGCACGTCGAGCAGGCCCGCGGTGCCTGCGCGATAGCGGTTGTTGACCAGCGACAGCGCCTCGCGCGCCGAGCGCAGCGCCTCGTTCTGTACCACCGCTTCCTGCTCGAGCAGGCGCGCCGCGGCCAGGTTGTCCTCGACCTCCTGGAAGGCCGTCAGCACCGTCTGCCGATAGCTGGCCACGGTCTGGTCGTAGACCGCGATGGCCTGTTCCTTGGCCGCGCTGCGCGCGCCGCCGTCGAACAGCGTCAGCGCCAGTTCCGGCCCGATCGACCAGATCCGGTTCGGCAGCGACAGCCAGCGCTCGAGCGAGCTCGACGTGAAGCCGCCCGCGGCCGACAGGCTCAGCGTCGGGTAATACGCGGCCTGCGCCACGCCGATCTGCGCGTTGGCGGCGGCGACGCGGCGCTCCGCCGCGCTGATGTCGGGGCGGCGCTCCAGCAACTGCGACGGCACGGCCACCGGCACACGCGGCACCGTCTCGGCAAAGTCGATCGGTGCCAGCGAGAACGCGGCCGGCGGCTGCCCGGTCAGCACCGCGATCGCATGCTCGTACTGCGCGCGTTCGATCTGGATGTCGATCAGCTGCGCCTGCGCGCTCTTGAGCTGCGTCTCGGACTGCAGCACGTCCGAGCGCTGCGCGATGCCGGCCTGGTACTGGTTGCGCACCAACTGCAGCGATTTTTCGTAATCGGCGACGGTCCGCTGCAGCAGCGCCTGCTGCGCATCGGCGACGCGCAGCAGGAAATAGGTCTGCGCCAGCGTGGCCTGCGTCGACAGCAGCGTCGAGGCAAGGTCCGCCTCGCTCGCCTGTGCGCTCGCTTCGCTGCTTTCGACCTGGCGCCGCACCCGGCCCCACAGGTCCAGCTCCCAGCTGGCCGACAGCGTCGCGGTCTGTCCGCTGCTGATGTTGCCGTTGCCGCTGCGCGAGCGGTCCACGCTGGCCTGGGCGCCGACCACCGGGAAGTAGCCGGCGCGCGCCGCGCGCAGGATCGCGGTGGCTTGCCGGTACTGGGCCTCGGCGGCGGCGATGGTCTGGTTGGAGATCTTCACGCGCGCCATCAGCGCGTCGAGCTGCGGATCGCCGAACACGGTCCACCAGTCGCCGCGCTGGCTCGCGTCGGCCGGCTCGGCGGGCTTCCATTGGCCCCATTCGGCCGGCGCTTCCTTGAAGGCGGGCGTTACCGGCGCTTCGGGCCGCTGGTAGTCGGGACCGACCGCGCAGGCGCCAAGCAGCAGCGCGCAGGCCATCACGACGCAGCGGGGCAGGGAGGAGGGGCGGGTCATCGCTTTCTGGGTCATCGTCACGAATCGAGTCCGGCAGGCGTGGGCGCGGACGGCGCGCCGCCGCCGCCGTTGCCACGGCTGTTGCGGTGGGCCTGTCGGCGGTTGCGCCACGCCTGCCACTTCAGGCGCCAGCGGTCCAGCGTCAGGTAGACCACCGGCGTGGTGTACAGGGTCAGCAGCTGGCTGACCAGCAGGCCGCCGACGATCGAGATGCCGAGCGGCGCGCGCAGCTCCGCGCCGTCGCCGCGGCCGAGCGCCAGCGGCACCGCGCCGAGCAGCGCCGCCATCGTCGTCATCATGATCGGGCGGAAGCGCAGCAGGCAGGCCTGATAGATCGCCTCGCGCGGCGTCAGCCCTTCGCGCCGTTCGGCATCGATCGCGAAGTCGATCATCATGATCGCGTTCTTCTTGACGATGCCGATCAGCAGGATCACGCCGATCAGCGCGATCACGCTGAACTCGGTGCCCGAGGCCAGCAGTGCCAGCAGCGCGCCGACGCCGGCCGACGGCAGCGTCGACAGGATCGTCAGCGGGTGCACATAGCTTTCGTACAGCACGCCCAGCACGATGTAGATCGTGATCAGCGCCGCCAGGATCAGGATCGGCTGGCTGCGCAGCGACTCCTGGAAGGCGCTGGCGGTGCCGGCGAAATTGGCCTGCAGCGATTCGGGCGCGCCGATCCGCGCCATTTCATGCTGGATGCGCTCGGTGGCCTGCGACAGCGACACGCCCTCGGCCAGGTTGAACGAGATCGTCGACGCGGCGAACTGGCCCTGGTGGTTGACCCCGAGCGGCGTATTGGTCGGCACCACGCGCGCGAACGCGGACAGCGGCACCCGATTGCCGGCGCCGGTGACCACATAGATGTCCTTCAGCGCGTTCGGCCCCTGCAGGTACTCCTGGCTCAGCTCCATCACCACGCGATACTGGTTCAGCGGATGGTAGATCGTCGACACCAGCCGCTGGCCGAAGGCGTCGTTCAACAGCGAATCGACCTGCTGCATCGTGACGCCGAGCCGCGACGCGGTATCGCGATCGACGATCACCGAGGTCTGCAGGCCCTTGTCGTTGGTGTCGGTGTCGATGTCCTCGAGCTCCTTCAGGTTCGACAGCGCATTGCGGACCTTGGGCTCCCACGCGCGCAGCACCTCGAGGTCGTCCGAGCGCAGCGTGAACTGGTATTGCGAACTGCTCTGCCGGCCGCCGATGCGGATGTCCTGCACCGGCACCAGGAACAGGCTCGCGCCGGGCTCCTTGGCCAGCTTGCCGCGCAGCCGCGCGATCACCTCGTTGGCGGTCTCGGTGCGTTCCGACAGCGGCTTGAGCGTGACGAACATCTGCCCGGTATTGCGCTGCGAGCCGCCGGTAAAGCCCGTCACGTTGACCACCGCGGGGTCGGACTGCACGATGCGGATGAAGCTGTCGAGCTTCTGGCGCATCGCCTGGAACGAGGTGGCCTGGTCCGCGCGGATGAAGCCGATCAGCCGGCCGGTGTCCTGCTGCGGGAAGAAGCCCTTCGGCACGATCACGTAGAGCCAGACGTTCAGGCCGATCGTCACCAGCAGGATCAGCCAGACCAGCCGGCTGTGCCGCAGCGCGACCGACAGCGAGCGCGCATAGCGCTCGTTGATCCAGCCGAACACGCGCTCGCTGGCGCGATACCAGCGGCCGGGCGGGCGCTGGTGCCGCGGCTCGCGCAGCAGCCGCGCGCACATCATCGGCGTGGTCGTCAGCGAGACCACCAGCGACACCAGGATCGCCACCGACAGCGTGATCGCGAACTCCTGGAACAGCCGGCCGATGATGCCGCCCATCAGCAGCAGCGGAATGAACACCGCGATCAGCGACAGGCTCATCGAGATCACGGTAAAGCCCACCTCGCGCGCGCCGCGCAGCGCCGCCTGCACCGGCCGCATGCCGGCCTCCAGATGGCGCGAGATGTTCTCCAGCACGACGATCGCATCGTCGACGACGAAGCCGGTGGCGATCGTCAGCGCCATCAGCGACAGGTTGTTCAGCGAGAAGCCGGCCAGGTACATCACGGTGAAGGTGCCGATCAGCGACACCGGCACCGCGACGCTGGGGATCAGCGTGGCGCGCACGTTGCGCAGGAACAGGAACACCACCATGATCACCAGCGCGACAGAGATGATCAGCGTGTGCTCGACCTCGCGCAGCGACGCGCGGATGGTCGGCGTGCGGTCCATCATCACGTCCATCGAGATCGCGGCCGGGATCATCTGGCGCAGCGTCGGCAGCATCTCATTGACGCGATCGACGGTCTCGATGATGTTGGCGCCGGGCGAGCGGTTCAGCACCAGCAGCACCGAGGGCTCGCCGTTGGCCGAGCCGGCGTTGCGCACGTCCTGCACCGAATCGGTCACGGTGGCGACATCGGACAGCCGCACCGGCACCGCGAAGGAATTGGGGCCTCTGGTTGCCGCATTGCTGCCGGCCGCGTTGTTGACCGTGGTGGTCGTCGTGCCGCCCGCGGTCACCGTGGTCGTGGTCACGCCGTTGACGGTGGTGGTGCGCACCGTGCCGCCCGAGGTCGCGCTCGACGTGCTGGCGATCAGCGCGCCGGCGGTGGTGGTCGAATAGCTGCCCGGCGTCGCATAGCGGATGATCAGCGGCATGTAGTCTTCCGCCTTCATCGCCTGGTCGTTGGCATAGATCTGCCAGGCCTTGCTGTCGTTCTCGACCACGCCCAGCGGCCGGTTCGCATTGGTCGCGCTGATCGCGTTGCGCACGTCGGACAGCGCGATGCCGTACTTGTTCAGCGCGGTGGGATTGAGCGAGACCCGCACCGCCGGCAGCGAGGCGCCGCCGATCGTCACCTGGCCGACGCCCTCGATCTGCGACAGCTTCTGCGCGAGGATGGTCGAGGCGGCGTCGTACAGCTGGCCGCGCGTCATCGTCGGCGAGGTCAGCGCGATGATCATGATCGGCGCGTCCGACGGATTGACCTTGCGGTAGGTCGGATTGCCCGGCAGGCTGCTCGGCAGCGTCGCGCGCGAGGCGTTGATCGCCGCCTGCACGTCGCGCGCGGCGCCGTCGATGTCGCGCGACAGGTCGAACTGCAGCACGATCCGCGTGGAGCCCAGCGAGCTGCTCGAGGTGATCTCGTTGACGCCGGCGATCGAGCCGAGCGCGCGCTCCAGCGGCGTCGCCACGGTGGCGGCCATGGTCTCCGGGCTCGCGCCCGGGAGCGACGCCGACACCGAGATGGTCGGATAGTCGACCTGCGGCAGCGGCGACACCGGCAGCATCCGCAGCGCGGCCAGCCCCGCCAGCAGGATGCCCAGCGTCAGCAGCGCGGTCGCGACCGGCCGGTGGATGAAGATGGCCGACAGGTTCATGGCGCCCTCGGCGGCTCGGTACCCGGCGTGCCGCCGGGGCCGAAGTCCGCGTCCCGATCGGCGTCCGGATCGCCGAAGCGGCGGCGCCGCCAGCCCTTGAGCCGGCCGGCGACCCGGTCGAACGCCAGGTAGATCACCGGCGTGGTGAACAGCGTCAGCACCTGGCTGACCAGCAGCCCGCCGACCATCGTGATGCCCAGCGGCCGGCGCAGCTCCGAACCGATGCCGGTGCCCAGCATCATCGGCAGCGCGGCCAGCAGCGCCGCCATCGTCGTCATCAGGATCGGCCGGAAGCGCAGCAGGCAGGCCTCGAAGATCGCGTCGCGCGGCGCCATGCCGCGTTCGCGCTCGGCCTCGAGCGCGAAGTCGATCATCATGATCGCGTTCTTCTTGACGATGCCGATCAGCAGGATGATGCCGATGATCGCGATGATGCCCAGGTCATGGCCGGCCAGCAGCAGCGCCAGCAGCGCGCCGACGCCGGCCGACGGCAGCGTCGACAGGATCGTCACCGGATGGATCGTGCTCTCGTACAGCACGCCGAGCACGATGTACATCGTGACCACCGCGGCCAAAATCAGCCACAGCGTGTTCGACAGCGACGCGCTGAACGCCAGCGCCGCGCCCTGGAACGTGGTCTGCATCGAGATCGGCAGGCCGATCTCCTGCTCGACCTGCTTGATCTTGTCGACGGCGTGGCCCAGCGACGCGCCCTGCGCCAGGTTGAACGAGATCGTCGCAGCCGGGAACTGGCCCTGGTGGTTGATCACCAGCGGCCCGGTGCGCTCGCTGATGCGGGCGAAGGCGCCCAGCGGCACCTGTCCGCCGGACGAGGAGGGCAGCCGCAGCTCGGCCACCGCCTGCGGGTTGTCGCGGAATTCCGGCATGGCCTCCAGCACCACGCGGTACTGGCTCGACTGCGTGAAGATCGTCGACACCAGCCGCTGGCCGTAGGCGCTGTACAGCGCGCTGTCGATCACCGCGGTGGTGATGCCGAAGCGGGCCGCCGCGTCGCGGTCGATGTCGACGTAGACGCGCAGGCCGTTGTTCTGCTGGTCGGTGGCGACGTCGCGGAATTCGGGTTCCTCCTTCAGCCGCTCGACCAGCTTCGGCACCCAGGTCGCCAGCGTCTGCGGGTCGGGGTCTTCGACCGTGAACTGGTATTGCGTGCGCGAGACCCGGTCCTCGATGGTCAGGTCCTGCACCGGCTGCATGTACAGCGAGACGCCGCCCATCTCTTCCACCGCGGCCTGCAGCCGCTCGGCGACCGTCGCGATGTCGTCGCGCTCGCCCTTGGGCTTCAGGTTGATCAGCATGCGGCCGGCGTTCATCGTGGTGTTGGTGCCGTCGACGCCGATGAAGGCGGACACGCTCTGCACCGCCGGATCCTTCAGCACGACTTCCGACACCGCGCGCTGCTTCTGCGACATCGCCTGGAACGAGATGCTCTGCGAGGCTTCGGTGACGCCCTGGATCACGCCGGTGTCCTGCACCGGGAAGAAGCCCTTCGGAATCGCCAGGTACAGCACCACGGTCAGCGCCAGCGTGCCGATCGCGACCAGCAGCGTCGCGCGCTGCCGGCCCAGCACCCAGTTCAGGGCGCGGCCGTAGCGCTCGATCACGCGGTCGAAGAAGGCGCCGGTGGCGCGGTGAAAGCGCGGCAGCTGGTCCTCGGGCACGTGGCGCAGCATCCGTGCGCACATCATCGGCGTCAGCGTCAGCGAGACCACCGCCGAGATCAGGATCGACACCGCCAGCGTGACCGCGAACTCGCGGAACAGCCGGCCGACCACATCGCCCATGAACAGCAGCGGGATCAGCACCGCCACCAGCGAGAACGTCAGCGAGATGATGGTGAAGCCGATCTGCTTCGAGCCCTTGAGCGCGGCCGCCATCGGCGACTCGCCCTTCTCGATGTAGCGCATGATGTTTTCGATCATCACGATGGCGTCGTCGACGACGAAGCCGGTCGCGATGGTCAGCGCCATCAGCGTCAGGTTGTTGATCGAGAAGCCGGCCAGGTACATCACGCCGAACGTGCCGACCAGCGACAGCGGCACCGCCACGCCGGGAATCACCGTCGCCGGCACGTTGCGCAGGAACAGGAAGATCACCATCACCACCAGCGCGATCGCCAGCAGCAGTTCGATCTCGACGTCGTGCACCGAGGCGCGGATCGTGGTGGTGCGGTCGGTCAGCACCTCGGCCTTGACCGAGGCCGGCAGCGAGGCCTGCAGCTGCGGCAGCATCGTCTTGATGCGGTCGACCACGGCGATCACGTTGGCGCCGGGCTGACGCTGGATGTTGACGACGATGGCCGGCTTGCCGTTGGCCCACGCGGCCAGCCGCGAGTTTTCCGGGCCGTCGACGATGGTGGCCACGTCGGTGATGCGGATCGGCGCGCCGTTCTGGTAGCCGATGATGATCTGGCGGTATTCGTCGGCCGAGCGCAGCTGGTCGTTGGCGTCGATCGTCGAGGCGCGCGCCGGGCCGTCGAAGCTGCCCTTGGCGCCGTTGACGTTGGCCGCGCCGATCGCGGTGCGCAGGTCGTCGATCGACATGCCGAGCGCTGCCAGCGCGGCCGGATTGGCCTGGATGCGCACGGCCGGGCGCTGGCCGCCGCTGATGGTGACCAGACCCACGCCCTGGATCTGCGAGATCTTCTGCGCCACGCGCGTATCGACCAGGTCCTGCAGCTTGGGCAGCGGCAGCGTGTCCGACGTCATCGCCAGCGTCAGGATCGGCGCGTCGGCGGGATTGACCTTGCTGTAGACCGGCGGCATCGGCAGGTCGCCCGGCAGCAGGTTGCTGCCGGCGTTGATGGCGGCCTGCACCTCCTGCTCGGCGACGTCGAGCGGCAGCGTCAGGTCGAACTGCAGCGTGATCACCGACGCGCCGCCCGACGAGGACGACGACATCTGCTTGAGCCCGGGCATCTGGCCGAACTGGCGCTCCAGCGGCGCGGTCACCGCCGAGGTCATCACGTCGGGGCTGGCGCCCGGATACAGCGTGGTGACCTGGATGGTCGGGTAGTCGACCTCGGGCAGCGCCGACAACGGCAGCATCCGGTAGGCGACCAGCCCGGACAGCAGGATCGCGAGCATCAGCAGCGCGGTGGCGACCGGCCGCTCGATGAATAGACGTGACGGGTTCATGCAGCGTCCTCGGTACGGCTACGGCGCGGGCTCATTGGCGCGGTGCCGGCGCGGCGGCGGAGGCGGGGGCCGCGGACGGGCTCGCGGATGGCGCGGCGCCGGCGGCCGGCGCGCTGGCGCCGTCCTGCGGACGCGGACCGCGCGGTCCGGCGGCCTCCGGGCCCGAAGCGCCCCCGGCACGAAGTCGGCGGCCACGCGCGCGCGGCTCGCTGGCCGGAGCCACCGCCGCGGCGCGCGCCGCCGGATCGACGGTCTGCACCGTCATGCCTTCGCGCAGCCGGTCTGCGCCGTCGACCACGACGCGCTGGCCGGCCTGCACGCCGCGCAGCACGGCGGTCTGCTCGCCGTCGCTCGGTCCCAGCGCGACGGTCTGCACCTTGACCTTGTTCTGCTGGTCGACCACGTAGACGAAGGTGCCCTGCTGGCCGCGCTGGATCGCCGCGACCGGCACCACGGTGGCGCCGGCCAGCGTATCGACGCGCATCCGCACATTGACGAACTGGTTCGGGAACAGCATGCCGTCGTCATTGCGGAACACGGCCTTGAGCCGCACGGTGCCGGTGGTGGTATCGATCTGGTTGTCGGTGGTCAGCAGCGTGCCGTCGGCCAGCTTGTTGCGCGCCTGGCGGTCCCAGGCCTGCACCGGCAGCGTCTGGCCGGCGTTCAGCTGCCTGAGCACACTGGGCAGGTTGTCCTCCGGGATCGAGAACAGCACGGCGATCGGCTGGATCTGCGTGATCAGCGCGATGCCGTTGGCATCCGAGGTGCTGACGATATTGCCCGGGTCGACCTGGCGCAGGCCGATGCGGCCCGAGGTCGGCGCCTTGATGCGGGTGTAGCCCAGCTGCAGGCGCGCGTTGTCGACGTTGGCCTGGTCGGTCTTGACCACGCCCTCGTACTGGCGCACCAGCGCGTCCTGCGTGTCGACCTGCTGCTTGGCGATCGAATCCTGCGCCAGCAGCGTGCGATAGCGCTGCTGGTCGATGCGCGCGTTCTGCAGCAGCGCCTGGTCGCGCGCCAGCTGGCCCAGCGCCTGGTCGAGCGCGGCCTGGAACGGACGTGGGTCGATCTCGGCCAGCAGGTCGCCGGCCTTGACCATCTGGCCCTCCTTGAACAGCACGCGCAGCAGCGGGCCGGAGACCTGCGCGCGCACCGTGACGTTGGCGACCGGGGTCACGTTGCCCAGGCCATTGAGCACCACGTCCATATCGCGCTGCACGACCGGGCTGACCACCACCGGCGCGGCCGGGCCGCTCATGCCGCGGCCGGGACCCCCTGGGCCGCCCGGTCCGCCGGGGATGCGGCCGCCGGGGCCTGGCTGGCCCGCCTGGCCGGCATCGGACGCGCCGCGCTGGCTGTACCAGTACCAGCCGCCGCCGGCCAGCAGAAGCACCAGCAGGCCGGCGATCCAGGCGCCGCGCCGGCCGCGCCGGGGCGAGCCGGCGGCAGGCCGGACGGGGTCGCGGCCGCGATGCGGGCCGGAGCCGGACCCTTCAGCGGGCCGGCCGGCGGGCGCCTCGGTGGAGGCATCGATCGGATGATCCTCGCCGTGGGTCGTGGGTTTGGCGGGCGGATTGGAGTCGGGATTGGCCATGCACTGGGTCCTGAAGCGGTCCTGAAGCGGGGTCCTGCGCACGCTCGGTGCGCGGCCCTTCTGATCGATGGAAAGACGCAGAAGTATGCCGCAACGGTCAGGGCCGGCTCCGGATGCGGAGCGGGCCCCACCTGCGGCGACGTCGCAAGGATACGGCGTGAGGCGGGGCAGACCTATGTCGGCACGGAAGGGCTTTATTACAGATAATTACCAGCGCCCCCGGTGTAACTTGCCGAAACAACATTGCGGCGGCCCGGCCGGCGTGCCTGTTTATCATCCGGCTATGCGATCCAATCAGCCCACCCAGATCCTGGTCGTCGACGACGATCCCGACTTGCGCGACCTGCTGCGCGAATACCTGACCCAGCAAGGCTTCGCCGTTTCCGTGCTGCACGACGGCGACGGCCTGCAGGCCCGCCTCGAGCGCGAGCGTCCGGCGCTGATCGTGCTCGATCTGATGATGCCAAAGGTCGACGGCCTGACCGCGCTGCGCAAGCTGCGCGCGCGCAACGACGATATCCCGGTGATCCTGCTGACCGCGCGCAGCGACGAGATCGACCGCATCGTCGGCCTCGAGATCGGCGCCGACGATTACCTCGGCAAGCCGTTCTCGCCGCGCGAGCTGCTGGCCCGGATCAACGCGGTGCTGCGCCGCAAGCTGGCGCGTCCGGCGGCGGCTCCCGAAGACCGCGACAGCGTCAGCTTCGGCCCGTTCAAGGTCGACTTCCGCCAGCGCACGCTGGTGCGGTCCGGCCAGGCGCTGCCGATCAGCGACACCGAATTCGCGCTGCTGAAGCTGCTGCTGATGCATCCGCTTGAGGTGCTGTCGCGCGAGCGCATCGTCGAACTGATGTACGGCGCGGCCAGCGGCGTCAGCGACCGCGGTATCGACGTGCAGATCTGGCGCCTGCGCCGGCTGCTCGACGAGGACGCGCAGCGGCCGCGCTATATCCAGACGGTGCGCGGGCGGGGCTACACCTTCGTGCCCGACGAGGCCGATCACGCGGACCAGGCCGCCTCATGAAGCTGCGCATCGACACGTTGTTCGGCCGCATGGCGCTGCTGATCGCAGCGGTGCTGGTGATCAGCCATTTCTCGTGGCTGGCGATCCTGCGCATGGACCGGCGCGAGCAGCGGATGGAATATTCGGTCGAGCAGATGCTGTTCCAGCTCGACAGCATCCAGCGCGCGCTCGACGCCAGGCCGCCGGCGAAGCTGCCGAGCCTGGTCGAGGTCGCCGGCGAGGCGAGTGCCGAGGAACATGCGCGCGCGCCGACCGACCGCTCGCGCCGGCTGGTCGAACGTTTCTCCGGCCGGCTGCCGCCCGGCACCCAGGTGCGCATCGAGGACGAGGACACGCCGCGCATCTGGATCAAGCTGCCGACGCGCCAGGACTGGATCGCGATGCCGATCCTGTGGGTCCATAACCCGCCGCTGGACAACCGCTTGATCCCCGGCGCGATGCTGGTGGTCAGCGTGGCGATCGTGTTCGCGCTGCTGGTCGCCTGGCAGATCCAGCGGCCGGTGCGCGAGATGGCCAATGCCGCCGGGCAGCTGTCGCGCCAGCAGCCGGTGACGCCGCTGCGCGAGCGCGGCCCGCTGGAGCTGCGCCAGCTGATCGAGCGCTTCAACAAGATGGTGGCGGACCTGGCGCGCATCGATCAGGAGCGCAACACGATGCTGGCCGGCATCGCGCACGACCTGAAGACGCCGCTGGCGCGGCTGCGGCTGCGCGCCGAGATGCTGGCCGATCCAAAGGCGGCGGCGGGCGTGACGCGCGACGTGGAGTCGATGTCGGCGATCGTCGAGCAGTTCCTTGCCTTTGCGCAGAGCGCCGAGCCGACCGCGCGCCCGGTGCCGGTCGATCGCCGCATGGCGGAACTGGCGGCCTCGCTCGCCGAGCAGGAGCGGCCGGTCGACCTGTCTCTGGAGGCCGGCGAGGGCTTCCGCATGATCGCCACGCAGCTCGATCGGATCGTCGGCAACCTGGTCGACAACGCCTACCACTACGGCGCGCCGCCGGTCAGCATCCGCACCGCGCGCGTGGCGGACGGCTGGCAGCTGGTGGTCGAGGACGCGGGCAGCGGCATTCCGGAGGACGCCTTCGACAAGGTCACGCTGCCGTTCGTGCGGCTGGACCCGGCCCGCGGCGGCAATGCGCATTCGGGTCTGGGGCTGGCGATCGTCGACCGGCTGGTGCGCCAGTCCGGCGGCCGGCTGACGCTGGGCAACCGGCCCGAGGGCGGCCTGCGCGTCGAGATGGTGTTCCCGTTCGCGCAGCTGGCCAAGGCGGCGTAAGACAGGGACGTCAAGGAGGGACGTCAAGGAGGGACGTCAAGGAGGGACGTCAAGCGCCTGCCGGCCACGAAGCCGCAGCTTACTGCTGCGGCTTTTTCTTTTCGCCGATGCGGCTCTCCTGCCCCGACAGCAGCTTGGCGATGTTCTGGCGATGGCGCAGGATCAGCAGCGCGCTGATGGCGACGATCGCCGCGGCCATCACGTCGATCCCGAACATCAGCACGTAGAAGAAGGGCGCGAAGATCGCCGACACCAGCGCGGCCAGCGACGAGTAGCGGAAGAAGAAGGCGATGATCAGCCAGGTCGCCAGCGTGCCCAGGCCCAGCCAAGGGTGGATCGCGAACAGGATGCCGGCCGCGGTCGCGACGCCCTTGCCGCCCGCGAAGCGGTGGAACACCGGGAACAGGTGGCCGAGGAACACCGCCACCGCGACCAGCGCGATGCCGGTCTGGTCGACGCCGTAGTCGGGACCGAAGCGCTGCGCCAGCCAGACCGCCAGCCAGCCCTTGAGCCCGTCGCCCAGCAGCGTCAGCAGCGCCGCCTTCTTGTTGCCGGTGCGCAGCACGTTGGTCGCGCCCGGATTGCCGGAGCCGTAGGAATGCGGGTCGGGCAGCCCCATCGTCTTGCTGACCACGACAGCGAAGGAGATCGAACCGATCAGATAGGCGAGCAGGGCAAAGACGAGATTGGCGAGATTGGCCATGGGCGGGGTTCGAAAAAGCAGCGGAAAGGCGGGGAGAACCGGAACGGTCGCAAAAAACTGGCGCGATTGTAGCGCGCCGGCGTGACGCTCACGACCGTGATTACCCGGGCATGAACCAGCGCACAGGCCAGGGCACAGAAGAGGGCACCGCGCTGTTCAGCCCTCCGCCAGCCCGCATTGCACCGGCCTCGCGCCCAGCAGCGCGGTCAGCACGGCCGGCTCGATGCTGACCAGATAGCCGCGCCGGCCGCCATTGATATAGATGCGCTCGAGCGCCAGCACACCCTCCTCGACATAGACCGGCATGCGCTTGCGCGTGCCGAACGGCGAGGTGCCGCCGACCAGGTAGCCACTGTGGCGCTGCGCGACTTCGGGCTTGCACGGCTGCACGCTCTTGCAGCCGATCTGCCGCGCCAGGTTCTTGGTCGACACGGTGCGGTCGCCATGCATCAGCACGATCAGCGGCTGTGCCTTGTCGTCTTCCATCACCAGCGTCTTGACCACGTGATGCTCGTCGACGCCGAGCTGCTTCGCCGATTCCTCGGTGCCGCCGTGCTCGACATAGTCATACGGGTGCTCGCCGAAGGCGATGCCATGCTGGCGCAGCATCTGCGTGGCCGGCGTTTCGGAGATATGTCTGGTCTTTGCCATGGCGTTCGCTCGCGCGGTCAGCCGCGCGGATGATGCTGCTGATGCAGGACACGCAGCCGTTCGCGCGCGACGTGCGTGTAGATCTGCGTGGTCGAGATATCGGCATGGCCAAGCAGCAGCTGCACCACGCGCAGGTCGGCGCCGTGGTTCAGCAGGTGCGTCGCAAAGGCATGGCGCAGCGTATGCGGCGACAGCGGGGCGTGGATCTCGGCCTGGCGCGCATAGCGCTTGATCAGATACCAGAAGGCCTGACGCGTCATCGCCTCGCCGCGCTGGGTCACGAACAGCGCGTCGCTGCCGCGCTGGCCCAGCAGAGCGGGACGGGCGCTGGCCAGATAGCGGCGCAGCCAGACGCCGGCCTCGGCGCCGAACGGCACCAGCCGTTCCTTGTTGCCCTTGCCGCTGACCACACGCGCCACGCCTTCGTTCAGGCCGATTTCGACCGTCTTCATCTGCGTCAGCTCGGATACGCGCAGGCCGCTGGCGTACATCAGCTCCAGCATCGTGCGGTCGCGCAGGCCGAGCGGCGTGTCTATGTCCGGCGCCTGCAGCAGCGCCTCGACCTGGGCCTCGCTCAGCGTCTTCGGAAAGCGCGGGGGCTGCTTGGCGGCGCGCAGCAGCAGGCAGGGGTCGGCCTGGACCAGATGCTCGCGCAGCGCCCAGCGGTAGAAGCGCCGGAATACTGCGAGCCGCCGGTTCGCCGACGACGCCCGCGTGTCCGGATGGCGCGCGGCGAAGTAGCCGGACAGCGCGCCGTCGTCGGCCGCCAGCAGCGCCACGCCGCGCTCGCCGCGCAGCCAGCGCGCCAGCAGCGCGAGATCGCGGCGGTAGGCGTCGATGGTGTTGCGCGCGAGTCCGTCTTCGAGCCACAGCGCGTCGCAGAAGCGGTCGACCAGCGTCAGGTCGGCGGCGATGTCCGCTTCGCGCTGCGCATCGCCATCGTCGGCGCGGTCGTCAAGCGGCGCAGGCTGGTCCGTCAGCGCCGCCCTGCTGTCGTGCGCCGCGTTCACAGCAGCATCACCCGCTCGTGGCGCAGCAGCCAGCGTTTGACTTCGAGATGGAAGCCGTCCTCGCCGTGATGCGCGAAGCCGCCCAGGCCCTTGGCGCCGACCACGCGATGGCAGGGCACCACCAGCGGGAAAGGGTTGTCGCCGCAGGCCTGGCCCACCGCGCGCGCGGTGCCGCCGACATTGGCCGCCAGTTCGCCATAGGTCGCGGTGCGGCCGCACCGCACCGTGCGGATCGCCTGCCAGACGCGGCGCTGGAACTCGGTGCCGGTGCCCGCCAGCGGCACGTCGAGCGGCGCGTCGGGATCGGCGTAGTAGGCCTCCAGCTGCGCCGCCAGCTGCCGGATCGGCGGCAGGTCGGCGCCGCGCAGCGCGAAACGCTCGGGCAGGAAGTGGATCGCGTGGATGCACTGCGCATCGGCACGCACGCCGATGCGGCCGAATGGCGCGGCCAGGATGGCATCGAAGCGGGCGGCGAGCCTGGCGTCGCGATCGGGCTGGAGCGAGGCCGGAGGAGAATCCGTCGACGGATTCGGATGGAGCTGCATGGGCGGGACAACGGTCGATCCGGATACCGGATTCTAGTGCGTCGGGCGCGAGGGGCGAAAAAAAAACCGCGACGAGTGCGCGGCTGCCTTTGCCGAGGCTTCGGGGAGAACTCCCTCTCCCGCAAGCGGGAGAGGGGCGTACTGCCAAGGGCGAACTATTGGCCCATCACTGCTCGAGCTTGATGTTCTGCACCTTGACCAGGTTGCGCATCTTGTCGAACTCCTTCTTGATCTCGGCGGCGTGCTGCGCCGGCGAGTTGCCCGACGGCTCGGCGCCGGCGGCGATCAGGCGTTCGCGGAAGCCCTTGTCCTGCAGCGCCTTGACGGCGGCCTCGTTCAGCTTCTTGATGATGTCGTCGGGCGTGCCGGCCGGCGCCACCAGGCCGTACCAGGCCGGATCGTTCGGCTCCTTCAGGCCCATTTCGCCGAAGGTCGGCACGTTGGGCAGCGAGTCCAGGCGCTTCTCGGCGGCCACCACGATCGGGCGCAGCTTGCCGGCCTTGATGTGCGGCATCGATGAGGGCAGGTTGTCGACCATGATCGGCACCTGGCCGGCCAGCACGTCGTTCAGCGCCGGGCCCGCGCCGCGGTAGGGGATATGGACCATGAAGGTCTTGGTCGAGACCTTGAACTGCTCGCCCAGCATATGGCCGAAGCCGCAGGTGCCCGACGACGCGTACGAGTACTTGCCCGGGTTGGCCTTCAGCGCGGCCAGGAATTCCTTGTAGTCCTTGGCCGGGAAGTTCGGGTTGACCGCGATCACGTTGGCGACGTTGGCCAGGTTCGTGATGGGCTTGAAGTCCTTGATCGGGTCGTACGACAGCTTCGGATTGCAGGCGGGGTTGACCGCCATCGTCGACACCGTCGAGATGCCGATCGTGTAGCCGTCCGGCGCCGCCTTGGCGATCGCGTCGGCGCCGATCGAGCCGCCGCCACCGGCGCGGTTCTCGACCACCACCGGCTGGCCCAGGATCTTGCTCATCTGGTCGGCCGCGCCGCGGCCGACGATGTCGGTGGTGCCGCCCGGGGCGAACGGAATGATCAGCTTGATCGGCTTGCTCGGATAGTTGCTCTGTGCCTGTGCCAGCGAGGCGCAGGCGGCCAGACCCAGGGCCAGGGCAATGTGTTTGCTTTGCATGAGATCGTGTCTCCCGTCGTGAAGCCGGACGGAGAGTGTCCGTCCAGAACTGAAAATGCCGGCCAGGGACCCGGTAGGGCCCGCCACGCCGGCGCGATGCATCGGCGGCCGGTCAGCCGCCGAGCAGGCCACGCTTCAGATCGCGATCGACCGGGCGTTCGCCCAGGAAGATACGCAGCACGGCCTGGTAGAAATCCTCGCCGGGGATCGGTTTGCCGCGCGGCGTGCCATTGACGGCGATCACCGTGCCGCTGTCCGGCGTGTAGTCGAAGTCGATCACGTCGCCCTTGCGCGCGGTGCCGACCTGGTTCATCGCCTGCTCCAGCTGGTGCAGGCGATCGGCGAACTTCTCCAGTTGCGCCTCGTTGTGGTTCTCGCGCATGCCTTCGTTCAGCGCCTTGACGAAGGTGCTCGATTCCACCTCGCGCAGCGGCCGGATCTGCAGCCGCTTCGGACCCTTGGCGCCCAGCACCACGGCGGCGTTGCGCACCTTCTCCGGCAGATACAGCGCGGCCACATAGCCCTTGACGATGAACACCGAACGCAGGCCGGCGCCGTTGAGCTGCAGTTCCTTGCCGCCGAGGCGGGTCGCCTCGTCCAGCCGCACGCCCTCGATCTCGATCGCGCTCGCCGCCACCGGCAGCGCGCCCGCCACGGCCACGCAGCAGATCGCCAGCCACTGACGCAGGCGGCGTGCGGTCCGTGCGGTCCGGTCCAGCGGAGCGCGGGCGGAAGGGTGGCGGGGGGCAGGCATGGCGGGGCGGTACATCGAGGACGGAATGGGAAGCGGAATGAGATCGACGGAAATGCCGGAGCGTGCCATCTTCCGGGTTTTCTGAAACAATACCAATCCGTATCTGCCCTAGGGCGCACTCCGGGCCGCCTCGGCGCGCCGCCGGAACGCGGTCCGCACGGGCTGCGGCCATCGTTGCTGCCACCTTCCTGACATCCTTCGACGCGCCCCCCGCGTCCCGACAACAACAAGACGCCGATGTCGCCTGCTCTGCTGATGGTGCCCGATTTCAGCCTGATCCTGATCGGCTGGCTGCTGGTGCGCTATACCTCGTTCGATCGCGGCTTCTGGTCCGGCGTCGAACGGCTGGTCTACTTCGTGTTGTTTCCCGCGCTGCTGCTGCAGGCGACCAACAGCGCGGTATTCGATTTCTCGACCACCTCGGCGATGCTCGGGCTGGCGGTGCTGACCACGGTGTTCGGCATGGCCGCCGGCTACGCGGTCAAATGGGTGCTGCGGCCCAATCCGGTCGATTTCGCCTCCGGCCTGCAGACCGCGTTCCGCTTCAATTCGTATATCGCGCTGGCGCTGGCATCGCGGCTGGGCGGCAGCGAAGGGCTGGCGATGATGGCGGTGATCGTCGGCTGCGTGGTGCCGATGTGCAATGTGGCCGCGGTGTGGGCACTGGCGCGGCACGGCGAGGCGCGGCTGTGGCGCGAGCTGGCGCGCAATCCGCTGATCCTGGCCACCGCCGGCGGGCTGATCACCAATCTGATCGGGCTGCATCCGCCCGAGGTCCTCGGCATGACGCTGGCCCGGCTGGGCTCGGCCTCGACGGCGCTCGGCCTGATGACGGTCGGCGCGGGCCTGCAGATGCGCGGCGCGGTCGGTACGGTCGGGCCGGTAGCCTGGTGGACCGGCGTCAAGCTGCTGGCGATGCCGGCCTTCGCCTGGGCCGTCGGCCGGCATCTGCCGCTGTCGCCGCTGCAATTGCAGATCGCGGTGCTCTATGCCGCGATGCCGACCGCATCGAGCGCCTATATCCTCGCGGTCCGCATGGGCGGCAACGGGCCGATGGTGGCCGCGGCGATTTCCGCGATGACGGTGTCGGCGATCTTTACCGCGCCGTTGTGGTTGGCGCTGGTCAGCTAGGCGGCTGCAGGCGAGGCTGCTACCCCGACCGCGGCTGCGGCTGCCACCGGGGCGGCGGCCGTGGCCGCTGCTACCGCGGCCGTGGCTGCGGCGACTGCGGCCGCTGCGCGAGCGCCCAGGCGACGTGCTCGCGCACCAGCGCCGACGGATGTTCGGCGCGCGCCAGCAGGGCCGCGCGAATGCGCTCGGCCTGCGCCGGCGCGCCGGCTCCGCGCAGCGCATTGCCCAGCCCCACGGCCAGATTGCGCAGCCAGCGCTCGTGGCCGATGCGCCGGATCGGACTGCCTTCGAGGCGCCGATTGAATTCTTCCTCGCTCCAGCCGAACAGCTCCACCATGTCGGGCGCGTCGAAGCCGTTGCGCACGGCGAAGTCGGGCAGCGTCGCACGGTGCGCGAACTTGTTCCACGGGCAGGCCAGTTGGCAGTCGTCGCAGCCATAGACCCGATTGCCCATCGGCGCGCGCAACTCCTCGGGAATCGCGCCCTTGTGCTCGATGGTGAGGTAGGAGATGCAGCGGCGCGCATCGAGCCGGTACGGGCCGACGATGGCCTGGGTCGGGCAGATGTCGATGCAGCGGCGGCACTGGCCGCAATGCGCGGAGGCGGGCGGGTCGACCGGCAGCGGCAGATCGACCAGGATCTCGCCGAGGAAGAACATCGAGCCGCCGTCGCGGTCCAGCAGCAGCGTGTGTTTGCCGCGCCAGCCCAGGCCGCCCTGGCCGGCCAGCGCGACTTCCATCACCGGTGCCGAGTCGGTGAAGACGCGATAGCCGAACGGGCCGATCGCGCCCTCGATGCGGCCGGCCAGCTGCTGCAGGCGCGTGCGCAGCACCTTGTGATAGTCGCGGCCGCGGGCGTACAGCGAGATCGTGGCCGCGGTGCCGCCGGCCTCGACCTGCGCCAGCCGCGCGAACTCGCGCGCGCGCCAGTCGCCGCCATCATCGTCGTCTTCGGCATCGGTGGAAGCGGGCAGATAAGGCATGCGCGCGACGATCGCGCGCACCGTGCCGGGCACCAGTTCGGCCGGCCGCGCGCGCTTGAGCCCATGGTTCGCCATATAATCCATGTCGCCATGGCAACCCTGCGCCAGCCATTCGAGCAGACCAGCTTCGGCATGGCTCAGGTCCACGTCGGCGACGCGCACGTCGTCGAAGCCGAGCGCCGCGCCCCAGGCGCGAATCTGCGCGACCAGCGCATGCGGATCCGCGCCGGTGGCGTGCTGCGCCGCTGGCGTCCCGCTGAGAACGGCGTCAGGCGCCTGTGCTGCTCGGTCGATCATCCCTGAATTGTACGCAATGCCCCTGCTCGAAGAACGCACCGTGATCCTGCCCGACGAAGCGGCCACCGGCCGCCTCGGCGCGGCGCTGGCCGGCGCGGTGCGCGCCTTGCCGCCGCAGACGGTGCACGTCCAGCTGTCGGGCGATCTCGGCGCGGGCAAGACCACGCTGTCGCGCGCGGTGCTGCGCGCGCTCGGCCATGCGGGCAAGGTCCGCAGCCCGACCTACACGCTGTGCGAGCCGTACCAGGTCGCGCGCGCCGACGGTTCGCCGCTGACCGTCTATCACTTCGATCTCTATCGTTTCGCCGATCCCGAGGAGTGGCTCGACGCGGGATTTCGCGACTGTTTTGCCGAGCCGGCCTTCAATCTGGTCGAGTGGCCGGAGAAGGCCGCCGCGCTGCTTGGGGAACCCGACCTGCACCTGTTGCTCCAATCGGACACCTCGCCCAGCGATGAGGCCGCCGATCGGCGAGTCGCGATCCTGCGGGCCTATACTCCAACCGGACTTCTCCTGCTGCACGCATGCTGATCAAGCGCCTCGCCACCGACCGTCCCGATGAACTGCTGCTCGCCCGCCGCAAATGGCTGGCGCAATGCCTGAAAGCCGGCGCCGGAACGGTCGTGCTGACGCTCGCGGGTCCGCAGATCGCGGCCGGCGCCGGCATCGTCGCGGTACGGGTCTGGCCGGCCGAGGACTATACGCGCGTGACGATCGAATCGGACGAGCGACTCGCCGCGGTCCACACGATGGTGCGCAATCCCGATCGGCTGGTGGTCGATATCGATGGCCTGGACCTGTCGCCGACGCTGCGCGAGCTGGTCGCCAAGATCACGCCCAACGATCCGTATATCCAGTCCGTCCGCGTGGGCCAGAACCGGCCGCGCGTGGTCCGGCTGGTGTTCGACCTGAAGGAAGACATCTCGCCGCAGGTGTTCACGCTGGGGCCGATCGGCCAGTACCGCAACCGGCTGGTGTTCGATCTGTACCCCGTCAATCCGCCCGATCCCTTGTGGAAGCTGGTGCGCGAGACCGAGGACAAGCAGCGCCGCTTCGCCTCGACGCCGGCCACCGACAGCGCCGACAGCGTGGCCGGCGCGCCGCCGAGCAGCGAAGAGGACGCGATCGCCGCGCTGGTGCGCCAGTTCGAAGACCAGGCGAAGACGCCGGCCACGCCGCCGCTGCCCGCCAATCCGCCGGTCGCCGCCACCAGACCGAAGCCGCCCGCCGGCTCGCCGGCGACCCAGCCGCCGCAGCCTCAGGCGCCGCTCGCACAGGACAAGCCGGGCAAGAACGATCCGGCCGACGATCCCGCGCCGTCGCGCTTCAAGATGCGCCGGCTGCTGACGGTCGCGATCGATCCCGGCCATGGCGGCGAGGACCCGGGCGCGATCGGCGCCGCCGGCTCGCGCGAGAAGGACGTGGTGCTGCAGATCGCCAAGCGCCTGCGCGCCAAGATCGATGCGCAGCCCAATATGCGGGCGATGATGACGCGCGACGCCGACTTCTTCGTGCCGCTGAACGTGCGCGTGCAGAAGGCGCGCCGCGTCAAGGCCGACCTGTTCGTGTCGATCCACGCGGACGCCTTCGTCAAGCCGGAGGCGCGCGGCGCCTCGGTGTTCGCGCTGTCCGAGCGCGGCGCGTCGAGCTCGGCCGCGCGCTGGCTGGCCAACAAGGAGAACGCGGCCGACCTGATCGGCGGCGCCAACATGAACAACAAGGACGCGCAGGTCGCGCGCGTGCTGCTGGATCTGTCGACCACCGCGCAGATCAACGACAGCCTGCGCGTCGGCAAGGCGGTGCTGTCCGAGATCGGCGGCATGCATCAGCTGCACAAGGCCCATGTCGAGCAGGCGGGCTTCGCCGTGCTGAAGGCGCCCGACATCCCGTCGATCCTGATCGAGACCGCCTTCATCAGCAACCCGGAAGAAGAGCGCAAGCTCAACGACGAGGCCCACCAGGAGCAGCTGGCCAACGCGATCCTGCGCGGCATCCGCGGCTACTTCGCGCGCAATCCGCCGCTGTCGCGCAGCCCGTCGGTGTAAGGGCGCCTCGCCATCGACGTCACGATCCAAAGAAAAGGCCGGCAAATCGCCGGCCTTTCTTGTTCGATGGCAACGCTTGTCGTCCTTGCGAAGGCGGGAACCCCGGTGGCTTGTCGGGACGCCGGCGTCCCGCTTGCGCGGGAACGGCACCAGGCGGTGCCGACGTTCCCGGTCAGGCCCGCGCGACCGCGCCTTCGATCTGCTCGCGGTTGGCGTAGCGCGAGGCCATCACCGAGCAGACGATAAGCTGCAGCTGGTGGTAGACCATCAGCGGCAGCACCAGCAGGCCCAGCGCCGGATGGCCGGCGAACAGGATCTTGGCCATCGGGATGCCGTTGGCCAGGCTCTTCTTCGAGCCGCAGAACACCGCGGTGATCTCGTCCTCGATCGCGAAACCCAGCCGCCGTGCGACGAAGGTCGTGGTGGCCAGGATCGCGAACAGCAGCACCGCCGCCAGCGCCATCACCGAGGCGATGGTCTGCCAGCTGTACTGGTGCCACAGGCCTTCGGCGGTGGCGTCGCAGAACGACGAATAGACGATCAGCACGATCACGCCGCGGTCGATCTTGCTGGTGATGGCCTTGTGCCGGCCCAGCCAGGCGCCGATCACCGGACGCGCCAGCTGGCCCAGCGCGAACGGCAGCAGCAGTTGCAGCGCCACGCCGGTCAGCGCCTTGCCCAGCGGCATCGATGCGCCGCTGGCGCTGATCACCAGGCCCATCAGCAGCGGGGTCAGCGCCATGCCGATCAGTCCGGAGATGGTCGCGTTGAAGATCGCGCCGGGCACGTTGCCGCGCGCCATCGAGGTCATCGCCACCGACGACGAGACCGTCGACGGCAGCGCGCACAGGAAGAACACGCCAAGCAGCAGGTCGGCCGGCAGCTGGTCGTGCAACGCGAACATCAGCGCCGCGCCGATCAGCGGGAACACGACATAGGTGAAGACCTGCACGAAGGTATGCAGGCGCCAGTGCTTCGCACCGGCGACCAGCTTGTCGCGCGACAGCGCGGCACCGTGCAGGAAGAACACCAGCGCGACGCCGAGGCTGGTCACCAGCCCGAGATGCAGGGGACCGTCGCCGGTGCCGAGTTCCGGCGCGGCCAGCGCCACAGCGATCGCGGCCAGCATGATCAGCACGAAGCCGTCGATCAGATCGTAGAGTTTCTTGAAGGGATTCAGCAGGAAGGACATGACTGCGTGGACTGAAGCGCACCGGAGCGGCGCGCCGGGACGGATGGGTTAAAAAGAAAAGGAATAGCCAGAAACCGGTGGAATCAGGGTTAACGCTGGTATTGGACGACAGTCCTGTCTAGAATGCAAATTCATTTGTCGTATTCATTGATATGGTTAACGCATGAATTACACGTTGCGGCAGTTGCGGGTCTTCCTGGCGGTGGCCTCGCACGGCAGTTTCAGCCGCGCCGCCGACGCGGTCGGACTGACCCAGCCGGCGGTCAGCCGGGGCGTGGCCGAGCTGGAGGAGGCGCTCGGCTTGCGGCTGCTGGACCGCACCACGCGCGAGGTGGTGCTGACCGATGCCGGCCAGGCGCTGGTGCCCGCGCTGGAACGGCTGCTCGGCCAGCTCGACGACACGCTGGAGGAGACGCGGCAGCTGGGCGAGCGCTACCGCGGCAGGGTGGTGATCGCCAGCGCCCCGACGATCTCGGCGCGGCTGATGCCGCTCTATGTGGCCGCCTGCGCCCGGCAATATCCGGAGGTCCGGCTGTCGGTGCGCGACAACGTGCAGGCGGACGGGCTCGAGCAGATCCGTGCCGGCGCGGTCGATTTCGGCGTGCTGATCGACCCGCTGGCCAGCGAAGGGCTGGAAACCGTGCCGCTGGGCACCGATCCGTTCTGCTTTGTCTGCCGCGACGACGATCCGTTGGCAAAACGCGACACGGTGTCGTGGTCCGCGCTCGATGGCGTACCGCTGGTGCTGCTGGATTTCGCCTCCGGCAGCCGCCCGCTGATCGATCGCGTGTTCGCGATGCATGGCGTGACGCCGCGCGTCGTGCAGGAGCTGGGCCACTCGGCCAGCGTCTTCGGCATGGTGCAGGCCGGCATCGGCGCGTCGGTGCTGCCGTCGTTCTCGCTGCCGCTGCCGGCCGCGTCGAATCTGGTCTGGCGCCCGCTGGTGCCGCAGGAGCAGCGGCGCATCGTGATGGTCCGCCGCGAGGACCGCTCGCTGTCACCGGCGGCGGCGGCGGTGTGGGAGATGGTCAGGACGATGCCGATTCCGGCGGCTTGAGGTTTGCTGGCGGGCGGCGGGAAACCACCCCTCTCCCCCGAGGGGGAGAGGGAGAACACAATCGGGGACGGCTGGCGGCGCTGGTTTTCTCCCCTCTCCCGCGTGCGCGATGTACAGAAGGGAGGGAGAACACAATCGGGGACGGCTGGCGACGCCGGTTTTCGCCCCTCTCCCGCTTGCGGGAGAGGGGCGGGGGAGAGGGCAGCGGCGGCCGTCATGCCACCGCCGCCGCCATCGCCCTCAATCCTCCTCAATCCCCCTCAATCCCCCATCGCGACCCCTTCCCGCCGCGGATCGGCGCCGCCGAACCACATCGGCTTGCCGTTGACGCGCACGCGCATGATGCCCTGCAGGCCGGAGGTCTGGTCCATCACGCGCACGTCATGCCCGCGCGCCTTCAGCCCTTCGACCAAGGCGTCCGACACCCGCCCCTTCTCCAGCTCGGTCGGGCCGTTGCGCGAGCCCACGTTCGGCAGCGAGATCGCCTGCTGCACGTTCAGGTCCCAGTCCAGCGTGCCGACCAGCGTCTTGGCCACGTAGTTGATGATGGCCGAGCCGCCGGGCGAGCCGGCCGTCATCACCAGCTCGCGGGTTTGCCGGTCGAACACCAGCGTCGGCGCCATCGACGAGCGCGGCCGCTTGCCCGGCTGCACGCGGTTGGCGACCGGCTTGCCGTCTTCCTCGGCGACGAAGGAGAAGTCGGTCAGCTGATTGTTCAGCAGGAAGCCGCGCACCATCTGGCGCGAGCCGAACTGGTCCTCGATCGTGGTGGTCATCGACAGCGCATTGCCGTAGCGGTCGACCACCGAGATGTGCGAGGTCGACGGAAATTCCGGCGCGCGGTCGCGGCCCAGCGCCACCGTGGCGCCGGCCGGCGTGCCGGCGCTGGCCTTGCCCATGCTGCGCTCGCCGATCAGCGCGGCGCGGCTGGCGAGATAGCGCGGATCGACCAGGCTGCGCCAGTCGCCGCCGGGCAGCGGCACGAAGTCGGTATCGGCGACGTACTGATTGCGGTCGGCGTAGGCCAGCCGGCCGGCCTCGGCGAACAGATGCGCGCCCTCGACCGAGGGCTCGAGCCCGACGTCGTTGCGCTGCGGCCTGGCCGCGCCGATCTGTCGCGCTGGCGGCAGCGCCTGCAGGATGCCCAGCATCTGCGCGACCGCGATGCCGCCCGACGACGGCGGCGGCATGCCGCAGACGGTCCAGCGGCGATAGTCGGTGCAGATCGGCTGCCGCACCTTCGGCCGGTAGTCGGCGATGTCCCTGGCGGTCAGCAAGCCGGGATTGGTCGGATGCGAGCGGACCTTGGCGGCGATATCGCGGGCGACATCGCCGCGGTAGAAGGCATCGGCGCCGCGTGCGGCGACGCTGCGCAGCACCGCTGCCAGCTCGGGATTGCGCAGCACGGTGCCAGCGGCCTTGGGCGTGCCGTCGGCGTTGTAGAAGTAGGCGCGCGCGGTCGGATCCTTCATCAGGTCCTGGTCCTGCGCGATGATCGTCGCCAGCCGCGGGCTGATCGCGAAGCCCTGCTCGGCCAGCCGGATCGCCGGCTCGAACAGCCGCCGCCAGGGCAGCTTGCCGTGCTGTCGATGCGCGAGCTCGAGCATCCGCAGCACGCCGGGCGCGCCGACCGAGCGGCCGCCGACCAGCCCCTGGCGGAACGGCATCACCTTGCCGTCCGGGCCGTAGAACAGCCGCTCGGTGGCGGCCGCGGGCGCGGTCTCGCGGCCGTCGTAGGCCTGCACCTGCTTGCCGTCGAAATGCATCAGGAAGGCGCCGCCGCCGATGCCGGACGAATTCGGTTCGACCAGATTGAGCACCATCTGCGTGGCGATCGCCGCATCGATCGCGGTGCCCCCGGCCTTCAGCATGTCGTAGCCGGCCTGGGTGGCGAGCGGATTGGCGGCGGCCACCATGAACGAACTGGCGGTCCAGCCTGGCTTGTCGGTCCAGCCGGAGGCGCCTTCGGGCGCCGGGGGAAGGGCGGTGGTGCCCGGGGCGGGGGTGCTGGCGGCGGGGGTGGCCGGGGCCGGCGCCGCCGTGGTGCCGGCGTCCTTGCCGGCCTGCGGGGCCGCGCAGGCCGCCAGCAGCAGCGCGGCCAGCGTGCCGGCCAGCCTGGCCGTCGGTGGCCATCCGTTGACGGCGGCGGTGGAAAGGAACGGCGGAACCGGCGAACGTGGCGGCATGCTGCACTCCCTTTGAGGCCTATGAGGTACAGCGATTGTAGTCACTGCTGCCCATCGCCGTGCCATGGACAGCACAATCGGCCTCGCGCTGCCGTTTGTCGGCGGCCGTCAAAGGCGGCCGGGCCGCCGGGCCGCCATTGTGCAGAGAGTGCCGGCTTACTTCGGTTGCATCCGGATCGCGCCATCGAGCCGGATCACCTCGCCATTGAGCATGGTGTTGCCGATGATCGCCTGCACCAGTTGCGCGTACTCCGCCGGGCGGCCCAGCCGCGGCGGGAACGGCACCATCTTGCCGAGCGCGTCCTGCACCTCCTGCGGCATGCCCAGCAGCATCGGCGTCTCGAAGATGCCGGGGGCGATCGTCATGCAGCGCACGCCATCGCGCGACAGATCGCGTGCCACCGCCAGCGTCATGCCGACCACGCCGCCTTTCGATGCGGCGTAGGCGGCCTGGCCGATCTGGCCGTCGAAGGCGGCCACCGAGGCGGTGTTGACGATGATGCCGCGCTCGCCGCCATCGTCCGGGGTGTTCTGCACCATCGCCGCGGCGGCCAGCCGGATCATGTTGAAGGTGCCGATCAGGTTGATGCGGATGGTCTTCTCGAAGGCGTCCAGCGGGTGCGGGCCATTCTTGCCGACGGTCTTGTTGGCGGTCGCGATGCCGGCACAGTTGATCAGCCCCGCCAGCCGTCCCATGCCCACCGCGGCGTCGACGACCGCTTGGCCGTCGGCTTCCGAGGTCACGTCGCAGCGGACGAAGCGGCCGCCCAGCTCTTCGGCCAGCGCGGTGCCGGCGGCCTCGTTCAGGTCCGCGATGACGACCTTGCCGCCCTGTTCGGCCAGCATGCGGGCCGTGCCCGCGCCCAGGCCGGAAGCGCCGCCGGTGACGATGAATACGTTGTCTCGGATCTGCATCGATTGTCTCCTCGGGGTTGGCAGCGCCGGTCGACACCGCGCCGGCGCATGAAGATGAAGAACGAACGGCGAATATAACGTTTACGTAAACGTCAAGCATCGCGCCGTATTGTAAAGGCCCGCGCGGCGCGCCGATAGCGCTCACGAGAATCGTAAGCCCGCAACCATTCGCGCCAGATGTCAGGACCCCATCTGGCTAGAGTGCGCTCACGTCACACCTCGGGAGTCCCGCCGTGAGCGATTTCCATGCTGGCTGGATGCGCAGCCGCCCATCGACGCCAACGCTGGATGGGGCCGAGCCTGGGCTCCATTGCGGGCCCCACCGCGGGCTCCACTGCGCCCGGAAGGCGGTGCACTCGACGCCGGGCGCCGGTGCCATCCGACTCGATCTGGCCGAGCCGCAGGGAACATTCGGCGCCGTGCGGCAGTTCATCCGCGATCTGCGCGTGGGCCGGCCAACCTTGCGGCTGGATACGACGGGCATCTCGCTGATGTCTTCCGCCGTGCAGGAGGCCGAGCCGCTGTTCGAGGCGGCCGACGCGATGTCTCCGGACCTGGTCCAGGCCAGCGACGTACTGCCGGCGGGCGACGCGGTCCTTGGCGTGGTCGACCTGGTCAGGACGGCGGCTGGCAAGGTCCGGACCGCGCAACAGCTCCGCGCCTCGGAGCCGGGCTACCGCCGCGCGGTCGCCGCGCTGGCTCGAACGCGCCTGCCGGAACACGTCGAGCGGCGCAAGACCGCGCTGAAGGCGGCGCGCCATTGGATCGGCGCCTGCCTGTCGACCCCGGCCCGGCACGATGGCACGCCGGCACCGGCCCTTGCCGCACACCGGCTGCCGCGGCACGGCGCCGCCTATCTTCCCGACACGTTCCGCCAGGCGCTGACCGCCGGCAACGGCGATGCCGTTGCGCTGTGACAGGCCGCCATGGACGTGATCGACCGCGAACTCGCCTTGATCGACGGGCAACGCGACGCCATGCTGCGGCAACATGGCGCCGATCTTCTCGGCCACGACGCCGTCACGCGAAACGATCGTCGCGCCACGCGGCGACTGCGCGGCAGTGCCATTGCCTGCCTCCGCGACAGCAGCCTGCAGGCGCTGCGCGTCGGCTACGAAACCAGTCCGATCCCGGCGTCCGGGTGGGAGGCGCCCTTGGATCTCGGGCTGATTCCCGGCGACATGCTGTCGCTCGGCCTCGGCGCGGCGATTGGCCTGGCCCAGGTCGGTTGCGGGATCGGCGAACTGGCGGAGGCGCGGCGGCATGATGCCACGCTGCGGAAGGTGGACGCGGCGATCCGCGACAATCTGCGCCGACTGTCGGCCGATCCCGTGCGGCGCAGGCGGCTGCAATCGCCCGCCGCGACCGAGGCGCTGCACTGGTTCGCCCGCGGACAACGTCGCTGGCGCGAGCGTGCGCGCGGGCTGGCGCGCCGGGCCGCTGTCCGCATTGCCTATGGCGTCGGCACCGTGCTGCTGTCGGGCGCCGGCATGGCAACGATGGTGGTAGCCGGCACGGCGGCACTGGCGACCCCGGCAGCGCCGCTGCTGGTCGCGCTCGGCGGTGTGCTCGGCGGCGCCTGGTTCCTGTTCACGTTGATCCGCATCGCGATGCGGTTCGCACGCCGCCGTGCCGATATGTGGGAGCGCGAACGGTTGGCGCACGCGATCCGAAGCGGCGCCGCGCGTGGCCTGTGCGCGGACACGCTGGCCCAGTGCAGCCTGGCGCAGCTCGAGGCCTTGCGGCACGAAAGCCAGGCGCTGTCAGGCAATCGCCATTGGCAGGCCGCGGTGCTGGCGCGACGGTTGCTGATCGACGATCCAGCCGGCAACACCGCTGGCAACTCCGCCGGCAAGATCGCCGGAAAGGCCGCCCGGCTCGAGGCCTCGGCCCTGCTGCAGGCACTGGGCATGTCCAGGATGTCCACCACGCTGCTGAAACACGCCGGCTTCGAGCTGGCCTATCGCACGATCTTCCATCATCTGCATGGCGATGGCGCGCAGGCGGCCTGGCACGACGGGACCTTTCATCGCGTGCAGGCATCCGGCGTGGCGGGCGTGCCCGCGCCCGGCGGCTGACCTCGTGCAACGGCAATGAAAAAGGCGGCCAATGGCCGCCTTTGCGCTTTCCCGATCGGGCAGGGCTTCGGTGACTTACTTCAGCGCCTCGAACACGCGCGCCGTGATTTCGTCGACCGAACCGACGCCGCTGATCTTGCGATACTGCGGCGGCGCGACGCTCGCGCCAGGCGCGCCCTTGGCGGCCCAGTCCGAGTAGTAGTCGACCAGCGGACGGGTTTGCTGCGCGTAGACATCGAGACGTTTGCGCACGGTCTCTTCCTTGTCGTCGTCGCGCTGGATCAGCGGCTCGCCGGTTTCGTCGTCGACGCCGGGGGTCTTGGGCGGGTTGTACTTCAGGTGATAGGTACGGCCCGAGGCGGCATGCACACGGCGGCCGCTCATCCGTTCGATGATCGCGTCGAACGGCACGTCGATTTCCAGCACGTAGTCGATCGGCACGCCGGCTTCCTTCATCGCCTCGGCTTGCGGAATCGTGCGCGGAAAGCCGTCGAACAGATAGCCGTTGCGGCAATCGTCCTGCTTCAGGCGGTCCTTGACCAGGCCGATGATGATGTCGTCGGAGACCAGACCGCCCGCGTCCATCACCTTCTTCGCCTCGATGCCCAGCGCAGTGCCGGCCTTGACCGCGGCGCGCAGCATGTCGCCTGTGGAGATCTGCGGGATGCCGAACTTCTCGCAGATGAACTTGGCTTGCGTGCCTTTGCCGGCGCCGGGGGCGCCCAACAGGATCAAACGCATTTACGGGTCCTCAGAGTTTTGAATCCGGTATGGCGGGGGAATGGAAGGAGGGTAACGCCGAAACTTGACGTGTGGCTTACCGCGCGATGGTCAGGCACGCAGGCGCCGCCATGGCTGGTGACCGGCGCGGTCCGCATGCGGTTCGCATGGGCGCAAGCCGGACGGCTCATTCTTCATCTCCCCACCGAGCTTGCGTCGTCGCCCGCATTGACGGCGACAGCGGCTCTTTATTGGCGAGCATTATGCCACGAGGCAGCCGGGAATCGGCCTGCCGCGGCGGTCAACGGTGTGTAAACCGGAGCGGGCGAATGGCCCGCTCCGTGCGGGATTGCGCCGGTCTGCGCTCAGCGGCCGATGGCCGCCGAGGTCTCGGACCACAGCGCGCGCACGCGCTCCAGATCCGCGGGCGTATCGACGCCTGGGGCAGGCGCGGCGTCGGTGGCGAGCACCGCGATGCGTTCGCCATGCCACATCGCACGCAGCTGTTCGAGCGCTTCGGTCTGCTCGACCGGCGCGGCGGCCAGCGCCGGAAAGCGGCGCAGGAAGCCGGCACGATAGGCGTACAGGCCGATATGGCGCAGCACCGGCATGTCGGGCAGCGGCACCTGCGCGCTGGCGGCAGGGGCCGACGGCACGCCGGACCAGGCATCGCGCGCCCAGGGAATCGGCGCGCGCGAGAAATACAGCGCGCGGCCGGCGCTGTCGCACACGACCTTGACCACATTGGGATTGAAGACCTCGCCGATCTCGTGCAGCGGATGGGCGGCCGTGGCGATCGCGCAGTCGGGATGCGCGGCCAGATGCCCGGCCACTGCGTCGATCAGCGCCGGCGCGATCAGCGGTTCGTCGCCTTGCACGTTGACCACGATCGCATCGTCGTCCAGCGACAGCAGCGTGGCGACCTCGGCCAGCCGGTCGGTGCCGGTGGCATGGTCGGTGCGCGTCAGCAGCGCTTCGATGCCATGCTCGGCGCAGGCGGCACGCACGCTGTCCGCATCGGTGGCGACCACGGTGCGCCGTGCCGACGAGGTGCGGGCGCGCTCGGCGACGCGCACGATCATCGGCTTGCCTGCGATATCGGCCAGCGGCTTGTTGGGAAGACGCGTCGACGCGAGCCGCGCGGGAATGACGACGGTGAAATCGGCGAGCGACATCGAGCCAGGCCTCAGGTCGGATCGATGGCGCGGCCCGGTACCGACTGGCGGGCCTCGTCGGCCAGCATCACCGGAATGCCGTCGCGGATCGGATAGGCCAGCTTGTCGGCATGGCAGATCAGTTCCTGCGCGGCGCGGTCGTATTCGAGCTTGCCCTTGCACAGCGGGCAAACCAGGATTTCAAGCAGCCGGTTGTCCATCTTGGTGTTCCTTGGTGTGGCTGGCCGCGGCGGCGGCGGCGCCAGTGGCCGCGGTCGGCGCTGCCTGGCAGCGCGCAATGACGGTGCGGCGAATTCGATCGATCAGACCCGGATCGATCACGGGCCTGGTGGGGACGACCCAGATGCGCGGGTCGAGCGGCTCGCGAAGCCGGTCGCATTTTACGGCATCCTTCTCGGTGATCAGGATCGCCTCGGCGGCCTGCGCGGCCGGATGGTCGACGAACGGGTCCTCGGCGAAATCGTAGTGGTCCGGCAGCGGCAGCGTATCGGGCTGCAGGCCCGCGCCGCGCAGGCTGGCGAAGAAGCGTTCGGGGTTGCCGATGCCGGCCGCGGCCAGCACGCGCCGTCCCGCGAAGGTCGATAGCGGCCGCACCATGGTCGGATCGGCGAGCTGCCAGGCCTGCTCGAGCTCGAGCCGCATGCCGTAGACCTCGGGCCGGTCCGGCGTCGCGCGGAAATACGGATCGTTGATCAGCGTGGCATCGCGGCGGCGCGACAGCGGCTCGCGCAGCGGGCCCGCCGGCAGCAGCCAGCCGTTTCCGCCCATGCGGCCGTCGAACATCACGATCTCGAAGTCGCGCTGCAGCCGGTAGTGCTGCAGGCCATCGTCGAGCAACAGCACATTGATGCCCGGATGCGAGACCAGCATCGCCTGTGCACAGGCGACGCGGTCGGGAAAGACCCAGACCGGCACGTCGGTCGAGCGCGCGATCAGCAGCGGTTCGTCGCCGACGTCCTCCGCCTTCGAGGTCGCCTTGACGCGGCGCGGCCGCTCCAGCTTGACGCCATAGCCGCGCGAGACCACGCCGGGACGCAGCCCGGCCTCGCACAGCGCGTCGGCCAGCGCGATCACCGCCGGCGTCTTGCCGGTGCCGCCCACCGTCACGTTGCCGACCACGACCACCGGCATCGGCAGCCGCGTCGACTTGAACCAGCCGCGCCGGTACGCCAGCCGCCGCAGGGCGCTGATCGCAGCGAACACGCCGGCGAACGGCAGCATCAGCCAGGCAAACCAGCCGCGGCGTTGCCACTGGCGGGTAACGAAGTCGGACAGCAGATGGCGGGCAGCGGGCATGGGCAGAAGGAGAGCGGTTTTCGCCAGAGTCTATCGTGTCGCGGTGGGGCGGCATGGTAGTGCGCCCCTGTCCCGCTCGCGGGACGGAGGTTTGGGGAAGGGGGCAAGCGGCACTTGCCGTGTCAGCGCTGCTTGACGCCACCCCCTCTCCCCGACCCTGTCCCCTGAGGGGAGAGGGAGAACGCAATCGAACCTGACCGGCGCTGGTCGGAGGCCGGCGCCTACCGCGTCCCGCCGCTCTGCGTCGCGAACGTCAGCCGCGACAGCCCGGCAATCCGCGCGGCTTCCATCACGTTGACCACCGACTGGTGGCTGGCCTGCGCATCGGCGCTGACAATCAGTACCGGCGCCTGCGCCGCCGCGGTGCCGGCCAGCGCGCGCAGCCGCTCGGTCAGGCCGGCGACGTCGCGCACGCCGACACGTTCCTTGTCGATCGCGTATTCGCCGCTGGCCGACACCGACACCACGATTTCGCGTGGCCGCTGCTGCGAACTTTGCGCCTCGGCGGTCGGCAGCTGGATGCGCAGCTCGGTGTAGCGCGAATAGGTAGTCGTGATCATCAGGAAGATCAGGATCACCAGCAGCACGTCGATCAGCGGGATCAGATTGATCTCGGGCTCGTCGCGCCTGGCACGGGTACGGAATCGCATGGCCTGCATCCGCCTTCAAGCGCGCCGCTGCGGCAGGATCGCGTCGAGGAACGTGGCCGCGCGCGATTCCAGCTCGGCCACGTAGTCGTCGACGCGCCGGCGGAAATAGCGCCAGAAGATCAGCGCCGGGATCGCGACCATCAGGCCGAAGGCGGTGTTGTACAGCGCCACCGAGATGCCGTGCGCCAGTTGTTCGGGATTGGCGCCGGTGCCGCCCTGGCTGCCGAAGATCTCGATCATGCCGATCACGGTGCCGAGCAGACCCATCAGTGGCGCGACCGAAGCGATCGTGCCCAGTGCGTTCAGATAGCGTTCGAGCTCGTGCGCGACCGCGCGGCCGGCTTCCTCGACCGCGTCCTTGGCGGCGTCGCGCGACGTGTCGGGCTGGGCGATCACGTGCCGCAGTCCGGCTGCCAGCACGCGGCCCAGCGGCGAATCGCGTTCGAGCGAATCGACCACGTCCGGCGTCGCGCGCCGTTGCCGCGCGACCGTCAGCGCCTGGTCGTACAGCCTGGCCGGCAGCACCTTGCTGCGCTTCAGGCTCAGCGAACGTTCGACGATCAAGGCCAGCGCAATGACAGAGGCCACCAGCAACGGCCAGATTGGCCAACCGGCCGCTTCAATGATGGAAAACACAAGGACACCCCGAGTCGCCGGCGCAAAGGGAAGGGACTGTGGCAGGCCGGCGTAAAAAAACAGGCGCCACTCTAACGCGCGGTCCCCGGCGCGGCAAGCCGACAGGGCGGACGCGATCCACTTTCAGACATGTCCACACCGGACAGGGACAGTGCTGTGGATCGATTGTGGAAAGCGGGCGGACAGGCGTGCCAAGTCCTTGATTGCAAAGGGCGAACACCGTCCTGCTTAAAAAATGGGCAGAAGGGTCGGCAGGCCCGGCAGGCCGTCGGACACGCCGGTAACGGCGCATCGCCGTCATTGCGTCGCGCGGCTTTCCACACCGCAGCGGGACAGGATTGTGGAACAGGTGTGGAAAGACGCCTGACAAGCGCCCCAAGTCCTTGATCCACAAGCGATTATCTTGCGCTGCCTAAAAATTGTGCAACCGTGTCCAAACGGCTCGCCGCGTCGGTATCGAGCAACGGAAATCCAAAAGTCGACCTCTTTCCACATCGCGGCGGGACAGCGTTGTGGAGCGCCTGTGGATAAGCCCGGGAGAAGCGGGACAAGGGCTTGATCTGTAAGGCAATTCCCCGGGCTGCCTAAAAAAGCGGCAATGCCGCAAGCCGCCAGAGGCGTCGCTTTCCCGTTCACGTCGTTTGCATTTCGGTGCGGGAGCGACGTTTCGTCCACCGCGCTGCGTGTGCGCCCGCACGGTCGGTGTTACCGCGCTGTAGTTGTCCAGAGTTCCTGTGGATAACTTTGTGAACAAGCTGGTGTGGACAAATGGTAAGTGATTGACGCGTAAGAGAAATTCTTACATTGCTTAAAAAGTGATGTCCGGGAAAGTCATTAAGAATCAAAGGCTTGTGTCAAGCCCCACGAAACACGGGCCGTTTCAGGCACCCTACAGCGAAGGGCTTGACAGAGCGGTTATGCTGTGGACATGTCCATCTGACGCCGCTTCGGAGGCGATTTGCCATGTCTGAACCATTCTCGTTTCCGCCTTCGCCAGTCACCCGGACGGCACCCGGCGGGCGCGAAGTGATCCCGGTCGGCGAACTGAACCATGCGATCGCATCGGTACTCGAACGCAACTTTCCGTTGGCCTGGGTGCGTGGAGAAATTTCCAACCTGACGCGCGCGTCGAGCGGGCACTGGTATTTCTCGCTGAAGGATGCGCGTGCGCAGATCCGCTGCGTGATGTTTCGCGGACGAAACCAGCATGTCGACTTTCCGGTGCGCGAAGGCGAGGCCGTCGAAGTGCGTGCGCTGGTGTCGATGTACGAGGCGCGCGGCGAGGTCCAGCTCAATGTCGAAGCGATGCGGCGCGCCGGCGTCGGCAATCTGTACGAGGCCTTTCTGCGGCTGAAGGACAAGCTCGCACGCGATGGTCTGTTCGATCCCGCACGCAAGCGTCCGATTCCGTCCCATCCGCACACGATCGGTGTCGTCACGTCGTTGCAGGCCGCGGCGCTGCGCGATGTGCTGACGACCTTGCGCCGGCGCGCGCCGCATATCCAGGTGCTGGTCTATCCGGTGCCGGTGCAGGGCGCGGGCGCCGCCGACAAGATCGCGGCGATGCTCGACACGGTCAGCGCGCGGGCCGAGTGCGACGTGGTGATCCTGTGCCGCGGCGGCGGCAGCATCGAGGACCTGTGGTCGTTCAACGAGGAAGTGGTTGCCCATGCCGTGGCCCGCTGCGCGCTGCCGGTGGTCTGCGGCGTCGGCCACGAAACCGACTTCACCATTGCCGACTTCGTCGCCGACGTGCGCGCGCCGACGCCGACCGGCGCGGCGGAGCTGGTCAGCCCGGATCGCGCGCATCTGCTGGCGCAGGCCGCGCGTGCGCGCGACGCGCTCGGCCAATGCATGCGCCGCCAGCTCGAGCGGCGCGCCCAACATCTGGACTGGCTGGCGCGGCGCGTGCGCAGCCCGCAGGCGCAACTGCAGGAGCGGCGCGGACAGCTCGACAATCTCGCGCGACATCTGCGCGCGGCATGGCGCGACAACCTGGTGGCGCGCCGCCATCGGCTGCAGCTGTGGTCGATGCGCTGGCGCGCGCAACGTCCCGACGCAAGCGCAGGGCAAGCGGAACTTGCCCGACTGGTGACACGGATGCACGCCGCCAGCGAACGCCAGCACGAACGTGCCGCGCAGCGCCTGCATCGCGCCGCCGGTGCGCTCGAACTGCTGGCGCCGCAACGCACGCTCGAACGCGGCTATGCAGTGCTGCTGGACCCGCGCGGCAAGGCGCTGCGGGCCCCTTCGGAGTTGCGCGCCGGCGGCCGCCTCGAGGTCCATCTGGCCGAGGGCGTGGCCGATATCGGCATCGCCAGCGTGCAGGCCAAACTGCTCGATCTATAGGGCCTTCGGCAGGCGCCTGCGTGGACCCTTCGACGGGCGCCGCATCGTCGCGGCATCGGTTGCGAAACGGGGCCGCAGGGCCCGCCCGGCGGGGGGCCGTGGCCGCATACTGCCGCGCCCCGAAGGGGCTTTGCCGCTCGTTTGCGCCACTATGGCAAGTCACCTACAATCGGTGTCTCCCGTCCCACAACCCACAGAGACAGAACAATGGAACATACTCTCCCCCCGCTGCCGTACCCCCATGATGCGCTGGCCCCGCATATGTCCAAGGAGACCTTGGAGTTCCATCACGACAAGCATCATCAGACGTACGTCACCAATCTGAACAATCTGATCAAGGGCACGGAATTCGAGAACGCGACCCTCGAAGAGATCGTCAAGAAGTCCTCCGGCGGCATCTTCAACAACGCCGCTCAGGTGTGGAACCACACCTTCTTCTGGAACTGCCTGAAGCCGCAAGGCGGCGGTCAGCCGACCGGCCCGCTGGCCGACGCGATCAACGCCAAGTGGGGCTCGTTCGACAAGTTCAAGGAAGAGTTCACCAAGACCGCGGTCGGTACCTTCGGTTCGGGCTGGGCCTGGCTGGTCAAGAAGGCCGACGGTTCGCTGGACCTGGTGTCGACCTCGAACGCCGCCACCCCGCTGACCACCGACGCCAAGCCGCTTCTGACCTGCGACGTGTGGGAGCACGCCTACTACATCGACTACCGCAATGCCCGTCCGAAGTTCGTCGAGGCATTCTGGAACGTCGTGAACTGGGACTTCGTCAGCAAGAACTTCGCTGGCTGATCGACGACAGCGCGACTGTCCTTCGACGTGGCAAGGCCCTCCAACTGGAGGGCCTTGTTTTTTGCTGGACGCCATTCGACGACGGCGCTGTGGTTGCCGCGAAAGCGGGAATCCAGCGTCTTCGAAAGCCACTGGGTCCCCGCCTTCGGGGGACGACATGCCTGGGTCAGTTCAGGCTCGCGCCCGACTGCTTGACGATGCGCGCGTGCTTGTCCAGCTCGCTCTGGAAGAACGGCGCCGCCTGCTCCGGCGTGCTGCCGATGATCACCAGGCCTTGCGCGGCCAGGTTCTGCTGCACCGGCTTTTCATCGAGCGCGGCCTTGATCCTTGCCTGCAGGTCGGCCGCCTTGTCCTTCGCCAGGCCGGCCGGGCCGACGATCGCCAGCCAGGCGTCGAAGCTGTAGCGGGGCAGGCCGGACTCGGCCAGCGACGGCACGTCGGGCAGCATCGGAATGCGCTTCGGCGTCGATATCGCGATGGCCTTGAGCTTGCCGGCCTTCAGCTGCGGCAGCACGGCCGGCACCGTCAGGAAACCCATCTGCACCTGTCCGCCGAGCAGGTCGGTGGTGTAGTTGCCGGCGCCCTTGTACGGCACGTGGCGGACCTGAACCTTGGCCTCGCTGGCGAACAGTTCCGCGGCCAGATGCAGCACGGTGCCGTTGCCCGACGAGCCGTAGTTCAGCTGGTCGGGCTTGCTCCTGAGCAGCGCGATCAGTTCCTGCACGTTGTTGGCCGGCACCGAGGGATTGACCACCAGCACCAGCGGCAGCGTGCCGATCACCGTGATCGGCGTGATGTCGCGCAGCGAGTCGAACGGCATCGCGCGGTAGATCGCGGGATTGATCACGTGGTTCGACGACACCAGGCCCAGCGTCAGCCCGTCCTTGGGCGCGCGCACGATCTGCTGCGTGCCCGGGATGCCGCCGGCGCCGGCGATGTTCTCGATCACGATCGGATGGCCGAGCTGACGGCCCATCGATTCGCTGAGCGCACGCGCCACCGCGTCGGCCTGCGAGCCCGGCTGGGTCGGCACGATCAGCCGCAGCGGCTTGCCGTCGGCCGATTGCGCGCTGGCCGGCGCGGCCACCGACGCGGCGGCGATCGTCAGGGCCACGGTCAGCGCAGCGGTGCGGCGAAGGGGAAGGAAGGCGTGGCGCAGGCGGCCGACGGTGCGAAGGATGAGGGGCATGCTGTCTCCGTTGTCGCGTGGCGGGAACCTGTCGACGGTTCCTCTGCGCGCCAGTCTAGAGCGGCCAGCCTGCGGGAAAGAAATGCTGTTGCGACGGACCGGGTATCGCGTTCCGCGATATCGGTCCACAGAACGCCATCGGGGGCAACGGAAGTCAGCCGCGCTCGGACGTCAGCCGCCCTCGGAAGTCAGCCGCCCTCGGACGGCCCCGCCGGCGGCTCGGCCCGCAACGCCGCGATCAGCGCTTCCACCGCCCGCAGCCGCGGCGTCTTGCGCGGCGCGTAGACGCGCAGTTCGCGCTGCCGCCACGGCTCGTCCAGCGGCACGCGCACGAAGCCGCGTGTGCCGGCATAGGCCGTGGTCGCGCTATGCGGAATCACCGCCAGGCCCAGCCCCGCCTCGACCATCCGGCAGGCGGCCTCGAAGCTCGACACCGCCACGCTTTGCCGCATCGGCAGGCCCGCTTCGGCGGCGCGATCGCGCAGCTCGGTATCGAGCGCCCCGCCTTGCTGCACGATCACCAGCGGATACTGCAGGACCTCGGCGTAGCGCAGTCCCGTGCGCGCCGCCAGCGCATGGCCGGCCGGCAGCAGCACCATCAGCGGGTCCTGCGCGAAGTGCCACGATTCGAGCCCGCGCGCGCCGTCGATCGCCACGCCGACGCCGACGTCGGCATGATCGGCGAGGCAGGCGCGCAGCGTCTCGCTGGTGGAGCGCTCGTGCAACGCGATATCGACGTGCGGATGGCTGGCGCGGAAGGCGTGCAGCCGCTCGGGCAGGAAACCGACGATCGACGACGGGCTGGCCGACAGACGCACGGTGCCGGCCACCTGATCGCCGAGGTCCTGCACCTCGCGGGCGAACGCGGCGATGTCCTCGTTCAGCTTGCGGCCCAGTTCGAGCGCACGCACGCCGGCCTCGGTCAGCGCCACGCCGGATGGCGAGCGCACCAGCAGCGTCACGCCCAGGCTGCGTTCAAGGTCGGCGATCCGGCGGCTCAGCGCCGATTGCGCGATGTGTTCGGTTTCCGCGGCGCGCTTGATGGAGCCTTCCCGCGCGGCGGCGAGAAAGAGCTGGATGCTGACGGGGTCGATGCGGTGCATGAGCGGTGTATGGAAGCGGGGCTTCGTATCGGACGGCCGGCGCAAGTGTCCCGCAAAACCGTCGGGCGGGACAAGGCGGCCGGCCCGGCATGCCATTGTCTGCCGGGCCTGACCGCAGGTTTACCCGGATATCTCTGCCGAAGATAGCCCCGATGCCGCATCGGCGCTTGGCCGTCGCGCGGCGCAGCGCGTAGATTCGGTGATTTTCGGCACTACGTACTGTGCTGGTGCTTACCGACAAGACCGGAGAAGACCCGATGGACCGCCTGCAGATCGATGGCCGCATTCTGTTTCTTGCCGATTGCCCGCGGACCATCGAACGGCAGTTGCGCGGCGAGGCGCTGACGCTGGAGCAGGTCGGCGGGCTGCGCGACGATGTCTCGACCGACGAGATCACCCCGGTACCGATCCTGACCCATTTCGACGACCAGCTCGGGCGCTATCCCTATACCGGCTTTCGCGCGGGCGGCGCCCAGCCGATCGGCGCCGATGCGATCCGGCAGGGCGGCTTTGCCGTGACCGTCGCCGGCAACCGCTACGGCAAGGGCTCGTCGCGCGAGCACAGCCCGGCGGCCGAGAAACTGGCCGGCATCCGGCTGGTGATTGCCCGCAGCTTCGAGCGGATCTACCGGCAGAACGCCGACAATATCGGCCTGCTGACATCGACCGACTTCGGCCTGATTCCCCGGCTGCAGGCTGGCGAGGCGATTCCCCTCGAGGAACTGCTGGCCGGCCGCGATGCACTGGCGGCGCAGATCCTGCGCGAGGGCGGCCTGCTGCGCTTCGGCCAGCGGCATCTGCGGGGCCTCGCCGGAGACGGCGCGCCAGCGGTGCGGCCCACGCAGCCAACGCAGCCGGCCGCGGATCGGCCGCGCACGCTGTTCGAGAAGATCGTCGCCCGCCATGCGATCGCGACCGAAGTCACGCCGGCCGAACCCGCTCCGGGCGACGGCATCTTCGTGCGAGCCGACTGGCGCTTCATCCACGAGTACTACACCGGCATGGCGGCCCATATGCTGCATGCCGCGCTGGGCCGGCCGCTGGCATTGCACGCGCCCGAGCGCGTCGTCGTGTTCGAGGACCACACCTCGTATGTCGAGCAAAGCCCGGCCCATCTGCGCGGCGGCCTGGTGCGGAACGTCGTGCAGATGCGCGACGCCCAGCGGCGTTTCGTCGCGGACTACGCGCTGCGGTTCCACCGGACGTTGACCGAGGACGAGGCGCTGCGCGACGACGGCAGCAATGTCGCCGGCATCTCGCACGCGATGATGGCCGAGCATTACGCGCTGCCGGGGCAGCTGGTGGTCGGTACCGACTCGCACACGCCGCACAGCGGCGCGCTCGGCTGCGTGGCGTTCGGCGTCGGCACGACCGACATGGCCAACGCCTTCGTGACCGGCGCGGTGCGCATGACGTTGCCCGCGTCGTTGCGGATCGTGCTGGACGGTGCGTTGCCGGCCGGCGTGACGGCCAAGGACGTGGTGCTGCATCTGCTGGCCTTGCCGGCGATCCGTGGCGGCACGGGCGTTGGCAAGGTATTCGAGTTCACCGGTCCGGTGGTGTCGGCGCTGTCGACCGACGAACGCGCGACGCTGACCAATATGTGCGCCGAGCTCGGCGGCTTCACCGGCATCGTCGCGCCCGATGCGGAGACGGTGCGCTTCCTGAAGGACCGGCGCGGCATCGATTTCACGGTCGAGCCGTGGATGCATAGCGACGACGGCGCCGACTATGCCGCGACGATCCACGTCGATTGCAGCGGCCTGGCGCCGATGGTGGCGCGGCCGGGCGATCCCGGCAACGGCCTGGCGCTGTCCGGTCTGACCGAGCCGGTACGGATCGACATCGCCTACGGCGGCTCGTGCACGGCCGGCAAGCGCGAGGACTTCGACCACTATCATGCGGTGCTGCGCTGGGCCGCCGAGCGCGGGCTGCGGGTGCCGGCCGGCGTCACGCTGTATCTGCAGTTCGGCACGACGGCGGTGCGCGACTACTGCATCGCCCAGGGCTATCTGGAGGCGTTCGACGCGGTCGGCGCGACGATCCTGCAGCCTTCCTGCGGCGCCTGCGCGAACTGCGGGCCGGGTTCGTCGACGGCGGCCGAGCAGGTCACGGTCAGCTCGATCAATCGCAATTTCCCCGGCCGTTCGGGGCCGGGGCAGGTGTGGCTGGCCAGTCCGCCGACGGTGGCGGCCAGCGCGATTGCGGGGCGGCTGCTGTCGTTCGATGATTTGCGGGCGCAGTTCGGCGAGCCGCGGCGCACGGCGTAGCAGGGCGTCTTCAATTGCCGAAAAGCGCTGCCGTCTCCAGGAAGGCGGGGACCCAGTAGCGTTCAAAGACGCTGGGGTCCCGCTTTCGCGGGGACGGCGATCTGAGGCTTCAGACCCTCCGCATCAGGCTGCAGCGCGTTCGCCATCCTCGACAGCGCCGCCGCGATAACGCGCCATCAGCTCGGCGCGCCGCTGCGCCGCCTTGCGCATGCTCGCTTCCTTGACCGGCCCGAAGCCGCGGATATCGTCGGGCAGGTTGGCAAGGGCCAGGGCGGTGTCGAAACGATCGGCATCCAGGCTGCGCGCGAACTCGTCGACCATCGCCAGATACTCGTCCACCAGCCGCCGTTCCTCGCGGCGCTCGGCCGTGCGCCCGAAGGGGTCGAGCGGCGTGCCGCGCAGTCCTTTCAGCCTGGCGAGCAGCCGGAACAGCGTCATCGTGCGCGGGCCGAAGCGGCGCTTGGTGGGGCGCTTGAGCGGCCGGCCGTTGCGCGTCTCGCCGGACAGCAGCGGCGGCGCCAGCCAGAAGTTGAGCTGATAATCGCGGCCGGGCTCGCCGTCGAACTGCGCGCGCAGCTTGTCGAGGAAGGCCGGATCGGCGTACAGCCGCGCGACCTCGTATTCGTCCTTGTAGGCCATCAGCTTGGCCAGGTTGCGCGCAACGGCCTCGGTCAGCGGCAGCTTGCGGTCGGCGCCGAGCGCCAGCTCCGCCTGCCGTACCTTGTCGACGGCGGCCAGATAGCGCACGGCATAGGCGTCGTTCTGGTAGGCGCGCAGCAGCGCGGCGCGGTCCTGGATCAAGCGGTCGAGCGTCTGCGGAAGCGGCAGCACCTGCGTCGATGCCGCCCCGGTCTGGCGCGAAACGTTGCCGCTGCCGCCGAGCGCCGCGCTTACCGCCGTCTCGCCTCGATGCGCCAGCGCGCGGCCCCAGCCGAAGGCCAGCAGGTTCTTCTGCACGGCGACGCCGTTCAGCGTGATCGCGCGCGTCAGCGCCGCCAGCGACAGCGGCACCCAGCCGCGCTGCCACGCGAAGCCGAGCAGCAGCGGATTGGCGAAGATCGCATCGCCCAGCAGCCTGACGGCCCATGCGTTCGCGTCGATGAAGGCGCAAGCCTCGCCGACGTTGTCGCGCAGGTCCTGCTCGGCCGAGGCGCCGGGGAAGCGCCATTTCGGGTTGGCAATCAGGTCGGCGGTCGGCGTGCGCGCGCTGTTGATGGCCGCGGCGGTCACGTCGCGCCGGACCTTGGACAGCACCTCGGCCGAGGCCGACACGATCGCATCGCAGCCGATCACCAGCCTCGCTTCGCCCGTGGCGACGCGCGTGGCATGCAGCCCCTGCGGCGTGGCGGCGATCTGCACATGGCTGAGCACCGCGCCGCCCTTCTGCGCGAGGCCCGCCATGTCGAGCACCGTGACGCCCTTGCCTTCGAGATGCGCGGCCATGCCGAGGATGCCGCCGATCGTCACCACGCCGGTGCCGCCGACGCCGGTCACGACGATGCCGTAGGCCCGTTCCAGCGCCGGCAGCGTCGGCAAGGGCAGGGCGTCCAGATCGATCGCGTCCGACTTTCCCCCCGGCGTTCCGGCGGCCGCCGGCTTGCGCACCTGCGCACCCTCGGCCGTCACGAAGCTCGGACAGAAGCCGTTCAGGCACGAGAAGTCCTTGTTGCACGACGACTGGTTGATCTTGCGCTTGGTGCCGAGCTCGGTTTCCAGCGGTTCGACCGACAGGCAGTTCGACTGCACCGAGCAGTCGCCGCAGCCTTCGCAGACCGCGTCGTGGATGAAGGCGCGCCGCGCCGGATCGGGATAGTCGCCGCGCTTGCGCCGGCGGCGCTTCTCGGTCGCGCAGGTCTGGTCGTAGATCAGCACGGTGACGCCTGGCGTGTCGCGCAGGTGCCGCTGCACGTCGTCGAGCTGGTCGCGGTGATGCACGGCGATGCCGACTGGCAGCCCGCCGCCGCCGGCGTACTTGTCGGGTTCGTCGGTGACGACGACGATCTCGCGCGCCCCTTCGGCCAGCACCTGATGCGCGATGCGCGGCACGGTCAGCACGCCGTCGACCGGCTGGCCGCCGGTCATCGCCACCGCGTCGTTGAACAGCACCTTGTAGGTGATATTGGCCTTCGCCGCGATCGCCGCGCGGATCGCCAGCAGGCCCGAATGGAAGTAGGTGCCGTCGCCCAGATTGACGAACACGTGCTTCTCGTCGGTGAAATGCATCTGGCCGGTCCACGCCACGCCTTCGCCGCCCATCTGGCTGAAGGTGTCGGTATTGCGGTCCATCCACATCGCCATGTAGTGGCAGCCGATGCCGGCCAGCGCTCGCGAGCCCTCGGGCACGCGCGTCGACGTGTTGTGCGGGCAGCCCGAGCAGAACCACGGCTTGCGCTCGACCGACAGCCGCGGACGGGCCGCGTCGCGCTCCTTGGCCTCGATCAGCGCGACGCGCGCCGCGATGCGCGCGCGCACGTCGTCCGGCAGATCGGCCTTGTCGAGCCGGCGCGCGATCGCCTTGGCGATGATCGCCGGCGACAGCTCGTAGTGCGCGGGCAGCAGCCAGCTGCCGCGCGGCACCGACCATTCGCCGCCCTCGTTGTCGCGCTCGTCGAACTTGCCGAACACGCGCGGGCGCACGTCGTCGCGCCAGTTGTACAGCTCTTCCTTCAACGCGTATTCGAGGATCTGGCGCTTTTCCTCGACCACCAGGATCTCGTCGAGACCGGTGGCGAACTCCCGCGCGTCCTGCGCGTCGAGCGGCCACACGCAGCCGACCTTCATCACGCGGATGCCGATGCGGGCGCAGGTTTCATCGTCCAGGCCCAGGTCCGCCAGTGCCTGACGCACATCGAGATAGGCCTTGCCCGCGGTCATGATGCCGAAGCGCGCCCGCGGCGAATCGACGACCACGCGGTTCAGCCTGTTGGCGCGCACATAGGCCAGCGCCGCGTACCACTTGTGGTCCAGCAGCCGCGCTTCCTGCGCCAGCGGCGGATCGGGCCAGCGGATATTGAGCCCACCCTCGGGCATCGTGAAATCCTGCGGCAACACCACCTGGACGCGGTCCGGGTCGATCTCGACCGAGGCGCTCGACTCGACCACGTCGGTGACGCACTTCATCGCCACCCACAGGCCCGAATAGCGGCTCATCGCCCAGCCATGCAGGCCATAGTCCAGGTATTCCTGCACGGTGGACGGGTACAGCACCGGAATGCCGGCGGCGATCAGCACGTGCTCAGACTGGTGCGCGACCGACGAGGACTTGGCGGCATGGTCGTCGCCGGCCAGCAGCAGCACGCCGCCATGGGGCGCGGAGCCGGCGGAGTTGGCGTGCTTGAGCACGTCGATCGAGCGGTCGACGCCCGGTCCCTTGCCGTACCACATCGAGAACACGCCGTCGCGCTTCGCCCCCGGGAACAGGTTGACCTGCTGCGTGCCCCAGACCGCGGTGGCCGCCAGGTCTTCGTTCAGCCCGGGCTGGAACACCACGTCGCTGCCCGCCAGATGGGCCTTCGCCTGCCACAGCGCCTGGTCCAGCCCGCCCAGCGGCGAGCCGCGGTAGCCGGACACATAGCCGGCGGTATTGAGCCCGGCCGCGCGGTCGCGCGCCTTCTGCAGCATGGGCAGGCGCACCAGCGCCTGGGTGCCGCTCAGATAGACGCGGCCCTTGTCCACGGTGTACTTGTCGTCGAGGCTGACGTTGGCCAGCGCGTCGGCGAGGGCCTGTTGCTGCGCGGGCGAGAGCGGGCTGTTCATGGGGGGTGTCTCCGGCTGATGGCGATATCTCGCCGGCAAGGTCGGGCGGTATCGTTCGGTATGCGGTTCGTCGGTGCGCGCTTTCGATCTGCGGATCTGCGCGTTCTGGTATGCCGAACGAGTGTAGGAAAGCGCTTCGCTATCGTAAAATCACAAATTCAGAGCGCTGATATTTGGAAATCGCATGGCCGCCAGACCGCCCTCTCCCTCGCTTCCGACCGCCGTGACCGGCGGTGCGTCCCGCGACGCCAAGACGCGTCCGGCGCCGCTCGCCCGCGACATCACGCTGCGGCAGCTGCGTTATTTCCAGGCGGCCGCCGAGACCGGCCAGTTCTCGATGGCGGCCACGCGCGAGCACGTATCGCAGTCGGCCATCACCAATGCGGTGCTGGCGCTGGAGCAGCGCCTGGCCGTGCGGCTGTTCGACCGCCTGCCGCACGGCGTCGCGCTGACGGCCGAAGGGCACCGGCTGCTGCAGCGCGTGGCGGGCATTCTCGATTCGGTCGAGGACATGCTGCGCGAACCGTCGCTGCAGGGGCCGGGGCAGCAGGGCACGGTGTCGTTCGCCGCCTCGTACACGGTGCTGGGCTATCTGCTGCCGGCCTTGCTGGCGCGCTTTCGTTCGCACTATCCGGACATCGTGTTCGACCTGCGCGACCTCGATCGCGTCGAGATCGAGGAGGCGGTGCTGTCCGGCGAGATCGAGCTGGGCGTGGTGCTGCTGTCGAACGTCACGCGAGCGCAGCGCTTCGCGCACCGCACGCTGATCCGCTCGCGCCGGCAGCTGTGGGCCGCGCCGGGCCATCCGCTGATGCAGGGCGGCGCGCCGACGCTGAAGGAGGTGGCGGCGCACCCGTACATCCTGCTGACCGTCGACGAAGGCGAGACCTCGACGCTGCGCTACTGGAAGAGCAAGCGGCTGGCGCCGGACATCGCATTCCGCACCACGTCGATGGAGGCGCTGCGCGGGCTGGTGGCCCACGGCTTCGGTGTCACGGTGCTGTCGGACATGGTGTTCCGTCCGTGGTCGCTGGAAGGCAAGGAGATCGAGGCCCGGCCGCTGGCCGACGCCGTGCCGGACATGGAGGTCGGGCTGATCTGGCGGCGCGACGAGCCGCTGAGCGAGCCCGCGCAGCTGCTGCGGGATTTTCTGGTCTACGCTTGTGGAGCGCCGTGACAGCGTCCGGCTAGCGCTTTCACGGCTTTGACATACCGGACCGCTACGCTGGCGAACCGCCCGGCCACGGGCGCGGGCCGGGCTGCTGGCGTAGCGTCGTGCAGCACGATGGAGCGTGAAGGAGCGTGAGATGACCCCGAGCGAAGAAGAACTGGTACGCCGCATCCACCGCGAGGTGGCGGACCACTACGATGAGGAATTCGAGCTCGCGCTCGAGGATGGCGACGCGCAGGCGCTGCTCGATTCCGACTCGCTGCCCGGCGGCGCGGTCGACCGCGAAGCGCGCCGGCACTATTTCAAGGAACTGTTCCGTCTGCAGGGCGAGCTGGTCAAGCTGCAGAGCTGGGTGGTCGCCACCGGCCAGAAGATCGTCATCGTGTTCGAAGGGCGCGATGCCGCCGGCAAGGGCGGCGTGATCAAGCGCATCACGCAGCGGCTCAATCCGCGCGTCTGCCGCGTGGCCGCGCTGCCCGCGCCGAACGACCGCGAACGCACGCAGTGGTATTTCCAGCGCTATGTCTCACATCTGCCGGCGGCCGGCGAGATCGTGCTGTTCGATCGCAGCTGGTACAACCGCGCCGGCGTCGAGCGGGTAATGGGCTTCTGCACCGACGAGCAGTACGAGGAGTTCTTCCGCTCCGTGCCAGAGTTCGAGAAGATGCTGGTGCGCTCCGGCATCCGGCTGATCAAGTACTGGTTCTCGATCTCGGACGAGGAACAGGAGCTGCGCTTCCTGTCGCGGATCCACGATCCGCTGAAGCAATGGAAGCTCAGCCCGATGGACCTCGAATCGCGCCGCCGCTGGGAGGCCTATACCAAGGCCAAGGAAATCATGCTGGCGCGCACGCATATCCCCGAGGCGCGCTGGTGGGTCGTGCATGCCGACGACAAGAAGGTTGCGCGGCTGAACTGCATCCACCATCTGCTGACGCTGATTCCCTATCGCGAGATCGAGCAGCCGGAAATCGTGCTGCCCGAACGCCAGCGCAGCCACGACTACGCACGCCAGCCGGTGCCCGATGAGATGTGGGTGCCGCAGGTCTACGGTTCGCTGGGTTGAGCGCTGGGTCGGGCGCCGGCTTGACCGCCGGCTCGATCGCTAGCGCGGACGCTGCAGCCCGGGAAAGGCCTGCGGCAGCGTCAGCACGGTGCCGGTCAGCGTCGCGTCGTAGCCCGGCAGCGCATCGACGCGCTCGCGAAAGCCGCCGCTGGTCAGCGCGGCCACCGCATCGGCCAGCATCGGGCTCTGCAGCCGTTCGCGTTCGATCGCGAAGAAATAGCGTTCCTTGAGCACCGGCACGAACTCGAGTCCGAAGCGACGCGCGGCCGTTTCGACGCCGAAGCCGACATCGGCCATGCCGCTGCCGATATACGCGGCCACCGCGGCATGGGTGAATTCGCCATTGCTGTAGCCTTCGATCCGCGCGGGGTCGATGCCGCGCGCGCGCAGGATCAGGTCGAGCAGCAGGCGGGTGCCCGAACCGACCTGGCGGTTGACAAAGCGCACGTCGGGCCGCAGCAGGTCATCCAGCCGCGTGATCGCCTTCGGATTGCCGCGCGCGACGAACAGCCCCTGCGTGCGCACCGCCAGATGGATCAGGCAATGCCGCTCGGGATGCAGCCAGTGCGCGAAGCGCTCGAACGTCTCGGCCTCGAACTCGCCGATCGGCACATGAAAGCCCGCGATATCGCAGTCGCCGGCGGCCAGCGCGGCCACCGCTTCCAGGCTGCCGCAGTACTTCAGGTCATGGCGGACCTTGTGCTCGTCGAGAAAGTCGCGCAGCGCGGCGACCGCGAAGCCGTGGCTGGCATGCAGCCGCAGCGCGCTGACCGAGGCGTCGAGCACCTTCTTCAGTTCGATCTCCAGTTCCGATGCGAGGCTCTCCAGCGTCGGCGACAGCCGTGCGCCGATACGCTTGCTGGCCCAGACCAGCTGCTGCGACAGCGGCGTCAGCACGCTGCCGCGGCCGCGGCGCTTGTCGATCAACGGGCCGCCGAACAGCGACTGCGCATCCTCGAGCAGGCCCCAGGCATAGCGATATGACAGCCCGATCGCCTCGCACGATTGGCGGATGCTGCCGGTGCGTTCGATCTGGGCGAGCAGGGTGACCAGCCGCGAGACATCGAGCGGCGGGGCCCCGTTGCTGTCGTCGCGTACCTGCAGGTGCGGCTGGATGGCGATTCTCAACATAGGCGAAAAATAGCATATTGCCGCTCGCGTGCGCGCTGCCTATAGTCCCGGCATGGCAAAAAAACCCGGGGATTGGGCGCCGTTGGGCGCGCGAGGCGGCCGGGGTGGAGTCCCGACAATATGCAAAAAATAGCCTATTTGGAAGGCGCGGCATCCGAAAGCGCGGCTACGAAGGCGCCGGATGCCGAGGCCGCCGATCGCATCGCGGCGATCCTGCGCGCGCGCCAGCACCAGCCCGGCGCCTTGCTGCCGATCCTGCACGACGTCCAGGACGCTCTCGGCTTCGTCCCTGCCGATGCGGTGCCCGCGATCGCCGGCGCGCTGAACCTGTCGCGCGCCGAAGTCCATGGCGTGATCAGCTTCTACCACCATTTCCGCGACCGGCCCGCCGGGCGGCACGTGCTGCAGCTGTGCCGCGCCGAGGCCTGCCAGGCGGTCGGCGCGGATGCGCTGGCCGACCATGCGCAGCGCGAGCTCGGCTGCGGCTGGCACCAGACCAGCGCGGACGGCGCCATCACGCTCGAGCCGGTCTATTGCCTGGGCCAGTGCGCGGTGGGGCCGGCGCTGATGGCCGGCACCGAACTGCATGGCGGCGTGACACCGGCGCGGCTCGATGCCTTGCTGACCGCGCTGCGGCAGGGCGATGCCGGCTACGACGATGCGCGGCAAGACCGGGCCGCCTGCATGTCCGACGACGAGGTGAGCCGATGAACACGACATCGATGCCGATGACCGTCGCGCCGGTGACGGTGTTCGTTCCGCGCGACTCGACTGCGCTCGCCATGGGCGCCGAAGCGGTGGCGCGGGCGATCGCTGCGGAAGCCGGGGCGCGCGGCGAGCCGGTCCGTCTCGTGCGCAATGGCTCGCGCGGCATGTTCTGGCTCGAACCGCTGGTCGAGGTGCAGACGCCGGCCGGGCGCATCGCCTACGGGCCGGTCACCGCCGCCGACGTGCCCGCGCTGTTCGATGCCGGCCTGCTGCGCGGCGGCAACCATCCGCTGTGTCACGGCATGACCGAATCGATTCCGTTCCTGCGCGAGCAGGAGCGGCTGACCTTCGTCCGCATGGGCATCACCGATCCGCTGTCGCTCGACGACTATCTGGCGCACGGCGGCTATCGCGGCCTGACGCGTGCGCTGGCGATGGGCGGCGCCGACATCGTGCGCGAAGTCACCGAGTCGGGCCTGCGCGGCCGCGGCGGCGCGGCCTTTCCGACCGGCATCAAGTGGAACACGGTGCTGAAGGCGGACAGCGCCGTCAAATACGTGGTCTGCAATGCCGACGAAGGCGACTCCGGCACGTTCTCCGACCGCATGGTGATGGAGGGCGATCCCTTCATGCTGATCGAGGGCATGACGATTGCCGGCCTTGCGGTCGGGGCGGAACAAGGCTACGTCTACGTGCGCTCGGAATATCCGCATGCGATTGCGGTGCTCGAACGTGCGATCGCCATCGCCACGTCGGCTGGCTGGCTCGGCGGCGATATCCGCGGCAGCGGCCGCCGCTTTGCGCTGGAGGTGCGCAAGGGCGCGGGCGCCTATGTCTGCGGCGAGGAAACCGCGCTGCTGGAAAGCCTCGAGGGGCGCCGCGGCATGGTGCGCGCCAAGCCGCCGCTGCCGGCGATCCAGGGGCTGTTCGGCCGTCCCACGATCATCAACAACGTGATCTCGCTGGCGACCGTGCCGGTAATTCTTGCCGAGGGAGCGCAGCACTATCGCGACTTCGGCATGGGCCGCTCGCGCGGCACGCTGCCGTTCCAGCTGGCCGGCAATATCGCGCGCGGCGGCCTGGTCGAGAAGGCGTTCGGCGTCACGCTGCGCGAGCTGCTGTACGACTACGGCGGCGGCGCGCGCAGCGGCCGGCCATTGCGCGCGGTACAGGTCGGCGGTCCGCTTGGCGCCTATCTGAACGAAGCGCGCTGGGACGTACCGCTCGACTACGAGGCCTATGCCGCGTTCGGCGGCGTGGTCGGCCACGGCGGCATCGTCGCGTTCGACGACACCGTCGACATGGCGCGGCAGGCGCGCTATGCGATGGAATTCTGCGCGGTCGAGTCCTGCGGCAAATGCACGCCGTGCCGGATCGGCTCGACCCGCGGCGTCGAGGTCATCGACAGGCTGATGGCCCAGCCCGACCCCGCGCAGCGCACGCAGCAGGTGCGGCTGGTGCGCGATCTGTGCGACACGATGCTGCACGGCTCGCTTTGCGCGATGGGCGGCATGACGCCGTATCCGGTGCTGTCGGCGCTCGACGGCTTTCCCGAGGACTTCGGCCTGCCGCCGTTGCCGGCGCGGGCCGCATGAGCCCCGCCCGAGCTTGCATGCCATCCTCGCCCGCTAACCCGACCCCGCGGAGTTCGACCTTGCATCCCCACCACGATATCGATTACGGCACGCCGCGGCGCGAGGCCGAACAAACCGTCACGCTGGAAATCGACGGCGTCGCCGTCACCGTGCCCGCCGGCACCTCGGTGATGCGCGCCGCGGTCGAGGCCGGCGTCCATGTGCCCAAGCTGTGCGCCACCGACAGCCTCGAGCCGTTCGGCTCGTGCCGGCTGTGCCTGGTCGAGATCGAAGGGCGGCGCGGCTATCCCGCGTCATGCACCACGCCCGCCGAGCCCGGCATGAAGGTGCGCACGCAGACCGGCAAGCTCGCCGAGATCCGTCGCGGCGTGATGGAACTGTATATCTCGGACCATCCGCTCGATTGCCTGACGTGCCCGACCAATGGCAACTGCGAACTGCAGGACATGGCCGGCGCGGTCGGGCTGCGCGAGGTCCGCTATGGCGACGATGGCGCCAGCCATCTCGATGCGGTCAAGGACCAGTCGAACCCGTACTTCGAGTACGACCCGTCGAAATGCATCGTCTGCAACCGCTGCGTGCGCGCCTGCGAGGAAACGCAGGGCACCTTCGCGCTGACGATCAGCGGGCGCGGCTTCGATTCGCGCGTGACGGCGGGGCAGGGCGAGTCCTTCATGGAGTCGGACTGCGTGTCGTGCGGCGCCTGCGTGCAGGCCTGTCCGACCGCGACGCTGACCGAGACCTCGCTGATCCGCATGGGCCAGCCCGAGCACAGCGTGGTGACCACCTGTGCCTACTGCGGCGTCGGCTGCGCCTTCAAGGCGGAGATGAAGGGCAACGAGGTGGTGCGCATGGTGCCGTACAAGGACGGCCAGGCCAACGAGGGCCATGCCTGCGTCAAGGGCCGCTTTGCCTGGGGCTACGCCACGCACCAGGACCGCATCCTGAAGCCGATGATCCGCGCCAGCATCCAGGACCCGTGGCGCGAGGTGTCATGGGAGGAGGCGATCGGCTACGCCGCCGCGCAGTTCCGCCGCATCCAGCAAAAGCATGGCCGCGACGCGGTCGGCGGCATCGTGTCGTCGCGCTGTACCAACGAGGAAGGCTATCTGGTGCAGAAGCTGGTGCGCGCGGCCTTCGGCAACAACAACGTCGACACCTGCGCGCGCGTCTGCCACTCGCCGACGGGCTATGGCCTGAAGCAGACCCTCGGCGAGTCGGCCGGCACGCAGACCTTCCGTTCGGTCGAGCGCTCCGACGTGATCCTGGTGATCGGCGCCAATCCGACCGACGGCCATCCGGTATTCGGCTCGCGGCTGAAGAAGCGGCTGCGCGCCGGCGCCCGCCTGATCGTGATCGATCCGCGCCGCATCGATCTGGTCAGGTCGCCGCACGTGCGTGCCGACTACCATCTGCAGCTGCGCCCCGGCAGCAATGTCGCGGTGCTGACCGCGATGGCGCATGTGATCGTCACCGAGGGGCTGCTGGCCGAGGACTTCATCGCCGAGCGCTGCGAATCGAGGGCGTTCGGCCTGTGGCGCGAATTCGTCGCGCGGCCCGAGAACTCGCCCGAGGCGATGGCCGAGGTCACCGGCGTGCCGGCCGAGCAGCTGCGCGGCGCCGCGCGCCTGTACGCGACCGGCGGCAATGCCGCGATCTACTACGGGCTGGGCGTCACCGAGCACGCTCAAGGTTCGACCGCGGTGATGGCGATCGCCAACCTGGCGATGGCGACCGGCAATATCGGCCGCGAGGGCGTCGGCGTCAATCCGCTGCGCGGGCAGAACAATGTGCAGGGGTCCTGCGATATCGGATCGTTCCCGCACGAGCTGCCGGGCTACCGGCATGTGTCCGACTCGACCACGCGCGGCCTGTTCGAGCAGGCGTGGAACGTCGAGATCAGCCCGGAGCCGGGCCTGCGCATTCCCAATATGTTCGAGGCCGCGCTGGGCGGCAGCTTCAAGGGCCTGTACTGCCAGGGCGAGGACATCGTCCAGTCCGATCCGAACACGCAGCACGTGGCCGAGGCGCTGTCGTCGATGGAATGCATCGTGGTGCAGGACATCTTCCTGAACGAGACCGCCAAATACGCGCACGTGTTCCTGCCCGGCTCGTCCTTCCTCGAAAAGGACGGCACCTTCACCAACGCGGAGCGCCGTATCTCGCGCGTGCGCAAGGTGATGCCGCCCAGGGCCGGCTATGCCGACTGGGAGGTCACGATGCTGCTGTCGAACGCGCTCGGCTATTCGATGGACTATCGTCATCCGTCCGAGATCATGGACGAGATCGCGCGGCTGACGCCGACGTTCGCCGGCGTCAGCTACGCGAAGCTCGACGAGCTCGGCAGCATCCAGTGGCCGTGCAATGCGCAGGCGCCGGCCGGCACGCCGATCATGCACGTCGACACCTTCGTGCGCGGCAAGGGCAAGTTCATCATCACGCAGTTCGTGCCGACCGAGGAAAAGGTCAACCGGCGCTTCCCGCTGATCCTGACCACCGGCCGCATCCTGTCGCAGTACAACGTCGGCGCGCAGACGCGGCGCACCGACAACGTGCGCTGGCACGACGAGGACCGGCTCGAGATCCATCCGCACGATGCGCAGGAGCGCGGCATCGCCGACGGCGACTGGGTCGGCATCGTCAGCCGCGCCGGCGAGACGGTGCTGCGCGCGCTGGTCAGCGAGCGCATGCAGCCGGGCGTGGTCTACACGACGTTCCACTTCCCCGAGTCCGGCGCCAACGTGATCACCACCGACAACTCGGACTGGGCCACCAACTGCCCCGAGTACAAGGTCACCGCGGTGCAGGTGCTGCCGGTCGCGCAGCCGTCCGAATGGCAGTGGCGCTATCGGGATTTCCATGACGAGCAGTTGCGGCTGTTGCGGGCGGCGAATGCGGTGGCGGAGGACGAGAAGGCGGAGGCCGGCCATGCTGGTCTGTGAGCGCGGCGTGGTCGCGCGCAATGAGTCCGGTCCGTACCGCGCCGATCGGTACGATGCCGGTCCAAACGAGGCCTGTCCATACGAGCGCGACGGCGATCCGCCGATGCCGTACGCCACGGTCGAGGTCGCGCGCTGCGAAGGCGGGGGCGGCGACATGGCGCTCGCCTTCGACGATGTCGCCGAAGAAGTTCCTGTCGCGCTCGAATACAACGGCATCTCGCACGCGGTGATGCTGGCCACGCCGGCCGATCTCGAGGATTTCGCGGTCGGCTTCAGCCTGACCGAAGGCATCGTCGCGAACGCGCGCGACGTGTTCGAGATCGACACGCAGGTCGGCGGGCAGGGGATCGCGGTGCAGTTGCGCATTGCCGGCGATGCCTTCGCGCGGATGAAGACGCGGCGTCGCGCGATGACGGGCCGCACCGGCTGCGGGCTGTGCGGCGTCGAATCGCTGTCGCAGGTGGCGCGCATGCCGGCGCCGGTCGCGAGCACCGCGCGCTTCGATGGCGCGAGCCTGCATGCCGGTTTTGCCGAGCTGCAGCAGCGCCAGGCGCTGCTGCGCCATACCGGCGCGACTCACGCGGCCGGCTGGCTGCGCGCCGATGGCACCGTGGCCTTCGTGCGGGAGGACGTCGGCCGCCACAACGCGCTCGACAAGCTGATCGGCGCGCTGGCGCGCAGCGGCGAGCCGGTCGCCGACGGCGCGGCGCTGGTCACCAGCCGCGCCAGCTACGAGATGGTGCTCAAGGCCGCCAGCGCCGGCATCGGGATACTGGCCGCCGTCTCGGGACCCACCGCGATGGCGGTCCGGCTGGCCGAACAGGCCGGCGTCACGCTGGCCGGGTTCGTGCGCCCCGGCCGCCATGTCGTCTACACCCATTCCGCGCGGCTGCTGCCGCCACGCTGCTGATCATGAACCTCGACAACCTGGTCAAGATGGCCAACCAGATCGGAACCTTCTTCGCCGCGATGCCCGACCGTGACGAGGCGCTGGCCGACATTGCCACCCACCTGCGCCGCTTCTGGGCACCACCGATGCGCCGAGCCTTGCTCGAGGGCGTCGACAACGGCCAGGCGGAGGCGGTCGCGCCAATCGTGCGCGCGGCGCTGGAGCGGCATCGGGAGCGGCTGTAAGGCGTTGCCCCGCGCAGTGCACCGGGATGCGGTCAGCCCATCAAGCGCGAGGCCGCTACGCCGCCTTGGCCTTGCGCGGCGCGACTTCGGAACGAATGGCGTCGCCGACCTGCTGTTCGGCGGTCTTGAGATCGTAGGCCTGCTGAAGGTTCAACCAGGTTTCGGCGTCACCACCAAAATAGCGCGCCAAACGCAGAGCGATCTCGCTGGCCACGCCGGCATCGCCCCGGACGATCGCGTCGATCTGCGCGGTGTCGATATGCAATTCCTTCGCCAGTTCCGCGATCGATAGATCGAGCGGCACCAGATACTCCTCGCGCAGGATCTCGCCCGGATGAACCGGGCGCATGCCGTTGTGAAAACGCGCCATAGCGAACTCCTCGCCAACGTTGTTGTTGAACTCAATCATGGTAGTCCACAATTTCTACGCACTGTGGACCTTCGGAGGTCCAGAGGAAACAAATCCGCCATTGGGCGTTCACCCTGATGCTGTACTGGCCCCGTCGATTGCCCGAGAGGATTTCCAGCCGATTGCCTGGCGGAGCCATTAACGAGGCCAGTGTGGTGGCGGACTCCAACATCTGCAGTTTGCGTTCCGCAACTGCGTGGATGTTGGTAAAACGTGCAACGCGCTTGCCTCCAAAGAGGGCTCGCGTGTCCATGCATCGGAATGATTGGATCATTGGCGCGCTCACAATCGACGTCATGTCGAGCGCGCAGCGTATCTAGATCCGTATCGCCGGTCCTTCCGAATCCGGCGACTCTATAGGATCTCAGACTAGCCCACCATAGTAGTGAGATTCGAGGACACCGACGATGAAGAGTCCTACTTCACCCGCTGCAGAATCTCCAAAATCACCAGCGTAAAAATCGTCGCGAGCAGCGCAGTCGCTTCGCGGCCCATGCCGGCGGCGACGCCGATGGCGGACACCATCCAGATGCTGGCGGCGGTGGTCAGGCCCTTGATGCTCTCTTCGCTATTGAGCTTGATGATGGCGCCGGCGCCGAGGAAGCCGATACCCGAGGCGATGCCCTGCAGCACGCGGCTCATGTCGGCCAGCGGCACGCCGGCCTGCAGCGGCACCAGCACGAACATCGCGGAGCCCAGCGCGACCAGCATATGGGTGCGCAAGCCGGCGGCCTTGCCGGCGGCTTCACGTTCGTAGCCGATCATTGCGCCGAGCAGCATCGCCATGCCGAGCCGGACCACGACCCGGGTCGCTTCCTCGATGTCGGGAATGTCGGCGAACTCCGTCCGCAGCGCGCTCAGCATATCTGACCAGATGCCATCCATCGTTGCCTCCCCGAGAGTCCGCCGTCGTGGCGTGGTGCGGGTTCGGCGCAGGCGGAACCCGGCTGCCAGCAGGCTAGCATGGAGACGCGGGGCGGGGCAGTCGGTTCGGCACTGACATGGCCCGGCCGAACGGGGCCTGTCGATGGGGGGCTAACGCAGCCGCAGCGGCTCGAGCAGCGCGGCGTCGTACTGGTGCCGGTCGATGCGGCCCAGTTCCAGCATCCGCAGCAGGATATAGGCTTGCCGCTGGCGTGCGCGGCGAGGATTGACGACCGGGTTGTTGGCCGACGGCGCCTTCGGCAGGCCGGCCAGCATCGCCGACTCGGCCAGCGTCAGGTCTGCGAGGGGCTTGCCGAAATAGGTGCGCGCGGCCTGCGCGAAGCCGTACGCCCCTTCGCCGAGATAGACCTTGTTCATGTACAGCTCGAGGATCTCGTCCTTGCTGAACGCGCCCTCGATGCGGTAGGCCAGCAGCGCCTCGTACAGCTTGCGGGTATAGGTCTTTTCGCGCGACAGGAAGAAATTGCGCGCGACCTGCATCGTGATGGTCGACGCGCCCTGCGACAGGTCGTCGGACAGATTGGCCAGGCCCGCACGGATCACGCCGACGTAGTCGATGCCGTCATGCAGATAGAAGCGTTCGTCTTCGATCGCGACCACCGCTTGCGTCAGCGCGGGCGGCATCTTGTCCAGCGGCACGTAGCCGGCCGAGTGGCGGAACGCCGCGATGGCGTCGAGCGGGGGCAGTTGCCGGCTGGCGACCACCACTGCAAGCGTGGCCAGCAGCGCGCAGGTTGCCAGCACGAGGACGAACAAGCCGAGGAGGTGCGACCAGAGACGATTCATGGGCCGCTATTTTGCCAGTGTTGGGTGGCAGAGCCGTGATGGCGGGATTGGGCCGTATCGGTGAGGGGCACGCCGTTTGCCCTCTCCCCCAGCCGCTCTCCCGCGAGCGGGAGAGGGGAGCGGGATGCCGCAAGCGCGTTCGCGATCGCTGTGGCGCCCGCTTGCCGGTGGTGTTCTCCCTCTCCCGCTTGCAGGAGAGCGGAGCGTGTCGTCGCGGATTGGAGCGACGACGTGTGGAGCTTGCCCGTGGTGTTCTCCTCTCCCGCCTGCGGGAGAGGGCCGGGGAGAGGGCACACGGCCCCCGATCGACCCGTCACCGCTTCAACAGCGCCGCCAGCAGATCCGACTGCGTGATCAGCCCGAGCAGTCGCCGTTGCTCGTCGACCACCGGCATCAGGTGCCAGCCGCCGTCGGACATCGCGCCGGCCAGCTCGACGATGGGCTGGTCGGGGCGCGCGGTCGGCAGCTCGGTCAGCATCGCGTCGCGCACCAGGCCATCGGGACGGCGTTGACCCTTGGCGGGGTCGCCGGCGAACAGGTCCGGCAGCGCGACCAGGCCGACCAGCCGGCGCTGCCGCGGCGACACCACCGGCAGCGCCTGCAGCCGGTGGCGCGTCAGCAGCGTCCAGGCCTCGCTGAGGCGCTGGTCGGCGTGGACCGCCACCACATCGCGCGACATGATGTCGCCGCAGCGGATGTCGCCGAAGCGGCGTCCGAACGCGCGCAGCTCGGCCGCGACCAGGATCTCTTCGAGGTCGTCGCGGTCGACGTCGAGGAATTCGCCGCGCGCCGCCAGCACGTCGTCGAGGTCCGCGCGCGTGAAGCCGACGCGCTGGCCCGGGGGCGGATCGCTGGTGCCATGTCCAGGCACCGGGGGCGGTGGCCGATGCGGATAGCGGCGGCCGGTCAGGTTGTTGAACGACAGCGCGATCAGCAGCATCAGCATCGAATTGAGCGCGACCGGGAACAGCACGAAGGCATAGCCGAGCTTGGCGACCGCCGGGCCGCCGAACACCGCCGTGATCGCGACCGCGCCGGCCGGCGGATGCACGCAGTGCAGATGGAACATCAGCCCGATCGCCACCGCCACCGCGACGGCCGCGGCCAGCCCCGGGTCCGGAATCCAGCGCGCGCAGGTCACGCCCACCAGCGCCGCCAGCAGGTTCCCGCCGATCACCGACCACGGCTGCGCCAACGGGCTCGACGGCACGGCGAACAGCAGCACCGCCGAGGCGCCCATCGGCGCGATGAACCAGGGGTTGTGCCCGCCCAGCATATGCCGGCTGATCCACTCGGTGCAGGCCAGCGCGAACAGCGCGCCGAGGCAGCTCTTGATCCGTTCGCGGCTGCTTGCCGCCACCGGCATCGGGACAAAGGCGGCCAGCCAGCCGCGCCAGCGCAACCGGACTTCGCCGGCCAGGGCAAGGAGAGGAGAGGTTCGGGAGGACATGAAGACGCCGGCGCGTGCCGCGACGCAGCAAAAAAAGCGCCGCGCAAAAAAGCCGTCAATGTATCACGTGATGACATACCTTGCCGGCGGCGCCCCGCGCCAGGGCCCGGGCCGGGGGGCGGCGCGGTAACATAGCGCCGTTCCGACACCGATACGCCGCCCCGTGGCGGCGCCATGCCTCATGCTCGAACTTCAGGGCGCGATCTGGTTTCGCGCCGGCAGCCAGGACCTCGGCGGCAAGGACCGCATCGCGCTGCTCGCCGCGATCGCCGAACATGGCTCGATCACCGCGGCCGCCAAGGCGGTCGGGCTCAGTTACAAGGCGGCGTGGGACGCGGTCGATGCGATGAACAACAGCGCCGGCGAGCCGCTGGTGGTGCGCGCCGCCGGCGGCAAGGGCGGCGGCGGCACGATGCTGACGCCGCGCGGCGAAGGGCTGGTGCGCACCTATCGCGCGCTCGAGGCCGAGCACCGCGCCTTCGTCGCGCAGCTGTCGCGCGTCAGCGAGCAGCTCGACGCGACGGCGGCCGACGCGCTGCAACACGATATCCATCTGATCCGGCGACTGATGATCAAGACCAGTGCACGCAACCGGCTGTTCGGCACCGTGACCCGGGTGCGGACCGGCGCGGTCAACGACGAGGTCACGCTGGCGCTGGCCGGCGGGCAACAGGTGGTTGCCACGGTCACGCACGAGAGCGTCGAGACGCTGGGCCTGGCGCCGGGCAGCGAGGCGTTCGCGCTGGTCAAGGCCTCATCGGTGATGATCGGCGTGCCGTCGCCCGGCCTGCGGCTGTCCGCGCGCAATCAGCTGCCAGGCACGGTGGCGCGCATCGTGCCCGGGGCAGTCAATGCAGAGGTCGTGCTGGCGCTCGATGGCGGCGCGACGATCGCGGCCATCGTCACCCATGCCGGGCTCGACGAGCTTGGCCTGACCGAGGGCGCGCCGGCGCTGGCGATCTTCAAGGCGTCGAGCGTGATCCTGGGGACGATGGACTGAGGCCAACGGCTTTGCTCCGCTCGCCCCCGTGAAGGGGGAGGGGGGAACACCGCGGGGCGTGGTCAAGCGCGGGGCACGCCGATTTGGACAGGCGGGCTATCGTCCCGCCGCCCCATAAATCCGCCCATCGCGGATCTCCATCACATGGTCGGCCAAGGCCGCGACATCGTCGGGATCGTGCGAGATCACCAGCATCGGCACTTCCAGGCTCGTCTGCAGCGCGCGCAGTTCGGCCCGCATGCGGGCACGCAGCGCCGGATCGAGGGCCGAGAACGGTTCGTCGAGCAGCACGATATCGGGCCGGGTCGCCAGCGCCCGGGCCAGCGCCACGCGCTGCTTCTGGCCCCCGGAAATCTCCGCCGGATAGTGGCCGCGAATCTCCTGCAGGCCGAAGGCGTCGAGCCAGCGTTCGGCATCGTCGTGGCTCTTGCCGCGCGGCGGATTGCGCCAGCCGCGCGCGAGCCCGAAGGCCACGTTCTGCGCGACGGTCAGATGCGGGAACAGCGCGTAGTCCTGGAACAGATAGGCGACGCGCCGTTGCTGCGGCGGCACGTCGATCCCCGTCGCTGCGTCGAACAGCGTGCGCTCGCCGAGCACGATGCGTCCGCGCTCGGGCCGCAGCAAACCGGCGATCGCGCGCAGCGTCAGCGTCTTGCCGGCGCCCGAGGGACCGAACAGCGCGATGCGGCGGCTGGCGGACGAGAAGCCGATATCGAGCGCGAAATGCCGGTCGGCGGTATCGAGCCGCTTGCTGACCTGGACCTGCAGCGTCATGGGGTTCGCAGAAGGATTCACAGCCGGGGGCGCAGGCAGCGGGACAGGCATGGCGTCGTCCATTCGGCGATTCAGCGCACCGGCTGCCGCGTGCCCGGCACCAGGCGGCCGGCGATGACCAGCAGCACCACGCAGGTCAGCGAGGTCACCAGCACCAGCAGGTTGGCGGTATTGTCATCGCCGGCCTGCACCGCCTCGTAGATTGCCACCGACAGCGTCTGTGTGCGGCCGGGCAGATTGCCTGCGACCATCAGCGTCGCGCCGAACTCGCCGAGTGCGCGAGCGAAGGCAAGCAGTACGCCGGCGGCGATGCCGCGCACCGCCAGCGGCAGCGTCACGCGAAAGACGATGCCGATCTCGCTGACGCCGAGCACGCGTGCGGCATGCTCGAGCTGCGGGTCGACGCCCTCGATCGCCGCGCGCGCGGACTTGAGCACCAGCGGAAAGGCGACGATGGTCGCGGCCAGCACCGCGCCCTGCCAGGTGAAGACCAGCTCGATGCCCAGCGACGACAGCCATTCGCCGAACACGCCGCGGCGTCCGACCAGCACCAGCAGGTAATAGCCGAGCACGGTCGGCGGCAGCACCAGCGGCAGCGTCAGCACGGCGTCGACCAGATCGCGCAGCGGCGAGCGCCAGCGCGACAGCGCCACCGCGGCGGCAACGCCAAGTACCGCATTGATCGCGGTGGCCCAGCCCGCGACCTTCAGCGACAGTGCCAGCGGGACCCAGACCGATTCCATCGACGGACAGGCGATGCCGCGTTCAGCGCGTCCGGAAGCCGTGGCGCGCGAGCAGCGCCTGGCCTTCGGCGGACAACACGAAGTCGACGAAGCGGGCAGCCTCGTCCTTCTGGCGCGAGCGGGCGGTCACGGCGATCGGATAGGTGACCGCGGTACGCGTCGGCACCTGCGCGACGACGCGGACCCTCGATGGCATCACGGCCGCATCGGTGGCGAAGACGAAGCCTGCATCGACTTCGCCGCGCGCCACATAGTCGAGCGCCTGCCGCACGTTCTGCGCGGGCACGCCCTTGGCCGAGACGGCCTGCCACAGCCGCGCATCCTCCAGCGCATCGCGCGTATAGCGGCCAACCGGCACCGAGGCCGGGTTGCCGAAGGCCACGCGCCGCACGTCGTCGCGCAGCAGGTCGCGCGGCGAGGCGAGCTTCAGCGCGCTGTCGGCCGGCTCGATCAGCACCAGCGCATTGGCGGCGAAGTCGCGGCGCGAGCCCGGCACGATCATGTGTTCGGCCTGCGCCTTGTCCATCGCCTGCTGGTCCGCCGAGGCAAACACGTCGGCCGGCGCACCCTGCACGATCTGCTGCATCAGCACATCCGAGGCGCCGAAATTGAGTACGAGCTTCGTTCCGGGATGCGCCTGCTCATAGGCGGCGGCGACGGCGCGGAAGGCATTGGTCAGGCTCGCCGCTGCCGAGACCACCAGTTCGGCGGCCGCCGCCGGCCGGAGCGGCAGCATCGCCAGCATGGCCAGTGCCGCCGCGGCGAAGGTGCCGGGCAGGCGCGAGCGCGCGCGCCGCGGGGCGATGGCAAGGGCGGGAGAACGGCGAGCAGGCATGGCAGCTGGTTCCGGGATGCCGGGATTCAGGATTCGGTAAGGACAGCGCGCCGCCCATGGAAGGCGCGCGCCGCGACGAAGGGGCGCCGCAGGGGGACACCCGAGTCACATCGAGCGCAATATACGGCGGTATATAACGACGCGTCAATGGACCCTGGCGCAGGGCAGCCGATACCGGCGATACCCTCAGGGCACCTCGGGCACCAGCAGATCTTCGAGGAAGTAGGCCGCCAGTTCGTGCCGGCCGCGCAGGCCGGCCTTGGCGTAGATGTTGGTCGCGTGCTGGCGTACGGTCTTCGGCTTGCTGTCGCGCACGCCGGCGATCTCTTCGAGGGACAGCCCCTTGATCAGCAGGTAGGCGACCTCGCGCTCGCTGACGGTCAGGTTCCAGCGGTCGAACTGGCTGCTGATCGCATGCCGCATCTGCAGGCCGGCCTGATGGGCGGCCGCGTCGCGTTGCGCCAGCGTCCGCTCGGCCTCGCCCAGCGAGGCGCGCAGCTGGCGGATCTCCTGGTCGGTGCGCAGCCGCTCGCGCGCCAGCACGAACACGCCGGCCAGCGTGATCGAGGTGCCGATGGAATCCACGATGACGTGCTGCAGGCCTTCGGCCTCGTTGTAGTCGAACACCAGGTCGAAGCAGGCGTACAGCGCGATAAAGACGAACAGGTAGAGAAAATGCCGTGGCATGGCTGGCGCGAGGGCAAGGCGTGGTAGCGGAAATCGCGCGGCGCGGCGTTCGCAAGGAACGCCGCGCCGCGGCTTGTGACAGGGCAGGCCCGTCGGGGACGCTTACAGGATCGGCGTCAGCACTTTGCCGGTATCGAGGAAGGCGCGCAGATTGTCGAGCATCAGCGCCTGCATCGCGCCGCGCGTCTCGACCGTGCCGCTGGCCATATGCGGGGCCAGCACGACGTTGTCCAGTTCGGTCAGCGCGGGCGGCACGCGCGGCTCGTCACGGAACACGTCGAGCCCGGCGGCGCCGAGGCGGCCATCGCGCAGCGCTTCGACCATCGCGTCCTCGTCGATCACGCTGCCGCGCGCGACATTGACCAGCACGCCCTTCGGCCCGAGCGCCTCGATGACCTGGCGCGACACCAGCCCTTCGGTTTCCGGGCCGCCGACGCAGGTCACGACCAGGAAGTCCGCCCACGCGGCCAGTGCCAGCAGGTCGGGCTCATGGCGCCAAGGTGCGCCCTCGCGCGGACGCCGGTTGTTGTAGGCGACTTCCATGTCGAAACCCTGCGCGCGCCGCGCGACCTTCTCGCCGATGCGGCCCAGGCCCAGGATGCCCAGGCGCTTGCCGGACACACGGCTGGTCAGCGGGAACGGGCCCTGGTGCCAGCGGCCGGCGCGCACGAAACGGTCGCCGTGCGAGATGCCGCGGGCGGCATCGATCATCAGGCCGAAGGCGAGGTCCGCCACGCAATCGTTGAGCACGTCCGGCGTGTTGCTGACCTGGATGCCGCGCGCGCGGGCCGCGTCCAGCGCGATGCTGTCGTAGCCGACGCCGAAGCTGACGATCGCCGCCAGTTGCGGCAGTGCGTCGATGACCGCGGCGCTGCAGCCGTGCCGAGCCGAGGTCACGACCACGCGTGCCTGCGCGCCGTGCTCGCGCAGCCAGGCGGGCCAGTCGTCCTGCTCCCACAGCGCGGCCGCGCCGTGTTGTTGCTGCAGCGTGGCGTTCAGGTGCGGCGCGAGCGGGCCGATCTGGATCAGGTCGATGGCAGGCATAGTCAGCTTCTTGTTAAGGGCAAGGCGGGAAAAAGACAGCAAAGTGTATCCTGCCGGACGGCGTCTTGTCCGTGCCGGCGGTCGCTGGGTACGGCCACGATGTCGTTCCGGCGAAGGCGGCAATCCAGCGTCTTCAAGAGCCACTGGGTCCCCGCGTTCGCGGGAACGACGACGTTTTTCGACCTCGCCAATCTGGAATCCGAACACCATGCCCACCGTCTACCTCGCCGGCCCCGATGTGTTTCGCCCCGATGCGTTGGCCCATGGCCAGACGCTGAAGGCACTGTGCGCGCAGCACGGCTTTACCGGCCTGTTTCCGCTGGACCATCAGCTGCCGGCCGGCCTCGCCGGCGAGGCGGCGGCGCGCTGGATCTACCAGGCCAATGCCGCGCTGATCCGCCGCGCCGATCTGGTGATGGCCAACCTGGACGACTTTCGCGGGCCGGGAGAGCCGGATTCCGGCACGGCCTTCGAGGTGGGCTTTGCGGTGGCGCTGGGCAAGCCCGTGTGGGCCTATACCGGCGATCCGGGCACCATCGTCGAGCGCGCCACGGCAGGTCATGACGCCGAAGGCAGGCCGCTCGACGCGCGCGGCTTTCATGTCGAGGATTTCGGGCTCGGCAAGAACCTGATGCTGGCCTGCTCGGTGCAGCTGGTGCAGGGCGGGCCCGCGCAGTGCCTGGCGGCAATGGCGGCGGCGGGCGCCGGCGCCCAGGACTGAAGGCGCGGAAGTCTTAAGGCCGGCGGCCGACCGTCGCCGGCTCCGTCCGCAACGATTCCACGCCGGCGGCGATCTGCGTGGCGGTATCGGCCACCACCTGCCGCATCGCCGCGACCACGCCGGCAACATCGTCGCCGCTGCCGGTGGCGGGCAGTTCCGCCTGCGTGCGGCCGGCCAGCGTGCGGCCATCGGGCAGGCGGCGCACGGTCCAGTTGACTGTCGCGCCAACGCGCGCGCCCGGCTGCGCATCGAGCCGCACCACCTCGGTGGTGATCCGGTACAGCGGCTGCACGCCGCTCAATCCCTGCTGATAGACGTCGACCGCGCCCAGCACGATCTGCAGGCGCTGCGACAGCGCATCGCGCCATTCGTCGGGCAGCGGCGCCGACCAGCGCGCCATGTCGAGCGGCGTCACGCGGCCATCCGGTCCGCCGATCACGATCTGCTGGCGATTGAGCCGTTCGGGCACGCGCGCCGGCGCCACCTCGATCCACAGTGGCTGGCTGGCGGTGCCTGTCCCCACACCTGTGCCGTTGCCCGTGCCGGCGCTGGTGCCTGTGCCCGTGCCCGTGCCCGTGGGCGAGGTGGTGCCGCTGAGTACCGTGGTGGCGGGCAATGCAGCGCCGGCCGCAGCGGCGTCGCCGCCGTGCGCCAGGGTGTAATAGCGCGGCTCCGACGACGACGCGCAGCCGCCGAGCACCAGCGTGCCGGCGCAGGCCGTGGCGAACATCGCGGCGCGCAGCCGGCGGGACAGGATTAGCGGGCCCTTCATCGTTGAGTCTCCGTCTTGCCGCGCAGCAGCGCTTCGGGATGGCGTTCGAGATAGTCGGTCAGCGTGCGCAGCGAGATCGCGGTGCGCGTCAGTTCCTGCAGCATGCGGCGCGTGTCCTGCTGCAGCGGCGCGTCGGACGACAGCGTGCCGTTGGCCGACTGGATCGTGCGGCGTGCGTCCTGCAGGGCCGCCAGCACTTCCGGCGCGACGTCGCCCTGCAGCTGCGCGACCAGCTTGTCGGCGCCGGCCAGCGTGGTGTTCAGCTGCGCCACGGTCTTGCGCAGATCCTGACCGATCTGGTCGAACGGCACCTTCTCGATCTTGCCGACGATGCTGCCCAGCTTGGCCTGCAGTTCGTCAAGCGCGCCCGGCATGGTCGGCAGCTCGGCCAGTGCCGTATCGGCCGGCGGCTTGACCGGCTTGGCGTTGGGGAAGAAGTCGAGCGCCACATACAGCTGGCCGGTCAGCAGGTTGCCGGTGCGCAGCTGCGCGCGCAGGCCGCGCTCGATCAGCCCCAGCATCAGCTGGCGCGCACGTTCGCGGTCGGCCAGGTCGCGCTCGCGGAAGCCCATCCGCGACGGATAGAGCTCGACCACGACCGGCAGCCGGAACGACTTGGTCTCGCGCACGTAGTCGATGCCGATCGACCGTACCTGCCCGACCACCACGCCGCGGAAGTCCACCGGCGCGCCCGGGGCGAGGCCCCGCACCGATTGCTCGAAGTTCAGCACCGCCAGCGTCGGCGCCAGCTCCTCCGGCTCCTTCATCGCGTCGGCCTGGTCGCCGGCCAGCAGGAACTGCGTGTTCTCCTTGGCGGCCTCGGTGACGTGCGAGTTGGGCGGCGCCTGGAAGGCGACCCCGCCCAGCAGCATCGTCACCAGCGACTGCGTATTGAGCTTGAAGCCGCCCGCATCGAGCTTCAGGTCGACGCCGCTGGCGTGCCAGAAGCGCGTGTCCGCGGTGACCAGTTCGTCGTAGGGCTTGTTGATGAAGACCCGCAGCGTGATGTCGCGACCGGCCGGTTCGAGCTGATAGGCGACCACCTGTCCGACCTGCACGCGCCGGTAGTACACCGGCGAGCCGATGTCGAGCGAGCCGAGGTCGGCGGCCCGCAGCACGAACTGCTTGCCGGACGAGTCGGTGGTGACGACCGGCGGCGTTTCCAGGCCGACGAACTCTCTCTGGGTTTCCTCGGACTTGCCGGCATCGACGCCGACATAGGAGCCGGACAGCAGCGTCTCCAGTCCCGACACGCCGCTGACGGCCAGCCGCGGGCGCACCACCCAGAAGCGCGTGTCCTTGACGGCGAAGTTCTCCGCGTCCTTGGACAGGTCGATGGTCGCGACCACATGCGAGCGGTCCGGCGCCAGCCGCACCTGCTTGACCAGGCCGATATCGACGTCCTTGTAGCGCACCGGCGTCTTGCCCGGCGCCAGCCCTTCGGCGGTGCGGAAGGTCACCTGGATCTCGGGGCCGCGCTGCGACAGCGTATGGAACAGCAGCGACAGCCCGACCACGGCGGCGACGATGGGAATCAGCCAGACCACCGACGGCAGCCAGCGCGCGCGGCGCCGGCGCGCCGGCTCCGGAGGCTGCGGCGGCTGCGGCGGAGGAGGGGAGGAGAGGTTGTCCGGATCGGGCATCGATAAAAGTCCAGCGTACGTCGGTGTTCGGTATCGGTATTCGGTTTCGGGAATCGGTTCGGGCGGCTGCCCCGGTCTCCGCGTCTGCGCCGGCGCTCAGTCGGCCCGTGCCGGGGCGGGGGCAGCGCCGGCGGGCGCGTTCAGGCGCGCGTGATCGTCAGCGTGATCGTGCGCATCCCACAGCAGCCGCGGGTCGAACGACAGCGAGGCCAGCATCGTCAGCACCACCACCATGCCGAACGCCGCCGCGCCGGTGCCCGGGTCGACCTGCGCCAGCGCGCCGGCGCGCACCAGCGAGGCCAGCAGCGCCACCACGAAGATATCGAGCATCGACCAGCGGCCGATCAGCTCGACCAGCCCATAGAGCCTGGTCTGCTGCCGCAGCCGCCAGGTCGAGCGCAGATGCACCGACAGCAGCAGGAAGGTCAGGATCATCATCTTCAGCAGCGGCACCACGATGCTGGCGATCAGCACCACGATGGCGAGCATGCGCGAGCCCGACAGCCACAGATAGATGATCCCCGACAGGATCGTGTCCTCCTGCGTGCCGAGGATCGAGCGGGTGATCATGATCGGCAGCACGTTGGCCGGAATGTACAGAATGTAGGCCGCCAGCAGAAAGGCCCAGGTGCGCGACAGGCTGGCCGGCTTGCGATGATGCAGCGTCGCGCCGCAGCGGCGGCACGGCTGCCCTTCCTGGTCCAGCGGACTGAGCGCGTCGCAGGCGTGGCAGGACAGCAGGCCCATCGACGTCGCGGTGGGCACCTCCGGCAGCGGCGTGCGTTCGTCGTCGTCGGCCAGCTCCTGCACCACGCCGGCGACCACCTCGCGCGAGCGGCGCAGCGCGCGCTGGCGCGCCGAGGGTTTGGGATCGGCGGGGCTCATCGCTGGCCGGCCTCCTGGCGCCGTTCGGCATGGCGCCACAGGTCGCGCGGATCGTAGGTCAGCATCGTCGCCAGCACGATCACCAGCGCGCCGAACGACCACAGCGCGATGCCGGGCAGCACCTGCGCCATCGTCGACAGCTTCACCAGCGTGACCAGCACGCCCATCATGAAGACCTCGAGCATGCCCCAGGGGCGGGTCTGGCGGATGCCGCGCATGATCCGTTCGAAGCCGGGTGGCACGTTGCCGCGCATCAGCGGGACCAGCAGATAGGCCATCATCAGCATTTCTGTCAGCGGGAACACGATGGTGGTCGCGAACACCAGCAGCGCCACCAGCGTCATGTTGTCGGCATGCAGCGCCTGCACCGCGCCCCACAGCGTGGTCTGGGTGCGCACGCCTTGCAGGTCCATCTCGACGATCGGATAGGCGTTGGACACGACGAACAGGATCAGCGCGGTCAGCACCAGCGGCAGCAGCCGCCGGTAGGCGCGCCGGCTCTCGTGGTACAGCTCGCCGCCGCAGCGCAGGCACTGGGCGCGCTCGCCAGGGCCGAGCACCAGGCGGCGGTAGACCGCGTCGCAATACTCGCAGGCCACCAGCCGGTCCAGCTCCGCGCGGTCGGTGACGGCCGGGCCCGGCGGGACCCGCTCCATCGACTTCTCAACCGGATTGCCGGACGTCATTCGAACAGATCTCCAACGACCCGCCCGGGGGGCGGGAAACACGTCAATATATCGGAATTTGGTGGTGCGGCTTTTGAATCACTGCTTGTGGGGGGATGGGCGGCGGGGGAGAGGGCAAGCGGCATTCGCCATCCCGACCGCTTCCGGACGCCCTCACAGCTTGTACGTCGACAGCAGGATGCTCGTCTCCGTCGCCGCGATCCCCTCGATCAGCCGGATGCGGTCCAGCGTCCGGTCGAACGCCTCCAGCGTGTCGGCGCGCAGCTCCGCGATGATGTCCCAGCGCCCATTGGTCGTATGCAGCGTCTGCACGTTCGGCTCGCCCCGCAGCGCCTGCAGCACCTTGCCGATGCGGTTGCCTTCCACCGCAATCGTCGTCAGTGCCCGAATGCGATGCGGCTCCGCTTCGGGCTTGAGCCGCACGGTATAGCCGACGATCACGCCGGCCTCCTGCAGCTTGTCGATCCGGTTCTGCACGGTGGCGCGCGACAGCCGCAGCGCCTTGGCCAGCGCGGTGGTCGGGGTGCGCGCATTGTCGCGCAGCAGCGCCAGCAACTGGCGGTCGATGTCGTCCATGGCGGCTCGCTGAGGATGCGGGAACAGGGAGTTGGCATAACGCCAGCCCGTGCCGGCATTCTGTCATGGTCACCGCGCTTTTTGCGCAGTTTGTGCGCTATCCGCTGGCGTCCATGTGCACCACAATCCATTTCGACAGCAACTGACAACAACCCGAAATGGAAGGAGCGCGGCGTGATCACCGAACCCACCATCCTGCTTGTCGAGCCGACCCACTACGACGTGTCGTACAGCATCAATCCGTGGATGGACCCGCTGCGCTGGGCCGCCGATCCCCATGGCATGCACCGGGGCGCGCTGCGGGCGTTCGCCGAGCTGCGTGACGCGCTGCAAGCGGCGGGCTTCGGGCTCGAGATCGTGGCGGGCGAGCCCGGACTGCCCGACATGGTGTTTCCGGCCAATGCCGCGGTGGTGCTCGACGGGCGCGCGCTGCTGGCGCGCTTCCGCTACCCGCAGCGGCAGGGCGAGGAAGCGCCGTTCGCCCGGATCTTCGCCGAACTGCGCGAGCGCGGCCTGCTCGACGACGTCGCGACGCTCGCCAACGGCTGCTACCAGGAGGGCGCAGGCGACTGCATCTGGGATGCGGTGCGCGGCCACTTCTGGGCCGGCTTCGGGCCGCGTTCGGCACGCTGCGCAGCCGATGCGGTCGGTGCCTATTTCGGCCGCGAAGTCGTTGCGCTGGAACTGGCCACCGCGCAGAGCTACCACCTGGACGTCTGCTTCTGCCCGCTGGCCGGTGGCGAGATCCTGTACTACCCGCCGGCCTTCACCGAGGCCGCGCTGCGCGAGCTGCACGCGCGCGTGCCCCCCAGCCAGCGCATCGAGGCCAGCGCCGACGACCTGCGGCATTTCAGCGTCAACGCCGTCAATCTGCACGACCGCATCGTGATGGCGCGCACCACGCCGCGGCTGCGCGACGCCCTTGGCAAGCGCGGCTATCGCGTGCACGAGGTCGATCTCGCGCCGTTCATGCTGTCGGGCGGCGGCGCCTACTGCATGACGCTGCGGCTCGATCGCAGCACCAGCATGCGGCAAGGGAGCGGCATGGCCGGCGACGAAGCAGCCGGCGGGCAGCCCGCCGTCGCGGCGGCCTGACGCGCGAACACCGCTTCAGACGAGACGAAGAGGAGACGACGATGAAGGAGACCGCGATGACCCGTTTCCTGGACGCGACCGCGGTGGCGGCGCTGGTGCGCAGCATCGGCGTGCCGACAGCACTGCGGCAGCTGGCCGAACACGTGCGGCAGGACTTCCTGCGCTGGCACCGCTTCGAGAAGTCCGCTCGTCTCGCCAGCCATTCCGCGGTGGGCGTGATCGAGCTGATGCCGGTCACTGACGGCGAGCAGTACGCCTTCAAGTACGTCAACGGCCATCCACGCAACGCCGCGCATGCGATGCCGACCGTGATGGCGTTCGGCGCGCTGGCCGAGGTGTCGACCGGTTTTCCGGTGCTGCTGGCCGACATGACGCTGGCCACCGCGCTGCGCACCGCGGCAACCTCGGCGGTGGCAGCCAGGGCGATGGCACCGCACGGCACCACGACGATGGCGCTGATCGGCAACGGCGCGCAGGCCGAATTCCAGGTGCTGGCCTTCCACGCGATGCTCGGCGTGCGCGAGATCCGCGCCTACGACGTCGATCCGGCGGCGACCGCCAAGCTGCAACGCAACCTGGCGGGCCTGACCGATTCCGGCGCGCTGCGCATCCTTCCAATGGCGTCGGTCGACGAGGCACTGGCCGGCGCGCACATTGTCTCGACCGTGACTGCCGACAAGACCCGCGCGACGATCGTTCGCGACGAGCAGATCGCCCCGGGCGTGCATATCAACGCGGTAGGCGGCGACTGCCCCGGCAAGACCGAGCTCGACCCGTCGCTGCTGCGGCGCGCGCGCGTTGCGGTGGAATACGAGCCGCAGTCTCGGCTCGAAGGCGAGATCCAGCAGATGCCGGCCGATTTCCCGGTCATCGAACTGTGGCGCATATTGAGCGGCGAGGTCCCGGGCCGCACTGCGGTCGAGGACGTCACGCTGTTCGATTCGGTCGGTTTCGCGCTGGAAGACTATTCGACGCTGCGCTGGCTGCATGCCGCCGCCTGCGCGCGCCATGCGGGGCGCTTCGTCGAGCTGGTGGCGACGCCGGACGATACGCGCGATCTGTACGGCTGGCTGATGCGGCAGGATGAGATCGAAGGCGGCCGAAGAGTGGCCGCCTAAACCCACACCGCCGGATGGCGCATCAATCGCTGCACCCGCACGAAGGCCTCGACTTCCTCGTCGGTGGGCGCCTTCAGGAACACCATGATGCCCCAGCGCTGCAAGGTCTCGGCCATGGCGCGCGCGGCCTCGTCGGGCGCGACGACGGCGAACAGCACGTGGCGTGCGGTGCAGAACGATTGCAGCTTCTCGAGCGGCTCGAGGTCGCTTTCGCGCAGGCGCTCGACCTGGCACAGCACCAGCGTCGGATGGGAATCGCCGGCGCCCATATAGGTGATCAGGGTCGCCTTGCCGCGCGTCAGCACGGTCCTCTCGAACGGCGACCGGGCATTTGTCGCTCCGGCACAGGATCTGGGATCGGGCTTCATGGCGGGGCTTCCTGGCAGTAAGTGCCGGACCCAGGTCGACGGACATCGCCCGCGTGTTCCGGCGCGCCGTAATGGGCGGCGCTTTTGCCGGGAGTATGGGGAGCCGCCGGGAGCGACGTCTGTTGGATAGGCGACATAGGCCGGGGCCGTTTTCCCGAAAGGAACACAGCGTCGGTCTGGCCGCTGCTCGGTCGTTACATTGCCCCCAGTGCTGATATGCGCCGGGCCTACCGAGGGAGGATTGACTCGTCTTGTTGCCGGAGGATCGCCTAATAAGTCACAAATTTCCGGGGCGTTGTCTGAAGTTGGCAACGTGATCGCGAATTTATGCTGTTACTTTCTGTTGCCTTTCAAGTGAGCTTGCCTTTACCATTGCCGACTTTGAAAAGTAAATAAGCGCTGAAAAAGGCGCAAGCTACTGAATAAAAAGTAACAAATGGATACAGCGGTCAATTCGGAACGGGTAAGGGAGGACGCCGTCGCGGGGCAGATACAGTCTGCCGCCGGGATGTGCCGGGAAGTCATTCAAGAGCAGGCGGCTGCACTTGAGGCGCTGGCCGAGTCGTTGGGGCGGGAGGTCGATACCGCCATCGATTTGATCCTGCGTTGCCGCGGCCGCTTGATCATCAGCGGCATGGGCAAGTCGGGACTGGTCGGCCGCAAGATGGCAGCCACGTTCAGCTCGACCGGCACGCCCAGCTATTTCCTGCATCCCGGCGAAGCACTGCATGGCGATCTGGGCGTGATCCGCCACGACGACATCGTGGTGCTGATCTCCAACAGCGGGGAAACCGAGGAGATCCTGCGCCTGCTCCCCTCGCTGCAGGACTTCGGCAACGCCATCATCGGCATCAGCGGCCGCAAGGACAGCACGCTGGCCAGGCACAGCACAGTGTTTCTGCACCTGCCGATGGAGCGCGAGGTGTGCCCCAACAATCTGGCGCCGACCACCTCGACGCTGCTGACCATGGCATTGGGCGACGCCCTTGCCGTCACGCTGATCAAGCGGCGCGGCTTCAAGCCGCTGGACTTTGCACGCTTCCATCCGGGCGGCAGCCTGGGCCGCAAGCTGCTGACGCGCGTGCGCGACGTCATGCACAAGCGGGTGCCCGTGGTCGCGCCCGATGCCCCGCTGCGCGAGGCCATCGATGCGATGACCAGCGGACGGCTCGGACTTGCGGTTGTCCTGAATAACGGCGAGCTCGCCGGCATCTTTACCGACGGCGACCTGCGCCGCGCGATCGAGCGGGATGCCACGGCGCTGAGCCACCCGGTAGGCGACTTCATGACGCCCACCCCCATCACCATCCAAGCGGATGCTCGTCTTTCGGACGCAGAGGACCTGATGCGCGAGCGCAATGTGCGCGCGCTGGTCGTGCTCGATGCCGAAGACCAGGTTGCAGGCGTACTGGACATCTTCGACAACCTGCAATGAGCTCGGCGGGCGTTCGCTCGGAGTTTTCCGTAGCGCTATCGGTTTGGCGCGCGCTGTTCCTGCGCGAGGCCAGCGCGCGCCTGGCCACCGGCCGGGCCGCATGGCTATGGATTCTGCTCGAGCCCGCCGTTCATCTGATTTTCCTGATGGTGCTGTTCGGCGTGATCCGGCACCGGCTGATGGCCGGCGGCGTCAATGCCGAGGTCTTCATCCTGGTCGGCGTCTGGGGCTTCTTCCTGGTACGCAACGTGGCCGGCCGAGGCATGGAAGCCGTGAATGCCAACGCAGCGCTGTTCGCCTACCGGCAAGTGCGGCCGGTCGATACCGTACTGGTCAGGGCCGGGCTCGAAGCGTTTCTGTACGCCATCGTCTGGTTCGCGCTGCTCGGCGGACTGGCGCTGTTCGGCATCGATGTCGCGCCCGCCGATCCGATCCAGGTAATGGTGGCCGCGGTACTGCTGTGGTTGCTGGGCTTGGGCATGGCGCTGGTTTTTTCGGTAATCGGTGCGCTGCTGCCCGAAGCCGGCAAGATCGTGAAGCTGGCTTTCACGCCGCTGTATTTCCTGTCCGCGGTGATGTATCCGATCGGCAGCGTGCCGCGCCCGGTGCGTGACTGGCTGCTGCTCAATCCCATCGTGCATGGACTCGAATCGATGCGGGGCGGCTACTTCGCCGGCTACCACGGCGAGACCCATATCAGCCTGGGATACCTGGGCTTCGTCGTGCTGGCCCTGCTGTTTCTCGGCCTGGCCCTGCACACCCGTTTTGCGCGACGGCTGGTGGCGCAATGATCCGGGTCAATGACGTCTACAAGCGCTACCGCAATCATCATGGATCGCAGTGGGTGCTCAAGGGTATCTCCGTCGATATTCCGGCGCAGGCCCGTATTGCGTTGATCGGCGCCAATGGCGCGGGCAAATCGACGCTGCTGCGGCTGATCGGCGGGATCGACCAACCCAATCGCGGGTCGATCCAGCGCAATTGCCGCGTGTCGTGGCCCCTCGGATTGACCGGTGGTTTCCAGGGCTCGCTCAGCGGCCGGCAGAACACCAAGTTCGTCGCCCGTATTCACGGCGCACATCGACAACTTGAAGAAACGCTGGAATTCGTCCGCGACTTCTCCGAACTCGGTGAAGCGTTCGACGATCCCGTCAAAACCTATTCCTCCGGCATGCGCTCGCGTCTCGCGTTCGCGATGTCGATGGCATTCCATTTCGATACCTATCTGGTCGACGAACTGACCGCAGTGGGCGATGCCGCCTTCAAGCGGAAATCGCAGAAGGCATTCCAGGACCTCGCCGGCCGCGCCGGCCTGGTGATGGTCTCGCACAGCGAATCGACGCTGCGCAATTTCTGCGATTCCGCGATCTGGCTGCACGGCGGCCACGCTCACTGGTTCGATACCGTCGACGAGGCGCTGACCCGTTATCGGGAAAGCATTCAAGCATGAAAACCCTACTGAAAACGAGCCGGCTGTGGCAAGCCGCAGCGGCCCTCTGCGTGCTCGCCGCCCTCTATTGGGGGCTGATCGCTTCCGACCGCTACGTGTCCGAAGCCAAGGTCGTCGTCGAGCGCAGCGATGCCATTGGCGCGAACACCAGCGATTTCGCCTCGCTGCTGATCGGCAATACCGCGCCGCAGGACCTGCTGCTGCTGCGCGAATACCTGCTGTCGGTCGACATGCTGCAACTGCTCGATTCGCGCCTGAACCTGCGCGAGCACTACAGCACCGGCGGCCGCGATCCACTGTCGCGCATGTGGTTCAAGGACGCGTCGCTCGAGCGCTTCCATGCCCACTACCTGAAGCGGGTCAACGTCGAGTACGACGATTATTCGCGCGTGCTGGTGATCCAGGCCCAGGCCTATACGCCGGAGATGGCGCGCAATATCGCTGAGGCGATGGTGCGCGAAGGCGAACGCTTCATGAACGAGATGACCCACCGGATCGCCAGCGACCAGGTCGTCTATATCGAGAAGCAGGTGCAGGCGCAGGGCGAACGCGCCAAGGAAGCCCGCCAGGCGCTGCTGGCCTATCAGAACGCCAACGGCCTGGTATCGCCGCGTGGCGATATCGAAAGCTTGTCCAGCGTTGTCGCCAGCGCCGAAGCCGAGCTCGCGGAACTGAAAGTCCGCCGCGCCTCGCTGAAGGACGTGTTCACGCCGCAGTCCTCCACGATCGTGCAGATCGACGCCCAGATTGCCGCCGTCGAACGGGAAATCGCTTCCCAGCGCGACCGCATGGTGTCGACCAAGGGCAAGCGCGGCCTGAACCGCGTGATCGAAGAACAGGAGCGTCTGCAGCTCGCCGCGGAATTCTCGCAAGACCTCTACAAGACGGCCCTCGGCGCGCTGGAGAAGGCGCGTATCGAGGCGACCCGCAAGCTCAAGAACGTGGCCGTGGTGCAGCAACCCACGATGCCGGAGTTCCCCCTGCAGCCACGGCGCATCTACAACATCGTCGTCTTCGTGCTGATGACCCTGATGCTGGCCGGTGTGGTCCAGCTGTTGCGCGCCATCGTCAAGGACCACCGGGATTAAGCATGTTTCGGACTATCGTTTCTCTATCCGCGCTGGTCGCTGCCCTGATGGGCGGTATCGGTATTGCCCACGCGCAGACGCGTTCCACCGATCCGGCCGTCGAGGCCGCCGAGGGCGTGACTCGCGGTTATGGCACCCAGCGCGCCCGCACCGCGCCTGCGGCTTCGTACTCGACCAATATGTCGACGATGTCGATGCAGGGCGGAATCGCCGCCCCCGGTGCCGGCGGTATTCAAGGCGCGGCAATGCAGCCCGGCGCCGCAGTGGGCGAGCCACGCGTGCCCGCTTTCGATTCGACCGGCCAGGCGGCCGGCCTGCCGCAGCAAGCGGACTACAGCGCCAACCTGACCAGCGACGTGTTCGGCGCCAATCTGTTTACCGGTGCCTTCAGCCGCGACAGCGCCTCGATCTTCAATCCCAGCCACGTGGTGTCGGTCGGCGACCGGATCCAATTGCGCATGTGGAACGGCTACAACGTCGATACCGTGCTGACGGTCGATGCCGGCGGCAATATCCTGCTGCCCGAAGTCGGCCCGTTCCGCGTGCAGGGCATCACCAACGAGAACCTGCAGGGCGCCATCACCGGCGCGCTGCGCAAGGCGTTCGCCCGCAATGTGTCGATCTACGCCAGTCTGCTGGCCGCGCAACCGGTGCGTGTCTACGTGACCGGGGCGGTCTACCGGCCCGGCCTGTACACCGGCACCTCCAGCGACAGCATCCTGCGCTATCTGGACCAGGCGGGCGGCATCGATCCCGAGCGTGGCTCGTTTCTGGACGTCGCCGTCAAGCGAGGCACGCAGACGCTGGCCGTCGTCAACCTGTACGACTTCCTGCTCAAAGGCGAACTGGCCTCGCGCCAGCTGAACAACGGTGACGTGATCTTCGTGCAGCCGCGCAAGAACACCGTCAAGGTCAGCGGACTGGCGGAGAACGCCAAGCGCTTCGAATTCATGGGTAGCGCGACGACGCTGCAGCAGATCGCCAGCATGGCCAAGCCGCTGCCGCAGTCGACCAATGTCCGCGTCGTCCGCAATACCGGCACCGTCCGCAACACCGAGTACTACCCGCTGGCGCAGGCGCCGAACGTCCAGATCAAGGACGGCGATGAGGTTGAATTCACCGCCGACAAGCGCCCCGGCACGATCACGGTCCGCGTCGAAGGCGAGCATCTCGGCCCGCAGGAGTTCGTGCTGCCGTACGGCAGTCGCGTCGGCCAGCTGCTGAGCCAGATCCAGATGACGCCGCAGTCGGATCCGAACAGCATCCAGATGTTCCGCACCAGCGTGAAGGAACGGCAGAAGCTGTTGCTGCATACCGCGCTGCGCAGCCTGGAATCGAGCGTGCTGACCGCGCGCTCCGGCACCGCCGAAGAAGCCCAACTGCGCAAGGAAGAAGCAGGGCTGGTGCTCCAGTGGGTCGAACGCGCCCGCAAGATCGAGCCCACCGGCCAGACGCTGATCGCCAAGTCCGCCAACCGCGACGACCTGCTGCTGGAGAACGGCGACATCCTGCGCGTACCGATCAAGGACGGCCTGGTGGTCGTCAACGGTGAAGTGCTGTTCCCGAACGCCATCGCCTTCGACAAGGGCATGGACCTCGAGGACTACATCCAACAGGCGGGCGGCTATTCGCAAAACGCCGATACGTCGCGCGTGATCATCGCGCACCGCGACGGCAGCTTCTCCGATGGCAAGCGCGATCCGGAGATCAAGGCAGGGGATGAGATCCTGGTATTGCCGAAGGTCGACTTCAAGTCGCGGCAATTCGCCAAGGATGTGTTCCAGATTCTTTATCAGATTGCGATTAGTGCGAAGGTGGTGTTGGGGTTGTAAGGCCCCTGAGAGTGGTCGCCAATGTTCCAGATGTTCGCGTGGTGGCTATTCACTAGCACATTAGCTATTCAACCGATGTGCCAGCAATTCAAATAAAGTCAGGTGCAAGATGGCAATTACGAAGAAACTGCGGAAACTGCGGAGAGACCCTAAGGCCTTTTTCGGAGATTCAAAGAACCCAATGTTCAAAGCTGTAGGCGAATTGCTGCCCGGCCACCGGCGCGTGCCTGCCAGTAAAGATAATGACCGGGCACCGTCTACAGTGAAAGCGATCAAAGGATCGAATATAGCGCCGTCCCCAAAGACGCCGAGTACTGCACGGAATCGTGCCGCGAGCGACCTTGAAGCAATGCGGTCCATGGAAGCAATTTTCCGGTTGCAAAGTCCTTTTGTAGACCTGTGGCGAGCATACAGATATGGTGCCATGGACAATTCTGTTAGCTCTACAACACGCCCGGCCGTCGCACTGTACCCGCTCGGTGTTCCCTGTTTGGATTCGGCTCGGAGTCAGGCATATCATAATCTTGGTTATGCCACCTTCTTTCTGCCATTGTGGGATTACACCGACCCATTGGCGGACTTGGATGACATCGAATTCCGCGCGAACAAAGCACCCCTTGAGGCAAATTCGACTGCGCGGCAACTGCTGACGTCGCTTAGTGGGAGAAACGTGTCGGCTATTGTGCTGCCATATGATGCGACTTCTTTGACCCGAGCAATCGCGATCCAATGTCGGGCTTTGGGCCTCAAGACGATCTGTCATTTTCCTGCTCTGCCATCGGTCCTGGGTCTGTACGGTAAAGAGAAGATTGCGTCGTTTCCGATCTGCGATCAGATTGTGGCCGCCGCGAGCATGTCGGGGAAGATTCAGTTTTCCGATGGCGTAATGCGGCGTTGCTCAGTATTTCCAGATGACTTGAGCGATCCCGCGAGCCTCGATGAAACTTGCGTTGGGCAGACGCGGGCTTGGTTGGGGGTCGGAGCGTCAGAAGCAATATACCTTTTACTTTTGCCGCCACTTCAATGTGCATGTTCTAATGAAGATCTGGCGACCGCTATATTTGGCGAAATAGAGTCGCTGCTGGCACGTATGCAGCCGACCGACCATCTCATAGTTGTTGCGAAACGGCGCAAGCAGGGCTTCTTGAACAATGCCGCCGTCAAACTACTTCGTGAAAAATATCGAAAGTCGATTCTCTTTTACGACGAGATTTCTGAGCTAACGCGTCTGGCTGAACTGGCACGGGAAATTGTTGCGCCCGAAGGCTTGATTTCATCGAACAAAATAAACAGAGATTCCGTAAGGTTCTTTGCGGTGGGTGGTTTCGCCATGAGCGATATCAAAGAACATGCAAAGCCGACACATAAATCCGAGTCGGAAGATTCGATGGGCTGTAATGAAGATGATATGGTGCATGAGCTGCCGCCTTTCGATATTCGAAAACTCATTGAACATGATTCTAGAAGTGGCGTGATGCCGGGTGTGCCGGTAGGTGTGCATGAAGATATCTTGTATCGGATTTTGTGCAGGAGCGGCCCTGGCTTAGACGTCATTGCGGTTCCTGACCCGGTTAACAACCTCCCAATCACGGAGGGTAGGCAGAAGTATTTGCTCGAGCTTTTAAATGCAAATCGCCGCGTTACCGGGGCTGGTGCTCTACGAGAAACCAACGCGGCGGAATTGTTCGTCCAATGGGGTGCGGAGCCGAGCGAGTCTAAGGAAAGACCGGAGGTTTTCCGGAGCCAACTTGCGCGCCCGCGGCTTTATCTCGAGGATGGATTCATACGATCTCAAGGGCTTTGGACTGACCCCAACGAGCCTACACTGTCAGTGGTGATGGATACGCGTGCCATATATTATAATGCCCTCGAGCCATCCCTTCTCGAAACCATCTTAAACTCCGATTTTGAGTTGGATGAAAAACAACTGGCCCGTGCTAAGCGGGCAATTTCCCAGATCGTATCAAATCGAATCTCGAAATATAATCACGCTCCAATTTTGAGTCTCGATTTCCGTTCGCCGGGGAAAAAATCGATTTTAATCATCGATCAAAAGGCCGGTGATATGTCCATCAAATATGGATGTGCGAATGACGACAGCTTTATGTCAATGCTGCAGAGCGCTTTGGACTTGGGAGATCAGGCCGAGATCATAATTAAGCAGCATCCATGCGCTATTAGCGGTGGCGCCCATGAGGCTCATTTCACCATAGAATCACTCGGAGATGTGGCAAGACAAAGGAACGTGCACTTGATTGGGTTCGATGTGAATCCCTTCTCGCTAATTGAGGCTGTCGATGAGGTATGGGTTGTGAGCTCTGGAATGGGTTTCGAGGCTCTTATGGCGGGCAAGAAAGTCCGCTGTTTTGGGGTGCCGTTCTACTCGAATTGGGGAGTCACTCACGACCACGTAAAGATTGAGCGGCGTAGGAGAATCCGATCTATCGAGGAGATTTTCTACATCTTCTACATCTTGCTTACTCAGTATGTGGATCCCCGTACTGGGCGGCGGTGTGAGGTCGAAGATCTAATTGATTATTTTTCGGACAGAGCTGTCCAGCGCGCTGCTTGAAAGGTGCCTCTATGTCCAGCACCGTTGGCGCTCCGCTTGTTGTTGTTTTTCACTCAAACGTAGTTACCGTCAGGCAGCGAATTCGTTTCGCGGAAATTCTGTCGGACCAGTCGCGACACGGTACGCTGACGGGCGGACGGGACGCCTTGATAGATTACTGCGAGGATGTTGCGTCAGAACTCGCATCTAGCGCAACACGCCGATATGTTGATCTAATACTCGACGAACCGTCGACTATTTCCGTAGTCCGTGAAGCATGGCAACAGTTAAATCAACAAGCGGCCTCCACATTGATCTTCCGAATTCGCGTTGCGGCAGATGTGCAGCGGAAACGGCAAGTTCGGCGTCCAACACACCTGGTCGCCGATCTGTGTGATCACGGGAGCATCGCACTCCAAAATAAGCTGGAGGTCCTGATCCGCAGACTCCCGGTAGCAAGCGCTGCGTTGTTGTTAGGCGGGGTGCCCCTGATTTGGCCGAGCTACGCGTCCATGTTGATTCTGGCTGGCGACCCCTCTGCAGTGTTGTTCGATGCATTGGACGAAATGCAGCTGGAACGCGAGTCTAAGGTGATTTTTTTGTAACCGCTAAATCCAGCACACCTTGTTGAGTCGAGCCGTTACCCAGTAACGTACGCAATACGGGACGTTACCGGGTAACCATGACGAAGGAGTGCAGGATGGCGCAGACGACAGCCCAGCGACAGG
>NZ_VZOV01000004.1 GCF_008801915.1 Cupriavidus gilardii
CCGGCGCCCGCGCCCGCGGCGGCTCCGGCTGCTTCGAGCCCGGCTGCGGCGCCCGCGCCCGCGCCGGCAGCATCGCCGGCCCCGGCCCCGGCTGCGGCGACGCATGCCGGCGGTGCCGACATCCAGTGCGAGATGCTGGTGCTGGGCGCCGGCCCCGGCGGCTACTCGGCCGCCTTCCGCAGCGCCGACCTCGGCATGAATACCGTGCTGGTCGAGCGCTATGCGAGCCTGGGCGGGGTTTGCCTGAACGTCGGCTGCATCCCGTCGAAGGCGTTGCTGCATAACGCGGCGATCATCGACGAGGCCAAGGCGCTGGCCGCGCACGGCATCGTGTTCGGCGACGCGAAGATCGATCTGGACGGCCTGCGCAAGTACAAGGAATCGGTAGTCGGCAAGCTGACCGGCGGCCTCGCCGGCATGGCCAAGGCGCGCAAGGTGCAGGTCGTGCGCGGCATCGGCACCTTCCTCGATCCGCATCATCTCGAGGTCCAGGAAACCGGCGGCGACGGCAAGGAGCCCACCGGCAAGAAGACGGTGATCCGCTTCGACAAGGCCATCATCGCGGCCGGCAGCCAGGCGGTGAAACTGCCGTTCATCCCGGAAGACCCGCGCATCGTCGATTCGACCGGCGCGCTGGAACTGCGCGAGATCCCCAAGCGCATGCTGGTGATCGGCGGCGGCATCATCGGGCTGGAAATGGCTACGGTCTACAGTACGCTGGGCGCCAGCATCGATGTCGTGGAAATGCTCGACGGCCTGATGCAGGGCGCGGACCGCGATCTCGTCAAGGTCTGGGAGAAGATGAACAAGCATCGCTTCGACAAGGTGATGCTCAAGACCAAGACCGTCGGGGTCGAAGCCAAGGCCGATGGCGTCTACGTCAAGTTCGAGGGCGAGCAGGCTCCGGCGGAGGCGCAGCGCTACGACCTGGTGCTGGTGTCGGTGGGCCGCGCGCCCAACGGCAAGCGGATCGGTGCGGAGAAGGCGGGCGTCGCGGTGACCGACCGCGGCTTCATCGAGGTCGACAGCCAGATGCGCACCAACGTGCCGCACATCTTTGCGATCGGCGACATCGTCGGCCAGCCGATGCTGGCGCACAAGGCCGTGCACGAGGCCCACGTGGCGGCGGAAGCCGCGCACGGCGAGAAGGCCTACTTCGACGCCAGGCAGATTCCGTCGGTGGCCTATACCGATCCGGAAGTCGCGTGGGCTGGCCTGACCGAGGAACAGTGCAAGGCGCAGGGCATCAAGTACGGCAAGGGCGTTTTCCCGTGGGCCGCTTCGGGCCGCGCGATCGCCAACGGCCGCGACGAGGGCTTCACCAAGCTGCTGTTCGACGAGGAAACGCACCGCATCATCGGCGGCGGCATCGTCGGCACGCATGCGGGCGACCTGATTGGCGAAGTCTGCCTGGCGATCGAGATGGGTGCCGACGCGGTCGATATCGGCAAGACGATCCACCCGCACCCGACGCTGGGCGAGTCGATCGGCATGGCGGCCGAGATCTACGAGGGCGTCTGCACGGACGTGCCGCCGCCGCGCAAGCGCTGAGCGGCCGGTTGTCGCAGTACAGGAGCAGGGCCCGCCAGGATGGCGGGCCTTGTTTTACTCGGGAATGCAATTAACCGCCATTATCTTTGAAATACAGATATAGCTGCGCTGGAGCTGACAAGTGCGGGGCGCGGTCAGGCTGTAACGAAAATTCCTGCGGCTGCCGACTGGCGAGCCGGCCGAACCACGATTTCCACGTGCTGATCGAGCGAGACGAGCGCCTGCATCAGGCGCTCCAGAGAGATGTTGTCGAGTTTGTAGCGCCGGATCTGCGACACCTTTGGCTGGCTCATGCCGACGATATGGGCGGCTTCGACCTGGCTGAGCCCTCGCTTGTCGATCACTTCGTTGACTTTGACCGCCAGCAGCGCTTTTGCCGACAGTTCTTCGGCATCGGCAAATCCGAGGTCGGCCAACACATTGTCCGTGCCTGTTCGAGTGCGATTGCATGGCATCACGATCTCCGCTTTTTCCGTATCTGGCGAGCACCGCCTTCAGCCGCTTCGCGATCAAGGCGATATCCGGTTGCGGCGTGGCGATGCCCGACTTGGACTTTTTCTGAAACGCGTGCAGCACGTGGACTGCGTTGCTGACGCAGACCGTGTATACGGCCCGGAATGTATCGCCGCAGTGATCGTCGACCAGTTCGTACACGCCCGAACCCAGGCCCTTCCACGGCTTTGCTGAAGGAGGCGTGCGCCCCAACTGCACGACGAACAGGGCTACCCCCATGTCTTTTTGAACCGGAATGGGGAATGCTTTGAAGTCCTTTTTCGAGGAGCCTTCCCAATACAACAGCTTGCGTTCGTCGGGCACGAATTATACCTGTTCGGATATAAATCGCAAGCGACGGATGCACCAGCCGCCCTGGCATCACCATGACAAACTGACTGCGAAGCGCAACCGGATCGCCTTGCGAAAGGCGGCGATGATAGTTGCGATGCGGCGTCCGAACGTTGTACGACTGTGACGATCCCGGGCTGAAGTTCGAATGCGCTAATTGCGGTGCCAGAGGCAATAAAAAAGCCCGGCATCGATGCCGGGCTTCGGAGGTCAGCGTCGACCGGGTGCCCCGGGAGCGGGGCACCGTTCAGCGCGATCAGGCCGCGGTGGTCTTCTTGCCAGCGGTGCGGGCGGTGGCGCTCGCTTGCTGGGCGGCCTTGGTGGCGGCGGTGGCGGCCGCCTGGAAATTGCTTTCGGCGATTTCGACGGCTTGCTTGGTGGCCTTCTGGACCGACTCGTAGGCGTTGTTGGCGGCCGAGATGGCCGACTTCACGATGGCCACGGTCGATTCCGAACCGGCCGGGGCGTTCTTGGCGAAGTTGTCGACCAGGCTTTGCACATTGCGCGAGCTTTCGGCCAGCTGAGCCTCGGCGACGCGGGTGAATTCCGACTGGGTGTCGGCCGCGATCTCGTAGACGTGGCGGCTGTAGGCGACGGCCTTTTCGGCGACCGGCTGGATCAGCGAAACCTGCAGCGCCAGCAGTTCCTGGGCGTCGCGGGCACCCAGCGTGCGCTTGGCGTGCTCGACGTTTTCGGCCAGCGTGGTCTTGACCACTTGCATGTTCAGCTCGACCAGCTTTTCCACGCCTTCGAAGGCCTTGGTGGTCAAACCGAACAGGGTTTCCAGATTGGCTTTGTGGGCGGCGGCAACTTGTTCGGGGGTAAAGGACATGCTGGTCTCCATCAGATGAAGTCGAGTTCAAGCGAACTCAAAAAATAGGTCGCCTAGATGTCAAGGCCGTGACGTTGCGGTGGCCAGCCCAGGCGCGTGAATGGTCTTGTGCGTCCGCCCCAGCGAGCCGATCGGCCGGTCCGGAAACCGTCTTTCGAATTCATGGTGCGTCGCAACAATTCCGTATTGTATGGACCATGATTGGTGTGTCAAGCGGTTTTGGTGCATTGCACAACGAGCCCCGGGTAAACCCCCGGTCGGCTCCGTCACATTGCCGCCCCTGGATCACTTGCGTCGCCCGAAACGCGGGACCTGCGGGCCGGTGCTACCATCGCGCATTCCCTTTATCGCATGGCGGGGGAGGGGCGAAGTGCCCAGCCGCCGCGCGGCACGCCTGTTTCGACTCCTTCTGCCGATGTCCCGCCAAGTCGCCTGCTCCAGTCTGCCCTGCATCGCAAACCTGTTGCCCACCGGCCTGTCCGCCCATGTCGCCTGCTGGCGGGGGCGTGCATGAGGCCCGCGGCAGAGGCCAGCAACCCCGGCCGCGCCGCCTCCGCGGGCGCCAACGTCTGGCTGGTGTCGATGCCCTGGCTGTTCGTGTTGATCTGGAGTACCGGCTTTATCGTCGCCAAGTACGGCATGCCCCATGCCGAGCCGATGACCTTCCTGTTCCTGCGTTTTGCCGGCGTGGTGGTGCTGATGGTGCCGTTCGTCGTGCTGGCGCGCGTGCCGCTGCCCCGGCACGGCGGCCGGATCGACTGGCCCATGATCGGCCGCATTGCGCTGGCGGGGCTGTTGCTGCAGACCGGTTATCTGGGCGGCGTCTGGGCCGCGGTCAAGCTGGGCATGCCGGCCGGCATGGCGGCGCTGATCGTCGGCATGCAGCCGCTGCTGACGGCGCTGATTTCGCTGCGTCTTGGTGAACGCCTGCGCGGCTGGCAGTGGCTCGGGTTGCTGCTCGGCATCGTCGGCGTCGGCCTGGTCGTGGCCGGCAAGCTGTCGGCCGGTGCGGCGACGCCATTCAGCGTGCTGCTGGCTGTCGGCGCCTTGCTGTCGATCACGGTCGGCACGCTGTATCAGAAGCATCGCTGCCCCGTGTTCGATCTGCGCATGGGGTCGCTGATCCAGTTCACCGCGGCGGCGCTGGCCTGCTTGCCGTGGATGTTCCTGTTCGAAACGCGCGAAGTCGACTGGAACCTCGAGATGATCGGCGCACTCGCATGGTCGATCGTGGCCTTGTCGATCGGCGCGATCTCGCTGCTGTTCGTGTTGATCCGGCGCGGCGCAGCCACCAGCGTATCGAGCCTGATGTACCTGACGCCGCCGACCACCGCCGTGATGGCCTGGCTGTTGTTCGACGAGCGCTTTCCGCCGATGGCCGCAGCCGGCATGGCGCTCGCGGCGGCCGGCGTCGCGCTGGTGATGCGCGGGGCCGCGGCGCCGTCGCGGCGCGCTTGACCGGCCCGTCCGCAATCTTCCTTCCGCCCACCGTTATTGCCCTTTCCCGCCATGAAGCCGCAAGCCCAGCCCCGCGACTGCTATCGCCACTTCCTGCCGATCACGACGCGCTGGATGGATAACGATGTTTATGGCCACGTCAACAACGTTGTCTACTACAGTTATTTCGACACCGTGGTGAATCGCTACCTGATCGAGCGCGGCGTGCTCGACATCGAGGCAGGTGACACCATCGGGCTGGTGATCGAGACGCAGTGCAACTACTTCGCCTCGCTGAGCTTTCCCGAAACGGTGATCGCGGGTCTGCGCGTCGCGCGGCTCGGCAACAGCAGTGTGCGCTACGAAGTGGGGCTGTTTCGCGAGGGCGACGACAGCGCCGCCGCGCAGGGGCACTTCGTGCATGTCTATGTCGACCGCCAGACGCGCCGCCCAGTCGCCTTGCCGGAACCGTTGCGCAAGGCGCTCGAGCCGCTGCTGGTGGCGGCCGTGGATCGGTAGGGAGCGTGACCGTGAACGCGCGCAGGTGCCGTACCGGCCTGTCCCTTGCGCCCGGTATCGGGGGCAGGGCAGTCGGCGCGCCGCGCGGCGAATGTTGCGCTGCGGGTGTGAACCGGAACCCGGTTTCGCGCGTTGCTGATCCAGATGACGCGGCCGACATTGCGCCGGCCACTCAATTTCTCGCCAGAACTGACGTTAGTGAGGCATGCGCGTGCGCAGGGCGGAAGATTGCCGGGCCGGGAGGCCGCGTCATGCAGATTTCCATGTGCTGCAAGCGTCTTATTTTTCGCATTACGGAAATGTCTGTAATCGAAGCTTTAAGTCCGCTGTGTAAGTCATTAATCTTGCTAACAAATTCTTTTTTTTCTACACTGGCGCCATTCCCGATGCGCGCCCGAGAATCATGTCCCGGTTCGACCTCCCATTCCTGAGATTTCTCGGCACCCTGCCTCTGCCTTCGGTGGCAGCGACCATGCTGGTGTCGGCGGCGCTGATTGCCGCGCCCATGGCGGAGGCGGCGAGTAAATCGTCAAAATCCGCTAAAAAGACCGAAAAGGTCGTCAAAGTCCAAAAATCCTCGGCTAAATCGTCGAAGTCCACCAAGTCCGCCAAGGCCAGCAGCGTGTCGAAGCGCTCGACGGTGGCCAAGACCGGCAGCCGCAAGGTCATCGTTTCCAAGAATGGCAAGCGCAAGGTCATTCTGGTCCAGCGTCAGGCCGCCCCCGTGCGCGCGGCCTATACGCCGCCGTCGCGCCCGTCGCTGGGCGAGGCGCTTGGACTGCGCGATACCGACGATGCGCTGTCGCTGCGCTCCAGCGTCGCGCTGGTGATGGACCAGAACACCAACGAAGTGCTGTTCCAGAAGAACGCGGCCGCGGTGCTGCCGATCGCCTCGATCACCAAGCTGATGACCGCGCTGGTGGTGATGGACGCGCGCCTGCCGATGGACGAGGTGCTGACGATTACCGAGGAAGATCGCGACACCGAGAAGCACAGCAGCTCGCGTCTGCGCTTCGGCACCCAGCTGACCCGCCAGGAGCTGCTGCTGCTGGCGCTGATGTCGTCGGAAAACCGCGCCGCCTCGGCGCTCGGCCGCCACTACCCGGGCGGCCTGCCGGCCTTCGTGCAGGCGATGAACCGCAAGGCGCGCGAACTGGGCATGAACGACTCCCACTTCGTCGATTCGAGCGGGCTGTCGAGCAGCAACGTCTCGTCGGCGATGGATCTGGCCCGGCTGGTCAAGGCGGCCTATCGCAATCCGACCATCCGCGCGTTCTCGACGCAGACCGAGCATGAGGTCAATGTGCTTGGCCGCACCCAGCACTACGTCAGCACCAATCGCCTGGTGCGCGGCGGCAACTGGGATATCGGCTTGCAGAAGACCGGTTTCATCTCGGAAGCGGGGCGCTGCCTGGTGATGCAGGCGCGTGTCGGCGGCCGCGATGTGGTGATGGTGTTCCTGGACTCGTCCGGCAACCTGACCCGCTTTGCCGATGCCAATCGCGTGCGCGACTGGCTCGAGCATTCGCCGCCATCGGCGCCGAACCGCTTCCCGAGCACGCCGAATCTGACGCAGGGGCCCGCCAACTCGCCGCATTACGTGCTGACGTCGCAGCAGGCGCGCGGCATCTGAACCGAGCCGAACGGCGGGACGGCAAGCCCGTCCCGCAACGAAAGACGCGCCCCTCGAGGGCGCGTCGTCGTTTCAGGGGCCGGCCACGCCGGCAATTGACCGGCGAGGTTCAGCCGATCACAGCAGCTTGCCCGGATTCATGATGCCCGCCGGATCGAGCAGCCGCTTGATGCCGACCATCAGCCGCAGTTCGAGCGGATCCTTGTAGCGGTGGAAATACTCGCGCTTGAGCTGGCCGATGCCATGCTCGGCGCTGATGCTGCCGCCATGGCGCATCACCTCGTCCAGTACCTCGGCCGTGACCGCCTCGCCATGCGTGGTTGCCCAGTCTTTCGGCGCGCCCGCTGGGCGGGACAGGTTGTAGTGCAGATTGCCGTCGCCGAAGTGGCCGAACACGAAGGGGCGGATCGCGCCGTCGAGCCGCTGCAGCCGTGCCTGCATCCGCTCCATGAACACCGGGATCGATTCGATCGGCAGCGAGATGTCGTGCTTCAGGTGCGGGCCATCGGCGCGCTGCGCTTCCGAGATTTCTTCGCGCAACTTCCACATCGCCTGCAGCTGGCTCAGCGACGAGGACACGGCCGCGTCGAGGCACAGGCCCTGTTCGAGCGCGTCGCCGATGGTCGCTTCAAGCAGCGAGTTCAGGCCGGCCTCGTCGGTGGTGTCAGCCAGTTCGACCAGCACGTAGGCCGGATGGCGGTCGGCGAAGGGCGCCTGCACGCCTTCCGCATGCGTCAGCACCAGTTCCAGGCAGGGTCCGGTAAAGAATTCGAAGGCTTGCAGCCGCGCGCCGCAGCGCGAGTACAGCAGCGAGAATAGCTGCAACGCCTGCCGAGGCGATTCCACCGCGGCCAGCACCCGGCGCGCTGATCGGTGCGCGGCAGCAGCCGCAGCGCCACCGCGGTGATCACGCCCAGCGTGCCTTCGGAGCCGATCAGCAACTGCTTCAGGTCGTAGCCGGTGTTGTCCTTGCGCAGCGTGCGCAGCCCATGGAAGACCTCGCCGTCGGGCAGCACCGCTTCCAGGCCGAGCACCAGCTCGCGGGCCATGCCGTAGCGCACCACGTTGACGCCGCCGGCATTGGTCGCGAGATTGCCGCCGATCTGGCACGAGTCCTCGGCGGCCAGCGACAGCGGCAGCTGGCGGTCCGCGTCATGGGCGGCGCGGCGCAGATTGCCGAGGATGCAGCCGGCCTCGGCCACCATCGTGTTGGCGATGGTGTCGACCGAGCGGATCGTGTTCATCCGGTCCAGGCTCAGCACCACGTTGGCGGGGCGATCGTCGGGCGTCGCGCCGCCGCACAGCCCGGTATTGCCGCCGCGCGGCACCACCGGCACGCGCCACTGCTGGCACAGCGCCAGGCAGCGCGCGACTTCGTCGGTATTGCGCGGCCGCACCACGGCCTGGGCATCGCCCCGGTAGATCCCGCGCCAGTCGCTGAGCCAGGGCGCGATCGCCTGCGCGTCGGTGGTCACCACGTCGGAGCCGAGCGCCTCAAGCAGGCGCGGCAGAAAACCGGAGTCTTGCATCTCGTCGTGTGCTGTCTGTCGAAATCGGGAAGGGCGCAGCGCGTGCAATCGCGCTGCGCGGCGTGGCGCGAGGCGTGGCGGGATACCGTGCACCGCCACGCGCCGCTACACGTCGCTACACGTCGCTACACGTCGCTACACGTCGCTACACGTCGCTACACGTCGCTATCGGCGGTATAGCCCATGCCGCGCGAAATCTGCAACGCCGTTTCCTTCAGATTCTGCAGCCAGCTGTCCTGCAGCCGATCGGCCGGGGCGGACAGCGACAGGCCGGCGACCAGCCGGCGCGAGTCGTCGTAGATGCCCGCCGCGATGCAGCGCACGCCGAGTTCGAGCTCCTCGTTGTCGCGCGCATAGCCGTTGGTGCGGACCCAGTTCAGCTCGCGCTCCAGTTTCGACAGGTCGGTGATCGAGGTACGGGTATGGCCGGCCAGGCCGGTGCGGGTCGCGTAGTTGCGCACCCGTGCGACCTCGTCCGCGGCCAGGAACAGCTTGCCGACCGAGGTCAGATGCAACGGGGCGCGGCCGCCGATGGCGCGCACCACCTGCATGCCGGAGCGCTCGCTGTAGGCGCGTTCGATATAGACAATCTCGTCGCCCTGGCGCACCGACAGGTTGACGGTCTGGCCGGTGACGCGGTGCAACGCGCGCATCGGCGCCAGCGCCGCCTCGCGCACCGAGAGCCGGGCCTTGACCAGATTGCCCAGTTCCAGCAGGCGCATGCCGAGCCGGTAGCTGCCTGGATCGGAGCGGTCGACGAAGCGGCACGCGACCATATCGTTGAGGATGCGGTGCGCCGTCGAGGGATGCAGCCCGGTAGCCTGGGAGAGTTCCTTCAGACTGACCGGATCGGCATGCCGCGCGAGTGCATCGAGCAGCGTCATCATCCGTTCGATCACCTGGATCGACGTCTTGCCGGGTTCCTTCTCTGCTTCAGCCATGGGGAAATTGTTGCCGTGCGGCAAATTAAGCGACTGCCTGATTCTATCTCGCATCGTGAAAATTTCAATACGTGAAATGTCATAGTCGGGCATTCCGCACATTGATGAGCCCCAAAATGGGGCGGAAAATGGCCCCGCTGCGATGGCAGGGGCCAACAAAAGCGCCGGCGGCGGCGCGCCGCAGTGGCGGAACCGCGACGCAAAAGCGCATAATTGCGAGGTTTTGGGTCTGGAAAAAGGTAGGAATCCCCATGCGAGTCGGTCTGTTCGTCACCTGTCTGGTGGACCTGATGCGGCCGGAGATCGGCTTTTCGGTGCTCAAGCTGCTGGAGAAGGCCGGCTACGAGGTCATGGTCCCCGAGGCCCAGACCTGCTGCGGCCAGCCGGCCTACAACTCCGGCGAGCGCGCCGCCTCGCGCGACCTGGCGGAGAAATTCCTGCGCGAGTTCGAGATGTTCGACTACGTGGTGGTGCCGTCGGGCTCCTGCGGCGGCATGATCCTGCACCACTACGGCGACCTGCTGCGCAACGATCCCGAACTGAATGGCCGCTACGAGCGCCTGCGCACGCGGGTCTACGAGCTGACCGATTTCCTGGTCAACGTCGCGCGCATCGACACGCTCGACAGCAATTTCGCCGGCCACGTGACCTACCACGACTCGTGCTCCGGGCTGCGCGAACTCGGCGTCAAGCAGCAGCCGCGCGCCTTGCTGGGCAAGCTGCCCGGCGTGCAGCTGACCGAGATGAAGGATTGCGAGGCCTGCTGCGGTTTCGGCGGGACGTTCGCGCTCAAGTACGGCAATATCTCGACCGCCATCGTCGACGAGAAGTGCGCCAATATCGCGGCCAGTGGTGCCGACGCGGTGGTGCTCGGCGACCTCGGCTGCATCCTCAATATCGAAGGCCGCCTGCGCCGGACCGGCGATACGCGCACCCGCGTGCTGCATATCGCGCAGGTCCTGGCCGGCGACGCCTGATCGCCGCATCCCCGAATCCCGGCATTCCCGCATCGATCGCGCACCACGCAAGAGGCCACCACGCATGCAAGTGCACAGCATGGAATTCAAGGCGCGCGCCGGCCAGAAGCTGGCCGACCAGCGCCTGCAGCAGAACCTGAAGAAGCTGTCGACCAAGTTCGTCACCGCGCGCGCGGCCGCGATCGAGGACATCGACTTCGCCGCCACGCGCGAGGCGCTGAAGGAGCGCCGCGACCGTGCGCTGGCCAATCTGGACGTCTGGCTGGCGACCTTCGAGGAGAACGCCACGCGACGCGGCGCCACGGTGCTGTTTGCCGAGACGACCGCGGACGCGGCAAGGCTGGTCGGCGAGATCGCGCAGCGTCACGGCGTGCGCAAGGTCATCAAGAGCAAGTCGATGGTGACCGAGGAGATGCGGCTGAACGAGGTGCTCGGCGAGCTCGGCGTGCAGAGCATCGAGACCGATCTCGGCGAATACATCCTGCAGATCAACGACGCGGAGCCGCCGTCGCACATCATTGCGCCGGTGGTGCACAAGGACAAGGACGAGATCGCCGACCTGTTCGCCAAGGTCCACCAGAAGCCGCGGCTGACCGAGATTCCCGACATGACGCGGGAAGCGCGCGAGGTGCTGCGCCCCGAGTTCCTGTCGGCCGATATGGGCGTGACCGGCGGCAACTTCCTGATCGCGGAAACGGGCTCGGTCGCGGTGGTGACCAACGAGGGCAACGAGGGCATGTGTACGGTGATGCCGCGCGTGCATGTCGCCGTCACCGGCATCGAGAAGGTGCTGCCGACGCTGGAGGACCTGGCCACCGTGATGCGGCTGCTGCCGCGCTCGGCCACGGGCCAGGCGATCTCGAACTATTTCTCGCTGCTGACCGGCCCGCGCGCCCCGGGCGAGCAGGACGGTCCGGAGCATATGTACTTCGTGCTGGTCGATGGCGGCCGTACCGGCCTGATCGGCGGCGATTTTCAGGAGATGCTGCGCTGCATCCGCTGCGGCGCCTGCATGAACCACTGCCCGGTCTATCAGAAGATCGGCGGCCACGCCTATGGCTGGGTCTATCCGGGACCGATGGGCAGCGTGCTGACGCCCAGCTACGTCGGCCTGGGCAATGCCATCGACCTGCCGCAGGCGGCGACGCTGTGCGGCGAGTGCAACCGCGTGTGTCCGGCCTCGATCCCGCTGTCGGACTTGCTGCGCAAGCTGCGCGAGAAACAGATGGAGCGCGGCATGCGGCCGTGGCAGGAGCGCTGGGCGCTGCGCGCCTGGGGCTATGTCGCCAGGCGGCCGGGGCTGTACGCGCTGGCCACGCGCCTGGGCGCCAGCGTGCTGGCCCGCATGGGCCGCCACGACGGCCGCATCGGCAAGCTGCCGCTGGGCGGCCGCGGCTGGACCGATACGCGCGACATGCCGGCACCCAGCGGCCGCACCTTCCGCGATCTCTACAAGGAAAGGAGGGCGAAGGCATGAGCGAACCCGCAAACCAGGCGCCCTTGAACGCGATGCGCGACGCGCTGGACCGCCATCGTGCCGGGGCGTTGCCCGCCGACGCGCTGGTGCGCGCCTGGCGCGAGCAGGCGCCGGCATTGACGCTGCCGCCGGTATTCGGCCAGGCGATGGAGGAGCTGCTGCGCCGGCTCGAAATGTCGTCCGTGTTCGCGCAGGACAGCTGCTCGTTTTCCAGCACCGCGGTGACGGAGCAGCTGGAGCGCTGGCTGGCGAAGGCGGCGACGGCCTGAGCTGCCGAGCCCCTGAGCCCCTGGGCACCACGCAGGCGGCAACAAAAAACCCCGGCCAGGGCCGGGGTTTCGTTTTTTCCGATCCACATCGTCGCCGCCGCGCTGGCGCAGACCCGGTGACCCCGAAAGCCGCCGGATTCCCCCATGCGCCGGAATGACAGGATCGCGCCGGAAGGGCGCAATCAGCCCAGCAGCAGCGCGTCGTCGTCCAGCTGCTCGTGCCGGCTGCGCTCGAACATGCGCAGCAGATCGGGCACGTCCAGGCCCTTGCGTTCGTCGCCCGAGACGTCGAGCACCACCTGGCCCTGGTGCAGCATCACCGTGCGCTGGCCGTAGTCCAGCGCCTGCCGCATGCTGTGGGTCACCATCATCGTCGTCAGCCTGTTTTCCTCGACGATGCGGGCGGTCAGCTCGAGCACGAAGGCCGCGGTCTTCGGGTCCAGCGCGGCGGTGTGCTCGTCCAGCAGCAGGATGCGCGAGGGCTGCAGCGACGCCATCAGCAGGCTGACCGCCTGGCGCTGGCCGCCGGACAGCAGGCCGATGCGGTCGGTCAGCCGGTTTTCCAGCCCGAGATTCAGCAGCCGCAGCTTGTCGCGGAACAGTTCGCGCGACGAGCGGTTCAGCGCCGGGCGGAAGCCCCGGCGCGAACCGCGCGCCATCGCCAGCGCCATGTTCTCCTCGATCGTCAGCGCCTCGCAGGTGCCCGCCATCGGGTCCTGGAACACGCGGGCGACCAGCGGCGCGCGGTCCCAGGCGGGCTTGCGCGTGACATCGTTGCCGTCGATCGTGATGGTGCCGGCGTCGACCATCTGGTCGCCGCTGATCGCGTTCAGGAAGGTCGACTTGCCGGCGCCGTTCGAGCCGATCACCGCGACGAACTGGCCCGACGGGATCTCCAGGCTCAGCCCGCGCAGCGCGCGCGTCTCGATCGGCGTGCCGGGGTTGAAGGTCAGCTTCAGGTCTTGTGCGCGCAGCATGTCAGCCTCCATTCGCCTTGCGGCCGAACAGCTTCTTGCGCGTGGCCGGCAGCACCAGCGCGACCGTCACCAGCAGCGCGGTGACCAGGTTCAGGTCCTGTGCCTTCAGGCCGATGAAATCGCTGTTCAGTGCCAGCGCGATGAAGAAGCGGTACAGGATCGCGCCAAGCACCACGGCCAGCGTGGTCAGCACCAGCCGGCGGGCCGGCAGGATCGTCTCGCCGATGATCACCGCGGCCAGGCCGATCACGATGGTGCCGATGCCCATCGAGATGTCCGAGCCGCCCTGCGTCTGCGCAAACAGCGCGCCGGCCAGCGCGACCAGCGCGTTCGACAGCGCCATGCCGGCCAGCGTGGCGCGGCCGGTGGCGATGCCCTGGGCGCGTGCCATGCGCGGATTGGCGCCGGTGGCCCGCATCGCCAGCCCGAGCTGCGACGAGAAGAACCAGTCCAGGCCGAGCTTGGCGACGATCACGATGACGACCAGCACCAGCGGGCGCAGCATGAAATCGGGCAGCCATTCCGGCTGCAGCACCGTGAACATCGTCGGCTCGGTGATCAACGGCACGTTGGGCCGGCCCATGATCCGCAGATTGATCGAGTACAGCGCGATCATCATCAGGATCGACGCCAGCAGGTCCATGATCTTGAGCCGGACATTGAGCCAGCCGGTGATCAGGCCCGCGATCGCGCCGGCGACGATGGCCAGCGCCGTGGCGAGGAACGGGTCCTGGCCCATCGCGATCAGCGTGGCCGCGACGGCGCCGCCCAGCGGAAAGCTGCCATCGACGGTCAGATCGGGGAAATTGAGGATGCGGAAGGAGATCAGCACCCCGAGGGCGACGAGGCTGAAGATCAGGCCGATCTCCAGCGCGCCCAGAAGGGAGAAGAGAGACATGGTGAATCCTGTTGCGGTATGCGCGCCCGCCGGTGGCCGGGCGTGCTGACTGGCGCGGCTGCCGCCGGCGGATCAAGCGCCTGGGCGGGCCGCAGGCTGCAACCAGCGGCGTCGGCGCGTGGCCGGGTAGGGCGCGGCGCCGGCCAGCCGCCCGCTGCGCGGCGTGCCGGCAGCCGGGCGGCGGGTCGTCATGGCGTCATTACTTGATGACCTGCTTGGCTTCCTTGATCAGGTCCTGCGACAGCGACACGCCCTGCTTTTCGGCGGCCGTCGTGTTGACGAACAGCTCCAGCTTGTCGCTGGTCTCGGACGGGATCGCGCCCGGCTTCTCGCCCTTCAGGATGCGCACGACGATCTTGCCGGTCTGCACGCCCAGGTCGCCGTAGTTGATGCCCAGCGCCGCGATCGCACCGCGCTTGACGCTGTCGGTATCGGCGGCCACCAGCGGCACCTTCGATTCGTTGGCAACCTTGACCAGTGCCTCGTAGGCCGACACCACGTTGTTGTCGGTATTCGTGTAGATCACGTCGACCTTGCCGACCAGGCTCTTGGCGGCCGGGCCGATATCGACGGTACGCGGCGCGGCCGCTTCCTTCAGCGTCAGGCCTTCCTTGGCCAGCAGCGTCTTCAGTTCCTTGACCACCACGACCGAGTTGGCCTCGCCCGGGTTGTAGACCATGCCGACGGTCTTCGCCTTGGGCACCACGCGCTTGATCAGCGCAACCTGCTTGTCCAGCGGCAGCTTGTCGGACACGCCGGTCACGTTGGTGCCGCTGGCCTGCCAGCCCTTGACCAGTTGCGCCGCGACCGGGTCGGTGACGCCCGAGTAGACGACCGGCACGGTCTTGGTCGAGGCGACCACGGCCTGCGCGGCCGGCGTCGCGATCGCGACGATCGCATTGGGCTGGTCGCCGACGAACTTGCGGGCGATCTGCGCGGCGGTGCCGGTATTGCCCTGCGCGCTCTGGTATTCCCACTTCAGGTTCTTGTCGGCGTCGTAGCCGGCCGACTTCAGTTCGGCGCGCACGCCGTCGCGGATCGCGTCCAGCGCGGGGTGATCGACGATCGAGAGCACCTTGACGGTCTGCGCGTTCACCGCGCCGCCGTGCAGCAGGGCGAGCGCGACGGCGCCGGCGAGCAGGGTCCTGGTCGAAGTTTTCAGCATGGTCATGGTCGAATCTCCCCTCGAATATTTGGTTGTGGGTTTCGTTCGGGTCGGCCGCCCTGTGCCTCGGTGGTTCCAGTGGATCGCCGGCCGGTGCGCGGGGTTCGCGCACCGCGCGGCGGGCGGCGTCAAGCCCGCGAGGATACCACTTCCCCGGCCCGCGGTGCCCTGTTGCGGCGCAGTGCGGAACCCCCACCGAGGTCGGGTTTCCGCGCTGTTTTTCCGGATGGCACTGGACGGCCCGTGGCCCGCCTTATTGCGCCGGATTATGGATTTCGGCGTGGATCCGTTCGATGCCGGCCAGCACGTCTGCCGGCAGCGGCACGCCCCAGGCGTCGATGTTCTCCTGCAACTGCGCCAGCGTGGTCGCGCCGATGATCGTGCTGTGCGCGAACCAGCGCGAGTAGCACCAGGCCAGCGCCAGCGTGGCCGGCGACAGGCCGTGCGCGCGCGCCAGCTCGACGTAGCGCGCGCTGGCCGCCAGCGTCTCGGGGCGCAGATAGCGCGGGCTCCAGTCGGCCGGGAAGCGCGTCAGCCGGCCCTGCGCCGAGGCGTCGAAGGTCGGCTGGGCGGTGTTGGCCTTCAGGTATTTGCCGGTCAGCTGGCCGAAGGCGAGCGGGCTGTAGATCAGCAGGCTGACACCGGTGCGGTAGCAGGCCTCGTCCAGGCCCTGCTCGAAGCTGCGATTGACCAGGTTGTAGGGGTTCTGCACGGTGGCGATGCGCGGCAGCCCATGCAGCTCCGCCTGCTTGACGAATTCGGCGATGCCCCACGGCGTTTCGTTGGACACACCGACGTAGCGGATCTTGCCGGCGCGCACCAGCTGCGCCATCGCGTCGAGTTGCGCGGCGATGCTGGTGCACGCGCGTTCGCGCGACGGGTCGAACTGCTTCTGGCCGAAGATCGGCGCGTTGCGGGCCGGCCAGTGGATCTGGTACAGGTCGATGTAGTCGGTCTGCAGGCGCTCGAGCGAGGCGTCGACCGCGGCGCGGATGCTCTGCGGCGTCAGGTCGCCGCCGTCGCGGATCCATGGCATGCGCGCCGGGCCGGCGACCTTGGTGGCGAGCACGATGCGGTCGCGCGGCTGGCGCTTGAGCCAGCTGCCGACGATCTGCTCGGTGCGGCCATAGGTCTCGGCGCGCGGCTTGACCGGATACATCTCGGCGGTATCGATGAAGTTGATGCCGCGCGAGAACGCATAGTCGAGCTGCTGGTGGCCTTCGGCCTCGGTGTTCTGTTCGCCGAAGGTCATCGTGCCGAGGCAGATGCGCGAGACCTGCAAATCGCTCTGGCCGAGTCGGATCGTTTCCATGCGGTGTTCCTCTGAATGGGGCGGGACGAAAAGGGAGGGCGCGGCGTATCCGGCCTGCATCAAGCGCGCAGCGCGGCGGCGCATTCCTTGACCAGCGCCGGGCCGCGGTAGATCAGCCCGGTGTAGAGCTGCACCAGCTGCGCGCCCGCGTCGATCTTGGCGCGCGCCTGCGCGCCGTCGAAGATGCCGCCGACGCCGACGATCGGCAGCGCGTCGCCGACCACCGCGCGCAGCGCGCGCACCACCGCGGTCGACGCATCGAACACAGGGCGGCCCGACAGGCCGCCGGCTTCGTCGGCGTGCGGCAGGCCCTTGACGGCCTCGCGCGAGATCGTCGTGTTGGTGGCGATCACGCCGTCGATGCGATGGCGCACCAGCGCGTCGCCGATATTGCCGATCTGGTCGGCGTCCAGATCCGGCGCGATCTTCAGCGCCAGCGGCACGTAGCGCCGGTGCCGGTCGGCCAGCCGCTGCTGCGCGGTCTTCAGCGCGGACAGCAGGCCGTCGAGTTCGCTGGCGCCCTGCAGCTGGCGCAGGTTCTTGGTATTCGGCGACGAGATGTTGACCGTGACGTAGCTCGCGTGCGGATAGACGCGTTCCAGGCAGTACAGGTAGTCGTCGACCGCGCGCTCGATCGGCGTGTCGGCGTTCTTGCCGATGTTCAGTCCGAGCACGCCGCCTTCGGCCTTCCAGCGCGACGCGTTGACGTTCGCGACGAAGGCGTCGACGCCGCCGTTGTTGAAGCCCATCCGGTTGATCAGCGCCTCGGCCTTCGGCAGCCGGAACATGCGCGGGCGCGGATTGCCGGGCTGCGGGCGTGGCGTCACCGTGCCGACCTCGATGAAGCCGAAGCCGAACGCGGCCAGGCCGTCGATATAGGCGCCGTCCTTGTCGAGGCCTGCCGCGAGTCCCACCGGATTCGGAAAGCGCACGCCCATCACGGTGCGCGGATCGTCGTCGATGCGGTTGCCGAGGCAGCCGGCCAGTCCGAGGCGCTGCGCGCGGCGCAGGTTGTCGAGGGTCAGATGGTGAGCGTCCTCGGCGTCCATCGAGAACAGGGCGGGACGAAACAGGGGATAGAGCGCGTTGAGCACGGCGGAAATCGGGGCAGGGAATCGAGGCAGAGAATCGGTACCGGGCGACCTGTCGGCGAGCGGCGGGCGGTACCGGAATGCGCCGCGGGCGGATCGCGGCGCGGTCAGGGCGATATTGTAACGGCAGCGGCGCTTGAGAGTCCGGGGACAGCCCGGCGCGCCGTCAGGCGGCGTCGGACGCGAACGGCCGCCACTGGTTGCCGACCAGCACCTGCAGCGGCTGGAAGCGCGCCTTGTAGGCCATCTTGCGGCTGTTGGCGATCCAGTAGCCGAGATACAGGTGCGGCAGGCCCAGTTCGCGGGTCTGCTCGATCTGCCACAGGATGTTGTAGGTGCCGTAGCTGGTCTTGGGCTGCAGCGGATCGTAGAACGTGTAGACCGACGACAGGCCGTCGTCGAGCACGTCGATCATGCTGACCATGCGCAGCTTGCCCGGCTCGGCCGCGTCGGGGGGATCGCGGAATTCGACCAGCCGCGAATTGACGCGGCTCTGCAGCAGGAACTGCTCGTATTGGTCGCGGCTGTCCTGGTCCATGCCCCCGCCTGCATGCCGCATCGACTGGTAGCGCAGATACAGCGCGTAGTGTTCCTCGACGTAGGTCAGCGGCGCCACCAGCGCCTGCAGATGACGGTGGCGCTGCCACGCGCGGCGCTGGCTGCGGTCCGGCTCGAACTGGTCGACCGCCAGCCGGCATGGCGTGCAGGCATGGCAATCGTCGCAATAGGGGCGGTAGGTAAAGACGCCGCTGCGCCGGAAGCCCGCGCGTACCAGGCGGGAATAGACGTCGGCATTGATCAGGTGCGCGGGGGTGGCCACCTGCGAGCGGGCCATGCGGCCTTCGAGATAGCTGCAAGCGTAGGGCGCCGTTGCATAGAACTGCAGCGCGGAAAGGGGCAATTCCTTGAGCTTGCTCATGATCGGATGCTGCCGTCGGGTGCTGCCGCGGTCGGAGCGGGGGGCGCTAGCGTTCTGCGTCGCGCGCCCGCGTCCACCATTCGAGCACCGTCTTGTCGAACCGCCACGGCACGATCGGCGGCTGCGCGGTCGCCGTGCGCAGATGCGCGACGAACTCGCTGCGCGGGATCGGCCGCGCGCCCAGCGAGGCGAGGTGCTCGGTTTCCTGCTGGCAGTCTATCATCGTCACCCCATGGCCGGCGAGGAAGCCGCACAGCGCCGCCAGCGCGATCTTCGAGGCGTCGGTGCGGCGCGCGAACATCGACTCGCCATAAAACATGCGGCCAAGCGCCACGCCGTACAGGCCGCCGACGCGCTCGCCGCGATACCAGGTCTCGACCGAATGGGCCATGCCGCGCGCATGCAGCGCGCCGTAGGCCTCGACGATTTCCGGCGTGATCCAGGTGCCGTGCTGGCCCGCGCGCGGGGTCTCGGCGCAGGCGCGCATCACCGCTTCGAAGTCGTCGTCGACGCGGATCTGCCAGTCGTCCTCGCGCAGCACGCGCTTGAGCGTCTTGCGCAGGCTCAGCGAAACGCGCAACGCGGCGGGGTCGAGCACCATGCGCGGATCGGTGCTCCACCACAGCACCGGCTGGCCCTGCGCATACCAGGGAAAGATGCCGTGGCGGTAGGCCAGCAGCAGGCGCTGCGGAGTCAGGTCGCGGCTGGCCGCCAGCAGGCCCGGGGCTTCGGAGTCAGGTCGCGGCTGGCCGCCAGCAGGCCCGGGGCTTCGGAGTCGGGGCCCAGCGCGGCATCGACCGGGGGAAACGGATCGTGCGGGTCGAGCCAGGCGATCATGCGCGGGCGGAGGCGGGGACGAACGAGCGGTTGAACGGGGAAGGGGCGGCCTTGGCGGGCATGGCGGGCCGTGGCGGCGTACCCTGCGTTCAGGGCTCCACCGTTGCGCGCGCCGCCAGCGGGCGCATCGGCTTGTCGATATCGAGCGTATGCAGCCGGAAGCTGCCGTCGGCGATGCGGCCGGCGGCGCGGTCGGCAAAAAAGCAGCGCAGCGTGTGGATCACCGTGGGGAAGGCCAGCTCGTCCCAAGGCACGTCGGCCTCGTCGACCAGCTTGACCTCGAGGCTTTCCTCGCCGGGCGCGATATCGAGATCCTCGAGCCGGGCAAGATAGAACAGATGGACCTGATGCACGTGCGGCACGTTCAGCATCGAGAACAGCTCGCCGATCTGCACGCGGGCGCCGGCTTCCTCCAGCGTCTCCCGTGCGGCGGCCTGCGCGGTGGTCTCGCCGATCTCCATGAAGCCGGCCGGCAGCGTCCAGAAGCCGTAGCGCGGCTCGATCGCGCGCTTGCACAGCAGGATCTTGTCTTCCCAGACCGGAACCGTGCCGACCACATTGCGCGGATTGACGTAATGGATGGTGCCGCATTGATCGCAGAGATGGCGCGGCCGGTTGTCGCCATCGGGAATGCGCAGCACGACCGCATGGCCGCAGTTCGAGCAGAATTTCATGGATTCGGTCCGGGAGGAATGGGCGCAGTTTATCACCGGGCCCGTGGGCGGCACGACCGTGGCGCCGTGACGTCGGTGCGCGCTCGAACGAGCGGCAGGCAATCGACGGAAGACAGAATTGACGCAAACACCGCGCGAACAACGCGCAAACAAAAAAGCCGCCCGGTGAATCGGGGCGGCTGCCTTTGCGGATTTCGATCGGTTGGTTGCGGGGGCAGGATTTGAACCTGCGACCTTCGGGTTATGAGCCCGACGAGCTGCCAGACTGCTCCACCCCGCGTCCGTCGAAGAAGTGATTATAGGGCAATCGCTTTCGCAATGCAACAGCAGCGTGCGACCAAAGTGAGCGGCGCCGCATGTCAAGCGGTCTCGGGGGCCGCATTGCCGTTCGGGCGTTCCCACATCGCCGCCTCGAACTCGAAATTCTCGCGTTGCAGCAGATCGTCCCGTTGCCAGATCACGCGGTCGGGCCGCACCGTCAGCATCCAGGTCGTGGTGACCAGCGGCGCGGGCGCGGAGAAGGCCAGCGGCGTCAGCACCGCGGCGCAATGACCCTGGCCGGGATCGCGCACCGAGCGGTAGCGGATCAGCCCGAGGCCGGCCTCGCGCGCGACGCGGGCGAACGCCTGGCAGCCGTCGTAGTGCACCGGGTCTTGCCATTGCGCGGCGTCGCGCACGAACGGCGCTTCGTCCAGCGCTACGCCTTCGGTCCGTACGCCGACCTGGAACAGCGTCTGCGCGCGCGCATCGATGCGCGGCAGCGCGGGACTGTCGCGCAGGAAGCGCCAGCGCCAATAGCCGAGCTCCGCGCAGGCGGTGCGGATCTCGTCCGCGCCATAGAAGACGCCCGGATCGTGCGCGGCCCGAAAGCGCGACCCCCACGGCGACGGCGGATAGCGGAACGGCGTGAACAGCAGATAGTGCAGATGGCGGGCGTAGGAGGGCACCGCCGGTTTGCCGGCATCGAGCACGGCTTCCAGCACGGCCTGCTCTTCGAGGCTGTCGACCAGCGGCATCGTGGAAACCACATGCTGGGCTTCCACCGCCCGCCACAACGTGAGCGCAAACGGCTTGCGCTCAGATGCGACCGCGGGTGGCGTCCAGGTAGTGAACGACACGAACCAGGCCTTCGGTAGTACGGATCAGTTCGAGCGGCTTGCCGCCCAGCGCGAGGTTGTCATTGGCCAGCCACAGCCGGGCCTGGTCGCCATGTCCGAGGATGGCGTCGAGCGAACGGAACAGGCGGACGAACAGCACGCCGAATTCCCATTCCTTGCGGTGGCTGTCCAGTACGTAATGGCCCGAGGCCATGCGGGAGACAGAAGCCGTGCTGATGCCGAGCACGCTGGCGACCACGGCCTGGCTGATGCCGAGGAAGCCGGCCGCGCGCATCACGGCCTTGGTCAGGGTCGCTCCGGCATCCGGGGCGCCGGCGGGAAGCTGCTGCCGAAGTTGCTTGGTCTGCATCGCCATGCTCCTGTTTCCTTGGAAACATTATAGGCCACTTGTTTCGCAAGGGAAGCAGGAAAACCACTTTTGCGCGGGTTCCTTGCGTACGCCGGTTCGACCGCCGGCGCTCGGGACCCGTTCCCGGACTGTTGGCGAGCACGCGGAACTGCCGTACCGATTCGGCCGGCGGGCGATGAAATATAGTGCGGACGCGCGCAGAGGGCAGCATGCCCGCCGATCAGGCCCCCGCGTCCTGCAGCACCGTCTGCAGCGCATGCAGCGAGGCGTCCAGGCTCTGCCCGCTGGTGTCGACGATCGCGTCGGCACGCGAGTAGAGCGGCGTGCGGGCCTGCAGGATACGGCGCAGATCGGCCATCGCCTCGCTGTTGCCCTGCATCGGCCGCATATCGCCCTGGGCGACCACGCGCGCCATGTGTTCCTCGGGGGAGGTCTTGACCCACACCGTGTAGCAGTTGGCCAGCAGCAGATTGAAGGTGGCCGGCTCCGACACCAGGCTGCCCGGGGTCGCCAGCACCAGCCGCTCGTGTTCGCGCAGCACGCGCTCGAGCGCGCGCAACTCGTAGCGGCGGTAGGCGGCCTGGCCGTACAGCGAATGGATTTCCGACAGCGTGGCGCCGGCCTCCTGTTCGATGGCGCCGTTCAGCTCGACGAACGGCAGTTCGCGCGCCGCGGCCAGTGCCCGGCCCAGCGTCGATTTGCCGGCGCCGCGCAGGCCGATCAGCGCGATCCGCTGATGGCGGGCGTCGAAGGGCGCCGACGGCGCCAGCGCATTGCGGCAGGCTTCGCGCACGCGGGCCAGATCGGCCGGCGGCAATTGCGCCAGCCATTGCAGCAACTGGCCGAACTCGGCGGCGCGCGCGCCGTTGCCGCCATCGGCCTCGGCCAGCACCACCGGCAGCGGCACGTTCAGCGCGGCCGCCACCTGGCGCAGCAGCAGCACGGACGCGTTGCCCGTCCCGGTTTCCAGATTGGCCAGATAGCGCTCGGAGACGCCGGCGCCGCGCGCCAGATCCTTGCGCGACATGCCGCGCGCGGCGCGCAGCGAACGGATTCGCTCGCCCAGCTGGGTCAGATACGGATCGCGCTCGCCGGGCTGGCGGGGCTCGGCGTCGGACAAGGGCGCAGTGGCTTCGGTGGCGCGGCGCATCTCGGACATGGGTTCGATGGAAGGGCAGCGACGGGCGCTGGGTGCGGCATTATAGGGCACACGAATCGCAAACTCCGGGTAGACCCCGAGCCTGTTTCGCTGCCATATAGTGCATTCCTGAGCTTGCATCTTAGTCGATGTGCAATAAAATGCATCAACAACGATAAGGTGCCGCCGCCGCGGTGCATCCGCACCCCGCCGCCCAATCCCGTCCAATGCCCCCGGCGCGCACCAACGGCCGACAAGAGGCCGCCTTCGGGCCGCCCAAGGAGTGAGACATGACGTCCCCGACCGCTTTGCCGGCGCGCTACAACGCCGCCGTCGATCTGCTGTCGCGCAATCTGGATGCCGGCCGGGGCGACAAGCTGGCCTACCGCGACGACACCGCCATGCTGACCTTCGCCGAGCTCGAGGCGCGCAGCCGCGGCTTCGCCGGCGCGCTGCTGGCGGCGGGCCTGCGGCCCGAGGAACGGCTGCTGCTGTGCGCGTTCGATACCATCGATTTTCCGGTGGCGTTCCTGGGGTCCCTGCTGGCCGGCGTGGTGCCGGTGGCCGTCAATACGCTGCTGACGGTGGACGACTACGCCTACATGCTTGAACACAGCGGCGCGCGCGCCGTGGTGGTGTCCGCACCGCTGTTGCCGGCCTTGCGCGAGGCGGCGCAGCGCGCCGGGGTCGAACCGCTGTGGATCGTCGCGGCGCCGCTGCCCGCCGATGGGCAGCTGCCGCAGGGCGAGGAGCCGGCGGCGGCGACCGTGGCGGGCCTGGCCGGCAGCGGTACGCCGCTCGCGCACGCTGCCGCGACGGGGCCCGACCACATGGCGTTCTGGCTCTATTCGTCCGGCTCCACAGGGCGGCCCAAGGGCACGGTCCATACGCACGGCAACCTGTTCCATACCGCCGACCTGTATGCCCGCCAGGTGCTCGGCCTGCGCGAGGACGACGTGGTGTTCTCCGCCGCCAAGCTGTTCTTCGCCTACGGGCTCGGCAACGCCTTGACCTTCCCGCTGTCGGTCGGCGCCACCACGGTATTGATGGCGGAGCGCCCGACGCCGCAAGCGGTGTTCCGCCGTCTGACCGAACAGCGGCCCACCGTGTTCTGCGGCGTGCCGACGCTGTTCGCCGGCATGCTGGCCGCGCCCGACCTGCCGGCGCGCGACAACGTCGCGCTGCGTATCTGTACCTCCGCCGGCGAGGCCTTGCCGCGCGACATCGGCGAACGGTTCCGCGCCCATTTCGGCTGCGACATCCTCGACGGCATCGGCTCGACGGAGATGCTGCACATCTTCCTGTCGAACCGTCCCGGCGACGTACGCTACGGCACCACCGGCAAGCCGGTGCCCGGCTACGAGCTGAAACTGCTGGACGACGCCGGCCAGCCCTGCGCCGCGGGCGAGATCGGCGATCTGTACATCAAGGGGCCATCGGCCGCGCTGATGTACTGGGGCAATCGCGACAAGACCCGCGATACCTTCGTCGGCGAATGGACCCGCAGCGGCGACAAGTACCTGTGCGATGCCGACGGCTATTACGTCTATGCCGGGCGCAGCGACGACATGCTGAAGGTCGGCGGCATCTACGTGTCGCCGTTCGAGGTCGAGGCGGCGCTGGCGCGGCATCCGGCGGTACTGGAGGCCGCCGTGATCGGCGTCGAGGATGCCGATCGCCTGGTCAAGCCCAAGGCGTACGTGGTGCTGCGGCCGGGCCATGCGTGGCACGACGGCATGGAGGCGCAGTTGCAGGACTTCGTCAAGCGCAACCTGGCGCCGTACAAGTATCCGCGCCGGATCGAGTGCGTGGCCGAGCTGCCCAAGACCGCGACCGGCAAGATCCAGCGTTTCCGCCTGCGGCAGCGCGAACAGCAGGCGCGCGAGGCCGCGTCGGGCGCGGCCGGCGCCATCCCCTCGCCATCCGCGCCATGAGACAGGGTAAGCCGCGATATCCCCGGGGCCCACGCGTCATTACACTCGGGCGCGAGCCGGTTGCGCTGGTGGACGAAGCTGTCCCGGCGCCGGGTTCCACTGCATTGACGCCATCCATGGCGGGGTTTATAACGGCGAAAACTTCAAACCTAAAATAATTTGGCGCCGCACCGCCTCGGCACCGGCGCCGCCGCACCGTCGAGCGAGCGAACCGCTTGAACCACCAGGAGGAGACATCCATGCATCGCTTCATCTCGCGCCGCCTGGCGCCGACCTGTGTTGCCGCCGCCGCGCTGACGCTGGCGGGCACCGCCGCGGCGCAGCCCGCGCCATCGGCGGCCGCCGGCAAGATCAAGGTCGGCTTCATGCTGCCCTACACCGGCACCTATGCGGCGCTCGGCACGGCGATCGAGAACGGCTTCCGCATGTACGTGCAGGAGCAGGGCGGCCGGCTGGGCGGGCGCGAGGTCGAATTCTTCAAGGTCGACGACGAATCGGATCCGGCCAAGGCGCCCGAGAACGCCAACAAGCTGGTCAAGCGCGATCAGGTCGACGTGGTGATCGGCACCGTGCACTCGGGCGTGCAGATGGGCATCGTCAAGGTGGCCAAGGAGAGCAACACGCTGCTGATCATTCCGAACGCGGGCGCCGACGAGGCTACCGGTCCGCTGTGCGGGCCCAATATCTTCCGCTCGTCGTTCTCGAACTGGCAGCCAGGCTATGCGATGGGGCAGGTGGTGGCCGAACGCGGCATGAAGCGGGTCGTCACGCTGACGTGGAAGTACGCGGCGGGCGAGCAGTCGGTGCGCGGCTTCAAGGAGGCCTTCGAGGCCAAGGGCGGCAAGATCGTCAAGGAACTGAGCCTGCCGTTCCCGAACGTCGAATTCCAGGCGCAGATCACCGAGATCGCGTCGCTCAAGCCCGATGCGGTATTCGTCTTCTTCGCCGGCGGCGGCGCCGTCAAGTTCGTCAAGGACTGGGCCGCGGCGGGCCTGAAGGACAAGATTCCGCTCTATGCATCGGGCTTCCTGACCGACGGCACGCTGGAGGCGCAGGGTACCGCGGCGCAGGGCCTGGAGACCACGCTGCACTACGCCGACGGCTTGCAGAATCCGCGCGACAAGCAGTTCCGGCTCAATTACGCGAAGGCTTACAAGCTGCAGCCGGATGTCTACGCGGTGCAGGGCTACGACGCGGCGCAGATGCTGGCCGCCGGCGCCGCCGCCGTCAAGGGCGACATGAGCCGCAAGGCGGACGTCTACAAGGCGATCGCCGCCGCGCGCATCGACAGCCCGCGCGGTACCTTCACGCTGTCGCGGGCCCATAACCCGGTGCAGGACTTCTATCTGCGCAAGGTCGAGGGCCGCGAGAACAAGGTCGCCGGCATCGCGGTCAAGGCGCTGGCCGATCCCGCGCGCGGCTGCCGCCTGTAACGCGAGGCCGCCAACGCCCATCGCCTGCGCCTTGCGCGCGTCACCGGCCGCGGCATGCCGGCGCTTGCCGGCCGCGGCCTCGTCAACGACCGATCGCCTCGCATGGACTTCGTCTCCTTCCTGATCCAGTGCCTGAACAGCGTGCAGTACGGTCTGCTGCTGTTCCTGGTCGCCAGCGGCCTGACGCTGATCTTCGGCATCATGGGCGTGATCAATCTCGCCCACGGCAGCTTCTACATGCTGGGCGCCTACCTGGCCTTCACGCTGGCGAGCATGACCGGCAGCCTGTTCATCGCGCTGCCGCTGGGCATCGTGCTGGCGGTCGCGTTCGGCTATCTGCTCGAGTGGGTGTTCTTCAGCTATCTGTACGAACGCGACCACCTGCAGCAGGTGCTGATGACCTATGGGCTGATCCTGGTGTTCGAGGAGATGCGCAGCATCCTGGTCGGCGACGACGTGCATGGCGTGCCGGTGCCGGCGCTGCTCGACGGCGCGCTGCCGATCGGCAACGAGATGACCTATCCGGTCTACCGGCTGTTCATCTCGGCGGTGTGCCTGCTGGTGGCCGCGGCGATGTACTACGTGATCCGCCGCACGCGGCTGGGCATGACGATCCGTGCCGGCGCCAGCAATCGCGAGATGGTGCAGTCGCTGGGCGTCAATATCGGCCGGCTGTACCGGCTGGTGTTCGCGCTCGGCGTCGCGCTGGCGGTGCTGGCCGGCATGATCGCCGCGCCCGTGTCGTCGGTCTATCCCGGCATGGGCAGCCAGGTGCTGATCGTCTGTTTCGTCGTGGTGGTGATCGGCGGCATCGGCTCGGTCAAGGGCGCGATGGTCGCCGCGCTGCTGCTCGGCTTCGTCGATACCTTCGGCAAGGTGTTCTGGCAGGAGGCGGCGGGGGTGCTGGTCTACCTGCTGATGGCGATCATTCTGCTCTGGAAACCCCAGGGTCTGTTCAAGGCGGGCTAGCGCGATGGCATCGACACCTCCGACCAACCTCGGCGCCGACATCGGCGCGGCCTTCGACCTGCAGCGGCGCGCCAGCCTGCGCTGGACCACGCTGGCATGGGCGATCGCCTTCGCCGTGCTGGCGGCGCTGCCGCTTGCGCTCGGCGGCGAGGGCAACAAGTTCTACATCGACCTGCTCAGCAAGGTGATGATCATGGCGATCTTCGCGCTGTCGCTGCAGCTGCTGATCGGCTATACGGGGCTGGTCAGCCTGGGCCATGCCGCGTACTTCGCCACCGCCGCCTATGCGACCGCGATGCTGGCGCCCCAGTCCGAGCCCGGCAACGGCTGGTGGCTGCTGGTGGCGGCGGTCGCCGCGGCAGCGGTGCTGGCGCTGCTGGTCGGCATGCTGGTGCTGCGCACGCGCGGCATCTACTTCATCATGGTCACGCTGGCGTTCGCGCAGATGGTGTACTTCATCTTCCACGACACCAAGATCGCCGGCGGCAGCGACGGCACCTATATCTATTTCCGGCCCGAGTTCGGCGTGTTCGGCGCGCGGCCGCTGGGCATCGACGATCCCGTGCATTTCTACTGGCTGGTGCTGGGCGCGCTGATCTTCACGGTGGCGGCGCTGGCGATGGTGCTGCGCTCGCGCTTCGGGCACGCGCTGATCGGCATCCGCCACAACGAGCAGCGCATGCGGGCCGCGGGCTTCGCCACCTACCGCTACCAGCTCGGCGCCTTCGTCGCGGGCGGCGCGTTCGCCGGACTGGCCGGCTATCTGTATGCGATCCAGTTCGGCTTCGTCAATCCGGAGATCGCGTCGTGGCATCAGTCGGGCAACGCGATGCTGATGGTGATCCTGGGCGGCGTCGGCAGTCTGGCCGGCGCGGTGATCGGCGCGTTCTCGTTCGTGCTGCTGGCCGAGTGGTTCAGCACGCTGACCAAGCATTGGCAACTGTTGATGGGCGGCTTCATCATCGCCGCGGTGGCGCTGCTGCCGGGCGGGCTGGTCGGACTGGCGACAGTGTTGCGGCGCCGGCTCGGTGGCGGCGCAGGCCGCCGCGTGAGCGGCAAGGCAGCCGGCATACAGGGAGAGCGGCGATGAACGCGCGCCATGGCAATGAACCGGTGCTGCGGGCGGCCGCACTGACGCGCCGCTTCGGCGGGCTGACCGCGGTGTCCGGCGTCGACCTGGCGCTGGACCTGCATCAGATCCACGCGGTGATCGGCACCAATGGCGCCGGCAAATCGACGCTGATCAACCTGCTGTCGGGTGAACTCGCGCCGACCGCGGGCCAGCTGTTCCTGCACGGCAGCGACGTCACCGGCTGGCCGCAGCCGCGGCTGGCCTGCGCCGGCGTCGGACGCAGCTATCAGCGCAACAATGTGTTTGCGCCGCTGAGCGTACGCGAGAACTGCCGGCTGGCGGCGCAGTCGCGCGCGCAGCGCGCCTGGCGCCTGTGGGAAAGCGCGCAATCGTGCCGCACCGCGCGCGCGCTGGGCGACGAGGCGATGGAGCGGGCCGGCCTGGCGGACTGCGCGGCGCTGCCGGCGATGGCGCTGTCGCACGGCCAGAAGCGCCAGCTCGAGGTCGCGATGTGCCTGGCCACGCAGCCGGTGGCGCTGCTGCTGGACGAGCCGCTGGCCGGCATGGGCGCCGAGGAATCGGCCCGGATGCTGTCGCTGCTGCGCGATCTGCGCGAGGGCCACGCGATCCTGCTGGTCGAGCACGACATGGACGCCGTGTTTGCGGTGGCCGACCGCATCACCGTGATGGTCAACGGCGTGGTGATCGCCTCGGGCGAGCCGGCCGCGATTCGCACCAACCGCGAGGTGCAGCAGGCCTACCTGGGCGACGACGAAGGCGCGGGCGAGCTTGCCGATGTCGCGGCCGGCGCGCATCCCCGCGGCACGGGCGCCGGCGCGGCCACGGGCACGCGCAAGGAGTGTGCAGCGTGAAGCCGATGATCGAAGCCACCGGCGTGCAGGCCTGGTATGGCACCAGCCATGTGCTGCGCGGCGTCGACTTCCGCGTCGATGCCGGCGAAACGGTCGGCCTGCTGGGACGCAACGGCATGGGCAAGAGCACGCTGCTGCGGACCTTGCTCGGCCACGTGACGCAGCGCGCCGGCACCATCGTCGTTGCGGGCCGCGACGTGTCGCGCGCGCGGCCATATGATGTCGCGCGCCTCGGGGTCGCCTACGTGCCCGAAGGCCGCGGCATCTTCCCGAACCTGTCGGTGCGTGAAAACCTGCTGATGGCTGCGCGCAAGGGTTGCAACGGCCGTAACGACTGGGACGAGGCGAGGGTGCTCGAGCTGTTCCCGCGCCTGAAGGAGCGGCTCGACCATGGCGGCCAGCAGCTTTCGGGCGGCGAGCAGCAGATGCTGTCGATCGGCCGCGCGCTGATGACCAACCCGGACTGCCTGATCCTCGACGAGGCGACCGAAGGGCTGGCCCCGAAGATCGTCCGCGAAATCTGGGACGTGATCGCCGCGGTGCGGGCCACCGGCATTTCGACCGTGGTGGTGGACCGCAACTATCGCGCGGTGCTGGCGCAGGCCGACCGCGTGGTGGTGCTCGAGAAGGGACTGGTCGCGGCCAGCGGCGCCGCCGCCGAGCTGGCGGCCACGCCGGGCCTGCTCGAGCGGTATCTTGGCGTCTGACCGCCTCGAAGTTCGGTCGCATTCGGTGCCTTGATCCAGCGCGGTGATATCGGCGAACTCGTAGAAGACATAGCAGACATGGAACGGCGCGAATACCGCTTGTCGCGCCGTTTTTCTATGGCGGGCGCACCACACCTCAGGGGTTGACCGAGCGCCGCTTCGCTCGCATCCTTGCGTTCCTGGGTAGGGCGATCGCCGGCAAGCAAGGTCTTCGCGCCCGCTCCGCAGCGCGCCCCGGATATGGCCCCGGACACGGGCCGAACACGGTCCCAAGAAGATTCCTGATGACGCTGCCGGCCCGTTTCCACTAGAATGGCGCCCGATTGTGCATTGCAAAAAAATTCTCGAACGATGCGGCGGCCCGCGGCATAACGGGCCGCCCGCTCCGAATCCATGACACAACCCACCACGAGCCATTATTTCGTCGAGACCCCCAGCATGCGCATGCTGGTACTCGCGGCGATCGGTGTCGTCTTCGGCGATATCGGCACCAGTCCCCTGTATGCCCTGAAGGAGTGCTTCAGCGCCGAGCATGGCATTCCGTTCAGTCCGGAAGCGGTGATGGGCGTGATCTCGCTGCTGTTCTGGGCGATGATCCTGGTGGTATCGGTCAAGTACGTGGTGTTCGTGATGCGCGCGGACAACGACGGCGAGGGCGGCGTGCTGGCGCTGATGGCGCTGGCGCTGCGCAGCGCCGCGCCGCGCTCGCGTCGCGCCAAGGTGCTGATGATGCTGGGCATCTTCGGCGCCTGCATGTTCTACGGCGATGCGGTGATCACGCCGGCCATCTCGGTGCTGTCCGCGGTCGAGGGCATCGAGATCGCGACGCCGGCACTGTCGCATTACGTGATCCCGATCACGCTGGCGATCCTGCTGGTGCTGTTCCTGCTGCAGCGGCGCGGCACCTCTTCGGTGGGCAAGCTGTTCGGTCCCATCATGGTGGCGTGGTTCCTGTCGCTCGGCGCGCTGGGCATCTACCACCTGATCGAGTCGCCATCGATTCTCGCCGCGATCAATCCGCTGTACGGCGTGCGCTTCCTGCTCGAGCATTCGCTGCAGGCCTTCATCGTGCTCGGTGCCGTGTTCCTGGTGCTGACCGGCGCCGAGGCGCTGTACATCGACATGGGCCATTTCGGTCCCGCGCCGATCCGCCGCTCATGGTTCGCGATCGTGATGCCCTGCCTGATGCTGAACTACTTCGGCCAGGGTGCGATGCTGCTGGGCAACCCGAGCGCGGTGCGCAATCCGTTCTACCTGATGGTGCCCGAGCTGCTGCTGATCCCGATGGTGCTGCTCGCTACCTGCGCCGCGGTGATCGCGTCGCAGGCGGTGATTTCGGGCGCGTTCTCGCTGACCAGCCAGGCGATCCAGCTCGGCTTCATTCCGCGCATGCGGATCCGCTACACGTCCGAAGCGGAGATCGGCCAGATCTACCTGCCGGTGATCAACTGGTCGTTGCTGGTGGCGGTCGTGATGGTGGTGCTGGCCTTCAAGAAATCGGAAAACCTGGCGGCCGCCTACGGCATCGCGGTGACCACCACGATGGTGATCACCACGCTGCTGTCGATCGTCGTGATGCGGCATGTGTGGAAATGGCCGCCGGCGGTGGTGGCCGCCGCTGGCGCGGCCTTCCTGGTGATCGATCTGTCGTTCTTCTCGGCCAACCTGCTGAAGGTCGCCGAAGGCGGCTGGTTCCCGCTGCTGCTGGGCAGCGCGGCCTTCTTCCTGCTGATGACCTGGTACGGCGGCCGCAAGCTGCTGCGCGCGCGCAGCCTGGAGGAGGGTATTCCGCTGGAGCCCTTCATGGCCGGCTTGCTGGCGCATCCGCCGCACCGCGTCGAGGGCACCGCGGTTTTCCTGACCGGCAATACGGAGTTCGTGCCGGTGTCGCTGTTGCACAACCTGAAGCACAACCGCGTGCTGCATGAGCGCGTGGTGTTCCTGAGCTTCGTCACGCGCGACATTCCGTATGTCGACGACGATCGCCGGCTCAGCTGCAAGGACCTCGGCGGCGGCGTCTTCATCCTGAAGTCCGAATACGGCTTCAAGGAAACCCCTGACGTGCTCAAGGTGCTCGATCTTTCCAAACGCAAGCTGAACATGGAATTCGAGCTGATGGAGACCTCGTTCTTCATCGCCCGCGAATCGGTGATCCCGTCGCGCCTGCCCGGCATGCCGATGTGGCGCGAGACGCTGTTCGCGTGGATGCATCAGAACGGCGCCAAGCCGTCGGACTTCTTCCGCATTCCGGCCAACCGGGTGGTGGAGCTGGGAACCAAGGTCGAGATCTGAGCGCGGCGGCAGGGAAGAGCCGGGCGGCGCGCCCGGACCGGCGGGCGGCCTTGGGGCCGCCCGCTTTTTTGCTTACCGCTTCAGCTTGGCAAACGCCGCCGCCATCGCGCCGGCCGGTTCGGCTTCGCGCCGGCCGCCGCCCTGGAAGCCGCGGCTCGGGCGATTGCCGCCGCGCTCCGGGCGCTCGCCGCCGGCCGCACGATTGCCGCTCTGGCCGGGCTCGTCGTCCAGGCGCATCGACAGGCCGATGCGGTTGCGCTTGACGTCGACCTCCATCACCTTGACCTTGACGATCTGGCCCGCCTTGACGACCTCGTGCGCGTCCTTGACGAACTTGTTCGACAGCGCCGAGATATGGACCAGGCCGTCCTGGTGCACGCCGATATCGACGAAGGCGCCGAAGGCGGCGACGTTGGTCACCACGCCCTCGAGCACCATGCCGGGCTGCAGGTCCTTGATGTCCTCGACGCCATCCTGGAAGGTCGCCGTCTTGAATTCCGGACGCGGGTCCCGGCCCGGTTTTTCCAGTTCGCTGAGGATGTCCCGCACGGTCGGCAGGCCGAAGGTGTCGTCGGTGAACTGCGCCGGCGACAGGCCGCGCAGCGCGTCGCGATTGCCCATCACCTCGCGCAGGTCCTTCTTGATATGGTCGAGGATGCGCTTGACGACCGGATACGCCTCCGGGTGAACCGAGGAGCGGTCCAGCGGATTGTCTCCGTCATTGATGCGCAGGAAGCCCGCCGCCTGCTCGAAGGTCTTGTCGCCGAGCCGCGGCACCTTCTTCAGCGCATCGCGATTGGGGAACGCGCCATTGGCATCGCGGAACTCGACGATATTGCGCGCCAGCACGCTGTTCAGGCCCGACACGCGCGCCAGCAGCGGCACCGAGGCGGTATTGACGTCGACGCCCACGGCATTCACGCAGTCCTCGACCACCGCATCGAGCGTGCGCGCCAGCTCGCGCTGGTTGACGTCATGCTGGTACTGGCCGACGCCGATCGATTTCGGATCGATCTTGACCAGTTCGGCCAGCGGGTCCTGCAGCCGGCGCGCGATCGACACCGCGCCGCGCAGCGATACGTCCAGATCGGGGAATTCCTTGGCCGCCAGTTCCGAGGCGGAATAGACGGAGGCGCCGGCTTCGCTGACGACGATCTTGGTCAGCTTCAGTTCGGGCGCCTGGCGCATCAGGTCCTGCACCAGCTTGTCGGTCTCGCGGCTGGCGGTGCCGTTGCCGATCGACACCAGCGAGACGCCATGCTGCCTGGCGAGCCGTGCCAGCGTGGCCAGCGAGCCGCTCCAGTCGCGGCGCGGCTCGTGCGGGTAGATCGTCGCGGTCTCCAGCAGCTTGCCGGTGGCGTCGACCACCGCGATCTTGCAGCCGGTGCGGATGCCCGGGTCGATGCCCATCACCGCCTTCGGGCCGGCCGGGGCGGCCAGCAGCAGTTCGTGCAGATTGCGGCCGAAGATCTTGATCGCCTCGCCTTCCGCGCTCTCGCGCAGCTGCGTCAGCAGTTCGGTTTCGAGGTGCGGCTGCACCTTGACGCGCCAGCACCAGCGGCAGACGTCGCCCAGCCACTTGTCGGCGGGGCGGTTCAGGTTCTGGATGCCGACATGGCGCGCGATCATCGCCTCGCACGGGTGCGGCACCAGCGCGTCCTGTTCCTCGCCCAGGCCCAGCTTGATCATCAGCACGCCGGCATTGCGGCCGCGGAACAACGCCAGCGCGCGGTGCGACGGGATCGTGCGGATGGTCTCGCTGTAGTTGTAGTAGTCGCGGAACTTCTCTTCCTCGGCGGTTTCCTTGCCTTCGACCACCGACGAGGTGACCACGCCGTTGGCCCACAGATGCTCGCGCAGCTTGCCCAGCAGCTCGGCGGTCTCGCCGAACTGCTCCGACAGGATGTCGCGCGCGCCATCCAGCGCCGCCTTGACGTCGGGCACGCCGCCATCGGCGGTCGGCTTGCCGTTGACGTACCTGGCCGCCTCGGCCTGCGGATCCAGCGTCGGGTCCGCCAGCAGCGCCTGCGCCAGCGGTTCCAGCCCGCATTCGCGCGCGATCTGGGCACGGGTGCGGCGCTTGGGCTTGTAGGGCAGGTACAGGTCTTCCAGCGCCTGCTTGGTGACCGCCGCTCCGATCGCGGTGCGCAGTTCGGGGGTCAGCTTGCCCTGTTCCTCGATCGAGGCCAGGATCGCGGCGCGGCGTTCCTCCATGTCGCGCAGGTACAGCAGCCGTTCCTCCAGCGCGCGCAGCTGCGTGTCGTCGAGGTTGCCGGTGGCCTCCTTGCGGTAGCGTGCGATGAACGGCACGGTGGCGCCTTCGTCGAGCAGTTCGACGGCCGCCGCCACCTGGCGGGGTTGGACGGACAGCTCGGCCGCGATGAGCGACACGATCTTTTGCGTGACGGAAGCTGGCAGGTTGGACATCGAAAAAACACTCAGTCGAAAGCGGGGCATTTTGCCACAAGCGAACGGCGCTTCATCCGGCATGCGGTACGCCCGGGATCGATTCTGAACCGGCCTGGCGGACAGGCCGCACACGAGGCCGCGCGCGGGCGCGGCGGCATGCCCCGATGGTAGAATCCGCCCATGAACCTCAAGCCACAACGGGCCGCTTTGCCGGCAAGTTTTCCGGCCGCCGATCGTGCGGCAACGACGGCCGCCGCCGTGCCGGCCAGGGGCCCGATGCTGGCGCTGACGCTGGCGCTGGCGTGCCTGACCGTGCCGCTGCCCGCCGCGCTGGCGCAGGGCGCGGCTTCCGCCCCGGCACCATCTGCCTCGGGCTCCGCCGACCTGCAGCCGCCGCGCGACTTCGATGCGGAGCGCAAGGCCGTGGCCGATTCCCGAGCCTGGACCAACTACCGCTTTGCCACCGCCGAGCGCGCCTGCTACGACAAGTTCTTCGTCACCAACTGCATCGAGCGCGCCAAGGAAACGCAGCGCACCGAGCTGGCCGTGCTGCGGGAGCGCGAACTGGAGATCGGCGAGGCCGAGCGCGCCTTCAAGGCCGCGAAGCGCGATCGCGAACAGGCGCTGCGTCAGGCCGAGTACGAGGCCAGCCAGCCGCAGCGCGCGGCCGAGGAACAGGCCAATCGCGCCGAGTTCGAGCGCAAGCAGCAGGAGCAGAAGCTGCGCGACGCGCAGCGCCAGGCCGAGGCGCCCCAACGTGCCGCCAATGCCGCCGAATACCAGCAGAAGCAGGCCGACTACGACGCGCGGATGCGCGAGGCGCGCGAACGCGGCGCCGAGCAGGCCCGCCAGCGCGCCGAGAACGTCAAGGCGTACGAGGCCAAGCAGCAGCAGGCGATCCAGCGCCAGCGCGAGGTCGAGGAGCGCCGCGCCAAGGCCAAGGAAAAGCAGGGCAGCGGCGAGTCGCCGCGGCCGTTCGGATTCTGATGATGGACGTCGCCGGGGAGGCCGATGGACGATGGACAGCGATCTGAACACCGTCGAACGCCAGATCATCGAGCTGCAGATCGAACACCGCGATCTGGACTATCTGATCGACCGGCTGTCCGCCGAGGCCAGCCACGATGAACTGCAGTTGCGCCGGCTCAAGAAGCGCCGGCTGAAGCTGAAGGACGCCATTACGCTGCTGCAGCTGCAGCTCGAACCCGACGTTCCCGCCTGATCTCCCGGTTCGCGATCCCGCGGGCTGCCATGCCAGCGCCGCCGGCCACCGCCGGCGGCGCACCGAATTCCTGCCAGCCTTGTCCGATTCCGATCTCTCCCATCCCGGCGACGATGCCGCCGGTCCCGCCATCCAGCCGGACGCCGCCGACGCGCGCGCCGCGGCGCTGGCGCGCATCTTCGCGCCGACCGGCACGCTGGCGCAGGCCATCGACGGCTATCGGCCGCGCGACGCGCAGGCCAAGATGGCCGCCGCGGTGGCCGATGCGATCGAGGCGCACGACACGGTGATCGTCGAGGCCGGCACGGGCACCGGCAAGACCTTCGCCTATCTGGTGCCGGCGATGCTGTGGGGCGGCAAGGTGATCCTGTCGACCGGGACCAAGAACCTGCAGGACCAGCTGTTCCTGCGCGACATCCCGACCGTGCGCCGCGCGCTCAATGTGCCGGTCTCGGTCGCGCTGCTCAAGGGCCGGGCCAACTACGTCTGCCACTACCACATGGAGCGGGCGCAGTTGAACGGCCGGCTGGCGTCCAAGCAGGACGCGGCGTGGCTGCGCGAGATCGCCAACTTCGCCAAGACCACCTCGTCCGGCGACAAGGCCGAGCTCGCCAGCGTGCCCGAGAACGCGCCGGTATGGCAGCTGGTGACCTCGACCCGCGACAACTGCCTGGGCACCGAATGCCCGCACCACAAGGAATGCTTCGTGATGCGGGCGCGCAAGGAAGCGCAGCAGGCCGACCTGGTGGTGGTCAACCATCATCTGTTCTTCGCCGACGTGGTGCTGCGCGATACCGGCATGGCCGAGCTGCTGCCGGCGGCGAATACGGTGATCTTCGACGAGGCGCACCAGCTGCCGGAGACCGCGACGCTGTTCTTCGGCGACAGCCTGTCGACCAGCCAGCTGCTGGAGCTGGCGCGCGATACCGTGGCCGAGGGCCTGTCGCATGCGCGCGATGCGGCCGACTGGGTCGGCATCGTCGCGCCGTTCGAGCGCGCCACGCGCGATCTGCGGCTCGCCTTCGGCAAGGACAACGTCCGGCTGGCGCTGGGGCAGATCGAGGCCGACGTCCGCATCGGCGAGCCGTTCTTCGACACGCTCGATGCGCTGGAGAAGGCGTTGGGCGATGTGGTCGCGCTGCTGCAGGGGCAGGCCGAGCGCGCCGAATCGCTGGAGCAGTGCCATCGGCGCGCGCAGGAACTGGCGCAGCGGCTGGCGGCCTGGCGCGACGACAGTGCGGCGCCGCCGCCGGCGGCCGATGCCGGCGAAGCGGGCGCCGAGGCGGCGCAGCCCGCGCTGGCGGCGTTGTCGGAGTCCGGCGAGGCGAGCGCCGAGTCGGCGGGCGCCGTGTCCGCCGACTCCGCGCCCTCATTCAATCCGCCCGAAACGGTGCGCTGGGTCGAAGTGTTCTCGCATACCGTGCAGCTGCACCGCACGCCCCTGTCGATCGCGCCGATCTTCTCGCGCCAGCGTGCGGGACATCCGCGCGCGTGGATCTTCACGTCGGCGACGCTGTCGGTCAAAGGCAATTTTGCCCACTATGCCGCGCAGCTCGGGCTCGACAAGGACCGCTCGCTGTCGCTGCCCAGCCCCTTCGATTACGGCGAGCAGGGCCTGTTGTACGTGCCGCGCGACCTCCCGGCGCCGCAGTCGCCGCAGTTCACCGACGCGGTGGTGGCGGCGGCCTTGCCGCTGATCGAGGCAGCCGGCGGGCGCACCTTCCTGCTTTGCACCACGCTGCGCGCGGTGCAGCGCGCCTCCGACCTGCTGTACGAAGCCTTCGCCGAACGCGGGCTGCAGCTGCCGATCCTGGTGCAGGGCCAGGCCAGCCGTACCGAACTGCTCGATCGCTTCCGCGAGCTGGGCAATGCGGTGCTGGTCGGCAGCCAGAGCTTCTGGGAGGGCGTCGATGTACGTGGCGAAGCGTTGTCGCTGGTGGTGATCGACAAGCTGCCGTTCGCGCCGCCCGACGATCCGGTGCTGGCCGCGCGCATGGAGGCATTGCAGAAGAAGGGCCTGAGCCCGTTCGCCGTGCACCAGCTGCCGCATGCGGTGATCACGCTGAAGCAGGGCGCCGGCCGGCTGATCCGCTCCGAAACCGATCGGGGCGTGCTGGTGATCTGCGACACGCGGCTGGTCGAGAAGCCCTATGGACGGCAGATCTGGCAAAGCCTGCCGCCGTTCAAGCGCACGCGCGAGCGGGACACGGTGGTGGCGTTTCTGGAAGGGTTGAAGAAGGCGTAGCGCGACAGCGGCGACCGCGGTCCGGTGGGCCCGCGATTGCCGCAAAAACAAGCCGCCCCAAAAAGCCGCCCAAAAAAAGCCGCCAAAACAAAAAGCCCGGTTCGGCAGATCGAACCGGGCTTTTCTTATGCTTCCTATGCCTGTCGCAGCGGCATCAGAACAGCTTCCACCACGGCTTGTCCTTCTCGCGGCGTTCGCCGTACTTCATGAAGTCGCTGTTGGGGAAGTTCATCTCCATCACGCGCGCCGTGTCGTCGCGCAGATCCTTCATGCCGAGCGCCTCGTACGAACGGATCATGATGTACAGCGCCTCTTCGTTGGCCGGCGCACCATCGTATTCCTTCAGTGCCTGCTGCGCGCGGTTGACCGCCGCCAGATAGGCGCCGCGGCGATAGTAGTAGCGCGCCGCGTGGACCTCGTGCTGGGCCAGCGAGTTGACGATGTACTGCATCCGCGCCGCCGCGTCCGGCGTGTAGCGGCTCTCCGGGAAGCGCGTGACCAGTGTGTGGAACGCGTCGTAGGCCGCGCGCGCGGCCTTCGGATCGCGCTCGCTCAGGTCCTGGCCCGAGAAGCGGCCGAGCCAGCCGAGGTTGTCGTTGAAGTTGATCAGCCCCTTCAGGTAATAGGCGTAATCGACCGACGGATGGTTCGGGTGCAGCTGGATGAAGCGGTCGACCGAGGCCAGCGCGGCGGCGGTCTCGCCGTCCTTGTAGTTCGCGTAGGCCGTATCGATCTGTGCCTGCTGCGCGAAGCGGCCGAAGGGGTAGCGCCCCTCGAGCTTTTCGTACAGCTTGACCGCGCGCGGATAGTCGCCGCTGTCGAGAGCGTCCTTGGCTTCCGAATATAATTTGTTGGCTGACCAACCCGCGGTTTCGTCGGGTTGTTCCGAGAGCAGGCCGCATGCCGACAGCATGACGCAGCCGCCCGCGAGCAGAATCGCTCCAAATCTTGCGCGCCAACTGGCGCGTCTCATGCTCATCGATTGCATGGGCAACCTATTCCGGATGAAAAAAAGCGTCAAGCATTATAGCCCAAGCCCCTCGGTCGCCAGCCCGCAAGCGGCCCTCGACAGCGAGGCCGCACGCGATGCGGCGGTCGAAACCGAGCTGGAGGATTTCGACGAGCTGCCCGCGGCCGCACTTGTCCAGGTGGAAAGCGGCGCCGACATGGTTCCGCTGGTGCTGGAAGTCGACAGCGCCGCACACGGAGAACGGCTCGATAAATTATTGGCGCGCCAGTTCAGCGAATTCTCGCGCAGCCGTATCCAGCAGTGGATCGACAGCGGCGCCGTGACCGTCGACGGCGCGGTGCGCCGGCCGCGCGACAGCGTGCAGATGGGACAGCGCATCGAGGTGCGGCCGCAGGCCGCGCCCGAAACGCTGGCCTTCACGCCCGAGCCGGTGCCGCTGGACGTCGTCTACGAAGACGCGGCGCTGCTGGTCATCGACAAGCCCGCCGGCCTGGTCGTGCATCCGGCCGCCGGCAACTGGAGCGGCACCGTGCTCAACGGGCTGCTGCATCGCGACCCCGCCGCTGCCGCGCTGCCGCGCGCCGGCATCGTCCACCGGCTCGACAAGGAGACCTCGGGCCTGATGGTGGTGGCGCGCACGCTGACCGCGCAGACCGATCTGGTGCGGCAGCTGCAGGCGCGCACGGTCAAGCGGACCTATCTGGCGCTGGTGTGGGGCGAGGCGCCCGACGAGGGCACCATCGATGCGCCGATCGGGCGCGATCCGCGCGAGCGCACCCGCATGGCGGTCGTTCATACCGCGAGCGGCAAGCCTTCGCGCACGCATTTCCGTACGCTGGGCGTCGCGCCGCTGGGACGCGGCTGCGTGTCGATGGTGATGTGCCAGCTCGAGACCGGCCGCACCCATCAGATCCGCGTGCATTTCGAATCGATCGGCCATCCGCTGCTGGGCGACCCGGTCTATCACCGCGCTACCCAGCGCGGCCAGCGTCCGGCCATCAAGGCGCCGTTGCCGGTGCCGTTCGAACGCCAGGCGCTGCATGCCTATCGGCTCGGTCTGGTGCATCCGGTCACCGGCAAGGCGATGTCGTGGCGCGCGCCCGCACCGGACGATCTGCAGGCGTTGATCGACGCGCTGGAGTTCACCACGCTGGAAGAGCGCGATCGCTACGACGATGAGGACGATGGCGACGGTGAGGCATGGGATGGCGCCATCCTTTACGAGGGCGATGACGACGATGACGATGACCAACGTTGATGCCGGCAGGCTCTCGCAGCTGGTACCCGACTGGCCCGCGCCGGCGCGGGTACGGGCGCTGTCGACGACGCGCATCGGCGGCGTCAGCCGCGGTCCGTATGGACTCGCCGACGGCAGCGCCGGCGGCCTCAATCTCGGTACCCACGTTGGCGACGATGCCGATGCGGTCGCGCAGAACCGGCGGCGCCTGCGGGCTTGGCTGCCGGCAGCGCCCAGATGGCTGGATCAGGTGCATGGCTGCGCGGTGGTGACTGCCGATGGCGCCGACGGTGCCGATGGTGTCGACGGCGCGGAGAACGGCGCGCCGCCGCGCGCCGATGCGAGCATCAGCTCCACACCGGGACAGGTCTGCGCGGTAATGACCGCGGACTGCCTGCCGGTGCTGCTGTGCGATCGTGCCGGCACGGTGGTCGGTGCCGCGCATGCGGGCTGGCGCGGCCTGTGCGCCGGCGTGATCGAGGCCACGCTGGCCCGCATGGACGCGCAACGCAAGGACGCGGGATCGCGGCCGCAGTGGCTCGCATGGCTGGGCCCGGCGATCGGCCCGGATGCGTTCGAGGTCGGCGCCGAAGTCCGTGCGGCGTTTCTCGAGCAGGCCTTGCCGCACGAGCACGATGCCGTCGTGCGAGCGTTCCGGCCGGCCGCGGCGGGCAAGTACCTCGCCGACCTGTACGCGCTGGCCCGCACCCGGCTCGCGCGTGCCGGCTGTGTCGACGTCCACGGCGGCGATGCCTGCACGGTCAGCGATCCGCAGCGCTTCTATTCGTATCGCCGCGATGGCGTGACCGGGCGGATGGCGAGCCTGGTCTGGCTCGAGCCGGCATCGAAGGAAAGTTGAGCGGCCCAGCCGCCTGCCGGGCAGCGGCGCGGTCCGCTGCTCTATTGTTCGGACGACCTGACATTTGGCTTCATGCAGCGCCGCCGTCCGGCGGCGTTGCCGCCTTGGCCTGCCGTGCCGCTTGTTCTTCCGCCTGTTCCGCAGCGCGCCTGCGCTTGCGGCGTCCGGGCGTGCCGAGAATGTAGAGCAGCAACGCGGCCGGCCCGACGCCATACAGCAGGAAGGTGGCGATCGCGGCCACCACCGTGTGTTCGGTAATGGCCATCATCAGCGCGACGTAGAGCCAGCCGATCGCGACGATATACATCGGAATTTCATCCTCTTCGTGGACACTGCCGCGGGCAGGATCGGCGACCGCGGAGCGCCTTTGCGTCAAGACGTTTCCCGCATTGACAGCGTCGTCGTTGCAAGGCAACAATGCCCCGGACGGCGAGTAACTGTGCGGCCCGCAGCGCCCCGCACCACGGTATGCCGTGGAAAGCGCGCTGGCCGTCATTCGGCAAGCATACCGCACGCGCTCCGTGGCCGGAGGAGCGCGCCGCGTGCCGGTTCTCCCGGAGCGAATCGCTGAACGCGTTCCGGGCCGGCTTACCATCAGACGGCAGAGAGACACGACATCATGGCGACCGGCAAAGGCGCGGCAGCTTCCGGACAGGAAGAAAAGACCACACCGTTTTCATCGACGCCGGGGCCATTCGATCCAGCGACATGGCTGGAGTGGTCCAGGCAGGCTCAGGCCAATGGCCGCGCGGCCGGCGGCATGCCGGGCGCGGAAGCGTTCGCGGCGTTGGGCGGCTTCCCCGGCGGCGCCTTTCCTGGTGCCGGATTCCCCGGCGCTGCATTTCCCGGCATCAAGATTGCCCCGGCGCAGCTCGCCGAGATCCAGCAGCGCTTCATGCAGGGTTTCACCGACCTGTGGCGCGCGATGGCGGCCGGCGACCAGCAGCAGGTGCAGCTGACCGACCGGCGCTTCGCCGGCGATGCCTGGCGCAGCAACGCGCCGTATCGCTACGCCGCGGCCTTCTATCTGCTGACCGCGCGCGCGATGAGCGAGATGGCCGATGCCGTCGAGGCCGATGCGAAGACGCGGCAGCGCATCCGCTTCGCGGTGACGCAGTGGGTCGATGCGATGTCGCCGGCCAATTTCCTCGCGACCAACCCGGAGGCGCAGCGGCGCCTGATCGAATCGAACGGCGAATCGTTGCGCGCCGGCCTGCGCAACATGCTCGAGGACCTGACGCGCGGCAAGATCTCGCAGACCGACGAGTCGGCCTTCGAAGTCGGCCGCAATGTCGCGGTCACCGAGGGCGCGGTGGTCTACGAGAACGAATACTTCCAGTTGTTGCAGTACAAGCCGCTGACCGCCAAGGTCCATGCACGGCCGCTGCTAATGGTGCCGCCGTGCATCAACAAGTACTACATCCTCGACCTGCAGCCGGAGAGCTCGCTGGTCCGCCACATCGTCGAGCAGGGCCATACCGTGTTCCTGGTGTCGTGGCGCAATCCGGATGCGAGCATGGCGGCGCGTACCTGGGACGACTATATCGAGCACGGCGCGATCCGCGCGATCGAGGTCGCGCGTGCCATCAGCGGGCAGCCGCGCATCAATGTGCTGGGCTTCTGCGTAGGCGGCACCATCGTGTCGACCGCGCTGGCGGTGATGGCAGGGCGCGGCGAACGTCCGGCGCAGAGCCTCACGCTGCTGACCACGCTGCTCGATTTCTCCGACACCGGCGTGCTCGACGTCTTCGTCGACGAAGCCCACGTGCAGTTGCGCGAAGCCACCCTCGGCGGCGCGGCGGGTGCGCCCTGCGCGTTGCTGCGCGGCATCGAGCTGGCCAACACGTTCTCGTTCCTGCGGCCGAACGACCTGGTCTGGAACTACGTGGTCGACAACTATCTGAAGGGCAACACGCCGGTGCCGTTCGACCTGCTGTTCTGGAACGGCGACGCGACCAATCTGCCGGGACCCTGGTATTGCTGGTATCTGCGCCACACCTATCTGCAGGACGAGCTGAAGGTGCCCGGCAAGCTGACCGTCTGCGGCGTGCCGGTCGACCTCGGCAAGATCGACGTGCCGACCTATCTGTACGGCTCGCGCGAGGACCATATCGTGCCGTGGACCGCGGCGTATGCGTCGACGCGGCTGTTGTCCAATGACCTGCGCTTCGTGCTGGGCGCGTCCGGGCATATCGCCGGCGTCATCAATCCGCCGGCGAAGAACAAGCGCAGCCACTGGCTCAACGAAGACCTGCCCGACAGTCCGAACGACTGGCTTGCCGGCGCGACGGAGGCGCCCGGCAGCTGGTGGCCGGACTGGTTTGCCTGGCTCGGCAAGCACGCCGGCGCGAAAAAGGCGGCACCGACGCAGTACGGCAGCCGCGACTATCCGGCCATCGAGCCGGCGCCTGGCCGCTACGTCAAGGCCAAGGCTTAGAGAACCGGGGCAACGCGAGAGGGGGAGAGCGCCGGGCTGCCAACGAGCTCAACCGTCACCGAAGGCGAACCCTTCATGGGAGACTGACTCGGCCGCTGCCTCTTCCGCACCCTCGCATCGACATCCGCATCGACATCCTGAATCCGCAGTATCCGCATTCCATTGAGAGGACTGAACATGACTGACGTTGTGATCGTATCGGCCGCGCGCACCGCGGTAGGCAAATTCGGCGGCTCGCTGGCCAAGGTGCCGGCCCCCGAGCTGGGCGCCATCGTCATCCAGGCCGCGCTCGAGCGCGCCGGCGTCAAGCCGGAGCAGGTCAGCGAAGTGATCATGGGCCAGGTGCTGACCGCCGGCTCGGGACAGAACCCGGCGCGCCAGGCGGCGATCAAGGCCGGACTGCCGCATATGGTCCCGGCGATGACGATCAACAAGGTGTGCGGTTCGGGCCTGAAGGCCGTGATGCTGGCCGCCAACGCGATCGCCTCCGGCGATGCCGAGATCGTCGTGGCCGGCGGCCAGGAGAACATGAGCGCGGCGCCGCACGTGCTGCCGGGCTCGCGCGACGGCTTCCGCATGGGCGACGCCAAGCTGATCGACACGATGATCGTCGACGGCCTGTGGGACGTCTACAACCAGTACCACATGGGCATCACCGCCGAGAACGTGGCCAAGGAATACGGCATCTCGCGCGAGGCGCAGGACGAGTTCGCGGTCAGCTCGCAGAACAATGCCGAGGCCGCGCAGAAGGCCGGGCGTTTCGACGAGGAAATCGTTCCGGTGATGATCCCGCAGCGCAAGGGCGAACCGGTGGCGTTCGCCACCGACGAGTTCGTTCGCCACGGCGCGACGCTCGAGAGCATCGCCGGCCTGAAGCCGGCCTTCGACAAGGCGGGCACCGTGACCGCGGCCAATGCCTCGGGCATCAACGATGGCGCCGCCGCCGTGGTGGTGATGTCGGCCGCCAAGGCGCGCGAGCTGGGCCTGACCCCGCTTGCCACGATCCGCGCCTTTGCCAACGCCGGCGTCGACCCGAAGGTCATGGGCATGGGCCCGGTGCCGGCCTCGCAGCGCTGCCTGTCGCGCGCCGGCTGGAGCGTGCAGGACCTGGACCTGATGGAGATCAACGAGGCGTTCGCCGCGCAGGCGCTGGCGGTGCACAAGCAGATGGGCTGGGACACCGACAAGGTCAACGTCAATGGCGGCGCGATCGCGATCGGCCATCCGATCGGCGCGTCGGGCTGCCGCATTCTGGTGACGCTGCTGCACGAAATGAAGCGGCGCGATGCGAAGAAGGGCCTGGCGTCGCTGTGCATCGGCGGCGGCATGGGGGTGGCGCTCGCCGTGGAACGGTGAGGAGGGGCGGGCCGGCACGCACGGTTTCAATGCGGACGGCATGGCGCCGTCCGACCGGCGCGCCGGCGTCGATAACAAGAATCTGATCAGGAGTGGATATGACTCAGCGCATTGCATACGTAACGGGCGGCATGGGCGGCATCGGCACCGCGATCTGCCAGCGCCTGGCCAAGGACGGCTTTCGCGTGATCGCGGGCTGCGGCCCCAACTCGCCGCGCCGCGAGCGCTGGCTGGAACAGCAGAAGGCGCTCGGCTTCGACTTCATTGCCTCCGAGGGCAACGTGGCCGACTGGGATTCGACCAAGGCGGCGTTCGACAAGGTCAAGGCGGAGGTCGGCGAGGTCGACGTGCTGATCAACAATGCGGGCATCACGCGCGACGTGGTGTTCCGCAAGATGACGCGCGCCGACTGGGACGCGGTGATCGACACCAACCTGACCTCGCTGTTCAACGTCACCAAGCAGGTGATCGACGGCATGGCGGATCGCGGCTGGGGCCGGATCATCAATATCTCGTCGGTCAACGGGCAGAAGGGGCAGTTCGGCCAGACCAACTACTCGACCGCGAAGGCCGGCCTGCACGGCTTCACGATGGCGCTGGCGCAGGAAGTCGCGACCAAGGGCGTGACGGTCAACACGGTGTCGCCGGGCTATATCGCCACCGACATGGTCAAGGCGATCCGTCAGGACGTGCTCGACAAGATCGTCGGCACGATCCCCGTCAAGCGCCTGGGCCAGCCGGAGGAAATCGCCTCGATCTGCGCCTGGCTCGCGTCGGAGGAATCCGGCTTCGCCACCGGTGCCGACTTCTCGCTGAACGGCGGCCTGCACATGGGCTGACCGAGCGGGCCGGCACCGCTCCGGCCCGCCGCCGCCCGACGCCGACATGGCGCGGGCGGTGCTGCGCTGCGTTGGACGCGCCGCAGCACCGTGCCGGCGCGTGCGCGCGGCGCGCGCCGATACTTCGTTTTCTCCCGTTTTTGCCCGGCGATTTCTCGCGTTTGCTTGCGGGTTTTCCTTAGCGCCCGTGCCTTTTCACAGTGCCTTGTTAAGCATAGAATCAGGGCATCAACGCCGCCGGCACCAATTTGGGACATCGAGAAATACGACGCGGATCGCGCCCCTGGCCGGCGGGTCGGCCCCGCGCCGCAAGCGTTGCCGGATTGCGCACCGCACGGCATGCGGTGCAACAGCGAACCGATCGACCGTGCCGCACGAGCACGGGCCGCGGCGTCAGCGCACCGGCAGCGGACTACAAAAGGATAGAGCACCGATGGCCACCACCAAGAAAGGCGCAGAGCGACTGATCAAGAAATATCCCAATCGCCGGCTCTACGACACGCAGACCAGCACCTATATCACCCTGGCCGATGTCAAGCAGCTCGTGATGGACAACGAGGAGTTCAAGGTCGTCGATGCCAAGTCCGGTGACGAACTGACCCGCAGCATCCTGCTGCAGATCATCCTCGAGGAAGAAACCGGTGGCGTGCCGATGTTCTCCAGCGCGATGCTGTCGCAGATCATCCGTTTCTACGGCCACGCGATGCAGGGCATGATGGGCACCTACCTGGAGAAGAACATCCAGGCCTTCATCGACATCCAGAACAAGCTGGCCGAGAACTCGAAGGGCCTGTATTCGGGCGAAGCCTTCAGCCCCGACATGTGGTCGCAATTCATGAACATGCAGGCGCCGATGATGCAGGGCATGATGAGCAACTACATCGAGCAGAGCAAGAACCTGTTCGTGCAGATGCAGGAGCAGATGCAGAACCAGGCCAAGAACATGTTCGGCAATTTCCCGTTCAACCAGCCGGACAACAACAAGAAGACCGGCCAGGGCTGAACGCGGCCTGTCGTTGAACAGCAGTCGCGGCGGGGCAGAGCGCCCGCCTGCCGACGCGGTGGTCTCGGGGTAGAATCGCGGTCGTTCCGCCGCCACGGCCGTCTTCGGGATGGCAGGTCGCGGCCCAAGACCGCGCGCGCCACCACAAGGCGCGGCCCCCACACCGCGAAATCCATGTCGTCTCAGTCGTCCTCTCCGTCCTCGTCTCCCGCCGGCGCCGTCACTGGCGCGGCCGCCACCACGCCGAAGGTGGGCTTCGTATCACTCGGTTGCCCCAAGGCCCTCGTCGATTCCGAACAGATCATCACCCAGCTGCGTGCCGAGGGTTACGCCATCAGCGGCACCTATGACGGTGCCGATCTGGTGGTCGTCAATACCTGCGGCTTTATCGACGAGGCGGTGCAGGAGAGCCTGGACGCGATCGGCGAGGCGCTGACCGAGAACGGCAAGGTCATCGTCACCGGCTGCCTGGGCGCCAAGAAGGACGCCGGCGGCAACGATATCGTCACCAGCGTGCATCCCAAGGTACTGGCCGTCACCGGCCCGCATGCGCTCGGCGAGGTCATGCAGGCGGTGCACACGCACCTGCCCAAGCCGCACGATCCCTTCATCGATCTGGTGCCGCCGGCCGGCATCAAGCTGACGCCCAAGCACTACGCCTATCTGAAGATTTCCGAGGGCTGCAATCACCGCTGCTCGTTCTGCATCATCCCGTCGATGCGCGGCGACCTGGTGTCCCGTCCGGTGGCCGAGGTGATGCTGGAGGCGGAGAACCTGTTCAAGTCCGGCGTCAAGGAGCTGCTGGTGATCTCGCAGGACACCAGCGCCTACGGCGTCGACGTCAAGTACCGCACCGGCTTCTGGAACGGCCGTCCGCTGAAGACGCGGATGACCGAACTGGTCGGCGCGCTGGGCGAGCTGGCGCGCGAGTACGGCGCCTGGGTGCGGCTGCACTACGTTTATCCGTATCCGCACGTCGACGAGATCATCCCGCTGATGAACGACGGCCATGTGCTGCCGTATCTGGACGTGCCGCTGCAGCACGCGCACCCCGATGTGCTCAAGCGGATGAAGCGCCCGGCCAACGCCGAGAAGACGATGGAGCGGATCCGCGCATGGCGCGAGATCTGTCCGGACCTGACCATCCGCAGCACCTTTATCGCCGGCTTCCCGGGCGAAACCGAGGCCGAGTTCCAGACGCTGCTCGACTTCATCGCCGAGGCCGAACTGGACCGCGTCGGCTGCTTCGCCTATTCGCCGGTCGACGGCGCGACGGCCAACGATCTGCCCGGCGCGCTGCCGGACGAGGTCCGCGAGGAGCGCCGCGCGCGCTTCATGGAAGTGGCGGAGGAGGTCTCGGCCCGCCGTCTGCAGCGCAAGGTCGGCCAGACGCTGCGCGTGCTGGTCGACGAGGTCAATCAGGACGGCGGCATCGGCCGCTCGGCCGCCGATGCGCCGGAGATCGACGGTCTGGTCTATATCGATCCGCCCGCGAAGCCGTATCAACGCTACAAGACCGGCGAATTCGTCTCGGTGCGGATCACCGGCGCCGACGGCCACGACCTGTGGGGCGAGGCGGTGGCGTAACGCTGCCGGCATGCCGGCCGGGGCCGGCCGCCGCACCGATCGCCACACTGACATTAGGTAAAAGTACGATCGTTCGGAAAATGGACCGCAGGGCTATACTTTGCGGTGCAACATTACCCAATGGAGACAGACATGACCCGTGAAGTGGTGGTGGTCAGCGGCGTACGGACCCCGATCGGAACCTTCGGCGGCAGCCTCAAGGACCTGTCGCCGACCGAGCTCGGCGCAATGGTGGTGCGCGAGGCGTTGGCCCGCGCCAGCGTGCAGGGCGACGAGGTCGGCCACGTGGTGTTTGGCAACGTGATTCAGACCGAGCCGCGCGACATGTATCTGGCGCGCGTCGCGGCGGTCGAGGGCGGCGTGTCGATCGACGCCCCGGCGCTGACGGTCAACCGGCTGTGCGGCTCCGGCCTGCAGGCCATCGTCAGCGCGGCGCAGACCGTGATGCTGGGCGATGCCGACGTCGCCATCGGCGGCGGCGCCGAGAGCATGAGCCGCGCGCCGTATCTGGCGCCCGCTGCCCGCTGGGGAGCGCGCATGGGCGACGCCAAGCTGCTCGACATGATGCTGGGCGCGCTGCACGACCCCTTCCATTCGATCCACATGGGCGTGACCGCCGAGAACGTCGCGCGCGAATACGACATCAGCCGCGCGCAGCAGGACGAGGCCGCGCTGGAATCGCATCGCCGTGCGTCGGCCGCGATCCGCGAAGGGCGCTTCAAGGATCAGATCCTCCCCGTCACGCTGAAGTCGCGCAAGGGCGACGTCGTGTTCGATACCGACGAGCATGTGCGCCACGACGCCAAGGCCGAGGACATGTCCAAGCTCAAGCCGGTCTTCGTCAAGGAGAACGGCACCGTGACGGCCGGCAATGCGTCGGGCCTGAACGACGGTGCGGCCGCGGTCGTGCTGATGGAGCGCGGCGTCGCCGAGCGGCGCGGCCTGAAGCCGCTGGCGCGGCTGGTGTCGTACGGCCATGCGGGCGTCGACCCGAAGACCATGGGCATCGGCCCGGTGCCGGCCACACGCAAGGCGCTCGAGCGCGCCGGCCTGTCGGTCGCCGATCTGGACGTGATCGAGGCCAACGAGGCCTTCGCCGCGCAGGCCTGTGCGGTCAACAAGGCCCTCGGCCTGGACCCGCTGAAGGTCAATCCGAACGGTTCGGGCATCTCGCTGGGGCATCCGATCGGCGCGACCGGCGCGCTGATCACGGTCAAGGCGCTGTACGAACTGCAGCGGGTGCAGGGCCGCTATGCGCTGGTGACGATGTGCATCGGCGGCGGCCAGGGTATCGCCGCCATTTTCGAGCGGATCTGACCATGGGCCGGCGGCGCGGGGCAGGCCTGGCTGCAGCGATCGGCGCGGCCGGGGTCGCGGCCGCCGCCATGCTGGCGTGGTCCGCGCCGGCGACGGCGGCCGGCGACACGGTGCTGTCGACCGCGTCGCCGCCGCGCGCCGGCAATGGCGCCGGCACCCCAGGCAAAAACGGCAAGGCGCCGGCGCAACGCCAGCGCGACGCCGCCCGCGGCATGCCGGCGGTGCCGGCTCTGCCGCCGCCCCAGCCGTATCCTTCCGGCCAGCACATGCCCGTCTATGTCGGCCCCGACGGCGTGGTCGCGGTGCCCTCGATCGACATGACGCCGAACAGCGGCGTGGTCTACGGACCGTCGCCGCCGCGATCGGGGATCGTCGAAGACCGCAAGCGTTAAGCGTCAAGCGGTCAAGCGGCGCGTCAAGCAGGCCAAGCAGGTCAAGCAGGCCAATCAGGTCGAGCAGGCCAATCAGGTCAAGCAGGTCAAGCAGGTCAAGCGGATCGAGGTCAAGCGGGGCGGGCCGCGCATTGGCCGTCCGCCCCATGGCGGCGGCGGCGCCATTGCTGGTAAGCTCGGAGACTCTATCCGCACTCGCCAGACAAGGAATCCGCCGTGTCCGACCGTCCGCTGACCGATACGAACGCCGCTTCCCCGAACGACAACGATCCCTCCGCAACGCCCGACTGCTACGTGCAGACGCTGGCGGTGCAGCCGCCGCTGCAGGTCCCTCCCGGTTTCGCCTCCTTCTCGCCGCCGACGCAGCGCGGCTCCACCGTGGTGTTCCGCAATCTCGCGGAGCTGCGCGCGCATGGCGACGGCGCGACCACCTACTGGCGCTACGGCATCCATGCAACCCCGACCAGCGAGGCGCTGTGCCAGCATCTGGCGATGCTCGAAGGCGCCAGTCACGCCTTGCTGCTGCCGTCCGGCCTCGGCGCGATCTCGCTGGTCTATTTCGCGCTGCTGAAGGCCGGCGACGACGTGCTGGTGCCGTACAACGTCTACGGTCCCAATCGCGAGCACGGCGAATGGCTGGCGCGCGATTTCGGCATCACGGTGCGGCCCTACGACCCGATGATCGGCGCCGGCATCGCCGAGCTGATCCGGCCCAATACGCGGCTGATCTGGATGGAGGCGCCGGGCTCCGTGACGATGGAGGTGCCGGACAGCGAGGCCATCGTCGCCGCCGCCAGGGCGCGCGGCGTGCTGACCGCGATCGACAACACCTGGTCGGCCGGCATCTATTTCCGTCCCTTCGACAAGGGCATCGACCTGTCCGTGCAGGCGCTGACGAAGTACCAGTCCGGCGGCAGCGACGTGCTGATGGGCGCGGTGCTGTGCCGCGACGACAAGCTCTACCAGCGCATCAAGCGCGTACGCATGCTGATGGGCTGGGGCGTGTCGGCCGACGACTGCTACCTGGTGCTGCGCTCGCTGCCGAGCATGCCGGTGCGGCTCGCCGCGCACGACCGCGCCGCGCGCGAGGTGGCCGAGTGGCTGGCGCAGCGGCCCGAGGTTGCCCGGGTCCTGCATCCGGCGCTGCCGGACTGTCCCGGCCACGCTTTCTGGCGCCGCGATTTCTCCGGGGCGAGCGGCCTGTTCGCGGTAGTGCTGCGCGCGCGCTATCCGCGCGCCCAGGTCGATGCCTTCGTCGAGGCGCTGCGACTGTTCTCGATCGGCTGGTCCTGGGGTGGCGCGCACAGCCTGGCCGTGCCGTACCACGTGCCGACGATGCGTCCGGCGGGCAGCTGGCCGCCCGCCGGCTGGCAGGACGCTGGCGAACTGGTGCGGCTGTATATCGGGCTGGAGGATACGCGCGACCTGATTGCCGATCTGAAGGCGGCGATGGAGGCGAAGCTGGTCGGTTGAGCGGGCCTCGTTCCGTTGCAGGGGCCGCAAGCCGGATCACGCCGTGGCGAAGCCGGCTCGCCCCATCCCGTCCGCAACCTAAAGTACGGCACATCTTTTCGTCAGCACGAGGTCCCGTGCAAAGGCATTCTTTGCGGCATCTCAACAACGCTGAACGAAGCAATGGCCAGGGACTACGACGCCGGCTACAAGCTGTTGTTCGCCATGCCGGAAATGATGCGCGACCTCTTGCGCGAATTCACTCGCAGCGACTGGCTTCGCGCGCTGGACTACTCGACGCTGGAACGGGTTTCCGGCAACTACGTCGCCGACAACATGCGGCAGCGTGCCAGCGACATGGTGTGGCGTGTCGATGCCGGCGATCCATGGGGCCACCTGTACGTGCTGCTCGAATTCCAGAGCACCATCGATCGCTACATGGCGCCGCGCATGGCGGCCTATACGGCTTTGCTGCACCAGGAGCTTGTCCGCGCGGGCCAGGTGTTGCCGGATCGAAGGGTGCCCGCGGCGCTGTCGATCGTCCTGTATAACGGCGATACGCCATGGAGCGCATGTACGAACATCCGCGATGTCGTTGTGTCGCTGCCCAACGGCTTGGCAGCGTGTCAATTGCACCAGCAACATACGTTGCTGGACATCAACCGATTGAGCGAAGCGCAGTTGCCCGATGACAATCTAGCGGCGCTGCTGTTTCGCATTGAGCGGGCAGCCGATTACGATACTGTCGTGTCGCTGATGATCGAATGCAGGACGCGCTTGCGGCATGAGCCGAAACTCAAGCTGGCGTTCGCCAAGACCTTCGCGGCATTGCTGTGCGGCCAACGGGGCAGCGTCCTGACACCCGATCAGGTGTTTCAATTGATGGAGGTCGACATGCAAGTGGTAGGTGCCAATCTACAACGTTTCACCCACAAGCTCCGCGAGGAGGCTCGGCAAGAAGGCGAGGCCCGCATGCTGCAAAAGCAGTTGGCCGAGCGCTTTGGCCCGCTGCAAACGTCCGTTGTGCAGCGGATCGAGATCGCAACCCCTGAAGAACTCGAGCGCTGGGGCATTCAGCTTCTGCGCGCGGAAGTGATCGAGGACGTTTTCCGGGCCTGACGCGACCCTCGCCAAGGACCAGCTCGACAACAAGGCGGACCCACCGGTCCGCCTTTCTCGTTTCTGCTTGCGTCTTGCTGCCGCGACGGCACCACGTCAGAAGCTGAACGTCGCGCTGGCCCGCACCGTACGCGGCGCGCCCTGGGTCAGGATGAAGCCGTAGCTGGGCAGCCAGTACTTCTCGTTGGTCAGGTTGTCGACCACCAGCCGGAACACCGCCGGCGTCTTGCCCAGCCTGGTCGAATAGCGGATACCCGCATCGAAGGTGTGGTACGCCGGCACCCAGTTGCTGTTGTTCGCCTCCAGCGCCATCTTCGACACGTACTGGCCGCCGGCGGTCAGCACCAGGCCGGGCACGGGCGGTACCGCGTACTCGATGTAGGCGGTGGCCTTGAAGGTCGGCGCGCTGTAGGCCCGCTTGCCCAGCACGTCTGGCGAAGCTTCGACGTTCTCCGAATCGAGCAGCGTGACGCCGCCCATCAGCGTCCAGTCGCGCGCGAGCTTGCCGCGGGCCGACAGTTCGATGCCGCGATAGCGGGTCTCGCCATCCTGCGTGTAGACGTTGTCGTTGCGAAGGTAGTTCAGGCCGCGCTGGATCTGGAACAGCGCCGCATTGATGGTCCAGTCCTCCAGTTCGGCCTTGGCGCCGATCTCGTACTGGCGGCTCTTGAGCGGACCGAACACCTCGCCCGCGTTGCGCGCGGTCAGCGGCGCGGAGCCTCCGGCTTCGAGCGATTCGACATAGCTGCCGTACAGCGTCAGCGGCTGCACCGGCTTGTACATCAGCGCGACGGTCGGCGTCAGCGGCGACTTCCTGTAGGTGCTCGAGATCGCGCCCTCCGGCGTATAGCCGGTCTGGTCGTAGCGGGTGTAACGCAGGCCAGCCAGTAACGACCACTGCTCGTTGAACTTGATCGTGTCGCTGAAGAAGACCGACTTCTGCTCGATCTTCGACGCGCGGTACAGCACGTCCGACGACGGCACGCGCGACAGCGGCAGGCCGGTCGGCACGAACTGGCCGGGATCGTACAGATTGCCGTAGCCGATGATGCCGCCGCCGGCGAAGCTGCCCCAGTTCTGCACCAGGCTCTGCCACGACAGGCCCGCGGCGATATCGTGCTCGATGCTGCCGGTGCGGACCTTGCCGGTCGCCATCGTCTGCGCGTGCTGATAGTGGTAGCGCGAGTACGAGCTGTACTGGTTCTCGGCGTAGTTGCCGGCGTTGTCCAGCAGCAGGATCGCGCTGTCGGCATTGCCGCGGTTCTGCTGCGTGAAGCGGTACGAGGTGCGCAGGTTCCAGTCGTCGGCGAAGCCCCAGTTGAGCTCGGTGCCGATGCTCTTGATCTCGGTCTCGTAATAGGTGCCCTTGCTCGCTACGCGCTGGCTGCCGTCGAGCGTGCGGGGCGTGTGGACGAATTCGGTCACCGGCGCGCCGAAGTCCTGGCCGGGGATGATGCCGTAGTAGGCGCCCTTGACGTTGCGCTGCTGGTAGAGGCCGTCGAGCGACCAGCGCAGGTTGGGGCTCAGCCTTGCGTCGAGCGCCACCGAGGCGGAATCGCGCTTGATATGGCCGCCGTCGACGAAGGTGTCGCCTTCCTCGTGCACGAAGCCGGCGCGCGCGCCGAACATGTCGTTCGCGCCGAAGCGGCCGCCGACGTCGATCGACTCGCGCAGCACCCCGTCCGAGACATAGCCGAGCGTCGCGCTGCCGGCGAATTTCGAGGTGGGGCGCTTGGTGACGAAGTTGGCGATGCCGCCCGGTGCGCCGAAGCCGTACATGAAGCCGCCCAGGCCCTTGAGCAGCTCGACGCGTTCGAAGTGTTCGAGCGGCACGTCGCTGCCCCAGTTCGGGATGGCGAGGCCGTCGATCTTGTAGCCCTCGAGCAGATCGAGATGCAGGCCACGGATCGTCAAACCCGCCGACTCGCCGATATAGCCGTCGCCGATCGGCGCGACCGACGGATCGCCGCGGAACACGTCGCCCAGCGTGATGGCCTGGCGGTTCTCGATCAGCTCCTGCGGCACCACCGACACCGAGAACGGCGTGTCCTGCAGCGGCTTGTCGCCGAGGGCGCCGGTGCTGGCGTCGCGGGCGCGATAGGCGGGCTCGCTGCCGGCGGTGACGTGGACGGTCGGCAGTTCGGCCTGCGCGGTGGCGGTGGGTGTGGCAGCGGGGGTAGGTGGAACGGCGGCGGTGCCCGTGGCGTTCTGCGCGAGCGCCGGCGTGGCGGCGCCGCCGACGGCGACGATCAGGGCAAGCTGGCGCGCCAGCGGTGTCAGCGCGGGGCGGCCGCGGCGAGGGTTGGACATGGCTCGATTTCCTCTTCGGTCGTGATGCGAATGCGTTATGCGAACGCGCACGGCTCCCCGGACGCCACGGGGGACCGCGTGCGCCTGGGAGCTGTGCAGATTGGGTGGGGGTGGTCTTGTGGGCCGCGGCGCCGGGAACCGCGCCGCTCGGCCCTGCCGCGCCTCGGTGGGTGCGGTGGGGGCACCGGGGAGGCCCGGTGCGGCCGGTGTTACGGCGTGTCGACCACCGGCGGCGCCGACGGGCCGGGATCGCCGCGGCTCGGGCGCGGCGCCCATACCGAGTCGGCGGGGCCGGTGCGGGCACGGCGCTGCGTGGCGCGTGCCAGCGCGACGAAGCCGACCGCGAAGACCAGCGCGCCGATGTCGAAGCCGGCGACGGCCCATTCGCCTTGCCGCACGCTGCGCAGCAGATGGTCGCCGGTCAGGATCGCGTTGGCCACCGGTACCGCCAGATAGGCCAGCGCCGCCGCGTACAGCAGCTCGATCGCGGCGCGCACGGGCGGACGCAGCAGCGCCCAGGCCAGCGCGGCGAAGAACACCGGGAAGTAGACAAACGACGACGGACGCTCGGGCCACAGCAGCGCGCCGGTGAAGGCCACCGCCACGCCGACACAGCAGCCGATGCAGACGCCGACCGTGGCCTGCGCCAGCAGCCGGTGCACGCGCGGCTGCTCGGCCTGGCGTGCCTTGCGGCGCGACTCGATCCACAGCAGATTGCCCGAGTAGAACAGGAAGGCCCCCGCCAGCCCGGCGATCAGATAGACCAGCCGCAGCGCCAGGTCGCCGTAGGTGCCGAAATGCAGCGCGAACAGCGCGCTGTACAGGCCATGGTTGGCGTCCCGCCCGCTGGCGGTCTGATTGGCGATCACGCGCCCGCTGTCGGGCTGCCCGGCGGCGGCATGGATGCCGACCGAGCCGAAATTGCCGAGCGCGCGCTCGCTGTCGCCGCGCACTTCGATCAGCGCATTGGCGTCGCCCACGCGCTGATAACGGACGGAATTCGGCTTGAAGCCGTCGCCGGCGGTGCGCTGCGCGATCTCGATCAGTTCGCGCGCCGGCATCAGCGGCGCCGGCTTGCCGGCCGCCTGCACCTCCGGCACCGACGACATTGCGGTAGGCAGCGCCGACATCAGCTTGCCGTCGAAGGTCAGCACGTTGAAGGCCATCGCCAGCGTCATCGACACGCAGAACAGCGCGCCGGTGATCGCGATGACCAGATGGAAGGGCAGGCTGAACAGGCCGATCACGTTGTGCGCGTCCATCCAGAAGCGCTTCAGGTTGCGGCCCGGGCGCACGGCGAACAGGTCCTTCTTCAGCCGCGGCAGATGCAGCAGCACGCCGGAAACCAGCGCCAGCCCGTACAGCACCGACACCACGCCCATGAAATGCATGCCGGCCTGCATCGGCAGGCCCAGCGTGTAGTGCAGGGCATTCAGGAAGTTCGACAGCTCGCCGCGCACGCCGTCGAGCGAGGTGTCCTGCGGCGAGGTCCGGCCCGCGCCGAGCTTCTCCTCGTTGGTGGTCTGCCACTCGCCCTTGGCGTCCATCCAGTAGGCAGTGGTGTGCGGCTCGCCTTCGGTCGGCAGGCCGATATAGACGCTGGCCGCGGCCTCGGGATGGGCCTTGACCAGCGTGGCGACGAAGCGGTCCAGGTCCTCGGGCGACGGCTTGGCGGCGGTGTGGGTTTCGCCGCGGATACGCGCCGGCGACTGCCACTCGTGCAGCTCGTGGTGGAACACCGTGATCGCGCCGGCGAAGAACGCGATGAACAGGGCCCAGCCGGCCATCAGGCCGACCCAGGTATGCAGCGTCTGATAAACGCGCAGCGTTGCAGCCTTCATGGCCAACTCCTTACGCGGCCGCGCCGGGCACGGCCATCAGCCGCCATCCCCACAACGCACCGAAACAGATCAGATTGGCCGCGCCAAGCCAGAGCCAGGCGGCGCGGCTGCTGGAAAACAGCAGGCTGGTGCTGATGATCGCGACCCACAGCGGCAGGCTGGCGGTCACCGCGCCGATGATGCCGCTCTGCCAGCCGCCCGGCAGCCACAGGATCGCCAGCGTGCAGGCCGCCAGCGACAGCGGAAAGCCGAGCAGGGTGCCGGCCAGCCATTTGGTGCCGATGCCGCCGTTCATGCCGCCTCCTCGCCGCCGCGGCGCTTGTGCAGATAACAGCCAAGGAAGGGCCACAGCGACAGGCCGGTGCCGAGCGTGGCCAGCGTCGCGGCGATCGAAGAGGGCCAGCTGTGCTCGACCGACCAGCCGACCGCGCCGGCCGACGTCAGCACGATGCCGAGCCACACCATCATCCGGCGTTGAGGCGGCCGGCGCAGCAGCACCTGGTTGGGACCGGCCAGATACAGGCAGGCAGCGCCCGCCAGGCCGAGAAGAGCGGCAAAGAGTTGCATCGCCAATATTTTGTTACGGAATTCAAAACACAAATGGTAATGATTCGTATTTGACGATGCAAGTTATTGATATTGTTTGCAATGTATTGGAAGGCGGGGTGACAGGTGCGGCTTGCCACGCCTCAAGTCCCTCTGCCGCAGGCGGGAGAGGGGAGCCGGGTGGCGGAGGCGGGAAGCGTTACGGACCGGGGATGGGGTCGCCGACACCGGCGGCGTTCTCCCTCTCCCGCTTGCGGGAGAGGGTCGGGGACAGGGCAATGCGGCGGCAGGGGACTACAGAGCCTGGTCGGCAGAGAGGCCCGCCGACAGAGGTCGACAAAGGCCGACAGAGGTCGACTGAGGTCGACTGAGGTCAAGCCGCGAACAGATTCAACAACCCATCGAGCCCGACATGGTTGAACGCCACGCTGGCCTGCGCGCGTACCACCGGCTTGGCGCGGAACGCGACCGACAGGCCGGCGATCGCCATCATCTTCAGGTCGTTCGAGCCGTCGCCCATCACGATCGCCTGGCGCGGATCGGCGCCGATCGCTTCGCAGGTCTCGCGCACGGTGCGGGCCTTGACCTCGGCATTGACGATCTCGCCCTCGACGCGGCCGGTCAGCTTGCCGTCGACGATCTCGAGCGTATTGGCGCGGGCGTAATCGAGGCCCAGCCGGGCCTTCAGCTTCTCGGTGAAGTGCACGAAGCCGCCCGATACCAGCAGCGTACGCAGGCCCGCGGCGCGGGCGGCCGCGAGCATCCGCTCGGCGCCCGGCGACAGCCGCAGCCGTTCCTCGTAGACGCGGTCCAGCACGCTGGCGTCGAGCCCCTTGAGCAGCGCGACGCGGCGCCGCAGGCTTTCGTTGAAGTCGGTGATCTCGCCGCGCATCGCCGCCTCGGTGATCGCCGAGACCTCGGCCTTCAGGCCGCAGAAATCGGCGATCTCGTCGATGCACTCGATCGTGATCAGCGTCGAATCCATGTCCATCGCGACCAGCCGGAAGTCGGACAGGGTCCGGTGCGTCGGCAGCACCGCCCAGTCGAGCCGGCGCGGCTCGCAGAACGTCTCCAGCGCATCGCGCAGCCGGTCGTCGAGCGGCGCGCAGGCCTCGGCCGTGGCGACGGTGTCGGCGCGCAGGCTCAGGCCGGGCGCGTCGGCAAGCGCGCGCAGCGCGTCGATATCCTGGGAGGCGATGGGTTGGAGGCTTTGGACAATCAGGGGCATGGACGGGTCGGATGCATGCGCCGCCCCGTACGGGGCAGGGGCGGCGGTGAAAGGACGCTATTGTAATCGTCCCGCGCCTGCCCCTGCGCCCGGCCCGCCCGGCCCCTTAGCGCTGGGCCATCGTCATGTAGTCGACCGTCAGGTTCGACAGCGCCCGCACGCCATGGATCAGCGCCGGCTCATCGACGTAGAACTCCGGCGAGTGGTTCGACGGCGCCTTGGTGACATCGGTGCCCTTCGGCGTCACGCCGAGATTGAAGAACAGGCCCGGCACCTTCTCCTGGTAGAACGAGAAGTCCTCCGACGCGGTGGCCTTGGGCGCCAGCATCCAGTTGCCGTCGCCGGCCACGCGCTTGAGCGTCGGCGCCATCTTCTCGGTCAGCGCGGGCTGGTTGACGGTCGCGTTGTACAGCTCGACCACGCGGAAGGTCGCCTCGGCGCCGGAACTGGCTGCGATCGACTCGGTGGTGCGCTTCATCCGCGCATGGATGTCCTTCTTCATGCCCTCGTCATAGGTGCGGATGGTGCCCATCATCTCGACCTTCTCCGGCACGATGTTCATGCGGTTGCCGCCGTGGATCGTGCCGACGGTGATCACCGACGGCTCCAGCATCGCATTGACCTGCCGGCTCTGGATCGTCTGCAGACCGAGCACGATCTGCGACGACACCACGATCGGGTCGATGCCGCCCCACGGGCGCGCGCCATGGGTCTGGCGGCCCTTGACGTCGATCCAGAACTGGTCGGCGGCGGCCATCGCCGGCCCGCTGCGCCAGGCCAGCTTGCCCGACTCGATGCCGCTGCTGACATGCAGGCCGAAGATCGCATCGACCTTCGGGTTCTCCAGCACGCCCTCGGCCACCATCTGCTTGGCGCCCCAGATATTGGTGCCGTCCGGCTCGATGTCCGCCGGGCTTTCCTCGGCCGGCTGGAAGATGAACTTGACGGTGCCGGGCAGCTGGTCCTTCATCCCGGCCAGCACCTCGGCGGTCGCCATCAGGATGGCCACATTGTTTGCTGGAGAGCCGCGCCCAGCAACGGTTTGCGGGTGGCTGTTCAATAGGTGTTCAAAATTCGTGTGAAATCACGAAGCGTTGTAACGCACCCTGACAGGCTCCGCGCCGCGCGAATTTGCGTACAGATCCGCCATGCTGTCGGTCGTGTGCCCGAGCAATGTCTTCGTGTCGACGTTACCCTGCTGGTCGTACAGGCGCTTGCTGAGGCTGCGGATCTCGTGGAAGGTCGGCGCGCCTTCGTCCGAGATGCCAGCCAAACGCCGCGCTTCAGTGAATGCCGCAGACACGGTATCTGGGCTCACAGGGTCGCCGCGGCGTGCGGCGCCTTGTGGCACGACGTGATGAATCAGATGCTGGCTTACCACGCCGGTCGATTTGCACCGCTGGATCACGTCGGCCAGCGACAGGCCAATCACTTCCAAGCGCAGGGCAGTAGGAATGGCCAGCACCAGTCGATGCTTCGTCTTGGCACGGCTCACGGTTGCCGTGTCGCCGGAAACCTGGGCGCGCTTCCAACTGGTGACCGTCGCTCGGTCCTGCCCACTGATCAGGGCGAGCAGCATTGCGTTCTCGAGCCACAGATTCACTTCGGGTGCCTTGGCGCGGATCGCCTGGAATGCGTCTAGTGTCAAACGCTGGCGTCGCACCTTGACCTTTGGGCGTTCGGTCAGAGCAGCCGGGTTCGTCTTCATCCATCCCTTTGCCAGCGCCTTGGCGCACGCTGAGATCATGCGATTGCGGATGTCTTTCGCCCAGCCAGGCTTTCCGCCGTTGCTGATCGCCTCCAGCATTTCAGCGATGTGCCGCACCTCGAGGGCGCTGCATTCGATGTCGCCGATGTGTTCGCAGATCGTCTTGTCCATCGAGCGACGCTTGCGCTGCGTGGTTACTGCCGTGCCTTGGTCCGGCATCTGAGCGAGCAAATCGCGGATCGTTTCTTGCCCGAAGGCAACGCGATCAATCAGCGATCGCCGTGGCGAGGCGCGTTCTGCATGCGCGTTCGCCTCGTTGGCTTCCTGAATGGCCTGGGCCAACGGCACGCGGCCGATGACGTGGGTCTTGCCGTCGAGCGGATTCCGCCAGGTGTAGTAGCCCGGGCGCGGCTCGTGCAGGTTGGGCGGGAAATGGGCCCGCTTCCGGATGCGTGGTCTGGCAGCCATGGCGTTATCCGAACACGCGCTGCGCGAGGCGAGGCTTCACGCCGTCCTGAAACACGGCGGTTTCCTCGACGTAGTAGGCCCGGCCGACCTTGACGGGCGGCGGGTAGATCTTGCCATCCTTGATCCAGAGCCGCGCGGTTCGGATGGCCGGGGGCGGATCAAACTGGCTCTTCAGCCATTCATCGAGGCGCTTCTTCATGTGCCTTCTCCAGATTCCATAGTGTGCGGGTGAGGGCGATGATGCGTGCTGCTGCTGCTTCCATTTGCTATGCGGTATCGGGTAGATCAGGCACTTCCTTGCCAAATTTGCTGGCTATGTAGACGCGCATGGCGGCAATCAATGGGGTTGTGGCGTACATGCTGTGATCGCCATCCAATCCGTCGTAGGTATCGTAGGCTCCTACTATTGCTTCCCACTCAGGGCCGCTAAAGTTCGGACAAGCAAAGAGCGTAATGCGCTCCCGCTCGATGATCGGGCCGGCGTTGTGCCACCAGACGCTCGGCTGGTAGTAGACCCATTCTCCTGGGATGATGTCCCCCACACCGCCGAGATAGTCCCGTCGCGCCTCGTCAGGCAGGTACACGCGGCAAATTGCGCCACGATCTAGCTCGACCTCGGTTAGCGGGATGCCCTCCGCTCGCGCCACCCAGTAGTCCAGTAGCGCGCCTTCCAGTTCAGATACCTTCATCATTTCTCCTTCACGCAACGCAGGTACATCCAGCAGCCGCAGAACGACAAGACGAATGCCTCTGCGTTGCTTACCGATAGCTTCTGGCCTATGACGAATACGGCCAGCGTCACCGCTACAACGTCGAGACACGTTCTCATGCCTTGGCCCCGTTGCTGGGGGGCATGGCGGCGTCTACAAGGGCGTCCCATTGATCTGCCGTAATGCCAGCGCTTTCCACAGCATTCGCACGCTGGAACCGATACCGCGCCGCGTCCTGCTCCAGCTCGCGGATGTGGGCGATGAGGGAGAGAATTTGCCGCGGCGTCACACTCATTGAGGCTCGACCGCGCTTTTCCTCGGCCAGCCGCTCCAGCGCGTCTAGATTTACATCCTTCATGCTGCCTCCCGCTCGTCGAGCTCAATCCGAATCTGCGTCGTCCGGATCAGGTCGTTTGCGTACTGCAGCGTCATTTCCATCGACTCGGCGCGCAGCACCTTGATTGCCTGGCGCACTGCTGTGATGTCGGCCATCTCCAGCGGCATCGCATAGCGCAGCTTACGAGCCAGCAGCCGCAGCGGGTCAAGAGGCATCGGTCTGTGCTGTCGCATGGCGTGCGTATGGAAGGCGTCGATGATTCCTTCCAGCGCCGGAGCGGTCTCGTAGTAGTGGCCATCGTTCAGGTCGCGGAAGATCGGTGTACCGTCGCGGGTGGCCATCACTTCGCCGTCGCGCTCGATCGCGTCGAGCATGGATTCGAGCGGGTTGAACACCGCGGCCACCCTCCAGGGTTCGGAGCGCAGCTTGACGCCGCCCGAGTTCCACTTGGGGCGGTACGGCTTGCGGGGCTTCTGGCTTCTGCTCATGGCGTCACAGGAATAAAAAGGCGGTCGCGCCAGCCGGGGTGACACGGCGCGCCGCAAGCGGTCAGACGGTGCTCAACTCCACGCCGAGCGTGGTTGCGGCATACACCTCTATGCGAGTCATGTACGCCCCGAACTCCTCCACGTTGAGCGTGGTGGTGGAAATGCCGACGCTGCTGCCATCCGGCAATTCCTCGGTGCCGATGAATTGGCGCTTGAAGTGCTCGGCCCACGCTTCCGCGCTGTAACGCTTGCCGTTGAGCCATGCGGTATCGGCGATCTCGTTCAAGATGGCCCAGTAGCGTTTGTTCTGGTCCGTGCTTCGCTTGGCCCGGTGCTCGGATACCGTGATGGCCAGCGGCTTGCCGGCGTCGGCCAGTTGGCGCCAGTTGCCCCGGAGGAAGGCGTAAAGCGCCTGAGCGCCATCGTCCCCTCGCAAGACGAAGACCCGAGATAAGCTCAATCCAGCCATTGCCATACCTCCTTTCGCTTGATGGCGCTAACCGTCTGCCTTGAAATACCGAACAGCCTTCCAATTTCTTCTTGATTGGTTCCAGCCTTAAGCAACTTCCTTATTCCCCTTACCTTTTCAATGGTAAGGATCGCGCGTCCAGTTACCTGAGGCGGCCTCCTCTGCTTCGGGATACTCAGCACCTGATCGACTGACCAGCCTTTGCTAAGCCTGTATAGAATCCTGGCGTGAGGGATGCCAGTGCGCCTGGATAATTCGGCTGCTGTGATCACTTCGCCCTGGTACTCGACTAGCCTGTTATTAGTTCTCGTAGACGCTTGGGCCGCCATGCTCAGCCAGCGACAGTTCCCGGGCTCGTAGTTGCCATGAGGATCTATTCGGTCGATCGAATAACCGGGAGGGCACGGCCCCATGTCTTCCAGAAAGGCATCGAAGCTGTGCGCCCATCGTTCACAGACCTTTATTCCTCTGCCTCCGTATCGCTTGTATCCAGAAGCCGACGGATAAATGCATCTGGCGCGCATGGAACACCAGATTCGATACTCGCGCGTCTTCGAGCGTGGTGTGGCGTTGGTAGGAGCTTGCGCGTTGCTGTCGCCGCGCAGTACGAAGGTGCGGAGAGCGGTTGCCATTTACTTGATCTCCAGACGTTCGCTGCTCACAAGGCTGGCGCCGGGAACCTCGAATCCGTCCTTGATGGCCTTCTTGATGAGGGTCTTGTCCGGCTCGTACTTGGCCGGGATCTCGCGCATGTAGTCCTTCGGGATCAGGTCCACGCCGTCAATCTGCACAGAATCCGGGTTCTTGCGAACGGTGATCGTGAACTGCGGATGCTCGATCTTTTGGACACCAGCCATGTTCATGCACTGGTGCAGGTACTTCTTCACGGCATCTGCGCGTGCCCGGACACGTTTGGCCCGGTCCGCCATCGCGTCCGCTTCGGCCTTGACGCTATCCGCGAACGCCTCGAGATTGCGGATCACGAAGGCGACGGACTGCGACTTTTCGACCAAGCCCGACTCGGCCTGCAGTGTGTCGGCAATGGTCTGCTCGTCCAGGTCCATGTTCTGGAGCGTATCGGCCAGAGAGCGATGTTCAGCAGCGATCTGGTAGAGGGTGAGGGCGCTCATGGTGGGTCTCCGTCAGAAGGGGATGTCGTCGTCCATGTCATCGAAGCCGCCCCCGGAAGGAGCGGGACTAGCGTGGCGCTGTTGCGTGGCCACCGCCTTCTTGAGGGGGCGATGCTTCAGAGTGGGAAGCATCTTTGCCAGCTGCGCGGGTTGCACCTTCTTGTCCAGAATCTCGGACGCCATCAGTTCAGTGTCGGCATCGAAGAAGGCGGCCGGCACTACCTTGAGACCCAAGGAACCATCGTTCTTCTCGTATTCCTCCGTCTCGAAGAGAATGCCGATAGGGCGGTCCATCAGGTCCTCGAAGATGTCAGCCTCCACGTCCAGAACCTGATTGGCGACGCGATCCCACTTCTTGACGATGGCGGTCTTTGTCTCCAGATGCTTGACCCGCAGGCAAGTCATCAGCGCTTGCAGTTGCTTGTAGCCGAACAGTTCTTTCCCGTCTGCGTTCAGCGTCCACAGAGTGAAGTTGGCGGTTTGCTTGGCGTCGGTCTGAAAGGCGAAGTCGATGCCCCGAGTTCCCTTCGTGCTCTCGACATCTTCGGCTCGGGTGAAAACGCCGATGTACTTGCCGATCTCGGTAATGCGCTCGCTGCGTTGGTCGGCTTGACGGGCTGCGGTCGTGTTCAGGCTGTACATGCTCTAGATCCTTATGCGGTAGTGGTCAGTTCGTAAAATTTGGCGATTTTTTGATCGACCATCGCCAAGTCGTTTTCAACGGTGTCACTGTCGAACATGCCCATGGGGCTCTTCACGGTGTCTCGCCCGTTGTTCTTCGTGCTGAAGCGGTACTCACCGTCCAGCACCATCGTGCGCAGGACGATGGTCACCATGCCTTCAATGGTGATTTTTTCGTCCAGCATCTTCCCGATGGTCTTGATCTTCGTCGTGCCGCCTTGGTCTTCCTCGGTATGGCTGAGGATGTAGACGCGGGCATCGTCCGGCAGCGTGCTCGCGGCATTCAGGACTTCCCAGGCATGGCGCCCTATGTCCGTGAACTTGTCGAATCCCCGTTCGTCGCTTCGGCGCATGAACTCGTTAGCCAACAGGTACTGAAAGTCGTCAATTACGACGATGGGCCGCTGAGTCTTGCTCATCAGACCGGTGATCGTGTCCCACTTGTCGGATACGAAGATGTTGCCGGTCGGGTTCTCTTTGCTCCGGTAGCCCCATCCCTTCGCACGGAACGGCAACGGCTTGCGAATGGTCTGGATCAGCAGCGTTTCAGTAGGGTCCATGTTGCGGAGGCTGCTGCTCTTGCCGGTGCCGCTCTGCCCAAGGATCAATGTCGCTATGCTCATGGTCGTTCTCGCAGTTCAGGTGATTCAATCTGTCTCGGTACTCTTCGTGCCAGCGCATGTACTCGGCTAGTTCTTCTTCTTCGGCCTGCTGCCACTGCGCCACGGTCTGCCAGTAAGCCGGGTCCATGTCAGGCCAACCTCGCGCCCGTCATCGCGTTGTACTGGCCCTTGCGCGGGGCATTGGCCAGCGACAGCACGTAGCGATCGCCTAGCGCGGCCTTGGCCTTCTCGCGCAGTCCGTCCTCGCGTGCCTGGCGCTTTTCTGCCTCGGTCAGCGGCGACTCGTAGTGCCGCAGGTCGAATCCTTTGGTCGGGGTCATGTCATTGCTCCTTCGCGGGTTTTGCCAGGCCGCGCCACGGCGCTTCGATATTGCTTGCAGCGACTTCCCATGCGGCAGCTTCCGGTGTGTAGCCGAACACGCGCCATTTCCCTCGGCGATACGCGCAGTACAAGCTCACGGAGCCGTAGTCGCGCTGGTACACGCCGTCTCGCGCCGGCTTCACGTCAGCAGGAAACCACGGCGTCAGTTCTTGTTCGTTCACAGCCAGCTCCTTGCGATGTCGATGATGTTGGCCACCAGCAGGACGCCGATGGCGAGCCACGTTGCCGCGCGCAGACGGCGCAGGTTCTTTGCCTGGCGCTGGCGCATGGCGTTGAAGTCGCGGATGTCGTGGATCACGACTTGCCCTCCCGCGCGGCGAGCATGGCGTCGGCCAGTGCATAGGCATCAAGCGCGACACCCATCTTCCATTCTTCTGGAACGCAGCCGTGCCTTCCTGCGCGAACGTCATCCCATAAATCTCTGTACACAGCCGGCAGTGCCTTCGCCGCGAACTCGTCGCGCTGGGCCTTGCGGATCATGTCGTCCAGCCAGTCGGTGCCGCTGTCCGGCACGCGAAGGTGGATAGCGGCGTACTGGCGCGCGGTGAGGCCGCTTGCATCACTGCGGGTCCAGCCTTCTGCTTGGCACGGGAACGCCGGCTCACCGTCCTTTATCGTCGTCATGCCGCACCCCCGACGCGCATCGCAACGTAGTCGATAGCCTGCTGGACGGTTTGGATCTTCTCTGCGTCCTCGTCAGGGACTTCCATGCCAAACTCATCCTCGATGGTCATCACCAGCTCAATGGTGTCGAGTGAATCAGCCCCGAAGTCGTCGACGATTCGGTTATCGTTCGTCAGCTCGGCGTCGTCGATTGCAAACTGTTCGGCGATGATCTTGCGGACTCGTCCAGCGATGTTCGATTGGTGTTCCATCCCGTTCTCCTTCTTCACGTCGTTCAGCAGCCGCGCTAGGCCGGCGTCGGTCCATTGGGGCGTCATTGCGTGGTTTCCTTGATGTGGCGCTCGAAGATGTCCGGGTCGCAGAAGCCGTCGAACCAGAAGAGCACTCCCTGCTCGTACGTATCCGAGCTGACGACGGGCGGGACCATCTGCATTTCGTTTCCGTGGTCGTCGGTCACAAGGCCGCACAACAGGCGATGCGCCGGAAGCGTGGATCGTTGACTCATGTCAGCGCCACCCACAGCAACACGACAATCGCCGCGACCAGCGTCGGCACCACGTACACCAGTAGGGCGATACAGAGGGCGTAGCGGCTCATTGATGCTGCTCCTTGGCGCGGGCCAGCGCTGCGCGGGCACGGCTTTGCGCCCATTGCTGGAATTGGTCGCGCATCTCGGGGTCCCACGTTCTCGGGTCGGCCTCGGCAATTCCCTTGAGCGTCTGCGTCAGTTCTTCGATCAGGCATTCGTGCTCGGCCTGGCGCTTCACGGCTTCGTCGGTCGTCATTGCCGGCTCCCGGTGGCTTTGGCGAGGGCGGCGCGGGCAGCAGCAAGGCACTTGCCATCGGGATATCCGCCTTCGTCTGAGCGCTGGACCATCCATTGCAGCGCCTCGTACAGCTCCGGCGCGGCGGCGCACAGCGTTGCTGCCGCCTCTTGCTCTTCGATCTGCGGCCCGTCGATGGAGCCGATGCGATTTGTGCCCGCATAGATCCAATAGCACTCCACACCTTCGTACGGAATCGACGGCTCGAAGCGCCACTTACCCTTCGGCCACTTCTGCCCGCTCTTGTCCTGTTGATCCATGTCTGTCTCCAAGCCCGCGAGTGCGGGCGCGTTGGGTTAGAGCGTGTTGCGCGCCTTGCGCCGTACCTCTGCGGCCTGCTCGAGCCTTTCGCGCTTACTCTCGTGTTCCATCCGGTCCCACGCTTCAAGAACGAGGCTTGCGTATCGGTAGGTTTCTTTCCGGCGTCGCTCTTTCTGAAGCGGCACGACTTTCCTCTCAGGCGCCGGCATAGCGTTGCTCCTTGAGTGAGGCCAGAATTTCCGCATGTACGGCATCGAATACCGTTTGATCGGCAGGAATCCAGGTGTGTGCTTTCGTCGGATGGGCGATGTAGCTGCCACCGCGACGCTTGTACTCGTAGTACGCCGCGCGGCTTACCGCAGTTCCTTGAGAGTTAAATCTCGCAACCGCGGCCTTAATCTCCTTGTCCACACCGAACCCTTTGGTCGGGGAGGCGGCGCACGTCGTGCCGAAGTGCTTGACGTCATTGGTTTCCGTGTCGCGAATAAAGACAACACGCTTCAATCCCGTCTTCCCGCAGCATTCGCAGAAATCGCGGCTGTCATTGACCTCAAGAACTTCGTAACGGCTCATCGTCTTTCCCCTCGCGTTGTCGTTGTTCAGGCGGCTTGCCAGTGGGTATTGCCGCGCCAGTCACTGACCGGGCGTAGCGACCGCTCGTATGCCTCGCGGGCATCGCGTTCGAATCGCTCCCAGTGGGTGCCCTCGAGCGAGTCGCGCAGGCTGATCGTCGTACCGGCGATGGCGACGTCGGCCACATAGATCCGAGCGCTCATGCCGTGGCCAACGACGTTGCCGTACACCTCGACGCGCAGGTCGCCGAAGAAGGACGAGCAGAGGTGTTCCAAGTCGTCCGCCACCTCGGGCTGGCCGGGGACTCGGATCGGGGCTTGGGTGAGGGTGGCTGGCATCGCTTGCTCCAGTGGTGTAGTGCGTCGATGGATTCTATTAAACACGACGTTTAGCTGGATGTCAAACGCCATGTTTAATGAAGATTGGCCAAACGCAGTGTGTAGCGAGCGGACAACAAAAAGCCCACCTCTGAGGGTGGGCTTCCAGTGAAGTGGAGGAAGCTTAGTAGCCGCGCATGCCGCGTTGGAAGGCGTACGGGTCAATCTGGCCGGCAGGGGGCCGCGGTGGCAAAGGCATCGTGCCAGCGCCTCGTTGGAATGCGTGAGGGTCCAGTTGCGCGGGCGCCGGGTATGGGTTTCGCGTTCCAGGCTGTCCTGTGTAAGGATTCACGTTCCCAGCGGTACTGTAGTTGTTGTAGGGATTGCCATCTGGCGCGCTTCGGTAGTGCCCCTGATGGTAGTTCCCATTTCGGTCTACGTGCGGAGCCACATACACTTGGGCATTCGCATAAGTAACCCCCAGCGCGGCCAGGAGTGCCGCAAAAGCGTTTCGCATCTATTCACCCTCCGTCAAAAATCTCCAACGCCTGACCGGTACTTGACGCGGCCAATGATGCTGATGTGTTCTGTGTGTTCCGGCGCCACCATGATGGGCTCATATCGCTCATGGTTGTCACTGACCACCCTCAACCCCCCATCTGGCAGCCTGAATAGGCGCTTGACAAGCAGCTCGCCAGCATAGACCAAGGCAAAGACGCCCCCATTGGCCGGCACTCTCGTATCTGCGCGATCGACTATCACGGTGTCGTCATGGAACAGTCGCGGCTCCATGCTGTCTCCATTGACCTTCACCGCTACCAGATTTTTTGGCTTTGCATCGAGTCGTCGTATGTAGTCCGCCTGAAACGGCAACGGCTCCCTTTCCTCGATGTGCCAAGCCTCCCTCCCACTCCCCGCCGACAATTCCACGTCAATCCTCGTAACCAGAACCGTGGACTCCTTCGGGAGTTCTTCTAGGCTCTCATAAGTAACAATTGGCCGTACTACCACCCCCGCAAGCGTCGTTGGGGATGGCAGAGGATTGTAAGCAAGCGCTACAGAATTCTCGTTAAGTGTTTCTTCTATCTGAATTGCGCCGTTAGGGAGCTTGACAGCGACCATTGGTGGCGTACCAGTTTGTAGCCATGTGGCGCTACAGCCAATTTCTGCCTGAGCTTTCAACATCCCCCGCTGGGATATCCCGCGCCGCTCCCAATTGTTGATCGTTTGCTGTGACTGATTAAGCACACGAGCCACTTCCGTAGGCGTCTCTAGCCCCTTCAGTTTTCTCGCGGCCTCGTAAAGGCGAACCATGGTTTCGTGCATGGCGCGGATGTTCTCACGAGTAAACGTTTCGTTGATAAACGTAGTGTTTGACTTTCCGTTAAACGTCATGTTTAATACCCGCATGAACGCGAAAAAGACCGCCGTCCATGCGGACTGGCAAATCATCCAGAGCCTTGGCGGCCCCGCCAAAGTCGCAGAGCTGCTTGGGTACGACAAGCGGGGCGGTATCCAGCGAGTTCACAACTGGAGGGTACGAGGCATCCCCCCCTCCGTAAAGATCGCCTTCCCGGCGCTGTTCCTCCGTGAGATCACGCACAGCCAGGACGCAAGCGACGACGTGCAGCCCCCGGTTGGGCTGTCGAGCAGGAAGAAGTCGAAGAAGAACAAGCAATAAGGTCATTTATTTAGCCGTGGCATCCATTCGATGCCTTCTTTTTTAGGCGAGGCTCAAGTGTCAACTCCAGTGTCAACTGTCCCCACTCAGTTCGAAATGCCTCTTATGTGCCTGATGGAAAAGCCAAAACCTGTTGACAGCAACATCGTGGCGGCCATCAGCAGCGAGGCTCAACTGATCCGCAAGGCGATCGAACTGTCGCGGTTCAAGTTCCTGGAAAAGACGTATGCGGGATACCTGGGCCTCTCGCCTAGCCAATTCTCCAAGATCAAAAACGGACGCGACTCGGCAGGGAAGATCTGGCACATGCCCATCACGTCTGTGGCCCGGTTCGAATGCTTGGTCGGCCATACCCTGATTACTCAGTGGATCGCTTACCAGCGCGACTTGATGTTCAACGATGACCTGCGCGAGCTGCACGAAGCCGAGCAGAAGGCTGCAACTCTCCGGGCAAAGATCCTGGGGAAGGCGGCATAAGCAGGAGCAAGGGATGGATTGGTTTCGCTGGTGGCATGGCACCGTGAATGACCCGAAGTTCCAATGGGTGGCCCGCAAGAGTGGTCAGTGCGTTGGATCGGTCATCGCTGTGTGGGCAGCTCTTCTTGAGCACGCCAGCAGTGCAACGCAATGCAACGCAGATGCAACGCGAGGCAACGTTGCATCGTTCGATTGCAGCGATTTCGACGTTGCGTTCGGTTTCGAGGACGGGGTTGTCAGCGCGATTTTCGAGGCGATGGAGCAGAAGGGACTGATCGTTGACGGCGCCATTGCCAAGTGGAACGAACGTCAGCCCAAACGCGAAGATTCCGGCAATCCCTTTACTGGCGCGCTTTCCAGCACTGAGAGGTCCCGCATCCACCGCGAGAAAAAGAAACGCGAAGCATCGCAATGCAACGACATGCAACGCGATGCAACGCACGGGAACGACAGAGAAGATAAGAGTAGAGAAGAAATAAAAACAAAAACAGCGCGTGTCGCGCTCACCGTTGAAGACCTTGTTGCTGACGGTCTGACAGCAGAGACGGCCACCGACTGGCTGGCATTCCGCAAGCAGAAGCGCGCGCCTCTAACGCAGACAGCCTGGAATGGTCTGAAGGCCGAGGCAGCGAAAGCAGGGTGGTCGCTGGAAGCCGTCGTGACGAAGTGCATGGCGCGGGGCTGGCAAGGATTCGAGGCAGCTTGGGTCAAGGACGAGAAGCCAGACCTGCCGCAGCAAAGCCGATTCGCGGGGCTGAAATGACGACGCTGCCCTACGGTGCAAAGCCGATTCTGGATGCTCGCCTGAACGGCAAGCGGCCTGCCGATCTGGTGATCGTCTCGCTGGTTGGCGCGCTGGATGAGGTGAACCCGGTGGTGCTGGCGAACCCGGATCGGGACTACGACTGGCGCTGGATGCGTGGCCTGAAGGCATGCGTCTTTGCCAAGCCGGGTATCCGGTTTGCACCGACCTTGATCGGAATCGGGCGGTTCGCCCCGGAGTGGTTGGGGTTGTGGGACGTGGAGTCGCATGAGGGCGCCGACTGCATCGTCCACATCAAGCCGGATTCGTTGGATAAGCGCCGCTTCGAGGCGAGTGACTACGCGGCGATCTACTGGCCGTGGACGCAGTACGAGAACAAGCAATTCCGGGGGACCGATGAGACTGATTGACGATTCTGTAGACCTGACGCCGTACCTCCGCGAGCCGGAGGAAGGCCACAAGGTACGCGCGGCCAGCGAGTGGGCAAAGGACGTGATCGACGTTTTCTACCGACCGCGTACTGCCCCGAAAGTTGGGCTGGGCTTCCAGAAGACGTGGGCTGACTTCGAGATTCGTCCGGCTGAGGTGACGCTGTGGGCCGGCATCAATGGCCACGGCAAATCCCAGTTCGTCGGCCATGTCACGCTGAATCAGTGCCAGCAGGGCCAGCGCGTGTGCGTGGCATCGCTGGAGATGGCGCCCAAGCGTTCGATGGCCCGTATGTCGCGCCAGGCGTGGGGCGGTAACGAGCCGTCTATGGACTTCATCCGGAATTTCCATGCATGGACGGATGGCCGTCTCTGGCTCTATGACCACGTGGGCAACTCGAACCCCGAGACCATGGTGGCGATCATCCGATACGCCGCCGACAAGTTCGGGATCCAGCAGTTCGTCGTGGACAACCTGACCAAGGTCGTGGACGGCGAGGACAACTACAACGCCCAAAAGGACTTCGTGAACCGGCTTTGTACGGTGGCCCACGATACCGGCGTCCATGTCCACCTTGTTGCCCATGTGCGCAAGAGCAAGAGCGAGAAGGAGCAGCCCGGCAAGTTCGACGTGAAGGGCGCGGGCTCGATCACCGATCTGGTGGACAACGTGTTCATCGTGTGGCGCAACAAGGCCAAGGAAGAGGCTGTGCGCAGCGGGGACATGAAGTACGACCTCAGCGAGCCAGACACGATTTTGCAGCTCGAGAAGCAGCGCAACGGCGAGACGGAGGGGCACTACGGCTTCTGGTTCGACCCGGCGTCCCTGCAGTACCTGGAAGCGCGTGGTGACGTGCCACAACGCTACAAGGTCGAGCTGCCCAAGGCGGAGCGGCCTCGTTCGGAAACGGTTGATATCGAGGGGGCATTCTGACCATGAGGATCACCCAAGAGCTGGCCGCGGATCTTCGCTACCTGTCTGCCGAACTCCAATGGGAGGAAGCCGACAAGGCCGAGGTGCGGCAGGCAATCCGCGAGAACCCGGAATTCTTCGAGCATTTCTGGACCGTATTCGCGCAGGCGCATCGCCTCGGGTATCGCTTCCATGCTGAGAACGGGTTCCAGAAGTTGGACGACTTCTGCGCCAAGAACGGTCTGCCCGATCCCTATGGGCGCGAATTCACCGGCGCTGAGTTGGATGCACTGGAGCGGAAGGCATGACGCAAGACGAAATGTTGGCCATCGCTACTTGCTGCGACCCGGAGCCTGTCGCCACTACGCGCGCGGGAGACCGCATGCGCGCCCTAGGCCGGCTCAAGACCGGCGCGATGAACAAGACCGAGCAAGCCTACGCACGGCATCTGGACCTGCGCAGGCAAGCCGGTGAAGTGCTGTGGTTCCGGTTCGAGGGCATGAAGCTGCGGCTCGCGGACAACACGTTCTACACGCCGGACTTTGCCGTGATGGCGGCCGACGGACAGCTGGAGTGCCACGAAGTGAAGGGCTTCTGGACCGACGATGCGCGCGTGAAGATCAAGGTAGCAGCAGAGCAATACCCGCTCACGTTCCTGGCCGTGAAGGCCAAGGCGAAGAAGGACGGCGGCGGTTGGGCGATTGAGACATTCTAGGGAGAACTGACATGGACAAGGAAGCGGTGGGGATGGAACAAGCCGAGCGCGAGGCGTTCGAGAAGTGGTGGTTCGACTCGGACTCGTTCGAGTATGGGCATACCGAATCAGCGCAATCCGCATGGGAAGCTGGCCGCACCGCCCTACGCGCCGAGCACCTCGCGCAGCAGCCGGCAGCGCAGGCGGCGGGGCTGACGGATGAGCAGATCGAAGAAGTTTGGAGCGGCGTTGAATGGAAAGACCTGTCTCCAGTTCATGAAGGGTTCGAGAAGGCACTGCGCCTGCGTTTTGCCCGCGCCATCGAGCGCGCCCTGCTATCCCGCGCCGCGCCGAGCGCGCAGCAGGCCGAGCCGGATGGCATCGCTTGTTCTTCGTGTGGGCTGACGATGCAGCAATCGCGGATGCTGGCCGAGCAGCCCGCCGAGGAAGCGCGCGGGGTGGATGTCGTCACGCATGCAAAGATCGTTGCCAATTGCCTTATGGCGGCGAAGCAAATCCTTGGCGACCACTGGAACGGCGCATGCGACGACGCGCTCACCCATGCGGATACGCTGGTCGCCCTGCTCGCCGCGCCCGCCGCAGGGACGGGGCACGGAAAACCGTTCGGATGGGCCAGCGCCAGCAATGGCAACTATTTCACACGGTCCGAACGGATCGCCAAACGCATCGGCGGATTGGTCCCGGTCTACACCGCACCGCAAGCCGCTACCGGGGCGCAGGGGCTGATCGCGCTGTTACGTGAAGCGCGCGGCGTAGTGGAGCGGCAATGGGATGAAAGCAACACGGCAGCGGACCACGACCTGTTGCAACGAATTGATGCCGCCCTCGCCGCGTCGAAGGAGGGAGCGTGATGGACAAGCGCACGTTGGACGAACTGACGCGATTGCATTCGAACCTGACGACGTTCGGCGCCGTTATCGCCGTCTTGGAAGGCGGCACGGTCTACGGCGGCGTCGCCAGCGAGAAGGCTGCAAACCGGATCATCGCCACCTGCAAGAAGGAAATGGACCGCCTCGTCACCCGGTACGACGACTTGCGCGCCGCCTCGCAAGCGGCAGAGGGGGAGCGCAATCATGGGTGAGCTGAACCTGGACGAGCTGGGGCGGCTGGCGAAGGCGGCAACGCCGGGGCCGTGGGAATGGTGGACCAGCAATAGCTTCCTGCGCCTTAGTGGCTCGGATGGACGCGATGGCGGCGTGCTGTATGCCTGCAATATCCGGAACGAGTACGCAACCGTCGTGGTGTCCGAGGCGGATCGCCGCTTCATCGCGGAAGCACGTACCGCGTTGCCGGCCCTGATCGCCCGCATCCGCGAGCTGGAGCAGGAGAACGCCGCACTGCGGACCATTGCGGAGCGGTATCGATTCCTGCGTGACACCGCGATCCAAGTCCAGTCCTACAAGATGGGCAACCCGAATTGGCTATTCGGAGGGATGGAATTGCGCGGCCCCACATTCGACGCCGCCATCGACACGGCACGCAAGGAGAAAGGACATGGCTGAACTGATCGAGGAACTTCGCTGGAGCCTTGAGAATGGAACCGGTGGCCCGCGCACAAAGGAAGCATTGCGGCGCGCGATTGCCGCTCTGGACCGCCACGCCACGAACGGGCAGCGGGCGGGAGTGCCGGAGGGGTATGTGCTGATGCCCGTGGAACTCACGCCGGAAATGATCAAGGCTGGAGCGAACAGCGGCGGCCTGGGCATGAATTTCCTCGAATGGATGGGCCGACTGTCTATTGCATGGCGGCACATGCTTGCCGCCGCGCCCACGCCCGATATCGGAATGGCGATATCGACCGTGCCGGAGGGGTGGAGGATATCGCAGGACGAGGAAGGCATCGAGATTACGTCGCCCAGTGGGGACGGTTGCTACCTGTGGGACATCGATCAGCGGAATGCCGACGCACTGCGGCCGGATCAATACCGCGAAGTGTTCCGCCAACTGTGCCAAGACCTAATCGCCGCTGCGTCCAAGGACACGAAATGAAGACGATCACCTACGACCACACGAAGTGGAAACTGGTGCCGGTAGAGCCGACGCCGGAAATGATCGTCATAGCTGACAGAACATTCGCAACCCCGGGCAGTTCGACGCGAGCGAGATACGGTGCGATGCTGGCAGTCGCGCCAGAAGCCCCGGAGAGGCAAGAGCCGGCGTCTCCGGATGAACGTATTCAAGCGTTATTCCGCAGCCGGCTGACCCCGTATGGGATGTTGATCCGCGCACTCAGGATCGTTGCTGGCTCGTCCCTTTATGAAATGGCCGTGAGCATGGACAAGTCGCCGGCAGAGCTGTCCGCCATCGAAATGGGGCGCAAGCCGGCTACGCCTGAACTCGCATCGCTCACAGCCAAGTTCTTTGCCGACAAGGGTATCCACGGCACGCAGGCGGCGCTCATGGTCGCGGTTGAGGCCAGCAAGGGGGAGAAGGGATGACGTGGCTTCATCAATTCCTGTTGCAACTGGCCTGTTTCGCGCCGTTGGGGCTCATGGCGGTTGTGGCCGTGTATCTGGCGTTGAGGAAAGGACCGCGCGATGACCAATGACCAGATGCGCGAGGCGTGGCTCAAGTCCGGCATCCGGGCCACGGCCGTCAACTACACCGTATTCCGGGCGGCTTGGTACGCAGCCCACACCATCGGCTTCGCCGCCGGCATGGAGCAGGCCGAAAAGGTGTGTCGCGTTCACGCAGAGTGCTGCCGACAAGCAGAAAGCCCGGTAGGCGCGTGGCATGCAGAAGCCTGTGCCGACGCCATCCGCGCGGAGATACCGCATGTGGTCCAAGAATAAATCCAAGCCCACCACCGCAGAGCGCCGGCACATCGAGCGCATCAAGTCGATGGACTGCGGGTGCTGTGGTGCCCGTGGTCCGTGCGATGCGCACGAGATCAACCAAGGCCAGTGGTACACGGCAATCCCGCTCTGCCAGGACTGCCATACCGGCGCGTTCAACGGGATCCACGGGCAGAAGCGCATGTGGAAGGTGCTAAAGAAGGACGAAATCTCAGTGTTGAACGACACCATCCGGCTACTTATGGAGGCGGCATGACCATCTTGCTTGGGGTTGGAATATTCATGCTTGGCGCGTGCGTAGGAGCGATTGCGGCGCTCGCCGTCAGCTATCAGGAGGAATGATGGCATATACCGCAACCCCAACTAGACAGGAACGCCCTTCGGCGCTTTCGTCCTATCGGTACGACGCGCTTGACGACTTGCTGTATGACTGGTTCCAGCGCGAGCAGAACTATGCGCCAGTCATCGGATACAGCCGCGTCGATCCGGCTTGCACCCACGCTGTGACCTCGCGCCAGTGGGACAGCATCGATGACGTGCTCGATAGCCGCGTGGAAGCCTATGTCATGCCCCTGATCTCGGCGGCGATGGATGAGCTTCCCGGCGATTATCGGCTCGCCATCCTGATCGAGCAACGCAACCGCATGGGCCCCGCGGTGTACCGGAACCCGCGGGCAGGGGATCGGCAGCCGGAGGCTTATGCCCAGGCGAAGGAAGCAATCAAGCCGATCCTGCGGCGGAAGGGGGTCGAGTACTGATGAGCGAGAAGAAGATTGCCCCAAGAGCGGCTTTCGAAATGCAGAAGCGCAATGCGCAATCTCGCGGCATTGGCTGGGAACTGACCTTTGAACAGTGGTGGGAAATTTGGGAGCCGGTCTACCACCTCCGGGGCCGTGGGAAGAACGGCCTGTGCATGGGAAGGGAGCGGGACGAGGGCCCATATGCTGTCGGGAATGTCTACATCACGACAAACCTTGGCAACATGATGGACTATCACCGGCGCGGCAAGCGCGTGGATAAAAAGCGCCAAGAGGCAATTGAGCGAGGCGGCGCACCTGTTAACGGCTATGGATGGGCGCACCCGAAGGGGAGAACGAAGGGAATTGAAACCCGGAGTGAGGCGATGAAGCAAAAACGCAAAGGGGACCACTATATAGCTTGCGTTCTCGATGGAGATGATGTACTCTGCGCATCAGAGTCGCCCTAGGTGCGTCTAAAAACAGCCCGGCAGCCCACAAGCGCCGGGCTTTTGCGTTTACTCACGCATGGCACCTCATCCGCTGCGGACCGCGGCGGTGAACCGACCCGGCCGGGTACGAGGTGTCAGCCGTGAGGGAATGCGCAGCCTGATTGATCGTTCAGACAAGGATGAAGTCGTGAACCAAGAAACGCTTATTAACCTATTCGATTACCGTGATGGCGGCCTTTACTGGCGCGTCGATCGGGGCAGCAATGCGAAGGCTGGAAATAGGGCCGGCCGCTTGCTGCAAACTGGGTACAGAACCATCCAGATCTCTGGCAAGAGGTATCAGGAGCACCGTTTGGTTTTTCTGCTGCATCACGGAGTGATGCCAACGCAGATCGACCACATCAACGGCGTGAAAGATGACAATCGGATAGAGAACCTGCGCCCAGCAAATCATTCGCAGAACCAGATCAACACTGCCGCACGGCCCGGCGCGTCGGGCGAGCGCGGTGTCCGATTCAAGCCAGAGAAGAATAGATGGATCGCTCGGATCTATCGAGATGGGAAGGAGATTCGAATAGGCTCCTTCAAAACGAAGGAAGAAGCGGTCGACGCATACCGGGCGGCTGCGAAAGAGATGTACGGCGAGTTTGCTAGATAGAGCGGCCCCTCAACTTGTCTCCTACCCTCGCACCCCACCCGCGAGACTGCCCCGCCTAATGCGGGGCTTTTTTATTCCTGAGTCCTATGACTGACGCCGAAATCGAACGCGAAATCCAAGCGAAGGGCAAGACCGCGCCGCGAGTGACGCCGGCCGATGTCGAGGCCAACATCGCCAGCGAGCACTATTTCACGGCGGCCGAAGGGGTATTCGGTGCGGAGGTGGAGGCCAGCAAGGGGGAAAGCCTTTACCGGGAGACAACGGTGCCGGCGCCGCTGGCGCTGCTGACCTTCTGCGTGCTGGTGCTGCGCAACGGCTTCACCGTGACGGGAGAGTCGGCCTGTGCCAGCCCGGAGAACTTCAATCCGGAAATCGGCCGCAAGATCGCGCGTCAGAACGCTGTCACCAAGGTGTGGCCGCTGATGGGTTACTCGCTGCGCGAGAAGCTGGCCGTTCTGGAGGGTGACGAGTAAATGCAACTGAGTTGAAAAAGAATCGGGAGAAATCATGGCGCACGGCGGAAAGCGTGAAGGCGCCGGACGCCCGAAAGGTACGCCGAACAAGCTGACCAAGGACGTCCGAGAAGCCATCTTGCAGGTAGCAGAAGGCTTGGGAGGTCCCGAAGGAATGCTGCGCTGGGCTCAGACGAACGAGGTCAACGAGCGCATCTTCTGGTCGCAGATTTACCCGAAGGTCTTGCCGAAAGAGGTTAAGGCCGAGCTCACTGGCGAGGACGGTGGGCCCATCAGCGTCATTCAGCGGGTCGTGGTCGATCCTAAGGGACAGAAGTGAGAAACGAATGGCTGGACCGAGATTTGCTGCGGTCGCCGGTCTACTTCACTTTGTGCACCAACGCGGCTCAGTTCCACGCAGAGCTGCGCAGCATGAAAGTGCCGCGCGATACGTGGCCGAATTTCCTGACAACGGCGCGCGCAGACGCAACGGCGCACTTCTTCAACAATCCCGCGAAGGATGTTTGCTGCATCGTTTGCATTCATCCGGACAAAGATCGGGATCAGATTGAGATTGCTGGCCTTCTGGTCCATGAGGCAGTCCACATCTGGCAGGAGACGCGAGATCTGATCGGTGAAAGGAACCCGAGCCCAGAGTTCGAGGCTTACGCGGTTCAGTCCATCTCGCAGCGCCTTATGTGGGAATACCGGCGGCAGGTGTTCGGTTCGTGACCGTCCTGCAGTTGCAGACGCCGCGGGTATTTCTCCCGCTGCTCGAGCCAGCGCGCTACAAGGGCGCGCACGGTGGCCGAGGCTCGGGCAAGTCCCACTTCTTCGGGGAAATGCTGATCGAGCGCAGCATCATGCAGCGCACCGATGGGGTCTGCGTTCGAGAAGTCCAGAAGTCTCTAGACCAGTCTGTCAAGAAGCTGCTGGAAAGCAAGATCGAGGCGATGAATGCCGGCGCCTACTTCGAGGTGCAGGACAAGAAGATCCTGGCCAAGAACGGCGGTCGGATCATCTTCCAGGGCATGCAGAACCATACGGCGGACTCGATCAAGTCGCTGGAAGGTTACGACGTGGCGTGGGTCGAGGAAGCGCAGAGCCTGAGCCAGCGCAGCCTTGACCTACTGCGCCCGACGATCCGCAAGCCTGGATCGGAACTGTGGTTCAGCTGGAACCCGAGCCAAGAGACGGACCCGGTTGACGTGCTGTTGCGCGGGCCAAAGCCGCCTCCTGGCGCTGTGGTTATCGAGGTCAACTACTCGGACAACCCGTTCTTCCCCGACGTGCTGCGGGAGGAAATGGAGTACGACAAGGGCCGCGACCCGGACAAGTACGCGCACATCTGGCTTGGCCAGTACCAGCGCAACACCGAGGCGCGCGTGTTCCGCAATTGGCAGGTCGAGGAATTCGAGCTTCCGGAAGGCACGATCTACCGGCTTGGCGCGGACTGGGGGTTCTCGGTCGATCCGACGGTGCTGATCCGTTGCGCCATCGAAGGCAACCGGCTGTACGTCGATTACGAGGCGTACATGATCGGCTGCGAGATCGTGAACCTGCCTGAGCTGTTCATGTCGGTGCCGGACGCCGAGAAGTGGCCGATCACGGCTGATTCTGCGCGGCCAGAAACGATCAGCCACATGCAGAAGAACGGCTTCCCGAAGATCCGACCAGCGATCAAGGGCGCCAAGTCCCTTGAAGAGGGCGTCGAGTTCCTTAAGAGCTTTGACATCGTGGTCCATCCACGCTGCAAGCACCTGATCGATGAACTGACGCTGTATCGGTACAAGGAGGACCCGTTGACGGGTCAGGTTCTGCCGATCCTTGAAGACAAGCACAACCACGTGATAGACGCGCTTCGGTATGCCTGCGAGGGTGCCCGGCGAGCGGCGGCTACTGGTCGTGCTCCTGTGAAATTGAAGTTGCCGACCCGGTCGACCGGCGCCGGCGCATGGATGGCATAAATGGCAAAACGTGAAAAGGCGATCGTAGAGGAAGCGCACAAGCGCTTTGCTCTATGCGAGGAAGCAGAGGCGACGAATCGCCGTTTGTTCCTCGAAGACCTGCGCTTTGCTAATGGAGATCCCGACAATCATTACCAGTGGCCCGATCAGATCCTGCGCTCGCGCCAGGAGGATCAGCGCCCGATTCTGACGGTCAACAAGGTCAAGCAGCACAACCGCCAGATCTCGAACGAGGCGCGCCAGAACAAGCCGTCCATTCGCGTCTATCCGGTGGACAGTGGGGCCGACAAGAAGACGGCCGACATTTACAACGGGATCATCCGCCATATCGAGCAGAACTCGGATGCGGATACGGCCTACGACACCGCGGCGGAATTTGCGGTGGATGCGGGCATTGGCTATTGGCGCGTGACGACCGAGTACGTCAGCGAGGAGAGTTTCGAGCAGGAAATCTACATCCGGCGTGTCAAGAACCCGCTGAACATCTTCCTGGACCCGAACATCGAGGAAGCGGACGGCTCTGATGCCAAGTTCGCATTCGTGTTCCAGGATCTGCCCTGCGAGGAATTCAAGGCGCAGTATCCGAACGCCAAGCAGATCGGCTGGCCGAAGCTGGGCGGCGGTGATGCGTGGCTGAACAAGGACACCATCCGCATCGCCGAATACTTCTGCATCGAGGAGCTGACCGATACGCTGATCGCCGATGAGAATGGCAACACCATTCTGATGTCGGCAATGTCGCCGGAAGATCGCGAGCTGATCGACGCGATGCCAATCCAGCGCAAGCGCACAGTCAAGCGCCGGAAGGTCAATTGGTACTTCATTGCTGGCGACAAGGTGCTTGAGCAGCGAGATTGGCTCGGTAAGTACATCCCCATCGTCCGCGTCGTCGGCGATGAGGTGGACATCGACGGCAAGACGGATCGGAAGGGCAACACGCGTGCGCTGAAGGATGCGCAGCGGATGTACAACTACTGGACATCCTGCGCCACCGAGTTCGTCGCCCTGCAGGGCAAATCGCCCTATGTGGGGCCCGCCCGGGCGTTCGAGGGCTACGAGAAGTACTGGAACAACGCCAACATGGTGAACTTCCCGTACCTGCCCTACAACGACGTGGACGCGGAAGGTCAGCCAGTGACGCCGCCGCAGCGTCAGATGCCGCCGACGATGGCTCAGGGCTACGTTGACGGCATGCGCATCGCGGCCGAAGAACTGAAGATGGCATCGGGCCAGTACGATGCCTCGATGGGAGCGCGGTCCAACGAGACGAGCGGCAAGGCAATCATGGCGCGCCAGCGCGAGGGCGATACGGCAACGTTCCACTTCGTCGACAACGTCGCTCGGGCCATCAAGTACACAGGCCGCATCCTGATCGACCTGATCCCGAAGATCTACGACACGCCGCGGATCGTCCGGATTCTTGGCGAGGATGGCAGCGAAGATCACGCCAAGATCGACCCGCAGCAGCAGCGCGCGTTTGTCGAGAAGCGTGACGCGATGACCGGGGAGATTGAGCGCATCTACAACCCCGCTGTCGGCCGCTATGACGTGGCCGTGAGCGTCGGTCCGAGCTACACCACGCGTCGCCAGGAAGCGTTTGACGCGCTGACGCAGATGGTGCAAGGCAACCCGCAGCTTTTGGCGACGGCTGGCGACCTGATCATGAAGGCAGCCGACTTCCCGATGGCGGATGAGCTGGCCGAGCGGCTGGAAAAGATGGTGCCGCAGGAGTTGAAGGGCGAAGACGAATCGCCGGCCATTGCTCAAATGCGGAAGCAGCTGCAGCAGATGCAGGGCCAGCTTGCCACGCTTGGTCAGGAGTACAACAAGCTGGCAGAGGGCAAGGATCTGGATCGCCAGAAGCTTCTCATCGATCGCTACAAGGCCGAGACGGAGCGCCTCAAGCTCATTTACCCGACGATGCCCGTTCCGATCGCCAACGAGATCGCTGCGGATATGGGCCTGCAGGCCATGGCGTCTCCGGACATCTATCCGGGTGGCCCTCCCGGACAGGAAGAAATGCAACAGGAACCCGCCTCGGCGGGTTTTTTTATGCCCACAGATTCCGCAGGCCTTCAGGCCCCGGATCAACAGCCCATGTGAGGGCTTAACCGTACCGGCGCGTATCACCGGGCTTAATCGCTTGGGAAACCATGAACGACGAAGTGCAAGGCGCGATCCCGGCGCCGGCAGATGATGCCGAACAGGTGCAGCAGGTCGAAACCACTAGCTCTGAAGCGACCGCAGAGCAGGCAGCGGAACAGCAAACCGAGCATCAGGAGCCGGAGCAGAAGAAGGAGCCCTGGTTCCAGAAGCGGATCGGTGAGCTGACCCGCGAAAAGTACGAGGCAAGGCGTGCCGCCGAGCAGTACCAAGCCGAGTTGCAGCAGTACCGCGAGCAACTGGCTCGGCTTCAGCAAGGCGAAGCAGCGCCGCAGATGCCTGATGCCCCCCATGTGGATGTCGAATCTCTGGTGGAGCAGCGGGCGGCGGCAAAGCTGGCAGAACAACGCTTCAACGAGTCGTGCAACAAGGCATATGAAGCTGGCACCAAGGAGTTTCCGGACTTCGACCGTGCCGTCTCGAACCTTCAGATGTTGGGCGCCAACCGGGAATTCCTGGAGCTGGTGGTCGAGTCTGATGCAGGGCACAAGTTGCTCCATCGCCTTGGCAACGACATGGACGAAGCGGCGCGGATTCTGCGCCTGCCGCCCGTACAGATGGCGCGTGAGCTGACGAAGCTGGAATTCAGCATGAAGCAGCCCCCCGCACCGAAACCTGTCTCTAAAGCGCCCGACCCCATCAAGCCTATCGGCACGGGGAAGACGGCTGACTCTGGCCTGAGCGACGACATCCCTATCGATGAGTGGATGCGGCGACGGAACAAGCAGCTTCGGCGCTGATCGCCAACCCAACCCCGCTTCGGCGGGGTTTTGCATTTCTAGGAGCCTACGATGGCAAATACCCTGCTCACCCCCGACATGATCACGAAGGAGGCGCTGCGCATCCTTCACCAGAAGCTGAATTTCGTCGGCAACATCAACCGCCAGTACGACGACTCGTTCGCCAAGTCCGGCGCCAAGATCGGCGACACGCTGCGTATTCGCAAGCCGGTCCGCTACACCGTGACCGATGGCGCTGCACTCGGCTCGCAGGACTCGACCGAAACCAGCGTTTCGCTGCCGATCACGAACCAGAAGCACGTGCCGATGTCGTTCACTTCGGCTGAACTGACCCTCGACATCGACGAGTTCTCGAAGCGCTTCATCGAACCTGCCATGGCTCAGTTGGCCGCTTCGGTGGAATTCGACGTGCTGTCCAAGCGCTACAAGGACGTGTTCAACGTCGTGGGCACGCCGGGCTCGCCGCTGAACAGCCTGAAGACGGTGTTGGAAGGCCGCAAGAAGCTGAACGACAACCTGGCGCCGAACGACGGCAAGCGATTCACGATCCTGAACACCCAGGCCAACGTCGATCTGGTCGATGCGCTCAAGGGTCTGTTCCAGGATTCGGCCGCGATCAAGGAGCAGTACAAGGAAGGCATGATGGGCCGTACTGCCGGCTTCGACTTCTACGAAAACACCCTGATGCCGATTCATACGGCAGGTGCTGGCGTGGATGACGCCTATCTGGTGAACGGCGCGGGCCAGACCGGCTCGTCGCTGGTGGTGGATGGCGGCACTGGCGCACTCAAGGCTGGTGACGTGTTCACCATCGCCGGTGTGTTCCAGGTCCATCCGGAAACCCGCCAATCCACCGGCGTCCTGCAGCAATTCGTCGTGACGGCTGACTATGCTGGCGGCGCTGGCAGCGTGGGAATCTCGCCGGCCATCATCACCTCGGGTGCCTACCAGACCGTCTCCGGCTCGCCCGCCGACAACGCGGCGATGACCTTCATCGGCGCTGCCTCGACCGCCTTCCAGCAGTCGCTGCAGTTCCACGAGTCGGCCTTCACCTTCGCAACCGCCGATCTGGTGCTGCCGCAGGGCGTGGATTTTGCCTCGCGCCAGACCTACGACGGTATCTCGCTGCGGATCATCCGCCAGTACGACATCAACACGGACGCCTTCCCGTGCCGCGTTGATGTGCTGTACGGCTCGGCGTCTCTGTACCCGCAGCTCGCGGTTCGCGCCGTCAACAACTAAGCGTGAGGGGCGCCTCGGCAACGGGGCGCCTGTTCCTATGAGCTTTCCATGCTGGATGTACCACGCCGAGCACGGCGCCAAGCTGTTCGAGACGGCCGACGCGCTGGACAAGGCCGGAGATGGATGGGTGGACCATCCAGAGAAGGTTGCGCAGGTCGGCGAGCCGGCGAAGCGCCGCGGTCGCCCACCGAAGGCAGAGCGCAATGGCGACGATCGATAAGCTGATCAATCTGGCGCTGAAGGATGTCGGCGTCATCGGCGAAGGCCAGACGCCAAGCGCGGAGACGGCAGAGGACGCGCTGATGACTCTGAACCAGATGATCGCGCAGTGGCAGACGGAGGGTATCGCCGTCTACGCCAAGCAGGACATCTCGTTTCAAGCCAATGGCGCGCTGTCCTACACCATCGGCGCAGGCGGGAACGTCAATATCCCGCGTCCTGTCGCGATCGAAGCGGCGTTCTGGCGGAATATCGATGTCGATTACCCGCTGCGGGTGATGACAGCGTTCGAGGACTATCAGCGACTCGGCGTCAAGACGCTGCAGGGCGTACCTGCAATCGTCTACTACCGCCCGGACTTCCCGCTCGGCGAGCTGTTCATCTGGCCGCAGCCGGACTACGGCGACATCCATGTCACCGTCCGCAAGGAACTGCCTGAATATCTGACCGTCGGTGACGAGGTGAGCCTTCCTCGAGAGTACGAAGGGGCCATCCGATCGAATCTGGCCGTTCTTCTGTGCGCGATGCACGGTTCCCCGCTGCGGCCGGACATCCAGGCGATGGCGGTCAATTCGAAGCGCGCGATCAAACGCAACAACTCGGCGATTCCGATGGCCAAGCTGCCCCCCGGGCTGCTGCCGAATGGCCGCTACAACATCTATGGCGACATGGTGTACTGATGCCTCGTGTCGCCCTTACCTCCGCTTCCTACACGGCGCGGAGCAAGATCGCTGGCGCCCAACGGTGCGTCAACCTGTATCCCGAGATCAACCCTCAGGACTCGCCGGCCCCGCTGACGTTCTACGGGACGCCGGGCCTGAAGATGTGGAGCACGATCCCTGGTGATGGGGCGGTGCGCTTGCTGTTCGTCAGCAGCCTAGGCTCTCTGTTCGGTGTACGAGGCAACAAGCTGTATCGGCACAACAGTGGCAATTGGGCGCAGGTCGCCACGTTGGCGACGGCGGAAGGGCGCGTGGTGGGATCGGACAATGGCACCGATGCCGTGTTCGTGGACGGCACGACGACTGCGCCGACCGTCAACCTATCCACCTTCGTTGCTGGCTCCATGTCAGGCGAGGGCTGGTACGGCGCGAACTTCGTGTTCTTTCTCAATGGTCGCCTGATCTTCAACAAGCCTGGCACGCAGCAGTTTTACTGGACGGGGCTGTATGCCCTGACCCTCGATCCGCTCGACTTCGCCAGCGCCGAAGGCTCGCCGGATCCGATTGTGTCTGGCGTCGTGGATCACCTGGAGCTCTGGTGGTTCGGCCCGCAGACGATCGAGATTTTCTACGACTCCGGCGATGCAGACGCACCGTTTGCGCGCATGCAGGGGGCGTTCAACGAGGTTGGCTGCGCGGCGCCGCACTCGGTCAATCGCCTCGACAACACGATCTACTGGCTGGCGCGCGACCGTAACGGCGGCAGCATCGTCTACCGGGCCAACAACTACCAGCCACAGCGCGTCAGCAACCATGCGCTTGAGGCCGAGATTGCGAGCTACAGCCGGATCGACGACGCGTTCTCGTGGACCTACCAGCAGGACGGCCATTCGTTCTTCGTCCTGACCTTCCCGAGCGCCAAGAAAACGTGGTGCTACGACGTATCCACGAACCAGTGGCACGAGCGGGAATACCGGATCAGCGACAACGAGAAAACGCGGCACCGGGCCAACTGCCACGCCTACTACGACGGAAAGAACCTCGTCGGCGACTTCGAGAACGGGAACGTCTACGAGCTCGACCTCGACACCTACACCGACAACGGCGCGGAGATCCAGCGGATCAAGGACTTCCCGCACATGGTGAACTCTGGTTACCGGCAGTTCTTCAGCAAGTTCGTGCTGGACTGCCAAGTCGCCGTCGGCAATGGCGGCCTGGACGTGCCGGGTGAGGTCGATCCCGAAATATGGCTGTCTTGGTCTGACGACGGTGGCAATACGTGGTCGTCCACGCTGGTGCAGAAGCTGGGGCAACTGGGCGAGTTCTGGCAGCGCGTCCAGTGGAACAGGCTGGGAAGCGGGCGCGATCGCATCTTCCGCGTCGCCACATCGGCCAACGCCAAGATTGCACTGCAGGGCGCCTTCCTTGAGGCGCATTCGGGGACATCGTGACGACATCGATCGGCTTCCCGAACATCAAGGAGCCATTCATCGACCCGCGCTCGGGCCAGATCAGCCGGACGTGGTGGCTTTTCCTGCAGCGCATCTTCGTGCGCGTAGGCGGCAGCGATGCGCCAGACATTGGCGAGCTGGAGAACCAGATCGCGGCCATTCGTCAGGACGTGAACGAACTCGGCGCGGAAGTCGCCGCGGTGGACCAGCATGTCGATGACGTGGACACTCTGTTGCAAGGGTTCTCCGGCGCGGTGCTCGTGGGCGCTCTGCTGCTGCGCATCGCGTCTCTGGAAGTGCAGGTCGCCTCGATGGCTATGCAGCCGCCTGCGCGCCGCACTGACGACCTGTCGCCGGTCGGGTCCGTACCCAATTCTCGGCGCGTAGCCGACATCGAAACCATGGTGAACCAATGATCCGCTGGAAACGACTCTATCAGGGCGTCTTGGCTACGGGAACGCCCGCGACGCCGGCCTATACCGCTCCGGCCAATACCTACGCCGCCATTCACGCCGCTACTTGCTTCAACCCTGGTGCTGCCGCCGTGACCGTCGATGTCTGGATCGCGCCAGCAGGAGGCGCCGCGACGGACGGTACCAAGGTTGCCACCAAGTCGATCCCCAATGGCACATCGGCGCCGCTGACCGATCTGGTGAACATGAAGTTGGAGCCGGGCATGCTGCTGTTCGCTGCCGGTGACGGCGTGACCCTGACCATCGCTGGCGCGGAGAACGTACCGGAATGAAAGTCACACCGCTGGTCACGTTTGCGCAGCGTGAGAAGGTAGAGCGCCTAGAGGGCGCCATCTCACGCTACCCACAAGTGGAATGCCCGGTATGGCACCACTTCGCTCCCGGGTTGTATGCGCGGAAGATGCTCATCCGCAAGGGGACCGTCCTTACCGGCGCCGTTCATAAGACGGAGCATCTATGCATCATCTCCGGTGACATCGAGGTCACGACGGATGATGGCGTAAAGCGCATCACTGATGCACACGCGATTATCACGTCGAAGCCTGGTGCGAAGCGCGCAGGCTATGCGCATGAAGACACGTACTGGACGACCGTGCATGCGACGGACGAAACCGATCTGGACAAGTTGGTAGAGGAACTTACTGAGTCCACGAGCCGAGAACTGTTGGGCGCGCCAGAGAATCGGCAATTGTTGGCCAACCGAACGGAGATGAGCAAATGTCTTTCGGAGTAGCGGCCGCAGCGATCGGCGCGGCTGGAGCGATCGGTAGTGCAGTAATCGGTGGACGAGCTGCGAAGAAGGCTGGGCAGGCTCAAGCAGACGCGGCAAATCGTCAACTCGACCTGCAATGGGACATGTACCAGCAGCAGCGCGAGGACCAAGCGCCGTGGAGAAACACTGGGGGTGCCGCGCTCAATCAACTCGCCTATCTGCTAGGCATACAGCAGAACGTAAATCCCGCGCAGGCAATCTCGGACCTCTACCAGACGTATCTTGGGCGCAAGCCTGATGAGAGCGGCTTTCAAAACTACATGAAGCTCGCCAACAGCGGGATGTCCATCGCGGATATCGAACGCAGCATAGCGAGCAGCCCCGAGGCGCAAGACGCCGTCCGGAGTGGCCGAGTGGATGCGCCGACTGTAGGGACATACGCGCAACAGTACGGACAACAGCAGAGTGGCTCGCAGCCTAGCGGGGCATTTGGCAGTCTTCTGCGCGGGTTCACGGAACAGGACTTCAAGACGGATCCCGGGTACGAGTTCCGCCTCGGGGAAGGCCAGAAGGCTCTGGAGTCGTCCGCAGCAGCACGCGGCGGTCTTCTCTCCGGCGCCGCAGCTAAGGCGATGACCAAGTACAGCCAGAACTTCGCCTCGAACGAGTACCAGAACGCCTATAACCGCTTCACCAACGATCAGACGAATACCTTCAACCGGCTTGCTGGGATAGCCGGTGTTGGGCAGACGGCAACGAATCAGCTTGGGCAGGCTGGGCAGAACTATGCCAATCAGGCCGGGAATGCCATCCAATATGGTGGCACTGCGCGAGGCTCGGGCTATATCAACCAAGCCAACGCGATCAACTCCGGTCTAGGATCTCTGGCCGGAATTGCTGCCAATACCAACTGGGGCGCATTTGGTTCTGGCGCCAGCGCCCCGTCCGGAATTTTTGGAACAGTTGGGGGCATGAACGGCGTGAGCCCGGTCACCGGCATGAATTCAGGTGTCGGGTACTCCTATTCCCCATATTCGAGCTTCGGTGGAACCTATGGCTGAACTTGATCCGCTCGCCTTTCAGCGTGGCCTGCAAGGAACGCAGGCGCTATATGACAACGCACGCCGCAACAAGCTCGCTGACATCGCGATGGCACAACGCGAACAAGAATTGCGACGTGAGAATGCATTGGCGGCAATTCTCTCGTCTGCCGATACGTATGACGAACAGGGGAATCTGCGTCGGGAAGCACTTCCGAAGATTGCCACGGCTGATCCAGCTCAATTCTTGAGCTACAGAAAGGTCGTGTCCGAGCAGGAGCAGGCGCAGCGCGACGCTCAAAAGGCCCAGCGCGAGGAACTCATCGCGCAATTCGACTGGGCCGACAAGAATATGGCCAACGTCCGGGATCAGGCCGGATGGGACGAGTTTCGCCAAAGGGCGGCAGCGGTCTATCCGGATATCGCGGCTAAACTTCCACCGCAGTTCGACCCGGCGCAAATCCAGCAAAACCGGATGAAGATGATCCCCGTCATCGAGCAATGGAAGGAGGAGCAGATCCGGGAGCGCCAGGAACAGCAACGGGCGTTCGACCGTGAGAAGTTCGATTACCAGCGTGCAAACGACGCTGCGAATCGAGACGTAACGATTCGCGGGCAGAACCTGACAAGCCAACGCGCCATCGAAACGGCGCAAACTGCCCGCGAGAACAAGGCAAACGAGGCGCTGGACAAGAAGGTGACGGCATTGTCTACGCAACTGGACAAGACCAACATTCCGCAGTTCGAGTCGCTGCTTTCTGACATTGAGGCGGACATCGCTCGTTATGCCAACAAGGATGTTCCAGGCTATGGATGGTCCGGACAGCTGCCGCAGTTCATGCTGACCGACGAAGGCAAGCGCCTGCGCCAGAAGATCGCGCAGCTCCAGAACCTGACGTTGAAGGACCGTTCGGGGGCTGCGGTCACGAATCAGGAGCTGCAACGCCTGCTGAATGAACTTGGCACCGGCGTTCTTTCCACCGATGACCAGCTGCGTTCCGGCTTGGCGAATGTGCGACGCAACCTCGACGCGGTGAAGCGCAATGTCGTTGCTGGCGTCGATGAGCCGACGTTGCGGGAATACCAAGCGCGAGGCGGCCTGCCTTTATCTCGTGGTCCGTCCCAGGCAACGGCACAAGGCGGCGCTCGACGAATTACGAGCAAGGCAGAATTTGACGCGCTCCCGTCCGGCACGCTGTTCGTGGCGCCCGACGGGACGACCCGGAGGAAACCGTAATGGCTAACTGGTGGGATGCTGCACCCAAAGCTGACGCGTTCGATATTGCACTGGAAGCAGAAGCGGTCGATCCGAAAATCGCGGCCATTGCGCGCAGCATCTATCAGCAAGAGTCGAGCAGCGGCAAGAACACCAAGACGTCTAACGCTGGCGCTGTCGGCGGTATGCAGATCATCCCGACTACGTTCAACAGCGTCGCAGACAGGGGGTGGGACATCAACAATCCCGAGCACAATGCACGCGCTGGCATTCGCTACATCAAGCAGATGTATGAACGTGCCGGAGGCGATCCGGCGCTGACTGCTGCTGGATATTACGGTGGCCCCGGTGGCTTGGAGAAGGCTCGCCGAGGGGTTGCCGTATCTGACCCTCGCAACCCGAAGGCCCCCACTACGCTGGAGTATGGGAAGCAGGTAGCCTCCCGAATTTTGAACGCAGCCATCCCGTCCGCCCAGGCCGCTCCAGCCGCGGCGCAGAACGCTGACGGGGAATGGTGGGCCAGCGCGCCAGTCGTTGGAGATGCTGGTGAGCAGCCGTCGGACGGGGTATCGAGCGCTGCGCCGGCAGAGGAAGGGCGCTCAACACTCGCAGACTTGGGTGAAGGCGCATTCCAAGGCGTGGGTCGCGTAGTGGGAGGGCTAGCCCAGCTTGGCACGCGCGGGCTTGCTTCCGCCGTGAACGCTGTCGCCCCGAATTCGAACTACGCGCAGACGGTGCGCCGCAAGGCGGATAACCTTGATCGATCGATCCGGGAATGGACTGGCGAGTTCGAGAGAGGGGCGGGAAAGACGACTGCCGGGAAGGTTGGCCAAGTCGCCGGCGAGATCGTCGCCACGCTTCCAGTTGGGGCCTTGATCCCGGGCGGTGGCTTGGCAGCTCGAGCCCTTGGCAGCGGAGCTGCGGGTGCGCTAGCGGGTGTCGCGCAGCCTGTGCAGGGAGACGACTTTTGGCGCGAGAAGGCGCAGCAAGCAGGGACGGGCGCAGCAATTGGTGGTGCGTTCCCTGTGGTGGGCGCCGGTCTACGTGCGGCAGGTCGTGGTATTGGTAGTGCAGTTGGCTTAGGCTCCGTGTCGCCCGAAGTAGCCCAACTGGCTCAACGCGCCCAGCAGCAGGGCATTGATATCCGTGCCGATCAGCTTGTCAACAGCAAGCCGATGAATGCGCTATCCGCCGCCCTGGATTATGTCCCTTTCTCCGGGAAGGGCGCAGCCATGAACGCGCAACAGAAGCAGTTCAATACGGCAATCGCGCGCACGATTGGCGAGAACACCGATAACGTTGCTCAGGCCATTAAGAGCGCGGAAAAGCGGCTTGGCGGCGAATTCGACAGGGTGTTGAAGAACACGGCCGTCAAGGCGGATACGACGTTCCAGAATGATCTCGCACGCATCGTTTCTGACGCTCAGAACGAATTGACTGAAGACCAGTTCGGTGTTGTTGCTAAACAGGTCAACAACATTCTGAACAAGGTGAAGGCCGGGGATGTTATTGACGCTGACGCAGCGTACAACATCAAAAAGGGACTTGACCGCCTTTCCAAGTCGAACGCTTCGACGCTTGCCCACTATGCGAGGGAGACTCGGAATGCCCTGATGGATGCGCTCAACCGTTCTCTGCCAGATGGGGGAAGGTCGTTTGCCAAAACGCGCCAGCAGTGGGCGAACCTGATGGAGCTTGACCGAATTGTGCCGCGTGGCGCCGAGGGTGATATCTCGGCTGCTCGCTTGGCTAACTCCCGCAATATCCGGTCGCAGGATTTGGGAGAACTGGCGGACATCGCCGGTCAGTTTCTGAAGGGTCGAGTCGGTGACTCTGGTACCGCGCAGCGCGCCGGAGTCTACAGCGTGCTCGGTACCGGCGCCTTGTTTGACCCTGTTTCGGTGGGAACCGGACTTACTGTGGGGCGCTTGGCGAATGCTGCGTTGGGTAGCAATGCGTTGACCAATCGCCTGATTTCGCGCTCAGTCGCGCCGCTCCAAGGTGGTGGTGCCGCGCTGTCCTCGCAGGCGGCGTCGAATCCTCTCCTGCAACGGCTCGCGCCATACCTCTCGCCAGCCGCCGCTTCGACGCTCACGCCTTCCCTCACGGAACCCTAGGATGAATTGGATCACCCCATAGATCGCGAGGAGCCATAGGCCTTTTTCGAGCGTTGCAGGGTGTATCCAGTCCATCCCTAAAGATTAGCACAAAGCATCAGCCCGCCGAGCGCGGGCATTTTTACGCCCGCCACCGAGCGGGCTTTGTCATTTCTGAGGCCCGAATATGACCTTGAGCCTGTTGCAAGAGCCGGTAATGTCCTTCGAGGACTTCAACGGTCGCCCCCTATCTGGCGGGAAGCTGTACACCTATGCGGCTGGCACGTTGACGCCTAAAGCGACGTTTCAAGACCAAGCCGGAAGCATCCCGAACAGCAATCCAATCACGCTGAATGCTCGTGGTGAGGCCACTGTCTACGGATCTGGTAATTACCGGATGATCCTGAAGGACAGCAAGGGTAATACGGTTTGGGATCGCGACAACATTGAGTCCATCGATACGTTGGCAGGGGCGTCCACAAACACTTTACTTGCGCGCCTCGTAGATGATATCGACCCTGAAAATGGAGTTTCCCTTATCGGGGGAGCGCCGCGAGTAGTGAAGTCGATTAACGACCTCAAAGCCCTTCCAAAAAACGGTGCAAAATTTGTCGAAGTGCTGGGGTATTACGAGCCCGGTGATATGGGCGGTGGCCGCTATTGGGTCGATGCTGCCGATGATACTAGCGAAGACAATGGCGGCACAATTATCGTGGCCAATGATGGCGGCAGGTGGAGACTGGCCGACACAAAGATCGTTTCTGTTCGCCAGTTTGGTGCCAAGGGCGACGGTGTGTTTGACGATACAGCAGCATTCAACGCGATAGCGGACGCATGCACAGAGCGGCTCGTGCCGCCGGGTGACTGGCGGGTGAACTCCGATATGTCGCAACCAGGGGTGTGGATTATTGACCAAGGCGCCAACATCTCTAAGCGCCATTTCGCCGGGCAGCCTGGGAACGGAGGGGGAGCCATAGAGTTCAACAAGGCTCGCATTACTACCGGCCAACAATACCTTGCCGACCAGATCGATGGGCTTAGTTACGGATACGGGAAGAATGAGTACATCAACCCGTATTTCCGCATTTGGCAAAGGTTGGACATTTCGGGGGGGAACAGTGTGTCGTGTCCTTCTCCGACATTTGGTGATGCCAATACGTACAGCGGAACTGGTGGTGTGCGCACGTATGGCCCTGACATGTGGTGGGGGAAAGTATGGGGTGGTGCATATAACCCGAATAACCCAAGCGTCAATCCTGGTGCAGGTACGCTCGTCCTTGAGCGTAAGGAATACGGCAACACAAATCTACTAGAAGGGCAACCGTATTACCTGCGTGCCTCATTCACAGGTTTCAACGGTACCGAGGGACAGTATTTGGACCCGGTTATCGGAATGATGGACATCGGCACCAACTCAGCCGAGATCGGAACATGCACTAGGGATGCCCGCCGCTATGGCAAACGCACTTTCCGGATGCGTGCCCGTTGGGTATCCGGGGACAATCAAGTCAATGTTCGCATGACGTACAACTTTGGGGCTGGAGGGTCGCCGGCTGTTTTCGTCAACCTTCAAGGTTTCTCCCTGAACACCGATGGGAAGATATATGACTACGTCGTAAATTATGAAGTGCCTCAGCTAACTACCGATGGATATGGGAATCCCATCACATTCGGTACTCCAGGAACGGACTACATTACGACTGCAATAACTTGTGGGGCAAACGGCAACTACACGCACGACTACTTCGCCGTCGAGCATCGGCAAGGATGGGGATTCATGCAGTGGGAGCGCACCCCCTTCGAGTTGGACATGCATAGATGTCGCTCCGAATTTCAATATGCAAAGGCTGCCTATGCTGGCAGCACTACCGCTAATGCAAACTATGGTGGCTGCGTTATTTTGTCCCCGAAGATGAGGGACACCCCGAATCTCGATCTGGTCAAAATCGACTACAACGCAGGTGCATTTACTGGCGGCGTCGAGTCTATCTCAGTAACTGGGGGTGGGTTTAACTATACGTCTGCCCCAACTGTAACGATTTCTGGCGGCGGAGGCAGCGGTGCTACCGCTACTGCTACGGTCGCAAACGGTTCAGTTACCGGCATTACGGTTACCGCTGCAGGTAGCGGCTATACGTCTCCTCCGCAAGTCTCTTTTTCCGGTGGAGGTGGTTATGGTGCATCTGCAAAATCCCACATCATGGCTACACCTTTCGCCGTGGATTCCAACGGAGGGCAGTGGTGGCTTAGGGCAGCCGTGACCAACAACAATTCACGTGTTGTTTGCCAGTTTGAGGCTAATGCGATGAGGGTTAAGAGGTGAATGGTTTCGTCGTATTTAGTACCTGCATGAAGAAAGCACGTTAGCAACATTTTTTGCGGATTTGCGGCCATAGATCATCTCAGGATCTTGCTTTCCATTTATTCCTGCCGCCGCAGAGCGGCATTCTTGTGGGGTTTACATGCGCTTGCCTACTCCCATTGAGGCTACCGGATATGCCGGGTCTATCGTATCCATTGGAGCGTCTCTCACCCTTACCGACATAGGCATCATCGTCGGTATCGTGACCGCACTTCTGACGTTCGGTTACAACGCTTGGTATATCCGTCGCAAGGATCAGCGCGAAGCGGAAGAACACGCGGCCAGGATGCGAACGCTGGGACCCGGCCATGAATCCTGACCTGCGCCGACGTATTGCCGCTGCTGGAATCGCCGCCGCCGTGCCACTGGTCGCCACCTTCGAGGGACTGCGCCGCACTGCCTACCTTGACCCGGTTGGGATTCCGACCGCTTGCTTTGGGGCGACCCATGGCGTGAGGCTTGGCCAGGTCTACACACGCGAGCAGTGCGACGACCTGCTGGCGAAGGACTTGCTGGAGGCGAATGCCGGTGTGAACTCGTGCGTGCGCGTGCCGCTCAGCGAAGGACAGCGTATCGCGCTGGTGTCGTTCGCTTACAACGTCGGCCGGGGCCAGTTCTGTCGATCGACGCTCGTGCGCAAGCTCAATGCCGGGGACTACGTGGGCGCCTGCAACGAGCTGCCGCGCTGGATCTACGCCAAGGGCGTGAAGCTGCCCGGACTGGTGAATCGCCGGGAGCAGGAGAGGGCGCTATGCCTTGGGTGAAGACCATCGCCGCCGTTGCGGCGCTCGCGCTGGCGTTCCTGGCTGGGTCCGAGTTCACCGCGCGCGGCAAGGATGCCGAGATAGCCGAGATTCGGCGCGCGGCCGCGGTCGATCAGGTCAAGGCCGCTGACCGGGCTCGCGCCGAAGAACAACGCCGCATCGCGGCTCAATCGGAGATTGCCAATGCTGCGAAACAGGAAGCCGACAAGGCGCGCGCTGATGCTCGCGCCGCTGATGCTGTTGCTGGCCAGCTGCGCCAGCGTGTCGCCGAACTCGTCGCCGCCAGCCGTGCCGGCAATCCCGCCGCTACCAGCGGAAGCGAGGCAGCCGGCGATCCCCTCGGAGTGCTTGCCGACGTGCTCAGCCGCGCTGACCGCCGAGCGGGGATCCTGGCTGAATATGCTGACGCCGCCCGGATCGCCGGGCAAGCCTGTGAACGCGCTTACGACGCGCTGAGCCGGAGCGACGCACTCCATAGGTAGAAGCCAAGCGCACTGTATTTTTGTACAGTGCAGTCATGCCCTACGACCACGACTTCGATTTCCCCCAGCAGCCCGTCTACGATCGCATCCCGAACGGCCCGTGCTATCGGTGCTCGAAGCCGCGCATCTACACCGAGTACGCCTACCGCGCCTGGTACCTGAAGTACGACTGCCCGATCGAGGAGCTGTGCCCGAGGCTCGTGACCTGCGAGCACTTCAGCCGTGAGCCGGGGGTGGATTGACCGCTGTTCAAAACATGCAGTAACTCTTTGATTCTTATAGGACGTATCCGCACGTTTTTGGCGCAGATGTTGTCCTGATTTTTCGCTGTAAGTCGTTGAATATAAAGATGTTTTCTTCGGTTATCTATGCTGCCATCAGGATCGCGACGTGGGTGTCGTGGCCGCAGGCATGCATCACGTCGACCTCCTTGCCGAGGTACTTGCCCTTGGCCTTCGAGGCGAACGGCACGTCGACGCGCTCCTTGACCGGCAGCGCGTCCATGTCGGCGCGCAGCGCCACCACCGGCCCGGGCTTGCCGCCCTTGAGCAGGCCCACCACGCCGGTCTTGGCGACGCCGGTCTTGACGTCCATGCCGAGCTTGCGCAGGTGGTCGGCGACCAGCTTCGCGGTGCGCGTCTCGTAGTTGCCGAGCTCCGGATGCTGGTGGATGTCGCGCCGCCAGGCGATCAGCCGGGTCTCGGCCGCCTTGGCGCGCGTCTCGATCTGCGCGTGCAGGGCAGGGTCGCCGCTGCTTGCCGGGCTCTGCGCCGTGGCAGGCGTTGCGGTCTGTGCCAGCGCCGGCGAAAGCAGCGCGGAGCCGCACAGCAGGCTGGCGGCCGCCGCCAGCGCCGACAAGGCGGCCGGCAGCGTCAGGAATCGTTGGCTGGGAGCGAAAGCGTGGGGGCGGCGTGCTGCCATGTCGAGTTCTCCTTTGGTGTCGTTGTGGTTGGTGTTGCGATAGGTTCTGCAACGGGGCCTCTGCGTGCCCCTTGAGATTCCGGCCGGACCATGCGCGGCCCGGCCGTTCAGGCCATCGGTGAGCAGGCGCGCCGCGCCCGCGGGGTTGGGTGTCGTGGCTGTCGTGGTGTCCCGACGGGAACCGTCAGGCTTCGAGGCGCAGGCTGTCGACGACCTTGTGCAGGAAGGCCTCGCATTGCGCGAGCTGCTCCAGCGCGACGAACTCGTCGGCCTTGTGGGCCTGCTGGATGTCGCCGGGGCCGCAGACCACGGCCGGGATGCCGGCGCGCTGGAACAGCCCGCCCTCGGTGGCGTAGGCGACCTTGCTGATCGCGTTGTCACCGGTCAGCGCGCGCACCAGCTGCGTGATCGCATCGCGCTCGGCGGCGTCGAGCGCCGGCGCCGCGGCGATGCGCGTGATGCTCAGGTCCGCGTCGGCATGCTCGGCGCGCATGCGCGGCAGCAGCACGTCGTTGGCATAGGCCTCGATGCGCGCGCGGATCGCCTCCGGATCGACGCCCGGCAGGTTGCGGTACTCGAACACGAACTCGCACAGCGCGGGAATCGTGTTCAGCGCGATGCCGCCCTGGATCGTGCCGGTCGATGCGGTGGTGAAGGGCACGTCGAACGCATCGTCGTAGGGCCCCTTGGCGCGGAACTCGTCGGCGAGGTCGCGGATGAAGCAGATCAGCCGCGCCGCGTATTCGATCGCATTGACGCCGCGCGGGGTCAGTGACGAATGCGCGGCCTGACCCTTGACGCAGCAGCGATAGGCGTTGATGCCCTTGTGGGCGACGATCACGCGCATGCTGGTCGGCTCGCCGACGATGCAGCCCGCGGGCTGGATGCCGCGCTCGCGCAGGTCGTCGATCAAATAGGGGGCGCCCATGCAGCCGACTTCCTCGTCGAACGACAGCGCGTAGTGCACCGGTTCGCGCAGCCGCGCCTGCAGCAGCGTGGGCAGCAGCGCGAGGCTGGTGCCGATGAAGCCCTTCATGTCGCAGGCGCCGCGGCCATACAGTTTGCCGTCGCGCAGCGCCGGCCGGAACGGATCGGTGCTCCAGTCCTGGCCGTCGACCGGCACCACGTCGGTATGCCCGGACAGCACGATGCCGCGCTGCTCGCTGCCGTCGGCCGCGGGCACGGTCACATGCAGATTGGCCTTGTTGCGCTGCGGGTTGTAGCTCAGGTGGGGCTTCAGGCCGCGGGCGGCGAAGTGGTCGCGCACCGTCTCGATCAGGCCCAGATTGGATTCGCGGCTGGTGGTGTCGAACTCGATCAGCCGGCGGGTCCAGTCGAGGGCGGCGTGTTCGGGAGTGTCCGTGAAGGCGTCGGCGGGAGCAGGGGTATGGGCTGGCATGCGGCAGGATCACGCTGTTGGATGTCCGATCCTACACCTGGACATGTGCCGGGGTCCACTTTGCCGCGCCGTGTCCCCCGGCACATCGTCAAGCCAGCTGCCGCAGCGTCTGCTTGATCGTCTGCGCGCGCACCGCCACGTCGGGCATCTTCGCCTCGATGCGCAGCTTGTCCTGGCCGGCCAGCTTGATATGCCGGTTCTTCTGCACCAGGTCGATGATGCGGATCGCGTCGATCGGCGGGTTGGGCACGAACTGCACGCTGATCGACGCCTCGCCCGCGTCGATCTTGCGCACGCCCAGCGGCACCGCGGCGATGCGCAGCCGGTGCGTTTCGATCAGCGCCTGCGCCTGCGCCGGCGGGCGCCCGAAGCGGTCGACCAGTTCCTCGTGGATGTCGTCGACCTGCTCCGGCCGCTCGCAGTTGGCCAGCCGCTTGTACAGCGACAGCCGCTCGTGCACGTCGGTGCAGTAGTCGTTCGGCAGCAGCGCCGGCGTGCCCAGGTTGATCTCGGTGGTCGCCGCCAGCGGCGCCATCAGGTCCGGCTCCTTGCCGGCCTTCAGCGCCTTGACCGCGGCGTTCAGCATGTCGGTGTACAGCTGGAAGCCGATCTCGTGGATCTCGCCCGACTGCTTGTCGCCCAGCACCTCGCCGGCGCCGCGGATCTCGAGGTCGTGCATCGCCAGGTAGAAGCCCGAGCCGAGCTCCTCCATCTGCTGGATCGCCTCGAGCCGCCGCTGCGCCTGCTTGGTCAGCCCTTCCGGATCGTGCACCAGCAGGTAGGCGTAGGCCTGGTGGTGCGAGCGGCCGACGCGCCCGCGCAGCTGGTGCAGCTGCGCCAGGCCGAACTTGTCGGCGCGGTGGATCAGGATCGTGTTGGCCGACGGCACGTCGATGCCGGTCTCGATGATGGTCGTGCACAGCAGGATATTGGCGCGCCGCGCGACGAAATCGCGCATCACGCGTTCGAGCTCGCGCTCGTGCATCTGTCCGTGCGCGACCGCGATGCGTGCCTCCGGCACCAGCTCGGCCAGCCGCGCGCGCTTGTTCTCGATGGTCTCGACCTCGTTGTGCAGGAAATAGACCTGGCCGCCGCGCTTGAGCTCGCGCAGGATCGCCTCGCGCAGCACGCCGTCTTCCTCGCGCCGCACGAAGGTCTTGATCGCCAGCCGCTTCTGCGGCGCGGTGGCGATCACCGAGAAGTCGCGCAATCCCTCGAGCGCCATGCCCAGCGTACGCGGGATCGGTGTCGCGGTCAGCGTCAGCACGTCGACCTCGGCGCGCAGCGTCTTCAACGCCTCCTTCTGGCGCACGCCGAAGCGGTGCTCTTCGTCGATGATGACCAGGCCCAGCCGCTGGAAGCGCACGTCGTCGGACAGCAGCTTGTGCGTGCCGATCACGATATCGACGGTGCCGTCGTTGATCTGCTTGATCGCGGCCTCCACCTCCTTCTTCGTCTTGAAGCGCGACAGCTCGACGATGCGCACCGGCCAGTCGGCGAAGCGGTCCGACAGCGTCTGGAAATGCTGCTCGGCCAGCAGCGTGGTCGGCGCCAGCATCGCGACCTGCTTGCCGCCCATCACCGCGACGAAGGCCGCGCGCAGCGCCACCTCGGTCTTGCCGAAGCCGACGTCGCCGCAGACCAGGCGGTCCATCGGCTTGCCCGAGGTCATGTCGGCGATCACCGCGGCAATCGCCGCGGCCTGGTCCGGCGTTTCCTCGAAGCCGAAGCTCTCGGCGAAGGTCTCGTAGTCCTTCGGCGACAGCGCGAACGCATGGCCCTCGCGCAGCGCGCGGCGCGCGTACAGGTTCAGCAGCTCGGCGGCGGTATCGCGGATCTGCTGCGCGGCGCGGCGCTTGGCGCGCTCCCACTGGCCCGAGCCGAGCGAATGCAGCGGGGCGGTCTCCGGGTCGGCGCCCGAATAGCGCGAGATCACATGCAGCTGGTGGACCGGCACATACAGCTTGCTGCCCTTGTCGTAGTCCAGATGCAGGAATTCCTCGTCGCCCTGGCCCATGTCGAGCGTGACCAGGCCCTGGTAGCGGCCGATGCCGTGTTCGCTGTGCACGACGGGGTCGCCGATCTTCAGCTCGGCCAGGTCGCGCACCATCGCGTCGACGCTGCTGGCCTGTTCCTGCTTGCGGCGGCCGGCGCGGCGCGCGGTATTCGCATAGAGCTCGGCCTCGGTGACGAAGGCGAGATCGGGATGGCCGTCGGCACCGGGCAGCACGAAGCCGCTCTGCAGCGGCGCCACCGCGATCGCGAACGTCGCGTCGCCGGCGAGGAAGGCGGCGCAGTCCTCGACCGGGTGCGGGCGCAGGCCGCTGTCGGCGAACAGCTGCAGCAGCGTCTCGCGGCGGCCCGCCGAATCGGCGCACATCAGCACGCGCGCCTGCTTGCGCAGCAGCAGCGCCTCGAGATTGACCAGCGGGTCTTCGGCGCGGCGATTGACCGAGACGTCGGGCAGCGCGGCCGACAGCGGCACGGCATCGGCGCCGGCCGGGCCCTGCTGCAGCACCAGCCGCGCCAGCGGCTTGGCGGCGCTGAAAAACTGCTCCTCGTTCAGGAACAGCTGCGCGGGCGGCAGCAGCGGCCGCTCGCGATCGTGCCGCATGAAGTCGTAGCGCTGCTGCGTATCGGTCCAGAAGCGCCGGATCGCCTCGTCGATCGCGCCGACATAGGCCAGATGCGTGCCGGCCGGCAGATAGTCGAACAGCGTCGCCGCCGACTCGAAGAACAGCGGCAGGTAGTACTCGATGCCGGCCGACGGGACGCCATTGCCGATGTCCTTGTAGATCGGCGACTTGCTGGGGTCGCCCTCGAACACCTCGCGCCAGCGGCCGCGAAACGCGGTGCGCGCGGCCTCGTCCAGCGGAAACTCGCGGCCGGGCAGCAGGCGCACTTCCTTGACCGGGTACAGGCTGCGCTGCGTGTCCGGATCGAACGCGCGGATCGTCTCGATCTCATCGCCGAACAGGTCGATCCGGTACGGCAGCGCCGAGCCCATCGGGAACAGGTCGATCAGGCCGCCGCGCACGCTGTATTCGCCGGGCCGCATCACCGCGCTGACGTGCTCGTAGCCGGCCAGCGTGAACTGCGCCTTCAGCGCGGCCTCGTCGAGCCGTTCGCCCTGCTTGAAGAAGAAGGTGTAGGCGGCCAGGAAGGCGGGCGGCGCGAGGCGGTACAGCGCGGTCTGCGCGGGCACCAGCATCACGTCGCACTGGCCGGTCTGGATATCGTGCAGCGTCGCCAGGCGCTCCGATACCAGATCCTGGTGCGGCGAGAAGCTGTCGTAGGGCAGGGTTTCCCAGTCGGGCAGCACGCGTACGCGCAGCTCCGGGGCGAACCACGGGATCTCGTCGGCCAGCCGCTGCGCGTCGACCGCGTTGGCGCAGATCACCGCCAGCATCGGCATCTGGCCGTGCGTCTTGTCGTGATGCGCGCGGGCATAGGCAGCCAGAGCCAGCGCATCGGCCGAGCCGTGCAGGCCGGCGATCTGATGGCGCTGGACGGCCTTGACCAGCGGCAGCTGAGTGGAAACGGGAAGCGCGGGAGGCGAGTTGGCGTCGGACATAAAGCGGTTCGGATCAAACGACGACGCCCCGCCGGCAACGCGGGCGGGGGTGTCGAGAAGAGGGTCGTATTATAGAATGCGCAGCGCCCGGCCATCGGCCGCCACATTCGGGCGCCGCCTGCCTTGCCGCCCGCCGATTCCCTTATCCGCCTGTCCGCCGCATGTCCGAACGACGTTTTGCCCTGATTCCCTGTGCCGGCAGCGGCAGCCGCGCGGGCGCGGGCCTGCCCAAGCAGTATCGCGAGCTGGCCGGCCATCCGATGATCTGGTATGCGCTCGCCGCGTTCTCGGCTTGCGAGTCGATCAGCGCGACCGCGCTGGTGCTGGCGCCGGACGATCTGCCGCTGGAGGCGCGCTTCGGCTCGGCGGCCTTCGCCGGGCTGCGCTTCGATACGGCCTTCGTCGGCGGCTCGTCGCGCCATGAATCGGTGTTGAACGGCTTGCGGCATCTGGTCCAGCTCGGCGCCGAGGATCAGGACTGGGTGCTGGTCCACGACGCCGCCCGTCCCGGGTTGACGCCGCTGATGATCGATACGCTGATCCGCGCGGTGGAAGGCGACGATGGCGACGGTCCCGACGCGGCAATCGGCGGCATCCTGGCGGTGCCCGTGCCCGATACGCTCAAGCGTGCCGAAGCCGAGCCGCTGCATCCGGCCCGGCCCTCGCAGCCCTCCCGCATCGGCGGCACCGTGCCGCGCGAAGGGCTGTGGCAGGCGCAGACCCCGCAGATGTTCCGCGTCGGCGTCCTGCGTCAGGCGCTGGAGGACGCGCTTGCCAGCGGCGCGGTCGTGACCGACGAGGCCAGCGCGATCGAGCGGCTCGGCCTGAAGCCGCGGCTGGTCAACGGCTCGCTGCGCAATTTCAAGGTGACCTATCCCGAGGACTTCGCACTGGCCGAAGTCCTGCTCGGCGGCCAGCCCGCCGCCGCTTCTTCTGGTTCTTCTGGAGACCGACCGCGATGATGCCCTTCGATATCCGCGTGGGACAAGGCTACGACGTGCACGCGCTGGTGCCGGGCCGCAAGCTGGTGCTCGGCGGCGTGGAGATTCCCCACGACCGCGGCCTGCTCGGCCATTCCGATGCCGATGCCTTGCTGCATGCGATCACCGACGCCTTGTTCGGGGCCGCGGCGCTCGGCGATATCGGCCGGCATTTCCCCGACACCGATCCCGCCTTTGCCGGCGCCGACAGCCGCGCGCTGCTGCGCGAGGCGGTGCGGCGTGTGCGCGAGGCCGGCTATGAAGTGGGCAATGTCGATGCGACGGTGATCGCGCAATCGCCGAAGCTGGCGCCGCATATCGGCGCGATGGTGGCCAATCTGGCCGAGGATCTGGGCATCGCGGCCGGCCGCTGCAACGTCAAGGCCAAGACCAACGAGAAGCTGGGCTTCGAAGGGCGCCAGGAGGGCATCGTCGCGCAGGCGGTGGTGCTGCTGTGGCGCGGCGCCATCGTCGCGCCGCAGGACTGAGCGCTTGCGCGTCGAGAGCGCGTCGAGAGCTCGGCATCGCGCTTTCGGCGCGATGCGTGCCGCTACAGGCCCGGCTGCGGCGCGTCGGCTTCCTTCGGCTCGATCGCGTAGACGTAGTCGACCAGCCGTTCCAGCGGCCCCGAGCGCGCGCCCGCCTCGGTCCGCTTGACGAAGCCCATCTGCTGGCACAGCCGGTTGGCGGCACCCATTTCCGGCATGGTGCGCACCACCAGCGCCTGCGCGCCGATATCGCGCGCACGCTCGATGCAGATCTGCATCAGCGTCCGTCCGAGCCCCAGGCCGCGCGCCTGCGGGCTGACCGACAGCAGCCGCGCCTCGGGCAGGGCCAGCGTCACCGTGCTGCCGTCCAGCGCCTGCAGCGTCGCGCCCGGGTGGCAGAACAGCACCGCGCCGCTGATGCCGTGATCGGTCTCGGCGACCCACCATTCCATGTCGGACGTATTGGTCGCGAGCACCGAACGCATGCCCTGCTGGAAGGACGCGCGGCAGTCCTCCATGATCTCGAGCTCGTACTGCGCATACGCTTCCTGCGTGACCGCGGCGATCTGGCCCCAGTCCGAAGCGGTGGCGAGACGATAGTGGAAATGCGGCGAGGAGGGCGAGGGCAGTTGGCTCATGGAGGGTCCGCGAAGCAGAATCTGCCTCGATTGTAGGCCGGACCGTGCACAAATGCAGTCGGAGAAATGCGGACGCGCGGCGCCGCCGGCGCGCCGGAAATGACGATGGCCGCCCAAGGCGGCCATCGGCGATGCGGGATGCCCGCGTGGGCGGGATCCGGTCAGGACAGGCGATGCAGCCTTACTCGGCTGCGATCACGTTGGCCGCGGCGGTGATCACGGCGGCGATGCGGCCGACATCGCGCAGTTGCTGCGAGGTCATGCCCTGTTCGTTCTTCAGCAGCTCGTAGTGCGAGCGGACGCAGAAGTGGCACTTGCCGACGATCGACGCCGCCAGCGCGTACATCTCGAAGCGGCGCTTGTCGACGCCGCCATGAGTGGCATACGCGTTCATGCGCAGGCCCGCGGGCTGGCTCGCCAGATCGGGATCGGCGGCCATCTCGACATACGGGTACCAGACATTGTTCATGCCCATCAGCGCGGCCGCGGTCAGCGCGCCGTTCAGCTCTTCGGGCGACAGCACGCCGGCGTTGCGGATCGCGTCGACGATGATCTTGCTCTTGGCGGCGAAGGCGGCGGCCAATGCCACGCCCACCGCATCGTTACCCTCCAGCGAGGAGCGTGCGATGGTGCCGTCCAGGTTCAGGCGAATGTCCTTCGCATAGTCGGGGATGAGATTCTTGATCGTGTTGAGGAATTCCATCAAATTCTCCTATCGCTTGGGGCGGAAAAAACCCGCGTGAGCGGGTTTCGGTGCGCACTGGGGCGCGGTTGCCGGCGGCGAACCGCCGGCAACATCGACATCGCGCGAATTACAGCGTCGCGCCGCCGACAGCGCGGTTGCACGGGCACAGCTCGTCGGTCTGCAGGCCGTCCAGAATGCGCAGGATTTCGTCCGGGTTACGGCCGACGTTCAGGTTGTTCACCGACACGTGCTGGATCGTGTTGTCCGGGTCGACGATGAAGGTGGCGCGCAGCGCAACGCCGGCATCCTTCTCGCGCACGCCCAGCTGGTCGATCAGCGAGCCGGTGGTATCGGCGAACTGCCACGAGTTCAGCTTGTTCAGGTCCTTGTGTTCACGGCGCCATGCCAGCTTGACGAACTCGTTGTCGGTCGAGCCGCCCAGCACCACGGCGTCGCGGTCGGCGAAGTCCTGGTTCAGCTTGGCGAAGGCCACGATCTCGGTCGGGCACACGAAGGTGAAGTCCTTCGGGTAGAAGTAGATGATTTTCCACTTGCCTTCGAACGACTTCTCGGTGATGTCTTCAAAGGCCGACTGGCCGTTTTCTTCGTGGGCGTTGAAACCCGGCTTGACACCGACGACGTGGAACGGTTCGAGCTTGTCACCAACGGTCTTCATGGACTTCTCCTGGATACGGTTGAACAGACGCCAGCGGGGCATGACAGACGGCCATCGTCGAAGACGATTTTCTCGGGCCGTTGCGCACGCCACGCAACGAATGGGAAGTATGCAGCATCCTGCTCGGCACGGCTAATTGAAAATCTCAAAGAGCCCGATAGGGGCGGGGCTGGCTGCTGCGTCGATACTGTCGTCCTCGCGAACGCGGGGACCCAGCGTCTTCATGCGCCGGTCGAGCCGCGGGTCCCGGCTTGCGCGGGGACGACGGTCGAACTGGAGCATCGCGCCACCATACACCATTGGCGTGACGCCAGCGTGGCGGTCGGCGGCGCTGCATCAAGCGCGCCGGAAACAGGCGCTGACCACGAGGCCGCTGCCCGGGGCCGGACGATTGGTCAGCACCAGGCGGCCGCCGTTGCGCTGCATGATCCGGTTGACGATCGACATGCCGAGCCCCGCGCCCTTGGCCTCGCTGCGCGCGGCGTCGAGCCGATAGAACGGCCGCGTCAGCAGCGGCAGCTGCGCGTCGGGCACGCCGTCGCCGCGATCGGCGACCACCAGCATCGCCTCCTTGTCGTGGTTGCGCGTGGTGATCTCGACCTCGGCGATGCCGCTGTCCGGGTCCTTGGCATAACGGCGGGCGTTCTCGACCAGGTTGTCGAGGATGCGCTGCACCTCCATCCGGTTCGCCATCGCCATCACCGGCTCGGGCGCATGCACGCGGATGCGGATGTCGTCGTGCGCGGCATAGACGTTGACCGCATCGCGCACCAGCGACGACAGGTCGACCGGCTCGCTGCTCTCCTGCGCGGGGCGCGCGTAGTTCAGGAACTGGCCGATGATCGCGTCCATCTGCTCGATGTCGGCGATCATCGCCTCGCGCGTGCTGTCGTCGACCGGCGACATCTCGGTCTCCAGGCGCAGCCGCGTCAGCGGCGTGCGCAGGTCGTGCGAGATGCCGGCCAGCATCACCACGCGGTCGTCGTCGAGCTGGCGCAGGTCGCGCACCATCTGGTTGAAGCTGTGATTGGCCTGGGCAACCTCGCTGGCGCCGCGCTCGGGCAGCGGCGGGGGATCGCCGCCCGAACCGATCGCGCGCGCGGCATCGGCCAGCCGCTTGAGCGGCCGGTTGACCCGCGCGGTGATGAAGGCCGCGCCGAAGATCGACAGCAGCAGCGCGGCCACGGTCCACCACAGCCATTGCAGCCCCGGTACGCGCTCGAAGCGTTCCGGGCTGATCGCGACCCAATAGTCGTCGCCCTCGATCTCGAAGCTGACCCAGACGCCCGGAATGTCGTTGACCGTGGTCGCGATGACGGTATCGCCGCCGAGCCGGCCACGGATTTCCTGCTGCACCAGCTGGGTCAGGAAGGGATTCGCGGTGGGCGTGGTGAAGTCGTCGTCGCGCTCGCGCGGATAGACCTTGATGCCCTCGTTCTGTACCAGGTCGAGCAGCAGGAAGCGGCGCCGCGCCGGGTCGGAATAGAGCAGGGCCGCGCGCGTCAGCTTGACCACGCTGACCACCTGCATCGCGATCTGCTGCGCGCGCGGGGCGCGTTCGAACAGCCGGTAGCTCTGAAACCAGATGCCCAGCGAAATGGCCAGCAGCAGCGCGATCAGCATGAAGGTCCGCCAGAACAGCGAACCGAAGAAACGCGTGGCCGTGCGGCGGATCACAGTCGCCACGATAACGGCCGGGACTTATTTCACGCCATCGGGAATGAAGACGTAGCCCAGCCCCCAGACGGTCTGGATGAAGCGTGGATTGCCGGGATCGGGTTCGATCAGCTTGCGCAGGCGCGAGATCTGCACGTCCAGGCTGCGGTCGAACACTTCGTATTCGCGGCCGCGCGCCATTTCCATCAGCTTCTCGCGCGACAGCGGCTGGCGCGGATGGCGGGCGAACACCTTGAGCACCGAGAACTCGCCGGTGGTCAGCGTGATTTCCTCGTCGTTCTTGGTCAGCGTGCGCGTGGCCAGGTTCAGCACGAAGTCGCCGAAGGCGAAGGTCTCCGGCGTTTCCGACGGGGCGCCGGGCACTTCGGCCGGGCCCTTGCGGCGCAGCACCGCATGGATGCGCGCGATCAGTTCGCGCGGGTTGAACGGCTTGGGCAGATAGTCGTCGGCGCCCATTTCCAGGCCGACGATGCGGTCCACGTCCTCGCCCTTGGCCGTCAGCATGATGATCGGCGTCTGGTCGTTGGCGCCGCGCAGACGACGGCAGATCGACAGGCCGTCCTCGCCGGGCATCATCAGATCGAGCACGAGCAGGTCGAAACGCTCGCGCAGCCAGAGCTTGTTCATGGCGGTGGCGTTTTCCGCGACCAGCACGGTAAAGCCTTGCTCGCCGAGATAGCGGCGCAGCAGATCGCGGAGACGGGGGTCGTCGTCCACGACGAGAATCTTGTGGCTGGTATTTTCCATGGCGCTAATCTTAGCGAGTCTCGCTAGGGGTCAAAATGGCTTAACAAAAGGTTACATACTTTACCTTGCGGCTCGCCAAGTGCACAGCGGGCAGCGTTTACACTGCGCGCTGCCCGCAAAGGGCAAATCGGTCAGCCTCGATCCGGGAGCCTTGGCGTCGTCCAGCGGTAGCCCGAGCGGGCAAGCCCCAGACCGCCATTATCAATGAAAGCGAAATCCACCCGGTCCGAACCGCGCCGCGCCTCCGGCGCCCGACGCCGTGTCGCCGGAGCCCTGCTTGCGCTGCTGCTGCCGTCGATGCTGCTGCATGCCGCCAGCGCGTCCGCGCAGTCGCCGGGACTCGGCGCGCTGCTGCAGGGCCACGCGCGCCATCCGGGCCGGGGCGCGGAGGGCTATCCGGGGCATCCGGGCCATGCCCGGCAGGACCGCGAGCGGCCATCGCCGCGCGAAAGCCGCGGCCGCGCCAACCGCCAGCGCGCCGAGCGCGAGGCCGGCGAGCGGCAGGGCCGCGGCGGCAAGCTGTCGGCCGACGAACGGCGCAAACTGCGGCAGAGCCTGTACGACATCAGCAGGGAGATGTACCAAGGCAACTAGGGCCGGTCGCGACGCCAGCGTCCCGCGTTCCGCGCCGCTCCCGCGAGCGGGAGAGGGAAGTCATGGCGGGGATCGGGGGGACCTTTTTGCCCGCATCAGCCGCCCGCATCAGCCGCTCGCATTACCCGCCCGCACTCTCCGCTCGCACTACCCGCCCGCATTACCGCGGTCGGAAATGCCTCAGGAAATCGACGAACACCTCCGCCGCCAGCTGCGCGTCCTCGGCGGTGATGGTCTCCAGCGGGTTGTGGCTGATGCCGCCGTTGCCGCAGCGGACGAACAGCATCGCCACGTCGGTGATCCGCTGCATCATCATCGCGTCGTGCCCGGCACCGGACGGCAGCTCGAAGGCCTGCAGGCCGCGCTTGTTCAGCACCGCCGCGAACTGCTCGCGCAGCCACGGCGCGCACGGCGCGTTGTTGACCGGCGGCACCCGTTCCACCTCGGCACGCACGCCGCGGCGCGCGGCGATCGCCTCGATGCCGGCGACGATATCGGCGATCGCGGACTCGCGCACCGCGTCCTCGCCGGCGCGGATATCCATCGAGAAGTGGCACGCGGCAGGAATCACGTTGCTCGAGCCGTTCGGCACCTGCAGCTGGCCCACCGTGCCGACCAGCGTCGGCGCCTGCGCGCAGCGCGACTCGACCAGCAGCACCATCTCGGCGGCCGCGGCGGCCGCATCCTTGCGCATCGTCATCGGCGTGGTGCCGGCATGGCTGGCCAGCCCCTCCACCCGCACCTGAAAGCGGCTGCTGCCGGCGATCTGTGTGACGATGCCCAGCGGCAGGTCATGGTGCAGCAGCACTGGTCCCTGTTCGATATGGACCTCGACGAAGGCCAGCAGCGTCGCGGGGTCGACCGCGGCCGCGCGCAGCGCCTCGGGATCGCCGCCGCCCGGCAGGTCCGATTGCGCCAGCGCCTGCGCCAGCGTGATGCCGTCGGCGTCGGCGCGCGCCAGCAGCGCCGGGTCGAAGCGGCCGGCCAGCACGCTGCTGGCCAGGAAGCTGGTCTTGAAGCGCAGCCCCTCCTCCTCGGCAAAGCCGACCACCTCGAAATGGTAGGGCAGCCGGATGCCGGCCTCGTTCAGCGCGCCGACCACCGCGATCGGCAGCAGGATGCCGAGCCGGCCGTCATAGCGCCCGCCATTGCGGACCGTGTCGAAGTGCGAGCCGGTCATCAGTACCTTCGCATCGGGGCCAGCGGACGGATCGGCCTCGTAGCGGCCGATCACGTTGCCGATCGCATCGACGCGCACCTGCATGCCTGCCGCGCGCATGCGTTCGGCCAGCATCGCGGCGGCGGCGCGATGGGCCGGCGTCAGATAGGCGCAGGTCAGGCCGCCCTCCATATCGGAGAAGCGCGCGAGCGCCTCGGCGGCATCGAGAATGGACTGGCCCAGGGAAGGAGAGGGGGAATGCATGTGCTGGCTCTTCGGTACGTCGATGGGAAGGGAAGTCATGCCGTCGCGGCGGACGGCACGCGTTCGCGTTGCAGCAGCGCCGCGGCCGCCGAGCCGCTGCGCGTCGCCGCTTCGATGGTGGCCGGGTAGGGCCCATAGGCGCCGTCGCGCCCGTCGGTATAGTCGCCCGCCAGCGCCAGGCGCGGCACGCCGATATCGTTGCCGGGACGCGCCAGGCCCGGTATGCAGCGGAACGTGGCCAGGCGTTCGGCGATCACGAATTCGCCGCGCGCGTCGGCAAGGTGCGCGGCACCGGCAATCCACGGTGCGAGTTGCGTGGCAAGCTGCGCGCGCACGCGCCGCGCCAGCTCTGCCTGCGGCAGCGCGGCGGCATCGTCGGCCGCGCTGATCACGACCGACCAGACGTTGTCGTGATCCGGCGCGGCCGACGCGCGGGGCTCGGTCGACAGCGCGGCGCGATCGAAGACGAACTGACCCGGCGCGGCGGCGCTGGCGTCGAGCGCGAGAAACGGACGCGGCAGGCGCAGCGCGCCGACGTTCAGATACAGCGTGACGATCGGCACATGGTCGAAGGCCTGAAGCTTCGCCGCGGCCGCCTGCAGCGCGGCCTGGTGCGGGCCATGCGGGACCTGCGCCAGCAGGCGCGCCGCCTGCCGCGGCGCGGTGGCGACGACCAGCTGCGCGACCTCCTGCCGGCCGGCGTGCGTCTGCAGCAGCCAGCCGTGCGGGCTTTGCGAAATCGCCTGCACCGCGGCGCCGGTCCGTACCGTGCCGCCGGCGGCAACGATCGCGTGCGCGGCGGCTTCGGGAAACAGCCGGCTCAGGTCCCGGCGCGGCACCAGCATGTCGCTGTCCCCGCGCGCCGCCAGCAGGCTGTCGCGCAGCACGCGGCGGAACACGCGGGCATCGGCCTGTTCGGCCGGGGTGTTCAGCGCCGCCACGCACAGCGGGAACCACAGGCGTTCCCGCAGCGACGACGGTGCCTGCGCCAGCCACGCGGCGACGGTCTCGCCGGCGATGTTGGCACCCGCGCCATCGGTATCAGCAGCATCGTCGTCATCGCTGGCGGCGCGCAGCCGCGACAGCGCCTGCGCCAATGCCGCGCGCTCGCGCCAGCCCAGCCCGCGTGCGGTCAGGCCCATGCCCACCAGATGCCAGGGCGCCGGCAGGCGCGGCGCCTGCAGCCGCCAGCCATCGGCATAGGCCATCTGCAGCGGCAGCCGCAGCAGCGCGGCATCGGGATCGACGCCGGCGCGGCGCATCAGCGCGAGGGTATGGCGATAGGCGCCGAGCAGCAGATGCTGGCCGTTGTCGAGTTCGCCTGCCACCTGCGGATGGCGCCGCGCGACGCGGCGCGCGCGGCCGCCGAGCACCGGGGCGGCTTCGAACACTTGGACGACGCGCCCGGCCTGCGCCAGTTCGAGCGCCGCGGCCATGCCGGCCCAGCCGCCGCCGATGATGCCGACCGCGCCGGCTGCGCCGGCTGCGCCCACCGCGTCACCGGCTCGCGGCGACGTTGCGGCGGGCGTGGCGGCGCGTTCCGCCATCGCGGTGTTCAGCGGTTGCGTATCCACGTCTTCCATGCGATCCACAGCTTGCGCATGGGGGTCAGCGAGATGCGCTGGTTCAATACCTGGAAGCCGCTGGCCTCGATCTCGTCGAGCAGGGCGTGATAGATCGCGCCCATCAGCAGGCCGGCGCGCTGGGCGCGGCGGTCGCTATCGGGCAGCAGCGCCAGCGCCTCGCGGTAGAAGGTGCGCGCGCGCTCGGCGTGATATTGCATCAGCGCGACGAAGCGCGGCGAATGGCGGCCCTGCATGATGTCGGCGGCCGGCACTTCGAAGCGCTGCAGCACATTGACCGGCAGATAGAGCCGGCCGCGCCGCGCGTCCTCGCCGACGTCGCGGATGATATTGACCAGCTGCAGCGAGCGCCCCAGTTTCTCGGCGAATTCGAGCGTGCGCGGATCGCGGTAGCCGAAGATGCGCGCGCTCATCGTGCCGACCACGCCGGCCACGCAATGGCAATAACGGTCCAGGCCCGCCTCGTCCAGATAGCGCGTCTGCATCAGGTCCATCTCCATGCCCTCCAGTACCTCCGCGAGCATCGGCTGCGTCAGGCCGCAGGAGGCCAGATGCGGCTGCAGCGCGAGCGTGGTCGGATGGGTCGGTTCGCCGGCGAACAGGCGCTTGAGCTCGCCGTGCCACCAGGCCAGCTGCTGCTGGGCGACGGTCAGGTCCTGGGTCTCGTCGACGACGTCGTCGACCTCGCGGCACCAGGCATAGAGCGCGGTGATGGCGCGCCGCCGTTCCGGGGGCAGGAACAGGAAGCTGTAGTAGAAGCTGGAGCCGCTCTGGGCGGCCTTGTCTTGGCAGTACTGGTCGGGCGTCAAAGCGGTCTCGCGCTCGCTAGGGGACACACTGGGGGGCTCAATCTGGGGGCTCGATCCCGGACTCGATCCGGATGCAAGCCCGGCTCGGTCCCGAACTCAATGAGCCGGCTTGCTCGGCGCGGTGCCGCTCCGGTAGCGCGCTGCCGCCCGCCATGCCAGCAGCAGCCAGTCGGCGGGCCCGAGCGTCGGACGGCGCCGGAAGACATCGTAGCCGACGGCCTCGATGCGTTCCAGCACGCGCAGGCCGCCTTGCACCACCAGCCGCAGCTCCCAGCCGATACGCCAGTCCACCGTGCGAGGCAGGTCCAGCGCGAGCGAAGCGCCGGATTGTAGCATCGCCTCCGTGCGGATCTTCAGCTCCTCCATCAGCGCCAGCCAGCGCACGTCGCAGCGGCCCTCGGCCAGCGCGTTTTCGTCGACGCCGTGGCGCGCCATCGCGTCGGCGGGCAGGTAGATGCGGCCGCGCGCGAAGTCGATCGCGACGTCCTGCCAGAAGTTGACCAGCTGCAGGCCGGTGCAGATCGCATCGGCACGCGCGAAGCGGTCCGGCGTGGCCGCGCCGTACAGATGCAGCATCAGCCGGCCCACCGGATTGGCGGAGCGGCGCGAATAGTCGAGCAGGCTGTCCCAGTCGGCATGACGGTGCACCGTCACGTCCTGCCGGAACGCATCGAGCAGATCGTGGAACAGCGGCAGCGGCAGCCGGTATTCGGCGATGACCTCGGCCAGCGCGCGCATCATCGGCGTACCGGGATCGGTGCCGGCGCCGATGCGTTCGAGCGCATCGGACAGGGCGCCGAGCGCGGCCAGCCGCTCGGCGGGCGCCGCATCGCCCTCGTCCGCCAGATCGTCGGCGGTGCGGGCGAAGCGGTAGATCACCGCCACTGGCCGGCGCAGCGGGCGGGGCAGCAGCACGCTGGCCACCGGAAAGTTCTCGTAGTGGTCCACGACATCGCCTTCCGCGGCCGCGGGGGCGTCCGGCATTGACGCCGGCATCGGGGACGGCGTTTGCGGGGTATCGGCGGAAGGCGCGTCGGGCTTGGACATGGCGGCAGCATTGTAACCACGCGGCCTGCATGCAAGGGCATGCCGGGACGCCCGGCACCCTACCCATTGGGGGGCCGTCGACACGCATCACGCGCCAATTGGCGCCTAAATCGATCGTTCCACCCCCCAAATGGGGTGGTTCGTCGCGTCGCGTTTGACGCACCCCGAAGGGGTCGATATATTGCTGACCGGCCGGTTATTTACTGCCGGACCCGCCGTCCTTCGGTCGGCGCCCTTGTCGTGTCGCGCGGCAGCCTTGCGGCTTGCCGCCAGTCCGGCCGTGCCGGCGCACGTCGCCTCTCGTCATGCCGTTGCACCCGTCTCATCGCCATCCATGCCAGTGCCTTGCCCTGGGCCGGAAGTCGCGGCCGTCAACGCTTTGAAGCCCCTGCCGTCGACCGTCGGCATGGTGTTGCCGTGCTTGCTTGCCCTGCTGGTGCTCGGCGGCTGTTCGCGCGAGCCCGAGCGCGCGCCGGACGTCCGGCCGGTGCGTCTGTTGCAGCTGCAGTCGGCGACAGGCGAGTCTGCCTATGAGTTCTCCGGCGACGTGCGGCCGCGCATCGAATCGCGGCTCGGCTTCCGCGTCGGCGGCAAGATCGCTGCGCGGCTGGTCGACGTCGGGGCGACGGTGCGGCGCGGCCAACCGCTGGCCCGGCTCGATCCGACCGACCTGAACCTGGCCGAGCAGGGCTCGCGCGCCCAGTACGAGGCGGCGCGCACCGACCGCGACCTGGCGGCGGCCGATCTGAAGCGCTACAACGACCTGTTTGCCAAGGGCTTTATCAGCGCGGCCGAGCAGAACCGTCGCCAGGCCAGCTACGAGGCCGCCGCCGCGCGGCTGCGCCAGGCCGAGGCCGCGCTGCGCGAGCAGAGCAACCGGACCGGATATACGGTGCTGGCCTCCGATGCCGACGGCGTGGTTACCGCAATCGACGCGGAAGTGGGGCAGGTGGTCAGCGCCGGACAGTCGGTGGTGCGGGTCGCGCAGACCGCCGAGAAGGAGGTCGCGATCGGTCTGCCCGAGGACCAGGTCGACTGGCTGCGCGACATCCGCGACGTCAGCGTGCGGACCTGGGCCGAGCCGGAGCGCAGGCTGCCGGGCCGCGTGCGCGAGATCGCGGCGGCCGCGGATCCGGTCACGCGCACCTACGCGGCACGCATCACCGTGCCCAATCCGCCCGCCGACCTGAAGTTCGGCATGACCGCGATGGTCACCTTCGTGCGGACCGGCGCCTCGCCGGCGGTGCGCGTGCCGTTGACCGCGTTGCTGCAGCAGCAGGGCAGCAACCAGGTCTGGGTCTACGACAGCGCGGCCGGCACGGTACAGCCCGTCGCGGTCACGTTGGGCCAGCCGATCGGCAACGAGGTCGAGGTCAGCAGCGGGCTGCGTCCGGGCCAGACCATCGTCACCGCCGGCGTGCATCTGCTCAAGCCGGGACAGAAGGTGCGGCCGTTGCAGGCCGTCGCGCCCGCCTCGGCGCCTGTCCCCGCCGCGGCTCCGGCAAACCCGCCGGCCAGCGCGCCGGCCGCCCGCAGCTAAGGGCGCCGCGATGGAGCACTCCCGATTCAATCTGTCGCGCTGGGCGCTCGAGCACCAGGCGCTGACCCGCTATCTGCTGGTGGTGCTGCTGCTGGCCGGGCTGATGTCGTACTTCCAGCTTGGGCAGGACGAGGACCCGCCGTTCACCTTCCGCGTGATGGTGGTGCAGGCCTTCTGGCCCGGTGCCACCGCCGAACAGATCGCGGTGCAGGTCACCGACAAGCTCGAACGCCAGCTGCAGGAGGTGCCCTACGCGGACAAGATCCGCAGCTTCTCGAAGCCGGGCGAGACCACCGTGATCTTCCAGCTGCGCGACGACGCGCCGGCGAAGGAGACGGCGCAGATCTGGTACACGGTGCGCAAGAAGATCGGCGACATCGCGGGCACGCTGCCCGCCGGCGTGCGCGGGCCATTCTTCAACGACGAGTTCGGCGATGTCTACGGCACCATCTATGCGCTGTCCGCCGACGGCTTCACCTACAAGGAGCTGCGCGAGTACGCCGACCTGGTGCGGCAGCAGCTGCTGCGCGTGCCGTCGGTGGCCAAGGTGTCGCTGATCGGCCTGCAGGACGAGAAGATCTATATCGAGTTCAACCAGACCCGCTTCGCGCAGCTCGGCCTGGACCTGAACGCGATCGCCGACCAGATCGCCGAGCAGAACAACCTGACCGCCAGCGGCGTGCTGGTGACCCCCAGCGACAACGTGCAGGTGCGCGTGTCGGGCCAGTTCGCCGATGTCGGCGATCTGCGCAACATGGTGCTGCGCGGGCCCAACGGCGCGGCCAACATCCGGCTCGGCGATATCGCCCGCGTCTATCGCGGCTATGTCGATCCGCCCGCGCCGCGCATGCGCTTCAACGGCAAGGACGTGATCGGCCTGGGCATCTCGATGGAGAAGGGCGGCGACATCATCGCGCTGGGCGAGGCACTGCGCGCCGAGGCCGACGCGCTGCGCAAGCAGCTGCCGGTCGGCATCGAGATGGAGCAGGTGCAGGACCAGCCCGAGGCGGTCAAGCGTTCGGTGGGCGAGTTCGTGCGCGTGCTGATCGAGGCCGTGGTGATCGTGCTGGCGGTCAGCTTCATCTCGCTGGGCCTGCATACGAAGCCGCTGCGGCTCGATGCGCGCCCCGGCCTGGTGGTGGCGCTGACCATCCCGCTGGTGCTGGCGGTCACCTTCCTGTTCATGAACGTGTTCGACATCGGCCTGCACAAGGTGTCGCTGGGCGCGCTGATCATCGCGCTGGGCCTGCTGGTCGACGATGCGATCATCGCGGTCGAGATGATGGTGCGCAAGCTCGAGGAAGGCTTCTCCAAGATGGAGGCGGCGACCTTCGCCTATACGTCGACCGCGATGCCGATGCTGACCGGCACCTTGATCACCGCCGCCGGCTTCCTGCCGGTCGGGCTCGCGCGTTCGACGGTCGGCGAATACACGTTCGCGATCTTCGCGGTGACGGCGCTCGCGCTGGTGCTGTCGTGGCTGGCAGCGGTCTATTTCACGCCGTACCTGGGCTACCTGCTGCTGAAGGTCAAGCCGAGCGAGGGCGGCCATCACGAGGTGTTCGACACGCCGTTCTATGCACGCTTCCGGCGCGCGGTGGACTGGTGCGTGGACTGGCGCAAGACCGTGATCGCGATCACGCTGGGAACCTTCGCGCTCGGCATCTTCGCCTTCCAGTTCGTCCAGAAGCAGTTCTTCCCCGATTCCAGCCGGCCGGAACTGATGGTCGAGATGTGGCTGCCCGAGGGCGCCAGCTTCGCGCAGAGCGAGGCCGAGGCCAGGCGCTTCGAGGCCGCGCTGCGCGGCGATGCCGATGTCGGCAGCATCACGACGTTCGTCGGCACCGGCGCGCCGCGCTTCTACCTGCCACTGGACCAGATCTTTCCGCAGAGCAATGTGGTGCAGCTGATCGTGCTGCCGGTCGACGTCGAGGTGCGCGAGCGGCTGCGCCAGCGCATCATCGCGCTGCTGGCGAGCGACTTCCCGCAATTGCGCGGACGCGTGAAGCTGCTGCCGAACGGGCCCCCCGTGGCCTATCCGGTGCAGTTCCGCGTGATCGGGCCGGAAGCCGCGGCAGTACGCCGGATCGCCGACCAGGTCAAGGCGATCATGAGCGCGAACCCGAACACCGTCGGCGTCAACGACAACTGGAACGAGAACGTCAAGGTCTTGCGCCTGGATATCGACCAGGAAAAGGCCCGTGCGCTCGGCGTGACCACCAATGCGATCGCCCGCGTCACCCAGACCGTGCTGACCGGCGCGCCGGTCGGACAGTATCGCGACGGCGACAAGCTGATCGACATCGTGATGCGCTCGGCCAAGGACGAACGCGAGGCGCTGGCCGATCTGCACAACGTGCAGGTGCCGACGAGCAGCGGCCGCGCGGTGCCGCTGACGCAGGTCGCGCGCATCGGCATCCGCTCCGAGCCGGGCATCGTCTGGCGCGAGAATCGCGACTTCGGCGTCACCGTGCAGGCTGACGTGGTCGACGGCATCCAGGGTCCGACCGTGACGGCGCAGATCGATCCGCAGCTCGACAAGCTGCGCGCCGAGCTGCCGGCCGGCTACCTGATCACGGTGGCCGGGGCCGAAGAGGAGAGCGGCAAGGCCGGCGCGTCGATTGCCGCGCAACTGCCGCTGTGCGTGTTCCTGATCTTCACGCTGCTGATGCTGCAGCTGCATAGCTTCTCGCGCGCCGTGATGGTGTTCCTGACCGGCCCGCTCGGGCTGATCGGCGCCGCGGCGACGCTGTTGCTGCTGCGCTCGCCGATGGGCTTCGTCGCCCAGCTGGGCATTACCGCGCTGGTCGGCATGATCATCCGCAACTCGGTGATCCTGGTCGACCAGATCGAGCAGGACATCCGCGCCGGCGTGCCGGCCTGGAGCGCGATCGTCGAGGCCGCGGTACGCCGCTTTCGGCCGATCATGCTGACGGCGGCGGCCGCCGTGCTGGCGATGATCCCGCTGTCGCGCTCGGTGTTCTGGGGGCCGATGGCGGTGGCGATCATGGGCGGACTGATCGTTGCCACGGTGCTGACGCTGCTGTTCCTGCCGGCGCTGTACGCGGCCTGGTTCCGCGTGCGGCGGCCGGAGCAGGGGAGCGGCGTGATGGCGTGACGGCGTGACGGCGAAGGCCGCCCGGGGGGCTGGATTCGCGCGAAACCATGCGCTACAATCCGCGGTCTTTGCCGGGCAGCGGTGCAACGCCGCAGGCCGGTCGGAGAAGCAGGGGCGGCAAGCGGTTCCAGTCGCCTCTTTTGTTTTTTCGGCCCGATGTTCGGCAGACCGCGGCGCCTCCCGTCAGGGCGGCACCGCCTGGACCGCGAGGGTGGCGAAATTGGTAGACGCACCAGGTTTAGGTCCTGACGCCAGCAATGGTGTAGGGGTTCGAGTCCCCTCCCTCGCACCACACTTCTTCATCGCCACTTCCTGTCGGCGTGCGCCGGCCGGTGTGATCGGCGAAACATTTGCTTACCGACGTTTCACCTGATGGGTCGCCGGCGTTCCGCGCCGGCGCTAAGCTCTTCGAGAAGAAGAACTCTCCGTCGGCCCGTATCGGATCGGGACACCATCATGACTGCAACCGCAACATCCCTCTGTCTCGCCGCCTTGCTCGCGCTGCCGCTGGCCGCCCAGGCCGATCCCTGGAAGGACGAAAGCGGCCATGGCAAATGGCGCGGCCATCACCATGGCGGCGACTACAAGGAAGAATACTGGGACGGCAACTGCAAGGTCGAACGCAAGTTCAAGGGCAACGGCGACTACAAGGAAGAGCGCAAGTGCAAGGGGCCGCGCTACGGCTACTACGGCCCGGCGCCGGTCTATGTCGAACCCGCCCCGGTCTATGTGCCGCCGGGCGTCACCGTGCATGGCACCGTGACCTTCCCCCGCTGATGTCCCGCTGAATTGCTCTGGATGGACGGCGCGATCGCCGCCGCCCGCCTTGCCGCGTCGCGTTCCGCCGCCGTGTCCGCGCGTCACGTCCCCCGCGTCCTATAGTAGATACCCGCAGGCCAGCGTTGCACCGGCGCCCCCCAGTGATGGCTGATGGACGGCGCGCCACGCGCCTCACGCCAGTGCGCGCCATCCCTGTATCTCGATGAGGGGACCCATCATGGCACTGGCAACCACCCTGGCGACTTGCCTGAGCAGCAAGAACAGCCATTTCGATATCATCCGCCACCCCTACGCGCTGGGCAGCATGGCCACCGCGCAGGCCGCCCATGTGCCGGGCGATCGCCTGGTCAAGACGGTATTGCTCGAGGACGAGGCGGGCTACGTGGCGGCGGTGATGCCGTCGACCCGCCTGCTCGATCTGTCCGAACTATGCGAGCGCACCGGGCGCCGGCTGACGATGGCCAGCGAGGACGAGGTGCGCGAAGTGTTCAAGGACTGCGTGCTCGGCGCGATTCCGCCGGTCGGCATGGCGTATGGCATGCGCACCTATATCGATGACAGCCTGCTCGGCCAGCCCGAGGTCTATTTCGAGGCGGGGGACCACGAGGAACTGATCCATATGACGACGGAAGCGTTCCTGGATCTGATGGCCGGCGCCGAGCGAGGGCAGTTCACCCGCCGCATGATGTAGCGGGGCGGGCGCAGCGCCGGCAGGCAGCGCTGTCCCGCGCTCAGGGCTGTTCGCCTTCCAGCGTGAAGGCGGCGCCGGCGTCCTGGCCGAGCAGTTCGACCAGCGCCGGCAGCGCCGCCTCCAGCGCGGCGCGCAAGGTCCACGGCGGATTGGCGACGAACATGCCGCTGCCGTGCAGGCCGAGTCCGCCGGGCACCGGGTGCTTGACGGTCAGCGTCGCGTGCAGCCAGCTCTTGAACGGCAGCGCCTTCATCTGGACCGGCAATTGCACGGACTCGCGCCGCTGCACCTGCGGATACCAGACCGCATAGGTCCCCGTGGCAAAGCGCTGCAGCCCGTCGCGCAGGCATTGCAAGGTGCGCGCGTAGTCCTGCTTGTCCTCGTAAGACGGATCGATCAGCACCAGCGCGCGGCGCGGCGGGGGCGGCAGGATGGCCTTGATGCCGCCGAAACCATCACCGTCATACAGCATCACGCGACGGCCCGCGCCGCGGAAGTTCTCGCGCAGCACCTGGATCTCGGTGCTGTGCAATTCGAACAGCCGCAGCCGGTCCGCCTCGCGCAGCATCTGCCAGGCCAGCCACGGCGAGCCGGGATAGTGCCGAAGGCGGCCGTCGGGATTGAGCGTGCGCACCTGGTCCAGGTATTGCTGCAGCAGCGGCGGCAGCGCACGGCCGTCCGCGGCGGCGCGCCACAGCGGCGCGATGCCGGTCTCGAACTCCGACTTCCTGGTCGCGTAGCCTTCGTCCAGCGCATAGAGGCCGGCGCCGGCATGCGTGTCGATATACCAGAACGGCTTGTCCTTCTGCGTCAGGTAATCGAGCAGGTGGGCGACGATGGCGTGCTTGAGAACGTCGGCGTGATTGCCGGCGTGAAAGGCGTGGCGATAGCTGAGCATGGCAGGGGCGGGCGGAGCAGGGCGCCATGCTACCATCCGGCCGACCTTCCGCGGCCCCCAGCGCCGTCATGCAGCATGCTGCGGCGGTTTTGCCGTGCCGCCAGACGTCTTTCCCCGCAGTCCTCCGCCCCGTTTTTGTTCTCCCGATGCCCCGCGCCCTCGATCCCGCCGAGCCGATCCTGTCCGACCAGGGGACGCCGTACTCGCCCCGCTATGACGACGTCTATCACAGCGTCGAGGGCGGACTGGCGCAGGCGCGGCACGTGTTTCTCGGCGGCAATGGCCTGCCGCAGGCGTGGCAGGGCCGGGAGCAGTTCGTCATCGTCGAGACGGGCTTTGGCCAGGGGCTCAATTTCCTGGCGACGTGGCAGGCCTGGCGCGACGATCCGCGCCGCTGCGCGCGCCTGCATTTCGTCTCGATCGAGAAGCATCCGTTCACACGCGAGGGGCTGGTCGAGCTGCACGCCGGCCTCGGCGAGCTCGCTCCGCTGGCGCGGCAGCTGCAGGCCGCGTGGCCGTTGGCATTGCCCGGGCTGCATCGGCTCGCCTTCGACGGCGGCGCGGTGGTGCTGACGCTGGCGCTGGGCGACGTGCAGGCGCTGCTGCCGCGCCTGGCCGTGGGCGCCGACGCCTTCTATCTGGATGGCTTCGCCCCGGCGCGCAATGCCGACATGTGGGACCCGACGGTGATGAAGGGGCTGGCCAGGCTGGCCCGTCCCGGCGCCACGCTGGCGACCTATACGGCCGCCGGCTTCGTCAGGCGCGGCCTGCAGGCGGCAGGCTTCGCGGTCAGCAAGGTGCCCGGCTTCGGCAGCAAGCGCGACATGACGGTCGCGCGCCTGCCTGCCGAACGCCGCCGTCGCCATCTGCCGCCGATGCCCGGTGCCTGGACTCGGCGCCACGCGATCGTGATCGGCGCCGGGTTGGCCGGTTGCGCGGTGACCGAGCGGCTGGCCGCGCGGGGCTGGCGCGTGACGCTGATCGACGCGCACGACGGTCCGGCGCGGGAGACCTCGTCGCATCGCGCCGCGGCCATGCATCCGCATCTGTCGCCGGACGACAGCGTGCTGTCGCGGCTGTCGCGCGCCGGCAATCAGTACGCCTTGCGAGCGTGGCGGGCGCTGGCCGAAGCGGGGCATCCGGTCGGCTGGAAGGGGTGCGGCGTGCTGCAGGTCGGCCAGGACGACGACGACTCGGCGCTCCAGCAGCGCGCGTTGGCCGAGCTTGGCTTGCCGCCGGAATACGTGCAATGGATGAGCGCGCAGCAGGCGGCCGCCGAGCATGGCGCGACGGTGGCGCGCGGCGGCCTGTGGTTTCCGCAGGGCGGATGGGTCGCGCCGCCCGACGTCTGCCGCGCGCAGCTGGCAATGGCCGGCGAGGCCGTGGAGACGCGGTTCGGCTGCCGTATCGCCTCGCTGCACCGGACTGGAAACGGCTGGCAGGTATCCGACGAGGCGGGGCAGCCGGTGGCGGAAGCGCCGGTGCTGGTGCTGGCCAATGCGCACCACGCGAGCAGCCTGATGCCGCTGCGCCACCTGCCGATCCGCCGCGTGCGGGGACAGCTGACCACGCTCGAGGCCGGCGATGTGGCCCGGCTGGGCCGCTGGCCCGACTGCGTGGTGACGGGCAGCGGTTACCTGCTGCCGCGCGACGGGGGCGGCAGCGCCAGGATCGGTTCCAGCTACGAGCCCGACGAAGGGCCGCTGGTCGAGCGGGTCGAGACCCATGCCGACAATCTGCGCCGGCTATCGACGCTGTTGCCGGACCGCGGTGCGGCGCTGGACGGGCTGGACCCCGCCGCGCTGCACGGCTATGTCGGCGTGCGCAGCGTGTCGCACAATCGCCTGCCGTGGGTCGGCCAGGTCGCCGACGAGGCCGAATGCGAGCGCCGGGCCGCCTCGCTGCGCGGCGCGCATCTGCGCGATCTGCCGCGGCTGCCGGGCCTGTACGTGGCGCTGGCATTTGCCTCGCGAGGATTGACCTGGGCGGCGCTGGCCGGCGAACTGCTGGCCAGCCGGATCGAGGGGGAGCCGCTGCCCGTCGAAAGCGATCTGGCCGACGCGCTCGATCCGGCGCGGCTGCTGCTGCGCGCGTTGCGGCATGGGCAGCACGGTGGCGCCGGGCAAGATGCCGGGCACGAGGCCGGGCACGAGGCCGGGCAGGGCGATGAGGGCCCCGATCAGGCCCGGTCAGGGTAAAAACTGCCGGAACCGATTCGAAACCGTGCGATAATCCGCGTTTTCCGTTTGCGCGGTGTGTTTGTTTGCGCGAGTTCGCGATCGGGGCTCAGGCGGCTTGCCCGCGTGCCTCATGCGTGGCTGGTGCGTGCGAACCGTTCGACGGCCTGAGGGAGAAAACCCCTGCACGCAGGCACGCAAGCGGAACGCGCTGACGAACACAACAACATTTCTGGATTGGATTGACGACCATGTCGAATGTGATTGAAAACCTCGGCAAACTCGACCGCAAGGTGACCCTGGCCATTCCGAAGGCCGAGGTCGAGAAGGAGAAGCAGGAACGCCTGGTTCGCCTGTCGAAGACGGTCAAGATGGCCGGCTTCCGCCCGGGCAAGGTGCCGATGAAGATGGTCGAGAAGCAGTACGGCCAGCAGGTCGAATTCGAAGTGCGCTTCGACAAGGCCGCCCGCAAGTTCTTCGACATCACCCAGCAGCAGGACGTCAAGGTCGCCGGCCAGCCCAAGTTCGAGATCAAGACCGAAGGTGTGGCGGACGACGAAGTGGCATTCGATGCCACCTTCGAGGTCTACCCGGAAGTCAAGATCGGTGACCTGTCGGCCGCCGAAGTGGTCCGCACGAAGACCGAGATCACCGACGCCGAGATCGACAAGACCATCGACATCCTGCGCAAGCAGCGCGTCCACTACCACGCCCGCGGCGAAGCCGGCGAGCATGGCGATGGCGGCGGCGATGTGGCGGCCAAGAACGGCGACCGCGTGACGGTCGACTTCGTCGGCAAGATCGACGGTGTCGAGTTCGCCGGCGGCAAGGCCGAGGACTTCGTCTTCGTGCTGGGCGAAGGCCGCATGCTGCCCGAGTTCGAGCAGGCCGCCCTCGGCCTGAAGGTCGGCGAAAGCAAGACGTTCCCGCTGGCGTTCCCCGAGGACTATCACGGCAAGGAAGTCGCCGGCAAGACCGCCGAATTCACCATCACGATGAAGCAGGTCGAGTGGGCCCACCTGCCCGAGGTCGACGACAACTTCGCCAAGTCGCTGGGCATCGCCGATGGCAGCGTCGAGAAGATGCGCGCCGACATCCGCGAGAACCTGGAGCGCGAGGTCAAGCGCCGCACGCACGCGATGCTGAAGGACCAGGTCATGGAAGCGCTGCTGAAGGCGAGCGAGCTGGACGTGCCCAAGGCCCTGATCGAACAGGACCAGGAGCGCCTGGTGCAGATGGCCCGCCGCGATCTGGAGCAGCGTGGCATGCCGAACGCCAAGGACATGCCGATTCCGCCGGAGATGTTCGCGCAGCAGGCCGAGCGCCGCGTCAAGCTGGGTCTGATCCTGGCCGAGATCGTCAAGGCCAACGGCCTGGAAGCGAAGGCCGACCAGATCAAGGCCGAGATCGAAGAGTTCGCCAAGAGCTACGAGGATCCGAAGGAAGTCATGCGCTGGTACTACGGCGACCAGCAGCGCCTGGCCGAGATGGAAGCCTACGTGCTCGAAAACAACGTGGTAAATTTCGTGTGCGAGAAGGCCAAGGTTACCGACAAGTCGGTGTCCTTCGAGGAGCTGACGGCCGAAGGCAACGGCGGCCAGCAAGCCTGATCGACAGCCGCCTCAGGGCAAAGCCGCCTTCGGGCGGCTTGTTTGCCTTTTGCCGAGGCCACTGGCCTGCCACCGAATTCCTGGAGAACTCTGCATGACCCGCAATGATTTGCTCGATCGTCTCGCCACCACGCAAGCCTCGGCGCTGGAGACCATGGGCCTCGGGCTGGTGCCGATGGTGGTCGAGCAGTCCGGTCGGGGCGAGCGCGCCTATGACATCTACTCGCGCCTGCTGAAGGAGCGCCTGGTGTTCATGGTGGGCGAAGTCAACGACCAGACCGCCAATCTGGTGATCGCGCAGCTGCTGTTTCTGGAGAGCGAGAATCCCGACAAGGATGTCTTTCTCTACATCAACTCGCCGGGCGGTTCGGTTTCGGCCGGTCTGGCGGTGTACGACACGATGCAGTTCATCAAGCCGGACGTGTCGACGCTGTGCATGGGCATGGCCGCCAGCATGGGCGCATTCCTGCTGGCTGCCGGCGCCAAGGGCAAGCGCCTGGCGCTGCCCAACTCGCGGATCATGATCCACCAGCCGCTGGGCGGCGCGCGTGGCCAGGCCTCGGACATCGAGATCCAGGCGCGCGAGATTCTGTATCTGCGTGAACGCCTGAATTCGATCCTGGCCGACGTGACCGGCCAGCCGGTCGAGAAAATTGCCCGCGACACCGACCGGGACAATTTCATGAGCGGCGACCAGGCAGTCGATTACGGCCTGATCGACAAGGTGATCGCCCGCCGCGGTTAAGCCGGACGCGGCGGCCCGGTTTTCGGGCGCGCCGGCTTTTCGAGTCCCGGCCCGGCCTCAAACGGCCAAGCCTACACCACAAAACGAGGCCCCGCGCCTCGTTTGTGGTGTTTGCCCCCACACCTTGGGGGTTCCGCCCGCTGCCCTAAAGGTTTTGGCGTATGATGCGTTTGACGCGTATCGCCAAGGTCCTTTCTGCGCCCTGGCGCGCCCCTGCTAATGTGACGATTCCTATGGCGGACAAAAAAGGTTCATCCAGCGAGAAGCTTCTGTATTGCTCCTTCTGCGGCAAAAGCCAGCACGAGGTCAAGAAGCTGATCGCCGGCCCGTCGGTGTTCATCTGCGACGAATGCATCGACCTGTGCAACGAGATCATTCGCGATGAAGCCGCCGGCGCCGACAAGGACGCCCCGGCCGCGGCCAAGTCGGATCTGCCGACGCCGCACGAGATCCGCGAAAGCCTGGACCAGTATGTGATTGGCCAGGAGCAGGCCAAGAAGATTCTGGCCGTGGCTGTCTACAACCACTACAAGCGGCTCAAGCATCTCGGCAAGAAGGACGATGTCGAGCTCTCCAAGAGCAATATCCTGCTGATCGGCCCGACCGGTTCGGGCAAGACGCTGCTCGCGCAGACGCTGGCGCGCCTGCTCAACGTTCCGTTCGTGATCGCCGACGCGACCACGCTGACCGAAGCCGGCTATGTCGGCGAGGACGTCGAGAACATCATCCAGAAGCTGCTGCAGAACTGCAATTACGAGGTCGAGAAGGCCCAGCGCGGCATCGTCTACATCGACGAGATCGACAAGATCTCGCGCAAGTCGGACAACCCGTCCATCACGCGCGACGTGTCGGGCGAGGGCGTGCAGCAGGCGCTGCTGAAGCTGATCGAGGGCACCATGGCCTCGGTGCCGCCGCAAGGCGGGCGCAAGCATCCGAACCAGGACTTCCTGCAGGTCGATACCACCAACATCCTGTTCATCTGCGGCGGTGCCTTCGATGGACTGGAGAAGGTCATCATGCAGCGCTCGGACAAGACCGGCATCGGTTTCGGCGCCCAGGTCCAGAGCAAGGAAGAGCGCGATGTCAGCGAGGTGCTGCCGCAGACCGAGCCCGAGGATCTGATCAAGTTCGGCCTGATCCCCGAGCTGATCGGCCGCCTGCCGGTGGTCGCAACGCTGTCCAAGCTGGACGAGGCGGCCCTGGTGCAGATCCTGATCGAGCCGAAGAACGCGCTGGTCAAGCAATATCAGAAACTGCTGGCGATGGAAGGCGTCGAACTGGAGATCCGGCCGGCAGCGCTGTCCGCGATTGCCCGCAAGGCCATCAAGCGCAAGACGGGTGCGCGCGGCCTGCGTTCGATCCTCGAACAATCGCTGATGGATGTCATGTACGACCTGCCGAATTACAAGGGCGTGCAAAAAGTCGTGATCGATGAAAGCACGATCACCGGCGATGCACCCCCCTTGCTGATGTACGAGGAGCAGCCCAAGGTGGCTGGCTCCAACTGACGCGAACGCCGGCGCAAGGGCGTATCCCCCGCCGGCAGCCAACCGACAGGCCGTTCGCGAGAAGCGAGCGGCTTTTTTTCTTCATTTCGCCAAACGAACGGGAGGAAACGCGGGTATGCTGTTTGCGCGGGATTCGCAAGTGTCGGGGCCGTCATTTGACTGATGCTGCGAACCGGTGATTGCTGTCTTGTAATCGGTTCGTGCGACCCAATTTACGCCTTAAATGACTGACTGGGGAAACTGATGTCTGGAACACAACTCCTCCCGGCTGAGCCGATTCGCCTCCCACTGTTGCCGCTGCGCGACGTGGTGGTGTTTCCGCACATGGTGATCCCGCTGTTCGTGGGTCGCCCGAAGTCCATCAAGGCGCTGGAAACTGCGATGGAGTCGGGCAAGAGCATCATGCTCGTGGCCCAGAAAACGGCGGCGAAGGATGAGCCCACCGCCGAAGACCTGTACGAGGTCGGCTGCATCGCCAATATCCTGCAGATGCTGAAGCTGCCGGACGGCACCGTGAAGGTGCTGGTCGAAGGCACGCAGCGCGCGAATATCCGCGAAGTGAGCGAGGACGACTCGCACTTCATGTGCGAGGCCGTGCCCGTGCCCCTGGGCCCGGGCGAGAGCGCCGAGACCGAGGCGCTGCGCCGCGCGATCGTGTCGCAGTTCGACCAGTACGTGAAGCTGAACAAGAAGATCCCGCCGGAGATCCTGACCTCGCTGTCGGGCATCGACGAGCCGGGTCGCCTTGCCGATACCATCGCCGCGCATCTGCCGATCAAGCTCGAGCAGAAGCAGAAGATCCTGGAGATGGTCAATGTGACCGAGCGCCTGGAGAGCCTGCTGTCGCAGCTCGAGGGCGAGATCGACATCCTGCAGGTCGAGAAGCGCATCCGCGGCCGCGTCAAGCGGCAGATGGAAAAGAGCCAGCGCGAGTACTACCTGAACGAGCAGGTCAAGGCCATCCAGAAGGAGCTGGGCGAAGGTGAAGAGGGCGCGGATCTCGAGGAACTCGACAAGCGCATCAAGGCCGCCCGCATGCCGAAGGAGGCCAAGAAGAAGGCCGAGGCCGAGTTCAAGAAGCTCAAGCTGATGTCGCCGATGTCCGCCGAGGCGACGGTCGTGCGCAACTACATCGACACGCTGGTCAACCTGCCGTGGCGCAAGAAGAGCAAGGTCAACAACGACCTGGCCAACGCCGAGCGCGTGCTGGACGAAGACCACTATGGTCTCGAGAAGGTCAAGGAACGGATCCTGGAATACCTCGCCGTGCAGCAGCGCGTCGACAAGGTCAAGGCGCCGATCCTGTGCCTGGTCGGGCCGCCCGGGGTCGGCAAGACCTCGCTGGGCCAGTCGGTGGCGCGTGCGACGAACCGCAAGTTCGTCCGCATGGCACTGGGCGGCGTGCGCGACGAGGCCGAGATCCGCGGTCACCGCCGTACCTACATCGGTTCGATGCCCGGCAAGATCCTGCAGAGCCTGACCAAGGTCGGCGTGCGCAATCCGCTCTTCCTGCTCGACGAGATCGACAAGATGGGCATGGACTTCCGCGGCGACCCGTCGTCGGCACTGCTCGAGGTGCTGGACCCGGAACAGAACCACACGTTCCAGGACCACTACATCGAGGTGGACTTCGATCTGTCGGACGTGATGTTCGTGGCGACTTCGAACTCGCTGAACATTCCGCCGCCGCTGCTCGACCGGATGGAAGTGATCCGGCTGTCCGGCTACACCGAGGAAGAGAAGGTCAATATCACCCAGCGCTATCTGCTGCCGAAGCAGATCCGCAACAACGGCCTGAAGCCGGGCGAGATCGAGGTCACCGAAGCGGCGATCCGCGACATCATCCGCTACTACACCCGGGAAGCCGGTGTGCGCTCGCTCGAACGCGAGGTGTCGAAGATCGCCCGCAAGGTGGTCAAGATGCTGCTGCTGAAGAAGGAGAGCGGCACGGTCAAGGTCGATTCGGAGAACCTGGACAAATTCCTCGGCGTACGCAAGTACGACTTCGGCCTGGCCGGCAAGGAAAACCAGGTGGGCCAGGTCACCGGTCTGGCGTGGACCGAGGTAGGCGGCGATCTGCTGACGATCGAAGCGGCGCTGATGCCGGGCAAGGGCAATATCACCCGCACCGGCTCGCTGGGCGACGTGATGAAGGAATCGGTCGAGGCGGCGCGTTCGGTGGTGCGTTCGCGCGCCCGCCGGCTTGGCATCACCGACGAGATGTTCGAGAAGCGGGACATCCACATCCACGTGCCCGAGGGCGCGACGCCGAAGGACGGTCCGTCCGCCGGTATCGCGATGACGACGGCGCTGGTGTCGGTGCTGACCGGGATCCCGGTGCGTGCCGACGTGGCGATGACCGGCGAGATCACGCTGCGCGGCGAGGTGCTGCCGATCGGCGGTCTGAAGGAGAAGCTGCTGGCCGCCCACCGCGGTGGCATCAAGCTGGCGCTGATTCCCGAGGAGAACGTCAAGGACCTCGCCGACATTCCGGACAACGTCAAGAACAACATCGAGATCGTTCCGGTGCGCTGGATCGACAAGGTGTTGGAGATGGCGCTCGAGCGCAAGCCCGAGCCGTTGCCGGAAGAGGTCGCCAGCCCTGCCGAAGTCAAGGACAAGGGCGCGGCAGCCACGCACGAGATGATCCACCACTGATCGTGCCGATCGCGCGCCGGCCGGGCGATCCGCCCGCCGGCACCGCAAAGACCGCAGGGTTCGCCCTGCGGTTTTTTTTCGCGCCGCGCGGTGTTCGGCTTGGCAAAGCCAAAGACGCTGTATTACACTTGCGGCCTCGCAGCGCAAACGGCAGTCGACGGCTGATACGTGCGCGGCGATACAGCCTGATTGGCGGCATTGCGGCCACTTGGTGGCAACATCCGGTGGCAACATCGCGGCAACATCGAGCGGGTGCTTAGCTCAGCTGGTAGAGCGGCGCCCTTACAAGGCGTAGGTCGGGGGTTCGATCCCCTCAGCACCCACCACTCTCTCGATGGCCCGATCGTCATGCCAGATGTCATCAGGCCGTGTCGCCGGGCAGCGAGACCGACATCGGAGTGGTAGTTCAGTCGGTTAGAATACCGGCCTGTCACGCCGGGGGTCGCGGGTTCGAGTCCCGTCCACTCCGCCACATTGCATCCGGGCACCGCCAGGTGGCCGGCCGAATCAGCCGCCTCCATGCGGCTGTTTTCATTTGTAGACCTTAGCGGCCGCCGACGCCACATCCCGCGGGCGGCCCCGCGCAGCCTGCTAGAATCGCGGAGTTTGACCTCCGTCCCAACTTGATCCCGAGTCAGCATGCTTGATTTCGTTCGCAACAACCGGCGCCTGATGCTTTTGCTGCTGCTGGTGCTGGTGTTTCCGTCGTTCGTGTTCTTCGGCGTGGAAAGCTATTCGCGCTTCATGGACAGCTCGCACGACGCCGCCAAGGTCGATGGCCGCGCCATCACCCAACAGGAAGTCGACAACGTGCTGCGCGAGCAGTCCGAGCGGATGCGGCAGGTACTGGGCGCTGCCTACGATCCGCGCCAGTTCGAAGGTCCGGAAGCGCGCAAGGCGGTGCTGGACCAGCTGATCCTGCAGCGCGTGGTTGCCTACGAGGTCAATCGCGAGCATCTGACCGTGTCGAACGAGCGGCTGTACGAGGCGATCGTCAGCATTCCCGCGATCGCGCAGCTGCCGAAGAAGGCGGACGGGCGGGTCGAGGACAAGGCCTATCTCGAACTGCTGGCGTCGCAGGGCATGACGCCCGAACAGTTCGACGCGCGCATGCGTTTCGACCTGGCGACGCAGCAGCTCGGCCAGTCGATCGGTGCGACCGCGTTCATGCCGAAGTCGTTGCTGGACCGCCTGATCGCCGTGCGCGACCAGCAGCGCGAGGTCCAGCCGCTGCTGCTGAAGGCCAGCGACTACGCCGCCAAGGTGTCGGCCGACGACGCCGCGCTGAAGGCGTACTACGACAAGCATCGCCAGGCCTTCAGTGTGCCCGAGCAGGCCAAGGTCGAATACCTGGTGCTGTCGGCCGATGCGCTGGCCGCGGGCATCAGCATCACGCCCGAGCAGCTGAAGTCCTACTACGACAGCAATATCGCGCGCTTCCGTACCGATGAGCAGCGCCGCGCCAGCCATATCCTGATCGCGGCGCCGAAGGACGCGCCCGCCGCCGAGCGCCAGGCCGCCAAGGACAAGGCCACCAGGCTGCTCGAAGAACTGCGCAAGCAGCCGGACACCTTCGCCGATGTCGCGCGCAAGCAGTCGCAGGATCCGGGCTCGGCGGAGAAGGGCGGCGATCTGGGTTTCATGGGTCGCGGCGCGCTGGTCAAGCCGTTCGAGGACGCGATGTACGCGCTGCAGCCGAACCAGCTCAGCGATGTGGTCGAGACCGACTACGGCTATCACATCATCAAGGTGACCGAGGTCAAGCCGTCGGAGACGCGTCCGCTCGAGGCAGTCAAGGCGGAGCTCGAGGCCGAACTGCGCAAGCAGCTCGCCGCCAAGCAGTTCACCGAGCAGGCTGATGCCTTCGGCAATACCGTCTACGAGCAGTCGGACAGCCTGAAGCCGGCCGCCGACAAGTTCAAGCTGACGATCCAGACTGCCGACAACGTGACCCGCGCGCCGAACCCGGCGCTGGGCGCGAACAATCCGCTGAACAACGAGAAGGTGCTGACCGCGCTGTTCAGCGACGACGCGATCAAGAACAAGCGCAATACCGAAGCAATCCAGGTCGGTCCGGAAACGCTGGTCGCCGGCCGTGTGGTCGAGTACCGCCCGGCGTCGGTGCGTCCGTTCGATGCAGTGCGCGATCAGGTCCGCGCGCAGTACGTGGCCGAACAGGCCGCCGAACTGGCGCGCAAGGACGGCGAAGCGCAGCTGGCCAAACTGAAGCAGAGCGGTTCGGCCGATGGGTTCGGCGCCGCCGTCACGGTATCACGCCAGCAGCCGGCCGGTCTCGCGCCGAAGGCAGTCGAGGCCGTGATGCGCGCCGATGCGTCGAAGCTGCCGGCGATGGTCGGCGTCGATCTGGGCGCGCAGGGCTATGCGATCTATCGCATCGCCAAGGTCTCGCAACCGGCGCAGGCCAATCCGGCGCAACGCCAGGCCGACGCGCAGCAGCTGTCGCAACTGGCCGGCCAGAGCGAGCTCGAAGCGTTCTTCGAGAGCCTGAAGGCGCGTTCGGACGTCGAGGTGCTCAAGCCCGCGGCGCCGGCGGAATCGCAGCCGGCAGGCTGACCGCGATCGATGCGATGGACGGGACCGGCCGCACAGGTCCGTCCGGCAGCGATGAAGAAGGGGCCCCGCGGGGCCCCTTTGCTTTGTCATGCGCCGGTGTCATGCGCCGGTGTCATGCGCCGGCGAGCGATGCCGCCGGGCCGGCGTTCACCCGCGCCGTTGCTGCGCGTTGCCTTCCTCCGCGCTGCGCCGCTGGCGCTTGAGCAGCGGCTCGAGCTGCGGCCACACGGTGTCGAGCAGCGCCGGCTGGGCCTGCGCGGTCGGATGGATGCGATCGTCCTGGAACCAGTCTGGCCGCGTCACCACCTTGTCGAGCAGGAAAGGCACCAGCGGCAGCTGGTATTCCTTGGCCAGCTTCGGATACAGCGCGAAGAAGCGCTCGGTGTAGTCGGGCCCGTAGTTCGGCGGGATCCGCATGCCGATCAGCAGCACATTGGCCTTGGCGGCCTTGGCGCTGGTGACGATCTGGCGCAGATTGGCCTCGGTGCTCTGCAGCGGCAGGCCGCGCAGCGCGTCGTTGGCGCCGAGCTCGACGACCACGACGGCGGGCCGGTGGCGGGACAGCAGATCGGGCAGGCGGGTCTTGCCGCCGACCGTGGTCTCGCCGCTGATGCTTGCATTGACGACGCTATAATCGAACCTCTCCGCGCGCAGGCGGTCTTCCAATAACTTGACCCACCCCGCGCCGCGCGCGATGCCGTATTCCGCCGACAGGCTGTCGCCAAGCACCAGGATCGTCGGCGCGCGTTGCGCCAGCGCGGGCATCGCTGCCAGCGCCAGCAGCCCGCCCAGCACCAGGGCGCGCCAGCGTCCACCGATGTCCCGCCAGAAACCGTTCCGGAAACCCTTGCTCATGTCCTCATCCATTCTTGCTGTCGAATCCTTGGGAAAGACCGTGACGGACGCGACCGGTTCGCTGACGATTCTGCACGACGTGTCCTTTTCCGTCACGCCCGGCGAAACGCTGGCCATCGTCGGGGCCTCCGGGTCGGGCAAGTCGACGCTGCTCGGACTGATGGCCGGGCTCGACCTGCCCAGCCGTGGCACCGTGTCGCTGCACGGCCACGACCTGTTCGCGCTCGACGAGGATCAGCGCGCCGCCCTGCGCGGCCGTCATGTCGGCTTCGTGTTCCAGTCCTTCCAGCTGGTCGGGCATCTGACCGCGCTGGAGAACGTGATGTTGCCGCTGGAGCTGCGCGGCGAGACCGACGGTGTGCGCGAGCGCGCCAAGGCGATGCTGGAGCGGGTCGGCCTTGGCGCGCGGCTGTCGCACTATCCGCGCACGTTGTCGGGCGGCGAACAGCAGCGCGTCGCACTGGCCCGTGCCTTTGTCACGCGGCCCGACATCCTGTTCGCCGACGAGCCGACCGGCAGCCTCGACACCGCGACAGGCGAAGCGGTGATCGCGCTGATGTTCGAACTGAATCGCGACGCCGGCTCGACGCTGGTGCTGGTCACGCACGATCGCTCGGTGGCGGCGCGTTGCGGGCGCATCCTGACGATCGAGGCAGGCAAGGTCGCCAGCGACGAGTGGATGGGCGCGGAAGTCTGAGAACGCGAAATCGAGGGCAAGGGCAGGCCCTCAGCCTCCCCGGGCCAGCGCGCCTCGCGCGCGCGCAATCAGCGCGCTGGTGGACGGATCGTGCGGCCCCTCGGCGCGTCCGTTCAGCTCGGCCTCGATCGGCCGCGCCAGCAGCTTGCCAAGTTCGACGCCCCACTGGTCGAACGAGTTGATATTCCAGATCGCGCCCATCACGAAGGTGCGGTGTTCGTACAGCGCGATCAGCGCACCCAGCGCGCGCGGCGTGATGCCGTCGATCAACAGCATATTGCTCGGCCGATTGCCCGCGAAGCGCATATGCGCGATGCGTTCGGGCTCGACGATGCCGGCCGCCCGCAGTTCTTCCTCGGTCCGCCCGCGCATCAGCGCTTCGGCCTGCGCAAAGCAGTTGGCCAGCAGCTTGGCATGATGGCCCGGCAGCGTACGCGGCGCGGACAGCGGTGCGACGAAATCGACCGGCACGATCTGCGAGCCCTGGTGGATCAGCTGGAAATACGCGTGCTGGCCGTTGGTGCCGGCCGTCCCCCAGACCACCGGCGCGGTGTCCACGCGCACCGGCCACCCATCGCGCTGCACCGACTTGCCGTTGCTCTCCATCTCCAGCTGCTGCAGGAAGGCGGGGAACAGCTCCAGCGAGGTCGAATAGGGCGCCATGCAGCTGGTCGGCAGGCCGAACACATTGCGGTACCAGACCCCCAGCAGGCCGAGGATCACCGGCATGTTGCGCGCCAGCGGTGCGGTGCGGAAGTGCTCGTCCATCTCGCGGCCGCCGGCCAGCAGTTCCGCGAAGGCTTCGAAGCCGAGCGCCAGCGTGATCGACAGCCCGACCGAGGACCACAGCGAGAAGCGTCCGCCGATCCAGTCCCAGAACTCGAACATATTGGCCGGATCGATGCCGAAGGCGCGTACCGCCTCGAGATTGGTCGACACCGCGACGAAATGGCGCGCCAGTCCGCTCTCCGGCACGCCGCGCTCGATGAACCATTGGCGCGTGCTGTTGGCGTTCGCCATCGTCTCCAGCGTGGTGAAGGTCTTCGAGCAGACGATCACCAGCGTGCGTTCGGGATCGAGCCGCGCCAGCGTCTCGGCCAGTTCGGTGCCGTCGACATTGGAGACGAAATGCACGCGCGGCCCGGACGCGGCGCCGCCCCCGCCATCGCCCGCAAGGTGCGCGAGCGCCCTGCACACCATGCGCGGCCCGAGATCCGAGCCGCCGATGCCGAGGTTGACCACGTCGGTGATGGTCTTGCCGCCATGGCCCGTCCATTGGCCGCTGCGCACGCGCTGCGAGAAGTCCCGCATGCGCGAGAGCACATCGTGCACTGCCGGCATCACCGACTTGCCATCGACCTGAAACGGGGCGTCCGGCGCGGCGCGCAGCGCCATATGCAGCGCCGCGCGATCCTCGGTCGCGTTGATATGTGCGCCAGCGAACATGGCATCGCGCTGCGCGGGTACGCCGGCCTCTTCGGCCAATTGGACCAGCAGGTCCATCGTCTCCGGCACGATGCGGTTCTTCGAGTAGTCCAGGAACAGGCCGGCCGCTTCCAGCGAGAACCGGTCGACCCGCTCGCCGGCGTCGGGCGCGGCAAACCAGTCGCGCATCCGCTGGTCGCGGATCGCTTGGTAGTGCTGCTGCAGACGTTGCCAGGCGGGAAGGTCAGTGGGCATTGCGAAATACGGGCGGAAAAGAGTCGAGCGGATAGTACGAGCGCGAAGACGCGGAACGTGCCGAGTATAGCGTGCACATTCGGCGAAAACTGTCAGACAACGCCGCAATCAACGCGTTCCGCCGAGGCCCCTCGCCACCAGCCGCAAGGCCGATTCGCCGCCCGCGACCCACAGGCCGCCGGCGCAGATCACCGCAATCCCCAGCGCCGTGGTCCAGTCCGGCAACTGGCCGAAGGCGAGGAAGCCGACCGTGGTGGCCGAGATGATCTGCAGATAGAGGAAGGGACTGAGGAACGAGGCGTCGGCGTACTGGAAGGCGCGGATCACGAAGTAGTGGCCGAGCGACCCGGTGATGCCGGCCGACAGCAGCAGCGCGCATTGCAGCGGTGTCGGCATGGCGGCAAACCAGAAGAAGGGCACCAGCAGCGTCGTCAGCGCGGCGCCGCTGATGCCGCTCCAGATCAGCGTGGTCATCGGCGCATCGTGGGCCGCCATGCGCCGCGTCAGCATTTGCAGCAGCGCAAACAGCAATGCCGACGTGAGACCGAGCGCCACGCCGCCCGGCGTCAGCTCGCCGCCGGGGCGCACCACCACCAGCATGCCGGCAAAGCCGATCAGCACGCCGCTCCAGCGCATCAGGCGGGCGTTGCGCCCCGGCCGTTCGCCGAGCAGCCACGGCGACAGCGCGACCACGAACAGCGGCGCGCAGAAGTTCAGCGCGGTGGCGGTCGCCAGCGGCATCAGCTTGAGCACCGAAAAGAACACCAGCGTCGAGGCCAGCATCAGAGCGCCGCGTACCCATTGCAGCCGCGGCTGGCCGGTGCGGACCTGGGCCCGGAAGCGGGCCGGACCGAGCAGCAGAAAGATGGCGACCACATGGCCCACGTAACGGACCCAGGCCACCGCCATGATCGGCAGGCCCTGCTGGGTCAGCGTCTTGCCGGTGGCGTCGAGCAGCGTCAGGATCCATTGGCCGAGTACCAGCAACGCGATGCCGGTCAACAGCTGCCGACGGCTCGGCGCCGCGCTCGGTACCGGGATCGCGCCGCTCATCGCCTCGTGCCCGGGTTGTTCAGCCGGTTCAATGCATTGAGTTCATGCCGCGCGGCCCGGGCCAATTCGCCGGCCGTCAGCCCGGCCGGGCCTTCGCCGCCTGCCACCAGGCGATCGGCCGCGCAGCCATGCAGCCAGACCGCGGCCAGCGCCGCGGGCTCGGCCGCCATGCCCTGTGCCAGCAGCGCGCCGATCATGCCGGCCAGCACGTCGCCGGTGCCGGCGGTGGCCAGGCCCGCGTTGCCGGTCGGATTGATGGCAATCGTGTTCTCGTCCCGACCAGCGATCACGGTACCCGAGCCCTTCAGCACAACTACCGCTTGCCACTGCGCAGCCAATGCACGTGCCGCGTCGATACGATCGCGCTGGATCTCCGCCACGGTGCAGCCCATCAGCCGCGCCGCTTCGAGCGGGTGCGGCGTCAGTACGCGCGGCGCGGTGCCGGCCTTCGCCAGCGCCGCCAATTCCGCGTCTGCGGCCAGCAGATTCAGTGCATCGGCGTCGAGCACGGCTGGCGTATCCGCACGCAGCGCCCTCTCGAGCCATCGGCCGGCGTCCTCGCCGGTACCCATGCCCGGGCCGGCCACCAGCGCCGACATCTCGTGCAGCCGCAGCCGGTCGACCGGATGCAGCATCAATTCGGGATGCGCCGGATCGAACGGCGGCGCGGGGTCGGCCAGAAAGCCGATATGCACGCGCCCGGCGCCCAGATGCAGCGCGGCCCGGGCTCCGAGCAACGGCGCGCCGACCATGCCGATGCTGCCACCGATCACCGCCAGCGTGCCGAAGCTGCCCTTGTGGCTCGCATGTCGTCGGCCTGGAAGCCCGGCGGCGAAGCGCGCCGGCGTATTGGCCCAGACGGCCCGGGCCGCCGCCCCTGCATCTTGCGGCGGATAGTCGAGGCCGAGCGGCGCGATATCGAGTTCGCCGGCACAGTCGCGGCCGTCCAGCGTCAGCAGGCCCGGCTTCGCGGCGATGAAGGTCAACGTCCGGGTTGCGCGCACCGCGGGCGTACCGGCGCCGGTATCGGCCGACAGGCCGCTCGGTACGTCGAGCGCGAACACCGGCACCCCGTCGTCGGCCAGTGCGCACAGCCGCGCGATCCATTCGGCGAGCGCGCCGCTGGCGGGACGGTTCAGCCCGATACCGAGCAGGCCGTCGACCACCGCGGCAAAACGCGGCGCCGCCGCGGGCCAGGGCGGGGCGGATTGCGGCGAGGCGGCATCGGGCACCAGCACCTGCAGCGGCACGCCGGCATCGTTTGCCTGCTGCCACGCGCGTGCGGCATCGGTGGGCAGGCGTGCGGGATCGGCCAGCAGCCATGCCTGCACCTCGCGGCCGGCCTGATGCAGGTGTGTCGCCGCGACCAGCGCGTCGCCGCCGTTATTGCCGGGGCCCGCCAGCAACAGCAGCGGTCCGGCCGGTGCATGGGCGCTCAGCCAGGCGGCAGCGGCAGCCCCGGCACGGGCCATCAGCGTGAACGGCGACAGGGTGGCGTAGGCCGCCTGTTCGAGCCGGCGGATCGCGGCGCTGTCGAACAACGGAATGGACGTGGCGCTGAGCGGATCGAAGCGCAACCAGTCCGCGGCCTCGGCGGCCGTCCCGGCAACGGCGGGAGAGGAGAAGGGCGTCATCGGCGCATTATCGCAGCGCCGCCGGCAAACGGCTCATCGCCGCGGGCCCAGGCCGTAGCGGTCCGGCGTCAGGCCTTCCAGGTCGATCTCGGCCGGCGCGCCGGACACCTGCGCCGCGAGCAGCTTGCCCGAGCCGCAGGCCATCGCCCAGCCGGTGGAACCATGGCCGAGATTGAGGAACAGCCCCGGCACGGCGGTGGCGCCGATCAGCGGCGGGCCGTCCGGCAGCATCGGCCGGGCACCGGTCCACAGCGACGCTTCGGCGTAGTTGGCCGCGCCCGGGAACCAGTCGCGGCCGACCTTCAGCAGCGTGCGCACCGCGGCCCGGCGCAGGTCCAGCTTGCGCGAGCCCAGCTCGGCGGTGCCGGCCAGCCGAATGCGATTGCCCATGCGGGTGATCGCGACCTTGTACGACTCGTCCATCAGCGCGGCCAGCGGGGCCTGCAGGGCATCGCGCACCGGCACCGTCGCCGAATAGCCCTTGACCGGATAGAGCGGCACGCGCAGGCCGAGCGGGCGCAGCAGCGCGGCACTGGCGACACCGGCGGCAACCACGACATGTGGCGCGCGCAGGATCGAGTCCCCTCCCTGGCACCGCACGGACACCGACAGCACGCCGTCGCCAGGCGCGCCGATGCCGTGAACGGTGGTGTCCATCTGAAACCGCACACCGGCCGCCTCAGCGAACTGCCGCAGCCGGCGCGTGAACATCGGGCAATTGCCCGATTCGTCCTCGGGCAGATGCAGCCCGCCGGCCAGCGCGGTGTCCGGAGCCAGCCCGGGCTCGAGCCGGCGGCATTCGGCCGCATCGACCAGCCGATGGGGTACGGCGTTCTCGCGCAGCAGCGCCAGCGCGGGCTGGGCCATCTCAAGGTCGCGCTCGGTCCTGAACAGCTGCAGATAGCCCTGCGACTGCTCGTAATCGATCTGCAGCTGGTCGCGCAACTGGTGCAGGCAGGCGCGGCTGTAGAAGGCCAGCCGCTGCATGCGCAGCTTGTTGATGCGGTAGCGCTCGAGCCGGCATTCGCCGAGCCAGCGCGCGATCCAGCGCCACATCGCCGGGTCCGCGCTGGGCCGGAACACCACCGGCGAGGTACTGGCGAACAGGGTGCGCAGCACCTTGGCCGGCATTCCGGGCGCGGCCCACGGTGTCACATAGCCGGGCGCGATGACGCCGGCGTTGCCGAAGCTGGTCTCCTGGGCCGGAGAGGCGCGCCGGTCCAGCACGGTGACCTCGAATCCGGCCTCGCGCAGATACCAGGCCGAGCACACGCCGATCACGCCGGCCCCGATCACGATGGCGCGCATGGGGACTTACATCTTCATCTGCGCGGGCAGATAGGTCACCAGGCCGGGGAAGGCCCAGATCAGCAGCACCGCCACCACCATCAGCACGAAGAAGGGGAAGGCGGCCCAGGCGATATAACTGATATTGCGCCGGGTCATCCCCTGCAGCACGAACAGGTTGAAGCCGACCGGCGGCGTGATCTGCGCCATCTCGACCACCAGCACGACAAAGATGCCGAACCACAGCAGGTCGATGCCGACTGCCTGGATCGTCGGCAGCAGCACCGACATCGTCAGCACCACCATCGAGATGCCGTCGAGGAAGCAGCCGAGGATGATGAAGAACACCATCAGCGCGACGATCAGCAGGAACGGCGTCAGGTTCAGGCCGACGATCCATTCGGCAAGATGGCGCGGCAGGCCGATGAAGCCCATCGCCAGCGTCAGGAACGACGAGCCCGCCAGGATCAGCGCGATCATGCAGTACAGCCGGGTGGCCGACATCAGCGAATCGCGGAAGGTCTGCCAGGTCAAGGTGCGCTGCGCCAGCGCCAGCAGCAGCGCCCCGACGACGCCGAGCGCCGCCGCCTCGGTGGCGGTGGCGATGCCGGCGTAGATCGAGCCCAGCACTGCGCCGATCAGCAGCACCACCGGAATCAGGTGGCGCGATTCGGCCAGCTTGGCGTGCAGGTCCAGGCGATGCTCGGGCACCGGGATCGCGTCGCGATGGCGCCAGCCCCAGACCGCGACATAGCCCATGAACAGCAGCGCCAGCATCAGCCCCGGCAGCACCCCGCCGATGAACAGCTTGCCGATCGACACGTCGGCGGTGACGCCATAGACGATCATGATGATCGACGGCGGAATCAGCAGCCCGAGCGTGCCGGCGCCGGCCAGCGAGCCGATCGCCATCGAATCGGGATAGCCGCGCTTGGCCAGTTCCGGCAGCGAGATCTTGCCGATCGTCGCGCAGGTGGCGGCGCTCGAGCCCGACACCGCCGCGAAGATCGTGCAGCCGATCACGTTGACATGCAGCAGCCGGCCCGGCAGGCGCTGCAGCCAGGGCGCCAGCCCGCGGAACATGCCTTCGGACAGTTTTGTCTTGAGCAGGATCTCGCCCATCCAGATGAACAGGGGCAGCGCCGTCAGCGTCCAGCTTGACAGCGAGCCCCAGACCGTCAGCGCCATCGATTCGCCGCCGACCTTGTTGGTGAACAGCTCCATCGCTATCCATCCGACGCCGAGAATCGCGATGCCGATCCAGACGCCGGCGCCGAGCACGGCGAAGATCGCGACGATCAGGAAGAGGGTGATCCAGAGATCCATGTTGTTGCGTTCCTGTGGGGATGCCGTTCAGTCGAGATGGCCGGCTGGTGCGATACGGAGGCTACGTGTCGGTACGCGGCGTCATTCGGTGCGCGCCATCTCGCCGCTTTCCTCGCGCGGCAGACGGCGCGTGCGCAGCACGTAGACGAACTCCTCGGCGAAGGCGACGAACAGCCCGAACAGGCCCACCGCCATCGACAGCTGCGGAATCCACAGCGGCGTGGCGTCGGTGTTCTGCGAGATGTCGTGATAGATGTACGAGTCGTACGCGAGCTTGCCCGCGTAGTAGGTGAAGTACGCGGTCAGCAGCGTGGCCACCGCCAGGCAGAAGATCTCCACCCAGACGCGCGGCTTGCCGTGCAGGCGCTGCAGGATCAGCGTCACGCGGATATGGTCGCCCTGGCGCAGCGTCGCGGCCAGCGCAAGGAACGACCCCGCGGCCATGAAATAGCCGGCATAGGCATCGCCGCCGTCGATCTGGAAATGGGCAAAGCGCCCGACGATGATGGCCAGTTCGATCAGCAGCGTCAGGCAGATGAAGACGGCCGCCAGCGCGCCGAGCGCCTGGTAGAACCACTGGAAGCGGGAAGTCATGGTGCGTCCGGGAGGCTAGAGGAGAGGGAAGCGGGAAGCCGTGCCACTTCGGGGGATCGCTGTCGTCCCCGCGAAGGCGGGGACCCAGTGGCTTGCGTCAAGACGCTGGGCCCCCGCCTGCGCGGGGGCGACGAGGTGGCGTGGCGAGCCTGGCCCGGCATCGTCACGCCGTTCGCCTTACTTGCGATACGCCGCGATGATTTCCTTGCCGTCGGGGCCGGCCTTCTTTTCCCACTCGGCCAGCAGTTCGTCGCCGATCTTCTTCATGTCGGCCTGCAGCTGCGGCGTGGGCTTGACGATGGTCATCTTGTTCTTGGCCAGCGTGTCCAGCGATTGCTGCGTGTATTCGCGCATCCGCTGCCAGCCGCGCGTCTCGGCCGCCTGCGCGGCCTTGATCAGCGCCTCCTGCGACGGCTTGTCGAGCTTGTCGAACTCGCGCTTGTTGACGATCACCATGTTCTTCGGCAGCCAGGCGTCGACCGTATGGAAGTGCGTCAGGCTCTCCCAGACCTTGCTGTCGACGCCGGTGGCGCCCGACGACATGAAGCTGTCGACCACGCCGGTGGCCAGCGCCTGCGACAGCTCGGCGGCCTGGATCGTCATCGGCTGGGCGCCGACCGCCTGTGCGATGCGCGTGGTGGCCGGATTGTAGGCGCGCCACTTCAGGCCCTTCATGTCGGCGCCCGAGCGGATCTCCTTCTTCGCATAGATGCCCTGCGGCGGCCACGCGACCGCGTACAGCAGCTTGATGCCCTGGCGGTCCAGCAGGCGATCGATCACGGGCCGCTGCGCCTGCCACAGCTTGTACGATGCATCGAAGCCGGTGGCGAGGAAGGGCACGGCATCGACGCCGAACAGCGCATTCTCGTTCTCCAGCAGCGACATCAGCACCTCGCCCGCCTGGGCCTGGTTGCTCTGCACCGCGCGCTTGATCTCGTTGGCCTTGAACAGCGAACCGTTCGGATGCAGCGTGATGGCGAGCTTGCCCTGCGTGGCCGCGCTGACCTCCTTGGCGAACTGGTCCAGGTTGACCGTGTGCGGGTTGTTGGCCGGATAGCCGGTCGGCAGATCCCATTTGACCTGGGCCTGCGCCAGCGGCGCCATCGCGAAGGCGCAGGCGAGCAGCCCGCACGCAGACATCGACTTCAGCAATCCCTTGCGCTGCATCATTTCTCTCCTGGTTGTGTCATTACCGCGTCGTTGCGCATCCGTGGTGCGCACGCGTGCGTGGATCTTGCGCCGCCAGCGGTGGCTCGTCCACTGGGTCGTCCACTAGGTCGTCCGCTAGTCGTCCGCCCGCCGGCTCAGGCCTGCTGCGGCGTGGGCGCGAGCACGGCCTCCAATGCAAGCGCCGTGCCCAGCAGCGTCGCGTCGCGCATCGGGCCATGCGCGAGCATCAGTCCGACCGGCAGTTCGTCGGGCTGGTGGCACGGCAGCGAGATCGCGCAGCCGTCGAGGAAGTTGATGGTCGAAGGATTGCGCAGCAGCAGCGCATTGATGCGCGCAAACAGCGCGTCGTCGGCGACCAATGGCGCGATCGGTGGGGCGATGACCGGCACGGTGGGGCAGGCCAGCGCGTCGAAGCCGTCCAGCCGCGCCATCACACGCTCGCTCCAGGCGGCGCGGGCGCGCACCAGATCGACATAGTCGGCCGCGCCGATCGCGGCGCCGCGGTCGATGCGCGCCGCCACGCGCGGGTCGTACAGCGTGCGCCGCGACGACAGCGTGCCGCGGTGGATCGCATAGGCCTCGGCCGCGGTCAGGCCGCCTTGCGCGTTCAGCGTCGACAGCTCCAGCAGCTCGGGCAGATCCACATGTTCGATCTGCACGCCGGCGGCGGACAGTCGTCCCAACGCGCGATCGAAGGCGCGCGACACGGTCTCGTCCAGATCGTCCAGCAGCAGCTGGCGCGGTACGGCCAGCCGCAGCGCGCCGGCGGCCTTGCGCACAGGCACCAACGCCTGATCCGCGATCACGCCGTCGACCAGCACGCAGTCGGCCACGGTGCGCGCCATCGCGCAGGCGGTATCGAGCGAGAACGACAGCGGAAAGGCACCGGCCAGCGGCACGCGCCGCGCGGTCGGCTTGAAACCGGTCAGCCCGCACAGCGCGGCCGGAATGCGGATCGACCCGCCGGTATCGCTGCCCAGCGCCGCCACGGCGAGGCCAAGCGCCACCGAAGCCGCCGCGCCCGACGACGAGCCGCCGCAGATGCGCTGCACCGCGGTGTCGTGCGGATTGACCGGCGTGCCGTAGTGCGGGTTGATGCCGACGCCGGAGAAGGCGAACTCGGTCATGTTGGTGCGGCCCACCAGCGCGGCGCCCACCGCTCGCAGCCGCGCCACCACGGGCGCGTCGTCGGTCGCGGGCGCGGCATCGGCGCGCACCGTCGAGGCGGCGCGCGTGACATCGCCGCCGATATCGAACAGGTCCTTGATCGATACCGGCAGCCCCGCCAGCGGATGCAGCGGCTTGCCGGCCAGCGCCGCGGCATCGGCGGCCCGCGCCGCGCTGGCCGCGGTATCGAAGCTGGTCTGCAGGAATACCGCTTGCGCCTCCGGCTCCTTCGCCCGGGCCTCGGCCTGCTGCAGCAGCGCAGCGCGCGACAGTCGGCCCTCGCGGGCCAGCCGGTTCAGCGTGTCGATATCGGGGAGCAGCGCGGCAGGCATCGTCATCGGTACAAGGTCTGGCTCTGTGTCCGGGCAGTGGGCTCGGGCGTGGGTCGAAGTCGGGAACGGCGATGATGGGGACCGTACTGCTTGCCGCTTGCCCCGCGGCAGTGCGAACCCCGCCGGATGCCCAGAATTCGTGCGCGAATCGAGTCGGAAGCGGTCGTTTCGGTGCCGCGCAATCCCCATCGTTACCGGGTACTCATGCTCATAATTTGTCGATAAACTGTCAAGCTGAAATTGCCGCGGCGGCCCCCGGGAAATCCCTACACGTCCTTGTCTCCGCTTGCGTTCCGCGACGCACGACGCCGTTCGTTCTCCGCTGTCCTTCTGCAGGAGTGCCACCCATGGCCCGAAAGCCGAGCCGCCGCGACGATGTTGCCTCTCACGATATTGCCGCTGCCGATGTTGTCTCTGCCGGTACCGCGTCGGCCGCGGCCGCCGAAGCGGTCGTTCGTTCGAGCAGCGCCGGCATCGTGTCGTCCGCCCATCTGGTGTCGTCGCGCAGTCCCGAGCTGTCGGAATTCGAGTTCGGCCTGAACACCGCCTACAACGCCTATAGCCGCTGGGTCGTGCGCTGCATGGGCGCGGCGGGCGTGCGCGACCTGACCTTCCTCGACGTGCTGGTGCTCCATCACGTCAACCACCGCGGGCGCGCCAAGCGGCTGGCCGACATCTGCTTCGTGCTGAATGTCGAAGACACCCACCTGGTGACCTACTCGCTGAAGAAGCTGCAGGGCATGGGGTTGGTCGCCGGCGTGCGCGTGGGCAAGGAGGCGACCTACAGCACTACCGCGGCAGGCACCGAGGCGTGCGCGCGGTATCGCGAAATCCGCGAGCAATGCCTGACCAGCAATATGACGCCGGGCAGCGCGGAGAACGCCGAGATCGGCGAACTGGCACGGCTGTTGCGCGTGCTGACCGGGCTGTACGAGCAGGCGGCGCGTTCGGCGACATCGCTGTAGCGCGCTCCCATCACATCGCCTCCGCGAAAGCGGTGCCCAGCGTCTTGCAGCAGCACGCAAGCCACTGGGTCCCCGCCTGCGCGGGGACGAGAGACAACCATCCCTATCTCGAGGTAGTTCAGCGTGTCTTCTTCCGCATCGCAAGCCGCATCGCAAACTCCTTCGGCCGGCTCGCGCTGGCAGTTCTGGATCGATCGCGGCGGCACCTTCACCGATATCGTCGGCCTGCGCCCGGACGGCACCGTGGTCACGCACAAGCTGCTGTCGGAGAACCCGGAGCAATACGCCGATGCGGCGGTGGCCGGTATCCGCCATCTGCTGGGTCTGGCCCCGGGCGAGCCGATCACGCCAAGGCTGGTGTCCGCGGTGAAGATGGGCACCACGGTGGCCACCAACGCGCTGCTCGAGCGCAAGGGCGAGCCGACCGCGCTGTTTATCACGCGCGGCTATCGCGACGCGCTGCGGATCGCCTACCAGAACCGGCCGCGGCTGTTCGACCTGAACATCTTGCTGCCCGAGCTGCTGTATCGCGAGGTGGTCGAGGTCGACGAACGGATCGGCGCGCATGGCGACGTGGTGCAGCCGCTGGACGAGGCCGCGCTGCGCGAACAGATGACGCGGGTGCTTGCCGACGGTATTCGCGCCGTGGCGATCGTGCTGATGCACGGCTACCGCCATTCCGATCACGAGGCGCGCGCGGCGCGCATCGCGCGCGAACTCGGCTTTGCGCAGGTCTCGGTGTCGCACGAGGTATCGCCGCTGATGAAGCTGGTGCCGCGCGGCGACACCACGGTGGTCGACGCCTATCTGTCGCCGATCCTGCGCCGTTATGTCGAACAGATCGAGCGCGAGATGCCGGGCGTGAACCTGCAGTTCATGCAGAGCAGCGGGGGCTTGACCGACGCGCATCGCTTCCAGGGCAAGGACGCGATCCTGTCCGGTCCGGCCGGCGGCATCGTCGGCATGGTGCGCGCCTCGCAGCGCGCCGGCTTCGATCGCATCATCGGCTTCGACATGGGCGGCACCTCCACGGACGTGTCGCACTTCAGCGGCAAGCACCCGAATGACTTCGAGCGCGTGTTCGAGACCAGCGTCGCCGGCGTGCGCATGCGCGCGCCGATGATGAGCATCCATACGGTGGCGGCGGGCGGCGGCTCGGTGCTGCATTTCGACGGCAGCCGCTATCGCGTCGGCCCGGACTCGGCCGGCGCGAATCCGGGGCCGGCCAGCTATCGGCGCGGCGGCCCGCTGGCGGTGACCGACTGCAACGTGATGCTTGGCAAGATCCAGCCCGCGCATTTCCCCGCTGTATTCGGTCCGCGCGCGGATGCGCCGCTCGATCGCGATGCCGTGGTCGCGCGCTTCGAGGACCTGGCGGCGCAGATCGCCGAGCAGACCGGCGACCGGCGCACGCCCGAGCAGGTCGCCGAGGGCTTCATCGAGATCGCGGTCGGCAACATGGCCAACGCGATCAAGCAGATCTCGGTGCAACGCGGACACGACGTGACCGGCTACACGCTGACGACGTTCGGCGGTGCCGGCGGCCAGCATGCCTGCCTGGTGGCCGATGCGCTCGGCATGCAGACCGTGTTCGTCCATCCGCTGGCCGGCGTGCTGTCGGCCTACGGCATGGGCCTGGCCGACCGCACGGCGATGCGCGAGCTGTCGATCGAAGCGAAGCTGGACGAGGCCGCGGTGCCGATGTTGGCGCAGCGGCTCGACGCGCTCGCGCAGCAGGCGCGCGACGAGCTGCTGGAGCAGGGCGAGGACGCCGGCCGCATCGAGGTGCTGCGGCGGGTCCATCTGCGCTACGAGGGCACCGATTCGGCGCTGGTGGTGCCGTTCGGCGATGCCGGCGCAATGCGGGCGGGCTTCGAGGCCGCCTACCGGCAGCGCTATGCCTTCCTGATGCCGGACAAGGGGCTGATCGTCGAGGCGGTCTCGGTCGAGGCGGTCGGCGTCGCGCAGGCGCCGCAGGAGCGGCCGCCCGAACTGGCGCCGCGCGAAGGCCCGCCGCGGCCGGCGGAGACGGTGCGCATGTTCAGCGGCGGCGCCTGGCACGACACCGGCCTCTACCGCCGCGATACGCTGCGTCCCGGCGACCGGCTCGCCGGCCCGGCGATCATCGCCGAGCAGAACGCCACCACCGTGGTCGAACCGGGCTGGCAGGCGCTGCTGACCGAGCAGGACCATCTGGTGCTGACGCGGGCGGTGCCCCGGCCTCAGCGCCGCGCCATCGGCACCGAGGCCGATCCGGTGATGCTCGAGGTCTTCAACAACCTGTTCATGTCGATCGCCGAGCAGATGGGGCTGCGGCTGCAGAACACCGCCTATTCGGTCAACATCAAGGAGCGGCTGGACTTCTCCTGCGCGATCTTCGACGCCATGGGCAACCTGATCGCCAACGCGCCGCATATGCCGGTGCATCTGGGTTCGATGGGCGAGAGCATCAAGACCGTGATCGCGCGCAATGCCGGGCGGATGAAGGACGGCGACGTCTATGTGCTGAACGACCCGTACAACGGCGGCACGCATCTGCCGGACGTAACGGTGATCACGCCGGTGTTCGATGCCGACGGCAGAGAGGTGCTGTTCTACGTCGGCTCGCGCGGCCACCACGTCGATATCGGCGGCATCACGCCGGGCTCGATGCCGCCGGACTCGACCGTGGTCGAGGAGGAGGGCGTGCTGATCGACAACTTCCTGCTGGTCGATGGCGGCGTGCTGGACGACGCCGGCATGCGCGCGCTGCTGGCCGGCGCGCGCTATCCGGCCCGCAACGCCGACCAGAACATGGCCGATCTGCGCGCCCAGGTCGCGGCCAACGCGAAGGGCGTCGAGGAACTGCGCAAGATGGTCGCGCACTTCGGCTTGCCGGTGGTGCGCGCCTATATGGGTCACGTGCAGGACAACGCCGAGGAGGCGGTGCGGCGCGTGATCACGGCGCTCAAGGACGGCAGCTATACCTATCCGCTGGACAATGGCGCACAGATCCGCGTGCGCGTGACCGTCGATCGGGAGCGCAGGGAAGCGACCGTCGATTTCACCGGTACCTCGGACCAGCTGCCGAACAACTTCAACGCGCCCCGCGCGGTCTGCATGGCCGCGGTGCTGTATGTGTTCCGCTCGCTGGTCGACCAGGACATCCCGCTGAACGCCGGTTGCCTGAAGCCGCTGCATGTGGTGATCCCCGAGGGCTCGATGCTCAACCCGCGCTATCCGGCCTCGGTGGTGTCGGGCAATGTCGAGACGTCGTCGTGCATCACCAACGCGCTGTACGGCGCGCTCGGCGTCGTCGCCGCCAGCCAGGGCACGATGAACAATTTCACGTTCGGCAACGCGCGCTACCAGTACTACGAGACGATCTCGGGCGGCAGCGGCGCCGGCAACGGCTTCGACGGCTGCGACGTGGTGCAGACGCATATGACCAACTCGCGCCTGACCGATCCCGAGGTGCTGGAGTGGCGCTTCCCGGTGCGGCTGGACAGCTACGAGATCCGGCATGGATCGGGCGGTGTGGGGCGCTGGCACGGCGGCAATGGCGGCGTGCGCAAGGTGCGTTTCCTCGAGCCGATGACGGCGTCGATCCTGTCGAACAATCGCGTGCATGCGCCGTTCGGCATGGCGGGAGGCGAGCCGGGCGCGACGGGCCGCAACCGCGTGATCCGCGCCGACGGCAGCGAGGAGACGCTGCCGCATGTGGCACGGACCGAGATGGGCGTCGGGGATGTGTTCGTGATCGAGACGCCCGGGGGTGGGGGATTTGGGGCGGTGTAGGCGGGGAGGGCCGGCGGTTGCCCTCTCCCCCAGCCCCTCTCCCGCAAGCGGGAGAGGGGAGCGTCGTGTGCGTTGTGACGTAAGTCTATCGGTCCGCCGATTTTCTCCCCTCTCCCGCGGGCGGGAGAGGGGCCGGGGGAGGGGGCAAGAGCGGCCAGCGTATCGCTACCGCTCGATCGATACCGCCGCCGTATCCCGCGGCACCGTCGCCTTCACCGTCCGCGCCACCACCGCGGCCGGCGCCTTGCCGCCGACCAGCCGGTTGACCTGCCTGAACTCGCAGGTCAGCGCGGCCGGCGTGACCGTCACCACCGCATAGCCCTGCGCGTCGGTATTGGCGTACTGCAGCCAGGGATTGCTGCGCAGCGCGGCCAGTTGCTGGCATAGCGGCACGACCTGCTGCACGAAGCCCGCATCGGCCTGCAGCGCGGCCAGCACCGCATCGGTGGTCGCATCGAGCTGTCCCTCCGCCACGCCGCGTGCGGCCAGCGCGCCGCGCAGCGAGATCCGCAGCGATTCGGCCACGGTGGCGGCGGTGACAGCCGACGGCGCCAGCGTATGGTCCAGCAGGTTGACGTCGACCGACACTGGCTCGCTGCCCAGCGCGGGAACGGGCAGCGACAGCGTGCGGTAGACCAGCGTCGACAGGCTCTCCGACAGCGCGCCGACCGCCGACTTCAGATACGAGAAGAACGAGTCCGAGCTGATGCCGGCCGTGACCAGGTCGACCATCACCGGGGTGCCGCCGCCCTCGGCATCGTAATCGTCGTGCACGGTGCCAGCGTAGAACGCATGAATGTCGCCGGTCAGCGCCACCACATTGCGGATGCCGTTGTCCGCCAGATGCCGCATCAGCGCCTTGCGTTCGGCGTTGAAGCCGTCCCACTGGTCGGCGTTCAGCAGGAAGCGCTGGAAGAACGGAGCCAGCGCGGCCTTCTGCGCGGCCGGGATAAAGGCTGACTGCTCGCGCCTGGCGAGCACGTCAGGCTTCACATGGCCGAAGGCGATGGCCTGCGCGGCGGCGCCGATCTGCGCCGCAATGCCGCCGGCGGCAGCGCCCTTGGCCTGTTCGAAAGCCAGCACCGCGATCGCGGCCTGCGCGGCGGTCAGTCCGGCCGCGATGGCGCTGCCGGACTTGTCGCCCGCGGCGGCATCGGCCATCGCGATCGCCTGCGCCGCCGTGGCCGCGGTGGACTGCGCGGCGCCGGCCGACACAGCGGCGACCACCGCCGCGGCGACCGGCACATTGCCGCCGGTCGAGGTCAGCGCGCCCTGGATGCTGGCCGACAGCGTGCCGACGGCCTGCAGCGCGACCAGTGTCGCGATGGCGTTGCTGCCATCGATGCCCATGCGCAGCAGCGAGACCTCGTTGCCCCACAGCTTCCAGATTGCCGGCGAGCGTGCCATCGTGTCGCGCCACCAGTTGCGCTGTTCATTGCCGAGGATCGACGTCAGCGCCAGCGTGTCGGCGGATCCAGCGGCGGCCATCTTGGCCGCCTCGGCGGCGGCCAGCGTCGCCGCCGGCACCATGTAGCGGGCGCCGATGCTGCCCAGCGGCGCGCCGGTCGCCGGATTGATCGCCGCTTCGGGCAGCACGTGGTCGGTGCGGTACAGCCGCTCGTCCGTCATCACCAGATGGGCCAGCTTGCCGAAGCGCAACTCGCGATAGATGCGGATCGCATGGATGCCATCCTGCTTTTCGTCGAACACGATGTCGGCCGGCATGAATTCGAACCAGGCACGGCTGGCGGCGCGCCGGCGCGCGGGCTGGTGCTGCTCGATGCCGTTGCCCGCCGCGTTGTAGGTCTCCGCATCGCCCCAGCAGTCGTCGCTGAACTCGTGGTCGTCCCAGGTGGCCACCATGGCGAAGCGCTCGTGCACCGCCTGCAGGCGCGGGTCGCTGCGGTAGCGCTTGTACAGGTAGCGGTAGTCGTTCAGCGTGGTCGCGTACTTCGCGCCGCCGCTGCCGTTCTTGAAGGTGCCGTCCGGCAGCGCGAGCGGGGTGTGCAGGCTTTCGACCGCACCGGTCTGGAAGTCCTCGCCGACCGTTTCGTAGATGTAGTCGCCCAGATGGACGACGAAATCCAGGTCCTCGGCCGCCAGCGCCTCGAACGTGCCCCAGTGGTTGATGCTCCAGTCCTGGCAGCTGAGGAAACCGAGGCGCAATTGCGACACGTCGGCATCGGCCGCGGGCGCGGTGCGGAACCGCCCGACGCGCGAGCGGACCTCGCCGGCAGTGAACTGGTAGTAGTACGTCCGGCCGGCATCGAGACCGGTGATCTTGTGGCGCACCGTGCAGTCGTAGGCGCCGGCGACCGGGATGGCGGCATCGACGACCGCGGTGCCGGCGAGCGCGGCGGCGGTCCCCAGCGCGCCGGCGTTGTCGGCGGCCGTCACGCGCAGCCGGATCGAAAAGCTGGCGTCAAGGCTCGCCGCCGCGGCATCGTCGACGTTGGCGGGCACGACGCGGGTCCACAGCAGGATGCCGTCCGGCTTCGGATCGCCAGACGCCACGCTCTGCGGGAACTTCCAGTTTGCGCCGGAGGCCGGCGGCACGGCCGGCGTGCCGGTGTCGGGTTGGCCGTCCGGATGGTCGTCGCCGCCGCATGCCGCCAGCCCGCCCGCCGTGGCCGCCGACACCGTGATGAAGCCGCCCAGCTTCAGAAATCGCCTTCTGTCCATGTCTTTTCGTTCTCGTTGGGGTGGCTCGGGAGCGCGTCCCGAAGGGAACCTGCCGTCAACGGCCGTGCAAGGGCCGCAACGGCCGCCAGAAGCGGATTGGAGCAGGGCGTTGTGACAACGGCGTGATGTGGGGGGCGCACCGGGGCCGGCAACACGGCGACTGATCGGCGCGCACCGCTGCCCGTGGAGGGCTCGGATCCGGGGGATGCTGCGCCGCAAGGATTGCCGCCCGGCAAGGTACAATAGCGGTTTTCGCCGGACTGCCCCGGCTGGCGCCACCCCCGCGCCAGCGGCCCGGCCGCCGTCTTACCCTCCATCGCCCTCCGACCGCTCAGATCATGGCGCATTTCTCGTGCTTCCCCGGCGCATTGGCCCTGTCGGCCTTCCGCCAGCAACGCCTGCTCACCGCCCTGCAACAGATCGACGCCGACATCGAGTCGGTGCACGGCCAGTTCCTGCACTTCGTCGACACCGACCAGCCGCTGGACAAGGGCGATACCGACCGTATCCGCGCGCTGCTGACCTATGGCGCGCCGTTCGCCGAGCAGGCCGAGGGCGACCGCTTCGTCGTGATCCCGCGTTTCGGCACGATTTCGCCGTGGGCCAGCAAGGCCACCGATATCGCGCACAACTGCGGCCTGTCGCACGTGCACCGGATCGAGCGCGGCATCGAATTCACGGTGATCTGCAAGAAGGGCCTGCTGCGCGGGCGCAAGACGCTGGATCCGCTGACGCGCGATGCCGTCGCCGCGCTGCTGTTCGACCGGATGACCGAGACCGTGGTCGCCACGCGGGACGCCGCGGCCGGACTGTTCGAGGAACTGCCGGCCAAGCCGCTGCGCTTCATCGACCTGGCGGGCGGCCGCGCCGCGCTGGCCGAGGCCAACGTCGCGATGGGCCTGGCACTGTCCGACGACGAGATCGACTATCTGATCGATGCCTACGCGAAGCTGGGCCGCAACCCGACCGACGTCGAACTGATGATGTTCGCGCAGGCCAACAGCGAGCACTGCCGCCACAAGATCTTCAACGCCACCTGGACCATCGACGGCGAGGAACAGGACAAGTCGCTGTTCGCGATGATCCGCAATACGCACCAGCTGAACCCGCAGGGTTCGATCGTCGCGTATTCGGACAACTCGGCGGTGATGGAGGGCGATGTCGCCGAACGCTGGTTCCCGCGCGGCGACGCCCACCAGTATGGCCGCCATCAGGCGCTGACCCATACGCTGATGAAGGTCGAGACGCATAACCACCCGACCGCGATCTCGCCGTTCCCGGGCGCGTCGACCGGCGCCGGCGGCGAAATCCGCGACGAGGGCGCGACCGGCCGCGGCGCCAAGCCCAAGGCCGGCCTGACCGGCTTCACGGTGTCCAACCTGATGCTGCCCGACGCGGTCGAGCCCTGGGAAAACGCGCGCGATGCCGCCCAGCCGCTGGCCTTCCGCAATCCCGACGAGCGTCCCGCGGTGACCGGCAAGCCGGAGCGCATCGCTTCGCCGCTGCAGATCATGATCGAAGGTCCGCTCGGCGGCGCCGCCTTCAACAACGAATTTGGCCGCGCCAACCTGGGCGGCTATTTCCGCGTCTACGAGCAGAACGTCGGCGGCACCGTGCGCGGCTACCACAAGCCGATCATGATCGCCGGCGGCATCGGCAATATCGACGCCTCGCATACGCACAAGGAGCCGCTGCCGGCCGGTTCGCTGCTGATCCAGCTGGGCGGCCCGGGCATGCGCATCGGCATGGGCGGCGGCGCGGCCAGCTCGATGGCGACCGGCGCCAATACGGCCGACCTCGATTTCGATTCGGTGCAGCGCGGCAACCCGGAAATGGAGCGGCGCGCGCAGGAAGTGATCAACGCCTGCTGGCAGCTCGGCGACGAGAACCCGATCCTGTCGATTCACGACGTCGGTGCGGGCGGCCTGTCCAATGCCTTCCCCGAAGTGGTCGATGGCGCCGGCCGCGGCGCGCGCTTCGAGCTGCGCCAGATCCATCTGGAAGAGTCGGGCCTGTCGCCGGCCGAGATCTGGTGCAACGAATCGCAGGAGCGCTATGTGCTGGCGATCGCGCCGGACAGCTTCCCGCGCTTCGCCGCGATGTGCGAGCGCGAGCGCTCCCCGTTCGCGGTGGTCGGCGTGGCGACCGAGGAAAAGCAGCTGCAGCTGGTCGACGCCAGCGTCGATCAGGCGTTGAAGGAACATTACGCGGTCGACATGCCGATGGACGTGCTGCTCGGCAAGCCGCCGCGCATGCATCGCGACGTCAAGCGCGTCGAGCAATCGCTGCCGGCGGTGGATGTCACCGGCATCGCGCTGGATCAGGCGGTGCGCGACGTGCTGCGCCACCCGACGGTCGCCAGCAAGTCCTTCCTGATCACGATCGGCGACCGCAGCGTCGGCGGCATGAACGCACGCGACCAGATGGTCGGCCCGTGGCAGGTGCCGGTGGCCGATGTCGCGGTCACCACGCTCGACTACCAGGGCAAGGCCGGCGAGGCGATGACGATGGGCGAGCGCACGCCGCTGGCCGTGATCGATGCCCCGGCATCGGGCCGCATGGCGATCGGCGAGGCGCTGACCAATCTGGCCGCCGCGCCGGTCAAGGACCTCGGCAAGGTCAAGCTGTCGGCCAACTGGATGGCCGCCTGCGGCGTCGAGGGCGAGGATGCGAAGCTGTATGACACGGTGCGTGCGGTCGGCATGGAGCTGTGCCCGGCGCTGGGCATCAGCATTCCGGTCGGCAAGGATTCGCTGTCGATGCGCACCAAATGGGACGATGCGGGCGTGGCCAAGGAAGTGGTCGCACCGGTGTCGCTGATCATCTCGGCGTTCGCCGCCGTCGACGACGTCGACCGCACGCTGACGCCGCAGCTGCGCACCGATCTGGGCGAGTCCGTACTGATCGCGATCGACCTGGGCCGCGGCAAGAACCGCCTCGGCGGCAGCATCCTCGCGCAGGTCACGCAACAGGTCGGCGACAGCGTTCCCGATGTCGACGACGCGGCCGACCTGCGCAACTTCTTCAACGCGATCCAGCGGCTGAACCGCGAGGGCAAGCTGCTGGCGTACCACGACCGTTCGGACGGCGGCCTGATGGCGACGCTGGCCGAGATGGCGTTTGCCGGCCATTGCGGCCTGTCGCTGAACGTCGACATGCTGACGCTCGATCCGACGCAGGAACAGGACTATGGCGACGCCAAGAACTGGGCCCAGCAGATCGCCGAGCGCCGCAACGATCAGACGCTGCGCGCGCTGTTCTCCGAAGAGCTGGGCGCGGTGATCCAGGTCAAGCTCGAGGATCGCGACGCCGTGTTCGCCGCGCTGCGCGAGGCCGGCCTGTCCGCCTGCAGCCATGTGGTCGGCAAGCCCAATGGCAGCGACCAGATCGAGATCTACCGCGACGCGAAGAAGGTGTTCGGCGCGCCGCGCGCCGAGCTGCAACGTGTCTGGAGCGAGGTCAGCTGGCGCATCGCACGGCTGCGCGACAACCCCGCCTGCGCCGACAGCGAATACGAGCTGCTGCTTGACGCCGCCGATCCCGGCATCACGCCGAGCCTCACGTTCGATCCGGCCGAGGACATCGCCGCGCCGTTCATCGCCAGCGGCGCCCGGCCGCGCGTGGCGATCCTGCGCGAGCAGGGCGTCAACTCGCAGATCGAGATGGCCTACAGCATGGACCGCGCAGGCTTCGATACCTACGACGTCCATATGAGCGACCTGATCGCGGGCCGCGCGAAGCTGGACGACTTCGTCGGCTTCGTCGCCTGCGGCGGCTTCAGCTACGGCGACGTGCTGGGCGCCGGCGAAGGCTGGGCCAAGACCATCCTGTTCAACGGCGCGATGGCCGAGCAGTTCGCGGCCTTCTTCAACCGCACCGACACCTTCGCGCTGGGCGTCTGCAACGGCTGCCAGATGATGAGCAATCTGGCGCCGATCATCCCGGGCGCTGGCGCGTGGCCGAAGTTCACCCGCAACCAGAGCGAGCAGTACGAAGCCCGCTTCGTCACGGTCGAGGTCCAGCAGTCGCCATCGATCTTCTTTGCCGGCATGGAAGGCAGCCGCATCCCGATCGTCGTCGCGCACGGCGAGGGCTATGCCGACTTCTCGCAGCAGGGCGACAAGAGCAAGGTCGACGTATCGCTGCGCTTCGTCGACAACCGCGGTGCGGTGACGCAGACCTATCCGCTGAACCCGAACGGCTCGCCGGACGGCATCACCTCGGTGACGACGGTCGACGGCCGCTTCACCGTGTTGATGCCCCATCCGGAGCGCGTGTTCCGCGCCGCCACGATGAGCTGGGCCCCCGACGCCTGGAAGCAGATCCCGGACGGCGCCAGCCCGTGGATGCGCATGTTCCGCAATGCGCGCAAGTGGGTGGGGTAAGCCGTTCCAGTACCGATCTCGGTTGAGGTTGGTTTGAAGCAAGAAGGCTCGCACGATGCGGGCCTTTTTGCTTTGTTTGGCCCCATGTTTGGCCGTCGAAGCGGCAGGCGCTAAACTACCCGCCATTCCATTTCCTGCGGGCTGACATGGCGACTCTTTCCTTCGACCGTTTGCTGCAACCTGTTTCGGGCGACGACCCTTGCGGCGAGGATCTGTTGTTCTCGGCCGAATTCGACCGCATCCAGGAGGCGCGCCGTTTCGACGATCCCTCGCTGGACCAGGGCGAGTGGGTGACCGAGTTGAAGGAGGCGGACTGGCGCCAGGTGGTCGACCTGTCGACGCGGCTGCTGTCCGAGCGGACCAAGGATCTGCGGCTGGCGGTGTGGCTGACCGAGGCGCTCGCCAAGACCAGAGGGTTTGCGGGTTTGCGCGACGGCTATACGGTGACGGCGCAGCTGTGCGAGTCGTTCTGGAGCGGGCTGCACCCGCGCGCCGACGAGGAGGATCTCGAATATCGCACCGGCAGCGTGGCGTGGCTGGCGACGCGCTCGCGCCAGCTGATCCGCGAGATTGCGCTGGTCGACGAGGCCGCCGGCGGCTATGGCTATGTCGATTGGGAGGTCGCGACGGCGCTGACCGAGGCGATTCGCCGCGATCCGGACCACGCCGACGAACTGTCCGAGGGCAAGGTCACGCAGGAAGCGTTCGAGGCCGCGCGCAAGGCGACGCCGGCCGAATTCCATGTGGCGCTGCTGCAGGACGTGGTGTCGTGCCAGCAGGCGCTGGCAAGGCTCAGCGATGTGCTGGACGCCAAGGCCGGCGAGCATGCGCCGAGCTTCCGGCAGGCGCGCGAGGCGCTGGAAGCGGTGCGGGCGCTGGTCGAGCGCTTTGTCGGCAAGCCCGCCGCACCGGCCACTGTCGCCGGCGACGCGCAGCAGGCAGCTGCGCCGACCGCCGTCGGCCGTGTCGAAGCGCCGGCAGCGGGCGGGCAGGGCGCCGCCGCGGCCGGCGGCCCGATCCGCACGCGTCAGCAGGCCCTGGCGCAACTGCGCGAAGTCGCCGATTTCTTCCGCCGTACCGAGCCGCACAGCCCGGTCGCCTATCTCGCCGCGCGCGCCGCCAAGTGGGGCGAGATGCCGCTGCACGCATGGCTGCGCACCGTCGTGAAGGACGATGCGACGTTGTCGCAGATCGAGGAATTGCTGGGCGTGATGCCGGACGCGGAGAGCGATTCCAGCAGCTGAGTCAGCCCGCCGCGCAGCCAACAACCTGTCGTCCCCGCGCAGGCGGGGACCCAGCGACCTGCACGGCTGCCAGCAATGGATCAAGCCACTGGGTCCCCGCCTGCGTGGGGACGACAAGCAAATCGTCGATCAACGCCTTACTGGCTCGCCCTGAACTCGATGCGCCGATTGCGCGCCCGGTTCTCTTCCTTGTCGTTCGGCGCGATCGGCTGATCCGGGCCGACGCCGACCGCTGACAGCACCGACGGCTCGATGCCCTTGCCGGCCAGATAGCTCTTGACCGTCTCCGCGCGCGACTGCGACAGCGCCAGATTGAGCGCGCGGCTGCCCGAATTGTCGGTGTGGCCGACGATCTCGATCTTGCGTCCCGACAGCTTCGGCAGCACCGCCGCCATCTCGTCGAGAATCACGCGGCCCTTCGGCGTCAGCGTGGCGCTGCCGGTCTCGAATTCGATGATCCGGTTCGCCAGCGTGCGGTCCAGCAGATCCTGGCCCGAGGCCGGCACGCGCAGACCGTTCTTGATCGTATAGTTCTGCCCCAGTCCGCTGGACATCATCGTGGCAAGCTGTTGGCGTTGCCCCTCGTCGGCGACGTCGCCATACAGCGCGATCTGCGTGCCGTCGATGCTCAACTGCCCCCGCTTGACCTGCTTGATCTGCGGCGACAGCACCTTCTGCACGTTCGCGGTCCAGTTCGGCGGCGACACCACGCCGCCCACCTCGATCTGGTCGACCACATTGGCCGCGCCGTACAGCTCGCGCAGCCGTGCGAGCACCTCGGCCTTGGTCGCCTCGTCCGGCACCGCGCCGCCGGCCACCACGCGGCCCGCCGCCGCCTCCGCGCCGGCAGGCGTCTGGGCGGAAGCGGGCGCCGCCAGCAGCCAGGTCAGGGCCGTCGCCAGCGCAACAGCGCGGCAGGCCGGGAAAACCGAACGCATGATCATTCTCCGATGAAGACTTCGCGGAAGGTGTCGAGCGCCGCGCGCAGCGACAGCTGCGGCTGCTCGAGATAGCTGGCCAGCTTGGCCACGCCATAGCGCGAGCCGGCATGCTGGTCCACCCACTGCGGGTCGTCGATGTCGATATTGACTTCGCCGTACGCCAGCGGCGACATGATGCCGTGCAACGTGCGCGACGAGGCGCCGTTGAAGCCGATCACCAGGCGTTCGCTGCGGCCGGCTTGTCCGGCGCCGGGATTGCCGACGCGGCCGAGGAACAGCGACAGCTCGAAATCCCCGCGCTTCAGGAAGCCGGACACCAGGTCCAGCCAGAAACTGGCCATCAGGCTGCGATAGACCGGATCGGACGGCAACGGCAGCGTCAAGCCTTTGTCCAGCCGCGAGGTGCCGGCACTCATCACCGGTTCGAGCAGGATGCCGAGCGCGACCAGCGTGCGGCGCAGGCACAGCGTTTGCCCATCGGCGCGCAGCATCTGCTCCAGGCCGGCCACCGTCTGGAATTCGATGAAGTCCTTGAAGCTGGCATCGTAGGCCTGCGCGCCCGCGCCGATCTCGACCGCGAACTGGGTCTGCGCCAGATTGCGCAACCCTTCGGCCGGATCGGCGGCGGAAACCAGTTCCTGCATCTGATGGCTGGCGCGCGTCCACAGCCGGGTCAGCGCCAGCGGGCTGCGCGCGATGAACGGCAGCGGCTGGTCGATCTCCAGCGCGGCGGCGGCGAGGAAGGGGAAGCGGCGCGACGACTGGTCGTTGCTGGCCATCACCGTGCCGGCGATCGCCAGCCGGCTCTGCGAACCGAGGAAGGCGAACTGGACCGGCTGCCACGCGTCGTAGACGGTCTTCCAGCCCGGATCCTCGGCCAGCATCTCCATCGCCTGCGACATCCAGCGGTCCAGCGTATCGAGCAGCTGGGTCTGGTTCGGGCTCTTGACGAAATCCCCGCGCGACGGAAGCTTGCCGAAGTACGCGAGCTGCAATTGCGCTGCCTGGCTCATTGCGCACCTCCTGCACGCACGGTGGCGCCGGATTGCGCGACGGGCGCGCCGGATTGCGCAACCGGTGCCGATGCGGCGGGCTGTGCCGCCTCGGTCGTGCTGACAGGCGCCGAGGCGTCGGCAATCGCCGGCGGCAGCTTCAGGCCGCGCAGGCCTTGTCCCTGCGGCGAGTCCGCGGCGGCCGTGGTGGTCTGCGGGCTGCTGACGATGCGCAGCGCCACCGCGACCGTGGTGCCGCCCTGCGTCCACGACAGTTCGAACGCCCCATCCGGACGACGCTTGCGCGAGGCTGTGGCGATCAGCCGTTCCAGGCCGAAGCGGCCCGGTTCGCTGAGCACCTCGACGGTACGGCCATCGAAGGTCGTCGCGGTAATGCGCGCGCCCGGCGTGCCCTGCGGATTGGGCCAGACGAAGTTGGTCCACTGCGGCGGCGTATTGCGATAGCGCAGCTGTTGTCCATCGATCTCGATCGTGTATTCGGTGGTGCCGGCCGCCGGCGAGGGCAGGATCTGGAACACGGTCTGCGGGGCCGCAGCGGCGGCACCGCCGGCCCCGGCCGCCGCGCCGCCGGTCAGCGGCGCGATCCAGCGTGTGAAGTTGGTGGTGAACTCCGGCGCGAAGGTCACGCCAAGGTCGCCCCAGGTCCGCGCGGCGATCATGTCTCCTCGGCGCACCGACAGCGGGCCGATGGTGGTGCCGGCAAACTTCGCGATGGCGCCGTCCGGACCGAACACCTGGCCGATCTCGGCCGCGCTGGCCTCGATCTTGGCATCCGAGGCAAACGGATACTTGGTCGCCAGCGTCTGCATGAACGGCTGGTAGACCTGCGCGTTCCACACCTTGTTGATTTCCACGCTGGCAGGGCGGATCGTCACCGCATACGACTGCAGCAGCGGACGGACCAGCAGCGGACGCAGCGTCTGGCGCTGGCTGTCGGTCATGCCGGTCAGCATCTGCTCGTCCACGTACTTCAGCGCGTCGGCCAGCTCGGAGCCGTTGCCGTCCAGCGTCTGCTGCATCAGCTGGCGTGCGCCGGGGCCGGGATCGCCCTGGTTCTTGATGGTGTTGAAGCGCGTGCGGACCTTCGACAGCGCCTCCATATAGCCGCGCAGCAGCGAATTGTTGTCGCGCATCACGGCGATCTTGGCCAGGCCCGAGAACTCCTTGCCGACCGGCCCCATCGGGATATTGCCGGCTTCGGACGAGGAGGCGAGGCTCGCGCTGTCGACATTGACGCTGACGGCCGACGGCGTGCCGCGCGAGACCCAGCGCTTGAACCATTCGATCACGCCGGTCTTGGCCTGCTTCAGGCCCGCGTTGACGATCGACGGGTTATCCCACGAGGTCTGCTCGTAGGCGGCGTCGAACAGCTTGCGGATCGGCGAATTGACCGGATCGCCGAGCAGGTTCATCGCGGTGACGGCCTGATCGAAGCTCTTGAATTCCTGTACCGCGACGCCCTGCATGAAGCGTTGCCACTCCTTCGCGTATTCGTTCTTGTACATCGACACCAGCGTCTTCTGGATCTGCTCGGGGCTTCCCTCGAGCGTCAGGTCGTCGCGGGCGGCGACGTTCAGCACCCAGTCCTTGCTTTGCAGCTCCTTGCTGGCCGCCTCGCGGATGGCCGGCTGCACGTATTGCAGCCAGGCTTCCCGCGTGAAGGTGCCGGGCACCGCGTAGCTGCCGGTGACCACCGTCGCGCCGGCGTCGCCGACGATGCGGGCCACGGTCATCGGCGCGAAGCGCGTCGCCGCGCGTGCCTTGATCTCGGCGTAGGCACGCTCGCGCGCCGGCATGCCGCGCACCACGCGGCGCAGGTTCTCGCGGGTCTGGTCGATCAGCGACAGATTGCTTTCGAGCAGCGGCCAGTTGTCGTCATTGACGCGGGCCAGGTAGAACGAGATGTTGCGCTCGGCCGCGCGGATCAGCTGCTCGCGCGGCATGTTGCCGCGGTTCTCCTCGAGCCAGCCGCGCCAGAAGCGCGTGACCTGGTCGGTCAGATGCGCGACCTCGACATGGCGCTTGTCCGCCAGCATCAGATAGGTCTTCAGCGCGTTGTAGGCGTCCTCGACATTGGTCGGCGAGGCGTCGGCATAGCGCTTCGCGTTCGGCGATTCGGTATTGAGCGCGGCCGTCATGTCGGCCGCCGAAGGCGTGGCCGCAGCCGCCGCAGTGGCTGCCGCGGCCGGGGCGGCGGCCGCCGCGCTCGCGCCGGCGCTCGCACCGGCTTGCGCCGAGGCCTGCACCACGGCGCCATTGGCGGCCGGCACCCGCACGTTCTGTGCGAGCTGGTCCGGATGCGCGTTGACTTCGGCGAGGAAGCGCTCGATCGACGTGCCGACCGGCTTCAGCATGACCTGGCGCAGGCCGTTGTAATACTCGTCGAGCAGCTTGTGCTGCAGCGTATCGCCTTGATAGAGGCCCAGCGACAGCGCGATCGGATGGTCGGCGCGGAAGCGCTCCAGCTGCTCGATGCGGTCCTGCAGGATATCGAGCGCCTCCAGGCGCGATTGCAGGTCGATGCGGTTCTGCTGCAGCTTGACGATCTTGTCGAGGTCGGCCTGCACATTGGCGGTCAGCTGGCGGTTGCCGATAAACGACCAGGTCCAGCCGCCCAGCAGCAGGCCCAGCGCCAGCACCAGCCCGAAGAACGTGACGAAGCGCATCCGCGTCTTGGCCGGGCTGGAGAACTGGCGGACCGTCTTGCGGTCGGCGAACACTACCTTGGAGAACAGGTCGCGCAGGAAGAAGCCGTTCTTGGAGAACACCTCGCGGCTATGGGCGGCGCTGTCGAGCTTCAGGCCGAAGCGGCGGGCAATCCGTTCGGCCGAGGCGCTGGTAGTGCTCGCCTCCTGCACCGCGCTGGTGAAATAGAAGCCGCGGAACACCGGCTTGTACTGGAACGGGTTCTCGTCGAACAGCGTCACCAGGAAGGCGCGCAGCGCCGGCTTGATCGACGCGAACTCGAGCGGGAAGCTCAGCAGCCCAGGCGACAGCTTGCCGTTGCGGTGCTGCGCGATCTGCGCCACGCTGATTTCCTTCAGCCCGTCGTACAGCTCGTCGAAACGCTCGTCGAACATCGCGGCGGCATCGCGCTTTTCGCCCGGCTCGAAGGGCAGGGTAGCGCCCCAGACGCGGTCGCGCTCGTGCTTGTCGCTGTCGCCGAAGAACTCGGTGAAGCCGGTGATCAGATCCGCCTTGGTGAACATCACGTAGACCGGCGCGAACACCTCCAGCCGCTCGGTCAGTTCCTGCACCCGCTGGCGCAGGTTCTTGGCCAGCTGGATCGCGAACTCGGGACGGTTCTGCGTCAGCTCCGGAATGCTGACGGTGACCACGATGCCGTTGATCGGCGCGCGCGGACGGTAGCGCTTGAGCAGGTCCAGGAAGCCCAGCCATTCCTTGCGGTCTTCCTCGTGCACCGAATAGCGGCCCGCGGTATCGAGCAGGATGCCCTCGGTGGTGAAGAACCAGTCGCAATTACGCGTGCCGCCGATGCCGTGGATGATCGCGTTGTTCTTGTCGGCGAACGGGAACTGCAGGCCCGAGTTCAGCACCGCGGTGCTCTTGCCCGCTGCCGGGTTGCCGATCACGATGTACCAGGGCAGCTCGTACAGCGCCTCGTTGCCCGACAGCTGGCCGAGCTTGGACGTCTTGATGGTCTTGACCGCATCGACCAGCCGCGTGCGCAGCGCCTCGACCTCGCCGCGCTTTTCCTGCGGCGCTTCCTGGGCCGCCGCATTGGCCTGCTGTTCCAGCAGTGCGCCGAGCTTGCCGCTGGCTTGCCGTGCGCGATAGTGACGCCATGCGAAGGCGATCAGCCACGCGACCACCAGCAGGCCGAGCACGATGCCGACCCAGGTCAGCCCGACCTCGAAGGTATCGGCCGCCAGCAGCAGGAAGAGCGTCAGCGCGACGACGCCTATCACGGACAGCGTGCGCGTGTTGGTCAGGAAACTGAGGAATCGATGCATGGTGGCCTGCGGTTTGCGAATGCGTGTGCTGGTTCTTGTGCTTGGGCTTGGTGCGAGCTCGTGCGTGTTCTGGCTTGGGGCGGATGGCCGCTAGGTGGTGGCCGGCGGCAATACCGCGATCGCGCCGCGCTGCTGCGGATCGGCCGCGGTCAGTGCGAGTGCCGGGCCGCCGCGCTCGGCGCACTGCTGATGCGCGAGCACGATCGCCAGCAGCGCGCCGGCATTGCCGGTGTATCCACAGGCGGTGCCGACCGCCAGCAGGTCCGCGCTGACGTCGAGTTCGCCAAAGCGTTCGGAGAACACCCGCGCCAGTTCGACGGTGCGGACCGGATGCGGGCTGATGTCTGCGGTGACCACAACCGGTTGGGGCGCCGGCGCAGGTTCGGCGGCCGGTTCTGCCTGGTCGTCGTCTTTGGTCTTCGCGTCGTCAGCCGGTTCGGCCAGCAGCCCCACGGTCTGCGCAATGGCCTGATCGAGCGCCGCGGTGCGCGGCTGGCCCTTGTCGGGCGTCGGCGCATCGAGCCGCGTCAGCGTGGCGCGACCGATCGACGCCGGCGGCGCGTCCTGCGCGAGCATCGCGGCCAGCGGTCCCTGCGGCGGATACAGCAGGATGCCCGCCGCCGCCTCGGAGGGCGCGACGCCGTGCTCGCATTGGGCGCTGAACAGCCGGTTGGTTGCGCGCAGCCGGTCGATCGCTTCGGCACCGATATGCGAATCCGCCGCGATCACGCCGCGCAGTTCGTGGGTCGGTTCGCGATGCAGCGCAAGGATTGCGCGATCGACCTGGACCATCGCATCGCCGTCGCCCTTGGCGGTCAGCGTCTCCATCGAGATCCGTTCGACCGGCCACAGCCCGGTCAGGCGGCCGCGCACATATTGGCCGGCGGCCGCCGCCATCGGCGCCTGCCAGCGCTCCGGCAGCAGCAGCGCCAGCACCAGCCGCGGGGGCTCTTCGGCTTGCGGCGCCGTGGTTGTCTCATCGGCGGCGGCGAAATACAGGCCGGGATATTGCTCCAGCACCTGCGCCACCAGCCGCTCGGCCACATCGCTGGCCAGCGCGACGGTGCGCACGGCCTCGTCATTCCACGGCAGCTCGGCGAAGGCCTGCTCCAGCGCCTCGCGCGTGCCATCGACATCGATGTCCTCGGCAGGCGCGGCGAAGATCGGCATGCCATCGCCCAGCACGTCGACGACGTCCGGCCGCTGCTGCTCGGCGGTGGCCGCGGCGGTGGCGGCCGTGTCGCCGCCCTTGGCGGTATGCAGGGCAGCGCCCAACACCAGCGCGCGCCAACGGCGGGCGGGGTCGTCGTCGGGCACGGCGCCGTCGGCCGAGTCCCCGCCGTCTTGCGCGGCGGCCGCCGGCGTGCTGACCGCGGCCGCGACATTGCGGCGAATGCCGTCCAGCGCGCGGCGGATGACCAGATAGCCCGCGACCATGCCCGCGGGCAGCAGGAACAGATGCGTGACGATATCGGTCGTGGTCGGCATTCGATGGATCGATTGCCACCACAGGATCGTCGCGGTCCAGACCAGCGCGAAGACGGCGAACAGGATCAGGCCGGAACGGAACAGGCGTGCGAGCATGGTGTCGGGGAGGGTCGGCACAGGAAGCGCAGCAGCGGAAGGGCGCGCTCGGCTTACGCGCTGCCGGTGACTCCCTGGCTGGACAGCAGCGTCGCGCCGCATGCCGTCTTGTCGCCGTGGCGGGCAGCGGCACGGCCATCGATGATCACGGTCGAATCGCCGGTGACGATGGTGGTTTCGCCATGACCCGACTTCGGACAGGTCACGCGATCGCCGACGCAGGCGATGCCCTTGCCGTTGGTCGACGTGGTGCCCGACGCGCTGATCACGACGCCGCCGTGGTCGGTCTTGTCACCCAATACGATAAATGGCCGTGTCATTGTTGTTCTCTCGACTGAGAAGGGCGATCCCGCCACCAGCTATCGATTCGCAGCCTGCTTTCGCCGGCCGCCGTTGCGTGCACCGTGCCCCCGCACATCGCACGCTAGCCGGGCTTCTTGCCGAGCACGCCGGGCCGGCGCAACTCGACGTGCCCAAGATCCATCATCTTCCAGCGCCCGCCCCAGGTCAGCCCCGCGGACTCGGCGATTTGCCCATACAACTCGTATCCGCGCATTGCCCACGGATCCTTTTCGCTGATCACCAGCTTGCCGTCGCGATAGAAGGCGCTGTCCGCGGCCAGGCCGAACTGATGGTAACTGTGATAGGCGCCCGCCTTTGTGACATGCGTGCCCATCGCGGCCAGCCTGGCCTGGCGCTCCGGACTGCGATAGCCCTCCAGCAGCGCCATTTCATAGCCATGCTCGTCGCGCATGATCTTGTAGACCAGCAGCAGGCGCTGACGAAAATCGGCGTCGAGCAGATCCCAATTGCGGCTGGCTTCGCGAATGGTCGGGCGAATCCGTTCGACTTCCTGCGTGGTGAATACTTCCGGCGGCAATGGCGCCGGCGGAACCAGGCGTTCGCCATTCAATAAAGCGGAAATCTTCTGGTCCGGCTCGCGCAGCGCGTCATCGTACTCGAACAGCAGTTTCGGTCGCAAGGCGAGGGCAACGATCGGCGGGGTCGCGACGACGCCCGCCGCGCACAGCAGAAAGACCTTTCGGCGCGCAACGAAGGCGCGCAATGCTTCCATCGAATCGGCTGCCTGGGAAGCCGACGTTCGTAGGGTTCCGGCCGAGCGCTGGCTTGCCGCGCTGGCATGGATACTGAGCCGCTGCCATTGCGTGCGCGCGGTCAGCAGCACGCGCTCGCGCACGTCCGGCAGCAGCAGAATGGCCGCGATCGCGACCATCAGCGCGAAATACAGGAACAGCGTAATAAAGATCATCCGCTCAGTGCGCGTACCGCGCGCCGTCCAAACCGCCCATGACAACGGCCTCAATAGTTACATTTTGTGACATTTTATTTGGCTCGATTCCGGGCTGACATTCGGCTGCAAAAAAATCGCCGTCTGCGAGTTGTGACGGCGCCGTTCACATATTTGCATTTTTGTTGCGGCCAGCTATAAAATCTGCGCGCTTCGTCCGCATCGGCAGCTCGCGCCACCTCGTCGAATTTCTGCTCGGGCCCTGTCTTCGAGTTATGTTGCCGATCGCTTAACTCAATTCCATCCCTGCGCTGCCCGACGCGCATTTTATTGCAATTCGAGAGCCAAAAGATGAGCCACGGCGACGACTTCAAAGGAAATGGACCACCGTCGCTGTTCGGCTCGGGCAATGCCGACAGCCAGGGACCCGATACGCGCATCCTGGCCAGCCTCGAAGGGCGGGTCGCCAGTCACGCTCCTGTCAAGAAGAAGACTCCCGATATCAAGCGCCACGGCGTGTTCGCCACGCTGGCGCTGCTGCTGGTCGGCGCGGGCGCCGTGGCCTTCTGGCTGGGCAAGGGCAACGACGTCGAGGCCCCAACGGTGGCCACCGTCGTGCCGGCTGAAAGCGCGAATTCCGCCGCCAGCGCGGCCCCGGCCGCCGACATGCAGGCCGCCGCGGCAGGCGCGGCCGCTTCCGTCGAAGCGCCGGCCAGCTCCGCTACCATCGTCGATGTCAGCCCCGAGCGCGATGCCGATGACGATGCGCTCGACAATCTCGGCAAGATGCCATCCGGCGATCTGGCCGCTGCCGGCCTCGGTGCCGCGGCACTGGCCGGCGGTACCGCGCTGGCAGCAAATGCGGCGCCAGATCATGACAAGAGCGCTGCGGACCGTCACGCCAAATCGACGACGGTCGCCGCCAAGGAACCGAATAAAAAAACGCTAAACCAAGAAGTAAATAAAACGAAGATCACTGCATCGAATCAGACCGCGACAAAACGGCAACATTCGAATACGGCGACCAAGGTTGCTTCGCGTTCCAATTCGAACCCTACGACTGTAGGGAAGACGAAAACCGAGCGCTCGCGTATTGCCTCCAACAATACGCGCCGAGTTTCAAAAAAGACGGGCGCCAATACCGGCAATGATCGCGATGCCGAATTGCTGGCGGCATTGCTGGCCCCCACGCCCGAAGAGAAAACCACGACCGCGTCGCGGACGCGCAAAAGCGGCACCGCCCAGCGTTCGCAGTAATGACGGCCGAGAGGCAAGGGTGCTGACAGAGCAGATGGCCGCGGCATCGACGCGGCCATTGCCGTTGTCGGGCAACTGATCGGCGAGCTTGCCGATCGCTGCGACATCCGCTGTGATAGCCCCTGCGACACCCGCTGCGACACCGAACCGCCATGGACCACACCACCCTGATTCAGACTCTGTTTTCCCCGGCGCGGCGGCTGTTCCAGCTTGAAGGCGAGGGGGCCGTCGGCGAACTGGCCGTCGAGGCCTGGCTCGGCCGCGAGGCGCTGTCGGAGCTGAGCGAAACGCGCATCGTTGCGGTCAGCGCCAATGCGCGATTGCCTCTGAAGTCTCTGCTCGGCGCGAAGGTCACGCTGTGGACCACGCTGGCCGATGGCAGTCGCATTCGCCGCAGCGGACTGGTGCGCAAGGCCGAGAAGCTGGGCGCCGACGGCAGCCTGGCGCGCTATCGGCTGACCGTGGTGCCGTGGCTGTGGCTGGCCACGCAGCAGCGACATAGCCAGGTATTCCAGAACCGCACGCTGGCCGATATCGCCGAACAGATCCTGTCGCCGTACGCGCCGCATGCGGTGTGGCGCTATACGGCGGGCGCGCAGCAGCGCATCGACGCGCTCGGTCCGCGCGAACATGTCAGCCAATATCGCGAGACCGATTACGCGTTCCTGTCCCGGCTGCTGGCCGAGGCAGGGTTGGGCTTTGCCTTTGTCGAGGACGAGCAGGCACCGTCCGGCCATGCACTGACGATCTTCGCCGACAGTCCGCAATTGCCGGAGGGGCAATCGGCTTCGGTGCGCTATCACCGCGCCCACAGCCAGGAAGAAGCCGACGCCGTGCAGCAGCTCGCTTGCCATAGCCGCGTGACGGTGCCCGGCGTCGCGGTGGTGGCGTGGGATGGCAACGGCAAGCGCACGCTGCGCGGCCATGCGCCGGCCAAGCTCGGCGGCGGCGCGCAATGCCCGGAGCCCTATCTGTCGGTCAGCCAGTCGGTGGTCGGCGATGCCGCCGGCGCGCAGCGGCTGGCCGAGCAGTTGATGGAGAGCATCGAGGCCCGCGCGCAGCTGTTCGCCGGGCAGGGTACGGTGCGTACCTTCGTCAGCGGCACGCGCGTGGCGGTTTCCGATTGCCCGCATCTGCCCAAACAGGAAGATGCCGAGGCCGCCTATCCGCTGCTGCTCGACATCGTCGAGCACTGTGGCCTGAACAACCTCGCGGCGGAGACGCGCGCCGCGCTGGGGCAGCGGCTGGGCCCACTCGAGGCCGCGCTGTGCTTCGATACGCCGCCCAGCGCGCCGGAGAATGGGCCGATGACGATGGGCTTCCTGGCGCTTGGCGATGCGGTGGAGCGCAGCGTGCCGACGGCGTCGCTGCGCCAGGCGGCCGAGCAATACGGCTATGCCAATCTGTTCCGCGCCTGCGATGCGCGCCGGCCGTGGCGCCCGCGCGTGGTCGATGGCAACGGCGCCAGGCTGTTTGCCGCGCCGACCGCGATCGGCGTGCAGACCGCGACCGTGGTCGGCCCGCAAGGCGAGACCACGCCCAGCGGCGATGCCGAGCACCATGTCAGCCCGCGCGGCGAGATTCGGGTCCGCTTCCCGTGGCAGAAGGGCGAGCGCGACGATGACCGCAGCACGCGCTGGGTCCGCGTCGCTCAGCGCCAGGCCGGTGCAGGCATGGGCTGGCAATGGCTGCCGCGTATCGGCCAAGAGGTGCTGGTCAAGTTCGCCGACGACGATATCGATCAACCGATCGTGATCGGCGCACTGTACAACGGACAGGGCGAGGGCGGCATTGCGCCGACGCCGGGCGGCAAGCAGGCCGCTGCCGCCGATGCCTCGGTGTATCAGCAAGGCAGCGACACCGCGCCAAGCGCGCAGGCCAATGTCGCCGGTGGCCATGCGCCCGCCTGGCACGGCATGAGCGCTGATCAGGAAGGACACCGCAACGCCGCCGCACTGAGTGGCTTCAAGAGCCGCGAGCACGGTGGCGACGGCGCCAACCAGCTGGTGTTCGACGACAGCGACAACCAACTGCGCACGCAACTGGCCACGACGGTCCAGCACAGCCAACTCAACCTCGGCCACCTGATCCACCAGCAGGACAACTATCGCGGCAGCTTCCGCGGCGAAGGCTTCGAGCTGCGCACCGACGGCTACGGCGCCATCCGGGGCAAGGCCGGCGTGCTGATCACCACCTACCGCGATGCGCAGAGCCAGCGGCCAGTGCCGACCGGCGACAACGCCGCCGGCATCGCGCTGATCCGGCAGGCGAAGTCGCTGACGCAGACGCTGGGCGAGGGAGCGGTCAAGCATCAGACCGCTGCGTTGCTGACGGCGATGGATGACGAGGCTCCGCTGGCCAAGCTGGAGACCGCCGCCTCCGGCATGGTCGACGGCAAGGACCTGGACGCCGCGATGCAGGACGCCGCCAGCGGCAACCAGCAGACGCAAGGCAAGGTGCCGCATCCGAGCGAAGCCATCGTGCAACTGGCCGGCCGCGCTGGCCTGGCGATGGTCGCCGGACAGGAACTGCAGATGGTCAACGGAAAGTCGCTCGGCATGGTGTCAGGCCAGGACACCAACCTGGCGATCGGCAAGCAGGCACGATTGCACAGCGGTCAAGCCATCGGCATCGCCGCGGCGCTGGAGAAAGCGGGCGAAGGCAACACCGGCCTGAAGCTGATCGCCGGTAGCGAAGACATCGACGTGCAGGCCCAGCACGACGCGATGAAGCTGCAGGCGAAGGATGAACTGAAGGTCGTGTCGGCGAATATGCAGGTGGACTTTGCTGCCGCGAAGCGGATTCGCGTGGCGACGGCGGGCGGGGCGTCGATCACGATTGAGGGTGGGAATATTACAGTGGAGTGTCCGGGGGCGATTACTTACAAGAGTGCGCAGCGGAAGTTTGATGGGCCAGTGAATACAAACTATGATTTGCCGCTGATGCCAGAAAATCCGTTGGTGTTGAAACGTCGACCGCCATTCTCGATTTAGACTTCCATGCTCATCAGCCCTCCGTTTCTGCCCGATCGGCAGAACCATACAGAAGAGCAATGGTTGAATGCCGCCATGGCTTCGGCCCCTGAAGGGGTCTTTCCGGTGAGCCGTCACTTTGTGTGGCACGGTGGCGTCCATCTGTTAGCCCCCATGGGAAATGCCAATGCGAACAGCAGCCTCCCGGTGCGGGCGATTGCAGACGGTACCATTGTGTTCCTACGGCGACCCACTCCCAGGTCGGAACTACCTGATCATCCACAACGTTATCCCAATGGATGGACCGACAACGGCACCATCGTTCTGCGTCACCAGACCGACATTGGGGAAGGCTCTCAAGCTACGGACATCACGTTCTACTCCGTCTATCAGCATTTGGGCGCGATTGAACCAGGGATTAATCAGGGCCAGCGGTTGGCGCGTAAGACGGTGCTCGGTACGGCGGGCCAAATTGATGGCCAAACCGAGCGTCGGATTCACTTCGAGATTGTTTGCGATGACGAGAACCAGCGCAAATTGATGGGGCGGTCTACCGGCGAAGTCAATGTTGCTTTGAACGGGCGTAGCGATGCAGTATTCGGCGATATCTACGTCAGGATACCGGCTGGTACGGCCGTGTACGCCGAGCAACCTCCCCACAACGTCACGGCGCCGACAGCGCCCGCCGTACACACGACCACAGAGGATTACTACGTAGGTATCCGATATGCTGGGGGACTGGGGACTATCGGTCATCGTGGCGACGCCTATGTCACCACGTATCGTCGTGACGGAGCCGCTGTGGACGCTCGCACGCTAGAAGAGCCAGACGCCGAATACGACATGTATGGCCGGGCCACATCTATCAGTCGGGCATACCCCGCTTCCGGACGCCCGGCGCCAAGCGCTGTGTATGAATTGCTGCGCTTCGGCCGAGTCATTCATTCCGCTTATGAGACCCTTACACCCACGGATGTTCCACATTGGCGCAAGGTCCGATATCCCGGAGGAGAAGGATGGGTCAATCTAAACGCGCAAGGCACCACGAAGTTCAGCGACGCCGACTTCCCGCAATGGCGGGGATGGCGGGTTGTCGACGATGACACCAACACCGACAGCCGCTGCGAATCCCGACTCATCAGGATGGAGCTGGATTCCAATGGAGATGGTGAAACCTCCCTTGCTGAACGAGGGGCACGCCTGGCGGATGCTGAAACTCGTAGAAGACTATCAAAGACGGTCTGCCGATTTCCTAGTGAGTGGAATCCTGCCACTTTTGATGTTCGTTGGGCTTGGACAACAGCTCGTGCCAACCCAAATGAGGAAGCAATAGCAGACGAATCGGGTTTCAAGGATCTCCGTCGATACGTGAACGCTCTATCGATAGACTGCCCCGAGTTCTTGGCAGCGGAGTGGCATTGGGAGCCGAAAGAGTTCATTCGCCATTTCAGGCGTTGCATGTGGCTTAGTACGGCCGAGATGGTGCAATGCCTTCCGAACGGCGCAGGCGTTCCTCGCTTCCAGGCCATGACGGAGCGGTTGACGAGAGGGCATGAGACTGCGCAGCAAATTTTACCGCCGGGGATGGCAGTCGCTTTGAATACAACGCGGCGAAAATATCTAATCCATAATGATCGACGATCGGCCCATTTTTTTGGCCAAGTGTGTCTGGAGACGGATCACCTTCAGACGGTGCGCGAGTACGCCAGTGGTAACGCATACGACATGGCTGTCGATCCTGCTAAAGCACGGGAACTTGGGAATACGCAGCCGGGAGACGGGCCGCGGTTCAAAGGACGTGGCGTTATACAGCTGACTGGAAAGGGACTATATCAGCAATATGGAACATATCGCGGTATGGATTTCACCACCAGCGGCCGGCATCTTCTACTCCAGAGCGATGCGTACGTAAGTTGCGATGCCGCAGGTTTCTATTGGATAGCAGAGCGTACGCGCGATCGGATCGCAAACACAAATCCCGGGGGCAGACGCTATCGTTGGGTCCTGGACGGACACGTTGGTATCAACCGCCGAGCCGATGCAAGCCGTTTCATAACGCTAGCAAACGCCGCGGAAGTGGACGCGGACGTGCTAAGCGTGACATTGCAAGTCAATCGTGCAGCTCTGCATATCGATGAGCGACGGACATTCTTTCGGGCAGCGTACTACCAGCTATCCGACGATACGATAAGAGCTGCCAACATTGAGAATCTAAGACCAATATGAACCGGCTAACATCCTTTCTTCCAGTTGTTCTGTTGGTAGCCTGTTCCACCGCGGCCGCCGACTACTGGGAGGCGTGCGGCGCCTCAATTCCCTTGTCGTCGACCGGTTTTGAGGCGCTGCCCTCCAGTCCCGAGGACGCAACGTCCTGCAGCCGGTTTTATCGTTACGCCGGTCATGCTGGCCAAAAAAGTCAGCCGTCAGCGGTGTTCTCGGTCTCTGTGTTTCGGGGCGATTTGGCATCGATACTCACTACGGTACCCTCCAACTTCGGTGCGAGACCCGATGGAACGGTCGAGTTCCAGATGCCAGAGGTCGCCGAGCAAGCTGCAACTGGTTTTTTTAGCCGCCCAACTTCCATTCTTAATCGCAGCACAGCCATGGAAAATGGGGTGGGTTATATGATCGTCGAGTACGGCAGAGAAGTAAGGCGAATAGAGGCCGTTTCCGAAATCGAGGCGATCGAGACGAAAGAAAAGCAGCGCTGCACCAGCGCGATAAAAAGCGATGGACAAAAGACGTTGATGATGTCTGGCTGCATCCCGGCGAGTGGAAGAGCGAGTGCGTTCAATGCAGTCAAGAATGCGGTTAAGGCTAGTCGACTAGAGTGAAGCCGAAACGACGGAGCCCAAATAGATAACTGCCGCCGAAAACAAGCCTTATTTTTTATGTTATCAAGAAAGCCATAAACGTCGAATTGCCTCGCTGTCTCCAAGCAAGGACTTCCTAGATGACTAGGAGTCTTGCGGGAAAGTCGTGAGTTCACTGATATCACTGCAGTCGTGTGGCCGGCGTTTCATATCGGGACTCGGTGAGGATCTATTCCAAAGAGCCATATACGGGTAGACACCGTGACCCGTCGCTAAAGCTTCGTGCGACCTTCTCTTCGAGAGATGGATGAAGGTATTGGCTCCGTAAATTTTGCGGTGCGATATTGCCCCATCTGCAGGGGAGGAGGCTTACAGCCTGGGATCGGCTTGATCGACATCCCATTGCCAGAAGGTGGCGCCGTAGTCGCTTCCCTCCGCAATCGGAAAGACTTCACCCTGCCTGAAATATCGCCGGGAACCTGCGCTCGATGGCGTGAACCACCATCCGCTCCTCGGACATACGTCACCGCCCGGCACACGGACAGACTGTCGTACCTCCGTCGCGGCCGATAGGTCGGCCAGTCCATCGACTACGCTTTCGCCTTCTACGCGACGAACGCGCGTCCAGAGCGCTGCGGTCATTGAAATGTATTGCTGCCCATCGAAGCCGACAGGTGCGTCCGGAGCTTGCGTCCCGGCAATCAAGAACTGTGCGCACGAATCGTCAATGTCGGGAAGGTAAATGCCAGACTCGGTAACGGCATCATCGGTCCTGACCTGAACGGTGCTGTCCAAGCGATAGCGTGGCCAAGCCGCAGGCGGGTTTAGCGGACCTTGAAACTGGTCCGAGTAATCCGTCGACAGAACCGTGGTCACCCAACCGGCATGGGCTGTCGTGCTGACATTTGTTGCGTAGTCCTGGGCAGCGTAAAGCAGGGCTTCATAGCGGGCCGCAGCGCCGGGGGTGACCTCGTCCATCCAATCCGCCGAGAAATCGCGTTGTCCCCGCACACCTTCCATGATGCCGGATGCAGCAAAAAGTCCTTGGGCGTCGCCGTGCGTGAGCTTGATAAAGCCGTCGTCCAACACTAGCGAAGTGTTCCGGAAATTTGGAATGACGCGTTGCCCCCAGACGATGTCCGGTTGCAGCGGCTGCGGACGGCTTCGGTAATCCGGAGGCAACTGCGTCATAAAGCGCGCCATGCAATCCTCGACGTGGTCCAGCATGGCTTCCCATGCACCGCGCATGGCATCGAAATATTCGACCGAGCTATAGCGCTCCAGCAGGTAGATCTCCTGGGGAAAGAGCGGGGTGCTCACTTTTTGCCTCTCATGGGGTGGTTGTCCGGCAGAAGGTTCGGATTCACGTTGTTGGTCAGCTTCGGCAAACCAAGGAACTGGTCCGTTTCACCGGGGAAATCGGTATAGCCCCAACCCGTCGCTTTACGCTTGGCGATGTATTCCGGCTGCAGGTGTTTCGGATCGAGGACGATCTGGTTTGCTCCGCCTTCCAATACATATTCGGGATGACCTGCCAGGCTTTGACTCGCGGCCGGGCCCTCCCATACGTTCAGTCCTCCGCCAGGAGGCACGGTGTACGTGATGTACTCCCCGTTTCGGTTCCAGTGGCGCCAGACTGCAAAGCGGCGGCGCCAATCGCTGCGGCTCTTCAGCTTCAGAAATTCTTCCTTTCGCATCCAGCAGATACTGTTGTCTGCGGAGGAGGGGTCCACTACACGGTACAGCACCTCCCCGGGCCTGATAGTGACATTACGGGCGCGGTGGAAGGTGTTATAGGCAGTCTTCAGAGGGTGGCGTTCCCCGGGTTTAACCGTCGGATTCAGGTCCGGCCAGCCCGCAACAGGGCGGAAGCGAGCCATCGGTTGATAGGGCAGCTTGCCGGTCTTATCCACCCACTTCGGCGGATGTCCATCGAGCAATCTCGCTTCGTCATCCGGTTTCAGCCATTGATATTTATGCGGATTCACAGCGTCCACATTGGCCCGGTACAGCATGTCCCCTTCGATTTCCAGTCGGCGCGCGAGACGATTGAGCCAATCCACAACCGGACCCAGCACCTCGTCGAGTTTGCTGTTCAGCATCTGGCGGATCCGCTGCACGGTCGAGAACAATTGACCGGCGCGGGAACCCATGGCGTCCGTACCCCAGCGCTTGATCAGGTCGACAAAGTACTTGAATGCTTCCATCACCTTGTCGAAGGCAGCAGTCAGCTCGCGCGCGTTGAGCTTGCCGATGACTTGCCGCACCTTGCCCGCCAACCATTTGTAAGGGTTCGCAATCTTTGCGACCTTCAGCGCGCGCCGTACGGCCGGCGTCTTCAGATGTCGATTGAGAGTCTGGATGCCAGCTTCCACAAAAGGTTTGCTTGCCTTCCAGAAGTTGGAGTCCAGCGCGGCCTTGCCGGCGCGGAATACGGACTTCCGCCCATACGCAAACAGGATCTTGCAGCAGCCTTTTGCAAGCGATCCCAACACTGGAAATAGCCCAATGAGTGTCAGGATCAAACCGATCCACGCCCACTTGTTCGACGTGTCCTGATGGATCTTGCGACAGTTTGCGACTACGTCTCGCACGTCGCAAATCTGATCGACGAAGGGGATCATCGAGATGACAGTCCCCGTTGCCACTTGCGCGGTGGTCTGTTCGTCGGCGAAATCGCCTTGGATCACAGTCCAGATCCACTCCGCCGCCGCAGCGAGGTTTTGCTTGCCACTCTTGACCCAGTCGGACGGTGCGCTTTTGAACCACGCAAGCGCGTTCTCAAGTTCTTCCCACATTGTTGTTTTATCCGAGCTTGGAGCGAGAGGCTTGAATCAGTTTGGCGATGGGATCCCACGGCTCGTCTTCGCCGGGAGGGGGTATTTCGTATTCGACGCGCACTGCGTTCGGCGGTACACCTTCGTGGCGGGCATGACCGGCGGCATCGAGCTTGCCCGATATGATCTGGCCGTCCTCGAAGTGAATTTTGTAGGCCTGGCCCTCGAACGGTTCACCGTCAATGTCGCGGTGGTTGATCTCGATCCAGTGGTCGAGCGCGGTGGCGCCGGTGGGAAGCGCGGGGAGGCCGGCGGCACTGCCAGCCGCACCACTAAACGGATGCCCAGCCCCCTTGACCTCAAACATCCCCGGCGTCTCAAAGGTAATCGCATTCCCCTCCAACCGGATCGACGAATCGGCTCCATGCAGCACGACGGTGCTCTTCGCCAGAATTTCGACCGCCTCGTTCGACGACGTCACCACCACTTCCTTGTCCGCCAGGATTGCCATCGCGCCGCCATGCGCCTGCACCGACAGCGGCCCGTTCGCCGCCACGGCCTTCAAGCCATTGCGCTGCACAAACAGCGACACGCCTTGCGCCGCCGCCATCGCGATGGTCTTGCCCGCGGTCAGCTGCCAGTCTGATTGCACGGTGCCATGCAGATGCCGGCCCGAATAAACGGCGGTGGTCTCTTGACTGGCGACTGCGATAGACGTCGGCGCCTCCGCCACCAGCAGCGGCTCGGCAAAGCGCTCGACCGGCTTGCCGTCAGGCTGCTTGGCGTCCTGGCCGTTGACGGTGTCGGCGTAATGCCCGTCCTGCTCCGGCTCGACCATCGTCAACAGTGGCTCGAAGACCTCGTTGGCGGTCAGGGGCAGGGCGGTTTGTGTTTGAGCCGCAGTCGACAAGCGGTCGGCGGTGCGTTGCGCGCCCTTGAGCAGCGCAACCGCCTCGGGCATGCCCATCATGGTGCCGGTGGCGCGGGGCCGGGCCGTGGTCGACAGCAGCAGACCTTGGCCGGCGCGTACGACTGTCCACGCATCGCTGCGCAGCTCGGCACCGGTGCCGCGCCAGGGGCCGCGCTGCGCATCCTGCGGGCCCTGGGCGACCAGATAGCCTAGGTTCAGCTGGGTCTGCGCCGCGGAGCTGGCCAGCCGCATGCGCAGCCGGCCCTTGAAGTCGTCGACGACCCACTGGTTGTAGCCGTCGCCGCCAAGGCCGCGGGTATGCCAGCCGGACAACATCGAAGCGAGCGGCTTGTCGTCGTTGGCCCAGGGCGGGGTGTCCTGTTCGTTGTGCAGCTGCATCGCGGCCAAGGGCCGGTCGATGTCGCCGTCGAGGAAGGTCAGCAGCAGTTCGGTGCCGACGCGCGGCAGGTGGTGCGTGCCCCAGTTGGGACCGGCCATGGCGCCGGCGACGCGCACCCAGGCGGTAACCTGCGTCAGATCGTCGGAGCCCGGATCGGTGAAGGCCCCGGCCTGACCCGCCTGGCTCGTCTGGTCCGCCGGCGCAGGGGCCCGCAGCCAAGGAAAGCGAACACGCACACGATGATCGCGATCGGTGTGCAGGGGCGTCTCACCCTCGGCAATGATGATCGCGGTCTGGCCTTCCGGGGCGGTCGGTTTGGCGCGGAAGCGCGGCACGATCGGGGCATCGGCCCGCACCGCTTCGAGCGTGTTGCGATAGCCGCCAGCCTCGATGTCGGTGGTGCCGAGCAGCTTGGCGACATCGGCGCCGAGGTTGTTGGCCGCTTCGTGGCGCACCGACAGCGCGACGAACTCGTCGCCGTCGGCTGCGAAATGTTCGGTCAGGGCAAAGCGCTGGCCTGCGCCCAGCTGGCGCACCGTGCCGGCACCGTCGAAGCGGACAAAGCCGCTTTCCTCGGCCTGCATGCGCAGTTGCGCCGCACGATCTGCGGTCGCAGCATCGGGATAGCGATAGGGCCCCAGCGCATCGAACGATTCGAGCGTCGGCCATTCGCCGGGCACCGCCGCGGCATTGGCCTGCGCCGAGGCGGCGGTCAGCGTCTTGTAGTCCCACGACGAGACGGTGACGGCATTGGGTCCGATGCTGTGCCGCGTGGACCAGACCGTCATCGTGTCCGATTCCTCGGTCATGTCGGCACGATGGAAGCGGATGCTTGATTGGGGGCAGGGTGGGCGTTCGGCATCGTTGTCGAACACAACCAGCTTGTGGCGAGCCTGGCTGCCTTCCGGTTTGTCGTCTTCGCCCTGCAGGTGCTCGAAGCGGTAGGACAGGCCTTCCTCGGCCAGCAGCCGCTGCACGAAGTCGAAATCGCTCTCGCGGTACTGCGCGCAGATCGAGCGGCGGCGCAGCGGTTGCGAGACGGAGAACTGGAAGTTGGCGGCAGGGTAGTCTCGGAACACCTCCTCGACAATCTCGTGCACGGTCTTGTCCTGATAGACGTAGCAGTCGACACGGCCGCGCAGGCGCTCGAGCCACGGCGCGACGGTGAGTCGGTAGCGCGCCAGGCCGCCGTCGCCGCCCATCGCCGCGCAATCGACGACGAAGCCGTGCCAGGCGCGGTAGCGGCCGTCGGCCAGCATCAGCCGCAGCGTGATTTCCTGGCGCGCCAGTTCGACCGTGTCGAGATGTGCCGACGGCGACAGGCAGTCGATCTCGATGGCGAAGGGGCGCGAAACCGCCTCGATCGCGGTAAAACGCTCGACGATCAGATTCGCTTCGCGAAGCGGGGTGTCGAGCGCGATCTGCCGCGTGCCCTGGCCGAGCAGCGAGGCAAGTACGGCCGACGGCAGCGACGTGGTGGGCATCATGGCTACCTTGGCGAGGTGGTGGTTGGCGTCCGGCTTCGGAGCTCTCTCTGTGTCAGTGCGGCGCGACCAGGCGTTCGATCGGCATCCGTCTTACGGCAGCGAAATCGTCAGGTGCGAGAAGCGCGGGCCGAGCTTGATCACCTGCGAGTACTCCTGCATCGCATCGTTGGTCTGCTTGTTCAGCACCGACGACAGGCCGAGGTAGCCGAGCAGCGCAATCAGCGCGAACACGGCGCCGAAGATCCACAGCGGTGTCTCGCGCTTGAGCGTGTGCGCGATCTTGTCGGGCAGCGGCCAGTGCGGGGCGAACGGCGCGCGCTTGCCCTTGATCGCCGCGATCTCGTCGCCGAGCCGCGCGGTCAGGTAGGACAGCTTCTCCGGGCCTTCGAGGATGTATTTGCCGCGAAATCCCAGCAGCAGGCACATGTGGAAGACTTCCAGCGCCTGCAGACGCGGAGCGCCCTGTGCGCGCAGCGCTTCGAGCTTGGTGAAGAAGGCTTCGCCGGCAAGCTGCTCGCCGAACAGCACCAGCTGCAGCGGGCGGCGCTCCCAATCGGCGCGAATTGCGAAGTCCGAGGCGAGGATGGTCTCGTCGATGGCCGCGCAGAACGCGTACTTGGCGTCGAAGACATCGTCGGCCGACACGTTCAGGCGTTTGGCGCCACGGTCGAACTCGTCGAGAAACCCGCGTACCTTGGCAAGGAAGTTCTCGGCGCTGTCTGGCGGCTGGCCATTGCGCAGCAGGAACAGCATGAAGAAGCCGTCGTACAGCAGATCGAGCAGCGTGCGCGCGTGGCGCGAGGCGTCGCCCGAATCGGCAAAGGTGGTGGCCGCGCCGGCCGGGGCGTCGCCAAACAGCGAGGGCATCGAAGTGGAGCTCATGAGGTCACCGCGATCAGTTCAAGTTGAAGTTCCCGGATACCGGCGGGCGTATAGATGGTGATCGTGCCCGCCTGCAGCATGCGTTCGTACAACGGCCCGCGTGCCTCGACGGCGAAATAGCAGGCGCCGGGGCGCACCGGGATGGCGGGCGGCACCTGCGGCGTATAGGTCAGCGGCACGCCGGGCATCGAGGACAGCACCAGCTTGTCGACGTCGTCAGGCGCACCGACCTTGAAGCGCGCGGGAATCGCATCGACCAGTTCGACGGTCGGCATGTCGGCCGATACGGACAGGTAGAAGCGGGTCTTGTCGTCGATCTTGCCGGAGTCCAGGCGGCCGAGATGGAAGGATGGCCGCGATTCGTCGAGCGCAATCGCGAAATAGCGCGTGGAAATGACGGTATCGAGCAACTCGCGCACCATCGTGTCGAGTTGCGCGAAGACCTTGCCCGGATTGCCGTGGTCGTAGACCGGCAGGTCGGCCAGCGAGTACGACTTGGAGAAGGTCATCAACGCGCCGGCGAGGCGCAGCAATTCCTGGAACAGCCGTTCGGGATGGACTTCGGGATGGTGATACAGGTGCGACAGCGCGGCGAACGAGGCATTGGCCGTATGCAGCAGCCAGAACGACGCGATATCGCCGGAGCGGAATTCGATGATGTTCTTGGTCGGCTCGCGATGGAAGCCGTACAGCGCATTGACCTTGGCCTGCAGCGCATCGAGCAGGCGGCGCAGCCGTTGGTACAGCACGGCCGACGCGTTGATGGCCAGGCTCGGCGCGACGAAATTCTCGTCCAGTTCGAAACCGCCGGTGGCCGTGCGGCGCACGCGGACGAGCGGCAGCGAAATATATTGGTCGCGCGGTTCCGAATCGGCGACCAGCTTGACCGCCTTTTTCAGATAGGCGATCGATGCCGGTTCTGCTTCGGTAAACAGATCGGCGGTGTCGCGCTGGTGGCCGACGAAGCGGGAAGAGGGCGAGCCTTCGCTGGCTTCGCGGTAGTTGCCGCCGAAATCGCGCAGCGGATAGAGCGCGAGATGGAACGTCGATTCGGAAACGCCGGCCGGCAGATTGGCCAGGGCGAGCGGCGCCGGCAATTCGTCCGATTGCGGCGCGCAATACCATTCGCCATCGGGAAAGAACAGCGACAGTTCGCTGATGCGCAGAATGCCGCTGGCGAGTGCGTCGGTATCGAAGCGGGCGTGGCGCACCCCCCAGGCGTAGGGTTGGATCGCCTGCGCGGTGGCGTGCAGCCGCGCCTCGTGATAGGCGTCCTGCTGCTGGAAATGCTGCGGGCGAAGGAATAGACCTTCGCCCCAGAGGATCTTGGCGGAATCGCTCACAATTAGCCTTGTATAGCCTTGTTGTCTTTCTTGTCCCGATCGGCGCGGCCGCGGGCAATGGATGCCATCATGGCTGCGCTCTCACGCCCGGCAACTGGTCGGCGACAGCAGGTTCAGCGAGGACCGCGGCACGCCATCGCTGGGCGTCAGGGGCTCGCCCGCGGTCAGCGTCATCGCGCAGGCATGCAGGCCGATCGTGATACCGGACTTCTCTCCCTTTGCTGCATCGAAGGCGAATTTCCAGCGCTGCGGCGCCGGACTGCGGAACAAGGCGACCACCCCGATCGCACCCGCTTCGCGCGAGACTTTTTCCATCACGTCATAACGCTGACCCGGAATCAGCGTGATTTCGCGAACGTTGACCAATTCGGAACCGAGCACCTGTTTTTCGCGCGCCGGATCGACAAAGGCGTCGAAGGGCGCCTGCATAAAGGCGGTTGATTCCTTTAAGGTGTAAACCCGTACCACCAATGCTGCGGCGCGATTGTCATTGGCCGCATTCAGGTTATTGCCGGCATAAAGCCGCAATGGTACCTGCCGGGGCGGCTTTTGCGCATCCGGTACGTTGGTAGGCTTGATTCCCAACGCTTCCAGCGCTCCACCGGCTGCGCCGGCCAGCACTTGCGTACCAACGGAGCATGACGCCAGCGTGACGACGGCCAGCCCGGCCAGCACTGTCCGTGGATTTATAAAGAATTGTAAAAAAGTCATACAAATCGGATTCTTCTTATTGGCCTGTGCTATGTGGCGGGCGACCCTGACGTCTGGCGGCGGTGTTATGTAATGGCTTGCACAACGATGCTTTGCCGCACGAAAACCAGAATTCAGTTTCATTTAATTCACTGTCTGGAACCTACCCTCGGTATGGTTGTCAGCGGCGACGCGCAGAGTGTACTATTGCGCGCCGATTGGGCCAATATCGCTTACCAATCAATTACTCCGCTTTGTTTTATCCAGCGCGGAGAAGGCATTGAACAATACGTCAACAACAAAGCCACGCGACGGTCAGAGCCATGATCCCTTTTGGCTTTTCACGATCTTTTGCAATTGCCATTGGTGCCGCCGCATTGTTTTCCGGTTGCGCCTCCACTGGGAGCACCTCGGGTCCGCAATCGGAAGAGGCATTCACGCAAAGCATGGCGCAGGCCGACGCGGCATTGAAGGGCGGCCAGCGTGAGCAGGCGGTGAGCCTGTACGAAGAGATCGCGAAGGCGAACCCCGCTCGCCAGGAGCCGTGGTCGCAGATCGCGCAGATCCAGTACGCCGACGAGAAATATCCGCAGGCCATCCTCGCTGCCGAAGAAGCGCTGCAGCGCGACAGCAACGATCGCAAGGCGAAGAGCATCCTGGCCGTCAGCGGCCTGCGCGTGGCGCGCCGCTCGGTGATGGAGCTGCGCGACGACAGCGCGCTGGCAGGGGACGTGCGCACCGATGCGCAGGTACTGGCCAAGATGCTGCGCGAAACGCTGGGCGAGCAGGTGCTGTTCCCCGAGGAAAAGAAGCCGCCGGTGCGCAAGCGTCCGGTCGCGCGTCCGGCGCCGCGCGCCAAGGCCGCGCCCGCGGAACAGGCGGCTCCGGCTGCCGCGCCGGCCGCCGCCAATGCCGGCGGTGGTTCCGCCGATCCGTTCGGCGCGCTGCGCTGATCCACGGCCAGGTACCCACGTCCCGAAACCCCGACAACCACGACCGGAACAACCGGAGAATCCGCATGGCCAAGAAGGAAAGCGTGCAAAAGCGTCTGCAGAAGGTGCGTCCGCCCCGGGTGCAGCTCACCTATGACGTCGAGAAGGGCGACGCCATCGAGCAGAAGGAATTGCCCTTCGTCGTCGGCGTGGTGGCGGACCTGTCCGGTCAGTCGGAAGTTGCGTTGCCCAAGCTGCGCGACCGCAAGTTCGTCAATATCGATCGGGACAATTTCGACGACGTGATGTCGGCGGTCGAGCCGCGCGCGGCCTTCCAGGTCCCCAACAAGCTGTCCGAGGACGGCGGGAAGTTCGGCGTCGACCTGAAATTCCGCTCGCTCGACGATTTCAGCCCGGAAGCGGTGGTCGACCAGATCGAGCCGCTGCGCAAGCTGCTCGAGGCCCGCTCGAAGCTGGCCGACCTGCGCAACAAGCTCGCCGGCAACGACAAGCTCGAAGATCTGCTTAGCGAAGTGCTGACCAATACCGAGAAGCTGCAGCAGCTCGGCCATGGCGGCAAGGAACCGAAGGGTGGTCAGGATGCCTGAGACGCAAGCCGCAGTCGCCGCGCAGGCGGCGCCCGTTGCCAATGCCAGCCTGCTCGACGAGATCGTCGAGCAGAGCCGTGTCGCCAAGTCCGACGCCGAACACGCGCGTGCCAAGGACATCATCGGCGAGCTGGTCAAGGAAGTGCTGGACGGCACCGTGGTGGTGTCGGACAACTTGTCGGCCACGCTCGATGCCCGCGTGGCCGAGCTGGACCGCCTGATCTCGGCGCAGTTGAGCGCCGTGATGCACGCGCCGGAATTCCAGAAGCTGGAAAGCACCTGGCGCGGCATGTCGTACCTGGTCAAGGAAACGCAGACCGGCACGATGATCAAGATCAAGGCGCTGAATGCGACCAAGCGCGACCTGGTGCGCGACTTCAAGACCGCGATCGATTTCGACCAGAGCGCGCTGTTCAAGAAGGTCTACGAGGAAGAGTTCGGCACCTTCGGCGGCGCACCGTTCGGCGCGCTGATCGGCGACTATGAAATCACGCGCCAGCCCGAAGACATCTACTTCATCGAACAGATGTCGCACGTCGCGTCGGCCGCGCACGCACCGTTCATCGCCTCGGCCTCGCCGGAGCTGTTCGGGCTGGAGTCGTTCGCCGACCTGGGCAAGCCGCGTGACCTGGCCAAGGTGTTCGACACCGTCGAATACGCCAAGTGGAAGTCGTTCCGCGAGTCCGAGGATTCGCGCTACGTCGGCCTGACGATGCCGCGCTTCCTCGGCCGTCTGCCGTACAACCCGAAGGACGGCACCACGGTCGAGGGCTTCAACTTCGTCGAGGACGTCGACGGCACCGACCACAGCAAGTACCTGTGGTGCAACGCCGCCTGGGCCTTCGGCGCGCGCCTGACCGCGGCGTTCGAGGACTTCGGCTGGTGCGCGGCGATCCGCGGCGTCGAGGGCGGCGGCCTGGTGGAAGACCTGCCGACCCACACCTTCAAGACCGACGACGGCGAGATCGCGCTCAAGTGCCCGACCGAGATCGCGATCACCGACCGCCGCGAGAAGGAGCTCAGCGACCTGGGCTTCATCCCGCTGGTCCATTGCAAGAATTCCGACTACGCGGCCTTCTTCGCCGCGCAATCGGTGCAGAAGCCGAAGAAGTACAACACCGACAGCGCCAATGCCAACGCGGTGCTGTCCGCCCAGCTGCAGTACATCTTCTCGGTCTCGCGCGTCGCTCATTACCTGAAGGCGATGATGCGCGACAAGATCGGCAGCTTTGCTTCGGCCCAGAACGTTGAAAGCTTCCTGAACCGCTGGATCTCGCAATACGTTCTGCTGGACGACAACGCCAGCCAGGAGCAGAAGGCGCAGTTCCCGCTGCGCGAGGCGTCGATCCAGGTTTCCGAAATCCCGGGCAAGCCCGGCGCTTACCGTTCGGTAGCCTTCCTGCGTCCGCATTTCCAACTCGACGAGCTGTCGATTTCGCTGCGCCTGGTCGCCGACCTGCCGCAGGCCGCCAACTCGTAACCGGTTGCCGTCGGACACCGGCGCCATGCCGGCGTCCGACGGTCGAGGCAGCAGTACTTTCTAAGGCGAAACAAAGCCACTATCTCATCGAGGGTCTCATGAAGGATATCTACGTCAAGTTCGGTAATCCCGCCATCAAGGGTGAATCCCAGGACAAGGACCACAAGGACTGGATCGAAGTCCTCAGCTGGGAGCACAACATCAAGCAGCCGCGTTCGGCGACCGCTTCGACCGCTGGCGGTCACACCGCCGAGCGCTGCGAGCACGGCGAAATGATCTTTACCAAGGACATGGACGTGGTGAGCCCGCTGCTGTATCAGCACGCGTCGGGCGGCACGACCTTCGACGAGGTCACGATCGATTTCATGCGCGCTGACGGCGAAGGCAAGCGCGTCAAGTATCTGGAAATCAAGCTGAAGAACGCGATCCTGGGCGCGGTAGATGCGAAGGTCGCGGCCGAAGGCCTGCCGACCGACAAGTTCTCGCTGAAGTACGCCGCGGTGCAGTGGAAGTACACCCAGCAGAAGATCGGCGGCAACCAGGGCGGCAACTCGCAGGGCGCCTGGAGCCTGACCAAGAACGACAAGACCTACTCGGTCTGATGCCGTTCCTTGGGGGCGATGCTGGCCGATGATCGGTTGAAGCGGATGCCGGCATCCTGGCGATTCGGCGCGGCAACGCGCGGGTTGCCGGGGTGCCGGCGCTTGCCATGAAAGGTTTCGAACCGAGTCTGCTCGACAAGCTGTTCGACGACGAGCCCCACGCGCCGTTGCCCACCGCGATGCGGCAGCTGACGCTCGAGGAGCTGAAGTCGACGGTGGCGCGCGACATCGAGGCGTTGCTCAATACGCGCATCGTGATCGACGAAGCGCAGTTGAGCGGCCTGCCGGAGTGCAAGCGTTCGCTGCTGACGTACGGGCTCAACGATTTCGCCGGGCTCAGTCTGGCCAGCTACTACGACCGCAACTACATCTGCCAGTCGCTGACCAAGGCCATCGAGCGCCACGAGCCGCGGCTGCGCAATGTCACCGTGTCGCTGGATGTCAGCGAGCGCAACACCAATGCGTTGTGCTTCGGCATCACCGCCATGCTGCTGGTGGGGCCGGCGCGGGAGCCGGTGAGCTTCGATGCGTTGCTGCAGCCGTCGACGCTGCAGTACTCGGTGACGCGCGGACGAACCTGACAGGGCAGGCGCATGGTCCTTGACCCAAGCACGGATCCATGAACGGGTCATTGTCCCAATCCATGCCCGAGCCAATCCAACCCGCCACCGCCACGCACCGACCGCCGAGCAGCCATGGAAGAGCTACTGCCTTACTACGAGCGAGAACTGGCCTATCTGCGCCGGTACTCGCGCGACTTCGCCGAGCGATATCCCAAGATCGCCGGGCGGCTCGCCATGTCGGCCGACGGTTGCGACGATCCGCACGTCGAGCGGATGGTCGAGTCCTTCGCCTTCTTGACGGCGCGCATCAGCAAGAAGCTCGACGACGACTACCCGGAACTGACCGAAGCGCTGCTGGAGGTCATGTATCCGCATTACCTGCGGCCGTTTCCGTCCTGCTCGATCGCGCATTTCGATGCCCGTGGCGCGGCGGCGCAGCTGTCCGCGCCGATGACGGTGCCGCGCGGCACGATGCTGAGCACGCGGCCGGTCAACCGGGTCGAATGCCGCTTCCGCACCGCCTACGACGTGACCTTTGCCCCGGTCCGCATCGCCGAGGCGAGCTATCGCGGCGCAGCGGTTGCGCCGGCAGCGACCGTACTGCCCAAGGGAGCGACGGGCGCGCTGACGATCGCGCTCGATTATCAGGGCGAGCGGGGCGGTTTCGACACGCTGGCGCTCGATACGCTGCGGGTCTATCTGGACGGCGAACCATCCTTCGTCGCCGCGCTCGGCGACGCGCTGTTCCTGCATACCGCGGCGGCGTATCTGGAGGGACCGCGGCCTGGCGTCTGGCAGCGGCTGTCCGCCGTGCCGCTGCGCGAGGTGGGTTTTGCCGCCGACGAGGCGCTGATCGACACGCCGGCGCGCTCGCATCCCGCCTACCGGCTGCTGTCCGAACACTTCGCCTTCGCCGAGAAATTCAACTTCGTCGACATCGATCTGGCGGCACTGCGCCGAGCGCTGGGGCCGGCCGGTGGCAACACCCGGCGCCTGCAGCTGCATCTGGTGATGACCGACATCCGCAGCGACTCGCACACCGCGCGCCTGCTGGAGAGCCTGCAGGCCGAGCATCTGCGGCTGCATTGCACACCGGTGGTCAACCTGTTCGCACAGAAGGCCGACCCGATCCGCATCGAGCATACGGCCAGCGCCTATCCGGTGGTGGCCGACGGCCGCCGCGCGCACGGCTACGACATCTACTCGATCGACCGCGTTCATCTGGTGCGCGAGACCGCCAATGGCAACGACGTGATCGAATTCCGGCCGTTCTATTCGCTGCATCACGCCGACGATCCGAACCGCGCGGGCCATTTCTGGCTGGCGCGGCGCGACGAGCTGGTGGCGCGCCGCAGTCCCGGCTACGAAACCGAGATCTCGATCGTCGACCTGGATTTCGATCCGGCGCAGCCGCAGACCGATACGCTGAGCATCGACGTCACCTGCACCAATCGCGATCTGCCGGCCAGCCTGTCGTTCGGCCATGCCGACGGCGATCTGACGATGGAAGGCACGTCGATCGCGCGGCAGATCACGTTCCTGCGCAAGCCGACGCCGTCGCTGCGGCTGCCGGGCGGCCGCGCGGCGCAATGGCGCCTGATCTCGCTGCTGGCGCTGAACCATCTGTCGCTGGTGCAGGACGGCCTGCCGGCGCTCAAGGAGATGCTGCGCCTGCATGACCTGGCCCGCAGCGGCATCTCGGCGCGGCAGATCGAAGGCATCGTCGGACTGGACTATCAGCCCACCACCCAGTGGCTGGCGGGCAAGCCGTTCGCGACGTTCGTGCGCGGCTTGCAAGTCCGCCTGACGCTGGACGAGGAAGCCTTTGTCGGCACCGGCCTGCACCGCTTCATCCGCGTGATGGACCACTTCTTCGGTCTGTACGTCCATCTGAACAGCTTTGTGCAGCTCGTCGCCGTCTCGCGCCGCACCGGCAAGGAATTGATCCAATGCGCTCCCCGAAGCGGCGAATCGATCCTGGTGTGATACGGCGGCTGCTGCGGCAGCCGTATCGCTTCCAGTTCTTCCAGGCGGTGCGGCTGCTGCAGATTCAGTTCGCGCGTCAGGGCCGGGCGCAGGGCGATGCCAATGGCGGCGTGCATGGCGCGGCCAACGGCGTGGCGAATCGCGCGGTGAACGGGGCAGTGAACGGGGCAGTGAACGGCAACGCCATCGCGCGCGTCGCCGACACTCCCGAGCACCAGCTCGCCACGCGCGTGCGCTTTCCCAACGCGCTGTCGCTGTCATTCCCGGCCAGCGAAATCGTGCAGATCGAGGCGGGTAGCTTCGCCAAGGAGGCGCTCGACAGCGATGCCGGCTTCGCCGAGGCGCTGGCACAACGCCCGCTCGACGACGTGGCCGTGACGCCGGCCTTCTTCGGCATGCTGGGCGGGCAGGGCGCGCTGCCGCTGCACTACACCGAAGTGGTGGCCGAGCGCGAGACAATGCGCCGCGACGGCGCCGCGCGCGCCTTCTTCGATATCTTCTCGAACCGCGCCGCCGCGCTGTTCTATCTGGCGTGGAAAAAGTACCGGCTGCCGTTCCAGCACGAGGTCGACCGCACGCGCCACTACCTGCCGCTGCTGCTGTCGCTGGCGGGCGTGGCCGATGCCGGCGTTCGCCGCGGGCTGCGCGAGACGCCGGGGACGATCCACGACGAAGCGGTCGCCGGCTATGCGACGGCAGTGCGGCATCGGCCGATGTCTGCGTCGTATCTGCAGCAGGTACTGTCCGACTATTTCCGCGTGCCGTTCCGCGTCGAGCAGTTCGTCGGCGGCTGGTATCGGGTGCCGCCGTCGCAATGGTCGCGGCTGGGCGGCGTCAATAACGTACTCGGCGCCACCGCGCTGGCCGGTCAGCGGGTCTGGCAGCGCGATCTGCGCGTGCGCGTCTGGATCGGGCCGCTGGCGCGCGACCAGTACCGCGCCTTCCTGCCCGGCGCCGAGGGCGCGCTGGCGCTGCGCAAGATGCTGACCGTGCTGGGCGGCGCCACGCTCGAATACGAAGTCAAACCGATCCTGCGCCGGCAGGACGTGACCGGGTCCCAGCTCGGCGCCGCAGGCAGCGGTCATGTCGGCTGGGACACCTTCCTCGTTTCGCGACCCGCCACGCAGGATCGCAGCGACGCGCATTACACGCTGTCGCCCATTCATTGATAGACCGGAGCCGAGCCATCATGGCCACCCCCTTGAAGACGCTGATCGCCAAGCTCAATGCCACCAGCCGGCAGGCCGCCGAACGGGCCGCCTCGCTGTGCATGGCGCGCGGCCACTATGAGGTCGACCTGGAGCATCTGTTCCTGGCGCTGCTGGAGAATCCCCGCAGCGACGTGTCGGTCGCGGCCAGGGCGAGCGGTATCGATCCGGCCGCGCTGCAAAGCGATCTGGACAGGGAGCTGGGGCGCTTCCAGACGGGCAATGGGCGCACGCCGGCGTTCTCGCCGTGGCTGCCCAAGCTGTTCGAGCATGCCTGGCTGATCGCCTCGCTCGATTCGCAGACCACGCGCATCCGCTCCGGTCATCTGCTGCTGGCGCTGCTGACCGAGCCGAGCCTGGCGCCGCTGGCCGAGCGCGGCTCCAGACGTTTCGGCCAGTTCCCGGTCGAGCGCCTCAAGCATGAACTGGCCGTCTTGACCAAGGGCTCGGAAGAGGCCGAGCAGGCCGTGGCGTTCGCGGACGCCGGCGCCGCGGCGGCCGACGAGCCCTCGGGGCAGGGCGCGCTGTCGAAGACCCCGGCGCTGGACCAGTACACCGTCGACCTGACCGCGGCGGCACGCGACGGCCGCATCGATCCGGTGATCGGCCGCGACGCCGAGATCCGCCAGATGATCGACATCCTGATGCGCCGCCGGCAGAACAACCCGATCCTGACCGGCGAGGCCGGCGTCGGCAAGACCGCGGTGGTCGAAGGACTGGCGTTGCGCATCGCCGCCGATGACGTGCCGCCGCCGCTGCGCGGCGTCGCACTGCGTACGCTGGACATGGGCTTGCTGCAGGCCGGCGCCAGCGTCAAGGGCGAATTCGAGAACCGGCTGCGCAACGTGATCGACGAGGTCAAGCGCAGCCCGCAGCCGATCATCCTGTTCATCGACGAGGCGCACACCATCATCGGCGCGGGCGGCCAGGCGGGCCAGAACGACGCCGCCAATCTGCTGAAGCCCGCGCTGGCGCGCGGCGAGCTGCGTACGATCGCGGCCACGACCTGGGCCGAATACAAGAAGTACTTCGAGAAGGATGCCGCGCTGGCGCGGCGCTTCCAGGTCGTCAAGGTCGAGGAGCCGGACGAGGCGCTGGCCTCGGCGATGCTGCGCGGCATGGTCGGCCTGATGGAGCGGCACTTCGACGTGCGCGTGCTCGACGAGGCGATCACCGAGGCGGTGCGGCTGTCGCACCGCTATATCAGCGGCCGGCAGTTGCCGGACAAGGCCGTCAGCGTGCTCGACACCGCCTGCGCCAAGGTGGCGCTGGCGCAGAGCGCGACGCCGGCCGAAATCGAGCAGGACCAGAAGGCGCTGGAGCGCCTGACCGTCGAGATCGGCGCGCTGCAGCGCGAGCTGACGACCGGCGGACAGCATCAGGCACGGTTGGCCGAGTTGCAGAAGCAGGAGCAGACGCTGCGCGAGCGCATTGCCGCGGGTAACGAACGGCTCGCACGCGAACGCGAGCTGGTCGAGCAGATCGTCGCGCTGCTGCGCTCGCGCGATGCGGGTGCCGGTGAGGCGGCCGCCGATAGCGCTGCAGAGGAAGCCGAACCGGTCGATGCCAACAGCGATATCGCGCCCGCCTCCGGGCGCCGTCGCAAGGCCGCCGCGCCGGCGGCCCCGGCCGACGAACTGTCGCGCCTGAAGGCTGAACTGCGCGAACTGCAGGGCGAAACGCCGCTGGTGCCGATCCAGGTCGACGGCCAGGTCGTTTCCGAGATCGTCTCGGCCTGGACCGGCATTCCGCTGGGCCGCATGGTCAAGGACGAGCTGCACACGGTGATGAACCTGAAGCCGCTGCTCGAGGAGCGCGTGGTCGGCCAGCCGCACGCGCTCGAAGCGGTGGCGCAGCGCGTGCGTACCGCGGCGGCCAATCTGGAGGACCCGCACAAGCCGCGCGGCGTGTTCCTGTTCGTCGGCCCGTCCGGCGTTGGCAAGACCGAGACCGCGCTGGCGCTGGCCGACATCCTGTACGGGGGCGAGCGCAAGCTGATCACCATCAATATGAGCGAGTACCAGGAGGCCCACAGTGTGTCGGGACTCAAGGGCTCGCCGCCGGGCTATGTTGGCTATGGCGAGGGCGGGGTGCTGACCGAGGCGGTGCGCCGCAACCCGTACAGCGTGGTGCTGCTCGACGAAATCGAGAAGGCGCATCCGGACGTGCTGGAGATGTTCTTCCAGGTCTTCGACAAGGGGTGGATGGAGGACGCCGAGGGCCGGACCATCGACTTCCGCAACACCATCATCATCCTGACCTCCAACGCGGGCTCGGCCTCGATCATGCAGGCCTGCCTGAACAAGTCCGCCGAAGAACTGCCGGACGCCGACGCGCTGACCGAGGCGCTGCGCCCGACGCTGTACAAGACCTTCAAGCCCGCATTTATCGGGCGGACCAAGGTGGTGCCGTACTACCCGATCAGCGACGACACGCTGGTCGAGATCATCGAGCTGAAGCTGCGCCGCATCGGCGAACGCGTGCAGCAGAACCACCGCGCCGTCTTCGAATGGGATGACGCCGTGACCGAGGCGGTGCTGCAGCGCTGCACCGAGGTCGATACCGGCGCGCGCGCGGTCGACCATATCCTGAACGGCACGCTGCTGCCCGAGATCGCGCAGTCCGTGCTGGCGAAGATGGCGCAGGGCGAGGCGATCCAGAAGATCAAGGTCGGCGTCAACAAGAACGGCGGCTTCCGCTACAAGATCAATTGAGTCAATTGAGTCAATTGAGTCGATTGAGTCGATTGACACCGTAACTCACAGTCGAGGCAGCGATGGGCGTACTGACCGATATGGCGCATGAACTGGCGGCGCAACTGCGCGCGGCCTTCCGCCAGCACGACCGGCTGCTGCGGCTAGCGACGCCGCTGGGCGACGACGTGCTGCTGGCCGAGCGTCTGCTCGCGCGCGAACAGCTCGATGGCGGCGGTTTTCGTATCGAGCTGTCGGCGCTGTCGGACGACGCGAAGCTCGATCCGGCCGCCTTGCTCGGCCAGCCGGTGCGCATCGATCTGCTGACGCAGCTCAGCCGCGACAAGCCGCGCGCGTTGCACGGCCATGTGACGGTGTTCGAGCGCGTCGGCGCCAATGGCGGCCTGGCGCGCTACCGGCTCGTGATCGAGCCGTGGCTTGCCTTCCTGCGGCATCGGCGCGACAGCTTCCTGTTCCAGGACATGTCGGTGATCGAAGTCGTCGACAGCGTGCTCGGCGACTACCGCGGGCAGGGCAAGCTGGTGCCGGAATGGCGCTGGGCGGTGGCCGACGCCGCGATCTATCCGAAGCGCAGCGTGGTGACGCAGTACGACGAGTCGGATTTCGATTTCGTGACGCGGTTGCTTGCCGAGGAAGGGCTGTTCTACTACTTCGAGCACGAGGCTGCCGATGGCGACGCCCTCGGCCTGCATCGGATGGTGATCGCCGATCGCAACGACGTATTCAAGGACAACGCGCAGGCCAGCGTCCGCTTCGGCCGCGCCGATGCGACCGCTTCGGAGGACGTGATCACCGAATGGCAGGGCGAGCGCCAGTGGCAGACCAATGCGGTCGAGCTGGCGACCTGGGACTATCGCACCGCCTCGCTGCGCAGCGCCACGCTGAGCACGCACCACGACAATGGCGAACAGGCCACCGCGCTGACCGACACCGACTACGTCGGCCAGTACGCGTTCGAGGATGCCGAGCAGGCGCAGCGCATCGCGCGCATCGCGATGGAATCGCTCGAGGTTCGCAACAAGGCCTTCCATGGCGGCGGCACGGTGCGCACGCTGGCGCCGGCGACCACGTTCTCGCTGCTCGATCACTACGAGCACGATGGCGACGAGGACGACGGCCGCCGCTTCGTGGTGCTGTCGGTTACGCACGAGGCTCGCAACAACTTCAACGAGGGCTTCGGCCAGGCCTTGATGGCAATGACGGGCCTGGCCCCGGCCGGCGACAACGAAACGCTGCCGCTGTACCGCAACCGCTTCACCGCCGTGCGCGCCAGCGTGCCATACCGGCCGGCGCTGCGCGGCGACGACGGCCGCCTGCTGCATCCGCGTCCCACCGTGCGCGGCAGCCAGACCGCACTGGTCGTCGGCGACGGCGGTCCTGTCCATACCGATCGGGACCATCGCATCAAGGTGCAATTCCATTGGCAGCGCGGCGGGCGTTCATCGAGCCGTCAGTCCCACCCGGCCGGGGACGACAACGCGCGCGCCGAGTCCGCACTGGGCTGCTGGCTGCGCGTTGCCACGCCGGTGGCCGGCGACAACTGGGGCGGCGTCGCGCTGCCGCGCGTTGGCCAGGAAGTCGTGGTCGAGTTCGTCAACGGCGATATCGACCGGCCGGTGGTCGTCGGCGCGGCCTACAACGGCGCCGGCGAGCCTGACGCGCAGATCAACAAGCAACAGGCCGGCGCCGCGAACGCGACCGGCAATGCGCCCGCCTGGTTCGCCGGTGACGGCAAGAACGACAAGGCGCACGCACACAACGCCGTAATGTCCGGCATCAAGACGCAGGCGCTGTCCGCCAGCCAGACCGGCAACGGCGGCTACAACCAGCTGGTGTTCGACGACACCGAGGGCCAGAGCCGCACGCTGCTGTCGACCACGCAGGCCGCGACGTCGCTGACGCTGGGCCACCACCTGTTCCAGCGCGACAACGCCCGCGAGGCGGACCTGGGTCATGGCGCGGCGCTGGCCACCGACGCTTCCGGCAGCGTCCGCGCCGGCTCCGGGCTGCTGATCGCCGCCGAAGATGGCAGCGTCACGCAACCGCTGCTGCAGAGCGAACAGGCCGCGACGCAGGTCGAGGACAGCCTGGAGCTCGCCCGCACGCTGGAGCAGCAGGCCGCAAAACAGAAGGCCGCGCTGCCAGGCGAGCCCGCTGCCGATGCACTGCCGGCGCTCGAATCGCTGAAGCGCAGCGCGGAGGTGCTGCGTACCGAGGCGAAGGCCGAGGACGGCGGCTCTGCGATTGCTTACAGCGAGCCGCATCTGGTGGTCTCCGGCCCGAAGGGCGTGGCGCTGTCGACGCCGGCCGATGCGGTGCTCGTCGCGGGCACCAATGCCACGCTGGTGGCCGGGGAACATTTCAATCTTGCGGCAGGCGGCAATCTGGCCGTCGCGGTGGCTGATGGTCTTAGCCTGTTTACCGATGGGCAGGGGGGCTCGGGCTCCGGTTCAAGCTCTGGTTCCACCGGCCAAGGTACGCCGACCGGGCAAAAGGGCGGCGACGCGAAAGGCATGGCCTTGCACGCCGCCACCGGCAAGGTCGAAGTCGCCAGCCTGACCGGCGCCAGCCGCTACGCAGCCGAGCGCACGGTGACCATCGCCTCGACGCAGGCCAACGTTACGGTCGAGGGCAAGCAGCACGTGCTGCTGAATGCCGCCGGCGCGCAGGTCCGCGTGCTGGGCGGCAAGATCGAATTGCACGCGCCCGGGAAGGTGGAGTTCAAGGGGGCGGGGCATCGGTTTGTGGGGCCGGGTGGTGGGGAGGCAAGTACCGACCTTGCCAATGGGGACCTCAAGGCTTGTCCCACCAAGGACGATGCTGCTGCGGCGAGCGGCAGCGCGGTGCTATAGCCATGGCCATCGATGCGGACCAACTGATTCAGCAAATCGGTACATCGCTGCAAGCCGATGACAGCCTGCGTGCGTACCTGCTGATCGATCCGATGCTCTACGAGCCGATCGATGCAGAGCGCGTCGAGGCGGCGGCGCTTCAGCGTTGGGACATTCCGATTCGCCGGCCGGGCATCGATCACGACAAACGCCCGTACCTACTGGGGCTGCGAGCGACCGCGGTAGAGATACTGGAAGCCAGCGTTGTCGCATCCATTGCCGAGCTCGAAAACCCGGAACTCGAAAGCACGCGCGGATTTGCCGTCGGTGGCTGGCTGCTGTCCGAAGAATCCGGCGACGCACTGGCCCGGCATTTTGCCAACATCATGTCGCCGATCGAACCGGGGCACGGCATTCGCTATTTCCGTCTCGCAGATCGGCGCGTGCTCGAATGGATGTGGCCGGTGCTCGAGTCAGGCCAGCAAGCTTCGCTGATGCATCCGATCCGACAATGGCTCGTACTGGATCGGCGTGGCGCCGTCGTGCGGTATGTCGGGCCACCAGTTCCGTTGGCACCCCTTGCGGCAGGCATGCCGCCACTGCAACTGTCGCAGGCGCAATGGCGTCACGCACACCGCTGTGAAGAGGTTCAGCAGATGCTGCGAGGCTGGCGCGCCTTCGAGGACGAACTGCCGCACGACTACCTGAAGCAGGCGGACCATGCGGTCGCATCGGCTCGCGGCATCGGTCTTACAGAAAGCGCCGACATCGTGCTGCTCGGCGCCTATCAGCTGATGCTGCATCCCAGATTGACCGAACACCCCCGCATCATCAGGGCGGTCGAAGAGGCCCGCGAGCAAGGTATTCCGCTCGGCCTGGCGCTGGAAAAAATCCCCGACCCGGAAGGCTGGGACGCCATCCGGCGCGATCTGGAGCGCGCGGAAGTGCCGGCATAGCGCCGCAGCGTCCCGCTTTCATCCGCTCAATTCGACGCAACACAACCATCGGATCCAAGACATGGCAGAAGGACAAGTAATGACCTACGGCTCGCGTGCCAATGCGGCAGCGGCGACGGCCACGGCTTGTGGCGGGCAGGGGTGCCCGTCCTGTGTGAAGACCGGGTTGCCGGTGTTGCTGGTGCGGCCGGGGTTGGCCGACGCGGCATATGCCAACGCACGCAGGAAATACGTCGAGCCTCTTTTAAAGGGCGTGGCGGATCAGAAACTCACCGCGTCCGGTTATGTCATGCGAACGCTGCGCAAGGGCTACCTTCATGCGTACTATGAGCATCCTCATACGCCGGAACTGAAGCAGCAAGGTGGTTGGCAACTGTTCCATGTCGACGAGGGCGGATATCTGACGCCGGTCGCCCTGGCGGCAGCCGGCGAGGATCCGAAGGCGTTTTACTGCAAGCGGACCGAGGCGTACGCCATCGCCATGCTGTTCGTCATTCCAGACGCCGCCAATACACAGCGCGTGTGGGTCGGCTTCAGCGACCATCCGTGGAGCGAGCCCGTACGCAAGCGCTATGCCGCGAATGAAAGCCTGCGTAGCAAGCGCATGGCATGCATTGACGCAAAGGCGGGAAGGGCTGAACGTTCGCTGCCCATGTCGGTGCTCAACATCGAGGAATGCGTCGCCGACTATAAGCCCAAGCTCGCGCAGACACACCCCGAGGCATTGCGCGGAAATCCGTTTCAGGGGCATCAGCTGACGGAGGAGCAGCCACAAACCAAGGACGACAAACAAAAAAAGAAAGACCAGCCGCACATACTCGACGACGAGCCCCCAAAGAAACGCCGGGAATGGGCGTCGCACTTGATGGCCGAAGCCCGCAAGCTTGTGGCGGCCGATCCGTCCAAAAAGTTCACCGACGCCAATCTGATGATTGTTAGCGTGCCCGATCCTGTTGGCGTGACGACTGAGGCAGCACAACGGAGGCTGACGCTTTGCAATGATGCTGCCCGTTTGCTGGAGAAGAAGGGCCCCGACTGCTTGCCATCGGCACTCCAGATCGAGGGCATGCTAAAAATCATCGAGCAAAATGGTGCGGATAGGAGGAAAACCAACGCAGGTTTCGCGCATTTGCAGGGTAAGGCCGTGACCCGAAAGCAGTTCGATACGATGATGGCTAGTAAGCAATTACCGGCCGATGCTCGGTTCCGTCCGGGGCTCGTAAAAGGGTCACCCAACCCTAATCATTGGTATCCCGATAATTTGAATGGAACCATTGATATCCCGAGTGCCAAGGAAATCGATTACCAGACGAACGACCTGGTCGGGGACGTCCTTGACAAATTGCAGGGAGGGCGCAAGGCACCAAAACACAGGGAGTTTCTGCAGACGTATTACCAAACCGTCGCAGATGACGAAAAGCAGCTCGCGCGTGTCGAGGAAGACTATCTTGCATGGTTACGCAGCGATGCCAGGAAGTTTGTCACAAAGAATGATTTCGATACCGCAAACGAAACGGATGGCCTTTTCTATGCCAGATGCATCTGCAAATTGACGCTTGGTGGTCCCTTGACAAAGAAAGGGCAGGAAGCGTTCGAGGGGTTCTTGACGCTGCCCGCAGCCAACGATGAAGCCCTGCTGTGGAAAGCCCTCCTCGGAAATCAGATGACCTTCGCGAAATGGGTAGATGATCCAAATCAGTGGTCTAAGGGGTTTGATGCCATCAAAACGCTGGCAGATCTCTCCCCTGGTCGGAAGTTCGCGGCATTGATGCAAGAGACTGTACAGGATTTACTTCCAGTCGTCGGTGCAGTGTCGGCTGGCTTGGATAGGGCACGAAATCTGCCTGAACAGCTTCGGTACAAACTGAAGTTGGCGACGATGGCTTTGATGATCAAGTCCGAGCCTTCGCACATCACGCTGGTGCGGGTAAGGGTGACGTTGAGCGAAGCGACGGCGCTATGGCACAGCATGAAGGGGGAGATTCGGCAAGCGGTGGCTGCTACAGCAAAGTCGGCCGAACGGAAGGTCGAGAGCCTTGTACTGAACGGAGCCACGGCCCTGGAGATGAACGGCGCACCGGTTGCCGCAATGGGGATGGTCGACGTGTACCTTATCGCGAAAGGAGCACCGGAGGATGTGTTTCGGGGCGCGAAAGAAGCCGGTGCCGCCGTTGGAAAGTATGTCGTACGGCCAGCCGAAGTCTATGGTAACAAGCTGGCTCAATGGACCATGAGCCTGGACTTCTCTGGGCTCACCAAGGTCGCGCGCGACTATATGGCGGCACTTCGGACAAAAACCGGTGTGCTTGCAACCGGGTCCGGCGTATTACAAGTCTTGGTAGTCGCAAAGACATGGGGCGACTACTCAAAGGGTAATAGCAGCGAACGTCAGGATGGCGCTTTAGCACTATTGTCGGCCGGTCTCGGCATTGGTGCGGTATTCGCTGAGATCGGGGTGGCAAAGCGAATACGACTCCATGTTGCTACAGAAGGGTTGACCAAATTGGCCGGTATGCTCGGCGCCTTCACCACGGCGATCGACGCCGTTCAGGCATATATCAACATGGAGCGAGCTGGAAAAGATGGCGATGGAGATGCGCGGGCAGGGTACCGATTCCAGCTTGTCCTGTTTGGCGTTGCTTCAGGAGCTTTGGTCGCAGCGGCATTCGGATGGACGACGCCATTCTTAGGCCTGTCGGCCACGGGCTGGGGCCTGCTGTTGGTGGCTTTAGGTGTAATTGTTGGCTTCGTGATTCTGTTGATAAAGGACAGGCCACCAGAGAAATGGGCGGCGAAAACACTTTGGGGGAAGGCGTCGGATAAATGGGGTGGTTTTGAAAAAGAGTCGGTGGAAGCAAATAAGACGTTGCTTGGTTTGGAAGTGGATTTTTCGTATCGCCTGAATCTGCTCGAGAATATGGCAATATCAGCCGCATCGTCGCAGCTCGGGTTTGGCGGTTTGTCCACTCCTCAACATGCTGCACAAAGCTTTTCGCGCGAGGCTTGGCTGAGACTGAAAATTCCACTTCCGCTTGATCATAAGTTGCCATGGGAAGTCAGAATATATGGGTCTGGCAAGACCGGGGATTCCCTCGTCGCAGGCATTCGCCATTATGGTGAGGGACGGCACGGATGGCTCACGACGGGTGCGAAGAGCGGAGTTCAAGCGCCAAAACACGAGCCGACGGTAGACAAGGATTCAGGATATTCCAGTCACATTATCTCCGTTAAAGTCGACATGCTGGTGTACGATTCGGCTTACGCAAGGGTGTCAATATTTGCACCGAATGCAGGCGCGGCAGGAGATGAGGTATTCATCGTGGACGAGGTTCTTCGAGATTAAGTAATGTTTGTGCACGACTTTGATAAAGAAATACTGCTGCCAGAATCTGGCGCATCAGAGCGTATCTTTGATATACCAGAAGAGCTGAAAAGGCGTGTGCCTTTTCTAAAAAACGCGCCCGTCCGAGGAGCACCTGCTTTAGGTAGCGGTCCCGTCAGCAAAGTAGCCAGGACCTACGACACGATCATCGGCGCCTACCCGAGTGCCCTGTTGGTGGGATCCCCAGCGGGCAGGTCAACGCGACAATTTTTTGTATGGCTCGGCATATTGATGGGGATGTTTTTATTTTTCCCAGTTGCATTTTCTCTCATTGGGGATTTTTATCATTTTGCGGCGGACGATATATCGCTATCGGATGTGATTGGTTCTTTGTTGTTTCTTTTCTTAATTGTGGTTGATTTTTTGTTTGTTGTTTGGTGCATTAATATTATTCGTTGGGCGCCGCCGGACTGGCCTATCATGTTTAATAGGCATACTCGGCAAGTATCATACTTCCAAGTTAGATTTCCAAATTTCCTTAGGTTCTGGCAGCCTGCGCCGGTCGATCTCATCGTCCGCTCTTGGGATGACGCGCACTTTCGAACCTATAAGGCCATCCAGTTTACGGGTGCGTTGTTTAGAGAGACGTCTGAAATTGCGATTCTGTGGGGTGATGAAGACAATCCTAGACGTCTCAAAGATGTCGTTCGATTGGGCGATACCTTTAATGCAGGTGATGGACCTTGCATTCAAATTTGGGAGCATATCAGGCGGTATATGGAAGAAGGTGGCCCAGTTCTAAACGACGGAGAATCACTCCGTAAGCCGACAAACAACAACCCACCACTGCGTTTCCCCAAGTATTTGGAGGAAGCGGCCGGCGGCGCTCCGCTATCCCCTGAGCAGATTGAAGGAAAGGGCCGTTGATACATGGTCGACCACATCGACACTGGCCGCTCGACTCTCATTGCGGGATTGTTGCCGCTTATTCTCTGGGCCCCCAGCAGTGTCGCTGTAGTTGCGGCCGATAGTCAGCCGAGCACTCTTGAGCTTGCAGCCAAGCGCGTCTCCGAAGCCGTCGCTACCGGCGAAGTGATCCCCGCCGCCAAGGGCACGCTGAAGCCGCAAGGCAACAAGGTTTCGCCCAAGCGCGCCGCCTGCCTGTCGGCCATGGAGCCGCGCACGGTAGCAAACCAAATCGGCTATCCCCTGGCAGAGGATTTTTCGAAGGAGGAATTCCTCGCGCTGAGGCGTTTCCTTGATACCCCGGTAGGCAAGCGCATCCAGCAGGCGCGAGCCGACCGGCTGTCGTCAGGCAATCTCGCTTTCCGGCTGACGCCCGAGGAATCTGCAGTCGTCGGCAAGGCTCTGCCGGCGCCGCTGGCGGCCAAGTGGTCGGCCGGCGCGGCCACCCAGCCGCACACGCTGCAGGCGATGCGCAAGGTGTTCGAGGAGCAGCAGGCGATCTGCCGCAACGAGGAAACTTCACCGCGGCCGGCCGCATCTGCGCCGGTCAACTATCGGGAAGGGCTGCCGCCCAATGTCGGCTGCTCGCAGCCGCGGCTGACCCTGGTCAGCGAGCTGCCCGACAAGCCGGTATCGGTGACGGTGCGCGTGTGGATCGGTGAGGATGGTTCGGTGGCCCGGACCGCGCTGGAAAAGCCGTCGGGATTCCAGCCGGTGGACAACGCGGCGCGCAGGGCGATGAGCGCGATGCGTTGTTCGGTGCGCGGTAGCGGTGCCCTTGTACCGTTCACGACGACGCAATCGTTTGTCGTACAGGCAGGAGGGTAGGCCGGAGCGTACGGCCGCCAGCGAGGGCGCCGGCCCTACAACGTCGTCCTCTTCCCCTCCCGATCCACTTCATACACCTTGTGCTCGCCAAGCCGGCGTTTCAACCACAGCCCTGCCTTGCCGAGCACATGCGCCTTCGCCCAGATCAGATCCACGCCGACCAGCCAGTCGGTGTACGGATAAGCGGTCAGTGGTAGTTCCACCAGTTCGCCTGACGCCAATTCGGACAGAATCAGTTGCCGCGGCAGCGTGGTCCATCCGAGGCCCGTGCGCGCCAGTTCAAGCAGCGCGGCATAGCTCTCCGCCTGCCAGCAGCGCGTCGCGTCGAGGTATTCGCTGCTCGGCAGCTTGTGGTTGTGGCCGCTGAAGACGAGCCGCCGGTGCGCGCGCAGGTCGGCGAAATCGACGCGCTTCAGCTTCGACAGCGGATGGTCGCGGTGGGCGACATGCGACAGGATCAGCTTGCCCATCTGGGCAAAGCCGAGATCGCGCGGGTAGGCCGGCTGCGAGAACGCGATGCCCAGGTCCGCTTCGCCGCGCGCGAGCAGTTCGGCCACATCGCCATGCAGCGGATGCCGGATCTGCAGGTCGACATGCGGAAAGCGCTCGGCGAAGTCCCGTAGCGGCGGCATCAGGGTGGAGTAGGGGACCTCGATCGCCAGCGTCAGCGCCGGCTCGACGCGTTCGCCGAGCTCGTTGGCATGCGCTTCCAGTTGAAGGCAGCGCTCCAGCACCAGTTCGGCTTCGTTGCGCAGCTTTTCTCCGGCCGGCGTCAGCGTCGACGCCTTGCCGCCGCGTTCGAACAGCACCAGGCCGAGGTCGGCCTCCAGATTGGCGATCGCGGTGCTGACCGCGGACTGCGTCTTGCGCAGTTGCCGGGCCGCGGCCGAGAACGAGCCGGTGCTGGCCACCAGGGTGAACATTTCCAGCTGATCGAGCGAATAGCGCATCGCTGCCTGACTCCTGCCCGTCAAAAAACTGCCTATCAAAAAAATCGATGGCTGCCGATTTGGCCCGCCGCGCAAACCCGCCGGATTATGGCGCACCGATCCGGCCGGCGCAAAAGCGCGGGACCACAGACCAGACGGAGGAGACCACGATGCATTCGCAGCAGCAGGCGGGACCAGAACCGATGCCGCAGGAGCCGGCCGCTCACTCGGCCGCTCATTCGGCCTATCAATCGGCCAACCACCCGGACGTCCGCCCGGCCGTCCATCCGGTCGATCAACGATTGCCAGTGCGGCAGCTGGCCAGCTTCGGCCTGCAGCACGTGCTGGTGATGTACGCGGGCGCCGTCGCGGTGCCGTTGATTCTTGGCAGCGCGCTGGGCTTGACCCAGCAGCAGATGGTCACGCTGATCAATGCCAACCTGCTGACCTCGGGCGTCGCGACGCTGATCCAGACGTTGGGTTTCTGGCGTTTTGGCGCACGCCTGCCGCTGATCCAGGGTTGTTCGTTTATCGCGATCGCGCCGATGATCCTGATCGGCCAGCAATACGGGCTCAGCCATGTGTTCGGTGCCGTCATTGCCGCCGGCGCGCTGACCATCGCGATTGCACCGCTGTTCAGCCGGCTGCTGCGCTGGTTTCCGCCGGTGGTGATCGGCAGTCTGATCGTGATCATCGGCGTCACGCCGATGCCCGCAGCGGCGATCTGGCTGGGCGGCGGCAATCCCGCGGCACCGGACTTTGGCGCGGCGCCGAACCTGCTGCTCGGCCTGGCGACGATCGCCATCACGCTGTTCGTCTATGCGCGCTTCTCCGGCTTCATCGGCAATCTGTCGGTGCTGATCGGCCTGCTGGCCGGCACGGCGGTCGCGATGGCGTGCGGCATGACGAGCTTCGACGCGGTCGGGCGCGCCGCCTGGTTCGAGATCAGCCCGCCGTTCGCGTTCGGCGCCCCGTCCTTCGCACCGGTGCCGACGCTGGTGATGCTGCTGGCGATGCTGGTGATCATGGCCGAGACCACCGGCAATGTACTGGCGATCGGCACCATCGTCGGCCGGCCCTCGACGCAGCGCACGCTCGGCGATGCCTTCCGCGCCGATGGACTGTCGACGATGCTCGGCGGCGTCTTCAACAGCTTTCCCTATAACGCGTTCACGCAGAACACCGGGCTCATCGCGCTTTCGAACGTCAAGAGTCGCTATGTCGTCGCCTCGGCGGGCGCGATCATGGTGCTGATGGGCCTGTTCCCCAAGCTTGGCGCGTTGATTGCATCGGTACCGCGGCCGGTGCTGGGCGGCTGCGCGATCGTGATGTTCGGCATGACGACGGTCGCCGGTATCCAGGAGCTGTCGCGGGTGAAGTTCGACGGCACGCGCAACGCGATCATCGTCGCGGTGTCGGTCAGCGTGGGCGTATTGCCGATGTCGCTGCCGGCGCTGTTCCAGCGCGTCGAAGGGCCGCTGAAGCTGGTGCTCGACAGCGGCATTTTCCTCGGCGCCATCACGGCCGTGCTGCTGAACCTGTTGCTCAATCGTGGGACATCGCAGGCCGCGGTGACCGACAGCGAGCATGCCGTCGCCCCGGGCCAGTCCTGATCCCACGCGGCCATGCCGGCCGCAATCTATTTGAATCGAATCGAATCGCGCCATCACGCGCATCTTTGCCAGGAGAATCGTCCGATGCCAGCCATCGACACCCAGACCCGTACCACCACCTCCACGCTGTCCGAACTGGACCTGCGGCTGCTGCGCGAGTCAATCGCGCTGGCCGAGCAATCGAAGCAGAACGGCCGCCATCCCTTCGCGGCGATCGTGGCGGACGAGCACGGCAATATCGTCGCCTCGGCCGGCAACAACTCGATGCCGCCGCAGGGTGATCCGACCCAGCATGCGGAGCTGGCCGCAGCGGCGCTGGCCGCCAAGCGCCTGAGTCCGGAACAGTTGGCACGCTGCACGCTGTACACCAGCGCCGAACCCTGCTGCATGTGCGCCGGCGCGATCTACTGGTGCAATATCGGCCGCGTGGTCTATGCGCTGTCGGAGCACACCTTGCTCGGGCTGACCGGCGACCATCCGGAGAATCCGACTTTCTCGCTGCCTTGCCGCGAAGTCTTCGCGCGGGGACAGCGCCAGATCGAGGTGCACGGTCCGATGCTGGAAGACGAGGCGGCCCAGTCCCATACTGGGTTCTGGAAGTAAGGCGGGGCAGGGGCCTCGCGCTTGCGACGCGTTTCGTCGCCGATGTCAGCGGGAGGCACCATGCCGGAACAACTGACCAAGCATCCCGACGTCACCCTGCAGGTGCTCAAGAGCGCCGGCGCACGGTGTGGCACGGGAGAAACCCCACAGATCCTGAAGGCTTGCCCGGCCGAGCGCTTCTGTCAGTTGCCGGGCGGCGAGATCTGCGTGTTCGGGCTGCCCGATGCGGCCCGGATGACGCAGATCACGAAAGCCGATTGGCAGGCGCTGACCGCGACGATGGCCGGCGTGACGCCGACCGCCGCCCCCGGGTCGTCGACGGCGCCCGCTACGGCGCCACCGATGGCAGCGTCATGGCTGTGGATCGTGGTCGCCCTCGTGGTCGGCCTGATCCTGGGCGCGGTGCTGGCCCGCCGTCGCCGGCCGCCGCCCTGAGCAGCGGTGGCCGGCGACGGCGCACGGGCTCATCACGCCCCGGGCTTGTTCCGAAACACCAGCGCCAGCCCGAGCAGGATCGTCACCATGCCGGCCAACGCGAGCGGCGCCAGCCGGTTGCCGAGGATCAGATAGTCGAGCACCGCGGTGCCGGCGGGCACCAGGTAGAACAGGCTGGTCACATTGACCAGATTGCCGCCCTGGATCATCCGGTACAGCAGCAGTGTCGCGCCGATCGAGATCACCAGCGCCATCCAGCCGAGCGGCAGCAGCAGCGCGGGCGTCCACGAGACGTGGATCGGCTCGAACGGCAGCAGCGCCAGGCACATCAGCAGCGCGATGCCGTATTGCAGCGGCATCACGTCGATCGGCGCCTGGCGGATGCCTTTCTGCACGATGGTGCCGGCCGTCATCGTGGCCAGCGCGGTCAGCGCATAGAGCATGCCAGCCACCGGGGTGCCGGCAATGCCGATGCCCTGGTAGACGACCATCACGAGCCCCGCCAGCGCCAGCACCAGTCCGATCAGCCGCAACGCCGAGAAGCGGCGCTCGGTCAGCAGCAGCGTCAGGATCGGCTGGGCGCCGAGCAGCGTGGCCAGCATGCCGGGCGTGACGCCGCGGTCCAGCGCCAGCAGGTAGCAGATCGAATAGCAGCCGGTCAGCAGCAGCCCGACCATCGCGACCCGCGCGCGCTGTCCGGGCTCGGGCAGCCAGCGGCGGCGCCATGCGGCGATCGCCAGCAGTACGCCGAACGCCAGCACGAAGCGCAGCGTCAGGAAGGCAAAGGCGGAGGCATAGGCCAGGCCCCATTTGGCGACGATCGCGCCGCTGCTCCACAGCAGCACGAACAGCGCCGTGGAGCCGTGGGCGGCCCAGGTGTCGGGCAGCTTCACGCGCGAGCGCAGGGACGGTCGGGAGGAGGAGGGCCGGGACGAGGTCGGTCGGGACGAGAATGCCGACAACAGCGCCGACGAGAACGTCGACAAGGACAGCAAGGACAACGTCGATCGCGCCGCATGCGCGAATCTTTGGAAGTTCATCGGTTTCACCTGTCATTGGTGTGACGGGCTTCGGTCGACCGTGAGCGAACGCCGGCGGCGATTGCGAGCCGGCATCGGCGCGATGCGCGGCATCCAGCAGACGGCAATGGCGTTCGCGCGCGCCGGGCGCGCACGGTCAGACGGAAGAGTGGGGGTCGGCTGGGGTCAGCCGAGGACGGCCGCGGGCGGCGGGGCGACCGCTGCGACGACGGCGCGCGGCGGTGCAACACCGGCCACGACAGCGGGCGGCGGTGCTACGCCTGCCACGACGGCAGCGACGTCAGCCGGGGGCGAGCAGACAGCGGCCGGCGGCGACCAGACAGGAGAAACGCGGGGAGGCGCCGACGCGCGCGCGCCACCGGTCGGCAGGACCGGATCGGCAATCGAAGAAGCGCGGCGTACAGGCGTCATGGAGCCCAAGTGGAACCGAAAGGGGTGGAAAACCGTCACACGACCGTCATGGGACGGTCGGTGCGTCGGCGGCGGGGCGATCTATCGGAATCAGACCGAAATCCGATGCTTTCCGCGGCACGACTCGCGCAAGCGTACACGCTCTATGATGTGCTGACAACCCCGTCCGCGGTGGCCCGGGCCGGGGCGCCGGTCCGGTACAATGCGCGCCCCGCGGGCGCATGCCCGCCCGTATGTCTGACATCTGGCATTGGAGGACCTCATGGAATCGCGAATCACCGAGCTGGAGGTCAAGCTGGCCTTCCAGGAAGACCTGCTGGAAACGCTGAACCTGACCGTCGCGAAGCAGCAGCGGCAGATCGAATTGCTGCAGGAGCAAATGCAGGCGCTGTACCAGCAATTGCCCGCTGCCACGGGTAACGCGGCCGACGGGTCGGTGCAGGAAATACCGCCGCACTACTGAGCCGCCGTTGCTACCAATTGCCGATGTTGGAACGTCGGGACGCCACCCGGGTCTGACCGAGGTGACCACTCCAGCATCGCGCATGTCTTCGATCCCTTCGCATGGCCGCCGCCGGGGCCTCCGGCGGCCCCTGGCGGCCACGGCCACCGCCGCGGCGCTTGGCCTCGGTGCCGGCCTTGCCGTGCTCTCGGGCGCCGCCATCGCCGGCTACAACATCTGGACCGGCGAATACACCTTCACCAAGCAGGAACTGCAGCGCGCCGTCGAAGGCCGCTTTCCGGCGACGCTGCGCTATGCGCAGGTGCTTGACGTCCGGCTGACCCGGCCGCGGCTGACGCTCGACGCGGCGGGCAACCGCATCACCACGCAGGTCGATGCGCAGCTGACCAACAGCCTGCTGCCGGCGCCGCCGATCAACGGCACGCTGGCGCTGAACAGCGGCCTGCGCTACGACCCGGTCAAGCGCGCGGTGCTGCTCGACAACCCGACCGTCGAGCAGGTCCACGTCGACGGCGTGCCGGGCCAATACAGCGCGCAGCTCAATGCGGTGGGCAACCTGGTCGCGCAGGAACTGCTGAAGGACTATCCGCTGCACACGTTCAAGCCCGAAGAGCTGCAGGTCAACGGCAAGCAGGTCGAGCCCGGCGCGATCACCGTGACCGAGGATGGTATCGCGGTGAAGATCGACACGAAGTAGGGCGGGGCCGACCGTCTCACGGCCCCGAATGGCTCGAATGGCCCGAATGGCTCGAACGGCCCGAATGGCCGCGAGATGCAAAGAAAAACCGGCGCGTAAAGCGCCGGTTTTCTCGTCGACGCCCGGTGGTGACCGGGCGCCAGGGGCAAGCCGCCTTACTGGATCTTGGCCTTGTCCCGCAGCGACTTCATCATCGACTGGAACTGCTCGCGCTGCCAGTTCTGGTCGCTCATCAGCATCTGCTGCAGCTGGGGCTTGGCTTCCTCGAAGGTCGGGATCTTGGTCTCGCGCTCGTCCTCGAGCAGGATCACGTGCCAGCCGAACTGGGTCTTGACCGGGGTCTCGGTCATCTGGCCCTTCTTCAGCCCGGCCATCGCGGCCGAGAACTCCGGCACATAGCTGTTGCTGCTGGCCCAGTCGAGATCGCCACCGTTGGCGGCCGAGCCCGGGTCCTTCGACGAGGCCTTGGCCACGTCGGCGAACTTGGCGCCGCCCTTGATCTTGGCGATGATCGCGACCGCTTCCGATTCCTTCTCGACCAGGATATGGCGGGCGCGGTATTCCTTGCCGTTGCCGAACTGGGCCTTGATCTTGTCGTATTGCTTGCGCAGCTCGGCATCGCTGGTGCCGTGGGTGCGCACATAGTCTTCGAATACAGCGCCGGCCAGCACATTCAGTCGCGCCTGTTCCAGCTGCTCCTGCACGTCCGGGTTTTGCGTGACGCCGCGCTTGGTGGCTTCCTGCACCAGCAGTTCGCGGTCGATCAGCATGTTGCGCGCGCGATCCCGCAGCTCCGGGGAATCCGGCTGGCCGGTGCCGGCGATCAGCTTGTCGAGCTTGGCCGACGGAATACCCTTGCCATTGACGACGGCGGCATTCTGGGCGAGTGCGGGCAAGCTGCCAGCGGCAAGCACAGCCGCCAGGCTGAACGAGAGGACAGTGGTCTTCATGGAATCAGTGTTGGGAAGTCTGGGGAAGGCTGGACGATTATGCAGGTACTTGCGCAGAGGCTTGTGCAGACACCGCGCGGATGATGGTCACTGCGCGGAATACTCTTGCTCGGTGAATGCGGACACTGCCAGGGCATGGATCCGCATGGGGAAGAGACTGCGCAGCGCATCATACACCATGCGATGCCGGGCAACCCGGCTCGCGCCGGCGAAGCGTTCGCTGACGATGGTGACATGATAGTGCCCGCCGCCCGAGGCCGCGCCCGGATGGCCCGCATGCAGCGCACTGTCGTCGCGCACGGTCAATTGGGACGGGGCCAGTTCGGCGCGCAGCAGGGCGTCGATCTGCGCGGCGGTGTCGCCGGCCGGACTGTTGGCGGCGCTGTCGGGAGGCAACGAAGAAGAGACGTCGTTCATGGTGCGATGCCCGCGCTCAATCGCGGGCGCTTTCCTGCGCTTTTTCCGGCGCGTTTTCGTTCATATGGCGCGACAGCCAGAGGCTTTGCGCGACGATGAAGACCAGCATCAGGCCCATGCTGCCGAACAGCTTGAAATTGACCCAGATGTCGGTCGAGAACTGGTAGGCCACCCACAGGTTCAGCACGCCCATCGCGGCGAAGAAGCCGGCCCAGGCGGTATTGAGGCGGCCCCAGACCGGGTCGGGCAGCTTGACGGACTTTTCCATCATGGCGCGGATCAGGTTCTTGCGCCAGATCGCGGCGGAGGCCAGCAGCGCGACCGCGAACAGCCAGTACAGCACGGTCGGCTTCCACTTGATGAAGGTCTCGTTGTGCAGCAGCAGTGTGGCGCCGCCGAACACGACGATGATCAGCAGGCTGATCCACTGCATCGGTTCGACCTTGCGGTGGCGCAGCCAGACCCAGCCGATCTGCACGATGGTGGCCGCGATGGCGACCGCCGTGGCGGCAAAGATGCCCGCCAGCTTGAAGGTGACGAAAAACAGGATGACCGGGAACAGGTCGAACAGAAATTTCATGCGGGTCCGTCGGGGAAGGCGATGCCGGCGCGCGGCATCGCGGAATCGTTATCGTGGGGTCTGGCCGCGGCGGGTCAGCGTGCGTTGGTCAGCGCTGCGGCTCAGCCAGGCGTGCCGGACTTGCCGGCGTGGCCGGCATCCTCGCCGGAGCCCGGTTCGGGCTCGCGGTCGTCGAATTTTAGCGCAGCCGAATTGATGCAATAGCGCAGGCCGGTCGGCGCGGGGCCATCCTCGAACACGTGACCCAAATGGCTGCCGCATTCCTTGCAGCGCACCTCGATGCGGACCATGCCGTGGCTGCGGTCGACGTGTTCGTCGATCACCTCACCGTTGATGGGCCGGAAATAGCTGGGCCAGCCACAACCGGCGTCGAACTTGGTAGTGGACTCGAACAGCGGCGTGCCGCAGCCTACGCAGCGATAGATGCCGGGCTCCCAGTGGTCCCAGTAGCGGCCGGTGAAGGCGCGTTCGGTGGCGGCCTCGCGCGTGACCCGGTATTCGATGTCGGACAGTTGCGCGCGCCATTCGGCTTCGGTCTTGTTGACGGGCATGATGCGGATCCTTGTGGGGGCGATCGGTGTTGGGTTCGATAGATCGGTTCGAGATCGGGACCGATATCAGGACGAACAGCTTACCTCGATACCGGACGCCCAGTCCGGCGGCAGCGCGGCATACGACTCGGCCTCGGGCTGCTCGTCGAATGGCCGCGACAGCACCGCCAGCAGCCGCTGCACCTCGCTGAAGTCCTTCTCCTTGGCGCGCTGGATCGCCACCTCGGCCAGATGGTTGCGCAGCACGTACTTCGGATTGACGGCCAGCATCGATGCCGCGCGGGCCGCGTCGTCCGAGTTCTCGGCACGCAGGCGGGCGCGGTAGCGTTCGGCCCACGCGTCCCAGCCGGCACGGTCCATGAACAGGTCGCGCACCGGCGCGTCGCGGCTGCCGTCCGCCGAGGAGATGCGGGCGAGGTTGCGCCAGAACAAGGTGTAGTCGACCCGCTGGGTATGCAGCAGGCGGAACAGGTCGGTCAGCAGCGCCTCGTCGGCCGCGTGGTCGATATCGGCGCTGGCCAGGCCCAGCTTGGCGCGGTACAGCTGGAAGAAGCGCTGCGCATAGCGGTCGCGGAAGGGATCGAGGCCGGCGTGCGCGGCCTCGATCGCGGCCTCCTTGGCCGCTTCGGTCGGCGCCTGGCCGTCCTCCCGCTGGATCCACAGCGGCAGCAGCGCCTGCGCCAGGCAATGCAGGTTCCAGAAGCCGACCTGCGGCTGCTGGCTGTAGGCATAGCGGCCCTGGGTGTCCGAGTGATTGCAGATATGGTTGGCGTCGAAGGCGTCGAGAAAGCCGAACGGGCCGTAATCGATGGTCAGGCCGAGGATCGACATGTTGTCCGTGTTCATCACGCCATGGCAGAAGCCCACGGCCTGCCACTGGGCCATCAGGTCGGCGGTGCGCAGCGACACTTCGCGCAGCAGCGCCTGGTAGGGGCTGATGGTCTCGCCGCCGGCGCTGTCGCGGCATTCCGGCATGAAGCGGTCGATGACGAAGTCGGCCAGCTGGCGCAGCGCGGCCACGTCGTCGTGCGCGGCGAAATGCTCGAAATGGCCGAAGCGGATGAAGGTGGGCGCCAGGCGCGTGACCACCGCGGCGGTCTCGATGGTCTCCCGGCGTACCGGCGCGTCGGAGCCGACGATGCACAGCGCGCGCGTGGTCGGAATGCCCAGTGCGGCCATGGCCTCGGAGCACAGGTATTCGCGGATCGACGAGCGCAGCACGGCGCGGCCGTCGCCCATCCGCGAATACGGCGTCTTGCCGGAGCCCTTGAGCTGGATTTCCCACGGACCGTTGGCGGTCTGCGCCTCGGCGATGCGGATCGCGCGGCCGTCGCCGAGCTGACCGGCCCAGACGCCGAACTGGTGGCCCGAGTAGACGGTGGCCAGCGGATCGGCCCAGTCCGGCACGCGGTTGCCGATGAAGATTTCGGCGAAGTCCCGCAGCGGGGGCGCCTTGTCGGGGCTGGCTGGCTCGCCCGAATGACCCGCCTGCCAGCCGAGCAGTTCCGCCGCGGCCGGGGCGACGGCAACCAGATAGGGCGCCGGCAATGGCATGGGCTGCAGGCGGGTGAAGAAGCGCTCGCCGAGCGCGGCAAAACCGGGCGCCACGGAAAAGGGCGGTTCTGCGGCGATGGCGGGCGACGATGGAGCCGAGGGAGCCGGTGCGGGGGAGACAGCTGAGGTCGGATCAGAGGACATGAGGTCGGGGCCTTGGCTTCACGCGCCGGGCGCGAATGGTCGCGGAGGGGGCTGGGGACCGGCGCGGTGCAACAGCCTGCAATCGGTGGCCTGCCTGGAAGTGCGCTTGCAGGCTAGGGAAAACGACATGTTGAGGTGCAACATGGCTGGCAGTATTGTACTTGCACGCCGCATTTTCCCTGGTCTGACCGCGGCGCCGCGGCCGGTGTTCCCGCTTGTTTCCGCTTGTTCCCATCGCGGCGCGGCCATCACCGGCAGTCTTCCCGTCATGCCGCCCGTTTGCGCCTCTGCTGTGCACCGGCGCAGTGCACGTGGGCAGTGCAGGACGGGCAGTGCGAGCGTGTCTGCTGACGCCTTCCGCTGGAAGGTTTTTGTCGGCCTAAAAAAAGAACGATTGTTCGCTTCTCGGCGTTGCCGGGGCGAATATCGCAACCGATACAGGAGACCATTCCCATGGCATTGATGGGACAAATGATGGGCGCGCCGCTGCTCATTTCCTCCATCATCACCCACGCCGCCCGCCATTACGGCAGCACCGAAATCGTTTCGCGGCGCACCGAAGGGGATCTCCACCGCTATACCTACCGCGACTGCGAACTGCGCGCCCGCCAGCTGGCGCAGGCGCTGGGCAAGCTGGGCGTGCAGCCCGGCGAGCGGGTCGGCACGCTGGCGTGGAACGGCTACCGCCACCTCGAGATCTACTACGCGGTATCGGGCATGGGTTCGGTCTGCCACACGATCAACCCGCGGCTGTTCCCCGAGCAGCTGGCCTATATCGTCAATCACGCCGAAGACCGCTATGTGTTCTTCGACCTGACCTTCCTGCCGCTGGTCGAGGGCCTGGCGCCGCATTGCCCGCAGGTCAAGGGCTGGGTGCTGATGAGCGACCGCGCGCACCTGCCGGCCGAATCGAAGCTGCCGCTGCTGTGCTACGAGGATCTGATCGAGGGCCAGGACGGCAACTACCAGTGGCCGAGCTTCGACGAGAACACCGCGTCGAGCCTGTGCTACACCTCCGGCACCACCGGCAATCCGAAGGGCGCGCTCTATTCGCACCGCTCGACGGTGCTGCATTCGTATGCGTCCGCCTTGCCCGACGCGCTGGGCTGCTCGGCCAAGGACGTGATCCTGCCGGTCGTGCCGATGTTCCACGTCAATGCCTGGGGCCTGCCGTACTCGGTGCCGCTGGTCGGCGCCAAGCTGGTGTTCCCGGGCGCGAAGCTCGACGGCGCCTCGCTGTACGAGCTGTTCGAGCAGGAGCAGGTCACCTTTTCGGCGGGCGTGCCGACGGTCTGGCTCGGCCTGCTGCAGCATGTGCAGGCCAACCAGCTGCGCTTCTCCAGCTTCAAGCGCACGGTGATCGGCGGCTCGGCCGCGCCGCCGGCGATGATCAAGGCGCTGAACGCGCTCGATGTCGAGGTGATCCATGCCTGGGGCATGACCGAGATGTCGCCGCTGGGCACCACCTGCAAGCTGCTGAACAAGCATCTGTCGCTGCCGCCCGAGCAGCAGCAGGCGATTCTGGAGAAGCAGGGCCGGGTCATCTACGGCGTGGACATGAAGATCGTCGACGGCGAAGGGCGCGAGCTGCCGTGGGACGGCAAGGCCTTCGGCGACCTGATGGTGCGCGGCCCCTGGATCATCGACCGCTATTACCGCAGCGACAGCTCGCCGCTGGTCGACGGCTGGTTTCCGACCGGCGATGTGGCGACCATCGATGCCGACGGCTATATGCAGATCACCGACCGCAGCAAGGACGTGATCAAGTCCGGCGGGGAATGGATTTCGTCGATCGACGTCGAGAACGTCGCCGCGGCGCATCCGGCGGTGCATATGGCCGCCTGCATCTCGGTGCACCATCCCAAGTGGGACGAGCGGCCGTTGCTGGTGGTGATGAAGAAGCCTGGCTCCGAGCTGACCCGCGAAGAGCTGCTGAGCTTCTTCGAGGGCAAGGTCGCCAAATGGTGGATCCCCGACGATGTCGCCTTTGTCGACGAGATCCCGCTGACGGCCACCGGCAAGATGCAGAAGCTGAAGCTGCGCGAGCAGTTCAAGGACTATCGGCTGCCGACGGCCTGAACGGGGCCGCCGCAGGGCACGTGCAGCAGCCGGGGGCGTCTTCGATGGCGCCGCCGTAGAAGCAAACGGGCCATCGGGCAAGCCGCGATACAAGCGGCAGCCCCGGTAGTCCGCTCATCACGATAGCCAACGAGAGAAAGAGAGAAGGAGACAAACCATGATCAGATTGCGTCCGCTCGTCGCCGGCGTGGCATTGATGGCTGCGCTCGGTTCGGGAGCCGCCGCGGCCGATACGGTGAAGATCGCGTTCATCGATCCGCTGTCGGGCCTGATGGCGCCGGTCGGCCAGAACCAGCTCAAGAGCTGGCAGTACGTCGCCGAGCTGGCCAATCAGAAGAACTGGGCCGGCGGGCACAAGTTCGAGGTCGTGGGATTCGACAACAAGCTGTCGCCGCAGGAAAGCCTGACGATCCTGAAGCAGGCCGTCGATCAGGGCATTCGCTACGTGGTGCAGGGCAACGGCTCGTCGGTCGGCCTGGCGCTGCAGGACGCGGTGGCCAAGCACAACGAGCGCAACCCCGGCAAGGAGATCATCTATCTGAACTATGCCGCGGTCGATCCGGACATGACCAACTCGAAATGCAACTACTGGCATTTCCGTCTGGACGCGAACTCCGACATGAAGATGGAGGCGCTGACCACCTATCTGGCGCAGGACCAGAACGTCAAGAAGGTCTATCTGATCAACCAGAACTACTCGTTCGGCCACCAGGTCGCGCGTGCCGCCAAGGAATACCTGAAGCGCAAGCGCCCGGACATCCAGGTGGTCGGCGAGGACCTGCACCCGCTGGCGCAGGTCAAGGACTTCTCGCCCTACGTGGCCAAGATCAAGGCGGCCGGCGCCGATACCGTGATCACCGGCAACTGGGGCAGCGACCTCGCGCTGCTGATCAAGGCGGCCAAGGACGCCGGGCTGACCGCCAATTTCTACACCTATTACGCGGCCACCACCGGGGTGCCGACCGCGATGGGGGCGGCCGGAGCCGAGCGCGTGCGCTATGTCGGCTACTACAACCCGAACAACAAGGGCTTCCGCGGCTCGGATGTGATCGAGGGCTACGAGAAGAAGTACAACGACGACTTCTACGTGATGGCCTCGTACACCGGTATCGCGATGCTGAGCAAGGCGTTCCAGACTGCCAAGTCGACCGATCCGGTCAAGGTGGCCAAGGCGCTCGAGGGCATGAAGGTCGAGAGCATGAACGGTACCGTCGAGATGCGCGCGACCGACCACCAGGCCCAGCAGCCGCTGACCATCGCCACCTGGACCAAGGTCGACGGCAAGGAAGTCAAGTACGACCAGGAAAACACCGGCTACGGCTGGAAGACCAACGCGGTGCTGGACGCGCATATCGCCGCCCAACCCACCTCCTGCCAGATGAAGCGTCCAGGCTGATCCCGGACGCGCCACACGCGGCGCGCCCGCGCGGCCTCTGACCGCCAGCGCCGGTGGTATGCTGCCGGCCCCTGGGGGCACAGACACGGCCGCCGCGCCCGCCCTCGCTTCGCCTTCGCCGGACGGCGGCACTTGCCGCCGGCCCGGCGCCAGATGGAAGGACTGGCTGTGGAATTCTTCATCATCTCGCTGTTGAACGGCATCAGCTATGGGCTGCTGCTGTTCATGCTGTCGTCGGGCCTGACGCTGATCTTCAGCATGATGGGCGTGCTGAACTTCGCGCATGCGAGCTTCTACATGCTCGGCGCCTATTTCGCGTATTCGATCTCGACCAAGATCGGCTTCTGGCCGGCGCTGATCGCCGCGCCGCTGCTGGTGGCGTTCGCCGGTGCGCTGGTCGAGCGCTTCGGCCTGCGAGCCGTGCACAAGTACGGCCACGTCGCCGAGCTGCTGTTCACCTTCGGCCTCGCCTACCTGATCGAGGAGGGCGTCAAGCTGGTCTGGGGTCTGGCGGCGGTGCCGTACCGGATTCCGGCCGAGCTCGACGGGCCGCTGTTTACCGTGTTCACCTCGGCCTTCCCCAAGTACCGCGCCTTCATGATGCTGGTGTCGCTGGCGATGCTGGTGGCGATCTACCTGGTGCTGACGCGCACCCGCATCGGGCTGGTGATCCAGGCCGCGCTGACGCATCCGGAGATGGTCGAGGCCCTGGGCCACAACGTGCCGCGCGTCTTCATGCTGGTGTTCGGCGGCGGTGCCGCGCTGGCGGGGCTGGCCGGCGTGATCGGCGGCAATGCCTTCGTCACCGAGCCGTCGATGGCCGCCGCGGTCGGCTCGATCGTGTTCGTGGTGGCGGTGGTCGGCGGCATGGGCTCGCTGGTCGGGGCGTTCATCGCGTCGATCCTGATCGGGCTGCTGCAGACCTTCGCGGTCACCATCGACGCGTCGCTCGCCGGCATGTTCAATTCGCTGGGGCTGAACGTGACCAGCGAAACGCCGTTCTATTCGCTGTGGCGGCTGACGGTGGCGCAGGTCGCCCCGGTGCTGCCGTATCTGCTGCTGGTCGTGATGCTGATCTTCCGCCCGCGCGGCCTGATGGGAACCCGGGAGAGCTGACGCGATGGAATCGACGATGCAACGCACGCAAGACACCGCGCTGAACGGCCGCACGATGCGCTACCGGCCGCTGAACCTGGGCCGCTGGGTGCTGTGGGGCACCACGGCGCTGCTGATGCTGGTGCTGCCGCTGATCTTCACCGGCGGGTTTGCGATCACGCTGATGTCGCAGATGGGCATCATGATCGTGTTCGCGCTGTCCTACAACATGCTGCTCGGCCAGACCGGCATGCTGTCGTTCGGCCACGCGGTCTACTCGGGCCTGGGCGCCTTCATCGCGGTCCATGTGCTGAACATGGCCGGCGCCGGCACCGTGTGGATGCCGGTGTCGCTGCTGCCGCTGGTCGGGGGACTCGCCGGTGCCTTCTTCGGCGTCATCTTCGGCTACGTGACGACCAAGAAGTCCGGCACCACCTTCGCGATGATCACGCTGGGGATCGGCGAAATGGTGTTTGCCAGCTCGCTGATGTTCCCGGAATTCTTCGGCGGCGAGGGCGGCATCTCGACCAACCGCGTGGTGGGCGAGCCGTTCCTGGGCATCACCTTCGGGCCGGGCCGGCAGGTCTACTACCTGATCGCGATCTGGTGCCTGCTGTCGATGGCGGCGATGTATGCGTGGACGCAGACGCCGCTCGGCCGCATCGCCAACGCGGTGCGCGACAACCCCGAGCGGGCCGAGTTCATCGGCTACAACACCCAGCGCGTGCGCTATCTGGTGCTGATCCTGTCGGCGTTCTTCGCCGGCATCTCGGGCGCGCTGGCGGCGATCAACTTCGAGATCGTGTCGGCGGAGAACGTCAGCGCGGTGCGCTCCGGCGGCGTGCTGCTGGCCGCCTTCATCGGCGGCGCCGGCTTCTTCTTCGGGCCGATCATCGGCGCGGTGGTGTTCGTGCTGTTCGCGGTCGCGCTGTCGGACCTGACCAAGGCATGGCTGCTGTACCTGGGCCTGTTCTTCGTGCTGATGGTGATGTTCGTGCCGGGCGGGCTGGCCAGCCTGCTGATGATGCAGCTGCCGCTGGTGGCGCGCGGCAAGTTCCGTCAGATGCTGCCGTCCTACGGGCTGTGCGCGCTGGCCGGGGTGGTGCTGCTGGCGGCGATCATCCTGACGGTCGAGCTGGTCTACAAGGTGCAGGTCGACAGCGCCAACGGCACCGCGATGACGCTGTTCGGCATCGCGTTCGATGCCGGCACGCTGGCGCCCTGGGGCGTGGCGGCGGCGCTGTGGCTGGTGGGGCTGGCCGCATGGCGCTTCACGGTGGGGCAGGCGCGGCTGCGGTGGGACAAGGTGCAGGCGGAAATCGCGGGAGGAGCGGCATGAGGCGGGATACCACGGCGGCGCTGGAGCTGACCGATGTGCGCAAGCGCTTCGGCCAGACCGAGATCATCCGCGGCGTGACGCTGAACATTGCGCGCGGCGAGCGCCATGCGCTGATCGGTCCCAACGGCGCGGGCAAGTCGACCACCTTCAACCTGATCTCCGGCCGGTTCGCACCGACCTCGGGATCGGTGCGGCTCAATGGCGAGGAGATCGGCGGGCTGCAGCCGTTCGTGATCAATCGGAAGGGGCTGTCGCGCAGCTTCCAGATCACCAATATCTTCCATCGGCTGACGGTGTTCGAGAACCTGCGCTGCGCGGTGCTGTGGGCGCTTGGCTACAAGTATTCGTTCTGGCACCGGCTGTCCGAATTGCGCGATGCGCGCGAACGGGCCGAGGAAGTGCTGGAGCTGATCGGCCTGCAGCACCGGCGCCATACGCAGTCGGGCCTGCTGACCTATGCCGAGCAGCGCGCGCTGGAGATCGGCATCACGATCGCCGGCGGCGCCGACGTGATCCTGCTGGACGAGCCGACCGCCGGCATGAGCCGCTCGGAGTCAGACCATGCGGTCGAGCTGATCCGCAAGGTCACCGTGGGCAAGACGCTGGTGATGGTCGAGCACGACATGAGCGTGGTGTTCGGGCTGGCCGACCGCATCTCGGTGCTGGTCTACGGCGAGGTGATCGCCACCGGTACGCCCGAGGCCATCCGCAACGATCGCCGCGTCAAGGAAGCCTATCTGGGCACGACGCTCGACGAGGGCGAAGGCGAGGGCGCGGTAGGCGCAAGCGCAAGCGAGGGGGCGCACTGATGGGCAAGCGCATGCTGGAGGTGCAGGGGCTGCACGCCTACTACGGCAAGAGCCATATCCTGCATGGCGTCGATCTGCATATCGACGAGGGCGAGATCGTCGCGCTGCTGGGGCGCAACGGCGTGGGGCGCTCGACCATGGCGAAGGCGATCCTCGGCATGGTCAAGGCCGAGGGCTCGGTACGCTTTCGCGGCGACGAGATCCTGGGGCGGCGCACCTTCGAGATCGCACACCTCGGCGTCGGCTACGTGCCCGAGAATCGCGACATCTTTCCGACGCTGACGGTCCGCCAGAACCTGCTGCTGGGCGAGAAGCCGAACCCGCGCCAGAGCCGGCCGCGCTGGAGCACCGACGACATGTTCGCGCTGTTTCCGCGCCTGAAGGAGCGCGAGAACACGCCGGCCGGCGTGCTGTCCGGCGGCGAGCAGCAGATGCTGACGCTGTGCCGCACGCTGATGGGCGACCCCGACCTGGTGCTGATCGACGAGCCGACCGAGGGGCTCGCGCCGATGATCGTCGCCCAGGTTGCCGACTACCTGAAGGTGCTGAAGGAGCGCGGCGTGTCGGTGCTGCTGATCGAGCAGAAGCTCGCGATCGCGCTGGACATCTCGCAGCGTGTCTACGTGATGGGCCACGGGCACATCGTTTTCGAAGGCACGCCGGCCGAGCTCAAGGCCAATGCGCAGGTGCGCAAGGAGTGGTTGGAGGTTTGAGGGCCGGAACAGGCTGTTGAAGAGGCCGCTGAAGAGACTGCCAAAGAGGCTGTTAGGCAGGGTGTTATCGACCGCTTCCGTTTCGACCATGCATGCCATGAAGGCGTGCCATGCAGCCCCCGCATGGCGCGCTTTTTTTGTGCCTGCGGCGGCGAATTTCTCCTCCAAAATAGAAATTGAACGACCGTTCTATTTTGTGTATGCTTGTTTCGCTCGCCTCCCCGGACGGCCGGCTCGCGCCTACTATTCCCAGGGCGCACCGCGATACCGATGGCGCAGCCGAAGCAAAACAATATTCGAGAATTCGAATCCCGAGACAACCAAGACACCAAAGGAACCAGCATGACAGCGCAGTATCAGGTTCAGGACGGCATCGCCGTCATCACGCTCGACAATCCCCCTGTCAACGGCCTGGGTCACAGCACCCGGCTTGGCATCGTCGAAGGCATGACCCGTGCGCTGGACGATGCCGCGGTCAAGGCGGTCGTCATCACCGGCGCCGGCAAGGCGTTCTCGGGCGGCGCCGATATCCGCGAGTTCAATACGCCGAAGGCGACGCAGGAGCCGACGCTGCATTCGGTGATCAAGGTGATCGAGAATTCGACCAAGCCGGTCGTCGCCGCGGTCCATTCGGTGGCGATGGGCGGGGGCCTGGAACTGGCGCTGGGTTGCAACTACCGCGTCGCTTCGAAGGGCGCGCAGATCGCGCTGCCCGAAGTCAAGCTGGGCATCCTGCCGGGCGCCGGCGGCACGCAGCGCCTGCCGCGCGTGATCGGCCTGGAGGCCGCGCTGAACATGATCGTCACCGGCAATCCGGTGCCGTCGGAGAAGTTTGCCGGCACCAAGCTGTTCGACGAAATCGTCGACGGCGACGTGCTGCCTGCTGCGATCGCCTTCGCCCGCAATGTCGGCGCAGCGTCGGGCCCGCACCCGAAGGTGCGCGACCTGAAGGTGCGCCATGAAAACGCAGAGGGCTTCCTCGCCTTCGCGAAGAACACCGTCGCCGCCGTCGCGAAGAATTTCCCGGCGCCGGGCAAGTGCGTCGAGGCGGTCGCCGCTTCGCTCAAGCCCTTCGACGAGGGCCTGCGCCTGGAGCGTGAAGGCTTCATGTTCCTGGTCAATACGCCGGAATCGCGCGCACTGCGCCATGCCTTCTTCGGCGAACGCGCCGCCAGCAAGATCCCCGACGTGCCGTCGGACACGCCCACCCGCAAGATCGAGAAGGTTGCCGTGATCGGCGCCGGCACCATGGGCGGCGGCATCTCGATGAACTTCCTTAACGCGGGCATCCCCGTCACCGTTCTGGAGACCAAGCAGGAAGCGCTGGAGCGCGGCGTGGCGACGATCCGCCGCAACTACGAGAACAGCGCCAAGAAGGGCAAGCTGACGCAGGAGAAGGTCGAGCAGCGCATGGGCCTGCTGTCGACCACGCTGTCCTATGACGACATCAAGGACGCCGACCTGATCATCGAGGCGGTGTTCGAGGAAATGGGCGTCAAGGAGACCGTCTTCAAGAAGCTGGACGAAGTCGCCAAGCCCGGCGCGATCCTGGCCTCGAACACCTCGACGCTCGACGTCAACAAGATCGCCTCGTTCACCAAGCGTCCGCAGGACGTGGTCGGCATGCACTTCTTCAGCCCAGCCAACGTGATGAAGCTGCTGGAAGTGGTGCGCGGCGACAAGACCGGCAAGGACGTGCTGGCCACGGTCATGCAGGTCGCCAAGAAGATCAAGAAGACCGCGGTGGTGTCGGGCGTCTGCGACGGCTTCATCGGCAACCGGATGATCGAGCAGTACAGCCGCCAGGCCGGCTATCTGCTGGACGAGGGCGCGCTGCCCGAGCAGGTCGACAAGGCCATCGAGAAGTTCGGCTTCGCGATGGGCCCGTTCCGCATGGGCGACCTGGCCGGCAACGACATCGGCTGGGCGATCCGCAAGCGCCGCGCGGTCGAGAAGCCGGACATCCAGTATTCGAAGACCGCCGACCTGCTGTGCGAGATGGGACGCTTCGGCCAGAAGACCGGCGCGGGCTGGTACGACTACAAGCCGGGCGACCGCAAGCCGTATCCGAACCAGCAGGTCAACGAGATGATCGTCCAGCATTCCAAGGATCTCGGCATCACGCGCCGCAAGATCTCGGACGAGGAGATCGTCGAGCGTCTGGTGTACGCGCTGGTCAATGAAGGCGCGAAGATTCTCGAGGAAGGCATTGCCTCGAAGGCCTCGGACATCGACATGGTGTACCTGACCGGCTACGGCTTCCCGCTGCATCGCGGCGGCCCGATGCTGTATGCGGACCAGGTCGGCCTGTACAACGTGCTGCTGTCGATGCAGCGCTATGCCAAGGGCTACCACGGCGAAGCGTGGGAGCCGGCGCCGCTGCTCAAGAAGCTGGCGGCCGAGGGCAAGGGCTTCAACGGCTGAGCGGCGAACGGCACGACACCGACGCAATGGACGCGACCATGCAACGACGCTTCGGCAACAGCGATTGCCTGCTGGTGATCGATGTGCAGAACGACTTCATGCCCGGCGGCGCGCTCGCCGTGCCTGACGGCGACCAGGTCGTGCCGGTGATCAACCGGCTGGCCGAGGCGTTCACGCATGTGGTGCTGACGCAGGACTGGCACCCGGCCGACCACGTGTCGTTCGCGGTCAACCATGCCGGCGCGGCGCCGTTCCAGACCACCACGCTGCTGTATGGCGAGCAGGTGCTCTGGCCCGCGCACTGCGTGCAAGGGCAACCGGGGGCCGAGCTGCATCCGCAACTGGCGGTGCCGCACGCGCGGCTGGTGATCCGCAAGGGCCATCAGCGCGAGGTCGACAGCTATTCCGCCTTTGTCGAGGCGGACCGCACGACCCCGACCGGGCTGGCCGGCTATCTGCGCGAGCATGGCGTGCGCCGCGTGATTTGCGTCGGCCTGGCGACCGACTACTGCGTGGCCTGGAGCGCGCTGGACGCGCGCGCGGCGGGCTTCGATGCGGTGGTGGTCGAGGACGCCTGCCGCGCGATCGACCTGAACGGATCGCTGGACGCCGCCTGGGCGAGCCTCGCCGAGGCGGGCGTCGGCAGGGTGCGTGCCGCCGAGCTGCTGAGCTGAGATGGCCCGTGCGACAGCGCATGGGCACCGAGACATCGAGACATCGATACACCAGACACCGAGAATACTGAGGAGCAACAAATGAACGAGGCAGTGATCGTATCGACCGCACGGACCGGTCTGGCCAAGAGCTGGAAGGGCGGCTTCAACATGACGCACGGCGCCACCCTCGGCGGCCATGTGGTCCAGCACGCGATCGCGCGCGCCAACATCGAGCCGGGCGAGGTCGAGGACGTGCTGATGGGCTGTGCCAATCCCGAAGGCGCGACCGGTGCCAACATCGCACGCCAGATCGCGCTGCGCGCCGGCTGCCCGGTGACGGTGCCGGGCGCCACGGTGAACCGCTTCTGCTCGTCGGGCCTGCAGACCATCGCGATGGCTGCGCAGCGCGTGATCGCGGACGAGGGCGACATCTTCGTCGCCGGCGGCGTCGAGAGCATCTCCTGCGTGCAGCAAGAGATGAACCGCCACATGATCCAGGAAGGCTGGCTGGTCAAGAACAAGCCCGAGATCTACTGGAGCATGCTGCAGACCGCGGAAAACGTCGCCAAGCGCTACAACATCCCGCGCGAGCGCCAGGACGAATACGGCGTGCAGAGCCAGATGCGCGCGGCGGCGGCCCAGGAGGCCGGCAAGTTCAACGACGAGATCGTGCCGCTGACGGTGCTGGCCGGCGTGGCTGACAAGGCCACCGGGCAGCTGGTGACGCGCGAGGTCACGGTCTCGGCCGACGAGGGCATCCGGCCGGATACCACCTACGAAGGCGTGTCGAAGATCCGCACGGCGATGCCGGGCGGCGTGATCGCGGCTGGCAATGCGTCGCAGTTCTCGGACGGCGCCTCGGCCGCGGTGGTGATGAGCGCCAAGCTGGCGGAGCAGCGCGGCCTGAAGCCGCTGGGCGCCTTCCGCGGCTTCGCGGTGGCCGGCTGCGAGCCCGATGAAATGGGCATCGGCCCGGTGTTCGCCGTGCCCAAGCTGCTGAAGAAGGCCGGCCTGAAGGTCGAGGACATTGGCCTGTGGGAGCTGAACGAGGCGTTTGCGGTGCAGGTGCTGTACTGCGCCGACACGCTCGGCATCCCGATGGACCGCCTGAACGTCAACGGCGGCGCGATCGCGGTGGGCCACCCGTACGGCGTGTCGGGCGCCCGCCTGGTCGGCCATGCGCTGATCGAAGGCAAGCGCCGCGGCGTCAAGTACGTGGTCGTCACCATGTGCATCGGCGGCGGCCAGGGCGCGGCCGGCCTGTTCGAGGTGCTGTAAGCGCAGGCCGCGGTGTCTTCCGCTTCGTCCACCACATCGTCCGCCGCACCGTCCGCCGGCTCCGCCGAGGAACGCGCGGAGCGCGGCCAGCCGCGTGATCTGGGCCAGCCGGGCGACCTGCTGGCCCACGGCCGCGCGATCCTCGCCGAGCAGCCGTTTTCGGTGCTGCTCGGCGCGGAGCTGACCGCGCTGACGCCGCAGCGCGCCGAGCTGCAACTGCCGCTGCGCCAGCCGTTGCAGCAGCAGCATGGCTTCGCTCACGGCGGCGTGGTCAGCTATCTGGCCGACAACGCGCTGACCTATGCCGGCGGCGCGGCGATGGCCGCGCCGGTGGTGACCTCGGAATACAAGATCAATTACGTTCGCCCGGCATTGGGCGAGCGCCTGATCGCGCGCGCCGAGTGCGTCAGCCGCGGGCGGCAGCAGGCCGTGGTCCGTTGCGATGTCTTCGCCGTCCGGGACGGCGAGGAAAAGCTGTGCGCGGTCGCGCAGGGCACCATCGCGCGGATGGGCGAGGCGGGCTGAGCGGTACTCTTGTTGGGAGAGGGCAACCTACGCCCCCATCCCGCTATCCATTCCCATCCCAAGGAGCGGCAATCGCCATGTCGTTGATCCTTTCCCGCCGCGACCTCGATTTTCTGCTCTACGAGTGGCTCGATGTCGAATCGCTGACGCGCATTCCGCGCTATGCCGACCACTCGCGCGAGACCTTCGACGCCGCGCTCGATACCTGCGAGAAGATCGCCACCGATCTGTTCGCGCCGCACAACAAGAAGAACGATCAGCAGGAACCGCATTTCGACGGCGACACCGTCACCATCATTCCCGAGGTCAAGACCGCGCTGAAGGCGTTCTGCGAGGCCGGCCTGATGGCGGCCGGGCAGGACTACGAACTGGGCGGCATGCAGCTGCCGGTGGTGGTCGAGAAGGCCGGCTTCGCGTATTTCAAGGGCGCCAACGTCGGCACCAGCTCCTATCCGTTCCTGACCATCGGCAACGCCAATCTGCTGCTGACGCACGGCACGCCGGCGCAGATCGAGACCTTCGTCAAGCCCGAACTGGAAGGGCGCTTCTTCGGCACCATGTGCCTGTCCGAGCCGCAGGCCGGCTCGTCGCTGTCGGACATCACCACGCGCGCCGAGTACGAGGGCGAATCGCCGCTGGGCGCGCAATACCGGCTGCGCGGCAACAAGATGTGGATCTCGGCCGGCGAGCACGAGCTGTCGGACAACATCGTGCATCTGGTGCTGGCCAAGATCCCGGGCCCGGACGGCAAGCTGATTCCCGGCGTCAAGGGCATCTCGCTGTTCATCGTGCCCAAGTTCCTGGTCAATGCCGACGGCTCGCTGGGCGAGCGCAACGATGTCGTGCTGGCCGGCCTGAACCACAAGATGGGCTATCGCGGCACCACCAACTGCCTGCTGAACTTCGGCGAGGGCACGCGCTACCGTCCCGGCGGCAAGGCGGGCGCGATCGGCTATCTGGTCGGGCAGCCGCACCAGGGCCTGGCGTGCATGTTCCACATGATGAACGAGGCCCGCATCGGCGTCGGCCTCGGCGCGGTGATGCTCGGCTATACCGGCTATCTGCACGCGCTGGACTACGCGCGCAACCGGCCGCAGGGCCGGCCGGTCGGCCCCGGCGGCAAGGACCCGTCCAGCCCGCAGGTCAGGCTGGTCGAGCATGCCGACGTGCGCCGCATGCTGCTGGCGCAGAAGAGCTACGTCGAGGGCGGGCTCGCGCTGAACCTGTACTGCGCGCGGCTGGTCGACGAGGAGCGCGCCGCCGCCACGGCCGGCGATACGGCGGAACATCAGCGCCTCGCGTTGCTGCTCGACATCCTGACCCCGATCGCCAAGAGCTGGCCCTCGCAATGGTGCCTGGAGGCCAACAGCCTGGCGATCCAGGTGCACGGCGGCTACGGCTATACGCGCGAGTACAACGTCGAGCAGTTCTATCGCGACAACCGGCTGAACCCGATCCACGAAGGCACGCACGGCATCCAGGGTCTGGACCTGCTCGGGCGCAAGGTCGTGATGAAGGACGGCGCCGCGTTCAAGGCGCTGGGACAGGTGGTGCAGGCCACCATCGAGCGCGCCATGGCCAGCGGCGACGATGGCCTGGCCACGCATGGCAAGGCACTGGCCGCGCGCGTCGCGCGGCTGGCCGACGTCACGTCCCAACTGTGGGCGGCCGGCGATCCGGCGGTGACGCTGGCCAATGCCTCGGTCTATCTGGAAGCGTTCGGCCACGTGGTGGTCGCCTGGATCTGGCTGGAGCAGGCGATGCTGGCGCACACCGCGCTGGCGGCGCTGCCGTCGGACCATGCGGACGCTGGCTTCTATCGCGGCAAGCTGGCGGCGGCGGATTACTTCTTCCGCTGGGAACTGCCGAAGGTCGGCCCGCAGCTGGATCTGCTGGCGTCGCTGGACCGCACCACGCTCGACATGCAGGACGCCTGGTTCTAGGACCGGCGCATCGCGAAACGCCGGGACAAGACATCGGACACCGAGACAAGGAGGGGACACCATGAAAACGATCGCACAACTGTTCGACCTGAAAGGGCGCACCGCGCTGATCACCGGCGGCTCGCGCGGGCTGGGCCTGCAGATCGCGGAGGCGCTGGGCGAGCAGGGCGCGCGGCTGGTGCTGTCGGCGCGCAAGGCCGACGAATTGAAGGCCGCGCAGGAACATCTGAAGGCGCGCGGCATCGAGGCCGACTGGATCGCCGCCGACGGTTCGCGCGACGACGAGATCGCGCGGCTGGCCGACGAGACGCTGGCGCGCCTGGGCCACGTCGACATCCTGGTCAACAATGCCGGCGCAACCTGGGGCGCGCCCGCCGAAGACCATCCGGTCGAGGCCTGGGACAAGGTGATGAACCTGAACGTCCGCGGCCTGTTCCTGCTGACGCAGCGCATCGGCAAGCAATCGATGATTCCGCGCCGCTATGGCCGCATCATCAACGTCGCGTCGATTGCCGGGCTGGCCGGCAACCCGCCGGGCACGATGGAGACGATCGCCTACAACACGTCCAAGGGCGCGGTGGTCAATTTCACGCGCACGCTGGCGGCCGAATGGGGCGAGCACAACATCACCGTCAATGCGCTGGCGCCGGGCTTCTTCCCGTCGAAGATGACGCAGGGCTCGCTGGCGCGGCTGGGCGTCGACAAGATGTGCGAGGGCGTGCCGCTGCATCGGCTGGGCGACGACGAGGACCTGAAGGGCGCCGCGCTGCTGTTCGCGACCGAGGCCGGCAAGCACATCACCGGACAGATCCTGGCGGTGGATGGGGGCGTCAGCGCCGTTTGAACCGCGGCGCGCCGGACCCACCCCTCTGTCAGCCCTCTGCCCATGAGGGGAGAGGAGGAACACAGTGGCCTTGCCCGAGTGCGCCACCGGATGGCTTCCCTTTCCCGCTTGCGGGAGAGGGAAGACCACCACCGAGGGACAGGGCAAGCAGCGTATCCCCACCGACCCCTTGGCCATCGCCACCCCCTGAGGACCATCACACCATGACCGAGCCCCGCAAAGGCTTCCCGATCCCGATCCCCTTCGTCGATAACCTCGGCCTGCGCTGCACGCACATGGGCGGCGGCGTCAGCGAACTCGAGCTGGAAGTCGAGCAACGCCATCACAACGGCTGGGAAATGGCGCACGGCGGCGTGCTGATGACGCTGCTCGATGTCGCGATGGCGGTGGCCTGCCGCTCGGCCGATACCGAGGACGGCCGCGGCGTGGTGACCATCGAGATGAAGACCAGCTTCATGGCGCCGGGCCGCGGCACGCTGATCGCGCGCGGCGACTGCGTGCATCGCACCACCTCGATGGCGTTCTGCGAGGCGGAGATCGTCGACGCGGACGGCAAGCTGGTGGCGCGCAGTTCCGGCACGTTCAAGTACGTGCGCCGCTCGCCGCCGCAGCGTGCCGACACCGCGGCGGATACCGGCGCCGAAGGCTGACGCTGCCCGGGGTCGAGAGTATGGCGGTACCAACCTGATCCAAAGAGAAAAAACAAATGGAGACACCATGCAGGCCAATCGACGCGGGCGTACGCGCCTTCGCCATCGCGGTCGCCGTATCGCTTGCTCCGTGCTGTCCGTCGCGGCAGTGCTGCTGACCGCCATGACGACGCCCACGCAAGCACAGACGCCACCCGCGCGCACCTATGCCGACGCGGCCGCGACCGATCCCATCACGCTGGGATGGATGCAGGGCTTTCCGCCGGCGCCGGACAAGGTCATCAGCTTCAGCGGCAAGAGCAACGGTTTCCCACGGCACCGCTGGACCTTCTCGCATGTGCGCGAGCTGGTGCCGACCGTCTCGGTCTGGCGCGGCCCGGGCCCCGTTTCGGCACTGCCGCGCGCCGAGCGCGATATCGGCGGCGTTCCGTTCGTCGATGCCGACGGCACGCGCCGCACCTTCGCCGACATGCTGGCGCTGACCTATACCGACGGCATCCTGGTGATGCACAAGGGCAAGGTCGTCTACGAGAAATACTTCGGCGCGCTGCAGCCGCAGCTGCCGCACGCGGCGTTCTCGATCACCAAGAGCTTCGTCGGCACGCTGGCGGCGATGCTGGCGGTCGAGGGCAAGCTGGATCCGAGCGCGCCGGTCACGCGCTACGTGCCCGAGCTGGCCGACACCGCCTATGGCGACGCCACCGTGCGCCAGGTGATGGACATGACGATCGGCGTCAAATTCTCCGAGGACTACGCCGATCCGAAGGCGGAGGTCAACGACTATGCGCGCGCCGGCGGCATGATCCCGCGCGCGCCCGACTATGCGGGCCCGCGCACCTTCTACGAGTTCCTGACCACGCTGCGCAAGGAGGGCGAGCACGACCGCGCCTTCGCCTACAAGACCGTCAATGCCGAGGTGCTGGCGTGGATCGTCCAGCGCGCGTCGCGCGTGGCGCTGCCGAAGCTGATGTCCGACAAGCTGTGGCAGCCGCTCGGCGCCGAGGAGGACGCCTACTTCACCGTCGACAGCATCGGCACGCCGGGCGGCGGCGGGGCGATCAGCACCACGCTGCGCGACCTGGCCCGCTTCGGCGAGGCCATGCGCAACGACGGCCGCTTCAACGGGCGCCAGGTGATCCCGAGCGCGGTGGTGGCCGAGATCCGCGGCGGCGGCGACCGCGCGAAGTTCGCCAAATCGGTCTATGCTCATCTGCCTGGCTGGAGCTATCGCGATATGTGGTGGGTCTCGCACGACGATCACGGCGTGTTCGAGGCGCGCGGCATCTTCGGCCAGCGCATCCATGTCGATCCGAAGGCCGAGATGACCATCGTGCGCTATGCCTCGCACCCGATCGCCGGCAATGCCGCGAATGACCCGATCACGCTGCGCGCCTATCGTGCGCTGGCGCTCGCGCTGATGCAGCGCTGAGCGGCAGGATCGACACCAGATCCGACGCCAACATCGAAGTCCAACGTCCCACGACTCCCTGACAAAGGAAAGCCCATGTCCGACACCTACAAGCGCATCGTCCTCGCCTCCCGTCCCAGCGGCGCCGTCTCGCCGGACAATTTCCGGCTCGAGCAGGTGCCGGTACCCGAGCTGGCCGACGGCCAGGTGCTGGTCCGCAACCACTATCTGTCGCTCGATCCGTACATGCGCGGCCGCATGAACGAAGGCAAGTCCTATGCGACACCACAGCCGCTGAACGAGGTGATGATCGGCGGTACCGTCGGCGAGGTGGTGGCCTCGCGCAATCCGAAGTACGCGGTCGGCGACAAGGTGCTGGGCATGTTCGGCTGGCAGGAGATGGGGGTCAGCGACGGCAGCGGCATGCAGAAGGTCGACACCAGCCGGATCCCGCTGTCTGCCTATCTGGGCGCGGTCGGCATGCCCGGCGTCACCGCCTGGTACGGCCTGAACCGCATCATCGCGCCGAAGGCCGGCGAGACCGTGGTGGTTAGCGCGGCCTCGGGCGCGGTGGGCAGCGTGGTCGGGCAGCTCGCCAAGATGGCCGGCTGCCGCGCGGTCGGCATCGCCGGCGGCAAGGAGAAGTGCGACTACGTGGTCAACGAGCTGGGCTTCGATGCCTGCGTCGACTACAAGGCGGCGTCCGATCCCAAGGCGCTGTACACGATGCTCAAGGAAGCCACGCCGCAGGGCGTCGACGGCTACTTCGAGAACGTCGGCGGCGAGATCCTCGATGCCGTGCTGTCGCGGATGAACCCGTTCGGCCGCATCGCGGTGTGCGGCATGATCGCCGGCTATGACGGCGAGCCGCTGCCGATGAAAAATCCGCAGCTGATCCTGGTGTCGCGGCTGAAGATCGAGGGTTTCATCGTCTCCGAGCACATGGACGTGTGGCCGCAGGCGCTGTCCGAGCTCGGTGGCGCGGTGGCGCAGGGCAAGCTCAAGTTCCGCGAGAGCGTCGCGCAGGGGCTGGAGAGCGCGCCCGAGGCCTTCATGGGCCTGCTCAAGGGCAAGAACTTCGGCAAGCAGCTGGTCAAGCTGATCTGATCGGCCCTCGTTATCCGCTCATTAGCCGCAGGAGACCGCGATGAACGCTCCCATCCAGGCACCGCAGCGTGCCGGCCGCACCGACGAGATCGGTGCCGATCTGCCCGAGGAAATCAAGGCCAAGTACCGCGTGCTGCCGCGACCGCCACGCTTCGAGACCCATGCCGAGGAGCGCCTGCATCGCAAGCAGCGGCTCGCGGCGGCCTTCCGGCTGTTCTCGAAGTTCGGCTTCGACGAAGGCGTGGCCGGCCATATCACCGCGCGCGACCCCGAGTTTCCCGATACCTTCTGGGTCAATCCGTTCGGCGTCCACTTCAGCCAGGTCAAGGTGTCGAACCTGATCCGCTGCGACCATCACGGCAACGTGGTCGAGGGCGATCACCCGGTCAACGCCGCCGCCTTCGCGATCCACTCGCGCGTGCACCAGACCCGCGAGGACGCGGTCGCCGCCGCGCATTCGCACAGCACCTATGGGCGCGCCTGGTCGACGCTGGGCCGGCCGCTCGATCCGCTGACGCAGGACGTCTGCGCCTTCTACCAGGACCATGCGGTCTACGACGACTTCGGCGGCGTGGTGGTCGAGCTGGACGAGGGCCAGCGCATCGCCAATGCGCTGGGGTCCAACAAGGCCGTGATCCTGCAGAACCACGGCCTGCTGACCGTGGGCCGCACGGTCGACGAGGCGGCCTGGTGGTTCATCACGATGGAGCGTTCGTGCCAGGTGCAGCTGCTGGCCGAGGCGGCCGCGGCGCGCACGGGCGGCGCGCCGAAGACGATCTCGGACGCGGCCGCGCGCCAGGCCTACTCGATCGTCGGCACCGCGCAGGCCGGCTGGTTCCAGTTCCAGCCGCTGTACGCGCGGATCGTCAAGGAACAGCCCGACCTGCTCGACTGACGCGCGAAGGAGACCGCCATGAAGCAGTTCCAGGAAAGGGTGGCCGTGATCACCGGCGGCGCGTCGGGATTCGGCAAGGAATTCGCGCGGCTCGGGGCGGCGCTCGGCATGCGGCTGGTGCTGGCCGACGTCCAGCAGGACGCGCTCGATGCCACCGTGGCCGAGCTGCGCACGCAGGGCGCGCGCGCGATCGGGCTGCGCGTCGACGTATCGAAGGCCGAGCAGGTGCAGGCGCTGGCCGATGCCGCGATCCAGGCCTTCGGCGAGGTCAACCTGCTGTTCAACAATGCCGGCGTCGGCGCCGGCGGGCTGGTCTGGGAGAACTCGCAGAAGGATTGGGATTGGGTGCTCGGCGTCAACCTGCACGGGGTGATCCACGGCGTGCGCATCTTCACGCCGCTGATGCTCGAGGCGGCCGCGCGCGACGCCTCGTACGAGGGCCATATCGTCAATACCGCATCGATGGCGGGGCTGCTGAACCCGCCGGCGATGGGCATCTACAACGTGTCCAAGCACGCCGTGGTGTCGTTGTCCGAGTCGCTGTACCAGGACCTGGCACTGGTGACCGAACAGGTGCATTGCTCGCTGCTGTGCCCGTATTTCGTGCCGACCGGCATCCATCAGTCGCACCGCAATCGCCCCGCGGACCTGAGCAACGAGGCGCCGCCGACGCGCTCGCAGCGCGTTGCGCAGGCACTGTCGGACAAGGCCGTCACGTCGGGCAAGGTCAGCGCGGAGGACGTGGCCCGGATGACCTTCGACGCCATCCGCGAGCAGCGCTTCTACATCTATTCGCATCCGCACGCGCTGGCGCCGGTGCAGCAGCGTTTCGAGGACATCGTCGGCCAGCGCAATCCCGGCGATCCGTTCGCCGGCAAGCCGCAGGTGCGCGACGAGCTGGTGGCGGCGCTGCGGGGCTGAGGCAGGCGATTCGCGCGCAGGCACGGAGCGTGCATCGGCACGGCCGGCGCCTCGCCCGCATGGGGCGGGCGGGACGACAACGGCAAACCACAGAGAGGAGACCATGAGCACTTCGGCCGTGATCCATCATCTGCAGTACGCCTCGCTGCCGAATGGCACGCGGCTGCACTATGCCAGCGCGGGCCAGCGCGGCAAGCCGTTGATGCTGTTCGTCCACGGCTTCCCCGAGTTCTGGTACGCGTGGGAAGCCCAGCTCGCCGAATTCGGCCGGACCCATTTCGCGGTTGCGCCCGATTTGCGCGGTTTCAATCTGTCGAGCAAGCCCGCCGCGGTCGAGGCCTACAAGCCGCGCCATCTGGTCGAAGATCTGGTCCAGTTCGTCGCGGCGCTCGGTTATGACCGCTGCGTGGTGGTCGCGCACGACTGGGGCGGGGCGGTGTGCTGGAACCTGGCGATCCAGTTTCCGGCGCTGGTGCAGCAGCTGGTCATCATCAACGCGCCGCACCCGTATCTGTTCGCCCGCGCGCTGGCCGAGGACCCGCAGCAGCAGGCGGCGTCGGCCTATATGAACTGGCTGCGCAAGCCGGGCTGCGAGGAGGTGCTGGCGGCCGACAACCATGCGAAGCTGGCCGCCTTGCTGTCGGGCGGCGACGCGCCGCCCGACTGGTTCAGCGGCGACACGCGCGACAAGTATCTGGCCGCGTGGTCGCAGCCGGGCGAGGGCGGTTCGCATCCGCTGACCGGCAGCGTCAACTACTATCGCGCCTCGCCGCTGCATCCCCCGGCGCCGGGCGAGCCGCCGCCCGATCTGTCGCGCCTCGATCCGGAGGCCTTCGTCGTGCGCGTGCCGACGCTGGTGATCTGGGGCGAGAACGATCGCGCGCTGCCGAAGTCGCTGGTCGACGGGCTCGACCGCTTCGTGCCACAGCTGCGGCTCGAACGGATTCCCGAAGGCACGCACTGGGTCGTGCACGAGCAGCCGGAGCGGATCAATCTGCTGATCCGGAGCGCGTTGAGCTAGCGAAAGGGACGGGGGCAAGGGCGTCCCTTGACCCGCCGGTACATCAAAGCCCGCCAAACGCCCCCAGCCGCTCCCGGTACAGCCGGTAGTTCTCGTCGTCGAAGCAGACGAAGGTCACCTGTTCGATGGTGTCGGCGTCGGCCAGCGCCTCGCGCACCGCGGCGATCGCGATATCGGCGGCACGTTCGCGCGGAAAGCCGTAGACCCCGGTGCTGATATTGGGGAACGCCAGCGTGCGCAGCCGATGCTCGGCCGCGAGCTTGATGCTGCTGCGATAGGCGCTGGCCAGCAGCGCATCCTCGTTGTCGCTGCCGCCGCGCCAGACCGGGCCGACCGCGTGGATCACATAGGGCGCCGGCAGCAGGCCGCCGGTCGTGATCACCGCCTCGCCGGTCGGGCAGCCGCCCTGGCGCTCGCGGATCTCGCGGCAGGCCGCCATGATGGACGGGCCGCCGGCGCCGTGGATCGCGCCATCGACGCCGCCGCCGCCCAGCAGCCCGCTGTTGGCCGCGTTGACGATGGCATCGACCTCCATCCGCGTGATATCGCCGTGCACCACCTGCAAGTGTTCGCCAGCCATGCCTGCCTCCTTGCGCCCGATGCGGGTGGCATCGGATCGAGCCTTACACGATTGCGCCCTACACCGACTGCGTCTTACATCCACTGCGGCTTACATCCACTGCGGCTTACATCAACCGCGGCTTACATCAACCGCGGCTTGCAGCGGTTGAGCCCTACATCGATTCCGCCAGCATACGCCGGTAGTCGTCGGCGCTGGCCTCCTTCGGATTGGTCTTGTGGCAATGGTCGGCCAGCGCGCCGGCCACGACCTTGTCGAACATCGCCTCGGTGACGCCCATCGCGGCCAGCCCGGTCGGCAGGCCCAGCCGCGCGGTCATGTCGTACACCGCCTGCGCGACATCGGCGTCGGCCGGCAGATGCATGGCGCGGCGCAGGCGGCCATAGCGGTCCTCGCGCACGATGCTCGGCGCATCGGCATTGAAGCGCAGCACCGCGGGCATTACCACCGCGTTCAGCGTGCCGTGATGCAGGCCGGTGCGGCCGTCGATCTTCAGGCCGCCGAGCGGGTGCGACAGCGAATGCACGCAGCCCAGCCCCTTCTGGAACGCCATCGCACCCTGCATCGACGCGCTCATCATGTTCAGCCGGGCCTCGCGGTCACTGCCGTCGCGCGTGGCGCGTTCGATATGGGTCCAGGCGCGCTCCAGGCCGTCCAGCGCGATGCCGTCGGCGGGCGGGTTGAAGGCCGGGGCCAGGAAGGTTTCAATGCAATGGGCGATCGCGTCCATGCCGGTGGCGGCCGTCAGCCCGGGCGGCAGGCCCAGCGTCAGCTCGGGATCGCAGATGGCCGACCTGGGCAGCAGGTGCCAGGAATGGAAGCCGAGCTTGCGCCCGTCCTCGAGGATGATGATCGCGCCGCGCGCGACCTCGCTGCCGGTGCCCGAGGTGGTCGGCACCGCGATCAGCGGCGCGGCGCGCTCGGTGATCCTGCCGCTGCCGCCCTCGATGGTGGCGTAGGTGGTCAGCTCGCCCTCGTGCGTGGCCAGGATCGCGATCCCCTTGGCCAGATCGATCGAGGAGCCGCCGCCCACCGCGATAAGCCCGTCGCAGCCCTCGCTGCGGTATTGCGCGGCGGCCTGGCGCACCATCGCCTCGGTGGGGTTCGACGGGGTGTCGTCGAACACGGCCACCGGCAGCCCGGAGAGCGCGTCGATGGCGCGCTGCGCGATGCCGGCGGCGACCACGCCCTTGTCTGTGACCAGCAGCGGCCGGCGGATGCCGATGCGCTCGCATTCGGACTTCAGCAGCTTGACCGCGCCGAAATCGAGATGGATATGGGTCAGGTAATAGATAAAGGCCATCGTGCTTGTCTCCGTGATTGTTATGTGGGCGAGGGCGCGCGGGTGGCGGCTGACGGATGCGTGCCATGCCGGCGCGGCGGTGCAGAGCCGGGCCCGGACGATTGTCGCAGCGTTTTCAATCGGGTGGGGAGGGGGCAAACGCGGTGTCGCATTGCCACATTTTCCACGCCGATATGCCCACAAAGCGCTGGCATCATACTAAAATCGAACGCTCGTTCACAATTCGAACTTCACCGGAATTCCAGCGCGCAGGCCATGGCCGTACCGCGTGCACCGCATCGCTTCATGTCAGCCGTCCCGTCCGCGTTCCCCGCGCCCTCCGCGTCATCGCTGCCGCCCGGCATGCCGGCGCAGCCGCTCGATCCGCAGATCGCGCAGCTGCTCGACATGGTGGCGCGCGCCAAGCGGCCGCCGCTGCATCATCTGGAGCCGGCCGACGCGAAGATCGCCTACGAGAAGAGCGCGCTGATCCTGGACGTGGCGCCCGCGCCGGTGCACAGCGTCGAGGACATGACGGTACCGGCGCGCGACGGCCATCCGATTCCGGTACGGCTCTATGCGCCGCGCGAGGCCAGCTGGGCCGACCCGTTGCCGCTGCTGCTGTACTTCCATGGCGGCGGCTTCACGGTGGGCAGCATCGCCACGCACGAGCCGCTGTGCCGGCTGCTGTGCGCGCGTGCCGATGCGATGGTGCTGTCGGTCGACTACCGGCTCGGACCGCAATGGAAATTCCCCACGGCCGTCGACGATGCGTTCGACGTGCTGCACTGGGTCTTCGAGCAGGCGCCGCGGCTGGGCGTGGATGCGAATCGCATTGCGCTGGGCGGTGATAGCGCCGGCGGCACGCTGGCGGCGGCCTGCGCGGTCGAGGCGCGCGACCGCGGCCTCGCGCCCGTGCTGCAGATGCTGCTGTATCCCGGCACTAGTGCGCGCCAGGACACGCCGTCGCAGCGGGCGCTGGCCGACGGCTATCTGTTGACCGCGTCGATGATCCAATGGTTCTTCGCGCAGTATCTGGACCGCGAGCAGAGCCGCGACGACTGGCGCTTTGCGCCGCTCGACGGCGGCGGCAGCGGTGCGGATGTGGCCGGGTGCTGTCCGGCCTGGATCGCGGTGGCGGGCTACGATCCGCTGCACGACGAAGGCGTCGCGTATGCCGGCAAGCTGCGCGCCGCGGGCGTGCCGGCAGAAGTGGCGGACTACCCCGGCATGATCCATGATTTCTTCAAGCTGGGACGCTTCGTCCCGGCAGTGGCGCGCGCGCATGACGATGCCGTGCGCGCGTTGCGGACGGCCTTCGGCACCGCGCCGCCCATCTAGGGCCGCGCTCGATGCCAAGCCAAGGCGGTCGCAGAACCCCGGTTTTTTCAGGCAATCCACGAGTACCCGAGCAGTACCTTGTAGCAACAGGAGACGACTACAGATGCAACGCCGCCACTTCCTCGCCCGCGCGGGCGCCATCGCCGCCGCCGCGGTAACCGGCCTGGCCGCCACCCCCGCGGCCCACGCCCAGGCGGACAATTTCCCGCAGAAGCCGATCCGCCTCATCATCGGCTATACCGCGGGCGGTTCCACCGATATCCCGTTCCGCGTGCTCGCGGAGAACGCCTCGAAGATCCTGGGCCAGCCGGTGATCGTCGAGAACAAGCCCGGTGCCGGCGGCGTGCTGCCGGCGCAGATGATGCAGGCCACGCCGCCCGACGGCTATACGCTGGCGCAGATCCCGCTGCCGGTGTTCCGCCTGCCGTACACGACCAAGATCAACTGGGACCCGGTCAAGGACCTGACCTATGTGATCAACCTGGCCGGCTATGCGTTCGGCCTGGTCGTGCCGGCCGATTCGCCGATCAAGACGATGCAGGAGTACATCGCCTACGCCAAGGCCAATCCCGGCAAGCTGACCTACGGCACGCCCGGCTCGATGACGACGCTGCATCTGACGATGGAAGAGCTGGCGATGAAGCAGAACGTCCAGTTCTCGCACATCCCGTTCAAGGGCAATTCCGAGTCGATGCAGGCGCTGCTGGGCGGCCACGTGATGTCGGTGGCCGACACGCCGGCCTGGGCGCCGTACGTCGAGCAGGGCCGCCTGCGCCTGCTGTCGGTGTGGGGCGACAAGCGTTCGCCGCGCTTCCCCAATGTGCCGACGCTCAAGGAGCTGGGCCTGGGCATCGTGCAGACCTCGCCGTTCGGCCTGGCCGCGCCCAAGGGCACCGACCCGAAGATCGTCAAGAAGCTGCATGACGCGTTCAAGCAGGCGATGGAGATGCCGAACTACCGCGAGTCGCTGGCCAAGTTCGACATGGAGCCGTTCTACATGAACAGCGAGCAGTACGCGAAGTTCGCGGCCGATACGGTCAGGAAGGAAAAGGCGATCATCGAGAAGCTGGGCCTGGCTCGGCCGCAGTAAGCCGCGGCAGCAATATGCGCGCTGGCCCTCGCCGAGGGCCGTTGATCCCGTCGTCCCCGCGCAGGCGGGGACCCAGTGGCTTGCCTCGCCACGCGGAAATGGGAAAAGCCGCTGGGCCCCCGCATTCGCGGGGGCGACGAATTCCCGGACGCTGTCTTACCCGAGGACCCCGCATGGCCAAGGAAGAATATCGCCACAGCATGCCGCTGCGCGTGCGCTGGGCCGAGGTCGATCCGCAGTCGATCGTCTTCAACGCGCATTACCTGACCTATTGCGATATCTGCGTGACCGAGTACTGGCGCGCGGTCGGTATCCGCTATCCCGAGGACGTGCTGCACGCGCATGGCGTGGACATGTACGTCGTCAAGTCGACGCTGGAGTACCACGGCTCGGCGCGCTTCGACGACATGCTCGACATCCGCGGCCGCATCGCGCGCATCGGCCGCTCCAGCATGCTGTTCCGCGTCGAGATGTACCGCGGCGACGAGCATTTGATCACCGGCGAGATCGTCTACGTCTGCGCCGATCCGGCGACGCAGCGTTCGGCGCCGGTGCCGGCGGCCGTGCGCGAGGCGATCGTCGCGTACGAGACGGTGGCGCCGGAGCAGTAAGCCTGCCCATCTCGACAAGATGACGGGCCGCGGCACGGGCCACCCCCGCGTCCCCTGAAAGATCGGCGCGACGCGAGTATCATGCCGATCCTCGCCAACCGACGCGTCATCCTTTCATCATGACCCTCACCGTTCGCCTGCTGCCCTGGTCCGAAGCGCGCGAGACCGCGCGCGCGATCCGCTATGCCGTATTCGTCGAAGAGCAGGGCGTACCGGTCGAACTCGAATGGGACGAATGGGACGAGCCGAGCTGGCATGCGATTGCCTATGACGCGCAGGGCGTCGCGGTGGCAACGGGCCGGCTGCTGCCCGACGGCCATATCGGCCGCATGGCGGTGCTGGCCGGCGCGCGCGGCACCGGCGTCGGCGCCCGCGTGCTCGATGCGCTGATGGCCAAGGCCGAGGCACTCGGCTATCCCGAACTGGTGCTCAACGCGCAGTCGCATGCGGCGCCGTTCTACGCGCGCGTCGGCTTCCAGCAGGTCGGCGAGCCGTTCGAGGAAGCGGGCATTCCCCATATCGAGATGCGCAAGCGGCTGCGGGGCTAGCCTCCAAGGGCGCGAGACGCTCGAGCGTCGCTCTAGCGTCGCTCGCGCGTCAGCCATCGGCCGACGGCCGCGGCGGCGGCGGTATGAGACCATGCATGGCCATACCGCGCCGTACCCACCGTTTCGCATGAACGACCTGTCCACCGATCTGCCGCGGCCGTCCGCTTCGTCGCAGCCGCATTCCCCCGCACCGGCCGATCCGCCGCCGGTGCGCACCGCGCCGGCCACCTGGGCCACGATGGCGCTGTTCTTCGTCAATGGCGCGACCTTCGCCACCTGGGGCGTCCATATTCCAACGATCAAGGCGCGCTTCGGCCTGTCCGATGCCGTGCTGTCGATGGCGATGCTGGCGGTGGCCTTCGGCGCCATCGTCGCGATGGGTCCGGTGGGCCGCTGGATCTCGCGGGTTGGCAGCACGCGCGCCTGCATGTCGGGCGGCGTGGCCTATGGCGTGGCCACCATCGCGATCCTGGCGATGCCGCATTTCTACGCGCTGGTGCCCGCGCTGATCGCGTTCGGCATGGCCAGCGCCGTGTTCGACGTCGCGATGAACGCGCAGGCCGCCACGGTCGAATCCCGGCGCCACAAGCCGATCATGTCCGCGTTGCACGGCATGTTCAGCCTCGGCGGCATGGTCGGCGCGGCCGTTGGCGGGCTGTTGCTGTCGCTGCAGGTTCCACCGCTGGAGCACGCAATCGGCATGGCGCTGCTGACCGCCGGCGTGGGGCTGGCCTCGAAGCGCTGGCTGCTGCCCGACCATCCGACCGCGCCGCACGCCGACAAGGGGCACGACCATGCGGGCCGGGCACTGTGGCTGCTGGGTTTGATGGCGTTTCTCGGGCTGGTGGGCGAGGGGGCGATGTACGACTGGACCAGCGTCTACATGCGCGAGATCGCGCAGGCGCCGATCGCCTGGATCAGCTTCGGGTATGCGGCCTTCTCGGGCGGCATGGCGATCGGCCGCTTCACCGGCGATCTGGCGCGGGCGCGCTGGAGCGACGCCGGCACGCTGACGGCCAGCGCCTGGCTGGCTTTCGTCGGCATCAGCCTCGCGCTGCTGTGGCCCGCGCCCTGGGCGAGCCTGCTGGGCTTCGCGATGATGGGCCTGGGGGCGGCCAATATGGTGCCGATCTTCTTCGTCGCGGCGTCGCGGCTGCCCGGGGTGCCCCCGGCCGAGGGCATCTCGCGCGTGGCACGCTTTGGCTATATCGGGCTGATGCTGGGGCCGGTGATGATCGGCGGCGTCGCGCATGCCAGCGATCTGCGCTATGGGCTCGGCCTGGTGGCGCTGACGATGGGATGGATCGCGCTGGCTGGGGCGCGCACGGTGCGGCGCTATCTTGCCGCCTGACAGCGCAGACACCGCGACCGCTGGACTTTAGCGCGGCGCCGGAATCGTGCCCGCGCTGCTGACCACGTTCATCTGGCCCTGGTACGAGACCTCGCCGATCGGTCCGGACGCATCGAAGCTGCGCTCGCTCAGGTCGAAGCGGCCATCGTGGCGTACGCGCAGCACCGTGCTGGCGCGCGTCCCGTAAGACGGCGAACGGATAAAGGCCGACGACAGCAGCTTTTCCCATTCGGGCGCGACGCCGGTCTGCGGCAGCTCGAAATCGCAGGCCTGGCGGGTATCGGCCAGCAGCGCCAGATAGGGCTCGACGCTGGCATGGGGCGCGCCGGTGTCGGCGGCCAGCGTCTCGGCCAGCGCGCCGACGCGGCTGCGCACCTTGGGCCACGGCGTGTCGAGCAGCGCGTTCGACAGCCCGTACAGGCCGGGCTTGAGCCGCTGCGGGGCGCCATCGGGCGAGCGGTTGCTGTACCACCACAGCGCGTCGAGATCGCCCGCGAGCAGGTTGAAGCCGTTGTAGGCGCCGGGGCTGCGGATGCCGGCGCCGCGCGCGAGATCGCCGACGTATTGTTCGGGCGACGCCTCGCCGCGCAGGAAGCCGGCCACCAGTTCGCCGCGCGAGCGGGCATCGGTGCGTTTCTCGGAAGGCGCGCGGTAATTGGTCAGCGCGGCAAAGCGACCGCCCGCGGTCACGCCCATCCAGGTGCCCGGCTCGCCGATCACGTCCGCCTGGTCGCGGCCGGCCAGCACCTCGGGCGCGTCGTCCCACCAGTGCGCCGGTGCCGCCGGGCGGACATAGAATTCATCGCGATTGGCCGCGACCACCAGCGCATAGTCGGGGTGGGCCTGCCAGGCGACGAGGATCAAACACATAAGCCATTCCTTGTTGCGGGCCGCCGCATCGCTGTGGGCGGCACCGCGCTACAACAGGTCCAGGTCGACGAAGCGTTCGACCTGGCGCTCGCCTTCGAGCCAGTGCTGCAAACCGCTTTGCCGCCACAGGCCGTCGAGCGTCGCATCGAAGGCCGGTGGCACGTCGGCGTAGGCCTCCATCCAGGTCTGCAGGCCGGCGCGGGTTTCGGGCCTGCGCATCAGCGTACCACCGATCCCGGTGGCTTCGGCCACCGTGGCCATCCACCGGTGCCAGTGCGGCAGCGCCTCGGCGGCATCCTGCTCGCGCACGCGGAAGTAGACGAACAGGTGCTCGCTCATCGTGGCGTCTCCTTGCGGCGTCTTGCTGCGGGCCGTGGGAAGGCCGGCCTCAGGCGGCCGGATCGGTCGCCAGCAGCGGCACCGGGTAGGGCAGCTCGCCCACGGTGATCGCCAGCCCTTCGGCATGGCCCAGATGCAGGCTCGCGCCGGCCGCATCGATCTTCAGCTCGGCCAGCGCGTCCCAGCCGGCGCCGTCCGGCTTGGGCGCCGCGTTGACGATCATGCCGCTCGGCTGTCCGGGATCGTCGGCACGATAGATCTCGGCGCCTTCGTCCGGCGTCTCGCCTTCGCCGCTGACCAGCCACATGCGGCGCTTGAGCGTGCCGCGGTACTGGCTGCGCGCGACGACTTCCTGGCCCGGGTAGCAGCCCTTGCGGAAATTGACGCCGCCGATCAGCTCGTAATTGATCATCTGCGGCACGAACTGTTCCTGGGTGGCGACGACGATGCGCGGGATGCCGGCGCGGATCTCGAGCCAGTCCCACAGTTCGGCATCGGCTCGCAGCAGCGTGGTGCCCAGCGTTTCGCGCAGGGCATCGGCCTGCGCGGCAGGGGCCACGACCTGCCAGCGCGGCACGCCGTCGGCGTCGGGCAGGCGGATCACGGTCGCCTCGCCGGCGCCGGCGGTGCTCCAGGGTTCTGCCGGCGCGGGCAGGCCGGCGGCCGCCAGCGCGCTGTCACCCTTGGCGCCGGCCACGCCGACGATGCCGGCCTCCGCGCCCAGGTCCGACAGTCTGGCCTTGGCGCGCAGCACGAACATCGACAGCCGCTTCTGGATTGCCGGCTGCAGGTCGGCCGACAGCTGCATGGCGATGCCCTGCGCGTCGCGCCAGATCAGCAGCGTCGCCAGCAGGCGGCCCTTGGGCGAGCAATAGCCGGCCAGCCGGGCCTGCCCTTGCGGCAGGTCCTCGACGGCGTTGGTCAGCTGGCTGTGCAGGAAGGTGGCGGCATCATCGCCGGCCACGCGGATCAGGCCCAGATCGGCGGGGCGGCAAACGACGCCGTCCTGGCGCAGGGCGGCGAACTGGGCGGCGCGGGCGGGATTGGGGGCGTGCATGGATGGACTTCGATTCGGAGCCGGCGCGCGGGCCGGCACGGGTTGGCGGATGGCTTGTGCAGGGCCTGTCACAACTTGTGACTCGGTGAGCGGCGGCTCCTGACAAGGCTCCCGGTATTATATGGGTCTGCCGCCATTGCGGCCGGCGGCCGACTTCGGTCACCTGTCGAGCCTGCGGCGCGCCGCCTGCCCCGTCTTGCGGGTGCCCGGCAGCCGCGGCGGCCTCGATTCACGCAGACCCGCGGTTGCTCCCGACTTAAGCCCGCATTCACCCGCATTCAGACCCGCATTTACCCAAGCTTGTCGATGAAACGTTTTCTTTCCCGGCTGGTCCTGGCCGCCGTGGCATTCGCGCTGGCCGCCGCCGGCGCCTTCGCCTGGTGGGCCAACCAGCCGCTGACGCTGCGCAGCTCGCCGCTCGAGGTGATCATCAAACCCAACTCCAGCGTGCCGAGCGTCGCCCGCCAGGTAGCCCGCGGCGGCGTGCCGATCGATACCCGGCTGTTCATGCTGCTCGCCCGGGCGACCGGCAATCACGCCAGCCTGAAGGCGGGCGGCTACCAGTTCGAGAGCGGCGTCACGCCGCTGCAGGTGATCGGCCGCATCGCCCGGGGCGAGGTCAATCACCATGTGCTGACGGTGATCGAGGGCTGGGAATTCCGCCGCATGCGCGCGGCCATCGATGCCCATCCCGCCTTGCGTCACGACACCAGGGGGATGAGCGAGGCGGACCTGCTGAAGGCGATCGGCGCCGCCGAGACCTCGGCCGAGGGGCTGTTCTTCCCGGACACCTACCTGTTCGCGCGCGGCAGCAGCGATGTCGAGCTGTACAAGCACGCCTACCGGGCCATGCAGCGGCGGCTGAACGAGGCCTGGAACGCGCGCTCGCCCGACCTGCCGTACAAGACGCCCTACGAGGCGCTGATCATGGCCTCGATCGTCGAGAAGGAGACCGGCCAGGCGGCCGAGCGCCCGATGATCGCGGGGGTTTTCATCAACCGGCTGCGCAAGAACATGATGCTGCAGACCGATCCGACCGTGATCTACGGCATCGGCGAGATGTTCGACGGCAACCTGCGCAAGCGCGATCTGCAGGCGGACACTCCGTACAATACGTACACCCGCACCGGCCTGCCCCCCACGCCGATCGCCTTGCCGGGCGTCGCGTCGCTGGCGGCGGCGACCACGCCGGCGCCGACCGACGCGTTGTATTTCGTTGCCCGCGGCGATGGCACCAGCCACTTCTCCAACTCGCTTCCCGAACACAATCGCGCGGTCGATCAATACCAGCGCGGCAAATAATCTCGAACACGATCGCCATGCGCGGAACATTCATTACCTTCGAAGGCATCGACGGCGCCGGCAAGAGCACGCATCTGGCCTGGTTCGCCGAGCGGCTGCAGCAGCGGTTGGGGCAGGGCAGGCAAGTGGTGACGACGCGCGAGCCGGGCGGCACCGCGCTGGGCGAGGACCTGCGCCAGCTGCTGCTGCACCGGCCGATGCATCTGGAGACCGAGGCGCTGCTGATGTTCGCCGCGCGCCGCGAACATCTGGCCGAGGTCATCGAGCCGGCGCTCTCACGCGGCGACTGGGTCATTTCCGACCGTTTCACCGATGCCACCTTCGCTTACCAGGGCGGCGGCCGCGGCCTGGCCCGGGAGCGGCTCGAGACGCTGGAGCGCTGGGTGCAGGGCGACCTGCAGCCGGACCTGACGCTGCTGTTCGATGTGCCGCTGGAGGTCGCCAGCGCCCGCCTGGCCGGTGCGCGCGAGCCGGACAAGTTCGAGGCCGAGTCGGCCGCCTTCTTTGCGCGGACCCGGGCCGAATACCTGAGGCGGGCAGAAGAGGCACCGATGCGCTTCCGTCTGATCGACAGCACGCGGTCGATCGCAGATATTCAGAAGACGCTTGAGGAAATTCTCGCAAGTCTTTGAAGCACATACAGTATCAAGATCCGATGATAGGGGGCGGGTTATCGTCGTTGCCGAATCCGGAACAACGTTCCATGCTCTCAAACAACATCAAATTCTGCCGATAACTCGTTGATTTCCATGCTCTATCCCTGGCAAACCGAAGACTGGCGGCAACTGATGGCGCTGCGCGACCGGCTGCCGCACGCGTTGCTGCTGCATGGCCAGCAAGGCATCGGCAAGCGCGACCTGGCGTTGCACTTTGCCCAGGCGCTGCTGTGCGATACGCCGCTGGCCGACGGCCAGCCCTGCGGCACCTGCGCCGCCTGTCACTGGTTTGGCCAGGGCAATCACCCGGACTTCACCGTGGTCCGGCCCGAGGCGATGGAAGGCGGCGATGCGGATGCCGACGCCAAGGCGGACGATGGCGGCGGCAAGAAGAAGGCGCCCAGCAAGATCATCCGGATGGAGCAGGTGCGGGCGCTGATCGAGGCGGTCGGCATCGGCACGCACCGCTCCGGGCTGCGGCCGGTCGTGATCTACCCGCTCGATGCCTTGCAGCACGAGGGCGCCAACGCGCTGCTGAAGACGCTGGAGGAGCCGCCGCCCGCGACGGTGTTCCTGCTGGTCACGGACCGCATCGACCGGATCCTGCCGACGATCCTGTCGCGCTGCCGCCAGGTCGCGCTGCGCCGGCCGGGCGAGCAGGCGGCGCTCGAATGGTTGCGCGCGCAAGGTGTCGCCGATGCGCCGGCCCAGCTGGCGCAGGCCGGCGGGGCGCCCTTGACGGCGCTGCATGCGGCCGAGGCCGAAGAACTGCCGCTGCAGCGCTGGCTGGTCGGACAGCTTGCCACGGGTCCCGCGCTGGACGCGCTGGCCGCCGCCGAGCAGCTGCAGAAGCTGCCGGTGCCGTCGGTGCTGGGCATCCTGCAGCGCTGGACCTACGATCTGCTGGCGCTGTGCCTCGGCGGTGAGGGCGGCGCGCGCTACTTCCCGGGTGAGATGGCGGCGCTGCGGCGCTGCGCGGGCGCAACCGACGCGCATCGGCTGCAGGCCTTCGCGGCACGGCTCATCCAGCACCGCCGCCACGAGCAGCATCCGCTGGCCGCGCGGCTGGTGATGGAGGCCGTGCTGATGGACTACCGGCATCTGTTCCAGCGGCATCCGGCCTGATCGTCGCCCGCACATCGGCGATGCTCACCTCAGAAAAAACCTGAAGTACCTGCCATAACAACTTGATTTAAAAGAAGAGAAACATGGAAGCAAGCGGTTTCACCGTGCGTGACGCACAGCGCCAGGACCTGCCGGGCATCGTCGCGATCTACAACGGCACGGTCGCGTCGCGGATGGTCACCGCCGACACCGAGCCGGTCAGCGTCGCCTCGCGCCAGCCGTGGTTCGACGCACACGGTCCCGAGCGCCGGCCGCTGTGGGTGGTCGAGGACGCCGGCGGCCAACTGGCCGGCTGGCTCAGCTATTCGGACTTCTATGGCCGGCCCGCCTATGGCGCCACCAGCGAGGTTTCCATTTACCTGGACGAGCGCTATCGCGGCCAGGGCCTGGGCCGCCTGCTGCTGGAACGGGCGATGGCCCATGCGCCGGCGATCGGCGTCAGCACCTTGCTCGGCTTCATCTTTGGCCATAACGCGCCGAGCCTGGCACTGTTCGAACGGCTCGGCTTTGCCCGCTGGGGCGAGCTGCCGCGGGTCGCGGTGCTCGACGGCATCGAGCGCGACCTGATCATCGTGGGGCGGCGCGTCGAGCAGGACGCCCGCTCGGCCATCTCCGCTTAACCCGCCAGGCCCGTCCGCCTGGCCCGATTGCCCGATCTGCCATGTTTGTCGACTCCCACTGCCACCTCGATTTCCCCGACCTGTCCGCGCGGCTGCCCGAGCTGCTGGCCCATATGCGCGAGAACCGGGTCACCCACGCGCTGTGCATCTCGGTGACGCTGGAGGATTTCCCGCGCGTGCTGGCGCTGGCCGAGCAGCATGCGAACCTGTATGCCTCGGTCGGCGTGCATCCGGACTACGAGGAGGGCGCCGAGGAGCCGACCGTCGAGCGGCTGGTCGCGCTGTCGAACCATCCGCGCGTGGTCGGCACCGGCGAGACCGGGCTGGACTACTACCGGCTCAACGGCCGCAGCATCGACGAGATGGAATGGCAGCGGGAGCGGTTCCGCACCCATATCCGCGCCGCGCGCCAGACCGGCAAGCCGCTGATCATCCATACCCGTTCGTCGGCCGAGGACACGCTGCGGCTGATGCGTGAAGAGAATGCCGGCGAAGTCGGCGGCGTCCTGCACTGCTTCACCGAGACCTGGGACGTCGCCCGGCAGGCGCTGGACATGGGCTTCCATATCTCGTTCTCGGGCATCGTGACCTTCAAGAACGCGGTCGATCTGCAGGAGACCGCGCGCAAGGTGCCGCTCGAGCGGATGCTGATCGAGACCGATTCGCCGTATCTGGCGCCGGTGCCGTATCGCGGCAAGACCAACGAGCCGGCCTGGGTGCGGCATGTCGGCGAGTTCATCGCCACGCTGCGCGGGCTGCCGGTGGAGCAGGTCGCGCAGCAGACGACGGACAACTTCTTCAACGTGTTCAAGCACATAGAAAGGACTGCTAATGCTTGATATCAAGTCGCTGCGCAGCCCTTTGCTGGCGTCGATGCGGGCCACGGTGCTGGCCGCGGCGCTGACCGGCGGTGCGCTGCCCGCGCTGGCTGCGCCGGCCGACGACCTCCGGCTGGCGGTCGAACTGGACAACGGCTATGAAGTGCGGAAGCTGCTGTCGCGCGGCGTCGATCCGAACCTGACCGACCGCCGTGGCGATCCGCTGCTGGTGGCGGCGCTGCGCGAGAAGTCGCTGAAGGCCGCCGAAGCGTTGATCCAGGCGAAGAACCTCGATTTCGACAAGACCAATGCCGCCGGCGAAACCGCGCTGATGATGGCCGCGCTGCAAGGCCAGCTGGACATGGTCAAGCTGATGGTCGAGCAGCGCCAGGTCGAGATCAACAAGACAGGCTGGACCCCGTTGCACTACGCCGCCACCAACGGCCATCTGGAGATCGTCCGCTACCTGCTGGAAGAGTCGGCCTATGTCGACGCGGAAAGCCCGAACGGCACCACGCCGCTGATGATGGCCACGCGCGGCGGCCATATCGAGACGGTCAAGCTGCTGCTGGACGAGGGCGCCGATCTGCGGATCCGCAACCAGCAGGGCATGACGGCGATCGATTTCGCCGACCGCTACAACCAGCCCGAGATCGCCCAGGGGCTGCGCTCGCGCTGGCAGAAGCAGTTTCCGGACACGCCGATGGACGGCGGCAAGAGGAAGGGCAAGGCGGGGTGGTAAGACCTGGAAGATTCGCTCTCCCGCTGGCGGGGGCGTAAGGCGTTGCCGGCTTGTCTGCCCTCTCCCGCAAGCGGGAGAGGGCGCCAACCCTCGCTACCGCCGGCGATCCGGCCGAGCGATCAAGCGGATCGCGGCAACGGCCGGCTAGGCATCGTCCGCCAGCCGCACGCCGGTGAACTGCCAGCGCTGGTGCGGATAGAAGAAATTGCGGTAGGTCGCGCGGATATGGGACTCGGGTGTCACGCACGAGCCGCCGCGCAGCACCATCTGGTTGCTCATGAATTTGCCGTTGTACTCGCCGACCGCGCCGGGGCTGGGGCGGAAGCCCGGATAAGGCAGGAAGGCGCTGGCGGTCCATTCCCAGACGTCGCCGTACATCTGCCGCAGCGCGCCGGCGGTGTTCTGCCGGTCCGGCAGCGGCCGCAGCGCGCGTCCCTCGAGGAAATTGCCGGTGGCTGGCAGATTGCGCGCCGCGTGTTCCCACTCGGCCTCGGTCGGCAGCCGGCGCTCGGCCCAGCGGGCGAAGGCATCGGCCTCGTAGTAGCTGATATGCGTCACCGGGCTCTCCGGATCGACCGGGTGCATGCCGCGCAGCGTCATCTGCCACCAGGTGCCGTCGCGCTCCTCCCAATACAGCGGCGCCTCGATGCCTTGCTCGCCGACCCAGCGCCAGCCGTCCGACAGCCACAGCCCGGCGCTGCGATAGCCGCCATCCTCGATGAATTCGAACCACTGCCGGTTGGTCACCGGGTGCGAAGACAACTGGTAGGGGCGCAGCAGCACCTGGTGCCGCGGCCCCTCGCAATCGAACGCGAAGCCGGCGCGATCCTGGCCGAGCTCATGGCCGATCGACACCACGCCGCCGGAGAAGGTCAGCCATTCCGGCGCGGGCCGCGGATCGGCGATCACCGGTGCCACCAGTTCGGGCGCGAACGCGGGCTTGAGCGGATTCTGCGCGAACAGATGCAGGATGTCGGTCAGCAGCAGTTCCTGATGCTGCTGCTCGTGATTGAGGCCCAGCTCGATCAGCGCCGCTTCCTCGTCGGTCTGCGCGCGCATCAGCAGATCGAACATCGCCTCGTCGACCGCTTCCCGGTAGGCCAGCACCTCGTCCAGCGTGGGCCGGGTCAGCAGGCCGCGGCGCGGGCGCGGATGGCGCGCGCCGACGGCCTCGTAATACGAATTGAACAGATAGCGGTAGCGCGCGTCGACCGGCTCGTAGTCCGGGATGCGCGCCGTCAGCACGAATTCCTCGAAGAACCAGGTGGTATGGGCCAGATGCCATTTGGCCGGGCTGGCATCGTCCATCGATTGCACCGTCGCGTCGGCGTCGCTGATATCGGCCACCATCGCTTCGGTGGCGGCGCGGATATGGCGATACCGGGACAGCAGCGCCGGCTCCTGCGGAGGGGGGACGACGCTGGCGGGCAACAGGGAAGAGGGCATGCGGGCTCCGGGGTCGATGGCGCGGCGATGCCTGCCTGGCACCGTCGCCGTGGCCGGTTCCGGCCAGCCCGCGCATCGCGCGGCAGCGCCTGCTCCCCCGAGTGGGCGTACGCCGAAACCGCAGGTATGAACCGCTCCATCATAGACGCGATCCCACCCCGGGGGAGTCGGACAGCCTCTGACGGCGCTTGCCGCCAGCGGCATGTCCGCGGCGCCGCGATCAGGCCGCCAGGCGGCCATCCTCGTCGTTGAGCGCGGCCAGCTCGCGCTGGGCGGCATCGAGGCCTGCAGTGCGGTATTCCGGACCCATCGCCAGGCCGTGGGCGCGGACATAGCTGATGTCCGTGATGCCCAGGAAGCGCAGCACCGTGTCGATCGTGACCTCGTGCAGGTCCAGGCCGTTCGGGTCCTGGCGCACGCCGCCGCGCGAGGAGACCACGATCGTCTTCTTTCCGCCGGCCAGGCCCACCGGACCGTTCTCGGTGTAGCGGAAGGTGCGGCCGGCCTGGGCGATCCGGTCGATCCAGCCCTTGAGCTGGCTCGGGATGCCGAAGTTGTATTGCGGCACGCCCAGCACCAGCACGTCGGCCTCGAGGAATTCCTTCAGCCAGGCTTCGGTGCGCTCCAGTTCGGCCTGCTGCACCGGGTCCAGCCCTTCCTTCGGGCCGCCCAGCACCGGCAGCAGATGCCCGGACAGGTGAGGCGCGGCCTCCTTGTCCAGATCGCGCACGGTGACCGTGGCCTCCGGATGGCGGGCGCGCAGATCCGCCACCACTTGTGCCGTCAGGCTGCGCGACACCGAGTTGTCGCCCAGTACGCTCGAATCGATTTGCAGAATCTTCATCACGCTCTCCACATCGGAATTGGTTTGGATGTGAGGAAAGATAATGGCTGGCGATTGATGTCGGTAGTGATCCATAATGGAAATTATTGTTCTGCCTGTAGAACGAACTACACCGGCCACGCCGGCCGTCCAGCCCTTACGATGGCGACCATGCAAGACCTCAACGATCTCTATCTCTATGCCCAGGTGGTCCAGCACGGCAGCTTCTCCGCCGCCAGCCGCGCCACCGGCGTGCCCAAGTCGCGCCTGAGCCGGCGCATCGCCCAGCTGGAAAAGGAGCTCGGCGTGCAGCTGTTGCGCCGGACCACGCGGCAGGTCCGCGTGACGCCGCTGGGCGAGGCCTTCTACGAGCGCTGCAAGGCGATGCTGTCGGAGGCACAGGCCGCGCGCGACGTCGTCGAGCAGGCGCGCGCCCAACCGGGCGGCCATCTGCGCGTGGCCTGCGCCGTCGGCATCGCGCAGAACCTGCTGGCGCCGTCGATCGGACGTTTCATGCGCGAGAACCCCGGCGTGCGGGTCGAGATCGATGCCACCAACCGGCGCGTCGACGTGATCGGCGAGGGCTACGACCTGGCGCTGCGCGTGCGCGAGGTGCTCGACGACTCGTCGCTGGCGATCCGCACCTTCGGCTCCAGCCCGCTGACGCTGGTGGCCAGCCCCGGCCTGCTCGACGCGATCGGCCGGCCGCGCACGCCCAAGGCGCTGGCCGGCGTGCCGGGCGTCGGACAGAAGCCGCACGATGGCCGCCATGTATGGAACCTGTCCATCGGCGACGAGCCGCCGACGCAGATTCCGTACGATCCGCGGCTGGTCTGCGACGAGTTCGCGGTGCTGCTGTCGGCGGCGGTCGAAGGCATCGGCGTCGCGATGCTGCCGCGCATGTATTGCCGCGAGGCGATCGAGCGCGGCGATCTGGAGGTGCTGCTGCCGCAATGGCGCATGCCGGTCGGCACGCTGCATGCGGTGTTTCCGTCGCGGCACGGCATGCCGCCGGCGGTGCGGCGCTTCCTCGATTTCCTGACCGAGATCCTGCCCGAGAACGTGCGCCAGGCCGGCATGCAGCCGATCATGCCGCCGGGCATGCACCAGCCGCTGCCGCCGACCGCACCGGGCTGACCGCTGGCCGTCCCGCGCGTGGGAGCGGGCGGTGCGCCGCCGTGTTGCGGTCCCCGCCACAGCCCGCGCCCAGCAAGGCTTGGGCCGCATTTGCGGCTTTACCTTCACGCGAAGCGGCGCTAAGGTACAGGGGCGCCGCGCGTGCAGCGCAAGGCGCCTACAACCTCTGCGCACGGATCGAACCGGGGACCCGTTTGCGTCAACCACCAAAGGAGTGACATCGATGGCTGCTACTCATGGTTCTCAGGATCTGGGCAAGGCGGTGCTGCGCATCGTGCTGGGGATACTGATCCTGCTGCACGGCATCGCGAAGGTCATCAACGGCCCCGGGCACATCGTGCAGATGGTCGACCAGGCGGGCCTGCCTTCCTTCCTCGCCTATGGCGTCTACATCGGCGAAGTGCTGGCGCCCGTGCTGCTGATCATCGGCCTGTGGACGCGCGCCGCGGCGCTGGTGATTGTCATCAACATGCTGTTCGCGATCGGCCTGGTCCATATGCATCAGCTCGGCATGCTCAACAAGAGCGGTGGCTGGGAGCTGGAGCTGCAGGGCATGTTCCTCGGCGCCGCCATCGCGGTGATGCTGCTCGGCGCGGGCCGCTTCAGCGTCGGCGGAGCGGGCGGGCCGCTGAATTGATACGCCGCGTGCGGCGTTTTTTGGCAGTGGCAGGGCCGGCTCCGGCGGCATAACCGCTACAATCGCTGCCCGTGGTTTTTTCGATGGCGTAGCGATATGGGTTTGGGCTGGTTCGGATTGTCGACCTTCTGGCTATTGCCGCTGGCGTGGCGCATGGTGGCGCGCATGCTGGCGGGGCAGCCGGTGTTTTCCGGGCCCGGCACGCTGCGCGTCTGGCTGGGCAGTGCGCTGACGCTGTGCGCGAGCGCGGCGCTCGAAGCGCTGACTGCCAGTACGTCGGCCTCGTCCGACGTGGAGCCCACCGCGTCCTCCGGCGGTGCCGCGGGGGCAGGGGTGGCCGGCATCGCGGCCGATCTGTTCGGCTGGACCGGCGCGCTGCTGCTGATGCTGGGTGTGCTGGCGCTGGCCGCGCCGATGGTGTTCGGCGAGACCTGGCCCAGCCTGTTCGCGCGCAAGCCGCGGCGCCATGCCGCTGCCGGCGATCCGGGCGACGCAGCGGCACCCCCGGTCTCGCGGCCCGTGCGCGAAGCTTCCATGCCGGCCCCTGCGGCAACGCGATGGACGCCGGTGGCAGACGACAGCGCCCGGCGGCCGACCGCCCGCCACAAGGGCATCGAAGCGGTATCCGCGCGCCGGGCGCCCGCGTGGCAACCGCCGCCGCGAACCCGCGTATCGCCGCCACAGCCCGGCGAAATCTGGCTGCATCCGACGCAACCGACCCGGACCGTTGCACCGGCGCGGCCCGCGGCAACGGCGCCTGCGCAGAAGCCCGCGCCGGCCAGGACCGCCGCTTCGGCACCATCGCGGCCGACGGCCGCCGCGGCATCGACCCCTGCCGCCCCCGCGTCCTCGCGCACGCCATTGCGCGCGACCGTTGTCGCCAGCCCCTTCCATCAGCCGCAACTGGGTTTGCGCAGCGCGATCACGACGTTGCCCGAAGCGCAGCCGCTGGCGAAGGCGGCGAGCGCTGTGCCGGCGAATGGCGGCAACGTAGCGACGGCTTCCCCGACGACGACGGCCGCGGAGCAGGGCACCGCCGCGCCGATCGCTGACGTGGCCACAGCCGCGGCCATGGCCGAAGCGATGGCCGGGCCGGCCGAACCTTATCCGGCCGAAGCCGAGCCAGCGCAGGCCGAGCAGAGCGCGGCCTACGAGGCGATCCGCGCCGAGGCACAGGCGCTGCTTGCCGAATTGCGCGCCCTGGCTGGTGCCGAACAGGACCAGCTGGACAGCGAGCACACGGCCGACACCCTGCCGGGCGATCCGGCCGAAGCGCACGACATCGCGGTCCCCGCTGTCCCCGAGGCTGCGCCGACGCAGCCCGATGCCGCGACGCCGACCGTGGCATTGCCGCCGGCCCTCGAAGCCGGGCCCAATGCCGAGCTGGCTTCCGGGCCGAATCCCGAGCCGAATGTGGAGCCGAATGCGGAGCCCCCACCAGTGGCGATGCCCGCGCCAGCCTGGGAACCACCGTGGCAAGAATCGCCGGCGGATATCGCCGCAGCTTCGGCAGCGTCCTCAGCGGCCGCGTCCGCCGTCACGGTGCAAGCCGCATCCGAACTCGCGCCCGCAGCAACATCCGAGACGACCGGGCCCACGCCGGCCCCCGCGCAGAAGCCCCGCATCGTGCTGCCGGCCGTGGTCGGCCGCGCGGTGCCGCTGGACGCCGCAGCGCCGCCCGCGAGCACCGTCGTCGCGGCGAAGCCGGCCGTACCCGCTCAGCCGGTCGTCCCGCCGCCGCCCCGCATCGTCGACTATCGCCTGCCGGGCATCGATCTGCTGGAGCCGGCCGTCGAACACGCCGAGCAGGTCTCCGAACAGCATCTGGCCGAGACCGGCGAGCTGATCGCGCAGCGGTTGGCCGAGTTCAAGGTGCCGGTGTCCGTGGTCGGCGCGTCGGCCGGTCCGGTCATCACGCGCTTCGAGGTCGAGCCCGCGATGGGCGTGCGCGGGGCGCAGGTGGTCGGGCTGATGAAGGATCTGGCGCGCGCGCTCGGCGTCAGTTCGATCCGCGTGGTCGAAACGATTCCCGGCAAGACCTGCATGGGCCTCGAATTGCCCAATGCCCGCCGCGAGATGATCCGCCTGTCGGAGATCGTCGCGGCCTCATCGTTCCAGGCCCATGCCTCGCGGCTGGTGCTGGCGATGGGCAAGGACATCACCGGCAATCCGGTGGTCACCGATCTGGCGCGCGCGCCCCACCTGCTGGTGGCCGGCACCACCGGCTCGGGCAAGTCGGTGGCGATCAACGCGATGATCCTGTCGATGCTGTACAAGGCCACGCCGGACGATGTGCGGATGATCATGATCGACCCGAAGATGCTGGAGCTGTCGGTCTACGAGGGCATCCCGCATCTGCTGGCGCCGGTGGTCACCGACATGAAGCAGGCCGCGCACGCGCTGAACTGGTGCGTCGGCGAGATGGAGAAGCGCTACCGCCTGATGTCGGCGCTCGGCGTGCGCAACCTGGCCGGCTACAACCAGAAGATCCGCGCTGCCGAGGCCGCCGGCGACAAGGTCCGCAATCCGTTCTCGCTGACCCCGGACGCGCCCGAGCCGCTGTCGACGCTGCCGCTGATCGTGGTGGTGATCGACGAGCTGGCCGACCTGATGATGGTGGCCGGCAAGAAGATCGAGGAGCTGATCGCGCGCCTCGCGCAGAAGGCGCGCGCGGCCGGCATCCATCTGATCCTGGCCACGCAGCGCCCGTCGGTCGACGTGATCACCGGGCTGATCAAGGCCAATATCCCGACGCGCGTGGCCTTCCAGGTCTCGTCGAAGATCGACTCGCGCACGATCCTGGACCAGATGGGCGCCGAAAGCCTGCTGGGGCAGGGCGACATGCTGTTCCTGCCGCCGGGCACCGGCTATCCGCAACGCGTGCACGGCGCCTTTGCCGGCGACGACGAAGTCCATCGCGTGGTCGAGCACTGGAAGCAGTTCGGCGAACCCGATTACGACGACGCGATCCTGGCGCCCGATCCGGCCGAGGCCGGCGGCGGCGATCTGTTCGGCGACGGGCCCGGCGGCGATGCCGAGGCCGATCCGCTGTACGACGAGGCCGCGGCCTTCGTGCTGACCTCGCGCCGCGCCTCGATCTCCGCGGTCCAGCGCCATCTGCGCATCGGCTACAACCGTGCGGCGCGGCTGATCGAACAGATGGAGGTGGCGGGACTGGTTTCGCCGATGGGGCGCAATGGGGCGCGGGATGTGCTCGCGCCTGGGGGGCAGGAGTAGGGCGCTGTAGCAGGGGCCGGGATGGCCATGGCGGGAGAGCGTCCTCCCGCCCCGATCCGCGCTTACGCCTGCGCCGCCAACACCGGCTCCCCGAGATTGAGCATCAACCGGTTCGCCCACGCAAAGATCGCGATCGCGTGAATGCCGTCAAGGATCTCGGCATCGCTCAATCCGGCTTCGCGCAGCGCCGCCAGCGAGGCCGCGCCGATGCGGTGCGGGTGCTCGGTCAGCGCGACCGAGAAGCGCGCGATGGCCTGTTCACGCGCGGTGGTGCCCGCCGTGCGCGGATTGTCGAAGACCTGCGCGATCGCGTCGTTGCGCTTGGCCAGCTGTTCGAAGCGTTGCGCATGGACCGACGCGCAGTAAACACAGCCATTGATGCACGACACCACGGTGCTCGCCAGTTCCCGCTCGGCACGAGCCATGCCGCCGGGCGCGTACATGATCGCGTTGAAGGCGGCCGAGCGCTGCCGCAGGATTTCCGGCTGGTGCACCAGGAACAGGTAGTAGTCCGACACCTTGGCCTTCGGATGGCTTTCCTCCAGCACGGCAATCTGCTCGGGCGTCGCCCGCTCGACCGGCACCACATCCAGCCACGCCTTCCAGTCGAGCACTTCGTTGGTGAAGCCATTGATGCGAATGATGTCGCCCGGCTTCGTGGTCGCCGCAGCGGCCGGCGCCAGGTCGCTCGGCAGCGCCTCGCCTTGCGACGCACCGCTCAACGCGCGCAGGCCGGCGACCAGCCGGGCCTGATACGACAGGAAGGCGATCAGCTGCGCCAGCGTCACGACCTCGGGCGTCGACAGCCCGGCGGCCGGCAAGCTCAGCAGCGCGGCGCGGTCTCCCTCGACCGGCTTTTCGATCAGCTTGCGCGTGAAGGCCAGCATCGCGCGCAGCCGCGCATCGGCAACGGCGTCGCCACGGGCGCCGTCGACCGCTGCCACCGTCTCGGCATCGGCGCCGGCCGCTTGCAGCCGGTCAAGATAGTGCGCGGCCAGCTCGGCGGAGGGCGTCAGCCGCGACGCATACAGCGCGACCGCGAGGCGTTCGGTCAGCGTCAGGCCGGGCAGGGCCGGATCGAACATCGTGCGATAGCTGCCCTCGGTCGCGACGGCGACCTTGTCGCGCTGATGGCGCAGCGCATGCGTGGCGCTGCCGGCGGCAAGGCCCGCGAGGCGGTCGATCAGGTCGAGTTCGGACGTGGCGTTGGCTTGAGTGGACGAAGCAGTCATGGTGTCGGGGTGAAAAAGTCAGCGGTCAGCGGAGCGAGGCGGCACGGATTGGCCCATTCATCGGGCATTGATCGGCCCATTCATTGGCCGGGGTGCGAAGGCGGCGGCGCCGGCGTCCATTCGTCGCCGTACAGCTCCGGCTCGGCATAGGCCTGCAGCACGGCGAAGTGGGTCTCGACGTCTTCCTGGTACAGCAGCGCGGCGATGCCCTGGCCCAGCCGGCGCGCGCCGTCGCTGATGGCCGGGATATCGCCCGAAATCGTGCCGTGCGACAGCGCGGCCGGATAGCAGAAGCAATGCACGCGCGACAGGCCGGGGCAGGCGCCGGGCGTCTTCTCCTGGAATTCGAACACCGGGCCAAGGTCCGGCGAATCGCGCAGTTCCGGGTCTTCCTGGCCGGCGGGCGGCTGGAAGCGGTCGCCCCACAGCCGAATCTGCGGTGCGATGACCGAGAACTCCGGCCGCGCACCGAAATCGACGCGAAAGCCCGTCGACAGCAGCAGGAAGTCGAGCTCGAACACGCCCTTGGCGGTGTGCACGCGCAACGTATCGCCAGTGCCCGCACGGCGGACCTCGATCCGCTCGATCGGGCAGCCGACATGGAAGCGCGCATTGTCGTGGCGCGACACGCGCAGCGTGCTGCCGCGCGGCGGCGGCACCTGTTCGCTGTTGATGTAATGGCGCAGCCGCCATTTCCACTGGTCGGGCAGGCCGTAGTGGCCGTGCGTCAGCCCGGGGTTGCCCGAGCCCTTGCTCTTGTTGATGCGCGGAATCTCGGCGCGGCGGATCAACAGGTCGACGCTCGCGGCGCCGGCCTCCAGCGCCGTCGCGGCGCTGTCCATCGCCGACGCGCCGGCGCCCACCACGCCGACGCGCTTGCCGCGCAGCACGCGGTAATCCATCGGGTCGGACGAGTGCGCCCACAGATGGGCCGGCAGATCCTGCGCGAAGGCCGGCAGCAGCGGACCGCCGAGGCCATCGCGCCCAGTGGCCAGCACCACGCGCCGCGCCATCACGCGCTGCGGACCGGCGGGCGTCGTCATCCGCAGTTCGACCAGCCCGTCGGCGCGTGGCAGCACGGTATCGACGGTGTGTTCGTTGGCAACGTCGAGGTCCAATACCCGCCGATACCAGCGCAGATAGTCCATCCATTGCAGGCGCGGAATCTTGTCGAGCGCGTCCCATGCCGCCGTGCCGAACTGCGCCTCGTACCAGGCGCGGAACGTCAGCGCGGGCAGGCCGAGCGCCGGGCCGGTCAGCTGCTTGGGCGAGCGCAGAGTTTCCATGCGGGCGGTGGTGGCCCATGGCCCTTCGAAACCCGCCGGCGCACGGTCGAAGATGCGCGCAGCGATACCGAGGTGCTTCAGCGTCGCGCTGGCGGCCAAGCCGGCCATGCCGCCGCCGATGATGGCGACGTCGAGCACCGGCGCGCCGTCGAACTGGCGCGGCGGCACCCACGGCTTGGCGGGCAGGTCCAGCCAGGCGAGGTCCTGGCGCAGGCGGGCTTCCAGCGCGGGCAGGCCGGCGGGAGCGGGAGAGAGGGTGGATTCGGTCGTGGACATCGAGAGCGCTTCAGGCTGACATCAATCGTTCTGTCGGGACAGGGCAGGACGGGCCGGCTCCCGTACGGTGCGGGTGCCGGCATCGCTGTCCGCTTCGTATGCCGGCGCAAGGCTGCCGCCATCGCGCCGAACGAAGCCGGGCAGCCGCCGCGCCGCGGCCAGCGCCAATTGCTCGGCCAGGGTATGCACCGCCGGCGTCGGCGGCCGTCCCTGCGGCGTGATCACGCAGAAATGGAAGGGGATCGGCACGTCGATCGGCCGCACCGCCACGCCGTCGACCGGGAGGCCATAGGCCGTCACCGGCTCGAGCACCGCCAGCCCCAGCCCGGCGCGCACCAGCGCCAGCGCGTTCAGCGAGGTATTGGTATCGATGCGGCGCGGCACCGCGATGCCGGCGCTCTCCAGCGCCCGGTCCACCAGCTGGCGCAGCCGGTAGGGGTTCTGCATCGTGACCAGCGCGCGGTCGGCGCAGGCGGACAGCGGCACGGTATCGGCTGCCGCCAGCGGATCGTCGGCGGCCAGCGCCGCCACGCATTGCACTTCGCCGATCCAGTGCACCGCCACGCCGCGATGCTCGAGCGGCAGGCTGGTGACGCCGACCTCCGCGGCGCCGGTCAGCACCGCGTGCACCACCTTCTCGGGCGAGGCGCTGTGCAGATGGATCTGCGCCGGCAGCGCCGGATCGGCGGCCAGGGCGGCGGGCACCAGGCCCGCGGCCAGCGCCGGCGTCGCCACCACATTGAGCGAGCGGCTGCCTTCGCGGCCGATCACCGCCGCGCTGGCACGGATCTGCTGCATGCCGAGCAGCACCGGCTCGACTTCCTCGTACAGCAGGAAGCCGCGCTCGGTCGGGCTGACCCGCGGTCCGCTGCGGGCAAACAGCGCGAAGCCCAGCTCGCTCTCCAGCTCCTGGATCGAGCGCGTGATCGCCGGCTGCGAGCGGCCCAGCAGGCGGCCGGCGGCGGTGACGCTGCCGGTCGACATCACTGCGGCGAAGGCTTCGAGCTGGCGGATTTCCATGGCGGTTGACTATGCGTATATCGCATTCTTGCGCGCTTATGATGCCAAACGCAAATACTATTTCGGCATACGCTTCTGCCGCGGGGCGCCGGTGGCGGTCGTGCCTGCCGGCGCGGCCGGGCGGCGGGTCGCTATCATGGGCCGATCGTTCGCGTGGAGAAATGCGATGAGGCAATCATGCGGCCGGCGTTTCGGTTCGCGATGGGGAGCGCGGTCGGCGCCGCTTTCCGGGCTGCTGGCGGCGCTGTCGATGGCGGTGCTGCTGCTTGGGGCGGGCATGCCGTTGCCCAGCCAGGCGCAGGGCGATCCGCCCGCTGCCATCGCGCCGCTGAAGATCGGCTCCAAACGATTTACCGAGTCCTACATCCTCGGCGAAATCCTGACCCGGACCGCCGCAACCGCCGGACCGGCCCGCCATCTGGCCGGGCTCGGCAACACCGCGATCGTGTTCGCCGCGCTGCGCGCCGGCAGCATCGACCTGTACCCCGACTACACCGGCACCGTGGCGGCCGAGCTGCTGAAGCTGCCGCCCACCGCGACACTGGCGCAGATACAGGCCGCACTGGTCCCGCTGGGCCTGGGCGCGGCGGTGCCGTTCGGCTTCCAGAACACCTATGCGATCGCCGTGCGCGATCAGAGCGCCACGGGCGGCAAGGGCGGCAAGGGAGGGGACGGCGCCCAGGCTGCGGCGGCGCCCGACAGCCTGCGCACGCTGTCGGACCTGGCGCACGCACCGGGACTGCGGCTTGGCTTGTCACACGAATTCCTTGGCCGCGCCGACGGCTGGCCCACGCTGGCCAGCCGCTACCGCCTGCCGCAGCAGCCGATCGGCCTGGACCACGGCATCGCCTACGAAGCGCTGGCGGCCGGACAGGTCGATGCGATCGACATCTATTCGACCGACGCCAAGATCCGCGCCTATCGGTTGCGGGTGCTCGAGGACGACCGCCAGGTGTTTCCGCGCTATGACGCGATCGTGCTGTACCGGCTCGACGTGCCGCAGCGCCATCCGGCGGCATGGCGCGCGATCGCCGCGCTCGAAGGCCGCATCGACGGCGAACGGATGATCGCGATGAACGCGCAGGCCGAACTGGACGGCGCCAGCTTCGCCGCGGTGGCGCGGCGCTTTCTGGCGGGCGATGGTGCCGCAGCCGGCAAATCGACCGGCTACGCAGCCGGCATGGCAGCCGACAACGCGTCGGACAACGCGGCGGACAAGCGGGCCGGGCTGCTCGGCACCTTGCTGGGCCCGGACACCTGGCGGTTGACCCGCCAGCATCTGGCGCTGGTCGTGGGCGCGGTCGGCGCCGCGGTGGTGGCCGGCGTGCCGCTGGGCGTGGTTGCCGCGCGCCGACGCCGGCTGGGACAGGTGGTGCTGGCCATCGCCGGCATGCTGCAGACGATACCTTCGCTCGCGCTGCTGGCCGGGCTGATTCCGCTGCTCGGCCGCATCGGCCTGTGGCCGGCGCTGGTCGCGCTGTTTCTGTACGCCTTGCTGCCGATCGTGCGCAATACCTGCACCGGGCTGCAGCAGGTGCCGGCCGGCCTGTCGGACGCCGGCCGCGCGCTGGGACTGACCGCCCGCCAGCGCCTGCGTCATGTCGAATTGCCGCTGGCGCTGCCGGTGATCCTCGCCGGCATCAAGACCGCGGTCGTGATCAGCGTCGGCACCGCCACCGTGGCCGCCTTCGTCGGTGCCGGCGGCTATGGCGAACGCATCGCCACTGGCCTCGCGCTCAACGACGACACGCTGCTGCTGGCCGGCGCGATTCCCTCGGCGTTGCTGGCCCTGCTGGCGCAGGGCCTCTTCGAGGTCGTCGAACGCTGGCTGCTGTTCCGCGGCCAGCGCAGCGCCAGGAGCGCTCAGGGCGCTCAGAAGTGATGGCGCATGCCGACCATCACGCCGATGCGCGTGGTGCTGTCGATATCGAGCGCCGGCGTGCCGGCCCAGTACTCGGTCTCGCGCCCGACCGCGCCACCGCGCGCTCGCGCGGCATCGGCCTCGACGTAGACGTGGGTGCGCTTGGACAGCGCGTAGTCGGCCACCACGGCAATGCTGTCGGCATTGCCGCTGCCGAGCGGCACCGGCACGTCCTGGAACTGCGTGGCGACGTTGCCGTTCTGCCAATAGCGGTAGTAGGCCCCCGACAGATGCAGCGCCGGCGTCAACTGGTAGCCGAGCCCCGCGAAGGCGATCGCGTAGCGCGCATCGTTGGCCGATTCGCGCCGGCCCATATGGCCGACGAACGCCTTGGCCTTGCCGAACGCATACGAGCCGCCGACCGTGTAGTTGCGCACCGTGCCGCTGCCATCGTCGTTCTTGCGCTGGTCGTAGGCGACGCCGAACGCGACCGGTCCCTGCTGGTACAGCGCGCCGCCGCCGAGCGTGGTGCCGCGGACCATGCTGCCGGGCTGCTCGCCGGCGCCGTAGTCCAGCTGCACGGTCAGCGGACCCATCGTGTGCTGGTAGACCACGCTGTTGTTGATGCGGTAGTCCTGGATAAAGATGTCGCCGCCGAGATACAGCGGGTCCGACCAGAAGTTGCCCCAGCCCTGGTCCAGCGGATTGAAGGCCCAGCCGATATTGTTCAGCGCGTTGTACTGGCGTCCGAAGGTCAGGCTGCCCCAGCCGCCCTTGAGGCCGACATAGGCCTGCCGGCCGAAGAACGCGTTGTAGCCGAGGCGGCCGTCGTCGCTGCCGACGCCGGCTTCCAGCTGGAAGATCGCGTGATTGCCGCCGCCGAGGTCTTCGTCGCCTTTCAGGCCGAAGCGGCTGCCGACCATGCCGCCGGAGACCAGCCCGATCTGGTCGTTGTGATGGCCGTCGAGATTCGAGGTGTAGCGCACCGCCGAGCTGACGATGCCGTACAGCGTGACGCCGGGCTCGGCTTGCGCGGCGCCGGGGAGAGCGGCGACGGGCAATAGCCCGGCCGCCAGCAGCCAGGGGCTGGCTGTCTTTTTCATGGATTGTCCTCCGAGGTCGGACCCGTCCGGTGCGCGGGGCGCCGGCGGACCCGTCAGGCCGATGGCCTGCGGTACCAGTCCCGCGCGGGCACGCGGGTCGTCATCGGGACGTGCGCGGTGGCGCGTGTCCCGGGCGAAGGTCGAGATGGGCGACGTTGCCTTGCTGGCGGCGAATGCCGGCAGTGGAGCCGGGCAAGCCTGTGCGATGCCGGACGGTCCGGCGCCGCGGGAGTGGACCCGAGGGCCCTGTGGCTGGGTTCGCCGGCGCCCACCTCGCGCGTCGTTCCGGCTATCGCAGGGCGGACGGTGAAGGCATGTTCCGGGTCGTCCCCGGTACGGCGAACGGGCGGTAGTTTACCTGCTTTGCCGAGCGGGCCCGAAAACGCGGTTTTGACGGCACGATGACACGCGCCATCGACCGGCCGAAACCCGCTCGACCGAATACCCGGCAGGGCGACTGAAATGTGATGTTTAAATAATTTTTCTAAGAATGGGCTATATTTAATCGGTAAACAGGTGCGTTTAAACGCCGAGGAGATCCGCGATGGCGTTGAGAAACGCCTTCAAGGACTTTGGTGGTACGGGTCCACTTCAACGCAATGCAGACGCGGCCGAAGAGTAGGGCTCAGATCCAGCTGCCGGCTCTCGGTACCCTCATACGAAGAAAACTCGGTTTTCGCCATATCGTGGTCAAAGGATGGCGCGCAGGCCGTGGTGGAGCAAGCGAACTGCTCGATGAACCGAGATGTCATCGCGCCATCGCCGCCAAGCCCCGCTCCAGATCCGCAATCAGGTCGCGCGGATCCTCGAGGCCGATATGCAGCCGGACGATCGGCCCGCGCGCCGACCAGTCGTCCACGCTGCGGGCGCGCCCCAGGTCGGACAGCGTGGCCAGGCTCTCGTAGCCGCCCCAGGACGCGCCGATGCCGAACAGCGTCAGCGCGTCGATGAAACGCTCCGCCGCGGCCACGCCGTGCCCGCGCAGTTCGAAGGAAAGCAGGCCGTTGGTACCCGTGCAATCGCGCTGCCACAGCGCATGGCCTGGATCGCCGGGCAGTGCGGGGCAGAAGACCGTGGCGACCTCCGCGCGCTGCGTCAGCCAGTCGGCCACCGCTAGCGCATTGGCCTCGTGCATCGCCAGCCGCGGCGCCAGGCTGCGGATGCCGCGCAGCACCAGATAGGCGTCGTCGGGGCTGACCGCGATGCCGAAGCTGTCGGCCAGTGTGGACAGCGGCTGCCAGGCGTCCTTGGTAGTCGTCACCGTGCCCATCATCACGTCGGAATGGCCCGACAGGTATTTGGTCGCGGCCATGATGGAGACATCGGCGCCGAGCGCCAGCGGCCGGTATTGCAGGCCGGAGCCCCAGGTGTTGTCGGCCACCAGCAGCAGCCCGCGCTGGCGCGCCAGCGCCGACAGTTGGCGCAGGTCGCACATCTCGTAGACCAGCGAGCCCGGACATTCGGCGTACAGCATGCGCGTGTTCGGTTCGATGCGGGCCTCGATATCGCGGCCGTCGGCGGCGTAGAAATCGACGCGGATGCCGTGGTCGCGCAGGAAGGTGTGGGCCAGATTGCGCACCGGTTCGTAGACGCAGTCGGCCATCAGCACATGGTCGCCCGGACGCAGATAGGCCAGCAGCGTCATGCCGATTGCCGCAAGCCCGGTTGGATACAGCCGCGTGCGGTAGCCGCCTTCGAGCGCGCAGACCGCGTCCTCGAGCGCGAAGCTGGTCGGCGTGCCGCGCGCGCCGTAGGTGAACAGGCGTTCCTCGCCGCGCCGGGCGCGCGCCTCGCGCTGCTGCGCGACGGTGTCGAACAGCACGGTACTGCTGCGCACCACCGGCGGATTGACCGGGCGGCCGCCTGGGTAGTCGAGCGCCTTGCCGGCGTGGATCAGCGTGGTCAGCGGCGAATGTCTCGTGGGATCGGGCATGGCGTCAAAGCGGCATCAAGGCGGCCATCACGGCGGAGCGTCGGCGCGGAATGGATGCGGAATGGTGTGAGACGGAAGCGGCGAAGGCGGGTGGCCGTTGCGCGGTGCTGGCCGCGAACGGATCCGGCAGCGCGCAACGGCGTCGGCATCGGCAATCAGTCGATCTTCGCGCCCGACAGCTTGACGATGCGCGACCACTTCGCGATATCGCTCTTGAGCTGCGCGGCAAATGCGTCGGGCGTGCTGGCGACGACCTCGCTGCCGCCGTCGTGGATGAGCTTGACGACCTCGGGCGACTGCAGCACCTGCGCGATCGAGGCGCGCAGGTAGGCGACGCGCTCCGGCGAGGTGCCGGCCGGCGCGAAGATGCCGTACCAGTCCTCGAAGCTGGCGTTCTTGTAGCCGAGCTCGTCGAGCGTCGGCACCTTGGCGAATACGCCGAGGCGCTTCGGGCTCGTCACCGCCAGCACGCGCATCTTGCCGTTCTGCACGAAGCCCGCGACCGACGAGGTCGACGTGATCAGCGTCGCCACCTGGCCGCCGAGCAGATCGGTGATGGCCGGGCCAGCGCCCTTGTACGGCACATGCGTCAGCGCAATCTTGTGGTCCTTGTCGAGGACGACGCCGACCAGATGCGACAGCGTGCCGTTGCCCGGCGTCGCGTAGGTCAGCTTGCCCGGCTCGGCCCTGGCCTGCGTCACCAGGTCGGCGAAGGTCTTCAGCGGCGAATCGGCGGCGACGACGATGGCCAGCGGCGCGGCGTTCAACTGCGTGATCGGCGTGAAGCTCTTGATCGGATCGAAGCCCGCCGACGAGTACAGCGTCGGATTGACGGCCATCAGCGAGACCTGCGAGGTCAGCAGCGTATAGCCGTCCGGCCTGGTCTCGGCGACCAGCTTCGCGCCGATATTGCCGCCCGCGCCGCCGCGGTTGTCGACCACCGCGGGCTGGCCCGTGACGGCCGCCAGCTTGTTGGTGACGATGCGCGTGATCGCGTCGTTGCCGCCGCCGGCGGGGAACGGCGACACGAAGCGGATCGGCTGGCTCGGATAGCCGCCGACCGGCGCCAGCGGCTGCGCGCTGGCACTGGCGATGGGAGCCGCGCTCAGTTGCACCGCGGTCAGCAGGCCAAGCATCGACAGGGATATGGTTCTTTTCATGGGGACTCCTCCAGGCGTGGTGGTACTACGGCAGGCGGTAGCTGCCCAGCTCCGCGTCATCGAGCTGGGAGATCAGATTGGTTTCCCACGCCAGGTACTGGCGGGCGGCGGCCTTGTTGCCGTCGTGGCGGTCGTGCACGAAGAACAGGTAGTCGATGCAGTCGGGGTCGGCGGGCTCGGTCGGCGAGGCGGCCAGCGGCAGGCCGGCGGCCTTCCACGCCGCCATGCCGCCGTCGAGCACGCGCGCCAGCGCGCGTTGCGGCGCGGGCAAGGACAGCGCGGCGGCCGCGGCGATGTCCGGCTGATCGGCGATCAGCACCAGCGGGCGCAGTTCGCCGGCCAAGTCGTGTGCCAGCCGGGGCCGGATCGACCACCGCGCACCGGGGACATGCGCCTTGCGGTAATCCATGCTGGCGCGCAGCTCGATCGCGACGACCTCGCCGCTGTCGAGCTCGCGCGCCAGACGTGCCGCATCGATGGCGGCCAGTGCCGGCAGTGCGGCCGCGGGAGCGGGCGAAAGCGCCAGGCCGCTGCGCAAGCCGTCCGCCAGCACATGAGCGTCGTGTCCCAGCTGCCGCAGCCAGCTCGCGACCACCGGCGCGCGCACCCCGTCGTCGTCGAACAGCACCAGCCGCGCGCCGCGCACGCCGACGTACTGATCGGTGGCCTGGATCAGCTGGCCGCCCGGCGTGTGCTGCGCGCCGGGCAGCGTGCCGCGCGCGAATTCTTCCGGCGTGCGGACGTCGCACAGGAACAGCGTGCGCGTGGTGTCGCGGGCCCAGCCCTGCACGGTCGCAACGTCGACGGTCGACACACCGTGGCGTTCGGCCAGCCGTGCCGCCGCCGCGCGCATCGGCTCGAGTTCGGCGGTGTTCGCCTCGGTCTTGTCGGGGTAGTGCCGATCGTTGCCATGCTCGAGCTGGTAATCGGCCAGATACCAGCCCTGCGTGCCGTTCTCCAGAGCGTAGACCGGATTGGGCACGCCCAGATTGATCAGCGTCTGCGCGCCGATGATGCTGCGCGTGCGTCCCGCGCAATTGATCACGATCGGCGTGTCGTCGTCCGGCACCAGGTCGCGCAGCCGGTAGGCCAGCTCGCCGTTGGGGCAGCAGATCGCGCCGGGGATATTCATCTTGCGGTATTCGGACAGCGGCCGGCCGTCGAGCACCACCAGCTTGTCGCCGCGCGCCTGCATCGCATGCAGCTGTTGGGCGCCGATGCGCGGCGTATGCAGCCTGTGTTCGACCAGCTCGCCGAACGTCTTCGATGGCACGTTGACGCCGGCGAACAGCGCATAGCCGGCCGCGGCCCAGGCCGCGGTGCCGCCGCGCAGCACGTGCACGTCGGTGTAGCCGGCGGCGCGCAGTGCGGCGGCCGCCGGCACGGCGACGCTTTCATCGTGGTCGTAGACCACCACGCGCACGGCGCGGCGCGGCACCAGGCGGCCGACCTCGAGCTCGAGGCGGCTGTAGGGCAGCGGCACCGCGAGGAACAGGTGCGATTCGCCGTACTGGCCGTGTTCGCGCACATCGAGCAGCGCTATCTCGGCGCCGTCATGCAGCCAGGCCTTCAGGGTCGGGGCGTCTACGTATTGGGTCATTGCGGGGTCATTGCGGGGCATTGCAGGTTCATGGGCCAGCGGTTGCGACACTGGTGGCCGGCGGAATTCGGGCAAAACGCTCCCCTGGCCGAGGACAGCCATAGGTGGCAAGGGGAGGGGAATCGTTCGGAGGCGGCGGTGGTCGCCGATGCGCTGGCGCGGATCGACGGGCCGCGCGGAAATCAGCGGCGCGTCTGCACGCCGACCGACATCACCTGGTAGCGGCCGGTCTCGAGGTCGAACGCGATGCGTTCCTTCAGCGTTTCCAGCGCGCGGCCATACATGTGCAGATGGCGGATGATCTGTTCGCCCTGGATCTCGACCGAGTGGATGTCGTCGGGCATCAGCGCGATGCCTTCGCCCGGGCCGACGCGCACGGTATCGGTCTGCTCGAGCTGCCCGATGCCCGGCTGCGAACCGTCGTCGACGCGGCGATAGACGTAGTTCTGTTCTTCGCCTTCGACCGCGGCGATGCAGGCCCAGGTCGTGTGGTTATGCGGCGGAATCCGCTTGCCCGGGCGCATCACGTTCAGATAGAGCGCATAGCGCTGGTCCGGGTCCTCGGTGATCAGATAGCGCGCCTGACGCTCGCCGGCCTCGGGCGGCGCGAAATCGGCCTCGCCCCACCATTCGCGGTGCGCCGCCAGGTCCTTGACCACGGTCAGCACCCGGTCCAGCGCCTCGCGCGTCAGCGCCTTGTTTTCAACAATATCCTTAATGCTTTGAATGGCGCCCTGGACGGCTGCGGTGCGGGATTCGGCGCGCGCGGGAGCGAGGCTCATCGAACAACTCCTGAAAGATGCGGAATAGGTGCGGGTCTGGTGCCACACTGTACTGAACGCGTCAGGGCCGAACAACTTAGAATATTGCGCAATCATATAAGCATCCCTTATATATCCTTCATGCGCCATCTCGACCTCGAACTGCTGCGGACGCTGGTCGCCATCGCCGAGCACACGACCTTTGCGGCCGCCGCCGACGCGACGCACAAGACCCAGTCCGCGGTGACCCAGCAGATGCAGCGGCTGGAGGAGCAGGTCGGGCTGCCGCTGTTCGACAAGCAGGGCCGCAGCAAGCGGCTGTCGCCGCATGGCCAGAAGCTGCTCGAATACGCCAAGCACATGCTGGCGATCAACGACGAGGCGCTGCGCGCGCTGCGCGAGGGCAATCTGGAAGGGGCGCTGCGCATCGGCGCGCCGCACGATATTGCCGACACGATGCTGCCGCCGCTGCTGGCGCATATCGCGCGCAGCTCGCCGAAGCTGCAGCTGGAAATCCATGTGGGACGCAGCCCCTTCCTGATGGAATCGCTGCGCCGGGGCGAGATCGATCTGACGCTGTCGACGCGCAGCGATCCGACGCTGGAAGGCGTGGTGTTGCGGACTTCACCGACGGTGTGGATCTGCGCGGCCGACTACGTGCATGACATTTCGCGGCCGGTGCCGCTGATCCTGGCCGACGAGCCCAGCCTGTTCCGCCGGCTCGCGCTGGAGGCGCTGGAACTGGCCCAGGTGCCGTGGCGGCCGGGCTATCTGGCGCCGAACCTGATCGGCATCAAGGCCGCGATCCGCGCCGGCCTGGGCGTGACCGCACGCAGCATCGAGCTGCTCGGACCCGACATGCGCGTGCTCGGCGAGAACGACGGCATGCCGCGCCTGCCGGACGTCGCGTACTACCTGTGGATGCGTCCCGACGTGATCAATCCGGCCACGCGGCAGGTCTACGAGATGCTCAAGTCCACGCTGGGCCTGAACGCGACCGCGGCTGGATCCTTGCCGGCCTGATTCCTTCACGCGTTTCCTTCGCACCCATCCACCTCACGCTTGCGCCAGGCCTTGGTGGCCCGCAGCAGCGGGCAACACAGCCGATACCGCTGGTTTCGGCCGGCCGCTTGCATGGCTGCCGGCCTTCGCATAGACTAACCAAAACGTTTTGGTTCGGCAGTTTTCTAACATTCAGCGGCGAAATACGCACAGACGGGCGCATAGACGCATGGACACGCCGGCGCGGCTCACCGACCGCGCCACCGACGCATTCACCAATAGACGCCGCTGTCATCCAAGGAGGAGACCCCATGTCCCAACCCGCAATCGCGGCCGTCGACGAGGTATTGCCATGGCGGCGGCTGTTCGCCTTCGGCATGCAGCATGTGCTGGTGATGGCCGCCTCGCCCATCGCCTCGGTATTCCTGATGAGCAAGGCGCTCAACTTCCCGCCCGCGCTGGCGATGCAGCTGCTCAGCGCGACCTTCGTGATCTGCGGCCTGGGCACCTTGCTGCAGTCGTTCGGGCCCAAGGGCATCGGCGCGCGGCTGCCGTTCATCATGCTGCCGGGCGGGGCGCCGATCGTGCTGTTCATCCTGATCGCGCAGCAGACCGATGTGCAGACCGCCGCCGGCGCGGTGATCCTGACCGGCGTGTTCTATTTCCTCGTGCTGCCGGTGTTTCGCCGCTGCCTGCGCTATTTCCCCGCGGCGGTGGTCGGCACCATGCTGTTGCTGGTGGCGATCAATCTCGCGCAGGTATCGGGCAAGCTGATCGCGGGGCAACCGGGCACGCCCGGCTTCGGCGCGCCGATCAACCTGCTGCTGGCATTCGCGACGATCGCCTTCACCGTGCTGTTCTCGCGCGTGCTGACCGGCATGCTGGGGCAGCTGGCGATCCTGCTGGGGCTGCTCGGCGGGGCGCTGGTGGCGGTGGGAATCGGCGCCTTCCACAGCGAGCATCTGTCGCTGTGGCCGGTGCTGGCGTTGCCCTCCGCATTGCCGTTCGGCATGCCGAAGTTCGACCTGATCGCCGCGATACCGCTGATGGTGTTCTCGATCGTGTCGATGGTGGAGGCCACCGGTCAGACCATCGCGATCGGCGATGCGGTCGGCAAGCCGATCGACGAACAGCGCGACGTGCCCCGCACGATTCGCGGCGATGCCTTGACCTCGCTGCTGGGCGGGCTGTTCGGCACTTCGCTGATCATCACCAGCGGCGAGAACATCGGCATCGTGCGGGCGACCGGCGTGCGCTCGCGCTTCGTCACCGCGGTTTCGGGCGGCATCCTGGTGGTATTCGGCCTGCTGGCGCCGGTGTCGTCGCTGATCGCCGCGATTCCGGAAGCGGTGGTCGGCGGCACCGGGCTGATCGTGTTCTGCATCGTCGGCACCATGGGCATCGACATGCTGCGCAAGGTCGATCTGCGCGACCACGCCAACATGTACATCGTCGCGGTGGCGCTCGCCGTCGGCCTGCTGCCGATCCTGGTGCCCGGCATCTATGCCAGCGTGCCGGCCAACATCCGCATCCTGGTGGGCAACGGCGTGGCGATGGGCGCGATTACCGCGGCGCTGATGAACTTCCTGTTCTTCCATACCGGGCTGCGCCGCGGTGTGGGGAAGGTGCCGGTCGCGCATTGAGTTCGCGTTTGATCGTCGCGCCGGTTTTTTTCCCTCTCCCGCTTGCGGCAGAGGTGGGGAGAAGGAAAGGGCCTTCGTCATGGCTGCGGCTGGCTGAACAACCGCCGGTTTCCCTCTCCCCGATCCTTTCCCGCAAGCGGGAGAGGGTGCGATTCATCCAGGCGCATGCCGCTGCATGCATGCGCCGCAACCCGTAGAACGTATGTCGCTTTTTCCTTCCGCTTTGCCCGATCCCAATTCCAATCCCGAGCACGCCGCACTGCGTCCCGCGTCCTTCGACCGCCCGCAGGTCCTGCTGCCCGAATGGACGCTGCTGCGCGACGGCATCGTGCGCGACCACGCGATCGTGGTGCAGGACGGCCGCTTTGCCGCGGTCGGCCCGGGCGCGCAGATCGCCGCGCAATTTCCGCATCTGCCCACGCTGGCGCTGCCGCGCATGCTGCTGATGCCCGGCATGATCGACACCCATCATCATCTGACGCAATCGTTCGGCAAGTCGCTGGTATTCGGCGAGCCGTCGGAGATTTTCCGGCGCGTCTGGGTACCGCTGGAGGGCAGCCTGACCGAGACGCATCTGTACCTGTCGTCCAAGCTCGCCGCGCTCGAGGCGCTGCGCGGCGGCTTCACCACGGTCTGCGATGCCGGCACGCGTGCCGATGCGGGACTGGAGGCGATCGCGCAGGCGGTCGGGGAGGCCGGCGTGCGCTGCGTGCTGGGCCTGATCTGCAACGATCGTCCCGGCGGCCAGACTCTGGACGCCGCGCCGATCCTGCGCCGTGCCGAACGCCATCTGGCGATGTACGACGATCACCCGCTGGTGGTGCCGTCGCTGGCGATCTCGATTCCCGAGGTGGCCAGCGATGCGATGCTGCATGACGTCTATCGGCTGTGCGAGGAAGCGGGCCGCGTCTTCCAGACGCACGCCAACGAGCATCTGGTCGCCGTGGAGCGTTCGCTCAATGCACGCCGCCAGCGGCCGATCGAACATCTTGACGCGGTCGGCGCGCTTGGGCCGGCCGCGCTGCTGGCGCACGCGACGCTGGTGACGCCGCACGAAATCCGCCTGCTGGCCGAGCGGGGCGCGGCGGTCGCCTACAACCCCGTCGCCAGCGCCTGGAAGGGCAATGCGGTAGCGCCTGCTGAAACCATGGCGACCTTCGGCGTACGCCTGGGCCTGGGCACCGACGGCACCCGCAGCGACGGCTTCCGCCTGCTCGACCATGCCGAGGCCGCGCAGCGCTTTGCCTTCGGCATCGGCGTCGGCGATTCATCCTGCGGCGCAGGCTGGCGCTGGCTCGACATGGCGACGCACGATGGCGCCGATGCGGCGGGCCTGGGCAAGCTCACCGGCGAGATCGCGGCCGGCAAGCAGGCGGACTTCCTGCTGCTCGATTGCGATGTACCGGAGCTGACGCCGTCGTGGGACCTGAGCTGGGAGCTGGTGCGGCTGGCCAATCGAGACCAGATCCGCGGCGTCTTCGTCGACGGGCGGCTGCGCCTGTGGGACGGCTGGCCGCTGGACTGGGACGCGCGTGCGCTGATGGCGGAGATCCGCCAGATGGCCGAGCAGACCATCGCCAACGCGCCGATCACCAAGCTGCACGATCCGGCGGACGTCCATCGCGCCGCCTGCGCGGCTTCGCTGCGGACCGCAAAGGGCGGGGCGCAGGCATGATGCTCGATACGACGATGCTGAGCGTCTGGCTCGCCGTGTTCGCCGGCGCGCTGGTCCAGGGCACCACCGGCATGGGCTTCGCACTGATCGTGGTGCCGGTGCTGGCGCTGGCCGCGCCCGCGATGCTGCCCGGTTCGCTGCTGATCGCGATGCTGCCGCTGAACGCCTATGTCGCCTGGCGCGAGCGGCATGCGATCGATCTGCGCGGCGCAGGCTGGATCAGCGCCGGACGGCTGGCCGGCACCTTCGGCGGCCTGTGGGTGCTGGTGGCGGTGCCGATGGCCTGGCTCAATGCGCTGGTGGGCGGCAGCACGATCCTGGCGGCAGTGGTGTCGCTGCTTGCGCCGGCCTTCACGCCGGGCAGGGTGACGTTCGCCTCGACCGGGCTGATTACCGGCGTGACGGAGACCGCCACCGGCGTCGGCGGGCCGCCGCTGGCGCTGGCCTACCAGCACGCACCGGTGGCGACGCTGCGCGCGACCGTGGCGCTGTGCTTCCTGGTGGGCGAGGTCATCTCGCTGATCGTGCTGGCGGTGAGCGAGCGCCTCGGCGCGCCGCAGTGGCACTACGCACTGGGCATGCTGCCGGTGCTGGGCGCCGGCATGCTGGCCAGCCATCTGGTGCACCGGCGCATCAACCAGCGCATGCTGCGCCTCGGCGTGCTGGTGTTCGCGCTGGTATCGGGACTGGTGGTGCTGGTGCGCGGCTGACGCTGCTTACGCCGCCGACGCAGCCGATGTAGCGGACGACTCGCGCGGCACCAGCTCCGGCAACGGCGCCGCAACGCAAGACCGTTCGTGCCGGCCCGAGACATGTTCGAACAGCAGCTCGACGGCCTGCGACGCAACCCGTTCCAGATGCAGATTGACCGCCGTGATTGGCGGCCGATGGCTCCGTGCCCGAATGCCATCGTAGCGGGTCACTACCATCAGGTCCCGCGGCACCTGCTTGCCGAGCGCTTGCGCATGCGCGATCGCGCCGACCGCGAACGCATCGACCGGCGCGCACAGCGCATCGATGTCCGGCTGCTCGCGCAGCAGCGCCGCGCAAGCGGCCGCGCCGCCCGCTTCGCCTTCGCTCTCCTGCGCGGTGACGATATGGCAGGGCAGCCCGGCCTCGGCGACGAAGGCGCGATAGGCGCGCTCGGTCTCGACATAGGATTGGCGTGGCGTGGCGCCGATCAGCAGGCCGATGCGGCGCCGGCCCTGCGCGTGCAGATGCTCGAGCAGCAGCCGCGCGGTGTATTCGGATTGCAGATCGACGAAGGGCACCGGATCGTCGGTGCCGGGCTCGCGGCCGATCGACACGATGCTGACGCCGCGCTGGCGCAGCAGCGCGATATGCGCGTCGTTGGCGACCGGCTCGATGACGATCGCGCCATCGATGTCCAGGCTGTCCAGCAGGCCGCCCGCACCCTCCAGCGGCGGCACCAGCACCACGCCAATGCCGCGGCCCAGCGCCGCTTCGGCGGCGATTGCCGCCACTTCCATCATGAAGCCCAGGCGCGAGGTGCCGCCTGCCACCGCGAACGGCATCGACGACACCAGCGCGATGCTGTTGGCGCGTCCCGAACGCAGCCGCTGCGCGCGGACACTGGGCCGGTAGCCGAGTTGCTGGGCAATCTGCTTGACCCGCGCCCGCGTGGCCGGATCGACCACGCCGCGATCGTTCAGCGCATGCGATACCGTCGTCAACGAGACGCCGGCCTCCCGGGCCACGTCATGGATGGTGATGCGTCGGGGCGGGACGGATGCGCTCGGCCTCGGGTCTTTCATGCGGTGCGGTCAACGGAGCAGGGTGATGGGGCAGGGCGATGTGGCAGCGCGGCACGACAGGCGCCGTGGCAAGCATACACCAGCGATCGCGCTGCTCCGTCATGCCACTCGCGTCGTCAAGCGGTCACCGCAACGACATGCGCCGATATCCGGCCCTCGATCGGTCCCTCGCCGAACTGGCTGCGCAGCGCGGCCTCGCAATAGTCGGTGGCCCGTTGCATCGCGTCGCCGCCGCGCGCCTCGAGCTCGGCGCGCATCGGCGTTGCCTGGCAGAAGCCGAGCGCCGGCACGCGCGCCGATTCGGCACGGCTGCGCCTGGCGACCGTGTCGAAATCGGGCGCCGTGGCGAAGCCGCCGGCGCGCAGGTCGCCTTCGATACGGTCGCGCTGGTGGTAGCCATGCGGGGTGCGGGCCATGAAGTCGGGCGGCGAGTCCGGAAAGCATTCGGCCAGCGCGCGCGACACCGCGTGCGCAAACTCGTTCTCCTCGATGCGATCCCAGACATTGAACAGCAAGGTGCCGCCGGGCTGCAGTACCCGGCGTGCCTCGGCAAATGCCCTGGCCTTGTCCGGAAAGAACATCACGCCGAACTGGCACACCACCAGATCGAAGCTGCCATCGTCGAACGGCAATTGCAACGCATCGGCCTGGCGCCATTCGGCCACGCGGCCGCTCAGGCCGATCGCCTCGGCGCGCGCCAGCATCGGCGCATTCAGGTCGGTGACGACGAGTTCCGCCTCGTCGGGCAGCACCTTCGCCATCGCGCGTGTGACAGCACCAGTGCCGGCGGCGATCTCCAGCACGCGGGCAGGGCGCCGCGCGCCGACACGGCCAGCGATGTCGTCGGCATAGGGCTGGAAGATCATCGGCACCAGGTATTGCTCGTACAGCTCGGGAATCGGGCCCGTGAACAGCTTGTCGGTGTTCGGTGTGGTCATGGTGAGTCTCCTGGCAGGCTGCGGAGCAGGGCGCTCGCCGCTTGTTTGGCCTGCCAGTTCATCGTAGACGGCGGGGGCCCGCACGGCGACGCGAGTTCGCTGCGGCCCGACGCGCTGCGGACGCCAACCGTTCGGCTGCCCAACGCCGGTGCGAACGAACCGCGTACTTGTGCTTTTGCGTTTGCCTTGTACGTAATTGGGCGGCATGCAGGACGAACCACTTCGCCGGTATCGGCGCGACACCTACGATCCGCGCATCGCCGTTCCGTGTAGTCGGTCGGCGATCGGCGCCCCGCGCCTCCCACCATTTCCGAATCACCAGACGACAGGAGTCCGATCATGCAAACAAACCGTACCCCGTTGCTTCCGACCCATCTCGCAATCGACATGGCGGCGATCGATGTCAATCGCCCCTGGGAGGATGGTTACGGACTGCTGCAGGAATCCCGCATTCGGGTCGATGCCGATGCCCGCCAGCAAGGCCTCTGTAGCCGCTTCTGGTCCGATTACCCGCGGGTGGCAGCCGGGGCGGTTGCCGGTGTCGCGTTCGGCCTGGTAGCAGGGGCGAGCGGCGCCACCTTCGCCGCCACCCATGACTGGGCCGCCGCCGCCTCGGTGTTCGGGCTGGGCAATGTGCTGATCGGCTGCGTCGCGGGATGCCTGCTGAACCTGGCGGAGCGGCCAATCCGATGATCCACGGGTCGCCACGACGAAGCCGCACTGGTCGTCAAGCGGCCGTCGGGTGATATCCGGGCTCGGCCACGGCAAAGGCCGTGCCGCGATGCGCCAGCGGCGGACAGATCCACTGCTGGTTGATCTGCCGCTTCAGCGCGTTCGCTGCCGCACCGGCCAGCCGGACCTCGCGCTGCCAGCCCTCGGTCAGCACCGCTCCCCACGGACCGAGGTCCAGGCACGTGACATGGCGCGGCTGCACAGACTCGGCCCATGCGGGAAAATCGATCGGCGCTGCGCGGCCGCCTGGCGGAATGGGGCGGCGGGATTCGGCGGCTCTGGACAGCGCAATCCGGGCCGCAGCCATCGTAGTGCGACATGGAGAGCGGCCGCATTTTGGCCTAGAGTGGCGACAGTCACCGCGGCAACGCAGCGTTCGCGCCGGTCCGCCTGCCGCGGCTCGCCGTTCGGAGGACATCGCCATGGATCGCTTGTTCATGCGTCGGCCCGCGCGCCTGTTGTGGCCTTCGCATCGATTGCCGCCGCTGCAGCGGCCCAATCCCCGCCGGCGACGGCTGCTGGCCATTGCCGGGGGCGCGATGCTGCTGCCGGCCGCATGGCCCGGACCGGCCGCGGCACAATCGCCATCGCCATCGCCACAGCAGGCCGTGCCCAGGCCATCGGGCAGCAAGCCGATGCAGATCGGCGTGATCGGCAGCGGCCGCATCGGCGGCACGGTGGGCGGGCTATGGGTCAAGGCCGGCTATCCGGTCCTGTTCTCGTCGCGGCATCCGGAGCAACTGAAGCCGCTGGTCGACGGGCTCGGCCCGCTTGCACGCGCCGGCACCGTGGCCGAGGCGGTCGCCTTCGGCGACGTGCTGTTCATCGCCGTGCCCTACGGCGCGTTGCCCGAGGTCGGCAAGGAGCATGGCCGAGGGATGGCCGGCAAGGTGGTGCTCGACGCCACCAACGCCTATCGCCATCGCGATGGCGCGGCAGGCGAGGACGCACTGGCCAACGGGATCGGTCCGACCACGGCGAAGTATCTGCCCGGTGCGCGCATCGTGCGGGCCTTCAATTTCACCAGCGCCAGCGATTTCGCGACCCGGCACCACCAGGAACCGCGGATTGCAATCCCGATCGCTGGCGACGATCGGGCCGCGCTCGACACCGCCTCCGAACTGGTACGCGCCGCCGGCTTCGAGCCGGTCGTCGTCGGCCCGTTGAAGATCGCCGACAGCTTCGCGCCCGGCGGGCCGCTGTTCCGCCAGGTCGGCAACGCCGAGGAACTGCGGCAGAAAGCGAGGGCGGCAGTTCCTGCACCGCCCCCCGGACGTTAGCGGTCGGCCGTCAAAGCGGATGCAGCGCCGCCGGCGAATTCGCCGGCGAACTCATCAGATTGCGCACCGTGATCTTGGCCAGCAGGTTCGTCCGCGCCGCATCGCTCAGTTGACCGCTGTGGATCAGTGCCATTGCCTTGTCCTGGATACCGGCCGGCGGCTGCGGCCACGACAACCATTCGGCCAGCCAGGCGGCCTGCAGATCTGCCGGCATGGCGGCAAGCCCTTGCTCCATGGCTGAGACCAGCGAAGGGCGGGCCCCTGGGCGCGCCGCGAGGTGCGCGGCTTGCTCCAACAGGCGCGCAGCCGCGGTCGTCGTGCCGGCCGCCTGCGGACGCTCGCGTTCGGCGAGGACCCGGGCCAGGCGCGCCCTGAGCGTTTCCTCCAGCGAAGGATTCGGCTCCGCGAGGACCCGCGCCAAACGCGCGGTCGGCGTGTCTGCCGGCGTGGTGCCGCACGGCGGGTTGGCATGGCCGGCGGCCTGCAGGACGTCGTGCACGAGGCAGTGGCTCAGCCGAAGGTTGTGGCTCTCCAGCAGTGCGCCAAGCAGATCGCGCGGGTGTGCATCGGCATGCCGCTGCCTTTCCTGCTCTAGCGCCTCGAATACCGCATTCAGCGACAGGCGGTCGTGGCGCGCTTCGAGCGCGACGTGCGCTTCGCCGGCGCCGAATGCCGTGTGAGGTAATTCTCGTGCCGCCGCGGGGCTGGCGTCGGACTCGAGAAGGCGTGGAAGAGAAATGGCTTGCTGGGGCGCGGCGGCGCCCGTCGAAGTGGTGTGCATGGGTGAAGGAAGGAGGGTAGGCGTTGAGGGGAAACCGCGCCGCGCCGGCAGGCGTGCCGCTGCGCCGCCGCGGTCCGGCTCGTGTCCGCGACGCGGACCGCGCGATTCTGACGAGCCCCGCCGCAGCGCGCTTCCGATTTGCGGCGGCAACGGACGGAAGCAGGCCTTGCTGCCCAACGCCATATGGCGAGCGGCCTTCCGGGCGGCGGTAGAATGCCCACGCGCCGGACGATGCCCGTCTGCAAGCCCATATTTGCGGCGACACCGACCAGGGAGGATGACGATGAGCGCCCCAGTTGCCCAACACACCGACGAGCGCCGCATCGGCGCCTGCGTTTACCTGCTGCACATGCTGCTGCAGCGCGCGGAACAGCTGCAGCCCGGCTTGCTCGACGCACTGATCCGTGGGGTCGCGGCGGACCGGGACAGCGCACAAGCCCAGGGGCTGACCGATCTGCGCGATACCGGCGTCTTCGACGAAGCGCTGCGCATGCTCGAACTGGCGAACGACCAGCTCAAGCCGCAGCCCTGACCATAGCCGTCAGCGAGTTGCCGGCGCCAGCGCCGAATCGAGGGCTCGGCAGTGTAAACTGCGGGGTTTTTCACTCAGGCGCTATGTTGCAAGTGCCCCCGAGCGCAGGCCCCGGCGGACAGACGCTGATCCGGCTGCTTGCGCACCTGGCCGAAGCCCAGGCCCCCGAATCGGCCCCGTCGCTGTCCGGCCAGCTGAGCCAATGGCTGGGCTGGACGGACGCGATCGCGTTGTCGTCGGCGCTCAATGGCAATCCGCCGGCCGTGCCGGCTGCCGGCGCGCGCGCCATCGCCAGCAACGAAGCGGCCGACAGCGAGCGGGTTCGGGCGATGCTGGTCGAGGCGATCCGCGACGATCGCGCTTCGGCCCGGGGGCGGCGCAGTCCGGTCCGGCCGTTGCCGGCGGAGGCGCTCGACGCGTCGGCCGACTTTGCGATCTACCGCCAGCGCTATCTGACGCTGCAGCAGCGGATGGAAACTGCCATCGGCGATCTGCGCGGCCGGCTGCGGGCGGCGCTGGCCCGTCGGCCCGGCCAGGGCAGGCTGGCGATGCTCGATGCGGTGATGGAACGCGTGATGGGCGCGCGCGAGCAGGCCTTGCTGGCCAACCTGCCGGCCGTGCTGGAGGCGCACTACCAGCGCCTGCGGCATGCCGAGGAAAGCGCGCTGGCCCGGACTGCGGCGACCGAAGCTGCCGAAAGCGCCGAAGCCGCGCAAGACACCAATACCGCCAATGCCGCCAATATCGTCGAAAGGCCCGAGCCTGGTGGCGTGGCGGCGGCGATCACGCCTGGCGCATGGCGCCGGGTGTTCCGCCGCGACATGGAAGACCTGCTGCTGGCCGAGCTGGACCTGCGTTTCCAACCCGTCGAGGGACTGGTCGCAGCCTTGGGCCGCAACCGATCCGGCAGCTAATCCGAACATCATGACCCGATTCCCTATTCAACTTGTTGTGTTCCTCGCCGGCTTGCTGGCCGTCTGCTGGATCGGTGCCGGCTACGCGGGCTCGAATGCGCTGGCGTTCGCCGTGACGCTGCTGATCGGCGGCTTCTATGTCGGGGGCGCCTTCGAGCTGCAACGCTATCGCCGCGCGACGGCGAGCCTGACGCAGGCGGTCAACGGCCTGTCGGAGACGCCGGCGAGCCTCGGCGCCTGGCTCGATCGCATCGATCCGGGCCTGCGCCAGGCGGTGCGGCTGCGTGTCGAAGGCGAACGCGTGGCCTTGCCCGGGCCCGCGCTGACCTCGTATTTCGTCGGCCTGCTGGTGCTGCTCGGCATGCTCGGCACCTTTCTGGGCATGGTCGCCACGCTGAAGGGGACCGGCCTCGCGCTGGAAACCGCGACCGATCTGCAGGCGATCCGCGCCTCGCTGGCCGCGCCGGTCAAGGGCCTGGGTTTTGCGTTCGGTACTTCGGTCGCTGGCGTGGCGACCTCGGCCATGCTGGGGCTGCTGTCGGCGCTGTGCCGGCGTGAGCGTATCGACGCCGCGCAGGCGCTGGACGCCCATATCGCGACGACCTTGCGGGTCCATTCGCGCGCCCATCAGCGCGAGGAGGCGTTCCGCCTGATGCAGAGCCAGGCGGAGGCGATGCCGGTGCTGGTGGACCGGTTGAACGCGATGATGGCCGCGATGGAGCAGCAGAGCCAGGCGCTGACCGAACGGCTCGCCGCCAGTCAGGACGCGTTCCACGGCAAGACCGAAGCGGTCTACACCCGCCTGGCCGCGTCGGTCGAGCAATCGCTGAAGGACGGCGTCGCCGAGAGCGCGCGTGCCGCCAGCGCGGCGATCCAGCCAGCGGTGGAGGCCACCATGAGCGGCCTGGCCCGTGAAGCGGCCGGGCTGCGCGACACCGTCACGCAGTCGATGCGGCAGCAACTGGAAAGCCTGGCGTCGCGCTTCGATGCCACTACGGCGCAGGTGAGCGGCCTGTGGAACGACGCGCTGGCCGACCACCGGCGTACCAGCGCGGCGCTGGCCGACGGTCTGCGCGGCACGCTCGATGGCTTCGCCGCCAGCTTCGAGCAGCGCTCGGCCGGCCTGCTCGAGCAGGTTGCTCAGCGCATGGACACCGCGGCAGAGGCCGTGTCGGCCCGCTGGAACGAGGCCATGTCCGGCCAGGAACGCACCATCGGCGCGATTGCGGCCGAGAACCAGCAGGCGCTCGCCAACGCCGCGAGCGCGTTCGAGCGGAGCGCCAGCGCGCTGCTCGGCACGGTGGCACAGGCCCAGGCCGAACTGCGGGCGCAACTGGCCGCGCAGGACGAACAGCGGCTCGCCAACTGGAGCGCGACGCTGTCCAGCCACGAGCGCGCGATCGGCGCGATCGCGACGGAGAACCAGCAGGCGTTGGTGGCCGCCGCGGGCGCCTTCGAACAGAACGCCAGCGCGCTGCTGGCCACGGTGGCGCGGGCACAGACCGAACTGCGCGCGCAACTGGCCGCGCAGGACGAACAGCGGCTCGCCAACTGGAGCGCGACGCTGTCCGGCCATGAGCGGGCCATTGGCGCGATCGCGGCCGAGAACCAGCAGGCACTGGCGGCCGCCACGGGCGCGTTCGAACAGAATGCGAGCACGCTGCTGACCACGGTGGCACAGGCGCAGGCCGAACTGCGCGCGCAACTGGCGGCGCACGACGAGCAGCGCCTTGCCAACTGGAGCGCGACGCTGGACGGCATCGCCGCCGCACTGCGCCAGCAATGGGAACAGACCGGTGCGCAGGCCGCGAGCCGGCAGCAGCAGATCTGCGAGACGCTGGAGCGCACCGCGCACGAGATCACCGCGCAGACACAGGCGCAGGCTGCCTCGACCATCGCCGAAGTCGCCCGTCTGGCCCAGGTCGCCGGCGAAGCGCCGCGCGTCGCGGCCGATGCGATTGCCGAACTGCGGCGCAAGCTGTCCGATGAAATGGCGCGCGACAACGCGATGCTCGAGGAACGCACGCGCCTGATGGAGAGCCTGTCCACGCTGCTGGAGCAAGTCGGCCGGACCTCGACCGCGCAACGCGAGGCAGTCGACACGCTGGTCGCCACCAGTGCGGAACTGCTCGAGCGCATCGGCTCGCGCTTCACCGACAAGGTCGAAGCCGAGACCGGCAAGCTGACCGACGTGGCGGCGCAGGTCAACGGCAGCGCGGCAGAAGTCGCCAGCCTGGGGGAAGCGTTCGGCGTGGCGGTGCAGCTGTTCAGCGAATCGAACGACAAGCTGGTCGCGCATCTGCAGCGCATCGAGGCCGCGCTCGACAAGTCGATGGCCCGCAGCGACGAGCAGCTTGCCTACTACGTGGCACAGGCGCGCGAAGTGGTGGACCTGAGCATGCGGTCGCAGAAGCAGATCCTTGAAGACCTGCAGCAGGTCGCCGGCCAACGCGCACCGGACGCAGAGGCGGCATGAGAGAGGAGATCGACGCCGGCGTCGAGCCGACCGTGCCGACCTGGGCCGTCTTCGGCGACCTGATGTCGGTGGTGCTCGGCGCCTTCGTGCTGATTCTGCTGGGCGTGATCGGCATCCAGCTCGAGCTCGCCTCGCGGCTGGACAACGAAGTCAAGCAGCGCCAGCAGGAGATGCACCGGCGCCAGAGCCTGGAGCAGGCGCTGGCCGGGCCGCTGGCGGCGGGGCGCGTGACGCTGGTAAACGGACGCATCGGCATCAGCGGCAGCGTGCTGTTCTCGCTGAACTCCGCCGAGCTGCAGCCCGAAGGCCAGGAGGTGCTCAAGAGCCTGGCGGCGCCGTTGAAGGCCTATCTGCGTCATCGAGACGAAATCCTGATGGTCAGCGGCTTCACCGACGACCGGCAGGTGCGCGACGGCAACCGCCAGTTCGCCGACAACTGGGAGCTGTCGGCCCAGCGCGCGCTGACGGTGACCCGCGCGCTGATCGATGCAGGTGTGCCGGCCGCGTCGGTGTTCTCGGCCGCCTTCGGCTCGCAACAGCCGGTCGCGTCGAACAAGGACGCGCAAGGCCGCGCCCGCAACCGCCGCGTCGAGATCGCGCCGATTCCGCGCGTGTCGATGGGAACAGGGAAGTCCGGTGGCTAGCTTGGGCGCCGACGACATGCGCGCGCGCATCGAGGCATGGCGCGACAGCGGCGCCGATCGCGTCGACCCGGTCCGCTTTCGCTTGCTGGAGGCGCTGGCGCGCCGGATGGACGCCCACCGCGGCGAAGCCCGGCGGCGCCTGGAAGACCGGCTCGCGGGGCTGGTGCAAGCCTATGAGGACCGGCTCCAGCGCGCAGCAGGCGAGTCCGGCGAGTCCCGTCAGCGCGAGTCCAACCCGCAGCGAAGCACACGCACGCCCGGGCCGCTTGCGGCGCTGGCCCGCGAGCTCCGAGGCGATATGGACGCGCAGGGCGAGGTCACGGGAGCCGCGGCGATCGCGCCGAGGCATCCGCCGCAGCCCGATCCCGCGCTGGTCGACTATGTGCGCCGCACATGGACCCGTCTGAGCGCCGATCGCGCCTGGCGCCAATCGCTGGAACGCGTCCCCGAGAACGCCGGACCGCTGAACTCCAACCATCTGATCCACCGTGCGCTGTCCGCGATGCGCGAGCTGTCGCCGGGCTATCTGCAGCAGTTGCTGTCCTATGTCGATACGCTGTCGCGGCTCGAGCGGATGAACGCCGACAGCGCCGCCGACAGCAAGGGCACACCGCCCGCCGCCAATCCGGCCAAGGCCGCGCGCGGCAAAGCGCGCCAGTCGCGCGCCAGGCCCGCGGGGCCCTCGAAAGCCTGAGACCCGCCGGCATCACTGCATCGGGGATCACGACATCACGACCTCACGGCGCCACCGGCGTCAGTCCCGCCGCGGTAAAGATCTGCTGCAGTTCGCCGCTGCCGCGCAGCGCATCGAGCGCGCGCTGCACCGCGTCGGCCAGTTCCTTGTTGTCGGCCTTGACCGCCATGCCGACCGCCCAGCCGCGCGGCGGCAGCAGCGGCGACGAGACTTCCGCGGCCGCGTACTGCGAAGCGGCGCGACCCTCGTCCTTCAGCGCGCTCTCGTACTGCGAACGCGTGACCATCGCCGCCGCGATCTCGCCGGCGAACAGCGCCCGCAAGCTGTCGCGCGGCGACGAATAGATGCGGACCTTGTCTCGCAGCGCGCCGCCGGCGCCGGCCAGCAGGGCATTGGCACCGGCCGAGCCGGCTTCGGCGCCGAGCGGCAGGCCCGCCAGATCGCCGAGGTCGCGGATCCGCGGCAGCCGCGCGGTGTCGTGCACCAGCACGAACTGCTCGCGATAGTACGGCGCGAAGATCGTCGCCTTGTCGTTCTCCCGCATGAAGGCGCGGTCGACCGGCACGTGCAGCATCACGTCGGCCGGCCCATAGCCGAGATAGTGGCCGCGCCAGACCATGTTGCGCAGGTCGTCCGCCATGTTCTCGTCGGCGTCGAACGGCAGCAGCGTCAGCGACAGATTCAGCTGGCGGCTCAGCGCTTCCGCGATGGCGACATCGACGCCGGTGGGCTTGCCATCGACGAGCTCGGAGAAGGGGGCAAAGGCCTTGTAGACGGCGACCTTCAGCCGGCCACTCTCGCGGATCCTGGCCAGATCGGCCCAGGCGCCGGCTGACCAGGCGAGTCCGGCCGACAGCAACAGCAGCGCGATGGCGCGGCGGCGGCGCGGTGCCGCCTTCGGTGCTGGCGCTGCCCGCATCGAGGGCGCGCGGAACATCGGGGGCATCGTTGTCTCCTGAAGGGGGCAAACGAAAAAAAAGAAGGGAGCGACGGCGGCGCACCGAGCCGCGGCGGAGCACGACAGGCATCGCCGCCTGCGCTTACTGCGGCCGGCGCGACTCCAGATAGGTCTTCAGCGCCCACACGGCTTCCTGCGTCAGCGTTTCGTCGAACGGCGGCATGTAGACGCGGCCGTCGCGCGTGCGGCCGCGGCGCACGGTGGTGGCGAAGTACTGGTCGATCTCGCTGTAGCAGCCTTGCTTCTTCTTCGGGTCGGCCAGCGCCGAACAATCCGAGTCGAGACTGCGCAGGTCCGGCGCAATGCCTCCGGAGATCGTCACGCTGGCGATCGCCACGCGTTGCTGCTCGCCGTAGCGCCGCGACGGTCCTGTATTGACGACGACCACGCCGTCGCCGGTATCGATGAAGGCCGTATTGATGATGTTGCAGCCGTTGCCGACCGCGAAGTCGGCGTTCGCGCCCTCGAGCAGCCAGACGCCGTCGCCGATGCCGCGCGGCGCGAGGCGGTAGTCGGGCGGCTGCAGCGGCCTCTGCGCGAGCTCGTCGCCGAATGCCGATGCGGGCAACAGCAGGGCAATATGCAGGGCAATCGTGGCCAGCCTGTTGCTCATGGCAGCACCCTGGCGTCGATACGGTTGCCGTTGTTGTCGCGGCCGGTCACCGCCAGCGGTTGGGCAGCCGGCTCGCGCAGGTCGAACGAGAAGATCGGGTTCTCCGAAACGGGCTCGTGCAGCTCCAGCGTGCCGAGCGGTTCGCGGCGGCCGTCGACGAGGGCCAGCTGCTCGATATGGAAGGCAGGGATGCCCGCCACGAGGCCGGTATCCATTGGATGCATCACGCGGATCCGGACCCGGCCACCGCCGCCATCGAGCGCGGCGAAGCGCCGGGCCTCGACCCGGTTCAGCGTCGCGCTCCACGAGCCATCCTTGCGTGTCACGCCCGGCACCGTGCAGCCGCCGCCGGCGGCGTCGACCAGCAGTCCGCCGACATGCCAGACCCCGTCGCGCGTGCGCGCCGCCACCCGTACCGGCGATCCCTGTTCGAGCTTGAAGCGGAAGGACAGGGCGGGCTTGAGCCTGCCAGGCGTGAAGGTCAGCACCTGGCGGATCGGATTGCGGTCGACGCCCACGACGATCCTGTCGACCTCGCCCAGCGCGGAGGCATCGAACGCGATGGGCACGTTCAGCGCATCCTCGGCGAAAGCGGGGCCGACGACCTTGACGCGCGGATCGAAGACCGCCGGCGCATTGCCCAGCATCTCGGCACGCAATGTGGGCCATTGCGGCGAGGCGAAGGGATCGGCATCGGCCGCCGCATGCCCCCGTGCCGCGGCCAGTACCGCCGCCAGGGCCAGCAGCGTGCCGAGCCACCCGCGGCCGCGCCCGCCATGGCGGCGGGGCCAGGCAGGCCGCCTCATGCCCGCTTCCCCAGCGGCCTTGCCATGCCGCGCTGCGGGTCGTAGCCGAACAATGCCACGCCGAAGAACAGGCAGGCACACGCGGCCACCACGGCGAGGCTGCCCCATGCCGCCTGGCCATACAGCGCAAAACGGATGGCCTCGACCGCATGCGTGAACGGGTTGATCCGCGCCAACTGGTGGATCGGCTCGGCTCCCGATTCCTCGAGTTTCCACAGCGGATACAGCGCGGTGCTGATGAAGAACATCGGAAAGATCACGAAGTTCATCATGCCGGCGAAGTTTTCCAGCTGCCGCACATGCACCGACAGCGCCAGGCCCAGCGCACCCAGCATCAGCGCGGCCAGCGTCATCGCCGCCAGCAGCATCGCCAGCGCGGCATGGTCGACCGGCACGTCGAACAGCACCGCGACCAGCAGGAAGGCCGCCATCTGCAGCAGCGACAGCAGCGCACCGGCCGCGAGCTTGCACGCCAGCAACCATGGCCGCGGCAGCGGCGCCGTCAGCAGCAGCCGCATCACGCCCATTTCGCGGTCGTAGACCATCGCCAGCGAGGACTGCATGCCGTTGAACAGCGCGATCATCGCCAGCAGGCCGGGGGTCAGATAGACCTTGTATTCGACATAGGTGTCGTAGGGCGGAATGATGGCGACGCCGAACACGTTCTGAAAGCCCGCGCCGAACACCAGGAACCACAGCAACGGCCGCACCAGCGACGAGATCAGGCGGCCGGGCTGGCGCAGGAACTTGCGCAGCTCGCGGCCGGCAACGGCGCGCAGCGCGCGCCAGCGGTGGAGCAAGGGAGAGGTCGGCATGGAGATGGCGGGCATGGGTATCAGCGGCGGCACGCGCTCTCGGGCGCATCCGCGCCCAGCGTGTCGAGGTTGTTCTTCGGATGCAGGAAACCGTCGAGCGGGGCGACCGCCGCCACGCCGTCGGGATGCGCGAGCAACACCGGCTGGCGCAGTTGCCCGTCCCAGGGCCGGAAACTCAGGCGCGGGCCCTTGAAACCGTCGATGGCAATGTCGCCGGATCGCAGCGCCTTCGCCTGCTCGGCAAACGGCGCCTTCGGCGCGCGCGTCACCGCTTCGACCACCGCCTTGACCGCCACCCAGCCCGCCCAATCGTGGCCGCTCATCGGCCGCCCGGCCGCCTTGACGAAGCGCCGGTTCAATTGCGGGCCGCCGTGGCGCTCCCACGCGCGGTGCCACGCCATCGCGGTCAGCCCGTTGGCGCCGGCAACCGGGCGCGGCAGCTGCGTGGCGTACGGCACGGTGCGGGCGAACTCGCCATCGGCGTCGGCGACGATCACGACGTCATGGTCGGGCCCGCCGGTCAGCAGGCGGACGTTGGCGAGCTCGCGTTCGCGCGGATCGTTCGACAGACGGAAATCGCGCTGTGCGGCCCAGGCGACCCCGAAGCGCCGGGCCGCCTGCTGATAGAGCGCCTGCCACGCGCGATCCTCCGGGGCGGGGCCGGTCAGCAGCAATGCCTTGCGCCATTTGCGGGCGGCCAGCGCCTGCATCAGCGCGTCGGCCTGCATGCGCCGGCTCGGCAGCGTGTGCAGCAGATGGGGGGCGCAGCCTTCCCCGCGCAACGCGTCGTCGTCGGCTGAAACATTGAGCAGCAGGGCGTCGGCCGGTTTGACCGTACGGGCCGCCGCGCGGACGGCATCGGCGGGCAGGTCCAGCACGATATAGCGGACACCCTGGCGCGCCAGCGCGGCGGCGGCCTGGGCCGCGGCCTGCGCATCGCGGGCTTCGGCCGCTTCGAGCTTCAGCGTCAGCCCCGCGGCCTCGAGCGCAAGGCGGGATTCGGCCGCGGCGACGCGCATGCCGTCGAAAGGCCGGCCCTCGGGGTGGCCCGGATAGCGCTGCTCCAGCCGTCTGGGCTCGTAGCGCGGATCGTCGGCCAGGCTGATGACACCGATGCGCAGTTCGGACGCAGCGGCGGGCTGCGCAGCCGTTGCCGTAGCCGTTGCAATGCCGGCCAGCAACACGCACATGGCAAGCGGCCGCAGGCAGGGCAGGCTAGTCATCGATCGCTACCGAATGCGGTACGCGGCCCGCCTTCAGCGTCGCCACCGCCTTGGCGCGCGCGGTGTCGACCACGCTGACGTCGTCCGACATGCCGTTGGTCACGTACAGCAGCGCATCGTCGCGGGTCAGCGCCAGGCCCCACGCGCGGCGCCCGACCAGCACGTAGTCGAGCACGCGCCGGCTCGCGACATCGACGACGGCCACATGGTTGGCCCGTCCGAGCGCCACATAGGCGCGCCGGCCATCGCGCGACAGCGCCATACCCACCGGCGTCACGTCGTCGGCACGAAAGCCCTTCGGCGCGAACGTCAGCACGTGCGCGACCTGCAGCGTGTCGGTGCGGATGATCGACACGCTGGCGCCGAGCTCGTTGCTGACCCACAGCTCCTTGCCGTCGGGCGACAGCGCGAAGCGGCGCGGGCGGTTGCCGACGCGGATATGGCGAATGATCTTGCGGCTGTCCACGTCGATCACATGGACCAGATTGGCCACTTCGGAGGCGACGTAGACGCGCTTGCCGTCGGCGCTGACCTTGACCCCCTCCGGCTCGTCGCCGACGGCCACCGAAAAGCGCTTCTGCCCGGTCGCCGTATCGACCGCGGTCAGCAGGGCCTCTTCCTCGTTGGAGACATAGAGCGTGCTGCCGTCCGGACTCAAGTCGAACATTTCCGGATCGTCGCCGACGCGCAGCGCCGCCAGCGTCTTGCGCGTGCGAACGTCGACCACATCGATGCGATCGTCGTCGCTGCAGGCGACATAGAGGCGCGTGCGGTCGGGCGACAGCTGCAGATGGCGCGGCCTGCGGCACTGCGGCAGCACCGCGGCGATCTGCCGGCTGGCGGCGTCGTAGAACGTCAGGCTGCCGTCCTTCTCGCTGGAGACGATGACCTGGCCGCGTGTGGCGCCACGCTCAGCCGGATATGCCGCCTCGGACCAACCGGCCAGCACCAACACGGCGGTCGCGGCCAGGGTTGCGCCGACGACCCAGCGGATGCGCGGCACCGGTGGCAGGTGGCTCATGTCGATGCCTCCGAGGCGGTGAGGGCCAGGAAGGCCCGTTCGAGATCGTGCTGCGTGGTGGCGGCGCGCAGCATCGCCGGGGTGCCGTCGAAGCGGACCGTGCCTCGATGCAGCACGACGACGCGGTCGCAGGCGGCGACCTCCTGCACCAGATGGGTGGCCCACAGCACCGCGGTGGACTGCTCGGCGGCAAGGCGGCGCGCTTCGTCGACGATCTGGGCTCGCGAGGCCGGATCGAGCCCGACCGTGGCCTCGTCCATCAGCAGCAGCGCCGGTTCGTGCAGCAGCGCCCGCGCCAGTTCGACCTTGCGGCGGTTGCCGCCCGACAGCGCACGCACCGGCGAGCGGTCGCGCTCGGCCAGGCCGAAGCGCGCGAGCAGGGCGGCGACCCGCGGCAGCGACTGGCGCCGGGCAAGGCCATGCAGGTCGGCATGGAACAGCAGGTTGTCGCGCACCGACAGGTCCATGTCGATCGCCGGCTGCTGGAAGACGATGCCGAGCCGGGCCAGCGCGCGGGCCGGATGCTCGCGCATGTCGGCGCCCATCACCTCGGCGCGCCCAGCGTCCGCCACGAACAGCCCGCTGAGGATCTGGAACAGCGTGGTCTTGCCGGCGCCGTTCGGCCCCAGCAACGCAACGAATTCGCCGGGGCGCACCGAAAGCGAAACGCCATCGAGCGCGGGCTGCCTGCCGAAACGCTTGACCAGTCCGTCGCAGCGCAGCGCCGGCGCGGTATCGCACGGTGCTTCGCGCGATGCGCCGTCCGTCCGCATCGCGGCGGCCAGGGTGGGACTCATCACGCTGGCTCCTTGCCGGCGGCCAGGCCGAGCCGTTGCGCGAAGTCGCGCTCGCGCGCCCACACGCCGCGCAGATAGGCCTCGTAGCGCGCGGTATCGAGATAGGTCAGTTCCTGGTCGTACCTGGCCAGTTCGGCCAGATGCCGGGGGTGGCGCATCGCGCGGGCAAAGGCATCGTGCAGCCGCCGCACGATACGCGGATCGGTGCCGCGCGGCGCGCCGATGCCGTAGGGCGAGTTGTGGACCGCGTCGGGATAGCCGAGCTCCTTCATGGTCGGCACCTCGGGCCAGCGCGGCGACCGGTGTTCGCTGAACAGCGCCAGCAGCCGCAGGCGTCCGCTGTCGACATAGGGTGCGAAACCGGTGGCGCCGACACCGGCCATCAGCGCGCCGCCGGATACCGCGAGCATCTGGTCGGCGATGCCGCGGTAAGGTACATGCACATAGCGGATATGGTGGCGCCCGAGCACGTCGTCGATCGCCAGATGCGGCGTGGTGCCGATGCCGGACGAGCCGACCGTCAGCGCGTCCGGATGCGCCTGGCCCCAGGCGACCAGGTCGCCGAAGGTGCGGAACGGGCTGTCGGCCGGCACCACCACGCCAAAGGTATAGCCGGAGATCATCACCACCGGCTGGATATCGCGCAGCGGCTGCCAGGTCGTCTTCTGCTGGTGCGGCAGCCGGTAGACCGTGACCGGCAACTGGCCGATCGTGTAACCGTCCGGCTTCGCCACGGCGAGCAGGGCGCCGACCAGCGCACCGCCCGCTCCCGCGCGGTTCTCGACCACCACCGGCTGGCCGAGCTCGTGTGCGACCAGTTCGGCCAATACCCGCATCGACAGATCGGTGGCGCCGCCCGCGGGCCAGGGCACGATCAGCGTCAGCGGATGCGACGGGTAATCCGCGGCCGCAGTGCTGCCGGCATCGGCCGAGGCCGCGACAGCGGGAAAGGCCGCGCTCGCGGCCAGCGAACCAAGGACGATCGCGAGGGCGCGGCGCCTTGGCATCGGCAGGGTCTGCGCGGGCGCCATCACGCGGCGAGGTCGGGATAGTCGACCGTCGCCCGCTCTGGCGGCGTCGCGGCGAGCCGCTCGGCTTCCTCGTCGCCGAACAGCCGCGAGCGCGTCAGAAAGCGCATGCCGGTGGCACGTTCGATCGAAAACATGCCGCCGTTGCCGGGCACCACGTCGATGATCAGCTGGGTGTGCCGCCAGTATTCGAACTGCGATTCGCTCATGTAGAACGGTGCGCCGCCGATCTCGCCGAGCTTGATGTCGCTGCCGCCGACCAGGAATTCGCCGCGGGGGAAACACATCGGCGCGCTGCCGTCGCAGCAGCCGCCGGACTGGTGGAACAGGATGGGGCCGTGGTCGGCGCTCAGCCGGGCGATCAGCGCGAGCGCGGCGTCGGTGGCGATGACGCGTGGGGGCAAGGGGGTATTCATCGTCGGATTCCGCGAAGATGCCCCCGCCCGAGCGAAGGCCCGGGAGCCCGGCGTGCTTGCCGCTTGCGGCAGAACAAGGCGCCAGGATTCGGGTTCGCGCGGGCGAGGGCCGTTGCCAGGCCCGTCGGTCAGAAGAAGCCGAGCGCGTTGGGGCTGTAGCTGACCAGCAGGTTCTTGGTCTGCTGATAGTGGTCGAGCATCATCTTGTGGTTCTCGCGCCCGATGCCCGATTGCTTGTAGCCGCCGAACGCCGCGTGCGCGGGGTAGGCGTGATAGCAGTTGGTCCACACGCGTCCGGCCTGGATTGCGCGGCCGAAACGGTAGGCCCGCGTGCCGTCGCGCGTCCAGACCCCGGCGCCAAGGCCATACAGCGTGTCGTTGGCGATCTCGAGCGCTTCTTCCTCGGTCTTGAAGGTCGTCACCGATACCACCGGCCCGAAGATCTCCTCCTGGAAGATGCGCATCTTGTTGTGGCCGCGGAACACGGTCGGCTTGACGTAGTAGCCGTTCTCCAGCCCGTTGCCCAGCTGGGCGCGTTCGCCGCCCGTCAGCAGTTGCGCGCCTTCCTGCTTGCCCAGGTCGATGTACGACAGGATCTTCTCGAGCTGCTCCTGCGAGGCCTGCGCGCCGATCATCGTGCTGCGGTCCAGCGGATGGCCTTGCTTGATCGCCTCGACGCGCTTGATGGCCCGCTCCATGAAGCGGTCGTAGACCGACTCCTGGATCAGCGCCCGCGACGGGCAGGTACAGACCTCGCCCTGGTTCAGCGCGAACATCGCGAAGCCTTCCAGCGCCTTGTCGAAGAACGCGTCGTCCTTGTCGAGCACGTCGGCGAAGAAGATGTTCGGGCTCTTGCCGCCGAGCTCCAGCGTGACCGGAATCAGGTTCTGGCTGGCGTACTGCATGATCAGCCGGCCGGTAGTGGTCTCGCCGGTGAAGGCGATCTTGGCGATGCGCTTGTTCGACGCGAGCGGCTTGCCCGCTTCCAGGCCGAAGCCGTTGACGACGTTGAGCACGCCGGGCGGCAGCAGGTCGCCGATGATTTCGAGCAGCACCATGATCGAGGCCGGGGTCTGCTCGGCGGGCTTGAGCACCACGCAGTTGCCGGCGGCCAGCGCGGGGGCCAGCTTCCACGTCGCCATCAGCAGCGGGAAATTCCACGGGATGATCTGGCCGACTACGCCCAGCGGCTCATGGAAGTGGTAGGCGATGGTGTCGTGGTCGATCTCCGAGATGCCGCCTTCCTGCGCGCGCACCGCGCCGGCGAAATAGCGGAAATGATCGATCGCCAGCGGCAGGTCGGCGGCCATGGTCTCGCGCAGCGGCTTGCCGTTGTCGATCGTCTCGGCGACCGCCAGGCGCTGCAGGTTGGCCTCCATGCGGTCGGCAATGCGGTTCAGCACATTGGCGCGCTCGGCGGGCGACGTGCGGGCCCAGGCGGCCTTGGCGGCGTAGGCCGCGTCGAGCGCCAGCTCGATATCGTCGGCGTTGGAACGCGCGATCTTGCAGAAGGCTTGTCCCGTGACCGGCGACACGTTGTCGAAGTACTGGCCCGACTGCGGCGGTACCCACTTGCCACCGATGAAGTTGTCGTAGGACGCCTTGTACGGGAATTCGATATCGAGGAACTTCAGTTCCGCATGGTTCATGGTGGTGTCTCCTGACGAATCGTTCGTGTTGCGCTTGCGCTGCTGTCTTGACGACCGGTTGTCCGGCCAGTCCACACCCATCAGCGCAAGGAGCGTGCCATTGGCCGTTCGCCGCGTTCCGGCATGGGTTTCGCGGCCAGGCGCGCCGCCACTGTTGCGTCGCTCACCGACACGCTGCGCACGGTGTCCTGAAATGGAGCAATCGTGTTGCGGCGGTCGTCCGCCAGGCTTCAGTCGAGTCCGTGCTCGCGCGCATAGCGGTACATCTCGACGACATTGGCCAGACCCAGCTTCTTGCGGATCAGCGTCTGGTAGTTGGCGATCGTCTTGGTGCTCAGGTAGAGCTGCGCGGCGATGTCCTCGAGCGCGATGCCTCGCACCAGCAGGCGGAACAGATCGAATTCGCGCGGCGACAGGCGCATGTGCGGCAGCGCCCTCGGGTCGCCCTCGCCGGCGACAGCGGCGATGTCGTCGGACAGCGGCCGCTCGCCGGCCGCGACGCGATGCACCGCGTCGACCAGCAGGTCCGGGGCGCTGCTCTTGGTCAGATAGCCGTCCGCGCCCGCGCGCAGCGCCTGCGCAACGATGGCGGGGCTGTCGTGCATGCTGAAGACCAGCACGCGCAGCGCCGGCACGCGCGCCTTCAGGCAGCGCAGCACTTCCAGCCCGCCGCGGCCCGGCATCGACAGGTCCAGCACCAGCACGTCGGCAGGGTGGCGGCTGAGCCAGAGGTAGGCGGCGTCGCCATCGGCGAACTCGGCGACCACCTGCAGGCCGTCGTCCAGCTCCAGCAGGCGACGGTAGCCGGTGCGGACCACCGCATGGTCGTCGGCGAGCACCACACGCAGCGGCATCATCAGGCCAGCTCCGGCACGCGGCCGTGGCTTGGGCCGCCGGCCCGGGCCCGGGTGTCCGGCGCATGGTCCGCCGCAACGGCCGCACCCGGCGAAATCGCCGCGACCGCAGCAGGCCGCGCCGCGAGCGCGCCAGGGAAACGGGCCAGCAGCTTCAGCCCGGGCCGCGATTCGCCGGACCGAGAGGCGCTCAGCTCCAGTTGCCCCCCATGTGCCCACACCCGTTCGCGCAGGCCGCCCAATCCGCAGCCGGCCTCGAACGCGGCGCCGGGATCGCCGATGCCCACGCCGTCGTCCTCGACGCACCAGACGATGTCGCCGGTGGCGTTGGCGGCCACGCGGGCCTGGACCGTCGCGGCGCCCGCATGCCGCACCGCGTTGGTCAGGGCCTCCTGCGTCATGCGGTAGAGCGCCAGCGCCAGCGCCGGGGGCACAGCCACCGCGCCGAGCTCGATCTCCAGGCGAAAGTCCGTGCGCGAATCCGGCTGCGCGCGCCACCCTTGCAGCAGGTCCTGCAGCATGCGCGCCAGCGGGACCGGCCCGTTGCCCGGCTGCGTGCCATGCGGCCGCAGCCGATGCAGCAGCGAGCGGACATCCTGCTGGATGCGCGCGCCATGCTGCGACAACCCGTCGGCCACGCTGCGCAGCGCGGCGTCGTGCGTCAGCCGGCGCGACAGGTAGGCCGCATCGGCCCGCATCGCGGTCAGGCTCTGGCCCAGTTCGTCGTGCAGGTCCCGCGCGATGCGGGCGCGCTCGTGCTCCTGCGCTTCGAGCAGGCGCAGGCTCAGTGCGCGCCTCGAGGCCTGCGCGTGCGCCAGCGCCGCGGCGAGCTGCTGCAGCGCCCGCCGGATCGCGTCGAGTTCGGCGATCCGCGTCGGCGGCAGCTCGGCATCGTATTCGGCGTGCTCGTAGCGGCGGATTGCCACCAGCATTCCGCGCAGCGGCGCCAGCGCTTTCCGGGCCGACCAGGCGATGCCGGCAAACAGCAGCACGCTGTACAGCATCAACGTGGCGAGCTGGCCGGCGAAGGTGTTCAGCGCCTCGCTTTCTTCGCTGCGGGGGTTCCAGTCCAATGCCACACGGTAGCCTGCCCCGTCCGCCACCGGGATGTTCCAGGAGGCGGCCGGCTCGGCCGGCGCCCGGCTATCGGCGGTGCCGGGCGGCGGCACAAGGACCGTGCCGCTGTCGTCGCGCAGCGTCAGGCGCAAATGGCGCAGCGCACCGGAGGCGGCGATCTCGCGCAGCGCGCGCAAGTGGCCATCGCGCGCTTGCGCATGGTCGGTCTGCAGTCCCGCGAGATGACGAAACATCCTGGCGGTGGCATCGGCGCCGCGCCGTTCGCTGCGGATGTCGCCGGCGGCCGTGGCCAGCGCGAACAGCGTGGCGACGACCAGGCTCAGCAATGCGATCGGCGCGGCCCGAAGCAGCAGATGGCGGGACAGGGGCATGGCAGGGGTCTCCTCGTTTCCATCGAGGCGGCCCGGCGCTCTGGTGGCGTGGCTGCGTGGCGCATCGATCCCGGCCTGGTGCTGCGGATCCTGTCCCGGGTCGGGAGTTTTTCCCGGCCGTCGGGGTATGGAACCTGCTCGACGGGATCGTGCGGCCCGACAGAGGTCCGCTCGATACCAGGAGGAGATGCAAGATGTCAGCCAACCGGACCGCTGCCGCCGCCGGCAGGCCGCGCGCGCCCGCCGCGACGCGCCGTACCGGGCCCCCCATTCCCCGTGCCATCGCCATGGCCTGCGTGATCGCGCTGTTCGGCGCCGGCCACGCTGTTGCACAACAGGGCAGCACTGTGTCACAACAGGACAGTTCGTTGCCGACGGTGACCATCGTCGCCGCCGCGCCGCTGCCGGGCCTCGGCGTCGAGCGCGATGCGCTGCCGTATACCGTGCAGGGCGACGAGCGCGATACCGCATCCGGTCCGCGCGCCGGCAATCTGGTCGAATACCTGAACCGCAATCTGGCCGGCGTCAATGTCAACGAGATCCAGGGCAGCCCATTCCAGGCCGACGTGACCTACCGCGGCTTTCGCGCCTCGTCGATCCTTGGCGTGCCGCAGGGCCTGTCGGTCTATCTCGACGGCGTACGCGTCAACGAACCGTTCGGCGACGTGGTCAACTGGGACATGATTCCCGAAGCCGCGCTCGACCATATCGCGCTGGTGTCGGGTTCAAACCCGGTGTACGGGCTGAACACGCTGGGCGGTGCGCTGGCGCTGACGACCAAATCCGGCCTGACCTCGCAGGGCTTCGGTGCCGACATCTCGTACGGCAGCGGTGCCCGCAAGCGCGCCGACCTGTCGTTCGGCGCGCGCAGCGAGGACGGCTGGCACGGCTTCGCCGCCGGCACGCTGTTCAAGGAGAATGGCTGGCGCGACCAATCCGACGGCCGGCTCGGCAACCTGTTCCTGAAGGCCGGCCGCAGCAGCGGGGCGACCGAGTGGGACCTGTCGCTGTTGCATGGCAACAGCCGGCTCGTCGGCAACGGTCTGGTCCCGGACTATCGGCTCGATGGCAATGCCGTGCTGCCCGACCTGTATGCGGGGAACCGGCGCGCGGTGTTCACCTACCCAGACGAGACCCGCAACCGCGTCACGCAGGCCACGCTGAACGGCAGCCACTGGCTCGACGACACGACACGGATCTCCGCCATGGCCTATGTCCGCCACAGCCGGCGCGACACCGTCAATGGCGACGTCAGCGAGGACTACGCCGAATATGCCGAGGCCTGCGAGGATGGCTTCAACGCGGATGGCTCGCCGGCCGACGACGACTGTGGCTATACGCGCGAGCAGGGCGCCGCGCTGCATCCGGCCGTGTTGAACACGACCCACACCCGCCAGCGGGGCCAGGGCGCCGCACTGAGCCTGGCCAAGGAACTGGGCGCACACCGCATCAACATGGGCGTGACCTTCGACGCCAACCGGGTGCGCTACGCCCAGTACGAACAGGAGGCGCTGCTGAGCGCGGACCGCGGCGTGTCGGCCGCCCCCGGGTCCGAGGTCGAGCTGTTCTCGGGCGCCCACGGCAAGTCGCGCGCGATTGGCGTTTATCTGGCCGATCTGTGGGCGCTGACGCCGACGACCCATCTGAACCTGTCGGCCCGCTGGAACCGGTTGAAGGTGACCAGCACGCTGATCGACAGCGACGGCAGCGACAAGCCGACCGAGCGCTTCACCTACAGCAAGCTCAATCCAGCGATTGGCCTGACCCAGCAGGTCGGCGCCGGTCTGACGCTGTTCGCCAGCGCCGCGCAGAGCAACCGCGTGCCGACGGTGATCGAGCTCGGCTGCGCCGATCCCGCGCAGCCATGCCGCCTGCCGGCGGGCCTGCAGGCCGATCCGTACCTGAAGCAGGTGGTCTCGCGCACCTACGAGGTCGGGGCGCGCTGGCGGCCGTTGCGCGACCTGGAACTGTCTGGCACCGCCTACCGCACCGACAATCGTGACGACATCCTGTTCCTGCGCGCACCGAACAGCCAGCAAGGCTACTTCTCGAATTTCGATCGCACCCGCCACCAGGGCGTGGACCTGCTGGCGAACTGGCGCCTCGATGCGGTGACGCTGCGGCTTGGCTACAGCTATCTGCAGGCTACCTACCAGGCTCACGGACGCATCCTGGCCGGCGAGCGCACGATCGATGTCCGTCCCGGCATGCGGCTGGCCGGGCTGCCCCGGCACACGCTGAAGCTCGGCGCCGACTGGCGCGTGACGCCGTCGTTCGCGGTCGGCGCCGACGTGCTGGCCGTGTCGTCCAGCGTGATCAGCGGCAACGAAGACGGTCTGGCCAGCGACCCGCGGCCGGGCAGGGCGCCGGATGCGCGCCGCTGGGATACCGCCGGCTATGCCACCGTCAATCTGCGCGCCAGCTATCGCGTCAGCAAGCAGCTCGAGCTGTATGCCCGCGTCGACAACGTGTTCGATCGCCGCCATGCGAGCTATGGCCAGCTGGCGGAGAACATCCTGCCGGACGGACGGCTGGTGCAGCCGCACGTGGCGCCGCAGGATGCGGCGACGTCGCGCTTCATCGCCCCCGGGGCGCCGCGCAGCATGTTCGTGGGGGTGCGGTACCGGATGTAATGCGGGCAGCCAGGGCGGGGCGGCGTGGAACCAGTGTGCTAGGCTCCCGCACTTTGCACTCCACGCCAATCGCCATGCAACCGTCGCTCGCCGCCTTTCGTGCCGCGCTTGCCAGTCTTGTCAGTTCGCGCGCCCTGAAGCTCGCCGTCGGCCCGATCGTGGTGTTGCTGATCGCCGGCGCGGTCTTTCTCGGCCTGCCACTGGTCATGCTGATGACCGGCGTGGTGCCGCCCTGGGTTCAGGCGCTGTACGGGGGTGCCGGTGGCATTGCGCAGACGCTGCTGGTGGTGCTGTACCAGCTTGCGCTGATCCTGCTGGTGGCGTTGTGGTCGATGCCGGGTGCCGTTGCCCAGATCGCGGCGGACTACCCCGCGGCGGGGCCGGCGAGCGACGCCGTATCCGGCCAGCGCGGCGCGATGGCGCACTACATCGGCACCTATATCGTGCTGTGCGCGCTGATCCAGTTCCTCGGCACGGTACCACTGCTGTACGGCGTGGCCAATCTCGCGGCCCAGGGCTGGCTGGCGATGCGGCTGATGCCGTATCTGGCGTTGCGCAAGCGCGCATCGGCCGGCGAACTTGCCGCACTGACCAAAGGGTGGCGGCTGTCGTTCGCCGGCGTGGCAATGGCGGGCGTCGTGCTCAGCGGTCTGATCGCCGCGGCGATCTCGGCGGCGATCGCCCTGTTGATGCCGGGGCCGGCGGCCTTTGCCGGCGTGACGATCGGGCGCGTGCTCGGCATGCTGTTCCTGGTCTACTGGTTCGCCCATCTGTCGCTGCGCACGCTGGCTACGATGCGCGGCGCGGCGGCCGGCGCGGGCCCGGCGCTGCCATAAGGCGCGGTCCATCGCCGAAGCGCCTCGCGCTCGTGCCTATGGACGGTTGTTCCGGATCATCGCCCCCGGCGGACCGCTCGATCCGCCGAACCACGGCTCGACGCGCGCCTGGTTCTGTTCGACCAGGATCGAGTAGTTGTCCTTGAAGCTGTTCGGAAAAAAGATCATGCCGGGGCTGGCGACCCGATTGCCCCGTACCAGAATGCCGGACAGTGTCGCGCCCGGCATGCCCATCACCGCCAGCCCGCGCGTGACGTTGCGCGCCGCGGTGCGCATCACGAAGACCGGGTCGCCATCCTCGGCGACGGTGTTATCGAGGCAATCGATATTGAAGGTCGGCAGATAGGTATTGTCGCCATAGGGCCCATAGGCCGCGATGGCGATGCCGTCGCCGGCGTTCATGTTGTAGTTGTGGTCGATCACGCTGTCGAACACGCCGCCAAAGAACAGGATCGAATTCAGCGCACGGCCATGCATGTTGCGGAATTCGTTGTGGCTGACGGTGATGCGCAGATAGCCCGTGGTGATGTTGATCACCGAGGAGGAATCGGGCACCACGTCCCATGGCGCCGCCAATTCCATCACGCGGCCCTTGATCGATTTCAGATGCCGGTATTGACCGACTCCGGTGCCGGCGACGATCGACATCACGACGTTTTCAGGATTGCTGGTGCCGACCATGTCCCAGTTCGGATCGCGCGCCAGGGTCACCGAACTGGCCGAGCTGGCGGCGAGCCTGCCCAGATACGCGCCGCCGCCGCCGTCCGTCGTGAAGAACTGGTTGGTCGGCGTGTAGGTCATGTTGCGGAACAGGTTGTAGCCGAGATAGAAGTTGCGCGTGGCGTTGGCCGTCGTGCCGCTGATCATCGGGCGGCTGGCGCCGATCACCACGCCCTCGTTGATCTCGTCCTGGGCGCCGAACAGGTTCTTGGTCACGACAACGTTCTGGCTGTTGGCGATGCCGTAATCGCCCTTGGTGGCGCGGTTGCCCGCGATCAATACGCCGTCGCCGTAGTCGATCGACATCGTCTTGCGCGAGCTCAGCGTCGAATTGACGATGCGCAGGTCCGGGCCGGCAATCTTGATCAGCTGCGCGCTTCCCGCGCCGTTGGTGTAGTCGGCCGACACGACGAAATTGACGCGCTGGATCAGGATATGGCCGTTCGCGCGCGGATCGCTGCCGAGATTGGCGGCCCGCAGCATCGTTTCGCGATGCGGCGCGCGCAGCGTCAGCGAGGCGATGCCGAAATGGCTCTCGCCCGTGATCCATGACGCGGGAGTGGCCGCGGCGCTGTTCGCCTTGCCGAGCAGCGTCGTCGCGTCCTCGGATTCGCCGACCAGATACTGATGGCGGCGCAGCGCAATCGTTCGTGAAATGGCGAATTGCCCGGCCGGCAGCTTGAAGACGGTGCGCACGCCATTGCTGCGGTTCTTGTCGAGACAGCTTTGCAGCACGGCGGCGTTGTCGGTGACACCATCGCCCGTCAGTCCGGGGCACGACACCACGGCAGGCGGCTTTGGCGCGGGTTGGATGCGGATCGGCACCGGCAGCGCGGCGGTCAGGTCCTTGTGCTGTGAGCCGATCCAGACGTGATACGAACCGGGCGCCATGCCGGCGGGCACGCCGGCCACCATCGCCGTATCGTCGGCGTGCTCGACGGCCAGCGGATAAAGCCGGTTGTCGGCCGATTGCAGATAGGCCTCCTTGCTGCCGTTGAAGTTCTTGCCGAACAGCCTCAGCTTGCCTCCGGCCTCGGCGCCGCAATTGACCAGTTCATGCGCCGGCGCCTCCAGGCTGGAATCGGTATCCGGCGTGCCGAGGATCCACTGGATTTCCGGCCGATTGACGATGCCTTCCAGCACCGGCACCGCGCGCTCCTGGTCCTCGATGCGGTAGGCGTAGGGGCCGTATTTGAGGTTCGCCGGGATGGTGAAGGTCAACCCCGTCGAGCTCAGATTGACGGCAGGCACCGTGATCGCGCTGGCACGGACCGCGCTGCGCCAGTCCGTCATCCCGGACGTGAGGGCCAGCAGACGCACGGTCTTGCGGTTCGCCGTAAAGGCGCCGCTCATCAACACGCTCTGGCCGGGCCGGTTCTCGCGCGAGGTCCAGAAAATGGCGTTCTTCTCGTAGACCGGCTCGCTGTCCGGCCGCATCTGCGTGACGTCGACAAAGACCGCCCGCTTGCCGCTGCCGGTATCGCCGTTCCGGCCGATCATCGGGTTGGTGCAACCGCCCAGCGTGCCGGCTTCCGTGATCGGCGAGACCGTCGTGCCCGGCGCCACGGCGGGCGCCGAAGCCGCCCGAGGCTCCGCGCTGCCCGCCACCGCATGCCAGCACCCGAGCAGCGCCAAGGCGGCTGTCCACACGTGGTTTCGGATCCGAAACGCTGGCTTCATGGCTATCCCTCGGTTGTGTCGGCGAGCCGACGGCCAGGGCGATCCTGCGCGCCCAGGGCCTATGTCGGACAGGCCATTAGTGTCGAAAATCGACTTCGGTAACAGTACGAAACGACACACACAAGCGAGCCAGGAGATGCTTCGACATCGTTCCTTCGCGAGTGGAGATCAGATGGATTACAATTTGGGATCAATTGATCCAATAGGTGCCGATATGCTGGTCGTTCCCCCGGAGCAAATCAGCGCGGCCATGGCTCTTTCGCCACCCCGCGTATCCCTCGCTGATCTCGATGCAGCCGTACGCGAAGGACTGCCGAAGTCCGCGCTGCGAGAAATCGTCGAGCATGTCGTCCGTACTTCAGACGAGCGACGGGCGTTGATGTCACGGATCGTGCCTGAGGCGACTTTCAAGCGTCGGAAGGACCGCCTGACCCCGGACGAATCGGAAAAGACCGAGCGGCTGGCTCGAATCTTCGCCACAGCCAATTTTGTATGGGATGACGAAGAAGATGCCCGCGAGTTTCTGCATACGCAGCATCCACTTCTGGCCGGCAACACGCCGCTCGATGTGTCGATGACGGAACTTGGAGCCAAGCGGGTAGAAGAAATCCTGTGGAGGCTCTTCTATGGCATGACTGCGTGATGCAGATCTACCGGATCGCAGACCGCCGCCATGAGGTATGGAATGGCACCGGCGCCATGCTCGTAGGTGGGCGTTTCAACAGCCCGGGGCGTCCCGTCATCTACGGCGCCCTCAGCTTCGCAGGGGCCATGCTCGAGGTCCTGGTTCACTCACGCATCGGCAAGGTGCCTCGCCAGCATGTCGTGGTGGTTGCCAACGTACCTGAAGACATCGCGCTCGAGCGCGCAGGGCCGGACGACTTGCCCGCAGGCTGGGACGCTCTGGACGATCCTCGCACGGCGCGCAGCTGTGGCGACCACTGGCTCGCCGACCGCAGATCCGCCGTGCTGATCGTGCCGTCGGTTGTTGCTCGCCTTGAGTGGAACGTGCTAGTCAATCCAATGCACCCGGATGCAGCCAGGCTCGTCGTCTCGGCCCCGGAGCCGGTGCGTTGGGACGAGAGGCTGTTCCGGACGTCGTAATTTCCACCGGCGGACGCGCTCATCGGCCATCGCGGAAGAGGGACGACAGCCTCAGGGCCCGTGCCAGGGCTGTACGCCCCTTACTCCGCCGAAATCTTCGCGCGCTTCACCACCTCGCCATAGCGCTGCAGGCGGTCGGCCATCATCCGTTCGAAGGCAGCAGGCGCCATGTCTTCCGGCGGGACCACACCGCGCGAGCGCAGTGCGGCCTGCATGGCGGGATCGCTGGCCGCCTTGCGCACGGCCTGGTAGATCTTCTGCACCACCGGCTGCGGCGTGCCGGCCGGGGCTGCGATGCCGGTCCACGAGCTCAGGTTCAGCTCCGGATAGCCCAGTTCAGCCAGCGTCGGCACGTCGGGCAGCTGCTCGAGCCGCTGCTCGGAGGCGACCGCCAGCGCGCGGACTTTGCCGTCCTTGACGTGCGGCAGCATGATCACGAGGTTATCCAGGATGAACTGCACCTCGTTGCTCAGTACCGCCGTGATCAGTTGCGAGCCGCCGCGGTAGGGGATATGGGTCGCCACCGCGCCGGTGCTGGCCTTGAACATCTCGACGTTCAGCTGGCCCATGCTGCCGACACCGCCGCTGCCGTAATCGAGCTTGCCGGGGTTCTTCTTCGAATAGGCGATGAACTCCGCGAAGGTGCGCACCGGCAGGCTGGAATGCACGACCAGCGCATTGGGCTGGCGGCCCAGGACCGCAATGTTCTCGAAGTCCTTGATCGGGTCGTAGCCGATGCGCGGCTGCGTCAGCGGATTGGCCAGATGGCTGCTCTGCGACGACACCACCAGCGTATAGCCGTCCGGCTTGCTGCGCGCCACGACCTGCGTCGCGACCGAGCCGCCCGCGCCGGGACGGTTGTCGACGACGACCGGCACGCCGAGAATCCGCGACAGCGGCTCGGAATACTGGCGCGCCATGATGTCGACCGATCCGCCGGGCGGGAAGGGGACCACCAGCGTGATGGGACGCGACGGCCAGGTTTCCTGCGCCACGGCGCCAAGCGGCGCGGCGGCGGCAATGGCGGCGGCGCTCAGACCGAGACCAACGAAGCGGCGGCGGGAGAAGGGCAGGTTCTGCATGATCAGGAAGGCAGGATTGAAATGGAATTCGGCCGATGGCGGAACGTGCCGCTCATTGCAGCCCGAGGATGGCAAGCGCCAGGGCCTGCGCCCGTGGCACGAAGGTGGACAGCTCGCAGTATTCGCGCTCGGTATGCGGATGGCCGCCGACCGGCCCGGTGCCGCACAGCGTCGGCGTACCGGCCGAGCTGGTCAGGCCGCTGTCGGCCGCGCCGCCGGTGAACTCGCCGTCGACGGTGAAGCCGACGCGTTCGGCGCTGCGCTGATACAGCGACAGCAGGAACGCGGGCGTCGTCGCCATCGGCATCGTGCGCCGCATGTCGGTGATGCGTCCGCGCGTGCGGGGAATCGATTCGGCTTCGACGATCTCGCGGATGCGGCCGTACAGCGCGTCCATATCGGTATCCGCGGTGAAGCGCACATCGAGTTGCGCCTTGGCATGCGGAGCGACCATGTTCGGCACGATGCCGCCCTGGATGCAGCCGACGTTGGTGGTGACGCCAGACGCCGGATCGGTCAGGGCATGCAGCTCCAGGACCTTGCGCGCCAGCGCATCGATCGCGCTGGCGCCATGGGCGTGGTTGATGCCCGAGTGCGCGGCCACACCCTCGACCTCGAACTCGACGACCATCGAGCCTTTTCGGCCGGTCACCAGATTGCCGCTGACGCGGCCCGGTTCGGCGTTGAACACCGCACGCACCTCGCGGGCCACCGCCATGATGCGATCGCGTGTGGCCGGCGAGCCGATCTCTTCGTCGCACGAGAAGAACAGCCGCAACGGCGGCGCCAGGCGGCCCAGCCGCGCCAGCGCCTCGGCAACGAACACATTGAGCACTAGGCCGGACTTCATGTCGGCGACGCCGGGACCGTAGGCGCGTCCGTCCTCGACACGGAAGGGCCGCCTGGCCGCGGTGCCTTCGGGATAGACCGTATCCATATGCCCCATCAGCAGGACCGGCAGGCCCTCGCCGGAGCCGGGCACCTGCGCATCGAGGCAGACGCCGTATCCGGGCACCGCATGGAAACGCACGGCAATGCCGGCCGCTTCAAGATGCGCGCGCAGCGCCTCGGCCACGGCCTGCACGCCGGCTTCATGGCGGCTGCCGCTGTCGATGTCGACAATCTTCTGCAGCAAGTCCTGCATCGCCTGTTGCTGGCCTTGCAGCCAGTCCAGCAGGGCCTGTTCGCCCTGGGCTACTTCTCTATCCTGCATGGGGTTCCTGTTCGCGGCCGGGGAACGGTACGCGATGAAGGGCGTGATGAAACGCGTTGTGCAACGTGCGTGAATCGGCCGAGAAACAGGCGATGAAACGATCGTTGCAATGGTGATATCATCATGCAATACACATTGCAGGGTGTCAATATGACGAATTCCCGCAAGGAGACCGCCGATCATGGCGCCACGCTGCTGGACCGGCTGGCGCGCGAGGCGGCCACACTGACCGCGCGCGAGCGCGAACTGGCCGATGCATTGACGCGCGGCTATCCGCACGTGCTGCTCGAATCGGCGACCGCGCTGGCGGCGCAGCACGGCACCAGCGCGTCGACCGTGGTGCGGTTGTTCGCCAAGCTCGGCTATGCCAGCTATGCCGACGCGCAGCGCGAAGCGCGGGCGAGCGTGACTGCCGCGCTACCGACCGCGGGTCAGCGCGCACCGGCGCTGATCGGCGGCAAGCGAACCTTGCGGGCGTGCCTCGACGATGCGTTGATGCATGACCAGCACAACCTGACGGCCACGCACGAATCGCTCGACATCGCCGCGTTCGAAGCGATCGCGCGGCTGCTGGCCGGAGGAAAAGGGCGCCTGTTCATCCTGGCGCAGAAGAACAGCGCACCGGTCAGCGCCTGGCTGGCGCTGCATCTGAACATGTGCCGGCCCAATGTGCAGGAACTGGGGGCCGGCGCGGTGACGGCCACCGATGCCATGCTGTGGGTCCAACCGGAGGATGTGCTGCTGACCTTCAGCGTCCGGCGCTATTCGAGCGCGCCGGTTAGCATCGCCCGTGCTTTCCGCGAACGGGGCGCCCGCGTCGTCGCGATCTGCGACAGCCCGGCCGCGCCGCTGGTGCCGCTGTCCGATCACCATCTGCTGGTACGCACCGCCAACGCATCGCCATTCGATTCGTACACCGCCGCGTTTTTCTTGTGCAATGCACTGGTATCCGCCGTCGCGCAGTTACGCCAGCCTGCCGTGATCGAGGCGCTGCAGCGGCGCGATGCGCTGTGGCAGGCGTTCGAGACCGACCCGGTGGAAGGATTGCGAAAGGGGTAGGGCGCGATGGCGCAACGGCTACCGTCTGCCGACGCGCCATGCCGGCATCGGCCGATCTCGCCCAATGTGGACACTTTGGCGTGGCTTGGCGTCGGGATTCCCTCCGCCTAAGCTAGTGGTCTGGCTCAAGCCAAGGAGGAGACCACGACGATGAACCGGTGGAACCGGCTGAACCCGCTGAACCTACGTCTCGCAGCATGGATCGCGCTCGGTATCGCGGCCGTCGCGCTGGGCGCCGGCGCGGCGTGGCTGCTGTCCTTGCCGCCCGCCACGGCTGCCGCCGAACCGCCAGCGATCGGCGAACCGGAGAGGGCCGCCACGCTGGCCGCGCTGAAACCGCCCAAACGCCCGCGCCCGGTGATTGCCATCGTCGGCATCAATGACGCGACCGAAACCACCGACTATCTGATGCCCTACGGCATCCTGCGCCGCGCCGACATCGGGGAGGTGACGGCCTTGGCGACGCAGCCGGGGCCGGTCAAGCTCTATCCCGTGCTGCAGGTCGAGCCGGACGCGACGATCGCGCAGTTCGACGCACAGCATCCCCAGGGCGCCGACTACGTGCTGGTGCCGGCGATGAGCCGCGACGACGATCCGGCCGTGCTGCAATGGATCCGCAGCCAGGCGGCCAAAGGCGCAACGGTCATCGGCATCTGCGCCGGCGCCAAGGTCGTGGCCGCGGCTGGGCTGCTCGACGGCAAGCGCGCCACCACCCATTGGTACTACCTGGAAGACTTGCTCGACAAGCATCCGACCGTGCGCTACGTTGCCGACCGGCGCATCGTCGTCGATGGCCGTGTCGCCACGACCACCGGCATTTCCGCGTCGATGCCAATGACGTTGACGCTGATCGAAGCCGTGGCGGGCCGCGACAGGGCACAGGCCGTGGCCCGCGACCTGGGCCTGCCGCATTGGGATGCGCGCCACGACAGCGATGCCTTCACCTTTACGCGCCCATTCGCCTTGACGGCGATCGGCAATACGATGGCGTTCTGGAATCGCGAGCGGCTGGGCATCGCGCTACGGCCTGGCGTCGACGAGGTGTCGCTGGCGCTGGTGGCCGACGCGTGGTCGCGGACATACCGTTCGCAGGCCGTATCGTTCGCCCAGCGGGCGGGGCCGATCCAGACGAGAAACGGCATTCGCCTGGTGCCCGAGCACGTCGGCACGGACTGGGATCGAGGCCGGACCATAGCGCTCGCCGAGGAATCGCAGCCGGCGCGGGCGCTGGACGAGGCGCTGAACGGCATCGGCCAGCGCTATGGCGCGCGAACCGAATCCCTGGTCGCGATGCAGCTCGAATATCCCCGCGAGAATCCAGGCGGACATCAGCAACCCGAGGCGCGCACGCGCCCCCTGCAGTAAAACCAACGGATGAGACACGATGGCAAAGATGATTTTCCTGAACCTGCCGGTCCGCGATCTCGCCGCGGCGACGCGGTTCTACGAGGCGATCGGCTGCGTCAAGAACGAGCAGTTCAGCGACCACCAGACGTCGTCGATGGTGTGGTCGGACACCATCACGTTCCATCTGATGACGCACGCCTATTACGGGACCTTCACCAGCAAGCCGATCGCCGATGGGCGCGAAACCAGCGCCATGCTGATCGCGCTGACAATCGACAATCGCGAGGATGTGGACGCCATCGTCGAGGCCGCGAAATTGGCTGGCGGCCGCGCGGACATTCGTGAACCGCAGGACATGGGGTTCATGTATCTGCGCACGTTCGAAGACCCGGACGGCCATCTGTTCGAGCCGGTATGGATGAATCCGGACGCGATGATGGGCGAGCAGGGCGCGCAATAGGGCAGTAGCGCAACAGCGCAACAGCGCAATAGCCCATTGGCGCAATGCGGCGGCCGCTCGCAGGGATTCCCGCCGTAGCGGCCTTGCACGCTACCGTCAGTGCTCGCCTATCACACCGTCATAACATCCAGTCGATCGGCAACCACGACAGCCCGCGGATCCAGACGCGCTCCAGCCAGCTGGTGTTGGGCTCGGTATCGTGGCGAATCGTGTCGTTGCCGCGCCGTTCCAGCCAGTACAGGCTGCCGTTGTCGGACAGCCGGACCTCGTAGGCGTTCTGCGGGACGCTGGTGCCAAACGCCGATTCAATGCGGCCCGCCAGCGTGGGGTTCTCGATCACGAAGCCCAGTTCGGTATTCAGATTCGCCGAGCGGGGATCGAAGTTCAGCGAGCCGACAAAGACACGCTGCGCGTCCACGGCGAACGTCTTCGCGTGCAGGCTCGCGCCGGAGCTGCCGAACGGTCCGGCGCGCTCCTCTGGCCTGGCCGGCGGCGTGGTATCGGCCTTGTCCGCCGGCGCCGCAATCTCGCGCTTCAAGTCGAACAACTGCACGCCGGATTCCAGCAACGCACGGCGCCATTTGACATAGCCGGAGTGCACTACCTTGACGTCCGTCGCCTCGGCCGCATTGGTCAGCACGCGCACATTGACACCCTTGGCGGCTAGGTCGGCGAAGGCGTTGGCGCCGGACTTGGTCGGAACGAAGTAGGGGGATACCAGATCGAGTTCCCGCGCCGGCACGCCGATGGTCTCCATCAGCTGGTGCCCGATCAGCGCATGGCGCGGCGCCTTGCCCAGGACCTTGGCGGGATCGTCGCTGACGATCCGCGTCTTTGCCCATTCGAACGCCAAGGTGCCATCGAGGATGCGGCGGTATGCCGGCATCGCCTTCAGGGCGTTCATGTAGGCCTCGGCGGCCGGGTCGCGCCGCGCGACGGCCGCCTCCCGGGTCAGCTGCTCGAGCCTGTCCGGTGCGACAGGTGGCACGATCGCATTGACCGGATAGGCACTGGCGCTGGCCCAGTAGCGATCGAACTCCCGTTCGACATCGGCCGCAATCGGCCCAACGGCCAGCACATCCAGGTCGGAAAACAGCACGCCATCGGTGGCGCCGAAATATTCGTCGCCGACGTTGCGACCGCCAACGATGGTGGCCTGCGCATCCACGGTGAACGATTTATTGTGCATGCGCCGGTTCAGGCGAGGAAAGTCGGTCAGATAGCCGATGAATTTCGGCGACCGCACCACGAATGGATTGAAGAGGCGGACCTCGATGTTGGGATGGGCATCCAGCGCGGACAGGATCTCGTCCAGCCCCGAAATACCGTTGTCGTCCAGCAGCAGACGCACCCGCACGCCGCGCTGGGCCGCTTCATGCAGCGCATCGAGCAGCAGCGTGCCCGTGGTGTCGCGGCGCCAGATGTAGTACTGCACGTCCAGCGTGCGCTCGGCCATCCGGGCGCCATGGACCCGCGCGGCGAAGGCCTCGCGCGGATCGGCCAGTGCGTGAATGCCCGATAGACCCGGGCGCTGGGACAGGGCCGGCGCCAAGGCACGCCCGAGTGCGGTAGCGCGGGACTGCTCTGGTGTCAGTGCGTGGGAAGGCGTCCGGTCCTCGAGCGGTGGCAGGGCGCATCCGCCGAGCAGCAGCGTTGCCATGGCGGGAACGGCGATGAAGCACAAAGGCGCAAGGACACGATCGAACAGGGGAGCCATGAGGGACGCGATTCCGACGGACTGAGACTAGGCGATACGGTCGATAGTGCCACGCGCATGGTTCCCGCCAGCTTCGGCCCCATGGTCTCCGCATGGGAGGGGCCAGGCCCATCTGCGGTAGGTTTTTTCTTCCGCGCCCAAGCATTATGATGCCGTATCGCCATTGCAATACTTTGCTATGCAGCCACCGTCCTTACGAGACAATGCCGATTCTCAAAGCGTACAAGGCGATGCGCCTATCTCCATCGACGCTGGAGCCGGCAGCGCCGATGCGGTCGTGAGCAGAGAAAAATCAGATGGCGATGATTATTTGGACATAGTCCTTTGTTTCCTGTTCTCTGCCATCTTCTGGGTCGCATTGGCCACGATTGATCCTTATCCGATGGACGCGGACTCAAGCTGGTTCTGGATACTGCTTCGCCTCCCGCTTGGCTTTGGCATCGCTCTTTTGGCCGTGATCGGACTGATGATCGTCTTGAGCCTTTGCGGCATTCAAAGCAAGTCCAATGGATCGACAATCGACATGATTGCCGGGATGCTTCCGATTTATTTCGTCGTCGTCATCGCCTTTGCCGGTCACCATCTAGTAGACGTCTACAATGCCAGCTGGGCTGCCCCCATAACGGCCAAGGCACGGTTGATCAAGACCAGTACCTCCATCTCCAAGCAGGGGCGTCACCGGACAAACTCATGGACCTTCGAGATTGTCGATGGCCCGGCAAAAGGCCTGGAGTTCGACACGACTGAGTCGGCCTCTTCCTGGGGCCGCGTCCGCCCGCCCGGCTTCAACGAGGACGAGTACAGAGCCGTGATCCGCCATAGCTGGATGGGCACTTCGATTGTGGATTTGGTCCGGTATTAGGCTCGGCGTTCCGACGGACCGGCTGCAACCGTACCACGACTCAGAACCGGTGATTGACCGTCAATTCGACCCGCCGTCCTGCCCCCTGCAGCCACTGCGTGGGGTTGTAGTAAGCCGTCGCGACATAGTGCCGGTCGAACACATTGAAGCCGCGCAGCGACAGCGTGGTGTTCTTGCGGGGCCGCCATTGCAGCAGCAGATCCGTGGTGGTGTAGGCCGGCATTTCCAGCGTATTGGCTCGGTCGGCAAAACGGCGGCCGACATAGCGGATGCCGGCGCCTGCTGTCCATTCCGGCAAGAAGCGCCAGGTCAGCCAGGCATTGGCCAGCCGCTCGGGCACGTCGGTCGGCACGTTGTCGGCCCGTGAGACCGCCGTGCCATTCACCGATTCCGTGAAGTCGTCATAGCGTGCCTGCAGCAGCGCCGCATTGGCATCGAGCCGCCAGCCGGGCAGGAATTCGACGCCGACGCTGGCCTCGATTCCACGCGACGATTGTTCGCCGACCTGTACGCTTTGCGCGGGATTGGCTGCGTCGCGGGTGACCAGGTTCTTTTTGACGATGTGATAAGCCGCGACCGTCCATTCCCCTTTGCCGTTCCAGAAGTCCTGCTTGACGCCGGCTTCGATCTGGCGGCCGGTGGACAAGTCGAAATTGCTGTTGGAGGACGACAGCATCAGCAGCGCGCTGACGGGATCGGCGGCTTCCGAGTATTGCGCGTAGAGCGCGAGATTCGGCGTCAGGTTGTAGACCGTTCCGGCGCGCCAGCCGACGTGCGAAAAGGTCCTGTCGAACGCCTCGCGATGGGCCATTAGATCGTGGCGTTCGATCCTCGCATGGTCATAGCGCAAACCGCCCAACACCGACCAGCGCGGCGTGATTTCGAGCCGATTCTCGGCAAACAAGGCGTACTGGACCGCCTCGTTGCTGTAGCGCGGCGCTGTGCCGGCCACGTTGATGAACTGGCCGCGCTCGAACGTGTAGGGATCGACGACGGTGCTGCCGGAGTAGGGGGAATTGTTGGTATGGCGAAACGATGCCCGATTGATGTCGAAGCCGACCGACAGGCTGTTGTTCATGCCGAACAGCGCATGGCGATAGACCACGTCGGTCGTATTGCCGACCTGCCACTGGTCATGAAGGATCTCGACATAGGAAGAACGCTGGATCAGGCCGCTCGCCGGCAGATAGTCGTAATACTCGGCATTGCGCCAATGGCGCTTGCTGTCGATGTAGTAGGCCCGCGAGCGAACCGTCAGGTTGGCGCTGGGCGTCCACCGCGCCGACAGCTCGGTCCACTGGTCGTCGTACTGGATGCGGCTGTCGCTGACGTTGTAGTTTCGCGTTCGCAAGGACGGATCCTGGCGGCCATTGACCAGCGGCACGCCGAAATAGCGTGCCGGCTGCTGCCAGCCCTTGGCATAGCTGAGCTTGATGGCGAGCTCGGGCGTCGGATCCCATTGCAGCGCGCCCGATACCGAGAGATTGCGCGAATCGCCGAAATCCACCGACCCATCGGTGCGATTGCCACTGACATCGAAGCGGTATGACCACCGTTCATCGATGGCGCCGCCGCTGCCAAAGGCGAGCCGCTGGGTGTTCTCCGTGCCGATCGTCGCCTGGATTTCGTTCTCGATCGGACCGCGCGTCGGCTTCTTCGGCACCACGTTGACGACGCCGCCGATCGCGCCCTCGCCATAGATCACCGAGGCAGGACCGCGCAGCACCTCGATGCGTTCCACCGACCAGGTGTCGAACGGATAGGTGACACCGATCCCGCCGTATTGGCGCACGCCATCGTAGAGCCGCATGACCGAAGCCGCATCGGTAAAGCCGCGCGCGGATAGCGAAGCGCCGCCATTGCCGGGATGGCCAAGCCCGGACAGCCCCGGGGCGCGGGTGATGGCATCGACCAGCGATACATCGCCGCGGATCTCGAGCTGATCGCGGGCAATGACGTCCACGCTGGCCGGCGTCTGCATCGGCGTCAGGCCGAGATTCGAGCCGGTGGAAGCCGGTTCGTCCAGCGTGGTCTGGCCGGCGGCATGGACGGTGACCGGTGCCAGTTCGTGGACCTCGGGCGATGGGTCGGCGGCTTGCGCGGACAGGCAAACGGCGGCAGCGGCTAGCGCCACCTCGCGTGGAAGAATGCGGGCCATGGGCAAATGGATGTGTCGGCGGAAAAGGCGCGCGACCAAGACAGGCGGTTGTTTTTTTGCTGCCCGATTCTATTTGCCACGCCTTTAGCGGTACATGCGACACCATGACGCAGGACCCGCGCAGGTTTTCGTCGCAAAGTACGCACTCGCGCCGAAATCGCGCCGCAATGGCGCCGCAATGGCGCAATCCGCAAGAGATTCATGCCATCACCGCGCTCCGATGCCCGTATCGATTTCGCAAACCCGTACCGGAACCTCTGCCGCCCACCGCACGCTTTGGCGCTGGCATTTTTATGCCGGCCTGTTCGTGATGCCGTTTCTGATCGTGCTGGCAATCACCGGCACGATCTATTGCTTCCAACCGCAAATCGAGCCATGGCTGTATCCGCAGTTATTGCGCGTAACGCCGCAGGGCGAACCGCTTCCGGCGCAAACGCTGCTGGAGCGGGCGAGAGCGGCCGCGCCGGCTGGGGCAGTCGCCACGACTTACACGCTGCGCAATGACCCGCGCGCCAGCGCCGAATTCATCTTCCGGCTCCCCTCGGGCAACAGCGAAAGCCTCTATCTGAACCCGTACTCCGGCGCGGTGCTGGGCAGCCTCAGCGTCGAGGACCGCTTGATGAAGCAGGTCCGCATGCTGCATCGCGCATTGCTCGCGGGCAAGCCCGGCGAAGTGCTGATGGAACTGGCCGGATGCTGGACGCTGGTGATGATCGCCACCGGCCTGGCGATGTGGTGGCCGCGCTTGCGCGAATCAGGCGTTGGCGCGTTTCGGATGCGGCCGGCAAGCGGCAGGCGAGGGCGTTGGAAGGAAATCCATCTACTGCTCGGCGTGTCGCTCGCGATCGGCGCGCTGCTGTTCGTGCTGTCCGGTCTGCCGTGGACCGCTCTGTGGGGCAAGCAATTCAAGGCCATCACCACCGCGGCGAATCTGGGACGGCCGGCCGATGGCGGAGCCGGGCACATGCACGCACCGGCCCGCGATCGAAGCAATGGGGGCGATGCCGGCCAGGAACACCATCGAGGCCACACGAAGACCATGGAGTCGCTGCCGCTTAGCGATGTGCCATGGGCAACGGGATTGACCGCCGTGCCAGCCAGTTCCGTCGCCTCCACCGGCCATGCAGCCATCGGGCTGGATCGGGTACTGGCCATCGTCCGCGCGCGCGGTGCCGGTCCGGGATGCCAGGTTGCGCTGCCGGCAGGCACCGGCTCGGTCTACGCGGTTTCCTGCTTCCCCAACGATCCCAGGGGAGAACGAACGCTGCATATCGATCCGCACGGCGGCAATGTCGTCCGCGATATCCGCTATGAGAACTACGGCGCCGTCGCCAAGGCCGTGTCGTACGGCACCTCGCTCCATATGGGCCGGTATTTCGGTCTCGCCAATCAGATCGCATGCGCGGTGATTTCGCTGGGCCTGATGGCGTTGGCGATCACGGGCTTCATCATGTGGATCAAGCGGAAACCGGCCAAAGCGCTGGGGGCGCCGTCCCGCCCGGCAAGCCCGCCACCGATGCGTGCGTGGGTAGCCGGGCTGGCGGTATTGGGCGTGATATTCCCGCTGATGGGGATCACGATGCTGGTGGTGTGGATCATCGACCGGTCCGTCGCCAGAACGGCCGGCGCGCCGCCGGAACCGGTACGTCGATGATCGGATCGGATGCTCTCGGACGCCGACCGGCAATCAACCCGTGCCGGCCCCAGACGCAGGCTGCAGCACAATAATGGCCATGCCGGCCAACGCGACAGCCGCACCCAGGACGTCCCAACGTGTCAGCGGCAGCCCATCCACGATGCGAAGCCACAGCAGCGCAACCGCAATATAGACGCCGCCATAGGCTGCATACGTGCGCCCCGCGGCCGTGGGATGCAAGGTCAGCAACCAGGCAAACGCCGCCAATGCCAGCGCCGCGGGAATCAGCAGCAGCGGACTCTTTTCCTGCTTTAATACCAGGTAGGGCAAATAGCAGCCGACGATCTCGGCCAACGCGGTCAGCACGAACAGCGCCGTATAGGCTAGGAAGGTCACGGGTCGAAGCGGGCAGGGTAGCAATGGTCCGCATTGTCACACGGCAATGCCGTGCCCCGACCGCCCGAACACCGCGCTCGCCGCGCTGCGAGTTTGAAGAGAAACCGAAATGAAGAACGACGAATTGCAGCAAGACCCATCCGCGTCGGCGCTGATCGATGCACGGATCGAGGAGCTGGGCGACTGGCGAGGCGAAATGCTCGCCAGGCTGCGCGCGCTGATCAAGGAAGCCGCTCCCGCGTGGCCGCAAAGTACGAGAACGTCGATTCGGTCGGCACGAACAGCAGTTGCATCAGCTGCCCGGTCGCATCGTCGACGTAGACCAGCAGCGTGCAGGCCGGCCCCCGGTCCTCGAACCACCGGTGGTCGCTGCCATCGATCTGGATCAGCTCGCCCAGGCAGGCGCGCCGGTGCCGCGGCTGGTGAACCTTGGGCGGGCGCAGCTTCCTCGGGACCCAGAAGCCGGCGTCGATCATGATCCGGCGCACCGTCTCCTTGGCCAGATCAATACCGTGGCGCTCGCGCAGCTTCTCGCAGGCGAGCGTGGGACCGAAATCGGCGTAGGTGTCACGGATCAGCCCGCGGACCCGCGCCTCTAGTCCGGGTGCCAATTGGTTATTGCCGGCACGACCAACACGGCCATTGATCAGCGCCACCGGTCCAATGGCCTCGAATCGCCTCAGCAGTCGCAACGTCTGCCGGGTCGAGAGCCCCATGCGCGCAGCCGCAATCCCGGTCTTGAGCAATCCCTCGGCCAGCGCCTGCAATACCTTCAACCGATCGATCTGCCTCATGGTCAGGGTGATCCTGTCTGAAGACATGGCCGGCTCCCATCAGATGGCAGCCGGTCAGGGTACGCCAACTCACTCGGACATTTGAACTTGGCTAAAACCGGACATTACAACTTAGCTCCAACATCTGTGTCGCCGATAATGTTTGTTATGTTAAATGAAGAATATTGGTCTGGCACATCCAGGCCTGGGTCGCCGTTAATTTGCATAAATTTGTTACCCGTTTTTGCATAAATTTGTTACCCGCCCCTAGGCGCTTACCTTTCGGAGGCTGGCAGTTTCGATGACGGCACAGCCGGCGACTATGCCGGGAGCGCCGTGTG
>NZ_VZOV01000005.1 GCF_008801915.1 Cupriavidus gilardii
CGGTCAGGTCCCCGGCGGCGATGCGCCGCGCCGCGTCGGCCGCTTCGCGCGGTTCGCCGCCGAGCTCGGCCAGCAGCGCGCGGGCGGCCAGCCAGGCCAGCACCGCGGCGGCGGCCAGGCTCGCCGCCAGCATCGCCATCGTGATCCATTGCGCGCGGGCCTGGCTCGACGAGACCGAGGCCACCGTATCGGCAGCCTGCTTCTCGAGGCGGGCGCGCGCCTGCTCGATCTGCGTGCCCAGCCTGGCCAGTTGTTCGGCGACGAAGTGGCCCTCGACGGAGACCGCGCTGTCGAACTGCAGCGCGTCGAGCGGCTGCTTGCGCAGCAGTTCGACATAGCCCTGCATCAACTGAGCGGCACTGGCCCGCTCGCGCGACAGTGCCTCGGCCTGATCCGGCGCGGCGTGGGCCACGCCGGCCAGCGTGGTGTCCAGTGTCTGCAGCGCCTGCGCGATCTGCTGGGCCGCGGTATCGCGCTCGGCCGTGCTGGTGGCCATCGTCAGCGCCAGCTGTGCATGTCCGAGCCCGGCGAGCGCCGATTGCGCGCGCTCGGCCGCCACCGCGCCGCGCATGTCGCGCTGGTACAGCGTGTCGGTCTTGTCCTTCAGCGCGACCAGATTGACGATGCCGCTGACCGCGGCCGCCGCGCCGAACAGGTAGACCAGCACGAACGCGGTGCCGAGCCGCGCGGCCAGCGGCAGGCGCCGCAGCCGTCGGCCGGTGGAAGACGCCGGCGCAGGGTCCGGCAACGATGCGTCGGCGACCGCCGTCCTTTCCGCTGCCCCTGCCATGGCAGCGGGGTCCATCACCGCTGCGATGCTGTTGCCTGCCGTCGACCGCAGGCCGAACCTCGACCGCCAACGCGGCCAACCCGTTCTGAACCCTTGAAACATGGTTTTCCCCCGCCGCACGCGGCGCCCGTCAATGGTTGTTTGATTGTTTTGGGCCCCATGCTGGCGACGGGATGTGACGTTGCCGTGACGTCCCGCCATGCGGCGGGGTTGTCATATGGCGGTCATATGACTGTCATGAAATAGGCTGCCTTGCCGGGCGCCAAGCCACCAAACGCCGCCGCCGCGTGCATCCCGGCGTCCTTGCCACCGTTGTCGAGATCCCCATGTCCGTTGCCGTGATCGAATCCGGCGCAGCGGCCGCGCCGATGCGTCTGCCGCCGCTGCGCGCCGTCTTCCAGCCGATCGTGCGCTTCGAATCGGCCGATCTGCTCGGGTACGAGGCGCTGCTGCGCGGGCCCGAGGGCTCGCCGCTGGCCTCGCCCGAAGCGCTGTTCCGGCTGGCCGTCAGCCCCGCCGACACGATGGCGCTGGAAATGCAGGCGGCCCGCGCCGCGCTCACGCGCTTCGCCGAGCTGCAGCTGCCCGGGCTGCTGTTCGTCAATTTCAGTCCGCAGACGCTGCGCCAGCTGCTGGCCGACCATGGCCGCGGCATGACGGCGCTGCTGGCGAACACCGTGACGCCGGCGCGCGTGGTGATCGAACTGACCGAGCAGACCCGCATCGGCGACATGGCGGCGTTCGCCGATGCGATGGCGGTGTTGCGCGATCTCGGGCTGCGCTATGCGCTGGACGACTTCGGTACCGGTCATGCCAATCTGGATCTGCTGGTCCAGCTGACGCCGCAATTCATCAAGCTGGACAAGTCGCTGGTGCACGGCGTGGCCTCTTGCTCGCGGCGGCTGGAACTGATGCGCACGGTGTTGAGCCTGGCCGATGCGCTGGGCACCAGCGTGATCGCCGAAGGCATCGAGGACAACGAGGAGCTCGCGGTGCTGCGCGATCTTGGCGTGCCGTTCGGCCAGGGCTATCTGCTCGGCCGGCCATCGCCGGAGCCGTCGCAGGCGCCGCCGCAGGACGTCGTGCAGGCGCTGGAGTCGCGCCAGATCGCGGTGTTTCCGCAGGTGGTGCGTTCGGGCTGGAGCGGCCCGAATGCGGGCAAGCTGTTGCGGCGCGCGCCGACGGTGCGACCGGAGCAGACCAACAACGAGGTGCTGGCGCTGTTCCACGCTCACCCGGGGTTGCATGCGCTGGCGGTACTCGACGCTGACGGCAAGCCGATCGGCATCATCAACCGGCAGAGCTTCATCGACCGCTATGCCGCGCCGTTTCATCGCGAGCTGTACGGCAAGAAGCCCTGCATCCTGATGGCGCATCGCGAGCCGGTCTGCTTCGATCGCGGCGCCACCATCGAGACCATGGCCAAGAGCCTGGCCAGCGGCAACCAGCGCTATCTGGCCGACGGCTTCATCATTACCGACGGCGGTCGCTATGCCGGGCTGGGCACCGGCGCGGACCTGATCCGCGCCGTCACCGAGATCCGCATGGAGGCGGCGCGCTATGCCAATCCGCTGACCTTCCTGCCGGGCAACATCCCGCTGAACCAGCATGTCGACCGGCTGCTCGATGCGGGCGCGGCGTTCTGCGCCTGTTATGTCGACCTGAACCATTTCAAGCCCTTCAACGATCAGTACGGCTACTGGAAGGGCGACGAGATGATCAAGGGCGCGGCCGCGATCCTGGCCGATGCCTGCGATCCAGTGCGCGACTTCCTCGGCCATGTCGGCGGCGACGACTTCCTGGTGCTGTACCAGAGCGCGGACTGGAGCCAGCGCGCGCGCGGCGCGATCGCGCGCTTCAACCGCGCCGCGCGCGAGTTGTACGACGCGGACGACCGCGCGGCAGGGGGCATCCATGGCGAGGACCGCCATGGCCGCACCGCGTTCTTTCCGATGGTCAGCATGGCCATCGGCGCGGTCCGCGTGGCGCACGGTGCCGCACGCGCCGAGACCGACGGCTGGCGCCTGGGCAGCAGCCATATCGCGGCCGCCGCGGCCGCCGCCAAGCGCGACGCCAAGAAGGATCCGACCGGTTTCGCGGTCGTCGATCTGGCGGCGACGCTGGCCGCTTCCGCTCCATCGGAGGAGCCGCCCGAAGGGCGTTCACATTGACCGTCCGGTGCGGCGCCGTCATGCAAGCCGGCTCGCGAACGGGTGTTCGGGTTATCCACAGATTGTGTGGATAACCCGACCGGGCAGGGCGCCAGGCGCGCGCCGGCGCGTCGCGCCATCGGACTGCCTAAAAAAAATGCAAACGCAAAATTGCAAAGGCCGCGCCGGCCCCTCGGCGCGGCCATGTCGCATACATGGACGGCCGCGATGTGGATGGCCTATGCCACAATGCGCGGCAGTTCAGCGTTCACTGTTCATCGTTCAACCGGATTCCGCAGCGGATGGCAGCCGATGTTACCGAGCACCAGCGTTGTCGCGACGATTGTCCTGTGTTTCCACATAGTCGGCGTGTTCGCCGCGATGCATGCCGTGATGACGGTCCGGACTGCGCCCGGCGCGATTGCCTGGGCCGGCTCGCTGCTGTTGATACCGTATCTGGCGCTGGTGCCGTACCTGGTATTCGGCAGCAGCAATTTCGTCGGCTATGTCAATGCGCGCCGCTTCTACCGCCAGCAGATGCGCGAGCTGCGCCACGGCATGGAGCCGCAAGAGCGCGAGGCCTGCATTGTTCGGCAACCCGACCATCCGGGCCTGCGCGCGCTGCCAAGGCTGACCGGACTGCATTGCCTGTCCGGCAATCATGTGCAACTGCTGGTCGATGGACAGGCCACCTTTGCGGCGATCTTCGCCGCGTTGAAGTCCGCGCGCCGCGTCGCGCTGGTGCAGTTCTTCATCGTCCATGACGACGAGCTGGGGCGCGAGCTGCAGGCGCTGCTGTGCGAACGCGCAGCCGCTGGCGTCGAGGTCTATTTTCTGTACGACAGCATCGGCTGCCACGCCTTGCCCGGCCACTACGTTCGCCGCATGGCCGAGTGCGGGGTCAAGGTCAGCGCGTTCGCGCCGCACCGCGGCTTCGTCAATCGTTTTCAGCTGAACTTTCGCAATCACCGCAAGCTGGTGGTCGTCGATGGCGAGCGCGCTTTCCTCGGCGGCCACAATGTCGGCAACGAATACATGGGGCGGACGCCGCCGCTGGCGCCCTGGCGCGATACCCATATCGAAGTGCGCGGCCCCGCGGTGCTGGACCTGCAGATGACCTTCGCGGAGGACTGGTACTGGGCCTCGCGCGAGGTGCCGACGCTGCTGCTGCCGCCGCCCGAGCCGGCCGGCGCGATGGTGTGCCAGGTGGTGCCGAGCGGTCCGGCCGATTCGCAGGAGACCTGCTCGCTGTTCTTCGTCGAGGCGATCCAGGCCGCGCGCAGGCGGCTGTGGATCACGACGCCGTACTTCGTGCCGGACGAGGCGGTGTTCGCGGTGCTGCGGCTCGCGGTGCTGCGCGGTGTCGACGTGCGCATCCTGATGCCGGGACGCGCGGACCACAAGGTGGTGTTCGCCGCCTCGACGCTGTACGCCTACCAGGCGATCTGCGCGGGCATCCGCATCTACCGCTATCTCCCGGGCTTCCTGCATCAGAAGGTGATGCTGATCGACGACGAGCTGGCCGCGGTCGGCACGGCCAACCTCGACAATCGCTCGTTCCGGCTCAATTTCGAGCTGACCGTGATGACGGCCGATCGCGCCTTCGCGGGCCAGGTGGAGGGAATGCTGCTGGCCGATTTTGCCCAGGCACGCGAGATCGGCCGCGACGAGTACCTGGGCGCGCCGGCGCCGCGCCGCGTGGCGATGCATGTGGCCAAGCTGTTCGCGCCGATCCTGTAGCGCGCCGGAGAGCGCGCACGGGGAAGGGCCCCGGCATGGGGCCTTCGGCGGCCCGTTTCCGATTCGCGGTATCCTTGCCGTCAGGCGCCGCCCCGGAAGGGGCCATCGGCAGGCATCACCAGGCCGGCAGCGGACTCCCGGGACTCCCGCCCGCCGCCACGGCATCCGGCGCACACGCATTGGCAAGATGATATGAACGACACGGAAATCACGCTGATCGGTTCGGCACGGCTGCCGACCCGCTTCGGCGAGTTCACCGCTCACGCCTTCAAGGGCGCGACCAGCGGGACGGAACACCTGGCGCTCAGCGTCGGCGACATCGCCGGCGAGGGCGTGTTGACGCGGCTGCATTCGGAATGCCTGACCGGCGACGTATTCGGTTCGTGCCGCTGCGATTGCGGCGAGCAGCTGGCCCTGGCGATGGAGCGCATCGCCGCCGAGGGCCGCGGCATCCTGCTGTATCTGCGCGGCCACGAAGGCCGCGGCATCGGCCTGGGCCACAAGATTCGCGCGTACAGCCTGCAGGATGGCGGGCTGGACACCGTCGACGCCAATCTGGCGCTGGGACAGGCGGTCGACTCGCGCACCTATGCTTTCGCCGCCGATCTGCTGCGCCAATGGGGCGTCAAATCGATCCGGCTGATGAGCAACAATCCGCGCAAGCGGCAGCAGCTCGAAGAGGCCGGCATCACGGTGCTCGAACAGGTACGCCACAGCGTGCCGGCCAACGCCGAGAACGAAAAATACCTGGCGACCAAGCGCGTCCGGCTCGGGCATCTGCTCGACTGACGGCACGCCGTCGATCCGGTCGACAGGCCCCGCGAGACCGCTGCAGCAACGCTGCGCCAACCCTGTAGGCATCGGCCGACAGCTTCTCGGGTTGCCTGCTTACAGTCCCCGCCCGCCGCTTCTCTTATCGTGAAGGCATGGACGCACCGCTTGCGGTGCGCGCCGTATTGCAGCCTCGCTGCATACGTCCTGCAACCGCCGCCGCGGCATGCGGCGGCATCACGATAACGAGGAGTCGCCATGGCAGACAAGAACGTCGATGTGCTCAACGATCTGATCGAGGTGTCGCGCGACGGCGAGCAAGGCTTTCTGAAGGCCGCCGAGGATGCCACCAATCCTGAGCTGAAGGAACTGTTCACCAGCCGCGCGACCGAGATCGGCGCCGCCATCCGCGAGCTGCAGTCGCAGGTGATCGCGCTGGGCGGCCGGCCGGAAGAGGGCGGCAGCGTGGCCGGCGCGTTGCACCGCGGCTGGGTCAGCCTGCGCAGCGCGGTCGCCAACCGCACCGATCTGTCGATCCTGGAAGAGTGCGAGCGCGGCGAGGACGTGGCCAAGAAGAAATACGCGGACGCCCTGCAGCACGACGATCTGAGCTTCGAAGTGCGCGCGCTGATCGAACGCCAGTATCACGGCGTGCTGCGCAACCATGACCTGGTGCGCGACCTGCGCAACCGCTATCGCGCGACCTGACCGGCCCCGGCCATTGCCACGAGAAGGAGACAGACGATGAGCCAGCCCGACAAGCCGGACACGCCTGACAAATCCGGGAAGCCCGATACGGCGGGCCCCCGCTCCGGCCAGCCAGGCAAGGGTGGGGCGGCCGAGGATCAAACCGAGCGCAATCTCGACGAGGCGCTCGAGGAAACGTTCCCGGCCAGCGATCCGATCGCGGTCGAACCCGACAAGGACGACAGCGCAGGCCGGCCTGGCAAGGAGGGCGGCAAGGGCGCACGCACCGGCTGATCGCAGGTCCGTGCAAATGAACGCGGGAGCCGCACGGCTCCCGCGTCTTGTCTTGCGCGCGCGTTACGGCAGCTTGCGCAGTTGTGCGATTACCGACATCAGTTGCCCGTGCGCCACGGTGACCGCAGGCTCGTCCTGCAGCGCTTCATGGTAGCGCTCCCGAAACGCGGGGTCGCCCTGCGTGCTGAACAGCCGCGCCGCGGCCTCGGCCACCGCGCGGCAGGTGCCGTCGTGGTGCTTGGGCCCATCGAGCTCCTCGTCGATCTCGACGATCAGGCGCGACAGCGGGTCGAGCCAGCGGAAATAGTTGTCCTCGGTGACGATCTGCACGAACTGGCCCGCGGGGATCGGGCCATAGAGGCGTTCATATTCGTTACGGTCGTGCTGGATGATCTCCTTGTGGGATTTCAGCAGCGCGGCGCGCAGTGCGCGCAATCCTGCGCGGCGCGATTCCTGCGTGGCTTGGTATTGTTCTTCAGTCAGCATCCCCATTCTCCGCTCCCGTTCGGTGTTGTGCGGTCGTCCCGCGCGGCAGGGGTAGCCGCGCGGTGCGTGTGCATGCTCGTGGACGATGCGTCGTGCGGCCGTCGATGCAGGCCGCATGCCAGTATATGTAGGCGCCGGGGGGCGATCCAACCTCGTGCTATCCCGAATGGCCGCGCTCTTTGGAATGCGGTGATACAACCGGAGCGGCATGCAGGTTCGCGTGCAATGGTCCCAATTCGATGTGAATTATTTTTAGAGCAGACATAACAATCCCCGCGATGGCGATGTCATGGGGCACAATAGGCTCATGTTGCGCACACGATGCTCGGCGCGGCTGGGCCCGCCGCCTTCCCTTCGCCTTCCCGCATCTTCTGCCGGAGACGACCGATGGTGATGCTGTGGCTGATTGCGCTGCCGCTCGGCGCGGCGATGCTGACGCCGCTGGTCGGCCGCCATCTGCGCCCGCTGACCGCGCCGCTGGTGCTCGGCACGCCGATGATCGGACTGGCCCTGCTGGCCAGCGTACGGCACGAGATCTTCAGCGGCGAGGTGCTGGCCTGGCGCATGCCATGGCTCGACGGCCTGGGCCTTGCGCTGAGCCTGCGCCTGGACGGCCTGTCCTTCGCCTTCTCGCTGCTGGTGCTGGGCATCGGCCTGCTGGTGCTGCTGTACGCGCGCTACTACCTGTCGCGCAGCCAATCGACCGCGCGCTTCTTCGCGCTGCTGCTGCTGTTCATGGCCGCGATGCTCGGCGTGGTGCTGTCGAGCAATCTGCTGCTGCTGGTCGTGTTCTGGGAACTGACCAGCATCGTCTCGTTCCTGCTGATCGGCTTCTGGTCGTATCGCTCCGATGCGCGCAAGGGCGCGCGCATGGCGCTGACGATCACAGGCGGCGGCGGTCTCGCGCTGCTGGCCGGGGTGCTGCTGCTCGGCCATATCTGCGGCAGCATGGAGCTGTCGGACGTGATCGCCAGCGCCGGCACCGCGCAGAAACACCCGCTGTATCCGCCGATGATCGTGCTGGTGCTGCTCGCGGTCTTCACCAAGTCGGCGCAGTTTCCGTTCCACTTCTGGCTGCCGCATGCGATGGCGGCACCGACCCCGGTCTCGGCGTATCTGCACTCGGCGACGATGGTCAAGGCCGGCGTGTTCCTGCTGGCCAGGCTGTATCCGGTGCTCGAGGGCACCGACTGGTGGTTCTACATGCTGAGCCTGACCGGACTCGCCACGCTGGTGGTCGGTGCCGGCATGGCGCTGCTGCAGCGGGATCTGAAGGGGCTGCTGGCCTATTCCACGATCAGCCACCTGGGCCTGATCACGCTGCTGTTCGGGCTCGATACCGGCCTGAGCACCGTGGCGGCGCTGTTCCACATCATGAACCACGCGGTGTTCAAGGCCTCGCTGTTCATGGCCGCCGGCATCATCGACCACGAAACCGGCACGCGCGATCTGGGCCGCCTGCGCGGGCTGCGCCGCTACATGCCGCACACCGCGCTGCTGGCGATCGTCGCGTCGCTGGCGATGGCGGGCGTGCCGCTGCTGAACGGCTTCCTCAGCAAGGAGATGTTCTTCGGCGAGACGCTGGCGCAGGGTCTGCTCGGTCCGTTCAACTGGACCATTCCTGCGCTGGCGACCGCGGCCGGCGCGCTGACGGTGGCGTACTCGCTGCGCTTCATTCACGGCGTGTTCTTCGACGGCGAGCCCGACGACCTGCCGCACCACCCGCCGCACGAGCCGCCGCGCTGGATGAAGATTCCGGTCGAGATCCTGGTGGTCACGTGCCTGGTGGTGGGGCTGTTCCCCAACCACACCATCGGCGGCCTGCTCGATGCGGCCGCGCGCGGCACCATGGGCGCGCCGCTGCCGATCTACAGCCTGAGCCCGTGGCATGGCTTCAATCTGCCGCTGGCGATGAGCGCCTTGTCGATGGCCGCCGGCGGCGCGCTGTTCTTCCTGCGCCGCGATTCGTTCCGCCACTATCACGCGAAGCTGCCGCAGCTGAACGCGCGCGACCGCTTCGAGGATGCGATCGAACGGATCGAGCGCGCCGCCGGACGCATCGCGCTGCTGTTCGAGAACGGTTCGCTGCAGCGCTATCTGGCCTTCGCGATCGCGGCCATGGTGCTGCTGCCGGCGCGCTACCTGTTCGACCTGGAGCGGGCCCAGGGACCGGCCCCGCTGTCGGACGTCGATCCGGTCACGGCGGCCGGCCTGGCCTTGCTGGCAATCGGCGCCATTGCCGTGGTGGCGGCGCGCCGGCAGCGCGTGGTGGCGCTGCTGATGGCGAGCCTGTGCGGGCTGATGGTGGCGCTCGCCTTCACGCGCTTTTCGGCGCCCGACCTGGCGCTGACGCAGATCTCGGTCGAAGTGGTGACCATCATCCTGCTGGTGCTCGCGCTGTACTTCCTGCCGGCCGATCTGCCCGAGCGGGCCGGCACCGCGCGGCACCTGCGCGATGCCGCGCTGGCGCTGGCGGGCGGCGGCACCGTCGGCGTGGCCGCGTTCGCGGTGATGACGCGCCCGCACCAGACCATTGCCGACTTCTTCATCGCGCACAGCGTGCCGGGCGGCGGCGGACATAACGTGGTCAACGTGATCCTGGTCGACTTCCGCGGTTTCGATACGCTGGGCGAGATCTGCGTGCTGCTGATTGCCGGCCTTGGCGTCCATGCGCTGCTCAAGGGCCTGCGCCTGCCGGCGCCGACCGCCGGCCCCAACGACATGCCGTGGTCGCGCCAGAGCCATCCGCTGCTGCTCGCGATCCTGGCGCGGCTGATGCTGCCGCTGACGATGCTGGTGGCGGTCTTCATGCTGCTGCGCGGGCATCAGCTGCCCGGCGGCGGCTTCGTCGCCGCGCTGATCACCGCGGTGGCGCTGCTGCTGCAATACATCGCCAGCGGCGTGCTGTGGACCGAGTCGCGCATCACGCTGCATCATCGCGCGATCGCCGGCGCCGGCATCCTGGTCGCCGGGCTGGTGGGCCTGGGCAGCTGGGCGTTCGGCTATCCGTACCTGACCACCACGTTCGGCCACTTCGATCTGCCCTGGATCGGCGACATCGAACTGGCGACCGCCTTGCTGTTCGACCTCGGCGTCTATCTGACCGTGGTCGGCACCGTGCTGCTGATCGTGTCCCACCTCGGCGTGCGCGACAAGCGGGTGGCCGCCGCGCGCGAGATCGCGGAGACCGCCTGATGGAAGCGGTATTTGCTGCCGCCATCGGCGTGCTTGCCGCCTGCGGGATCTATCTGGTACTGCGTGCGCGCACCTTTTCCGTGGTGCTTGGCCTGACGCTGATGACCTATGCGGTCACGCTGTTCCTGCTCGGCATGGGCCGGCTGACGACCGGCAAGCCGCCGATCATCGCGCCCGGCGCGCAGTATGCGGACCCATTGCCACAGGCGCTTGTGCTGACGGCGATCGTGATCGGCTTTGCGATGACCGCGTTCGTCATGGTGCTGGCGCTGCGTTCGCGCGCCTTGCGTGGCAGCGATCATGTCGACGGCGACGAGCCGCCCGATCCGGCGTCGGCGCCGGGGCAGCCGCGCGAGCCCGAACGTCCCGAGGATGCCGAGCGCGCGCGCTCGTCCGCGCCCGCCGCCGCACCGGCGGCCGCGCCGACCGCCGCGCCGTCCGTGCCATCGCCGGCCAGCGAGGAGGCGCGATGAATCACGCGATGCTGCTGCCCATCCTGGTGCCGCTGTTCAGCGCCGGCCTGCTGGTGGTGATGCCGGCGCGCTGGCGCACACGTTCGCGCTGGCTCGGCGTGCTGGCCACGCTGGCGCTGCTGCCGATTGCGGCGGACCTGGTGGCTCAGGCGGACAGCGGCCACATCGCGGTCTACGCGCTGGGCAACTGGGCCGCGCCGTTCGGCATCGTGCTGCAGCTGGACCGGCTCGCGGCGCTGATGCTGCTGCTGACGGCGCTGCTCGGCGCGGCGTCAGTGCTGAGCGCCGGCGAGCGCGATACCCGCGCCGGCTGGCATTTCGACGCCTTGTTCCAGTTCCAGCTGATGGGCCTGAACGGCGCCTTCCTCGCCGGCGATCTGTTCAACCTGTTCGTGTTCTTCGAGATTCTGCTGATCGCCTCGTACGCGCTGCTGGTCCACGGCGGCGGCAGCGAGCGGATCGGCGCCGGGCTGCATTACGTCGTGCTCAATCTGGTCGGCTCGTCGTTCTTCCTGCTGGCGATCGGCGTGCTGTACGGCATCACCGGCACGCTGAACATGGCGGACCTGGGCGAGCGGCTGGCGCGGCTGGCGCCGTCCGAGGTGCCGCTGGCGCTGGCGGCCGGCGCGATGCTGATGCTGGTGTTCGGCCTGAAGGCCGCGATCTTTCCGCTGTCGTTCTGGTTGCCGCGCGCCTATGCCGCCGCGGCCGGTCCGGTGGCCGCGCTGTTCGCGATCATGACCAAGGTCGGCGTCTACGCGATCCTGCGCTGCCACGCCCTGCTGTTCGACGGCGGACGGAGCTGGTTCGGCGCCTTCATGCACCACTGGCTGTGGTGGCTGGCGATCGTCACGATGATGCTGGCAGCATGCGGCGCGCTGGCGGCGCGTTCGATGAAACGGCTGACCGGCTATCTGGTGCTGGTGTCGGTCGGACTGCTGTGCGCCGGCGTATCGATCCAGACGCCGCAGGCCTGGAGCGCGACGCTGTACTACCTGGCCAGCACCACGGTCGGCACCGCGGCGCTGTTCCTGCTGGCCGATTCGCTCGAAATGCGGTCGGGCAGGATGCCGGTCGGCGGCGGCATTTCGCGGCTGGCCGGCACGCTGTACCTGGCCGCGGCGATTGCCGTGGTCGGGCTGCCGCCGCTGTCCGGCTTCATCGGCAAGGTGATGCTGATGCAGGCGGTGCCGCTCCATGGCGAGTGGAATGGCGCGGCGGTGCTGTGGCCGGCGGTGCTGGTATCGAGCCTGGCGCTGATCGTCGCGATCAGCCGTACCGGCAGCCGGCTGCTGTGGCAGGGGCCGGCGGCCGCTGCCGCCCATGAGCACGGCATGGTGACGCGCCCCGAGGCCAGTACGCCGCCGGTGCGCCGGCCGGACGCGGCCAAGCTGGCCTGCTGTGCGTTGCTGCTGGCCTGCAGCGTGGCGCTGGTCGTGTTCGCGCGGCCCTTGTCCGGCTATCTGGATGCGACCGCGCTGCAACTGCTCGACCGCGCCGCCTATACGCGCGCGGTGCTGGCCGCGCCGACGGAGCCGGCACGATGATGCGGCGCCTGTTGCCCCATCCCTGGCTCAGCGCGATGCTGCTCGCGGTGTGGCTGCTGCTGGGCAATGCCGCCGCGCCGGGCGACTGGCTGGTGGGCGCGCTGCTGGCCTGGGCCATCGGCCTGCGCGTGGAGCGGCGGCTGTGGCTGCGGCCGCTGCGGCTGGCGCGGCCGGGCCTCGCGCTGCGTTTGATCTGGCACGTCGCCGTCGACATCGTCGTCGCCAACGTGCATGTCGCGTGGCTGGTGCTGGTGCGCGGCGCGCGCCTGCAGCCGGCGTTCATCGAGCTTCCGCTCGAATCCGAGCACGAGATCGCGCTGACCGCGCTGATCAGCATCGTGTCCCTGAGCCCCGGCACCGTGTGCGCCGAACTGAGCGACGACCGCCGCTGTCTGCTGATCCACGTGCTGGATCTGGATGATGCGGACGCGATGATCGCGCGCATCAAGTCGCGCTACGAGGCGCCGTTGAGGGAGATCTTCCTATGCTTGCCGTCGTGATTCCGGTTTCGCTGGCGATGCTCGGCATCGCCTTCCTGCTGACGCTGCTGCGGCTGCTGATCGGCCCCACCTTGCCGGACCGCATCGTCGCGCTCGACACGTTGAACATCAATGCGATCGCGCTGATCGTCGTGTTCGGCATCTGGCTCGGCTCGGCGCAGTTCTTCGAGGTGGCGCTGCTGCTGGCGGTGATGGGGTTCATCGGTACCGTCGCGCTGACCAAGTACCTGCAGCGCGGCGACATCATCGAGCTGAAGTAGGGAGCCGCGATGCCGTTCTACCTCGAAGCCATCGTCTGCGCGCTGCTGCTGATCGGCAGCCTGTTTACGCTGGTCGGCGCGATCGGCCTGCTGCGCCTGCCGGACTTCTTCATGCGGCTGCACGGGCCGACCAAATCGACCACGCTCGGCGTCGGCGGCGTGGTAATTGCCTCGGTGGTCTACTTCAGCAGCGTGGGAGAGGGCTGGAGCCTGCACGAGATCCTGCTGACCGCCTTCCTGTTCCTGACCGCGCCGATCAGCGCGCATATGCTGGCCAAGGCGGCGATGCAGCAGCGCGTACCGGTCCATCCGCCCACGCGCGGCCGGCCCTGGCTGACCGATCGCGGCGCCGAGTCCGAGCCGGACGACGATGGCGGAGAGGACGGCGCCGGCGGGCGCTAGGATTTTGCCGCTGGCCGAGGCTTGAGCGCCGGCTGCGCGCGCGGCCTGCGAGCAGCGTTGGATGCGGGCGCCGCAGTCCGCTTGGTCACCGTCCCGCTGGCGCTCTTGCGCGCGCGCTTGCCGCTGAACTTCGCGGCCAGCTTCAAGGCCGCGACGATTTCATCGAAGGCCGCTTCGCGCGCCGCGGGATCGGGCACGCGCAACGCATAGGACGGGTGGTAGGTCGGTATCACGGTGCGGCCCTCATGCTCGATCGGCTGGCGCAGCACCTTGCGCAGCGACGTCGCCTTGACGCCCAGCACGGCCTTCAGCGCCGTCGCACCGAGTGCCACCACCACGCGCGGGGCAACCCGATCCAGTTCGTCCTCGAGCCAGTAGCCGCACGCCTCGATCTCGCGTTGTGCCGGCGTCTTGTGCAAGCGCCGCTTGCCGCGCAGTTCCCATTTGAAATGTTTGACCGCGTTGGTCAGGAATACCGACTCGCGCGACAAGCCGGCCTTCTCGAACGCTTCGTCGAGCAGCCGGCCCGCGGGGCCGACGAAGGCCTTGCCGGCGAGGTCCTCCTGATTGCCCGGCTGTTCGCCGACCACCATCACCGGCGCCGGCGTCGGGCCGTCGCCGGGCACGCCGTGGGTGGCATTGCGCCACAGGTCGCAGCGGCGGCAGGCATCGAGCGTGGCGGGCCGCTGGTCGGACGGTTCCGGCGCGTGGCCGGGCGCGGCGTCGGGTGGGGTGGGGTGGGATGGCGAGGACATGGCGCGTGGCTGGCGGTGCTGCGCAACCGCATACGTGGTTCAAGCACGCCGCATGCCAACGGCGCCGCGTTCGATCCGCCGGGATCGGCGCACAGCGGGATCACAGCGCGATCACAGCGGGATCACAGTGGCAAGAGCGACAACCCCCAACCCCCGAACGCGCAGGCCAGCACCACCAGCCACGGCGGCAGCTTCCAGAACATCAGCGCCACCAGCGCCGCGAGCGCCAGCGCGAAGTCGGCCGGCCGGTGAATCGCGCTGGTCCAGACCGGGTCGTACAGGGCCGCCAGCAGCACGCCGACCACCGCGGCATTGACGCCGGCGAGCGCCCCCTGCGCATGGGGGCTGCGGCGCAGCCGTTCCCAGAACGGCAGCGCGCCGCCGACCAGCAGGAATGAAGGCAGGAAGATCGCGACCAGGCACAGGGCGCCGCCGGCCCAGCCGCTCGGCTCGATCCGCATCGCGGCGCCGAGGAAGGCGGCGAAGGTGAACAGCGGACCGGGCACCGCCTGGGCCGCGCCGTAGCCGGCCAGGAAGGCGTCGTTGTCGACCCAGCCGGTGGGAACCACGGCCGCCTGCAGCAGCGGCAGCACCACGTGGCCACCACCGAACACCAGCGAGCCGGCCCGGTAGAACGCATCGATCAGCGCCAGCGCCTGGCCGGCCCAGGCTTGCGCCGCCAGGGGCAGCAGGACAAGCAATGCGGCGAACAGCAATAGCAGCAGCGCGCCGAGGCGGCGGCCGATGGCGATCGGCAACACGTCGTGCTCGACGGTCGGCGCGGTCTTCAGCATCGCGCGGCCGAGCAATGCGGCCACCGCCATCACCATGACCTGGGCCAGCGCCCCCGGCACCAGCACCACCACGCAGGCCGCGACCGCGGCGATCGTCGCGCGCGGGCGGTCCGGGCACAGCGAGCGGCCCATGCCCCAGACCGCCTGCGCCACCACCGCGACCGCGACGATCTTCAGCCCGGCCAGCATGCCGGCAGGCAGCACATTGCCCCACGTCGACAGGGTCAGCGCGAACAGGATCAGCGCGATGGCCGAGGGCAGCGTGAAGCCGACCCAGGCCGCCAACATGCCGGCAAGGCCCGCGCGCGACAGCCCGATCGCCATGCCGACCTGGCTGCTGGCCGGTCCCGGCAGGAACTGGCACAGCGCGACCAGATCGGCATAGACGCGCTCGCCGAACCAGCGCCGGCGCACCACGAACTCCTGACGGAAGTAGCCCAGGTGGGCGACCGGGCCGCCGAAGGAGGTCAGGCCCAGCCGCAGGAAGGCCACGAACACCTCCCACACCGGATGGCGGTTGGGGGCGAGGGGATGGCCGTCGGTGGCCGGCATCGGTTCTGGTTCCATGGCGCTGACTGGTGCGAACGTCGGCTCGAGTGCAGGGAGCGCCATGGTAGCGCAGCGCGATGACGCCGCGCGGCAGGGCCGGCTACCGCATCGTCAGGCGGCGGCCGGCGCGCCGCGCCGCGAGGCGTCGGACAGCGACAGCAAATAGACCAGCAGGCCGCCCGCCGCCAGCAGCAGGCCGACCCAGCCGGTCGATTGCCAGCCCAGGCCCGCCGCGATCGTCACGCCGCCCAGCCAGGCGCCGAGCGCGTTGGCCATGTTGAAGGCCGAGTGATTGAGCGCCGCGGCCAGCGTCTGCGCATCGCCGGCGACGTCCATCAGCCGGATCTGCAGAGCCGGTCCGAGCGCAACCACGGTGCCGATCAGCAGCACATTGGCCGATGCCAGCCAGGCGTGCGGCGCGGTCAGCACGAAGGCGCCGAGCACGGCCGCCGACCAGACCAGCACGCCGCCGATGGTCGGCATCAGCGCCTTGTCGGCCAGCTTCGAGCCCGCCAGGTTGCCGATCACCATGCCGACGCCGAACAGCGCGAGCACGAAGGGGATGCCGCTGGCGGGCATATGCGCCAGTTCGATCATCGTCGGCTTGATATAGCTGAACACCGCAAACATGCCGCCGAAGCCGATCGCGCCGATACCGAGGGTCAGCCAGACCTGCTTGCGCCCCAGCGCCGACAGTTCGCGCAGCGGGCTGGCGTGCCGGTCGGCCGGCACGAAGGGCACCCAGCGCCAGACCAGCAACACCGTCAGCGCGCCGATCAGGCCGACCAGCGCGAACGCCGAGCGCCACCCCAACCACTGGCCGATCGCCGCGGCGATCGGCACCCCGACCAGCGTGGCGACGGTCAGCCCCAGCATTACCATGCCGACCGCCTGCGCGCGCCGCTCGCGCCCAACCAGGCTGGCGGCGACCAGCGCCGCCACGCCGAAGTAGGTGCCATGCGGAAAGCCGGTCAGCAGCCGGGCGACGATCATCGGGCCGTAGCCGGGCGCCAGCGCGCTGGCGAAGTTGCCGACGGCGAAAACCGCCATCAGCGCCAGCAGCAGCGTGCGGCGCGGCAGCCGGGCGCCGAGCACCGCCAGCAGCGGGGCGCCGATCACCACGCCCAGTGCATAGGCGCTGATCAGATGGCCGGCGGCCGGGATCGTGATGCCGAGGTCGCTGGCGGCGTCGGGCAACAGGCCCATGATGACGAATTCGCCGGTGCCGATGGCGAAGCCGCCGACCCCCAGCGCCAGCAGCGCGAGCCGCGCGGCGCGGCGCGCGGCCTTGCCGGCGGCGTCGGTCGAGGCTGCGGAGGCTGCGGAAGAGGCGGGGGCGTCGTGTGAAAAGGAGTCGATCGGATCGTATGGGCTACCGTCAGGGGCGGACATGAGGAGATGACTGCAAGAGATCGCGCGGACGCGTGTTGTTTGGATCTTGTGATTGGCCGGAGCGCGGGCTCTGCGGCCCGCTGACACGCTCGTCGAGTTACGGGCGGCCGGCTTCGGCGTTATTGTGAAGCAAAACGCGCGATCGTGCGGCAGCGCAGCATGACGCTGCCGGCACGCGGGTCGACCTTGGCGGTCCCTAGCCGGCCTGTCGCCGCCACAGTGCCCAGATCCCAAGCGCCAGCAGGCCGGCGCCGATCACGCCGGCCTGTGCCGCGCGCGACGCCTCCGTGCGATCGCGCCAGCCGCCGTCCACGGCCAGATAGCCCTCGGTCGGATCGAACAGATTGCCGTCGGTGCGCGGCGCGCGGTCGGCGCGGTCCAGATAGCGCTGGGCCAGCTGCTGGGAAAAGCGGCGCGTCAGGCCTGGCGCGACCAGATTGCCGAGGCGGGACAGCCACGTCACGCTGCCGATGGTGGTCGCCTGGCGGCGCGGCTGTGCCGCCGCCCGCACGATGTCACGGGCGATCGTGCGGGGATCGACCAGCGGCCGCGGGGGGCGGATCGCCTTGCCGGTGTAGTTGGCGCAATGCCGAAAGGCCGGCGTATCGGCCACCGCGGGGAAGATGTCGCAGACGTGGATGCCGGGGAAGGGCAGCAGTTCGGCGCGCAGCGCCTCGCTGAAACCGCGCAGGCCATATTTGCTGGCGGTGTAGGACACGCCATAGGCCGATGGCGACCAGGCGTTCATCGACAGCACATTGATCAGCGTGCCGTGCCCCTCGCGCTTGAAGTAGGGCAGCACCGCGTGCGCGCCGTACAGGTAGGCGATCAGGTTGGTCCGCAGCACGCGCTCGTGTGCATGGACCGGCGTCTGCTCCAGCAGGCCGACCGCGCCGACGCCGGCGTTGTTGACCCAGACGTCGATGCGGCCGTCGCCGGTGTCGGCCGCGAGCCGGGCCAGCGCCGCAACCGCTTCCGCATCGCCGACGTCGGTCGGCACGATCAGCGTGTCGGCGCCATGCGCAGCGCAGACATGGGCGGCCTCGCGCAGCGCCGCTTCGCCGCGCGCCGCGAGCACCAGGCGCACGCCGCGGCGGGCGAAGGCCTCGGCGGTGGCCCGTCCGATGCCGCTGGACGCGCCGGTGATGACGATGGTGACGGGACGGGACGGGCGCATGGTCACTCCTTCGCGGATCGGCAATCGTGCGGGGTGACGATGCAAACGCCATGCCACGGCGTCGTGCGCCGCGCCGAGCCCGTCTACCGCCGTGCCGCTACGCCGGGCCCATCTCCAGACCGGCGAACAGATCGGCCAGCGTGGGTACCGAGCGCGCCGGCCAGATTGCCGACAGGTCGAAGGTCGGCAGCGCGGCGCCGTCGCGCACCTCGCAGAAGCGCACGCCGCGGAAGTTCAGCGAACGGATCCAGCTGGGCAGCAGCGCCACGCCGCAGCCGCCGGCGACGCAGGCCAGCACCGTCAGCGTCCGGTTGGCCTCCTGCGCGACGTAGGCCTCGTGGCCGGCCTTGCGCATCGCGTCGAGGATGCCGGCATGGAAGGCCGGCAGCTGCGACTGCGGATACATCACCAGGCCGGCGTCGGCGATCTGCGCGAGCGAAACCTTGCCGTCCGGCCCGGGCTCCAGCTCGTCCGGGATCGCCGCGACGAGCCGGTCGCGCAGCAGCGGACGCTCGCGCATGCGGCCGCCGACCGCCACCGGCGTATGCATCAGGCCGATGTCGATCGCGCCGGTGCGCAGCGCCTCGGCCTGCTCGGCATTGCTCATCTCCCGGAGGATCACGCGCACGCCCGGCGCGCGCCGGCGCAGCTCGCGCAGCGCGCGCGGCAGCGTATCGAACAGCGCCGACGAGACCAGCCCGATCGTCAATTGCCCCGCGCTGCCACGGCCGATCTCCTGCGCGCGCCTTGCCGCCGCGTCGATGCGTTCGACGCTGGTGCGCACATCGTCGAGGATCGCCAGCGCCGCCGGGGTCGGCTGCGCACCGCGGCGCGAGCGCTCGAACAGGCGCACGCCCAGATCCGTCTCCATGCGTGCCAGCGCGGTGCTCAGCGCCGGCTGTGCGATGCCGAGCCAGTCGGCGGCGCGGCTGACGCTGCCATGGTCGATCACGGCGAGGAAGTAGCGCAGATGGCGGGTTTCCATATTGAAACGATATGAAAAAACAGATTCTGGATAATGGAAAACTATACCCGCGCTCCCTAGAATCCGTCGAACCTCGTATCTCGATTCATTTGTTTTCCGTTCGGAGTCGCACCGTGTCCCAGTCCTCGCCAGCCTCGCCGACCCCGGCCGTCGACTCGCATGCGCATGTGTTCGAGCACGGCCTGGCGCTGGCGGCGAAGCGGCGCTATCGGCCGGACCACGACGCGCTGCTGGGCGATTACCTGGCGCAGCTCGACGCGCATGGCCTGACCCACGGCGTGCTGGTCCAGCCGAGCTTTCTCGGCACCGACAACCGCTATCTGCTGGCGGCGCTGCGTGCGCAGACGGCCAGGCTGCGCGGCGTGGCGGTGGTGGAACCGGCCATCGGCGACGCCGACCTGCAAGCGATGGCTGCCGCCGGCGTGGTCGGCATCCGCCTGAACCTGATCGGCCTGCCGGCGCCGGACCTCGGCGCCGCGCCGTGGCGCGACCTGCTCGAGCGCATCGATGCACGCGGCTGGCACGTCGAGCTGCATCTGCCCGCGGCCCGGCTTCAGGAAGTCATGCCGGCGCTGCTGGCGGCCGGCTGCCGCATCGTCGTCGATCACTTCGGCCGGCCCGACCCAGCGCTCGGCGTGGCCGATCCCGGCTTCGACGATCTGCTGCGCCACGCCGACAGCGGCCGGGTCTGGGTCAAGCTGTCCGGCGCCTATCGCAACTGGGCCGATGCGCAATGCGCGCAAGCCGGACGGGTGGCCGCGCGGCGGCTGCTCGAGGCCTTCACCGCCGAACGCCTGCTGTGGGGCAGCGACTGGCCCCATACCCAACATCGTCACGTGGCCTACGGGGCGACCCGGCAATGGCTCGACGACTGGATCGACGATGCCGCGCAGCGCCGGCAATTGCTCGGCGATACCGCGCTGAACCTATTCCAATTCCAAGGAGACTTCGCATGATGCTGCCTGCCCTGTTCCGCACGCTGTCGCGCCGCGCCGGCGCCTGTCTGTTCGCCGCCTCGGCGGTACTGCTGGCCGGCGTGGCCGCGCCCGCCGCCGCGGCCTATCCCGAACGGCCCGTGACGCTGGTCGTCACCTATCCGCCGGGCGGCACAGTCGACGTGGTCGCGCGCCTGCTGGCGCCGAAGCTGTCGAACCTGCTCGGCCAGCCGGTCGTGATCGACAACCGCGGTGGCGCGGGCGGCATGATCGGCGGCGCCTATGTCGCGCGCGCCAAGCCTGACGGCTACACGCTGATGCTCGATGCATCGAATCACGCGCAGAACCCGGCGCTGCACAGCCGCATGCAGTTCGACACGCTGAAGGACTTCGCGCCGGTGTCGCTGCTGCTGCGCGTGCCCAATGCGCTGGTGGTCACGCCCTCGTATCCCGTCAAGTCGGTGGCCGACCTGATCAAGCTCGGCCAGCCCAATGCGGGCAAGCCGATCCACTTCGCCTCGGCGGGCAATGGCTCGGCGCAGCATCTGGCCGGCGAGCTGTTCAACCTGATGGCGAACACGCGGCTCGAACATGTCGCCTACAAGGGCGGCGGTCCGGCGATGGTCGACGTGATGGCCGGCCAGGTGCCGGTCATGTTCGCCAGCATGGGTTCGGCGTGGCAGCACATCAAGAGCGGCAAGCTGCGCGCGGTCGCAGTCGGCGGCGCCAAGCGCTCGAAGGCCGCGCCCGAACTGCCGACCATCGCGGAGTCGGGCGTGCCGGGCTACGAAAGCTACGAGTGGAACGCCGTGTTCGCGCCGGCCGGCACGCCGCCGGCAATCGTCGAGCAGGTCTCGCGCGCGCTGGCGCAGGTGCTGAAGGACCCCGCCGTGGCCGAGCAGCTTGCCGGCTTCGGCGCCGAGACGGTCGGCTCGACGCCGGCCGAGCTCGATGCCTTCCGTCGCGCCGAAATCGCCAAGTGGAAGAAGGTCGCGGCGCAGGCGAAGCTGAGCCTCGATTGAGGCGGTTCTCGCAGCGCGGCCAATCTCCCTGTCCCGCTCACGCTTGCCTTCTCGTCTGCCGAAGGCGGAGATGCCTCCGGCCGAGAAACGCCGCGCTATGATTTGCCCCCTGACGAGCCTTTCGCGGTGCCAAGGAGCAAGCCCACGATGCGGGACCTGGATTTGACCAGCCTGCGCCTGTTTGTCGCGGTCTGCGAGACGCGCAACATGGCGCGGGCCGGGGAGCAGCAGCATATCGTCGCGTCGGCGATCAGCAAGCGGCTGGCGCAGCTGGAGGATACGGTCGGCGCGCAGTTGCTGGAACGGCGCCGGCGCGGCGTGATTCCGACCCCGGCCGGCGAGATTCTGCTCGAGCATGCGCGGGCGATGCTGGCCGCGGCCGACCGGGTCGCACGCGACATGGCTGACTATGGCTCGGGCATCAAGGGGCAGGTCAGGCTGCTCGCCACGGTGTCGTCGATGGCGGAATCGCTGCCCGACGACATTGCCGGCTTCCTGCAGCAGCCCGAGCATCGCGATATCCGCGTGTCGGTCGAGGAGGAAGTGAGCCGAGAGGTGGTGCGCGCGGTGCGCGAGGGCTCCGCGCCGCTCGGCATCTGCTGGGACGCCGCCGATCTGGAAGGGCTCGCCACGCGCCCCTATCGCGCCGACCATCTGGCCGCGGTGGTGCCTGCCTCGCATCCGCTCGCCGAGGCAAACGCGTGCGCGTTCTCCGATACGCTGGACTTCGACCATATCGGCCTGCCGGCGCAGACCGCGGTACACACCATGCTGGCGCGCCATGCGGCCATCGTCGGCCGGCCCGTGACCTATCTCGCGGTGGTGTCGACCTTCGACGCGTCGCTGCGCTGCGTGCGCGCCGGCCTGGGCCTGGCGATCATGCCGCGCGAGGTGGTCGAACCGGTCGCCGCGAGCCTTGACGTGCGGGTCGTGCCGCTGACCGATGGCTGGGCGCATCGGCGCTTCGCCATCTGTTTCCGCGACGAGCAGAGCCTGTCGCCGGCCGCGCGCATGCTGGTGGCGCATCTCGAGCGGATGGCGGCCGGGGAGTGAGGCGCGCCGGCGGCTGAACCGTCCTTGTCAGCGTCCACCGGCGGGTCGCAACAACGATCCGCATAAACCCGGCTTCCGCTGACCCGTACGATGGCTTAAGCAATGGCAGATGGCGCCGAAGCGGCCGGTTGGCCGACACTACGGCGATTTCGAGCCCTGGGTACGCAGGGCATTACATCCGGAGACATCGCCATGGCTGTTCGTATTGCGTCCACCCGTTCCCTTCGACCGCTCGCTTCGCTGCGCCTGACCGTCGCGGCGCTCGGCCTGCTCGCCGCGGCCGCCGTGCAGGCGGCCGATGCCTTCCCGCACAAGCCCATCGCGCTGGTGGTGCCGTTCTCCGCCGGCGGTCCCACCGACGTGGTCGCGCGCAGCCTCGGCCAGGCCATGTCGAAGCACCTCGGCCAGAGCGTGGTGGTCGAGAACCGTACCGGCGCGGGCGGCACCATCGCGCCGGCCTATGTGGCCCGCGCCGAGGCCGACGGCTATACGCTGTTGATCCACCACAACGGCATGGCCACCGCGCCGGCGCTGTACCGCAAGCTGTCGTATGACCCGCTGAAGGACTTCGAATACATCGGCCAGGTCGCCGACGTGCCGATGACGCTGCTGGGCAAGAAGGACCTGCCGCCCAACAGCACCGCCGAACTGGTGCGCTACGTGCAGCAGAACGAGTCGAAGATCAATCTTGCCAACGCGGGGCTGGGCGCGGTCTCGCAGCTGTGCGGGCTGCTGTTCGAGCAGGCCACCAACGTCAAGCTGAACGTGATCCCGTTCCAGGGCACGGCGCCCGCCATGACGGCGCTGCTGGGCGGCCAGGTCGATGTGCTGTGCGACCAGACCACCGCCACGCTGCCGCAGATCGCCGCCAACAAGGTCAAGCTGTACGGCGTCACCACGCCGCAGCGGATCCGCGCGTTGCCCAATGCGCCGACCTTGCAGGAAGGCGGCCTCAAGGGCTTCGAGATGAAGGTGTGGCACGGCGTGTACGCGCCCAAGGGCACGCCGGCGCCGGTGGTCGCGCGCCTGACCGCCGCGCTGCAGGCCGCGCTGAAGGACCCGGCGGTGGTCAAGCGGCTGGACGAACTGGGCGCCGAGATCGTGCCGCCGGCCAAGCAGACGCCCGAAGGCCTGAAGACCTGGCTCAAGGCCGAAAGCGACAAGTGGCAGCCGATGTTGCGCAAGGCAGGCGCCTTCGCCGACTGAGCGGCAAGCACGACCCATCGCCGCTCCCTCGTCGCCCCTCGACCCATCGCCGGGCCATCCCCAGGGCGCCGCGCGCTCAGTGCCGCGGCGCCTTGCCCGTCAGCGTTTCCCGGGCGGCGCCGAGCCGCTCCCCCATCGCCGCGCCCAGGGCCTGCAGCCCGCTCATCGGGCGCACCATCACTTCGAACTCGACGATCCGGCCTTCCTCGTCGAAGCGCAGCATGTCGATGCCCTTGAGCGCCTTGCCGTCGACCTCGGCGCTGAATTCCAGCACGACGCTGCTGCCGTCGCTGCTGGCGAAGGTGCGGTGATAGCGGAAGTTCTGGAATACCGTATTGACGGTCTTCAGCACCAGCTTGATCGCGTCGCGGCCGGGGTAGGGCGTATGCGCGACCGGCGAGCGGAACACGATGCCGTCCGACAGCAGCGGGTCCAGTTCCTCCATCGCATTGCGCTCCAGCAGCCGATGCCAGGCCGCCAGCGTGCGGCGGGCGGCATCGGGCAAGGGCAACGGCTGGTCGTCGATTTCCATCGGGCTCTCCTCTTCGGGTCAAGGGCAGGGACGGCGCAAAGCGTGCCGAGGTGATCGACCGATGCCGCGGCACGCTTGGTTATGCAACTGGTTGCATTGAGAATAGCAGTGCGCCTCAACGTATGCAACCAGTTGCATTAGAAGCGCGGCTCGGTCGCCAGCCCATGCGAAGCCATCGCCCAACGCCACGATCGCGTATCGCCGCTCACCGAGTGTCGGACAGCGGTGGACAGCAATGCGGCTGACATGTGCGCTACAGTGCCGCCCAATGGACACGGTACGGACGCGGTCATCTCCGCACCGCGCCGCTGTCTGCCATGCAACCATCGCCCCGTTCATGACTCCTCGCGACGCGCCCGGCCGACAACAAGCGCCATCGGAGGATGGCCCATCAGCGCTCGCGCTGTTTCATGGCGACCGCGGCGCGGCCGCGCTCGAGGCGCTGCTCAACGCGCTGCCGCATCCCGTGCTGGTCAAGGACCGCGCCCATCGCTGGCTGCTGCTGAACGACCAGATGTGCGAACTGATGGGCCACAGCCGCGCGGCGCTGCTTGGCCGCACCGATCACGATTTCCTGCCCAGGGAACAGGCCGACGGCTATTGGGCGGTCGACGACGAGGTGTTCGACACCGGCGAGGAGCGCGAGGTCGAGGAGACGCTGACCGCTGCCGACGGCAGCACGCGCGTGCTGGCCACGCGCAAGCGCCGCGTGATGCTGGCCGGACCTGACGGCGCGCCGATGCCGGTGGTGATCGCCTCGATCATCGATATCACCGATATCCGCCGGGCCGAGGGCGCGCTGCGCGAGAGCGAGGCGCACTACCGCCATTCGGTCGAATTGAACCCGCAGGTGCCGTGGACCGCCGATGCGCAAGGGCTGGTGTCCGAAGCCGGGCCGCGCTGGGAGGAGTTGACCGGCAGATCGGTCGAGCAGGGCAAGGGCACCGGCTGGGCCGAGCAGGTCCATCCGGACGATCTGCCCGACACCTTGCGGCGCTGGCGGGACAGCGTCGATACGGGGCAGCCGTTCGACCACGAGTTCCGGCTGCGGATGCAGGACGGCCAATACCGCTGGTTCCGCTCGCGCGCCGCCGCGCGGCGCGACCGCGACGGCAAGGTGGTGCGCTGGTACGGCACGCTGGAAGACATCGACGACCACAAGCGTGCCGAAGCGGCGCTGCGCGAGAGCGAGCGATTCAGCCGCAGCATCCTCGAGAACAGTCCCAACTGCATTCGCGTGCTCGATCTGGACGGACGCGTGCTGTACGCCAATGCGACCGCGTATCGCGTGCTCGAGCTTGACGAGAACGAGCCGGTGCTGGGCGAACGATGGGTCGACCTGGTTCCCGAGAGCTGCCGCGCAGACGCCAGCGCGGCCCTGGACGCGGCCCGCACGGGCGGCATCGGGCGCTTCACGATCCGCCGCCATCTGCGCAGTGGCGCCGTGCAATGGCTCGATACCGTGACGGCCTCGATCCCGGGCGAGCAGGGCCGCCCGGCACGGCTGTTGGCGATCTCGCTGGACGCGACCGAGGCGCGCGAGGCGCGCGACGCGGCCGACCGCGCGCAGCGCGAGGCGCAGCAGCTGGCGCAACGGCTGTCCGCGGTGCTGGAGAGCACCATGGACAGCGTGATCGTGATCGACCGCGCCTGGCGCCTGACCTACTTCAACGGCAATGCCGCCCGGGCGTTGCAGGAACGCACCCCCGCGATCGGCCGCAGCCTGTGGGACATGTTTCCAGAGGAGGCAGACGGCGTGTTCGCGCGGCACTACCGGCGCGCACTGGACGAACAGGTGCCGGTCGCCTTCGAGGAATACCTGCCGCCACTGGCGATCTGGCTCGAGGTGCACGCCTATCCGACGGCCGACGGCCTGTCGATCTTCTTCCGCAACATCACCGAACGCCGCCGCGCCGAACAGGAACGCCTGGCCGCGCAACAGCACCTGGCCTACCTGAGCCGGCACGACGCGCTGACCGGTACGCCGAACCGGGTCGCCCTGCGCGAGCATCTGGAACTGGTCCTGCGCGAGCGCAGCCGTGCGGCATTGCATTGCCTCGACCTGACCGGCTTCAAGGGCGTCAACGATACCTTCGGCCATGCGGTCGGCGACGCCGTGCTGCGCCAGGTCGCGGACCGCTTGCGCGGCTGCCTGACCGAGGCCGATACCGTCGCGCGGCTGGGCAGCGACGAGTTCGTCGTGGTGCAGACGCTGGTCGCCGATGGCGGGGAGGCGGCCGCGCTGGCGCGCCGCATCCAGTCGTGCCTGTCCGAGCCGTTCACCATCGATGGGCATACGTTGACGTTGGGGGCGAGCGTCGGCATCGCCGTCGCGCCCGAGCACGGGGAGCAGCCCGACGATCTGCTGCGCGCCGCCGATATCGCGCTGGACCACGCCAAGCGCGAGGGCCCCTCCAGCGTGCTCGCCTTCCACGCCGACATGGACGCGCAGCTGCGCGCCCGCGTCGCGATCAAGCGCGACCTGCACCAGGCGCTGGCCGACGGACAGCTCCTGCTGCATTACCAGCCGGTCTACGACCTGCGCTCGGGACAGATCGGCTGCTTCGAAGCGCTGCTGCGCTGGCAGCATCCCGAGCGCGGCATGATTTCGCCGGCCGAGTTCGTGCCGATGGCCGAGGAGACGGGCCTGATCGTGCCGATCGGCGCCTGGGTGTTGCGCGCGGCGAGCCGGCAGGCCGCGGCGTGGCCGGCGGCGGTGTCGGTGGCCGTCAACCTGTCGCCGCTGCAGTTCCGCGATCCGGCGCTGGTCGATACGGTGCGGCAAGCGCTGGACGAGGCGGGACTTCCGCCCGCGCGGCTGCAGCTGGAGATCACCGAATCGGTGCTGCTGCAGGAGAGCCAGACCAATCTGTCGACGCTGCAGGCGTTGCGCGAGGTCGGTGTGCGCATCGCGATGGACGACTTCGGCACCGGCTACTCGTCGCTGGGCTATCTGCGCAGTTTTGCCTTCGACAAGATCAAGCTCGACCGCTCCTTCGTCACCGACCTGCATGGCGGCCACGAAGCGCGCGCGATCCTGCACGCGGTGGCCAGCCTCGGCGCGGCGTTCCAGCTCGTGACCACGGCCGAGGGCATCGAGACCGAGAGCCAGCTCGCCGCGGTGCGCGAGGAGGGCTATGACGAGGGGCAGGGCTATCTGTTCGGTCCGCCGGTGCCGGCGGCGCAGGCCCTGCAACTGCTAGGGCGCGGCGCCAGCGAGTACATCGCCGGGCGCGCGGCATCATGAGCCATCACGCCAGCACATGCCTGCCCGCCGCGATCAGGATCGCATCGTCCTGCGGCGTATGGACGCGGCTGCAGAGTACGTCGCGGTAGTGGCGCTCCAGCGGGTTGTTGCGGCTCAGTCCATGATTGCCGGCCAGTTGCAGCGCGAGTTCGACCGCGCGGATCGCGTTGCCCGTCACGGTGAATTTCAATAGCCCGCTGCCGGCGAGTGCCGGCGGGTGGCCGGCATCGATGCGCGAGGTCGCGTCGTCGAGCAACGCCTGGTTCGTCTGCAGCAGCGCGGCGATTTCGCCGATGGTCTGCTGCACGCGCGGCAGCGTCGCCAGCGGCGCGCCGAGGCTAGCCGGCGCACGCGTGCGCACGAAATCGCGGACCCAGTCGAAGCCCGCGCGCGCCACCGCATCGTAGAGGCTGCCGAGCAGCACCACCATCCAGGCCTGCTGATCGGCATTGGCGTCGTTATCGGCCTGACTGGCCCCCGCCGGCGTCCATTGTTCGGGCAGGCGGAGATCGACCGCGTATTCCGGCGGAATCCATACATCGTCCAGCACCGTCTCGTGGCTGCCCGAAGCGCGCAGCCCCAGGTGATTCCAGTTCTCGATCACGCGAATGCCGCGTGCCGGATCGACGGGGCCCGGCACCAGAAACACACCGACGCGCGGCTGTGGCTCGTCGGTGCGCGCCCATACCGCGAGCCAGCGCAGCGCCGGGATGCCGGTGCAATAGAGCTTGCGCCCCTGCAGGCGCCAGCCGTCCGCCGTGCGCGTTGCCACGGTGCCCGGCAGTCCGCCGCGCGAAGGCGAGCCCAGTTCCGGCTCGACGCGCAAGGCGTTGATCAGCGCGCCCTCGGACACCGCGCTGCCGAACACCTGCTGCGCGGCCGGCGGCGGCCAATGCCTGTCGTCGCGGGCGATTGCGCGGTGCTGCAGATAGGTCATCGTCAGCACCAGCGCGGTGGCGGCATCGCCGGCTGCGACAGCCGCGACGATGCGGCGCGCCCGCGCGAGGTTCGCGCCGGCTCCGCCATGGGCTTGCGGCACGACCTGCGCGATCAGGCCATGGCGATGCAGCAGCGCGAAGTTCTCGTGCGCAAAGCTGCCGTCGGCATCGTGCCGCGCGGCGGTCGCCGCGAATGCCGTGCGCAAGGCGTCGAGCGTGATGTCGAGCGTGTCGTTGCGCGTGCGGTCCAGCATACGGTCCAGATGCGGCTCGCTGGCGGGCAATCGAAGCAAGGTGGAGGAAGGCATGACGGTCGTTCCCTGTGCGGATTCGGATCGGCGCCTAGCGTAACGCCGCGATGCCGCTTCGATGAACGATGCAAATCGAATATGGAGTTTCGTTTTTATTCGTTCGGCCACGCGCGGGTTTGCCTTACGTTTGTCGCCAGATTCCGCCGCCGTGACCGCAGCGGGCGACACAGGAGAACCCATGAGCGTCGACATCATCGGCATGATCCAGAGCCAGAAGCAATCCGAGATCCATCCGCCCAGCGGGCCCGTGGTGGATCGCGACTATGTGCGGGCCTTCGCGCAGGCGCACGAGCAGGCCGGCTTCGACCGCATCCTGGTGCCGCACCATTCCACCGGGCCGTCCGCCACGCTGACGATCGCGTATGCGGCCGCGGTGACCGAACGAATCCACTTCATGCTGGCGCATCGGCCCGGCTTTACCGCGCCGACGCTGGCCGCGCGGCAGATCGCGACGCTGGACCAGTTCAGCGGCGGCCGGCTCGGCGTGCATTTCATCTCCGGCGGCTCGGACGACGAGCAGAAGCGCGATGGCGATTTTCTCGATCACGACGAACGCTATGCGCGCACCGACGAATACCTCGGCATCCTGCGCCGCATCTGGACCGCACCGGAGCCCTTCGATCACGAGGGCCGCCACTACCGCTTCCAGCGCGGCTTTTCCGAGGTCAAGCCGGCGCAGCAGCCGCATGTCCCGATCTACTTCGGTGGCGCGTCGGCGCCGGCGATCGCGGTGGCCGGCAAGCACGCCGACGTCTATGCGCTGTGGGGCGAATCGCTGGACCAGGTCCGCGAGCTGACCGCGCGGGTACGGGCGGAGGCGGCGAAGCATGGCCGCCAGATCCGCTTCTCGGTGTCGTTCCGGCCGGTGCTGGCCGACACCGAGCAGAAGGCCTGGGCGCGTGCCGACCGCATTCTCGAACGCACCCGCGCGCTGCGCGTGCAACAGGGCTACAGCCGCGGCGGGCCGCAGCAGAGCGAGGGCGCACGCCGCCTGCTGGCCGCCGCCGAGCAGGGCGATCGCGTCGATACCCGGCTGTGGACCGCGATCGCGCGCGAGACCGGCGGCCGGTCCAATTCGACCGGCCTGGTCGGTACGCCCGAACAGGTCGCGCACGCGCTGCTCGATTACTACGACCTTGGCGTGACCACCTTCCTGATCCGCGGCTTCGATCCGCTCGACGATGCGATCGACTACGGCCGCGAGCTGATCCCTCGTCTGCGCGCGCTGGTGGCCGAACGCGATGCGCGGCGGGAGCGCGAGCAGCAACAAGGGCAACGGCAGGCGGCATGAGCCTTGCTGCCCGGCCTGACCGACAACCGCATGCCGAGACTCGAACCAACAACACGTAGAACCACGGGAGCCGCATCACCATGAGCCAACGCCAATCCCCCTCCGATGCAACGCCCACTGCCCGGCGGCGCGACGTGCTGCGCCTGGCCGGTGCCGCGGCGATCGCCGCACCGGCGCTGATGCTGGGCAGGCGCGCCTGGTGCGCGCCGCGCAAGCTGACCTTTGCGTGGAACCAGAATTCGTTCTGCCTGACGCCGATCGTGGTCGCGCAGGAGAAGGGCTTCTTCGAGAAGAACGGCCTGCAGGTCGATCTGATCAACTACAGCGGCTCCACCGACCAGCTGCTCGAGTCGATCGCCACCGGCAAGGCCGATGCCGCGGTCGGCATGATCCATCGCTGGCTCAAGCCGCTGGAGGCCGGCTTCGACGTCAAGATCATCGGCAGCTCGCACGGCGGCTGCGTGCGGCTGGTAGGCGCGAAGGCGGCGGGCGTCACCAGCCTGCAGGCGCTGAAGGGCAAGACGGTCGGCGTCAGCGATCTCGCCGCGCCGGGCAAGCACTTCTTCACGATCCTGCTGGCCAAGAACGGCATCGATCCGGACAAGGACGTGACCTGGCGCCAGTATCCGGCCGACCTGCTCGGCGTCGCGGTCGACAAGGGCGAGATCCAGGCGATCGCCGACGGCGACCCGAATCTCTATCTGCTGGAGAAGCGCACTAATGGCGCCTATGTCGAACTGGCGACCAATCTGACCGGCGAGTATGCGCGCAAGGTCTGCTGCGTGGTTGGCGCGCGCGGCGAACTGGTCCGCAACGATCGGCCCACGGCGTCCGCGCTGGCGCGCGCGATCGTGCAGGCGACCGACTTCGTGCACGAGAACCCGAACGAGGCCGCCAAGGTGTTCGCCAAATACTCGCCGAAGATCTCGCTGGACGACCTGCGCAAGCTCTATGCGACGCTGACCTATACCCATCATCCGACCGGCGTCGACCTGCGCGATGAAATCGCCTTCTATGCCGACGATTTCCGCAAGATCGGCGTGATCAAGAAGACCACCGATCCGCAACGCCTGGCGCAGCACGTCTACGCCAATGTCCTGGGATAAATCATGAGTACGCATCAAGCTGCGTTCGAGGCGGCGCGCGGTGGCGGGCCGACGACGCGCCGGGCCGCACGCGCTTCCGCCTCCGCCTCGCCTTCGGGGCCTTCCGCGACGGCGGCCACCGCGGCCGCGCCGACACAATGGCCCGTCGGCTACATTGCCGTGCTGGCATGGGCCGGCTTCGGCCTGTTGACCTGGCGCTGGCCCAACCGGGTCGCTGGATTCAGCGACTGGGCCTATACCGCCGAACTGGGCATCGCGGCGCTCGCCGTGGCGGCCGCGCTCGCGCTGTTGGCGGTCATCGGTCCACGCGTAGGGGCGGGCCGCCGCGGGTGGTCGGCACTTCGCGCTGCCGGGCCATGGCTGGTGGCCGTGCCGTTGGTGCTGGGCGCATGGGAATACCTGACCGCCAAGACCGCCACACTGCCGACGCCGTTCTTCGCGCCGCCACAGGCGCTGATCGAGGTCTATCTAGACGACTGGCGCCGGCTCGGCGACAGCGCGCTGAACACGCTGAAGCTGCTGGGCTTCGGCGTCGCGCACGGCGCGGTGGTCGGCTTCCTGATCGGCGTATCGATCGGGTGGTCGCGGCGGATCGGCTATTGGGTGCATCCGCTGCTGCGCGTGCTCGGCCCCTTGCCGTCGACCGCGTTGCTGCCGCTGACCTTCTACTTCTTCCCGTCGAGCTATTCGGCCGCGATATTCCTGATCGCGCTGGCGACGGCCTTCCCGGTCGCGGTGCTGACGTGGTCGGGTGTGGCCAGCGTCGACAAGCGCTATTACGACGTGGCGCGGACGATGGGCGCGTCGGGCTGGTTCCTGGTGTTGCGCGTCGCGATTCCGGCAGCCTTGCCGCAGGTGTTCGTCGGCCTGTTCATGGGGCTGGGCGCGTCGTTCTCGGTGCTGGTCACCGCGGAGATGATGGGCGTCAAGTCGGGACTGGGTTGGTACCTGACCTGGGCGCAGGGCTGGGCCTCGTACGTGAACATGTACGCGGCGCTGATCGTGATGGCGCTGTTGTTCTCCGGGGTCATCACATTGTTGTTCGCGCTGCGCGACCGCGCGCTGTCGTGGCAGAAGGGGACCGTCAAATGGTGAGCGCGGCGATGGCGGACGAGGCGCAGGCGACGGTGGCGCGCGGATTGGCACGCCCGCACCATCAAGGAAACGACGGGACGGGTGAGGTCATCGACGGGGAGGGCGCCGGGGCTCGCATCGAGGTACGGCAGGTCAGCCATTGGTTCGGGGAAGGCGAGACGCGGCTGCAGGTGCTGGACCGCGTGAACCTGAACGTCGAGCCGGGAGAATTCGTCGCGCTGCTGGGGCCCAGCGGCTGCGGCAAGTCGACCTTGCTGCGGCTGGTCGCCGGCCTCGACGCGCCGGTGGAAGGGCGGATCCTGCAGGACGGCGCGACGATCGCCGAGCCGGATCCGTCGCGCATCGTCGTATTCCAGGACCCGACGCTGTTTCCGTGGCGGCGCGTCTGGGACAACGTGGCGCTGGGCCTGCAGGCACGCGGCCTGCTGGGCCGCGAGCATCAACGGGTCGACGCCGCGCTCGAACGGGTCGGCCTGAAGGACTTCGCGCGCGCGTTTCCGCATCAGCTGTCCGGCGGCATGGCGCAGCGCGTGGCGCTGGCGCGCGCGCTGGTCAACGATCCGCGCCTGCTGGTCCTGGACGAGCCGCTCGGCAAGCTCGATTCGCTGACGCGGCTGGCGATGCAGAGCGAGCTGGTCGCGCTGTGGCAGCGTGCCGGCTTCTCGGCCCTGCTGGTCACGCACGATGTCGAGGAGGCGCTGTTCCTGGCCCAGCGCGTGATCGTCTTCAGCGATCGGCCGGCGCGCATCCGCGCGGAGATCGATGTCGATCTGCCGTACCCGCGCCATCGCGGCGATCCCAGGCTGACCGAGATGCGGCACGAGGCGCTGCGGCATCTGGGCCTGGACGCCAGCTGGTGATCGCCGGCGTGCTGGGGCCCGTGTTCCGACAAGCCATGGCGCGAGCGGTGCGATGAATGGCGTGGTGTTGCCGGCCTGGCTCGATACGCTGTTGGCCATCGTCGAGCACGCGCAGCTCGGCATGCTGCGGCTATGGCACTGGCTGGGCCTGACTGGCGACGTGCACGGGCAGCCGGCCTGGCCCTGGAGCCATCGGATTGCCGGCGAAACCTTGCTGATCGATCTCGGCGTGGCGAGGCAGCTCGCGTGGACCGGCATCGCCGTCGCGCTGTCGTTGGTGGCGATGCTGCTGGCGCTGGCATGGCGGCGCCGCCGTGCGATACTGCTGCCGATGGCGGCCGCCGGCCTGCTGCTCGCGCCCTGGCCAGCGCCGGCGCTGCTGTTCGTGCCGGCGGCGCCGACCAGCTTTCATGCCAGTCCTACAGGATTTTCGGTGGAGGCGATCTCCCTCGGCGCCCGCATCTATGGCCAGCATTGCGCGGCCTGCCACGGCGACGACGGCCGCGGCGAAGGTCCGCTGGCGGCAACGTTGCCGCGCTGGCCGCCGACGCTGGTCAGTCCCTTGCTCGCGCGCCGTGCCGATGGCGAGCTGTTCTGGCATATCGCCGATGGCATGCGCGATGGCAATGGCGGCCTGGCGATGCCCGCATTCGCCGGCGTATTGGCCGGCGAGGAGATCTGGGCCGTGCTCGACTACGCCAAGGCGCTGGCCGCGGGCGAGGGCGCCAAGTCGGCAGGCAGCTGGCCGATGGCCTTGCCGGTTCCGGATATGGCGATACGCTGCGGCGCCGACACGCCGCGCCGATTGGCGCAGTGGCGCGACGGCCAGCGGCTGCGGCTGGTGGCCTTCGACGGTTCGCCCGATCGCATTCCGCTCGAGGATCCGCGCTTCCTGACGCTGCTGGTGACGCCCGACGGCAGGCCGCCCGCTTCGGTGCCGCAGTTCCGCAGCGATTGCGCGGCGGTGTCGCCGCAGGCCTGGGATACCGTCGCGCGGCTCGCCGGTGTCGCGCCGGAGCGCCTCGGCGGGACCGAGCTGCTGGCCGATCGCGGTGGCTGGCTGCGTGCACGCGGCACGCCGCAGCAGAAGGGCTGGTCCGATGCCGATCTGCTGTGCGAGTCGGGCCAGGCGTCCAGGCCGGCGGCCAGCGCGACAGCCGAAAAGCCGGCGCCCGATGCGCTGACCGCGCTGCTGTTGCGGATGGATGCGGAGCCAGTGCGCTTCGTCAAGGGCGGCATCGTGCATTAGCGGAAGGCATGGCAGCGCAGCGCCCCCGCCCCCGCCCCGCCGCGCGTTTACCGCTTCATCATCGCCACCAGCGTATCGACGAAGTCGAGCGCCAGCCGCGACAGCGGTTCGGTCTCGACATGGAAGATCTGCGCCGACGCGGTGACGCGCGTCCTGACCGGCACCGCGACGATATCGGGCCAGCTCTGGCCGAACACGGTCATCGCGTCGACCAGCGCGATGCCCGCCCCCGCCTGCGCCAGGGCACGCGCGACGTGCGCCTGTTCCACCTGCACGCTGAAGTCCGGTTGGTCAGCCTCGCCGCCGAACATCTCGCGGATCAGCAGCCCGAACGGCACATCGTCGCCGTAGCCGATCAGCGGCTCGCCGGCCAGGTCGGCAGGCCGTACCGCGCTGCGCCCGGCGAGACGATGGCCCTCGGGCACCAGCGCGACGATCGGATTGCGCGCCAGCACGCGCGCTTCCAGGTTCGGATGCGTCAGCGGCATCGTCGATACGCCGAGCTCGGCCTGCCCCGACAGCAGCGTGCGCAGCATGTTGGTGGGAATCTGCGTGCGCACCACGATGCGGACTTCGGGATGCGCCAGACGGAAGCGCGCAATCGCACGGGGCAGCACCGTCTGCCCCAGATTGGGGCTGCACGACACGCGCAGGCTGCCGGTGCGGTTTGCCGCCAGATCCTCGGCGATCTCGTTGACGCGCTCGATGCCGTCATAGACCGCGTTGACCTCGGCCAGCATGCGGCGCGCTTCCGGCGTTGGATACAGCCGCCCCTTGGTGCGCCGAAACAGCGCGAAGCCCAGGCGCTGCTCGGTATGCGACAGCAGGCGGCTGATCGCCGGCTGCGAAACATACAGCAGCTTGGCGGCGGCGCTGATCGAGCCCGTCAGCATCACCGCGCGGAACACTTCGATCTGGCGCAGATTGATTTTCATGGCATAACAAGATGTTAAGCGTCACCGATATATAAGCATATGACAGTCATGGCCGCGCTCCCTACACTGATTTCGACGATTCGACGATTCCACGATTCCACGACATCAGGAGACGGTATGAGCGACATCCATCTGACCTACCTCAACGGCAAGGACATCGCCCGGCTGGAGATGACCGACGCGGAGATCCTTGCCGCGGTCGAGCAGGGGCTGGTGGCGCAGGGCAATGGGCAGACCGTGATCGAGCCGCGCATGCATCTGATTCCGGACCCCGCCTTCAATGGGCACTTCAATGTGCTGCGCGGTTATGTCGCGCCGCTCGGGCTGGCGGGGGTCAAGATCGTCGGCGACTTCGTCGACAACTACAAGCAGGGCCTGCCATCGGAAATGGCGCTGCTGAATCTGTTCGACCCGCGCACCGGCATGCCGGTCGCCGTGATCGACGCGACCTTCATTACGGACGCTCGCACCGGGGCGCTGACCGCGCTCGGCGCGCGCCATCTGGCGCGGCGCAACAGCAAGGTGCTCGGCCATATCGGTGCGCGCGGTACCTCGTACTGGAATATCAGGCTGCTCGACAGCCTGTTCGATTTCGACGAGATCCGCGTGCATTCGCGCCGCCCCGAAAGCCGCAATGCATTTGCGGCGAGGCTCGAGCGCGATCTCGGCAAGCCGATCGTCGTGACCGAGGACTGGGAGTCGTGCGTGCGCGGCGCCGATATCGTCGTCGAAGCCTCGCGGCTGGAGCGGCCGACGCCGCTGTTGAAGACCGAATGGATCTCGCGCGGCGCGTTCGTCGTGCCCTACGGCACGATGAGCGCGGTCGAGCTGTCGCTGACCGACATCATGGACAAGCTGGTGGTCGACGACTGGAGCCAGTGCAAGGGAGGCATGTTCGGCTCGCTGCGCGCGCATGTCGAGGCCGGCAAGCTGTCGGAGCAGACGCTGCATGCCGAGCTCGGCGAGATCGTCGCCGGACGCAAACCGGGGCGGCAGAGCGACGAGGAGACCAATCTGTTCTGGCATCGCGGCCTGTCGCTCAGCGATATCGCGCTCGGCCACGCAATCATGGAGAAGGCCCAGCGCATGGGCATCGGGCAAAGGCTGGTCTACGCATGATCGCCAATGCAAGGATGTACTCGGTGTCGCCGCAGGCCGCCAAGGCCTGGCGGGCGCTGCTGATGCGCGTGGCGCAACGCGCCGGCGTGGCGCTGGACTACGTCGAGCATGATGCGCCGGCACCGATCCGTGCATTGTGGGACCGCGACGATTGCGCCTGCGTGCTGATGTGCGGCTATCCGTTTGCGACCGCGCCGGTGCGCTACCGGCTGCTTGCTGCGCCGGTGCCCGATCTGCCGCGCTATGGCGGCCTGCCGCGCTATTTCAGCGAATTCATCGTGCGCGCCGATGCGCCCCGCACCTCGCTGGCGCAGACCTTCGGCACGCGCCTTGCGTGCATGCTGCCGGAGTCGAATTCGGGCTACAACGCGCCGCGCCGCTATCTGATGGAGTTCGGGCTGGTCGAGGGCGCGTTGTATCTGCCGACCGACGACGCCACGCCGACACCGCAGGACGTGATCGACGCGGTGATCGCGGGGCGCGCCGAGGTCGGCGTGGTCGACAGCTATGTGCTCGACTTGCTGCGGATGCATGCGCCAGAACGGATCGCCGCCGTGCGCACGCTGGCGGTGACGCAGTCCTCGCCGATTCCGCCGCTGGTCGCTTCTCCCGGCATCGGCGAAGACATCGCGGCGCGGCTGCGCGAGGCATTGCTGCACGCGCATCGCGACCCGGAATGCGGCGAGGCGCTTGCCGTGCTGCGGCTGTCGCGCTTTGCGGAAATGGTGCCGGACGACTATCGGCGTCTGGTCCGCTGGGCGCACGAGGCGGATCGCGCGGGGGTGGCGCTGACCGCGGCGACACCGGTTGTGCAGGGTGTCTTGCCGTTTTTGCCGGAGTCCGTGCCGGCGTCATTGTCGGAGCCTTCGCTGGAGTCCTTGCGGCACCCATCCGATCCATTGGCCTGATCCACTCTCGGAGAATCACGATGATGCGTTTGCTTTCCACGATACTCGGTGCGCTGCTCGCGGCGAGCGTGCCGCTTGGCGCGTCGGCGCAGGGGGGCGGGCAAGCCTATCCCGCCAAGCCAATACGGCTGGTCGTGCCGTTTGCCGCCGGCGGTCCGGCCGACGTGCTCGGACGTACGGTAGGCGAGGGGCTGTCCAAACGCTGGAGCCAACCGGTCGTCGTCGAGAACAAGGCCGGCGCGGCCGGCACGATCGGCGTCGATCAGGTCGCCAAGGCCGCGCCCGATGGCTATACGCTGGCCGTGGTGCCGGTCGGCAATATCGCCGTCAATCCGTCGCTGATGCCGAACCTGCCGTACAAGGCGGCCGACTTGGTGCCGGTCGCGATGCTGGCCACGGCCGAAAACGTGCTGGTGGTTCACCCCGGCGTCCCGGCGAAGTCGCTTGCCGACCTGCTGAAGCTCGCACGCCAGCAGCCCGGCAAGCTGACCTTTGCCTCGCCGGGCGCGGGCAGCCAGGCGCATCTGGCCGGTGAACTGCTGCAGCTCGACGCCAACGTCAAGCTGATCCACGTGCCCTACAAGGGCGTCAGCCCGGCGATGACGGACCTCGTCGGCGGCCAGGTCACGATGATGTTCGCGCAGATGTCGGCGGCGCTGCCGTATATCCAGGCCGGCCGCCTGCGCGCACTGGGCGTGGCCAGCGGCAAGCGCTCGGCGGTGCTGCCCGATGTGCCGACCATCGCCGAACAGGGCTTTCCGCAGTTCGAGGCGGTGTCCTGGTATGCGCTGATGGCCCCGGCCGGCACGCCGCGCGAGGTGATCGAACAATTGAGCCGCCAGACCGGCGAAGTGCTGGCCGATCCCGGCCTGAAGAGCAAGCTGGCAACGCTCGGCATGGACGTCGGCGGCGGCACGCCGCGGGAGCTGGCCGAGACGATCCAGAAAGAGACGGCGCGTTGGGCGGCGGTGATCAAGCAACGGGGAATTTCGGTGGAGTGAGCGGGCAGCAGGGGCGGTGACCGTGTTGGGCAATTTAGCCCGGGTAATATTGACATCTTGTTTTACCCGGATAAAATAGCGCCAGTTCACGGAGATCCAACATGTCGAAACCCGCCACCTGCACCGCGTTCATCGGCGAACGCCTGCTGGCTTCCGGCGCGCCCGGCGCCGTCGCCCTTGCCGTCAAACGCGCCCTCGCGCAACGGGGGGACGACGCGTCGGCGCCAGCGGTACTGGCCTTCGATGATCGCAGCGGCCGCCAGATCGATTTCGACCTGCGCGGCACGGATCAGGAGATTGTCGCGAGGCTGCAGCCGGAGGGGCGACAGCCGGCCGCGGAGCAGACGGAACGCGAAGGGGAAGCGAGCAGGGGCGAACCCCGGACGCCAGGCCGTCCCAGGCTCGGCGTGGTGGCGCGCGAGGTAACCCTGCTGCCGCGCCACTGGGAATGGCTCGCCGCCCAGCCGGGCGGCGCTTCGGTGACGTTGCGCAAACTGGTCGAGCAGGCGCGTGCCCAGGACGGAGGACGGCAGGCGATTCGCGAAGCGCAGCAGGCCGCCGACCGCTTCATGCTTGCGATGCTCGGCAACCAGCCAGGCTACGAGGACGCGTCCCGCGCGCTGTACGCCGGTGACGGCGAGCGCTTCGTGATGCTGACCGAATCATGGCCGCGCGATCTGCGGGATCATGTGCGTCGGCTGGCAGCCGCGGCACTGCAGGGTAGCGAAGTGCTGCCAGACCTCGCGAAGCGCCTTGCTGCATCTGGCGGCAAAGCCAGCTGACACGCATCGGTCGCCGGTGCGCGAGGCCGAGCGCGCATGGAACATGGCCCGAAAACAGACATGGCCCGCGCGAGGCGAGCCATGTATCGACCTAGAGTCATCACCGGCATGTGCATCCGGGAGAGGACAGGTTAGGGCAGTGGTCGGATTCTAGCGCAGTTCGAAAGTGGGCGGTTCTGCCATCCGACTATTCGGTTCTGTCGCTGACATAGAGCCGCCGTTCGATCCCATGCCGATGCAGCTTGTCGTAGAACGTCTTGCGCGCGATGCCCAGCGATTCCAGTGTCGCCCGTACATTGCCGCCGTTGGCGGCGAGCGTGTCGCGGATCAGCTGCGCTTCGTAGCGGTCCATCCGTTCGGCCAGCGTGCCTTCGCCGCTCGTACCGTCTGACGTCGCGCTCTGCGCGGCAGGCGCGGCCGGCAGCGTATGCACCCCCAACACGAAGCGTTCGGCGAAATGCAGCAGTTCGCGTACGTTGCCCGGCCAGGCGTGCGTGTTCAGGTAGCGCCGTACCGCATCGTTGAGCGGCGGCGCCTCACGCTGGAAGCGGCGCGCGGCCTGGCCGGTGAAGACCTCGAACAGCAGCGGAATGTCTTCGCGCCGCTCGCGCAGCGGCGGCATATACAGCGTGACGACGTTGAGGCGGTAATACAGGTCCTCGCGGAAATCGCCGCGCTGTGCGGGGTCGCCCAGATCGACCTTGCTGGCCGCGATGACGCGCAGATCGACCGGCCGCATTTCGTTGGTGCCCAGCGGCGCGACGCTGCGCGTCTCCAGCACGCGCAGCAGCTTGAGCTGCACCGACGGCGGCATGCCTTCGATCTCGTCCAGGAACAGCGTGCCGCCATTGGCATGTTCGATGCGGCCGATCCGCTTGCGTTGCGCGCCGGTGAAGGCACCGGGTTCGTGGCCGAACAGCTCGCTCTCGATCACGCTCTCGGGCAGCGCCGCGCAATTGAGCGCGACCAGTTCGCCGGCGCTGCGACGGCTCCACCGATGCAGCGCGGTCGCGGCCATTTCCTTGCCGCTGCCGGTCTCGCCGACCACCAGCACATCCACGTCCGCGTCGGCGATATGGCGGATGGTCTGGCGCAGCCGCTCCATCGCCGGCGTCACGCCGATCAGCGGCCAGGCGCTCTCCGCTTGCGTCGCGGCGTCCTGCAGCCGGCGGTTTTCCAGCACCAGCCGGCGCTGCTCCCAGGCATGGCCGACAGCGGTCAGCAAGCGGTGGGTGGCGTAGGGCTTCTCGAGAAAATCGTAGGCGCCACGGCGCATCGCCTCGACCGCTTGCGCGATATCGCCATGGCCGGTGATGAAGATCACCGGCAGGCTGGCGTCGCGTTCGAGCACGCGTTCGAACAGTTGCAGGCCGTCGAGCCCCGGCATCCGCATATCGGTGACCAGTACCTCCGGATAGCCGTCGCGCAGGCTGTCGAGAAAGGATTGCGCGCTGGCGTGCGCGTCGACCCGATAGCCGGCCAGCGTCAGGCTCTCGGCCGCGGCTGCGCGGACATCGTGGTCGTCGTCGACCAGGGCGACCCGGCGCACCGGGCCATGGCTGGCCTGGCCTTCGGTGGTTTGCATCATGGGGATGAATTCAATGTGATGGTGAAGATGGCGCCGCCGGGCCCGCCGCTTTCCGTGCTGCCGGAGCGCGTATCGAGCGTGCCGCCGAAGTCGGCGACGATGTCGCGGCTGATCACCAGCCCCAGCCCCATGCCTTCGCGCTTCGAGGTGGAGAAGGGGGTGAACAGCCGCTCGGCGATGTCGGGCGCGATGCCGGGACCGTTGTCGGCGATCTCGATGCGAACACGCGCTTCGTCGGCATGCGTCGCGATGTCGATCCGCGCATCGTCGCGGCCGGCCACGGCGTCCAGCGCGTTCTGCAGCAGATTGACCAGCACCTGTTCGAGCCGCAGGCGTTCGGCCTGCACGCGCAGACCCTTGTCGCCGGAACGCACCAGCGCGACGGGCTGCGTGCGCAGGCGCGGCCCGAGCAACAGCAGCGCGCCGTCGATCGCGTCGTCCACCGGCGTCGGCTCTCGTGCGCCCGAACCCTTGCGGGCAAACGCGCGCAGCTGGCCCGTAATGGCGCCGATGCGCTCGGTCAATGCGCCGATGCGCGCGAGGCTCGAGCGGGCCCCCTCGGCCTCGCCGCGCTCCAGATAGCTGCCGGCGTTGTCCGCATAGCTGCGGATCGCGGCCACCGGCTGGTTGATCTCGTGCGCGACGCCGGCGGCGATCTGGCCGAGGAAGGTCAGCTTGTTGGCCTGCACCAGTTCTTCCTGCGCGGCATGGAGACGCAGCTCGGCCTGCCGGCGCTCTTCCATTTCCGCGCGCAGCTGGTCGTTGGCGGCCTGCAGTTCGGCGGTGCGCGCCTGCACGCGCGCCGTCAATTCGGCGCGGATCGCGGCCTGCTGAGCGTTGTGCCGCCGCAGCCGGCGCCGTGCGTAGATCGCGGTGGCGACGGCGATACAGGCGAGCAGCAGCAGCACCAGCGCCTGCGCCTGCATCCGCGCCGCGGTGCCGGTCCGCTCGTCGCGGCTGGGCGCCAGCAGGTGAAAGGTCCAATGCGTGGAGGGCACGGGCAGGGCAACGTGGATATAGCTGTCGCCGGCCGGATGACCGGGCACGTCCGCACGCACCTCCTCGCCGCTGGCAGGCGGCTTGCGCGCCGGTGCGCCACCGGCCGCGGCCGAAAACGGCCGGACCGGCAGCGGGGCGAAGGTCCCATCGCCAAACTGCAGGCTGCGCCGCAACTGCTCGGCCGCCGCCTCGCCCAGAGGCACCAGCGAGCCAAAGCGCCATCCGGGCTCGCTGGTCAGCAGCACCACGCCGTCGCTGTTGGTGACGAAGACCGGCTCGGCCAGATGCGCCCAGTCTTCCTCCAGGCCGGGGAACTCGACCTTGACGACCACCACACCCAGCGGCTGTCCGCTAGCTTCCTCGATCCGGTGCGACAGGTACAGGCCGGGGCGGCGGCTGATCGTGCCGAGGGCGAAGTGCTCGGCGGCGCCGCCGGCCATCGCGCCCTGGTAGTAGGGCCGGAAGGCGTAGTTCTCGCCGACGAAGCTGTCGGGGCCGCGCCAATTGCTCGAGGCGACCGTCAGGCCGCGGCGGTCCACCGCGTAGATCACCGAGGCGCCGGTGCCGGCCGCCAGTGCCTCGAGCTTGCCGTTGAGCGCGGCAAGGCGCTGCGGGTCGGCCGTCGCCAGCGCCGTCTTCAGGTCCGGGTCCTGCGCCAGCACGAACGGCAGCGCGCGATGTTTCTCGAGATCCCGCCGCAGCGTGGCAACGTTGAACTGCGCGGCCGTCAGCGCACGCTGGGTGACCGCGGCGGTGGCCTCGCGATGCGCCGCGCGCTCGACCCACCGCAGCACCGCGACGGTCAGCGCCAGCATCAGCAGCACCGCCAGGGCCACCCCGACAGCGGCGCGCGGCGAGAAGGACCGGCGCGCGGGCGTTGGGTCGGCCGGCAGGGTGGAGGCGGGCGGTTCGGCCATCGTGAGCGGTGGAGTGGGCGCGGGGTAGCGGATCGGTCGAGCCTGCAGAGCCGAGGCCTGCAGGGTCGCGTGTGCGGCAAAAGTTGTGTGGATTTCCATACAACCGGACCGAATTCTATGTGGATTTCCACTCAAACGCCAGCGAGCTGCTCGGCGCTTCAGGATTTTTTCATTAAAAATCAAAGAGTTGTGAAAGACATTTGGCTGGCACACGCATTGCGATAGCGGCTGGTCCGGCGCCGCATCCGCTCGGCCAGGATATTTCAAGAAACTCGCCGCCGCGTGCCCCTGCATGGCGCCCGGCAGCCCATTGGCAGGGGACACCCGCATGATCGACACCCACACCGCCGCGGCCACGGCCGCGCAGCCTCGTCCGTTCTATCGCCATCTGTACGTGCAGGTGCTGGTCGCCATCGTCGCCGGCATCGCGCTGGGCCACTACTGGCCCGATCTCGGCTCGAGCATGAAGCCGCTGGGCGACGGCTTCATCAAGCTGGTCAAGATGATCATCGCGCCGGTGATCTTCCTGACCGTGGTCACCGGCATCGCCGGCATGTCGGACCTGAAGAAGGTCGGCCGCGTCGCCGGCAAGGCGATGATCTACTTCCTGACGTTCTCGACGCTGGCACTGGCCGTCGGCATGATCGTCGGCAACGTGGTCCAGCCCGGCCACGGCCTGCACATCGACCCGGCGTCGCTCGATTCGAACGCGGTGTCCGGCTATGTCGCCAAGGCGCACGATTCGACGATCACCGGCTTCCTGATGAACATCATCCCGACCACGGTGCTCAGCCCGATGGTCAATGGCGACATCCTGCAGGTGCTGTTCGTCGCGGTGCTGTTCGGCATCTCGCTGGCGCTGGTCGGCGAGCGTGGCAAGCCGGTGGTCGATTTCCTGCAGGCGGTCACGTTGCCGGTGTTCCGCCTGGTGTCGATCCTGATGAAGGTCGCGCCGATCGGCGCGTTCGGCGCGATGTCGTTCACCATCGGCAAGTACGGCATCAAGTCGGTGGCCAACCTGGCGATGCTGGTCGGCACCTTCTATCTGACGTCGCTGCTGTTCGTGCTGATCGTGCTGGGCCTGGTGGCGCGCTACAACGGCTTCTCGATCGTCAAGCTGATCCGCTATATCCGCGAGGAACTGCTGCTGGTGCTGGGCACCAGCTCGTCGGAAGCCGCGCTGCCGACGCTGATGCAGAAGATGGAGCGGGCTGGCTGCGCCAAGTCGGTGGTCGGCCTGGTCGTGCCGACCGGCTATTCGTTCAACCTGGACGGCACCAATATCTACATGACGATGGCCGCGCTGTTCATCGCGCAGGCCTGCGACATCCACCTGTCGTTCGGCGATCAGATCCTGCTGCTGCTGGTCGCGATGCTCAGCTCCAAGGGCGCGGCCGGCGTGACCGGCGCGGGCTTCATCACGCTGGCTGCCACCTTGGCCGTGGTGCCGTCGGTGCCTGTCGCGGGCATGGCGCTGATCCTTGGCGTCGACCGCTTCATGTCGGAATGCCGCGCGCTGACCAATCTGGTCGGCAACGCGACCGCCGCGATCGTCGTCGCGCGCTGGGAAGGCGAGCTGGACAAGGATCAGCTGCGCAAGGCGATGGCAGGCGAAGCGATGGCGCCGGCGGCGCCGGGCACGCCCGAGCTGACGCAGTCGGCGGCGTAGCCTTCCGTCGCGCTTGCACGAATGCCGGACGCGCTCGATCGCGTCCGGCATTTTTTTTGCGCATTGCGGTTCGCATTTGTCGCGTCTATGCTGGCATAGATCCATACGCGTCACTTTTCCGCCGGTACCGGCGGGCAAGGATGGGAATCCGATGCAGATTCGCCTCGATCCGGTCGCCTCGGTGCTGGTCGCCGTGCTGGTCCTGCTGCTCGGTACGCTGATCAATCGCCGCGTCGGCTTTCTGTCGCGCTACAACATTCCCGATCCGATTACCGGCGGTGTCCTGTTTGCCGCCGCCGCGGCGATCGCGGCCGCGCTGTTCGAGTTTCGCGTCGTCATCGACGCCGCCATCAAGCCCGTGCTGCTGCTGATGTTCTTCGCCGGCGTCGGCATGGGCGCAGACCTGCGCGCGCTCAAGCAGGGCGGCAAGGCGCTGGTCATCTTCCTGATCGTGCTGTTTCCCTATATCGCCGTACAGAACATCGTCGGCGTCGGCATGGCCAAGGCCATGGACCTGCATCCGATCTTCGGGCTCGTCGGCGGTTCGATCACGCTGGTCGGCGGACACGGCACCGGCGCGGCCTATGCCGAACGCTTCGCCGAGATCAACAACCTGCAGTCGGTGATGGAGCTGTCGATGACGGTGGCGACGATCGGCCTGATCGTCGGCGGCATCATCGCGGGGCCGGTCGCGCAGTACCTGATCTCGCGATATCGGCTGCGTTCGCAGGGCGAGGACGAGGCGAGCGTCGAGGCCGAAGCCCACGGGTTTCCGATCACGACGGTGGCCGCGGTCGGCGCGCTGGGCGGCATCCTGGTGGCGGTAGTGGTCGGACGCTGGCTTGCCTCGTTGTTCTCGGGCCAGGCCATCACGATCCCCGGCTTCCTGTGGTGCATGCTGACCGGCATTGCGATCCGGAACCTGTTGCCGCTGGCCGGCGTCCGCTTCGACGACCGGCCGGCGGAGCTGATCTCCAATGTCAGCCTGTCGCTGTTCCTGGTGATGACGATGATGGCGCTCGACCTGGTCGACGTCGCGCTGTCGGCGGGGCCCTTCATCGCGATCATCGCGATGCAGGTGGTGTTCATCGTCCTCTACGTCGTGCTGGTCTGCTTCCGCTTCATGGGGCGCGACTACGAGGCCGCGGTGCTGTCGGCCGCCTTCATCGGCTTCAATATGGGCTCGACCGCTACCGCGATGGCCAATATGCAGGCCATCACCGCGAAACATGGGCCGGCACCGAAGAGTTTCGTGGTGGCGCCGCTGGCCGGCGCCTTCTTCGTCGACATCATGAATGCCTTCGTGCTGACGCTGATGCTGGCGATGCCGCTGATGGGAGGCTGATCGTGCGCCGCCTGTTGTCCGCGCTGTTTGTCCTGATCGTCGCGTCGCTGCTGGCGGGATGCGAACGCGGCCCGGACGCCGGCGCGCTGCGCAAGGACGTCGCCGCGCGGCTGGCGCAGGCGCTGCCCCCGGGAACGGTCGAGCTGGCGGAACTGCGGCGGCAAGGCTCGCAAACCGATCGGCGCGGACCGCCCGGCGAAGCCCGGCGCGTCGTCTACTTCGACGCGGAGCTGAAGCTGACGCGCGACTTCGACTTCGGTGCATGGGATGCGCCCGGCGTGGCCGGCCTGATCTCGGCGCTCGGTGCGGCGCCGAAGGGCGTGCAGGGCATCGCGCTGGGCGGCAACAAGGCGGGCGACATCATTCGTGCGCACGGCGCCGCGGTGTACCGCGAAGAGGGTGGCCGATGGATGCCGGTGGTGTCGGGCGGCTATCGCCCCGTCACGGCGCCCGCGTATGCGGGCAGCGCCCCGCAGGGCGCGGCGGCGATGCTCGAAGCGGTCCGCCGCATCGTCGAATCCGTGCCGGCCGAGTCCTCGCCCGAACAGCACGCGATGATCGCGCAGGAACTTGCCGCTGCGCATGCCAGCATCCGCGCGCGGCTTGCCCGCGCCAACCAGGGCTATCCGCTGGCGGCGGGCGCGGAGGGCGGGCAGTACCTGCGTTTTGCCCAGGCGCTGGCGGCCAATCCCGGCGCCAGGGTAGTGCCGCTGGTCACGAAGGGCGGCGACGAGAACCTGCGCATGCTGCGCCAGGGCAAGGCCTCGCTGGCGTTGGCACAGGCCGACGCGGCGCTCGACGCCTACCGCGGCGACGGCGACTTCGCCGCCGATGGACCGTTCACGTCGCTGCGCGCGATCGGCAGCCTGTATCCGGAGGCCGTCCATGTTCTCGTTCGCGCCGATGCGGCCGTCAAGACGGTGGCGGACCTGCGCGGCAAGCGTGTCGCCATTGGCGAGAAGGGCGGCGCGTCGCAGCGCACGGCCCTGCGAGTCCTGGCCGCGCACGGCCTGAAGCCGGCGGATTTTGCGGGACACGAGCTGGGCATCAACGCCTCGCTGGTGGCGCTGCGGCAGGGCGAGGTCGACGCCGTGATCCAGATCATCGGCGTGCCATCGGAAAGCATTCGTGACGCGCTGGCCGCGATTCCGCTGCGCCTGCTTCCGCTCGGCGAGAAGGCCGCCGCCGCGCTGGCCGATTCCGGCCGTGGTTATTTGCGATATACGGTGCCCGCCGGCACCTATGCAAACCAGACCGACGGCGTGGCAACCGTGGCCGTCGCCGCGCAGTTGCTGGTGGCCGCCGATCTGTCCGAAGCCGAGGTCGGCGCGATCGCGCGCAACGTCTATGCGCCCGGCGCTGACTTCACCGCGCGTGGCAGCGCGCAAGGCGCGCAGATCTCGCCGGCCAACGCGGCGCAGGGGCTGTCGGTGCCCCAGCATCTGGCCGCGGCCCGCGCCATCGAGGCGCTTGCCAAGGGCAAGTGATCCTCGGCGGGAGCCGATAGTCAGCCTTTTCTATCGTCAGCGGAGCGCGTCGTCGGCGCCGCTCGGTCCTGGAAGCCTTGATGACGGGGCGTACTTCTACCCCTATCGGTATCCACCGTGGTCTTTCGCAATTCGCTACTGCGCTCCCCGCTGACCTGACTCTTTGCGGTGACTCGCGATACACAGAAACCTTCGTTGTCCACTGACGTGAGGCCTGTCCCGGCCCAACGCTGTCACTCGAAGGAAAACCATGTCACTACCACCGCAAAGCCGTTACCATATGTCGGCATTTATGCCATTTTTGCCGACATTTGATAACAACATGGCAACTCGCCATCTGACCCATCGCGAACGCGCGCTGTGCGTTGCCCGAGATCGCGGCATCGCGCGGGCGCGTGACTTCAAGGCCGCGGGCATCCCGCTCGTATACCTGAAGCGCCTGACCGACTCTGGCGAGCTCGTCCGTCTGGGTCGCGGCCTTTACCAGGACGCACGGTATGTGGGGGAGAGTGCCGCTCACAATCTGGCGGAAGCCGCCCGTTTGGTGCCGAACGGCGTGATCAGCCTTGTCAGCGCCCTCCGTTACCACGGGCTGACTACCCAGCTGCCCCACGCCGTTTGGATGACCATCCCTCACAAGGCCAGGGCGCCGAAGAGCGAGGGCATCAAACTCGAGCTCGTTCGAGCGACCGGAGAGGTTCTGACCGCAGGGGTCGAACATGTCCGGATAGAGGGCGTGGCCGTGCCGATATACGGAGTCGCCAAGACGATTGCCGACTGCTTCAAGCATCGGCGCCAAGTCGGTGAAGATGTTGCCATCGAAGCGCTACGCAATGCGTTGGAGCAACGGAAGACCACGGCCGGCGAGCTGATGAAATATGCGGCTCTGAATCGGGTGGCCGAGCGTATGGGGCCCTACATCAAGGCGATGCTATGAAGGATCGCATCGTCCCAAGATCCGCTCTCCCGGGCGCTGGGATCCGGATAGCGCGGCGTGGCAATGAACGCACCACTCAGGGCGCCCGCGTTCTGGTTTTTCTGGTCTTTGCGGTCCGCCGTGCCGGCTTCCCGACCGTTTCCATCTCCGCTGCCGCCAACCGGAGGCAATCGACCAAATGCGCCGCGCTCGCGCCCAGACCGGCCTCGCCCGATGCCCGCAGCGTGATGATGCCGACCGGCGGCAATTCGATCGGCACGGCGATCTTCACGATGTCGAGCCTGCCTTCGCTGGCGAATTGCCTTGCCACCGAGCGTGCCAGGAAGCCGACCGCGTCGCGCTGCGTAACGAAGGTCGAGACCGCGAGATAGGATGAGGTCTCGATCCGGTCCGATGGCGGCTCCAGGCCCTGCGCGAGGAACGCCTGCTCCAGCTTGACGCGCAGCGAGGCCCACGGTGGCGGCATCACGCACGGCAGCTTCGCCAGGTCCGCCCAGCCGGCCCTGGGATTGCCGGCGAGGGGATGTCCAGGCCGGACCACGGCCACCATTGGTTCGTTGTATAGCGCCTCGGTCGCAAGGTCAGGCGCCGCATAGCCCGGCTCGAGACGGCCCACGATCAGGTCGAGCTCGGAAAGGCGCAGCTTCGGCAGCAGGTGCGTCAGATCGCCTTCCTCGATCAGCACGGTGGCCTGCGCGGAGCGCGCCTTCAGCCGGGCGGTGGCGCGTGCCAGCAGCACCGGCAGCGCGGCGCCCATTGCGCCGACGCGCACGCGGCCGGCCGCGCCCGTGTCGACAGCCTCGATCTCCTCGCGCGTGCGATCGTATTGCGCCAGCACGCGGCGCGAGAAGCGGATCAGCGCTTCGCCGGCCGCGGTCGGTTCGGTGCCGCGGGTCGAGCGGGAGAACAGTACCAGGCCGAGCATCTTCTCGACCTCGGTCAGCGTCTTGGACACCGCGGGTTGGCTGATCGACAGGAATTCGGCGGTCTTGCCGAGATGGCGGAACTCGTCGAGCGCCACCAGCAACTGCAGATGGCGTAGCTTGATATTGGAGCGCAGCGCGCGGTCGATATGGGGCATGGCGCGCAGTCTACCTCGCGGCCTACTTAACGGGAAGGTTATCAAGCAATGACGATATTGGATTGGATCGTTATGTCATGACCGGACACAATGCCGCCCATGGCGTTGCCTCGATGCACGCCGGCCACCACCGATAACACAGTGCGAGGACGACAATGAACCACGGTTCCCCCACCAATCCCGCGCGCCGCCGCCTGATCCTCGGCGCCAGCGCCGGTGTTGCCACGGCCGCCGCTGCGGCGGCCACCGGTACCGCCGGCATGCTGCTGGCCCGGAGCGCCAGCGCCGCAACCTATCCCGATCGCCCGATCACCTTCATCTGCCCGTGGCCGGTCGGCGGCACCGCCGACCAGTCGATGCGTGCGCTGTGCCAGGTCGCCTCCGGCATCCTGAAGCAGTCGATCGTGGTCGAAAACCGCGCCGGCGCCTCGGGCATGATCGGCACCCGCGCACTGGCGCGGGCCAAGCCCGATGGCTACACGATCGGCCAGATCCCGATCTCGGTCACGCGCTTCTCGCAGCTCGGCATGCTGGAGATCGACCCGCGCACGGAGCTGACCTATCTGGCACGTACCTCGGGCCAGACCTTCGGCATCGCGGTACCGGCCGGCTCGTCCTACAAGACGCTGCAGGATGTCGTCGCCGCGGCCAAGGCCAATCCGGGCAAGCTGACCTATGCCCACGCCGGCATCGGCGGTGCAACCCATGTCGGCATGGAGCAGTTCGCGCTGGCCGCCGGCGTGCGCTTCAACGCGATCGCCTACAAGGGCGGCTCGGCGGCGCTGCAGGACGTGCTCGGCGGTCAGGTCGACCTGCTGGCCGATTCCAGCTCGTGGGCGCCGCATGTCGAATCCGGCAAGCTGCGCCTGCTGGCGACCTGGGGCGAGCAGCGGACGCCGCGCTTCAAGGACACGCCGACGCTGCGCGAGCTCGGCTACGACGTCGTGGTGGAAGCGCCCAACGGCATCGGCGCACCGAAGGGGCTGGACCCGGCGATCGAGAAGCAGCTGCGCGACGCCTTCCGGGCCGCGGTGGCCAGCAAGGAATTCAGACAGGTCGCCGCGCGCATCGACGCGCCCGTCATGTATCTGGACGGGCCCGACTACAAGAAGTACGTGGCGGCGGTCTACGAGCAGGAAACCCAGCTGATCCAGCGCCTGAAGCTGAAGGAAATGCTGCAGCAGAGCTGATCTGCAGCGCAGATTCCCAGTGCAGACCGCCATCGCCCTCGCCAACCACAGGAATTGTTCGACGTGAACGTCAATGCCGTCATCCGCCTGCACGCCAACGACAACGTGCTGATCGCCCGCCAGGACCTGGCGCTGGGACAGCCGCTGCCCGAGCTTGGCGTGCGGGCGCGGGCCCAGGTGCCGGCCGGCCACAAGATCGCCGCGTGCGCGATCACGAAGGGCGAGCCGGTGCGCAAGTACGACACCGTGATCGGCGTGGCCGATCGCGATATCGCGCCGGGGGAGCACGTGCATTCGCACAACCTGAAGCTGGTCGACTTCTATCGCGATCCCGCCTTCTGCAGCGATGTGCGGCCGATCGACTATGTGCCCGAGGCCGAACGCGCGGCCTTCCAGGGCTTCGTGCGCGCGGACGGCCGCGTTGGCACGCGCAACTTCATCGGCATCCTGTCGTCGGTCAATTGTTCGGCCACGGTGATCCGGCATATCGCCGACCATTTCACGCGGGAGCGGCTGGCGGCCTATCCGAACGTCGATGGCGTGGTGGCGTTCGCTCATGGCACCGGTTGCGGCATGTCGTCGCCGAGCGAGCATTTCGATCTGCTGCGCCGCACGCTGGCCGGCTATGCGCGCCATCCGAATCTGGCCGGCGTGCTGATCGTGGGCCTCGGCTGCGAACGCAATCAGGTCGCGTCGCTGGTCGAGTCGCAGCAGCTGGAGCCCGGCAACCATCTGCATACGATGGTGATGCAGGACACCGGCGGCACGCGCGAGACCATCGCCGCCGGCATCCGGGCGATCGAATCGATGCTGCCGGCCGCAAATGCCGCGAGACGTCAGCGGGTTCCCGCCAGTCATCTGAAGATCGGCCTCGAATGCGGCGGCTCGGACGGGTTCTCCGGCATCACCGCCAATCCCGCATTGGGCGCCGCGATGGATATCCTGGTACGCCACGGCGGCACCGCGATCCTGTCTGAAACGCCCGAGATCCACGGCGTCGAATACATGCTGACGCGACGCGCGGTCACGCCCGAGGTCGGCCAGAAGCTGCTCGACCGGCTGGCCTGGTGGGAGCGCTATACCGCCGGCCACAACGCGCAGTTCAACGGCGTGGTCGGCCACGGCAACCAGCAGGGCGGCCTTGCCAATATCTTCGAGAAATCGCTCGGCTCGGCAATGAAGGGCGGCACCACGCCGCTGCAGGCCGTGTACCAGTATGCCGAGCCGATCGACAAGGCCGGCTTCGTCTTCATGGATTCGCCCGGCTATGACCCGGTCGCGGTGACCGGCCAGATCGCCAGCGGCGCCAACCTGATCTGCTTCACCACCGGCCGCGGCTCGATGTTCGGCTCCAAGCCCGCGCCGACGATCAAGCTGGCGTCCAATACGCCGATGTACCGGCGCCTCGCCGACGACATGGATATCAACTGCGGCGTCATCGTCGACGGCGAACTGACCGTCGCCGAAATGGGGCAGCGCATCTTCGAACATATCCTGCGCGTCGCCTCCGGCGAGAAGACCCGCAGCGAGCTGCTCGGCCTCGGCGACAACGAGTTCGTGCCTTGGCATATGGGCATCGTCAGCTGACCCGCCGCATCCTTTCCAGGACCACCATCGCATCATGTCCCTGCAGCTTTCCCATGCCGCGCTGCTGCGCGGCCAGAACCTGATCGGCGCCCACTGGCAGTCAGCGGCGGCCGGCGGCCGCCTCGATGTCACCAATCCCGCGAACGGAGCGACGTTGACGCAGGTCGCGGACAGCGGGGCCGACGATGCGCGCCGCGCCGCCGATGCCGCGCACCAGGCCTTCGCGGACTGGAGCCGCCGCCCGGCGAAGGAACGCGCGCAGCTGCTGCAGCGCTGGCACGCGCTGATCCTCGAGCACCAGGAAGACCTGGCCCGCATCATCTCGGCGGAGCAGGGCAAGCCGATGCACGAGAGCCGCGGCGAGGTACAGTACGGCGCCTCGTATGTCGAATGGTTCGCGGCCGAGGCGGTCCGGATCTGCGGCGACATCGTGGCCGAGGCCGTGCCGGGCCGCAAGCTGCTGGTGCTGAAGGAACCGGTCGGCGTGGTCGCGGCGATCACGCCGTGGAACTTCCCGCTGGCGATGATCGCGCGCAAGATCGCGCCGGCATTGGCGGCAGGCTGCACCGTGGTCGCCAAGCCGGCCGAGGACACGCCGCTGACCGCGCTGGCGCTGGTCTACCTGGCCGAGCTCGCCGGCGTGCCGCCGGGCGTGCTGAACATCGTCACCGCATCGCGGGAACGCACGCCCGAGGTGGTCGACGTCTGGCTCGCCGACAGCCGCGTGCGCAAGATCACCTTCACCGGCTCGACGCCGGTCGGCAAACACCTGGCGCGCGAGTCCGCCGCGACGCTGAAGAAGCTGTCGCTGGAGCTCGGCGGCAACGCGCCGTTCCTCGTGTTCGAGGACGCCGACCTCGATGCCGCGGTCGAAGGGCTGATGGCTTCGAAGTTCCGCAATGGCGGCCAGACGTGCGTCTGTCCCAATCGCATCTACGTGCACGAGGCCGTTCACGACGATTTCGTCGAGCGGCTGACGCGGCGCGTCGGAGCGCTGAAGGTCGGGCCGGCCAGCGAGGCGGGCTCGCAGATCGGCCCGATGATCAATGCGCGCGCGGTCGACAAGATCGCCCGACACGTCGAAGATGCGGTGGCAAAGGGCGCGCGCGTCGTCACGGGCGGCAAGCGCGTGCGTACCGAGGACGGTCCGCATTACTACGCGCCCACCGTGCTGACCGGCGCCACGCCGCAAATGGCATTGTCTTGCGAGGAGACCTTTGGTCCGGTCGCGCCGATCTTCCGTTTCGCCAGCGAGAACGAGGTGATCGGCCACGCCAACGACACGCCGTTCGGCCTCGCGGCCTACTTCTATTCGAACGATGTGCGCCGCATCTGGCGCGTCGCGCAGGCGCTGGAGACCGGCATCGTCGGCATCAACGAAGGCGCCATCGCGGCCGAGGCGGCGCCGTTTGGCGGCGTCAAGGAATCCGGCTATGGCCGCGAGGGCTCGCGCCACGGACTGGACGATTACCTGCATTTGAAGTATTTGTGCCAGGGCCAGCTGGACTGAGCCCAGCCCTGCAAGACAGTACCATGCCGCACCAGGCCAGTCCCCAGGTCCATCGAACCCGCATCGCTCTGACAGGATCCGTCATGCCCGCATCCAATCCCTTCAAGACCGCATTGGCCGCCCGCCGGCCGCAAATCGGCCTGTGGCTGTCGATGGCCGAGCCGTATCTGGCCGAGGTCGCGGCCACGGCCGGCTTCGACTGGCTGCTGATCGACGGCGAGCACGCCCCCAACGATGTGCGCAGCATCCTGGCCCAGCTGCAGGCGGTCTCCGCCTATCGGAGCGCGCCGGTGGTGCGCGCGGTGGCGGGCGACGTCCCGCTGATCAAGCAGCTGCTCGATATCGGCGCGACCACGCTGTTGGTGCCGATGGTCGATACCGCCGAGCAGGCGCGCATGCTGGTCAGCGCCACGCGCTATCCGCCGCAAGGCATCCGCGGGGTCGGCAGCGCCGTGGCGCGCGCCTCGCGCTGGAGCGGCCGGACCGACTATCTCGATGTCGCCGACGACGAGGTGTGCCTGCTGGTGCAGGCAGAGACCGTGACCGCGCTGGCGAATCTGCAGGAGATCTGCGCGGTCGACGGCATCGACGGCGTCTTTATCGGACCGGCAGATCTGGCGGCGTCGATGGGACATCGCGGCAATCCCGGCCACCCGGAGGTGCAGGCCGCGATCGAGAACGCGATGCGCACGATCGTCGCCAGCGGCAAGGCGGCCGGCACGCTGACGTCCGATGCCGGACTGGCGCGGCGCTATCTGGAGCTGGGCTGCACCTTCGTCGCCACCGGCGTCGACGTGCTGCTGTTCGCCAAGGCCGCGCGCCAGCTGGCCGCGTCTTTCCGCGAGAACGGCGCCGTCCCCGCACAACAGTCCTCCGCTGCCTACTGAACGCTTTTTCCGGTTTCTCCGCACCATGTCCCTGGATAGTTCCACCCGCGACGCCACGCTGCGCGCCTTGCAAGCCATCGTCGGCGACAACGCCTGCCTCGTTGCCGATGCCGATACCGAGCGCTATGTCACCGACTACCGGCGCATCAGCCGCGGCAAGGCCAGCGTGGTGGTGCTGCCGTCGAGCACCGAGCAGGTCGCCGCGGTGATGGCGTGGTGCCATTCGCACGACGTGCCCGTGGTGCCGCAGGGCGGCAATACCTCGCTGATGGGCGGTGCGGTGCCGGACACGCGCGGCGATGCCGTGGTGCTGAACCTGAGCCGCATGAACCAGGTGCTGGCGATCGACACGATCAACGACACGCTGACCGTGCAGGCCGGCGTGACGCTGGCCGCCGCACGCGCCGCGGCGGAAGAAGCCGGACGCCTGTTTCCGCTGCGCATCGGCTCCGAAGGCTCGTGCCAGATCGGGGGCAATCTGTCGACCAATGCCGGCGGCACCGCGGTGCTGCGCTACGGCAATATGCGGGACCTGGTGCTCGGCATCGAGGCGGTGCTGCCCGACGGGCGCATCTACTCGTCGCTGCGCGGCCTGCGCAAGGACAACACCGGCTACGACCTGAAGCACCTGTTCATCGGCGCCGAAGGAACGCTGGGCATCATCACCGCCGCGGTGCTCAAGCTGATGCCGCAACCGCGCGCGAGCGCGGTAGCCTTCGTCGCGGTGGCGTCGCCGGACGCGGCCGTGCGCCTGCTGGGCGAAGCCAAGCGGCTGTCGGGCGGCGCCGTCACGGCGTTCGAGCTGATCTCGGGCCCGGCGCTCGACCTGGTGCTCGACTATCTGGGCAACGTCGCTTCGCCGCTGGCGCAGCGGCACGACTGGATGGTGCTGATCGAGCTCAGTTCCGGCGCGGATCCCGCCAGCCTCGAAGCGACGCTGCTCGAAATCCTTGAAAGCGGCTACGAACAGCAACTGGTGCACGACGCCGCGATCGCCGCCAGCGTCGCCGACGCGCAGACCTTCTGGCGCATCCGGGAGGAAATCTCCGATGCGCAGACACGTACCGGCGGCAGCATCAAGTGCGATGTGTCGGTGCCGCTGTCGCGCATCGCGGGCTTCGTCGACGAGGCCTCGCGCCGCGTGCTGGAGCTGGTGCCCGATGCCCGCATGGTGATCTACGGCCATATGGGCGACGGCAACGTCCACTTCAATCCGCTGCGGCCGAAGGACGCCGATGCCAAGGGCTTCCTCGCGCAGTGGTACAAGCCGGTATCCGATCTGGTCGATGGCCTCGCCCACGGCGAAGGCGGCTCGATTTCGGCCGAACACGGCATCGGCGCCGTCAAGCGCGACGATCTGCGGCGCTACAAGTCGCAGGTCGAGCTCGAGCTGATGTGGCAGGTCAAGCGGGCGCTGGATCCGAAGAACCTGATGAATCCGGGCCGGGTGTTGCCTGCGATGGGGGAGGGCGGCTGACCGTTCGGGCCGCCGCCCGGGCAGTCACTCGGCAATTCAAGCCGGCACGTTCGGGCCGGCACGCTCAGGCCGGCACGTCAGGCCGGCTCGGCCGCCGGCTCCGACAACCGCAACGTGCGCAGCACGGCCTTGGCGACGCCATACGCACTGCCGGGGTTCTGTCCGGTAATCAGGCGCCCGTCCTCGACCACATAGGGCGCAAACGGCAGCATCGCCTTGCTGTATTGCGCGCCGCGCTTGCCCAGCTCCTGCTCGAGCCCGAACGGCACGGCGAAGTCGCGCTTGGCCATGATCTCCTCGTTCCACGAGAAGCCGGTCACGCGCTTGCCCTGCACAAGCAGCTCGCCATTGCCGAGCCTGACGTCCAGCAGGCCGGCCGGCCCGTGGCACACCGCCGCCACCACGCGGCCCTGCTCGTACATCGCCGCGATCAGCCGCGCCAGCGGCTCGCAGCCCGGGAAGTCGAACATCACCCCATGCCCGCCGGTCAGGTAGATGGCATCGAACTCGCCCGGATCGACCGCCGCCACGTTGGCCGTGTCGTTCAGCAGGTCCATGAAGATCCGGTCCTCATAGCGTTTGAAAACACTGCTGCGCATGCCGGCACTTCGTGCAAGTTCCGACAGCATCAGGCTCTCGGGATCGATCGGGATCTTGCCGCCCGACGGCGACGCCAGCTGCAGCGTATGGCCGGCTTCCTCGGCCACATCCCAGAAGTGCGTCAGTTCGCTGAGCCACAGGCCGGTACGAAAGCCCACTTTTTGGTACTGGTCGACGTTGGTTGCGACCACCAGGATTCGGCGTTGCGCTGGCATGGGTGCCTCCTGCTTTTTCGGGGAAGTTCGAAAGTTGCAAGAAGCGTTCCGCATGGCAAGCGATACGGTAGCGCTTGTCCGAGAATCGCCGCTTTGTGCCTCGTTCAAGGGGCGACTGCAAGGACCAGCTCGTGGCACGACCTTACTTCCCGCCTGCAGCGGTCGAGGGCGAGATCATCGATTTTGCACACCTGGAGCCGTTCAATTTGGAAGTTGAAAGCGGCCTCGCCAAGAAGACGCTTCGCATGCGCGTCACCTTTTCGAATCATTGCTTCACGAAAAGGTGCCTGGATGCGGCGCCCGACTTCAAACAACCCATCTTCGACGGCAACACGCACCGGCCACGTGTCTTTTGCCCGGTGCGCTATCGTCTGTCTCGGAAGCTTCCCAGCGTGATTCTTGGGCTAAATCATCCGAAGGCAAAAGTCTGGCAAACATCGTCACGGCGTAACTGGGCGTACTCGATGACCGTCCAAGACCCCAAAGGTCCATATCATGTCTTCTTTGAGGTCCGTCGAGCCTTGGGCGAGCGGAGGCGGTCCCAGGACCTGAATCTGATCGTGGAGAGTGCCTACCACCAGACCGAACGGGCGCCAGTCTTCCTTGGTTCCATAGGCTTTGTCTTGCTGTGTGGAAAGGTGTATCTGGGTCACCCGGTGGCCACCAAAAGATAAGCCGACAATAAAAAAGGCGCCACTGGGGCGCCTTTCTGTACAGCAGATCCGGACACCACTTTCGACTCGCCTTGCGCGGGTACGGCTTTCGCCGCTGGGAAGCGCTCGATCTCATCCGGTCAGTCGCTTCGATCCAGGCAATCTAAACGAGTTGGACAGCACAGTCAATGACAGCAGGGAGCGAAGCCGCCGAATAGATACGGGTAAACCCTTGCTCTCGTAAACTCTATTTTCATGGCACAGCTATTGCGTGTAAATTTGTTTACATCGATAGCAGTTCGCCGGATGCACCAATTTGCGTCCGGTCCACCGCAGAGCCATGACCGTTTCCCGTTCGGACCCGGCTGCCAGGCCGGCCGATTCCGTGCCAGACCCGGCGCCCGAGACCACCGTCTCCCAGCGCATTGCGAAGGTATTCCCGTCGCTGACGCCGGCGCACCAGCGCATGGCGGACTACGTGCTGGCCAACCCGTTCCGCGCGGCGACGATGCGGATCGACGAGTTTGCGCAGGCGGTGCAGGTGTCGGTGGCGACGGCAAACCGCTTCGCGCATGCGCTGGGCTTCGACGGGTACCCGCAATTTCGCGCCGAACTGGTGCGCGGGTTCGAGGCCACGCTGGCGCCGGTGGAGAAGCTGCGCACCGAACTGGAGCGCCCGGCGACGATCACCGAGATCATCGCTGCCTCGCTGGAAGAGAACGAGCGCAACCTGCAGGCCACGCGCCGCGCGCTCGATGCCGATGCGTGCGAACGCGCGGTGACGGCAATTCTCGAGGCCGAGCATGTCTATGTGCTCGGCTTCGGCGCGAGCGGCTATCTGGCCGGGCTGCTGCAGCATGGGCTCGACATGTACTGCCGCACGGTAATCACGGTCGCGGGCGTCGGCGGCGCGTCGACCGCGGCGCGGCAGCTGTTCAAGCTGACCAGCCGCGACCTGGTGATTCCGATCGCCTTTCCCCGCTATGTCTATGACAGCGTCGCGCTGACCGAGCGGGCCCGGGCCCACGGCGCACGCATTCTGGCGCTGACCGACGGCCCGACCTCGCCGCTGGCGCCGTTTGCCGATATCGCGCTGTATGTCAGCGCCGGCCGGCAGTTGTCGGCCAACTCCGACGCGGCGGTGCTGGCGATGATCGAGGCGCTGTGCGGTGCGGTCGCGCACCGCGCCACCGGTTCGGTCAAGGCCGCCGCCGACATGACCGAATTCGTGCTGCCCTGGCTGCATCAGACTCACGCGCGCGGCGACTCCGGCCGCACCGCCGCGGCCGGCGACACGCAGTCCCGGCCCCGTCCGGGGTCCGGCAAGGCGCCACGGCGCCGGCGTCCGGACACCGGCACCGAATAACGCTCCCAAGCCTTCCCGAGTTGCCTGCCGCGCAGGCCGACCAAGCAATATGAACGTAGACCGATCGACCTCCAAGCCCACACCCGTGATCGCCATCCATGGCGGGGCCGGCACCATTACCCGCGCCGCGATGGACGCGGACAAGGAAGCGCAGTACATCGCCGCGCTCGAACAGGCCTTGCGCGCCGGCCAGCGCCTGCTGGCCGATGGCGCCAGCGCCGTCGATGCGGTGACCGAAGCGGTGCGGCTGCTCGAGGACTCCCCGCTGTTCAATGCCGGCAAGGGCGCCGTGCTGACCAACGCGGGCACCTATGAGCTCGACGCCGCGGTGATGGACGGCGCCACGCGCGACGCGGGCGCGGTCGCCTGTGTCAAGCGGCTGCGCAATCCGGTGCTGGCGGCGCGCGCCGTGATGGAACGCAGCGAGCATGTGCTGTTCGCCGCCGATGGCGCGGAGGCGTTCGCGCAGGCACAGGGCCTGCCGCTGGTCGAAGCGGACTACTACTACACGCCGGAGCGCCACGCGCAATGGCAACGCGCCCGCGCGGGCAACGGCATGGCCCTGCTGGATCACGATGCCGCCGCGCTCGCCGCACGGGCCAGCGCCGACGAGGCGGGCGGCGAGCCCCTCGATCCGGGTACCAAGTTCGGCACTGTCGGCGCGGTCGCGCTCGACAGCCAGGGCAGGCTTGCCGCGGCCACGTCCACCGGCGGCATCACCAACAAGCAGCTCGGCCGCGTCGGCGATACGCCGGTGATCGGCGCCGGCTGCTATGCCGACGAACTGGTGGCGGTGTCCACCACCGGTACCGGCGAGATGTTCATCCGCGCGGTGGCTGCTTACGACATCTCGGCGCGGATGCGCTATGCCGGCAGCTCGCTGGAAGCGGCAACGCATGCCGTGGTGATGCAGAGCCTGCCGGCGATCCAGGGCCGGGGCGGGCTGGTGGCGATCGACGCGGCCGGCAATGTCGCGCTGCCGTTCAATACCGAAGGCATGTACCGCGGCCATGCGCGCGTCGGCGAGCCGATCCACGTGGCGATCTACCGCTGACCCCATGCCCGCAGGTTTCGAGGAACACTCCATGGCCACATCGACTTCCGTGTCTACCGCATCCAGCCTGCTGCTGCCGCAGCAGCGCGTCGTCTCCGTCAACGACCTGACGGTGCGCTTTGCCACGTCCGAACGCACCGTCGAAGCCGTGCGCGGCCTGTCCTTCCATATCGACCGCGGCGAGACGCTGGCCGTGGTCGGCGAGTCGGGTTCCGGCAAATCGGTGACCTCGCTGGCGCTGATGCGCCTGGTCGAACATGGCGGCGGACGCCTTGCCAGCGGCAGCATGATGCTGCGCCGGCGCGGCGGCGACGTGCTCGATCTCGCCAAGGCCGATGGCGGCACGATGCGCGGCATTCGCGGCGCCGATATCGCGATGATCTTCCAGGAGCCGATGACCTCGCTGAACCCGGTGTTCCCGGTCGGCGAGCAGATCGCGGAATCGATCCGGCTGCATCAGAACAAGAGCGGCGCGGCGGCCCGCGCCGAGGCGTTGCGGATGCTGGAGCTGGTGCGCATTCCCGAGGCGCGCCGCGTGCTGGACCGCTATCCGCATCAGCTGTCCGGCGGCATGCGCCAGCGCGTGATGATCGCGATGGCGCTGTCGTGCCGGCCGGCGCTGCTGATCGCCGACGAGCCCACCACCGCGTTGGACGTCACCATCCAGGCCGAGATCCTGCAGCTGATCCGCAACCTGCAGGCGGAAATGCAGATGGGCGTGCTGTTCATCACCCACGACATGGGCGTCGTGGCCGAAATGGCGGACCGCGTGCTGGTGATGTATCGCGGCGAGAAGGTCGAGGAGGGGGACGCGCCGACCGTGTTCGCGCGGCCCGCGCATCCCTACACGCGCGCACTGCTGTCCGCGGTGCCCAAGCTCGGCGCAATGGCTGGCACCGACCTGCCGGCCAAGTTTCCGCTGGTGCGTGTCGAAGGCGGTGAGGGGCAGGCGAGCGCCGATGGCCGCAGCGATACGCCGGCCGCGGCGACGCGTCCCGATGCCTCGGCCCAGCCGATCCTGCGCGTGCGCGACCTGGTGACCCGCTTCGACGTGCCGGGCGGCCTGTTCGGACGGCCGACGCGCCGCGTGCACGCGGTCGAGCGCGTCAGCTTCGATCTGTATCCCGGCGAGACGCTGGCACTGGTCGGCGAGTCGGGTTGCGGCAAATCGACGACGGGCCGCTCGCTGCTGCGTCTGGTCGAGAGCCAGAGCGGCACCATCGAGTTCGCCGGGCAGAACATCGGCGAACTGTCCGGGCCCGCGCTGCAAAGCCTGCGCCGCAATATCCAGTTCATTTTCCAGGACCCGTTCGCCTCGCTCGATCCGCGTGTGCCGGTCGGCTATTCGATCATGGAGCCGCTGCTGGTGCACAAGGTCGCCAGCGGCAAGGAGGCCGAGCAGCGCGTGGCCTGGCTGCTGGACAAGGTCGGCCTGTCGCCGGCCCATGCCGCGCGCTACCCACACGAATTCTCGGGCGGCCAGCGCCAGCGCATCTGCATCGCGCGCGCGCTGGCGCTGAACCCGAAGGTGGTGATCGCCGACGAGTCGGTGTCGGCGCTGGACGTCTCGATCCAGGCGCAGATCGTCAATCTGATGCTGGACCTGCAGCGCGAGATGGGCATCGCCTTCCTGTTCATCTCGCACGATATGGCGGTGGTCGAGCGCATCAGCCATCGGGTCGCGGTGATGTATCTGGGCCAGATCGTCGAGATCGGCCCGCGCCGCGCGATCTTCGAGAACCCGCAGCATCCCTATACGAAGAAGCTGATGTCCGCGGTGCCGGTGGCCGACCCGGCGCGCCGCCATCTGCGGCGGGAGCCGCGGATCGAGGAGCTGCCGAGCCCGATCCGCGCGATCGGCGACGAGCCGGTGGTACAGCCGCTGGTCGCCGTCGCGCCGGACCACTTCGTCGCCCGGCACGCGGTCGGCGGCGCCTATTGATCGCGCGGCTGAACGCGCCGACTGAGTGCACCTGTTGAGTCAACCCGGGCGGCAAGGCCACCAAGAGCCGGTCCAGCCCGATCACCCTGCCAGTCTTACCAAGGAGAATCGACAATGATCCCAGCCAGTTTGTCCCGACGTGGCGCGGCGCGCCTGTTTGCCGGCGGTCTGCTGATGGCCGCGTTCGCGGCCGGACCGGCCTTCGCCGCCAAGGATGCGGTGATGGCCGTGGCCTCGACCTTCACCACGCTCGATCCCTACGATTCGAACGACACGCTGTCGCAGGCGGTATCGAAGACCTTCTACCAGGGCCTGTTCGGCCTGGACAAGGACATGAAGCTCGTCAACGTGCTGGCCGACAGCTATGACGTCAGCAAGGATGGACTGGTCTACACGATCAAGGTCAAGAAGGGCGTCAAGTTCCACGACGGCACCAGCTTCGACGCCACCGCGGTCAAGGCCAACCTGGACCGCGTCACGGACCCGGCCAACAAGCTCAAGCGCTACACACTGTTCAACCGCGTCGCGCGCACCGACGTGGTCGACCCGACGACGGTCAAGATCACGCTGAAGGAGCCGTTCTCGCCGTTCATCAACGTGCTGGCGCACCCGTCGGCGGTGATGATCTCGCCGACCGCGTTGAAGAAATACGGCAAGGACATCGCCTTCCATCCGGTCGGCACCGGTCCCTTCGAATTCGTCGAGTGGAAGCAGCCCGATCACCTGCGCGGCAAGAAGTTCGCCGGCTACTGGAAGAGCGGTCTGCCGAAGATCGACACCATCACCTGGAAGCCGGTGGTCGACAACAACAGCCGCTCGGCAATCATGCAGACCGGCGAGGCCGACTTCGCGTTCAGCATTCCGTTCGAGCAGGCCGCGGTGCTCAAGGCCAGCCCGAAGGTCGACCTGATCGCCGCGCCGTCGATCATCCAGCGCTATCTGTCGCTCAATACGATGGTCAAGCCGTTCAACGACCCCAAGGTGCGCCAGGCGATCAACTACGCGATCAACAAGCAGGCGCTGGCCAAGGTGGCGTTCGCCGGCTATGCGGTGCCGGCCGAGGGCGTGGTGCCGCCGGGCGTCGACTTCGCGGAGAAGCTGGGTCCGTGGCCGTACGATCCGGCCAAGGCGCGTGCGCTGCTGAAGGAGGCCGGCTATCCGAACGGCTTCGAAACCACGCTGTGGTCCGCCTATAACCACACCACCGCGCAGAAGGTGATCCAGTTCGTGCAGCAGCAGCTGCAGCAGGTCGGCATCAAGGCCTCGGTGCAGGCGCTCGAGGCCGGCCAGCGCGTCGAGAAGGTCGAGAGCGTGCCCAAGCCGGAAGACGCCGGCGTGCGCATCTACTACGTCGGCTGGTCGTCGTCGACCGGCGAGTCCGACTGGGCGCTGCGTCCGCTGCTGGCATCCGAATCGATGCCGCCGAAGCTGCTGAACACGGCGTACTACAAGAACGAGCAGGTCGATGCCGATATCGCCGGCGCGCTGCGCACCACCGACCGCAACGAGAAGGCGCGGCTGTACAAGGACGCGCAGCAGCGCATCTGGAAGGACGCGCCGTGGGCCTTCCTGGTGACCGAGCAGGTGCTGTATGCCCGCAGCAAGCGGCTGAGCGGCGCCTACGTGATGCCCGACGGCTCGTTCGAGTTCGAGAACATCGATATCAAGTAAGCGTCGCGCCCGCGGTCGTCAGCGTTCCGTCGAGGTGTACGTCGTCCCCGCGCAGGCGGGGACCCAGCGGCTTGCAACATGCAGGGGTGCATTGAAGCCGCTGGGCCCCCGCTTTCGCGCAGGGCGACAGGATGGAAGCCGGCGAAAAGCCGCGGGTCTGGAGTCGTCATGTTGAATTACTTTCTGAAGCGCGTGCTGGGCGTGGTGCCGACGATGCTGATCGTCGCGGTGCTGGTCTTCCTGTTCGTGCATCTGCTGCCCGGCGATCCGGCGCGGCTTGCCGCCGGGCCCGAGGCCGATGCCGCGACCGTCGAACTGGTGCGCAAGGATCTGGGCCTCGACAAGCCGCTGTACGAGCAGTTCGTCACCTTCTTCGGCAATGCGTTGCAAGGGGAATTCGGCACCTCGCTGCGCACCAAGCGTCCGGTCAGCGAGGAGATCGGCGACCGCTTCTTCCCGACGCTGTGGCTGACCGTCGCCTCGATGCTGTGGGCCGTGGTGTTCGGCATGCTGATCGGCATCGGCTCCGCGGTCTGGCGCAATCGCTGGCCCGACCGCATCGGCATGACGCTGGCGGTGTCGGGCATCTCGTTCCCGGCCTTCGCGCTCGGCATGCTGCTGATGGAGATCTTCTCGGTCCAGCTCGGCTGGCTGCCGTCGATCGGGGCCGAAAGCTGGAAGCACTACATCCTGCCGTCGCTGACGCTTGGCGCGGCGGTGGCCGCGGTGATGGCGCGCTTCACGCGGGCCTCGTTCGTCGAGGTGCTGCAGGAAGACTACGTGCGCACGGCACGCGCCAAGGGCGTGCGCGAGTCGCTGGTGGTCGCCAAGCACTGCCTGCGCAACGCGATGATCCCGGTCGTCACGATGATGGGGCTGCAATTCGGCTTTCTGCTGGGCGGCTCGATCGTCGTCGAGAAGGTGTTCAACTGGCCCGGTCTCGGCCGGCTGCTGGTCGACGCCGTCGAGATGCGGGACTACCCGGTGATCCAGGCCGAGGTGCTGCTGTTCTCGCTGGAATTCATCCTGATCAATCTGGTGGTGGATCTGCTGTACACGGTGATCAATCCCACCATCCGCTACAAGTGAGGCCGTCCATGACCGAGCTATTGACCGTGGCCAACGAGGCCGCCTCGGCGGGCGTGAAGGGCGCGGCGGCGCAGGCCGAGCCCGTCCGCACGCCGTGGAGCGAGTTCTGGCGCAAGTTCCGCCGCCAGCATCTGGCGCTGGCCGCCGGCGTGTTCGTGATCCTGCTGGTGATCGTCGCCGTGCTGTCGCCGCAGCTGGTGCCCTACGATCCCGAGAACTACTTCGACTATGACGCGCTGAACGCCGGGCCGTCGGCGGCGCACTGGTTCGGCGTCGATTCGCTGGGCCGGGACATCTTCAGCCGCATCCTGGCCGGCACGCGGATCTCGCTGGCGGCGGGCTTTTTCTCCGTGATCGTCGGCGCCATCGTCGGCACGCTGCTGGGCTTGCTGGCCGGCTACTACGAGGGCTGGTGGGACCGGATCGTGATGCGGATCTCCGACGTGCTGTTCGCATTCCCGGGCATCCTGCTGGCGATCGGCATCGTCGCGATCCTGGGCAACGGCATGGTCAACGTGATCGTCGCGGTGGCGATCTTCAGCATCCCGGCGTTCGCGCGGCTGGTGCGCGGCAACACGCTGATGCTCAAGCGCCTGACCTATATCGAGGCCGCGCGCAGCATCGGCGCGTCCGACTGGACCATCCTGATGCGGCATATCCTGCCGGGCACGATCTCGTCGATCGTCGTCTATTTCTCGATGCGGATCGGTACCTCGATCATCACCGCGGCCAGTCTGTCCTTCCTCGGCCTGGGCGCGCAGCCGCCGACGCCCGAGTGGGGCGCAATGCTGAACGAAGCCCGCGCCGACATGGTCACCGCTCCGCATGTGGCGATCTTCCCCAGCCTGGCGATCTTCCTGACGGTGCTTGCGTTCAACCTGCTCGGCGACGGGCTGCGCGACGCGCTGGACCCGAAGATCGATCGCCGCTGACGGAGGACCTTCGCGATGCCGCACGAATCGTCCGCGGCGCCAGGCGCGCCGCCGCATATCGGCGAACTGCCGGCCGGCGCGCGCAATGCGATCACCGATGTGCCGGGCGTGCGCGTCGGCCATTGCACGCTGGCCGACGGCGCGGTGCAGACCGGCGTCACCGTGCTGTTGCCGAACGCCGGCGATCCGTATCTGGACAAGGTGCCGGCCGCGGCCGCGGTACTCAACGGCTTCGGCAAGAGCATCGGCCTGGTCCAGGTCGACGAACTGGGCGTGCTGGAGACGCCGATCGCGCTGACCAATACCTTTGCTGTCGGCGCGGTGGCGCAGGCGCAGATCCGGCAGGCGATCGCCGCGCACGCCGAGATCGGCCGCGCCTGGCCCACCGTCAATCCGCTCGTGTTCGAATGCAATGACGGCTATCTGAACGACATCCAGGCGATGGCCGTCGGCGAAACGCACTATCTGCAGGCCTGCGCCGCGGCCGGCGTCGAGGTGGCGCAGGGCGCGGTCGGGGCCGGGCGCGGCATGTCGGCGTTCGGCGTCAAGGGCGGCATCGGCACGGCGTCGCGTATTGCGGGGGCTTATCGCGTGGGCGCGCTGGTGCTGGCCAACTACGGCACGCCTGCAATGCTGACGGTGGCCGGCAACCGAATCGGTCCGGCATTGGTGCAACGGCTTGCCGCACTCGCGGCGGCCGACGCCGGGCCGGAGAAGGGCTCGATCATCATGATCGTCGCCACCGATGCGCCGCTCGATTCCCGCCAGCTGGGACGGCTGGCGCGGCGGGCGGGGGCCGGGCTGGCACGCACCGGCTCGGTCTACGGCCATGGCTCCGGCGATATCGCGCTGGCCTTCAGCACCGCCTACACCGTGCCGCACGACGCCGCCGCGCCGATGCCCGCCGTCGCGATGGTCCACGAGACCGCGCTGGATCCGCTGTTCCATGCCGCGGCCGACAGCGTCGAGCAGGCCATCGTGCATGCGCTGTGGCATGCCGAGACCGTCAGCGGCCGCGATGGCCATTGCCGCCGCGGCCTGCTGGCGCTGATGCCGGAACTGAATACTGCCGACTGAACCGCGTGCGCCGACCATGCGTTGGGCACGCGCCAATCCCATGAAGATCCTGATTTCCACCGATATCGAGGGCGTCGCCGGCGTCTTCCATCCCGAGCAGACGCGTCCGGGCAATGGCGAGTACGAGCGCGCGCGCGCCTGGATGACGCGCGAGGCCGACGCCGCGGCGCGCGGCGCCTTCGCTGCCGGGGCCGAGGCCGTCTGGGTCAACGACTCGCACGGCGGCTTCCGCAACCTGCTGCCGGACCTGCTGGACCCGCGCGTGCGGCTCGTGCTCGGCAAGCCGCGTTACGCCGGCATGATGAGCGGCATCGAGCAGGGCTGCGACGGCGTGCTGATGATCGGCTATCACGGTCGCGCGCAAGGGCGCGGCATCCTGGCGCATACGATCAACAGCGGTGCGTTTGCCGGCGTCAGCCTCAACGGCATCGAACTCGGCGAAGCGGGACTATATGCCGCGCTCGCCGGCGAGGCCGGTGTGCCGGTGCTGATGGCGAGCGGCGACGATGTGTTCGTCGAGGAGACGTCGGCGCTGATGCCGTGGGTTCGCTTTGTCGCCACCAAACGTGCGCAGGGGCAGGGCAGTGGAGAGTCGATGACGCCGGCCGCCGCCTGCGAGGCGATCGGCGCGGCGGCGCAAGCCGCGGTGCGCGCGCTGCGGACCGAGCCGGCGGCGGTTCGGCCGTTCACCATCGCGGGCCCGGTGAACTGCCGATTGCGGACGCTGACGCCCGCGCATGCCGACCTGTTCTGCCAATGGCCCACGCTGCAGCGGCTCGACGGCGTCACGCTGAGCTTCGATGCGGCCAGCGTGACCGACGCCGTGCGCATGCTCAATTGCCTGTCGGCGATGTCGTTCATGCTGCGTTAGCGGCGAACCGCCGTATACGCGTATCGCAAGCGTCGGTCTTCTCTCCCTCTCCCGCAAGCGGGAGGGGGAGGGAGAGGGCAATCAACGGTCGTTATGCGGCCAACGCTTGAAAAAACACCTCTCTCTTCCCATGAGCGAGACGGAGAACACCGCCGGCAACAATCAGTGTCGGCGGTCCGCCAGCGCCCGCAGCCTCAAGCCACCGGCAACGTCTTGCTGAAGACGCTGACCCCGTCCAGATCGCGCAGATCCACCGTCAGGGCCTTCGTCGACGGATCGATATTGACCTCGCCGAAGAACTGAAAGCCCGAGTAGGGGGACAGGTTGGCCTGGCCGGCAGGCGGCGCCTTCTGGAACACCAGTTGCGGGCCGAAGGTGGCGTCGAGCTGATTTGGCCCGAAGGTGCCGGCGTTCAGCGGCCCGGCGACGAATTCCCAGAACGGCGAGAAGTCGGTGAACTGGGCCTTCGACGGGTCGTAGTAGTGCGCGGCGCAATAATGCACGTCGGCCGTCAGCCAGACCACATTGGGCACGCCCTTGATCGCGCGCAGCAGTCGCGCCGTTTCCAGCTCGCGGCCCAGCGCGGCGCCGTCGTTGCCATTGGCGATCGCCTCCCAGCGGGCGTTGCCGGCCGCGTCCTTGCCGTCCGGCACCCACAGGCCGATCGGCATGTCGGCGGCGATGATCTTCCAGGTGGCCTGCGACTGCTTCACACCATTGACCAGCCACTCGATCTGCTCGTTGCCGAGGAACACCGTGTCGCCGTTCTCGGTGGTCTGCAGGTTGGCCGTATTGCCGCCGCGATACGTGCGCATGTCCAGCACGAACACGTCGAGCAGCGGGCCGTACGAGACCTTGCGATAGAGCGTCTGCTCCGCCGCGGTGCTGCCGATCCGCATCGGCGCATATTCGCGGAATGCCTGCGTGGCGCGGGCGACCAGCGTGGCGATGTTCTTCTCGGTGTAGCGCGCGTCCGCGCTCAGATCCTTGGTCGGCGACCAGTTGTTGGTGACCTCGTGGTCGTCCCATTGCCAGATCTGCGGCACCTCGGCCGAGAAGCGCCGCACGTTCTCGTCCATCAGGTTGTAGCGATAGCGGCCGCGGTATTCGTCCAGCGTCTCGGCGACCTTGGCGACCTCGGGCGTCACCAGGTTCTTCCAGATCCGGCCGTTTTCCGCGGTGGTTTCCGCCAGGATCGGGCCGTCGGCGTAGATGGTGTCGCCGCTGTGCAGGAAGAAGTCCGGCTCGCGGCGGCGCATCGCTTCGAAGATCCTCATGCCGCCGAATTCGGTGTTGATGCCCCAGCCCTGGCCGGCGACGTCGCCGCCCCAGACGAAGCGCACCGGGCGGTTGGCGTCGGTACGCGGAACCGTGCGGAACTGGCCCGGCACGGCGACGCCGGTCGCGCGCGGATTGTCGATGCTGTCATAGGCGACGCGCAGGAAGATCGATTCGCCGGCCGGCAGGCCGGTCAGTTCCACGCGGCCGGTGAAATCGGAGGCGGCGCTGACCGTCGGGCCCAGCACCTTGCGCGGATTGCGGAAGCTGTCGGTGGTGTCGTACTCCACGCGCAGTTGCGCGGGCCGGTCGGCGCGCGCCCAGACCACCGCGCGTCCGCCGCCCACATCGCCGATCTGGATGCCGTACGGCAGCCTGGGCCGCTCGCTGTCGGGCACGATGACCGCCGGCGCCTCGGGCGAGTCGTCGGAGCCGCAGGCGGTCAGGCCAAGGCTGGTGCCGAGGCCGAGCGCGCCGGTGTGGATCAGGAAACGTCGACGGGGGTAGGGGGATCGGGTCATGTCCTGCCTCTTGCCTTTCGGGTGTGGGGAAGGGAAAGGCAGGACCTTAGCCGGCGATTGCGAAAGAATGATGAAAGCCGGCGCCCCGTCGTGACAGGCGGATCAAGGCGGGATGGCATGGTCGTTGCGAAACACCGGTTTCCGCTTACCACCATCAAGGAGACGGCGATGAATCCCTCGCAACCCGGCACGAATCAGGGCGGTGCCAGCATCGTAGGATCGGGCGTCGGCGAAGGCCCCGGCCCGGAAGTGATGGCGGCATCCAGCCTCGAGGACACCAATGTCTATTCGTCCGACGGCGAGCATGTCGGCGAGATCAGCGAAATCATGCTCGATGTGCCGCGCGGCCGCATTGCCTATGCCGTGCTGAAAACCGGCGGCTTTCTGGGCATCGGCGACACGCTGCACGCGATCCCGTGGAATGCGCTGGTCATGGATACCGACCAGAAATGCTTCCGCCTCGGCATCACGGCCGATCGGATCAAATCGGCGCCCGGCTTCAACAAGGACCAATGGCCGCGCATGGCGGACCCGCAGTGGGGTACGCAGCTGCACCAGTACTACGAGCGCGAGCCGTACTGGCTGTCCGGCGGCGGCACGCTGTGAGTCAGGCGGCGCGCACCGCGTGCGGTCGATGCCACCGATGCGGGCGCGTCGTTCTTACAGCGGCATGTAATTACGCAATGGCCGATGGGGCCGCAGGCGCAACGCTCCGCGCGGTTGGCGGTCCCCGCTGGATGACGGTCTGGCCGCGCAACGCGGCCAGTTGCCTGGCGTCACAGGGCGGCCCGCGTCATGCATAGTCGGTGCTTGTCAGCGATGTTGCCGTCAATCGGCATCAATCGAGCCGTGTGCCGGTCGCCTTGACTTGCGCGGCCCACCAGGCCGTCTCGCTGCGGATCTGCGCGGCAAACGCCTCGGGGCTGTTGCCGACCGGTTCCGCGCCGAGTTCGATCACGCGCTTGCGCATTTCCGGCGTGGCGAGGATGCGGGCGCAGGCCTCGTGCAGCTTCGTGATGACGGGCTTGGGCGTGCCGGCCGGCGCCATCAGACCCTTCCATGCGGTGACCAGATAGCCCTTGACGCCGGCCTCGTCGAACGTCGGCACATCGGGCAGCGCGGCGGCGCGCTTGTCGCTGGCGACCGCGATCGGCCGCAGCTTGCCGCCTTGCACCTGGGCCAGCAGCGCCGGCATGTTGTCGATCATCAGGTCGATATGGCCGGCCATCAGGTCGGCGACCGCCGGGCCGCTGCCCTTGTACGGCACGTGCTGCATCTTCAGCCCGGCGGTGCGGTTCAGCAGTTCGCCGCCAAGATGCGCGACGGTGCCGTTGCCCGGCGAGCCGAACGACAGCTTGCCCGGATGGCTGCGCGCATAGGCCAGGAACTCGGACAGGTTGCGCACCGGCAACTGCGCCTTCACCGCCATCAGGTTGTGCTCGCGCGCCAGCACCGTGATCGGAGCGAGATCGCGCGCCGGATCGAACGGCATCTTGCTGTACAGGCTCGGATTGATCACCGTCGGTCCGGCGGCGGCCAGCAGCAGCGTGTGGCCGTCCGGCGCCGCGCGGGCGACGCTCTCGCCGGCGATATTGCCGCCGGCACCGGGCTTGTTCTCGACCACCACCACCTGGCCCAGTTCGCTCTTCAGGCGATCGGCGAGCAGGCGCGCCAGGATATCGGACGAACCGCCCGGTGCGAACGGCACCACCAGCCGGATCGGCTTGCTGGGGTAGGGCGCTTCGGCGCGCGCGGCGCCGACGAGCGTGGCGGCGCCGACCGCCAGCGCCATCGTGGCGACAAGGGTCTTGAACATGGTGTCTCCTGTTGTGTTTTATCGGCTGCGGCGCGAAGGTCAGGCGCCGGCCTGCGCCAGCGTGCGCTTGGCGATATTGAGCTGGTGGATCTGGCTGGTGCCCTCGTACAGGCGGAACAGCCGCACGTCGCGATAGAAGCGTTCGATGCCGTAGTCGGCGATATAGCCGTAGCCGCCGAACATCTGCACGCAGCGGTCGGCAACGCGCCCGCACATCTCCGAGGCGAAGTACTTGCAGATCGATGCCTGCATCGTCACGTCCTCGCCGCGGTCGCGCTGGCGCGCAGTCTCGAGCACCAGCGCGCGGGCCGCGTGGATCTCGGTCTGGCAGTCGGCGATCATCGCCTGCACCAGCTGGAAGCTCGACAAGGGTTCGCCGAACTGCTTGCGCGTGCTGACGAAGCGGATCGCATCGTCGAGCATGCGGATGGCCGGGCCGATGCACAGCGCCGACAGATGAATGCGCTGCTTGTTCAGCACCTTCATCGCCGTACGGAAGCCCTGTCCTTCGACCCCGCCGATCAGATTCGCGGCTGGCACGCGGCAATTCTCGAAATGCACCTCGGACACCGGCGAGCCTTCCTGGCCCATCTTGCGGTAGGCCGGCCCGGTGCTCAGGCCAGGCGTATCGCGCTCGACCAGGAAGGCCGAGATGCCGGAGGCGCCGGTGGTATCGGGATCGGTGCGCGCCATCACCGTGAACAGGCCCGCGATCGGCGCATTGGTGATGAAGCATTTGGTGCCGTTGATCACATAGTGGTCGCCCTCGCGGCGCGCCGACGTGGTCAGCGCCGTCGCGTCCGACCCGGCCTCGGGCTCGGTCAGCGCGAACGAGCCGGTGATCTCGCCGCTGGCCAGGCGCGGCAGATAGCGCTGCTTCTGCTCGGGCGTGCCGTCGGCGACCAGCGCTTCCGAGCCGATGCCGGTATTGGTACCGACACGCGCGCGGAAGGCCACCGAGCATTGCGACAGTTCGATCGCGGCCAGCACCAGCTCCTCGGTCGTCATGCCGGCGCCGCCATAGGCCTCCGGAATCGAAAAGCCGAACAGCCCGATGTCGGCCATCTCTTCGACCAGGTCGGCCGGCACTTCGTCGCGCGATGCCACCTCGGCCTCGCGCGGCACCAGGCGCTGCTGCACGAAGCGGCGCAGTTGCGCCAGGAATGCGGGATAGGTGTCGGGGTCTCGGATCATCGCTACGGCTTCCTGTTTCGGTTGGCGGTGGACCGCGGGACATGCCCGTGGATCGGCATCGGATGGAGAGGCAGCGTAGCAATGGCGGGCGAAATAGTGGATCGTTGTTTCGCTATCTTGAACAAGCGGGCGCCGTGACGGCGGCCGGGCGCGTTATGATCGATGCCAGCGAGGCGCTGCGCGCGGCGTGCCGCCTCTGGCTTTCATGCATCTCGAACCGCCGCCTCCAATGGCCTCTCGCCCCCATCATCCCGATCCAGCGTTCGCCACTACGCTCGCGCACGGGCTGTCGCTGCTGCAGTGCTTCGGCATTGGCGACAGCGTGCTCAGCAACAAGGAACTGGCCGAGCGCACCGGCCTGTCGCCGGCGACGGTCAGCCGGCTGACCTACACGCTGGCCGCACGCGGCCTGCTGCGCTATGACGCGCAACTGCGCCGCTACCGGCTCGGATCGACCACGCTGGCACTGGGCTACCCGCTGCTGGCCACGCTTCGCGTCCGCCAATTGGCGCGGCCGCTGATGAAGCAGCTGGCCGACGAGATCGATGGATCCGTGTCGCTGGGCCTGCGCGACCGCACGCAGATGGTCTATGTCGAGACGAGCCGCGGCCACGATGCGCTGGCGTTTCGGCCGGATATCGGTGCGACGCTGCCGATGCTGCTCACGGCGATCGGCCGAGCCTGGCTGTGCCATGTATCACCGCACGAGAGCGGACCGGTACTGACGGCATTGCGCAAGGCCGACCCGGCGCAGTTCCGGCGTCAGGCGCCTTCGCTCGAACACGCACGGCAGGAGATCGCCGAGTTCGGTTTCTGCACCTCACGCGGCGAATGGCAGAGCGATATTCACGCGGTGGCGGCGCCGCTGCCGACGCGTATCGATGGCGAGGTCATGGTGTTCAACTGCGGCGTGTTGGGCGGGCGGATGACGCCGCGCAAGCTCGAGCGGCAGATGGGGCCGCGCTTGCTGAAGATGGTGGGCAAGGTCGAGGCCGCATTGAGGAAGAGCCGATGACGCGTTCCGACTCGCGCTCCGACTCGCGCGCCGACTCGCGCGCCGACTCGCGCGCCGACTCGCGCTCCGGTTCACATCCCGGTTCGCGCCCTGGTTCCCGGGCCAGCACCGCCCAGTCTCGGCCGCGTTCGAGCGAGCCGGCCGACAAGGACCGGCAGTTCGCCACGACGCTGGCCAACGGCGTCGACATCCTGCTGGCCTTCGACAGCGGCGATGCGATGCTCGGCAATCGCGATTTCGCCGAGCGTACCGGGCTGTCGAAGACCACCGTGGCCCGCTTGACGCATACGCTGACGGCGCTGGGCTATCTGCGCCACGACACCGTGCTGCGCAAATACCGGCTCGGTGCGGCGGTGCTGTCGATGGGTTATCCGCTGCTGGCCAGCATGCATCTGCGTCAGCTGGCGCGGCCAATGATGAAGGCGCTGGCCGACCGGCTGTGCGGCGCCGTGTCGCTGGGCATCCGCGACCGCACGCAGATGATCTATGTCGAGACCGCGCGCTCGACAGACAGCCTGATCGTGACGCCGGAGATCGGCGCCGCGCTGCCGATGCTGACCACCGCCATCGGCCGCGCCTGGCTGTGCCGCGCGCCGGCGAACGAACGCGATGCGGTGCTCAACCGGCTGCGGCTGCAGGATCCGAAAGCCTTTGCCTACGCCCAACCGCGGCTGGCGGACGCTCGCCGCGATCTGGAGCGGCAAGGGTACTGCTCGAACCGCGCCGAATGGCGGCCCGAAGTCTACGGCTTCGCGGTGCCGATGTGCCAGCCGGTCGGCTCGCAGCTGTTCGTGCTGAACTGCGGCGTGCCGGTCGGGCAGGGCAGCTTCGCGGCGATCGAGAAGCAGGCCGGGCCGCAGTTGCGGGCGTTGATGCTCGATATCGAACGAATGCTGGGGTTGCGATAGGCCGCAACGAATTCCGTTTCGTGGTCGGGCCTGCTGCAGCGCGGCAAGCGTGGGCTTTCAAATGGGCATGGCCGGGGCGCCGGGCACCGCGTTTTTATTCTGCATCGCAGCAATGACGCAGCGGATCTGTGATGGCCGCGTTATTGCGGAATCCGATTCAATAAGCCCATTCATTGACTTGACCTTGCGCAAACACGCCTCTACGATCGCCTCCCTATAGCCAATGTGTTCGTATGTAGAACGTTAGTTCGAAATGCGGCAATTCGAGATGCCATTGGGCATGTTTTTGGGAGACAGATCTTGAGCAAGGTCGCCGGGTTCTTTACCGAACTGATGCGCCGGTATTTGCCGGACCCCTTCGTTTTCGCCATCGGACTGACGCTGCTCAGCATGGCGATGGCCATGCTGGTGCAAGGACAGGCCGCGCCGGCGGTGATCCTCGAATGGGGCAAGGGCTTCTGGAACCTGCTGGCGTTCACCACGCAGATGGCGGTGATCCTGGCGATGGGCTACGTGCTGGCCACGGCGCCGCTGGTCGACCGTTTTCTCGATCGCATCGTCGAACGCGTGGCCACGCCGCGCGGCGCGGTGATCGTCGCCACGCTGGTCGGCGGCATCGGCAGCTACCTGAACTGGGGCTTCGGGCTGGTGATCGGCGGCATCGTCGCGCGCAAGCTCGCGTTGAAGGTCAAGGGCGTCCACTATCCGCTGATCATCGCGGCGGCGTACAGCGGCTTCACGCTGTACGGCCTCGGCCTGTCGGCCAGCATTCCGGTGCTGATCTCCACGCCGGGCCATCCGATGGAAAAGCTGATGGGCGTGATCGCGCTGAAGGACACGATCTTCTCGACGCCGATGCTGCTGACCAGCCTGGCGGTGATCATCACGCTGCCGCTGCTCAACGCGATGCTGCACCCGCGCGACCCCAAGGACGTCACCGAAATCAACGTCGAAGCCGAAACGCGCGGGGAGCAGGGCGGCGCAGCCGGCGGCCACAGCATGGGGCTGGAGAACACGCTGGCCACGCGGATGAACAACAGCCGGCTGCTGAGCCTGGTGATCGGTGTCTGCGGGCTGGCTTATGCGGGGCTGTATTTCACGCAGGGCGGCACGCTGGACCTGAATCTGATCAACTTCCTGATCCTGTTCATCGGCGTGCTGCTGCTCGGCACGCCGGCCAACTACGTGGCCAGGCTGAACGAGGGCATCAAGACGATTTCGGGCATCATCCTGCAGTATCCGTTCTATGCCGGCATCATGGCGGTGATGGCCGGATCGGGCCTGGTCGACACGATCTCGCGCGTGTTCGTCGATATCGCGACGCCGCAGACGCTGCCGTTCTGGGGCCTGGTCAGCTCGTTCTTCATCAACTTCTTCGCGCCGTCGGGCGGCGGGCACTGGGTCATCCAGGGTCCGTTCATGATCGATGCGGCCAAGGCCATCGGCAGTTCGGTCGCGCAGACCTCGATGTCGGTGATGCTGGGCAACGCCTGGAACGACCTGGTGCAGCCGTTCTGGATTCTGCCGGCGCTGGCGCTGTCGAAGCTGAAGCTCAAGGACGTGATGGGCTACACCGTGATCATGATGTTCTGGGTCGGCCTGATCTACATCGTCGCCCTGCTGGCGTGGGGCGCGCAGATCTGACGATCCCCGGTTGATCATCGATCAACGCTTTCCCGACAACAACACAGGAGACACCATGCCGTACATCATCGAGACGTTCGACAAGCCCGACCACCAGCACGTGCGCAAGGCCCAGCGGCCGGCGCATCTGGACTTTCTCGAAGCCAACAAGTCGCTGCTGCTCGCCTGCGGCGCCAAGCTGAACGACGATGGCAGCGATGCCGGCGGCGGTGTCTATATCGTCGATGTCGATAGCCGCGAGGCCGCGCAGGCGCTGATCGAGGCCGATCCGTTCCACAAGGCGGGCCTGTTCGCCGAAGTGCGGATCACGCGCTGGCGCAAGGCCTATCTCGACGGCGTCTGCTGTCTCTGACATCCCGATCGATCGGACCGCGCGGGCCGGCGCATCGGCGCTGGCACCGCGGCGCGTCCGTGCCGGAGGCTATCCCCGATGCGATGGAAACAACGACCGGAAGGCTCCAACTGGGGCGATTTCGGCCCGGACGACCAGCTCGGCCGTCTGAATCTGATCACCGCGGACAAGGTCCGCGCCGCCGCGCAGGAGATTCGCAGCGGCCGCACGTTCTGCCTGTCGCTGCCCCTCGATCTGCCGGGCGGCAATGCGCTGAACGTGCGCCGGCATCCGCCGGTGCTGCGGCCAACCTATCGCGACGACATTCCCTACGTCAATTTCCCGCTGGCCAAGGTCGACGCCAATGCGCTCGACGTGCTCAGCGACGACCAGGTGCTGCTGTCCTTGCAGTATTCGACGCAATGGGATTCACTGGCCCATGTCGGCGCGCTGTTCGATGCCGACGGCGACGGCGTGGCCGAACGCGTCTACTACAACGGCTTCCGGCCCAACGCCGAGATCGTCGGACCGGTGGACTATGCCGAGGCCGACGATTTCGCCGCGCATCCGTGCGGACATGACCACAGCCACGCCGACGCGCTCGGCATCGAGACACTGGCCGTACATGGTGTGCAGGGCCGCGGCGTGCTGGTCGATCTGGCCGAGCACTTCGGCCGCGAGTTCCGCACCGTCGGCTACGACGACCTGATGCGCGTGATGGACGCCGATCGGGTCGCCGTCGAGACCGGCGACATCCTGGTGCTGCGCACCGGCTTCGCCGAGATGGTGCTGGAGATGGGCGGCAGGCCCGATGCGCATGCGCTGCATCACAGCTGCTGCGCGCTCGACGGCCGCGACGAGCGGCTGCTGCAATGGATCACCGAGGCGGGCATCGCCGCGCTGGCCGCCGACAACTACGCGGTCGAACGCTTCCCGGCACGGCCGCCGGAGCCGGGGCAGCGGGCGGTGCCGATGCTGCCGCTGCATCATCACTGCCTGTTCAAGCTCGGCCTGCCGCTGGGCGAGCTGTGGTATCTGCGCGAGCTTGCCGCCTGCCTGCGCGCCGAGCGGCGCTCGCGCTTTTTCCTGACTGCGCCGCCGTTGCGCCTGCCCGGCGCGATGGGCTCGCCCGTGACGCCGATCGCCACGGTATGACCTCGCTTACCCCATTCACCGTACTGCCACAACAAGGAGATCGCCATGCTGTTCATGGTTGAAATGACCGTCCGCATTCCCCAATCTGCCGACCCGCAAGCCGTCGAAAAGCTCAAGGCCGACGAGAAGGCGCTGTCGCAACAGCTGCAGCGCGAAGGCAAGTGGCGCCACCTGTGGCGCGTGGTGGGCCAGTACGCCAACGTCAGCATCTTCGACGTCAAGGACAACGACGAGCTGCACACGCTGCTGACCTCGCTGCCGCTGTATCCGTTCATGGAGATGAAGGTCACGCCGCTGGCGCAGCACGGTTCCGCGATCGCGCAGAATTGATGCCTGTGCCGCTCCGCGCGGCGCATGCCGCGCCGCGCGGGGCATCGATCGATCCTCGTCCCGAGTACTGCCGAGCACTACCCGGTACCGGCGAGGATCGCTGAGTACCGCCGTCAACCGCTGAGAACCGCTTCCGCCATGCCCTTCGCCGACCTTTCCGACGTCCGCCTCCACTACCAGCTCGATGGCGACCCGAGCCTGCCGGTGCTCGTGCTGTCCAATTCGCTGGGCACCAACTTCGATATGTGGCAGCCGCAGATCGCGGCCTTCACGCAGCATTTCCGCGTGCTGCGCTACGACACGCGCGGCCACGGCCGCTCGTCGGTGCCTGCCGGCCCCTATACGGTCGCCCAGCTCGGTGGCGACGTGATCGCGCTGCTCGATGCGCTGCGCATCGAGCGCGCGCATTTCTGTGGGCTGTCGATGGGGGGCATCACGGGCATGTGGCTGGGCCTGAACCACGCGAAGCGGCTCGGCAAGCTGGTGCTGTGCAATACCGCGGCCTACATCGGCCCGCCGGAGAACTGGACCAACCGCGCCGCGGCGGTCGAGCGCGATGGCGTGGGATCGATCGCGGCCGCGGTCGTCGACCGGTGGCTGACCCCGGACTTCGCCGCCGCGCATCCGGAGCTGGTGCAGCAATTGCGCGCCATGCTGAGCGCGACGGACGCGGCGGGCTATGCCGCCAATTGCCGCGCGATCCGCGACAACGACCTGCGCGCCGAGATCCATCGGATCGCGGTGCCGACGCTGGTGATCGCAGGCTCCGGCGATATTCCGACGCCGCCGGCCGATGGCCGCTATATGGCCGAGACGATTCCGGGCGCGTCCTATGTCGAACTGGAGGCGGCCCACCTGTCGAATCTGCAGCAGGTGGAGCGCTTCACGCAGGCGGTCGTCGATTTTCTGACCGCGGCCTGAGCGTAACGGGGGTACGGCGCCGACGGTTCACCGTCGTCCCCGCGAAGGCGGGGACTCGGTGGCTTCAGCGGCCGCCGGCGCCGCGTTCGTAGTGGCGACGGGCAGGCTCAGTCGACCTTCGCGCCGGAACGCTTGACCACCGTCGACCATTTGCGGATCTCGCTGTCGACAAACCGCGCGGTCTGCTCCGGCGACATCGGCATCGGCTCCGAGCCGCGGTCGACGATGAACTTCTGCAGCTCCGGCGATTGCAGCGCCTTCACCGTTTCCGCATTGAGCTGCGACACGATGGCCGGCGGCGTGCCGGCCGGCGCCATCAGCACCGCCCAACCCAGTGCCTCGAAGTCGGGCACGCCTTGCTCCTGCACGGTCGGCACGTTCGGCAGCTGCGGCACGCGCTTGCCCGCGGTCACGGCCAGCGGCACGGCCTTCTTCGACTGGATCAGCGGCAAGGCCGCGGTGATCGAGTCGACCATCACCGGAATCTGGTTGCCGAGGAAGTCCGCCTGCGCGGGGCCGCTACCCTTGTACGGGATATGGACCATGAAGATGCCGGCGCGCGCCTTCAGCATCTCGGCGGACAGATGCTGCGTGCCGCCGATGCCGGCGCTCGCGTAGCTGAGCTTGCCCGGCGCCGCCTTGGCCTTGCCGACCAGATCGCGCAGCGACGTGATGCCCGACGCGGGCGTCGACAGGAACACCAGCGGCACCGAGAACACGCCCGAAATCGCCTGGAAATCGCGGCGCGGATCGTAGCCGATCGACGCGTACAGCGTCTGGTTGATTGCCATCGCGCTGCCGGCCATCACCAGCGTATAGCCGTCGGGCGCGGCGCGAGCAGCCAGTTCCATGCCGATATTGCTGCCGGCGCCCGCACGGTTTTCCACCACCACCGACTGCCCAAGCTGCTTGCCGAGCCGCTCGCCGAGCGCCCGCGCAAAGATGTCGGTCGCCTGACCGGGCGGAAAGGGCACGATCAGCTTGATCGGGCGTTCAGGGTAGGCGGCGTGTGCCGCGGCGGCGGTCGCCATCAAGGCAATCGCCGCCAGGCACGTGATGCGTGGCTTCAAGGTTGTCTCCTTCCAACAGTGTCGAGTTAGGGCACGGGATGCCAGGTGCCGACGATAGCACCCCGTGCCTCATTTCACCATCGAAAGGACCCACAAGAGCCACAAGCCGTCCGCCAGCCCTACGACTTCGTCATATCGAACACCAGATTCACCGGCGACGGGCCGAACGATCCGTTCGGCACCACGCCCGTCTGGTTGACCCCAGGCTTGGTCCAGTCGCAGACGCCGGTCGGGAAGATCGCGCGCAGACGGTTCAGCTGGTCGGGCGTGAGCGGCACGCTGTAGTCGGCGGGATTGACGGGCTTCAACGCGCATTTCATCACGTCGGCCGAGACCGGGCCGCCGGCGGCGATGCGGGGCGCGGTCCACGATGGGAACAGCGAATTGCAGGTCGTGTCCGGCGTGCTGCTCAAGGTCTGCGGCTCGGCGACGAAATCGGTCTGGGACCGCCAGCAGCCGTCGACTGCGTTCTGGGGCTTGTGAGCGACCACCCGTTGCTTCTGCGAGGCCGGCGACTTGTCGTCCTTGTAGGCCGCGACCCAGCGGATGAAGGTGTCCCACGCGTTATCGGCCGGCACCGGGTTGCCGCGCCACATCACGTGGTTGGCGGTATCGCCGTTGGCCTTCAGCATCCGTTCGCGCTGCGCGAAATGGAACCACTGGTAGTGGTAGGCCGTGTCCTCGTTATAGGTCCCGGTCACGTCGAACACGGGAATCGTGGCCAGGCCGCCGTTGCCGCCCAGTTGCAGGCCGGATTGCTGTGCGCGCAGGATCGCGCCGAGATCGCCGAGCGAGCGGGCCGGAACGTAGTTCGCATCCTGGTCGTAGCCGCCCACCTTCTCGTTCAGGTCGAGGAACTGATCGACGGTGATCGCGCCGCCGTTCAGCGCCGCCAGCCCGTATTGCACGCCGACATTGTCGAACGGACGCAGCGCGAAGCCGGTGGCCTTGTCGATGCCGTAGATATTCCTGGCGGCGTCGTAGACGGTCGGGCGCGCACCGGTCGGGTTATTGACCGGGTGATAGCGCAGCTCCTGCGGCACGGCGGGATTGAAGACGCCCGAGTTGTAGCCGGGGAAGTCCTGCCGTGCCGGCACCGGATCGGTACGTCCGGCCTGATTGGCGGCATCCTCGAAGGCCTTGCGGCTCTTGTAGCCGGTGACCGCGGCGATCTGCGCATCCGTCAGCGCGTTCGGATTGCCCATCAGGTAATGCGTGATCAGGTGACCATCCGAGCCCGACAGCGCGATCGACAGCGGGTCGGGGAAGGTACAGGCGATCAGCACGCCGTCGAACAGGCCGGGAATGCGGTCGGCGGGCTGCGAGCTGCCGTAGGACCCACCCGAGCAGCCGGCGCTGACGGTAAAGACCGGCACGCCGAAGGTCTCGATCACGGCCTCCTTGGACATCATCGCCGCCTCGCTGGCCAGCACCGCGTTGCAGTTGTTCGACGCGTGCTGCAGCGTATTGGCGAACGTGGCGTAGCCCTCGCCGAGCCGCCTGACATTGAGCAGCGTGAAGTCGAAGCCGGCCACCGAAATATTGCCCTGCGCCGCGCCCTGGATGTACCAGCCGCCGGGACAGCCGAAGCCCTCGACCGCGATCAGCCGCTTGTTCCACGCCTTCGGCGGTTTCAGCGGGGTGGGGGCCGGCTCCCTGGTGGGATCGTGCAGCACCGCGTTCTGATAGATGCCGCGATTGACCGTGCCGGTTTCCACGCGTACCACGAACGGCACGGTCTGGCCATCCAGCGTGGTCGTGCTGGCGACATCGGCGGGCAGCGACGTCGTGCTCGGCATCGGCACCAGCGCGCCGCCGGTGTTCTTCTGGTAGAGGTAATGCACGCGCGTGGCCACGCTGCAATTGGCATCGAGCGGCGGACCGAGGCGCGAGCCGTCCGGCAGCACGAAGCTTTCGGTCTGGCAGATAAACGGCGTTTGCCACGGCCCCGAAATCACCGGCCCGGTGATCGGGTAGTTGGTCATCTTCAGCGTGGCCGTTTCGCGGCCGATCTTGGCCGTCAGCGTATTGTCGCCATCGCGCAGACCGGTCACGACGGCCTGCAGGTGGCGAAGGTCGTCCAGCAGCGGACGGAATTCCCGTGTGATGTCGTTGCCGTTGAGCTCGATCCGCAGCGGGCGGCGGTCCAGCTTGATCTGGCGCGGCACGGTGATATCGATCAACGCGTTGCCGCCGGTCACGTGGTCGGGGGAGGAGGAAAGCAGCTGGATGGTCGGTGCCGCTTCGGGGCCGTCGTCATCGTCGTGGCCGCCGCCGCATGCCGTCAGGGCCGCAAGCATGGCGCATGCGAGCGCCATCCTGGGCCATCGCCGTAGGATGTTCATGTCGTCGACTCCTCTTTCATGGTGAGTCGTGGAGGGTTGCAAGCCGCTCGGGGCTTGCGCCGACATGCATGCGTACGACGAGCTTAGTGTCCGGTCCCGCCAAATACAATGTCGAGGAAAGCTGACCAACAGCGGATATCCGGGACGGTACATGGCGCTCCCGCACCCCCGAGCCCGGATGCGAGACGGCCGCCAGTGCCTTCCCGCCGCACCCTTCACGAATCGTGAAGCCCCCATTCCGTCCGGCGCCTTAGCAGGGCCGCAAGGTATCGGTACAGTCGCGTCAAACATCGACAAGACCGAACCGTGCCTTTCTTCCCCATGCCCTCGTTCGAGGACGCCGCATGATCGACGTCCTGGTCATTGGCGGCGGCAACGCCGCCCTGTGCGCCGCGCTGATGGCGCGCGAAGCCGGCGCATCCGTGCTGCTGCTCGAGGCCGCGCCGCGCGAATGGCGTGGCGGCAATTCGCAGCACACGCGCAATCTGCGCTGCATGCACGACGCACCGCAGGACGTGCTCGTCGACGCCTATCCCGAAGAGGAGTACTGGCAGGACCTGCTGAAGGTGACCGGCGGCATCACCGACGAGCACCTGGCCCGCCTGGTGATCCGCGCGTCGTCGAACTGCCGCGACTGGATGCGCCGCCATGGCGTCCGCTTCCAGCCGCCGCTGTCGGGCGCGCTGCATGTCGCGCGCACCAATGCCTTCTTCATGGGCGGCGGCAAGGCGCTGGTCAATGCCTACTACCGCAGCGCGGAGAGGCTCGGCGTGCAGATCCGCTACGAGGCGCCGGTCGACGCGATCGAGCTCGACGGCGACCGCTTCGTTGCCGCTCGCATTGGCAGCGAGCGCATCCAGGCGCGCGCCTGCGTGCTCGCGGCCGGCGGCTTCGAATCGAACCGCGAGTGGCTGCGCGAGGCCTGGGGCCAGAACGAGCGGGGCGAATGGCCCGCCGACAATTTCCTGATCCGCGGCACGCGCTTCAATCAGGGCGTGCTGCTCAAGTACATGATCGACGCCGGCGCGGACGCCATCGGCGATCCGTCGCAATCGCACTGCGTGGCGATCGACGCGCGGGCGCCGCTGTACGACGGCGGCATCTGCACGCGCATCGACTGCGTGTCGCTGGGCGTGGTGCTCAACGCCAACGCCGAGCGCTTCTACGACGAAGGCGAGGACTTCTGGCCCAAGCGCTATGCGATCTGGGGCCGCCTGGTGGCGCAGCAGCCCGGGCAGATCGGCTACTCGATCATCGATGCGAAGGCGATCGGGCGCTTCATGCCGCCGGTCTTTCCCGGCGTCACGGCCCGCACGCTGCCGGAGCTGGCGCGCAAGCTCGGGCTCGACGAGGCGACCTTCATGCGCACCGTCGGCGACTACAACGCGGCCTGCCGCGTCGGCACCTTCGACCATACGGTGCTCGACGACTGCCATACCGAGGGCCTGACGCCAGCGAAAACGCATTGGGCCCGCCCGATCGACACGCCGCCGTTCTACGGCTATGCGCTGCGGCCGGGCATCACGTTTACCTATCTCGGCCTGAAGGTCGACGACAAGGCCGCGGTGCACTTCGGCGGCAAGCCGAGCCCCAATCTGTTCGTGGCCGGCGAAATGATGGCCGGCAACGTGCTCGGCAAGGGCTATACCGCCGGCGTCGGCATGTCGATCGGCACCGCGTTCGGCCGCATCGCCGGCACGCAGGCCGCGCAGGCCGCCGCCGCGCAACGGGGCGCCGCCGCGCCGGTTCGTACCGAATCTCTGGAACAGCAACATGCAACATCTTGAAGCGCTGACGCGCGAGGCGGCGGCGTTGGCGCAGGCCGCGCTGCCGCTGACCGCCGACGAACACGAAGTCGCGCGAACGCTGCAGATCTGCAATGCCTGCCGCTATTGCGAGGGCTTCTGCGCGGTGTTCCCGGCGATGACCCGCCGGCTGGAATTCGGCAAGGCCGACATCCACTATCTGTCGAACCTGTGCCACAACTGCGGCGCCTGCTTCCATGCGTGCCAGTACGCGCCGCCGCACGAGTTCGCGGTCAATATTCCGCAGGCGATGGCCAAGGTCCGTGTGCAGACCTATGGCGACTACGCGTTTCCGGCCGCGCTGGGCGGCTTGTATCGCCGCGCCGGGCTGGCCACGTCATTGGCGCTGGCCGCGGGCCTCGCGCTGTTCCTGCTGATGGCGGTGGCGATGGGCGGCGGCCTGTGGCACGCGCCGATGGCCGGCAATTTCTACGCGATCTTTCCGCACAACCTGCTCGCGGCGATGTTCGGCCTCGTCTTCCTGTTCGCAATCCTCGCGCTCGGCGTGGGCGTGACGCGGTTCTGGCGGCAGGTCTCACCGGGCACGCGGCCGGGAGAATCACGCGCGGCGGCTGCCACCGGCGCCGCCGGCGACGCGCTGCGCCTGCGCTATCTCGACGGCGGCCATGGCGAGGGCTGCAACAACGAGGACGACGCCTTCACGCTGGCGCGCCGGCGCTTCCACCATTTCACCTTCTACGGCTTCATGCTGTGCTTTGCGGCGACGACGGTGGCGACCTTCTACCACTATGCGCTGGGCCTGCATGCGCCGTATGCGTATACCAGCCTGCCGGTGGTGCTCGGCACGCTGGGCGGCATCGGCCTGCTGATCGGCCCGGCCGGACTGCTGTGGTTGAATCTGCGCCGCGATCCGCGCACTGGCGATCCGGACCAGCGTCCGATGGACCGCGGCTTCATCGCGCTGCTGTTCCTGACCAGCGCAAGCGGCCTGGCGTTGCTGGCCTGGCGCGATACCGGCGCGATGGCGGCGCTGCTGGCGGTCCATCTGGGCATCGTGATGGCGCTGTTCCTGACGCTGCCGTATGGCAAGTTCGCGCACGGCATCTATCGCAGCGCCGCGCTGCTGAAATGGCATATCGAAAAACGCCGGCCCAGCGATCTGGCCCTGGGGTCGGACTGATTCCGGCGAACGAACACAAGGAGAGAGAGACCATGACCAAACCTGGCGTGTTGAACATCCCGTCGATGCGCGACCGTTGCAGCGAAGCCGAATGGCAGGCCCGCGTCGATCTGGCGGCCTGCTACCGGCTGGTGGAGCTCTACGGCATGGCCGACATGATGGCCAACCATATCTCGGTGCGCGTGCCCGACGAGGAGAACGCCTTCCTGATCAACGCCTACGGCATGATGTACGAGGAGATCACGGCATCGAGCCTGATCAAGGTCGATCACGACGGCAACATCCTGTCCAGGCCCGATTTCGGCGCGTTGAACTACGGCATCAACAAAGCAGGGTATGTGATTCACAGCGCCGTGCACGAGGCGCGTCCCGAAGTCGCCTGCGTGATCCACACCCACAGCTGGGCGTCGATGGCGGTATCGGCGCTGGAATGCGGGCTGCTGCCGATCACGCAGACCGCGATGCGCTTCCTGAAGATCGGCTACCACGACTACCAGGGCGTGGTGCTCGATACCGCCGAGCAGGCCTCGCTGATCGAGGACCTGGGCAACAGCGAGGCGCTGATCCTGCGCAATCACGGCGCGCTGACCGTCGGCAATACCGTCGGCGAGGCCTTCAACTGGATGCACCGGCTCGAACTGGCCTGCCGCGCGCAGATCGGTGCGATGTCGTGCAACACGCCGCTGCGGCAAGTCGGTCAGGACGTGCTCGAGGCCACCTGGAACAACTATCAACCCGGCACGCGGCGCCCCTATGGCGTGATGGAGTGGCCGGCGCTGCTGCGCAAGCTCGACCGGATCGATCCGAGCTACCGCGACTGAGCGCGGCGCACCCCACAAGAACAACTTCGCAGGATGGAGACCACGATGAACCGCAGACGCCTGCTGGCGCAGATGCTGGCGCTTGGCGCCGCCCCGATGGTGATGCGCGCCGCGCGTGCGCAGTCGCTGCCCAACAAGCCGGTGACCCTGGTCGTGCCGTTTGCGCCCGGCGGCAATCTGGACGTCGTCGCGCGCGCGATCGCGCCGGCGCTGGAGCAGGGCCTGGGCCGCAACGTGATCGTCGACAACCGGCCCGGCGCCGGCGGCGTGATCGGCGCCACGCTGGTGTCGCGGGCCGAGCCCGACGGCAGCACGCTGCTGGTCACCACGCCCAACGCGATCGTGGTGCTGCCGCGGATGACGAAAACCAGCTTCAAGCTGGCCAGCTTCCATCCGGTCGGCCTGGTGTCGACCACCGCGCTGGTGGTGGTGGTCAAGGGCGACGACAAGCGCTTCCGCGATATCCAGTCGCTGCTGGCGTACGCGAAGAGCAATGCGGGCAAGCTTGCCGCCGGCCATGCCGGTCCGGGCACGACCAACCATATGGCGATGCTGCAACTGGAAGACGCGGCCGGCATCCGCCTCAATCAGGTGCCGTACAAGGGATCGGCGCCGGCGCTGGTCGACCTGATGGGCGGGCAGATCGACATGGTGGTGGACCAGCTGACCAGCTCGGCCCCGCATATCCAGTCCGGTGCGCTGCGCGCGCTGGCCGTGATGTCGCGCGAGCGCGATGGGGCCTTGCCCAAGGTGCCGACGCTGCGCGAGGCGGGCCTGGCCAACTTCGAAGCGACCACCGCGACCGGACTGCTGGCGCCGGCGGGCACGCCGGCCGGGGTGGTCGACGCCATCAACGCTGCGCTGCGCAAGGCGCTGGCCGAAGGGGCGGTGAAGAGCCGGCTGCTGACGGTCGGAAGCGTGGCCCATCCATCGTCGCCGCAGGAACTGTCGACGTTGCTGCAGCGGGAGGACGTGCGTGCCCAGACGCTGGCGTCCGCCGGCCGGCTGAAGGCTGCCGAATGAGCGCCCGCATCCATCCGTATTCAGAGCTGCTGTCATGACACGCCCCTGCCTTCCTGCCCTTGAACGCATCACGCCGCCGGTCTTCCGGGCGCCGCCCGGCGCCTGTGACAGCCACGCCCATGTCTTCGGCCCGTTCGAGCGCTTTCCCCTGGCTGACGATCGCAGCTATACGCCGGCGGCCTGTCCGGCCGAGGCGTTCATCGCGCATCTCGATGCGCTGGGCCTGACGCGGGGCGTGCTGGTGACCGCCAGCGCCAGCGGCACCGGTCCCGGCAACGCCGTGGTCCTCGACGCGCTGCGGCGCTATCCGGCGCGGCTGCGCGGCATCGCCGTGCCGGCCGCCGATACCACCGAAGAGGAGCTCGACACCTGGCACGAAGCCGGCGTACGGGGCGTGCGGATCAATCTGTATCGGGTCGATGGCCATGCGGTGTACCGCAACGGCGTCGGCATCGACGTGCTCGAGGCGATGGCGCCGCGCCTGCGCGAACGCGGCTGGCACGCGCAGATCTGGATTCACGCGCCGGACCTGGTCGAACTCGGCCCGCGGCTGAAGGCGCTTCGCCTGCCGCTGGTGGTCGACCACATGGGCCGCATGTCGACCGCGCGCGGGGTCGGCGATCCCGGCTTCCAGACCCTGTGCGCGATGCTCGCCGACGGCGTGGCGTGGACCAAGATCTCCGGCGCCGATCGGCTCAATCCCGGCGGTGCGCCTTACCGCGAGGTCGACCCGTTCGCCACGGCGTTGCTGAAGGCCAATCCCGACCAGGTGGTCTGGGGCTCCGACTGGCCGCACATCAATTACTTCGAACCGCACCTGATGCCTGACGACGGCGTGCTGTTCAACCTGCTGGCGCGCTGGCTGCCCGACGCCGCGGCGCGCGAACGCGTGCTGGTCGCCAATCCGGCGCGGCTTTACGGCTTCTAGGCCCACACAACAAGCAACGAGGAGACAACGATGTTCCGTTTCACCAAACCGATGGTCCGCGCCGTCGTGCCAGCGATGATCGCCGCCACCGCGGTCCTGGCCCCGCAGGTCCATGCGGCCGGCTATCCCGCCAAGCCGGTGCGCGTGGTGGTGGCCTTCACCCCGGGCGGCACCACCGACATCCTGGCGCGCAATGTCAGCCAGCAGCTGGCGCAGCGTTTCAAGCAGTCGTTCGTCGTCGACAACCGTCCCGGCGCCGGCGGCAATATCGGCACGGAATTCGTCGTCCGCGCGCCGGCGGACGGCTATACGCTGCTGGTGAATTCGGTCGGGCCGATCTCGATCAACCAGACGTTGTACAAGCGGCTGAGCTATGACCCGCTGACCGATCTGGTGCCGGTCGTGCAGATCGCCGATGTGCCGAACGTGCTGGTGGTCCATCCCTCGTTGCCGGTCAAGAACCTGGAAGAGTTCGTCGCCTACCTGAAGGCCAATCCCGGCAAGCTCAACTACAGCTCGACCGGCGTCGGCACGTCGTCGCATCTGTCGGGCTTCATGCTGACCGAGCGGGTCGGCGCGCCGGCCACGCATATTCCCTACAAGGGCGCCGATGCGCTGAACGACCTGCTGTCCGCCCGCGTGCAGTTCATGTTCGCGACCATCCCGTCCGTGATCTCGCATATCCAGAGCGGCAAGCTGCGGGCGCTCGCGGTGACCAGCGCCAGGCGTTCGCGCTCGCTGCCCGACCTGCCGACGGTCGCGGAGAAGGGCTTCCCCGGCTTCGAGGCCGGCTCGTGGTTCGGCTTCTTTGCGCCCAAGGGCACGCCGCAGGACGTCGTGATGAAGATCAACCAGGCGGTCAACGAGGTGCTGCCGTCGCTTCAGGCACAGATGATCCGTGAGGGCGCCGATCCGGTCGGCGGCTCGCCGCAGCAGTTCGGCAAGTTCACGCGCGCCGAATACGAGAAGTGGAAGGCCGTCGTGCGCGCCTCGGGCGCTTCGGTAGACTGACGCCCTGGCTGGATATCTCGACACCATGACCGTTTCCTCGCGTCCCGCGCCCTTGCGCATCCTGTTGTCCGAGCCGGCCCTGCGGGCCCATGGCGACGCCATCGCCGCGGTGCTGCAGGACCGTCCGTGGACCGCGGTGCTGGCGCCCGCCATCGACGATACCCGCGCGATCGATGCCGATATTGCGTTCGTCTCGCGCGACGTCACCGGCCTGTCGACCAAGCACGAGGTATTGCCGTCGACGCAGCGCTTCTATACCGCGCTGCTGGAAGCGCCGTCGCTGCGCTGGACCCATGTGCATTCCGCCGGCGCCGACCGCCCGGTCTATGTTCAGTTGCGCGAACGGGGGGTCAAGGTCACCACGTCATCGGGGGCCAATGCCAGCGTGGTGGCGCAGACCGCGCTGGCCGGGTTGCTGGCGCTGGCTCGACATTTCCCGCGGATGCTGGCGGCGCAGCGCGAACGGCAATGGGCGCCGCTGATTGCGACCGGCATGCCGCGCGATCTGCATGGACGGACGGCGACCATCGTCGGCTGGGGACCGATCGGCCAGCAGATCGGCGCGGTGCTGCACGCGCTAGGCATGCGCGTGGTGGCGGTGCGGCAACGTCCCGACTCCGCCGGCCCGGACTATCAGACCGTGACATACCGGACGCTGGGCGAGGTGCTGCCGCGCACCGACTGGCTGGTGCTGGCATGTCCATTGACCGAAGACACCCGCGGCCTGATCGGCGCCGAAGCGCTGACCCGGCTGCCGCAGGGCGCGCACCTCGTCAACGTCGCACGCGGCGAAGTCGTCGACGAGCCGGCCCTGATCGCGGCGCTGCGCGAGGGCAGCCTGGCCGGCGCCTATCTCGATGTGTTCGCCCACGAGCCCCTGCCAACGGATTCGCCGCTGTGGGACATGCCCAACGTCATCGTGACGCCACACAGCGCCGGCTTCTCCGATGGCAACGCGGCCAGGGTCGTCGATATCTTTCTTGGCAAGCTGCGCGCCTGGGCAGTGCACGGCGATCCCGACGCCCGGCTTTAGCCGCGCTGCGGCTTTGGGGTACACTGTGCCGCGTTCCGGCATGCCGCGTTGCAGACAGCATCGCAGCGCCGGCCGCCCAGTTCTGTTCCGATCGTCGATGCGCCGTTTTTTCCTGATCCTGCTGGTCATGCTGTTGCCGCTCCAGTCCGTCTGGGCCGCGGCCGCCGCCTATTGCGGGCACGAACAGCGGCCGGCGGCGCAATGGCATCTGGGCCATCATCAGCACCAGCATCGGGGCGACGGCAAGGCCGAGGCTTACAACGCCGGCACCAGGGCCCCCGACAAGGCCGCCATCGAGGCCGCTACCAAGGCCGCCATCAAGTCCGACGCCAAAGACCATACCGACGCAAAAGGCCTGTTCGATCCCGACTGCGGCACCTGCCATCTGGCCTCGCTGCCGTTCGCGCGTCCCGAACCGACCGACGTGCCGGTGTTGCGCCTGCCGCGGACCGCGGTGGTGACGCACGATTTCCGCTACACCTCGCTCCATCCCCGCGCCCCCGATCGCCCGCAGTGGCTTCGTCTCGCTTGAGCGGCGAGACGACCGGATCGATTCCTTCCTGATTTTCCGTCTCGCCGAGTTCCCTTGGTGTCTTTTCCAGGTGCAATTCGATGCGACGATACCTCGTGCCGCTGTGCATGGCGGCCATTCTTTGCGGTCCCGGCCAGGCTGGGGCACAGCCATACCCAGAGCCACACGCTGAGCCGTTCCAGCAGCCACCGCTGCCGACGCCGGAACGTTCTGCGTGGCCACGCGAGGCCGCTGAGCCGCTGACGCTCGAGACGGCGCTGGCGCTGGCCGCGGCCGGCAATTTCTCTCTTTCCGCCGCAGCCAGGGAGATCGACGCCACCGAAGGCGCGATCCGGCAGGCGCGGACGTTTCCCAATCCCGAAGTGGCGGTCGCCATGGAGGACACGCGGCGCGAAACGCGTGCCACCACGGCGCAGCTCAACCTGCCGATCGAACTGGGCGGCAAGCGCGCCGCGCGGATATCCGCGGCCGAGCGGGGCCGCGACGTCGCCCAGGCGCAGTGGCGCAGCACGCGGGCCGACTTGCGTGCCACGGTGATCGCCGCCTTCTTCGGCGTGGCGGTGGCCCAGGAGCGCGTCAGGCTGGCCACCGCCTCGGTCGACGTCGCGCGCAAGGGCGCCGATGCGGCGGCAAGGCGTGTCGCAGCGGGCAAGGTCTCGCCGCTGGAGGAGACGCGCGCCGCGGTGGAGCAGGCCAATGCCGAGCTCGAACTGGCCGACGCCACGGCGGAATTGCACTCGTCCCGGCAGGCACTGGCCGCGCTGTGGGGCAATGCCTCGCCGCAATTCACCGAAGTGCGGGGCGACCTCGATGCGCTGCCGTCGCGTCCCGCGCCGGAGCAACTGCTGGCTGCGCTGGAGGAGTCGCCGTTGCTGCTGGCGAGCCGTCTCGAAGTCGGCCGCCGGCAGGCGCTGGTCGATGTCGAACGCAGCCGCCGCTATCCGGACATCACCGTCAGCGTCGGCACCAAGCGCGACAACGAGGCCAATCGGACCATGCCGGTGCTCGGTGTGGCGATCCCGCTGCCGCTGTTCGATCGCAGCCAGGGCAATCTGTACGAATCGATCCGGCGCGCCGACAAGGCCGCGGACGAATTCCTGGCCAACCGGATCCGTCTGGCCAACGAACTGCAACAGGCGAGCAACCAGCTGGCCGTATCGCGCAGCTCGGCACAGGCGCTGAAGGAAACGGTACTGCCCGCGGCCGAGCGTGCCTACGACGCCGCGACGCGTGGCTTCGAGGCCGGCAAGTTCGACTTCCTGAACGTGCTCGACGCCCAGCGCACGCTGTTCCAGGCGCGCATTCGCTACCTCGGCGTGCTGGCCCGCGCCTATCAGGCCGCCACCACCATCGACCGCATCATCGGACGTTAATCTGGACCGATCTCGATCATGGCAATCACATCGAAGCAAAAGGCCGCCATCGCGGCCATTCTCGCGGCCGGCACGCTGGCGACGGCTGCCGTGCTGCTGTCCGGCCGCGCCGGTTCTGCGGACCCGCACGGCCACCACGGCGACGCACATGGGCATGGCGCCGAACAGGCATCGGCAGCGGCGGCAACCCCGGCCGCAACCTCGGCCACGGACAGGCATGCCGACCACGACGCCCCCATCGCGCTGACCGACGAACAGATCCAGCGCGCCGGCATCGCGATCGAGACCGCCGGCCCCGCGACGATCCAGTCGGGCCTGCAGTTTCCCGGCGAAATCCGCTTCAACGAGGACCGCACCGCGCATGTGGTGCCGCGTCTGGCCGGCGTCGCCGAAAGCGTGCCGGCCACACTGGGCGAGCCGGTCCAGAAGGGGCAGCTGCTGGCGGTGATCGCCAGCACCGCGCTGTCGGATCAGCGCAGCGAACTGCTGGCCGCGCAACGCCGCATGGAGCTGGCTCGCGCGACCTATCAGCGCGAACGCAAGCTGTGGGAAGAGAAGATCTCCGCCGAGCAGGACTATCTGCAGGCCAAGGCGGCGCTGGAGGAGGCCCGCATCGCCGTGCAGAATGCGCAGCAGAAATTGACCGCGGTCGGTGCGAAGGCCTCGTCGGCCCGGCTCAATCAGTTCGAGCTGCGCGCGCCATTCGACGGCGTCATCGTCGAGAAACACCTGACACTGGGTGAGGCGGTGGCTGACAACGCCAATATCTTCACGATCTCGGACCTGTCCACGGTATGGGCCGAATTCGTGGTCTCGGCCAGGGACCTGGAGCATGTGCGGGTCGGCGAGACGGCGCTGATCCGTTCGGCCGCGTCCGAGGGCAAGACGGAAGGGAAGGTCTCGTATGTCGGCTCGCTGCTGGGCGAACAGACCCGCACGGCCAAGGCGCGCATCACGCTGAAGAACCCGAACCTGGCCTGGCGGCCAGGGCTGTTCGTCACCGTCGAGGTGCTGACCGACAAGGCTACGGTACCGGTCGCGGTACAGGCCGATGCGGTGCAGGACGTCGACGGCAACAGCGTGGTCTTCGTTGCCGGTCCGAAGGGCTTTGTCGCGCAGCGCGTCGTACCGGGTCGCAGCGACGGCCGGCTGGTCGAGATCCGCGATGGCCTTCGCCCCGGCACGCGCTATGCCGCCCGCAACAGCTTCGTCTTGAAGTCCGACCTCGGCAAGGACGCTGCCGGGCACCAGCACTGACACCGGAGATCGCCATGTTCGAACGTGTCATCCGTTTTGCCATCGCACAGCGCTGGTTGGTGCTGCTCGCGGTGCTTGGCATGGCGGCATTGGGCGCGTACAGCTACACGCGCCTGCCGATCGACGCCGTGCCCGACATCACCAATGTCCAGGTCCAGATCAATACCTCGGCGCCGGGCTATTCGCCGCTGGAGACCGAGCAGCGGATCACCTATCCGATCGAGACCGCGATGGCGGGCCTGCCCGGCCTCGAGCAGACCCGCTCGCTGTCGCGCTATGGGCTGTCGCAGGTCACCGTGATCTTCAACGAAGGCACGGACATTCATTTCGCGCGCCAGCTGGTCAACCAGCGGATCCAGGAGGCAAAGGAAAGGCTGCCCGCCGGCGTATCGCCGGCCATGGGGCCGATCTCGACGGGGCTGGGCGAAATCTATCTGTGGACCGTCGAGGCCGAGGAGGGCGCGCGCAAGCCGGACGGTTCGCGCTACACGCCGACCGATCTGCGCGAGCTGCAGGACTGGGTCGTCAAGCCGCAACTGCGTAATGTGCCGGGCGTGACCGAGGTCAACTCGATCGGCGGTTTCGACAAGGAATACCTGGTCGCGCCGAGCCTGGAGAAGCTGGCCTCGTATGGCCTGACGCTGGCCGACGTCGTCAGCGCGCTCTATCGCAACAACGACAATGTCGGGGCCGGCTATATCGAGCGCAGCGGCGAGCAGTACCTGGTGCGCGCACCGGGGCAGGTCCGCAGCGAGGCCGAGATCGGCGAGGTGATCGTCGGCAGCGCGCAGGGGCAGCCGATTCGCGTGCGCGATATCGCCGAGGTCGGCATCGGCAGGGAGCTGCGCAGCGGCGCCGCCACCGAGAACGGCAAGGAGGTGGTGCTCGGCACCGTCTTCATGCTGATGGGCGAGAACAGCCGCGCGGTGGCGCAGGCGGTCGGCGAGCGGGTCGACGCGATCAACCGCACCTTGCCGAAGGGCGTCAGCATCGTGCCGGTCTACGATCGGACCCGGCTCGTCGACAAGGCGATCGCCACCGTCAAGAAGAACCTGCTAGAGGGCGCGGTGCTGGTGATCGTCGTGCTGTTCGTGTTTCTCGGCAATATCCGCGCGGCCATCATCACGGCGCTGGTGATTCCGTTGTCGATGCTGTTTACGTTCACCGGCATGGTCGGCTACAGGGTCAGCGCGAACCTGATGAGCCTGGGCGCACTGGACTTCGGCATCATCGTCGACGGCGCGGTGGTGATCGTCGAGAACTGCGTGCGGCGGCTGTCCCATGCGCAGGCGCATCGCGGCAGGCCGCTGACGCGCTCGGAACGCTTCGAGGAAGTGTTCGCCGCCGCGCGCGAGGCACGGCGGCCGCTGCTGTTCGGCCAGCTGATCATCATGATCGTCTATCTGCCGATCTTTGCGCTGACCGGCGTGGAAGGCAAGATGTTCCACCCGATGGCCTTCACCGTGGTGCTGGCCCTGCTGGGCGCGATGCTGCTGTCGGTGACGTTCGTGCCCGCCGCCGTCGCGCTGTTCATCGGCGAGCGCGTCGCCGAGAAGGAAAACCGGCCGATGGCATGGGCGAAGCGGCGCTACGCGGTCCGGCTGGAGCAGTCGCTGGCGAACGCGCCGGTCGTGCTGACCTTGGCCGGCGTCGCCGTCGTGCTGTGCCTGGCCATCGCGTCGCGCCTGGGCAGCGAGTTCATCCCGAACCTGAACGAAGGCGATATCGCCATCCAGGCCCTGCGCATTCCCGGCACCAGCCTGTCGCAGTCGGTCGAGATGCAGAAGCAACTCGAAACGACGCTGATGGCGAAATTCCCCGAGATCGAACGGGTGTTCGCGCGTACCGGCACCGCGGAGGTGGCTTCCGACCCGATGCCGCCCAATATCTCCGATGGCTACATCATGCTGAAGCCGCAATCGGAGTGGCCCAAGCCGGTCAGGACCCGCGAGGCGCTGCTCGAAGCGATGCAGGCGGAGGTCGCAAGACTGCCGGGCAACCGTTACGAGTTCTCGCAGCCGATCCAGCTGCGCTTCAACGAACTGATCTCCGGTGTCCGCTCCGACGTGGCTGTCAAGGTGTTCGGCGACGATCAGACGGTGCTCGACCGCACAGGCGAACGGATCGCGGCGGTGCTGCGCGACGTGCCGGGCGCGTCCGAGGTCAAGGTCGAGCAGACCACCGGCCTGCCAATGCTGACGATCGATATCGACCGGCACAAGGCCGCTCGCTACGGGCTGAACCTGGCCGATATCCAGGACGCGGTGGCCATCGCCATCGGCGGCAAGGAGGCCGGGACTTTCTATCAGGGCGATCGCCGCTTCGACATCACCGTGCGGTTGCCCGACGCGGTCCGGCAGGACATCGAAGCGCTGCGCCGGCTCCCGATCGCATTACCGAAGGGCGGTGGGGCCGATGCGCGGGTCAGCTATATCCCGCTGGCCGAGGTCGCCACGCTGGAGATCGCGCCGGGGCCCAACCAGATATCGCGCGAGAACGGCAAGCGGCGCGTCGTCGTCAGCGCCAATGTCCGGGGCCGCGATATCGGCAGCTTCGTGCCCGAAGCGCAGGCGGCGATCGACAGCGCGGTCAGGATGCCCACCGGCTATTGGATGAGCTGGGGCGGCACCTACGAGCAGTTGCGCTCCGCCACCGAGCGCTTGCAGATCGTCGTGCCGGTCGCCTTGCTGCTGGTCTTTGTGCTGCTGTTCGTGGTGTTCAACAACATCAAGGACGGCATGCTGGTGTTTACCGGCATTCCGTTCGCGCTGACCGGCGGCATCCTCGCGCTGTGGCTGCGCGGCCTGCCGCTGTCGATCACGGCGGCGGTCGGCTTTATCGCGCTGTCGGGCGTCGCGGTGCTGAACGGCCTGGTGATGCTGTCGTTCATCCGCACGCTGCGCGAACAGGGCAAGCCCCTCGACGAGGCGATCCGGCTCGGCGCGCTGACGCGGCTGCGGCCGGTACTGATGACGGCACTGGTCGCCTCGCTGGGCTTCGTGCCGATGGCGATCGCAACCGGCACCGGCGCCGAGGTGCAACGTCCGCTCGCGACCGTGGTGATCGGCGGCATCCTGTCATCGACGGCGCTGACGCTGCTGGTGCTGCCGGTGTTGTATCGCCTGGCACACCGGCGCGATGAGGCCCTGGCGGCCGCGGCCCTGTCCCACCCGGCCTGAGCGCCGAAGGCTCTCCGCCTTCCTTCTGTGCATGCCGCCGGCGATCGCCGGCGGCGTTCCGATATCCGCTTCCTGACATCTGCGTCATCCGACGGCCGATGGCCATTGTTCGTCTCCATTGAATAGACATGGCAATGGCAGCCGGATTGTGGGCCCGCGGCGCAGCCGACAGAATGCGCCAACGACGGCAAGGTGCCGCGGCGGAGAACGCAATCATGAAACTCACCATTAACGACACCGAGCACGATCTGCAGGTCGAGCCGGAGATGCCCCTGCTGTGGGTGCTGCGAGATGCGGCCGGTCTGACGGGCACCAAGTTCGGTTGCGGCATGGCGCAGTGCGGCGCCTGCACCGTCCATGTCGACGGCGTGGCGCAGCGCAGCTGCGTGTTGCCAGTCTCGGCCGTCCAGGGAGCGCGAGTCACCACCATCGAGGGACTGTCGGCTGGTGGCGACCACCCGGTGCAGCGGGCCTGGGCTGAACTGGATGTGGTGCAGTGCGGCTATTGCCAGTCGGGGCAGATCATGTCGGCGTCCGCGCTGCTGCGGCAGAACCCGGCGCCGACGGACGCGGACATCGATGCGGCGATGTCGGGCAACCTGTGCCGCTGCGGGACATACCAGCGCATCCGCGCGGCGGTCCACCGCGCGGCCGAGCTGTCGCGGGAGCGGGCATCGTGAAGGCCCCGCTCGACGTTTCGCGGCGCCGTTTCCTGGCCGCCGGCGCGGTGCTCGGCGGCGGGCTGGTGATCGGATTTACCGTACCGTCCGTGCGCCGGCTGGCGGATGGGTCCGTCGAAGGCGCCGTGGCGGCGGAACCGGTACCGTGGGCACCCAACGCCTTCCTTCGCATCGGTGCCGACGACAGCGTGACGGTATTGCTGGCGCATTCGGAGATGGGGCAGGGCGTCTGGACCTCGCTGGCGCTGCTGATCGCCGACGAGCTCGATGCCGACTGGATGCGCATTCGCGTCGAGCACGCGCCCGCCGCACCGGCCTATGGCATCGCGATGCTCGGCGGCATGCAGGGGACGGTCGGCTCGCGCAGCGTGCGCAGCGAGTTCCTGCGCTACCGGCAGGCGGGCGCCGCGGCACGCGCGATGCTGCTGCAGGCGGCCGCGGCGCGTTGGCAGGTGCCGGTGGACGCGCTGCGCACCGACAGCGGTGCGGTCTTGCATGACGGCCGGCGCCTGCGCTACGGCGAACTGGTCCACGAGGCCGCGGCGCTGCCGGTGCCGGCCGCCGAGGCGCTGCGCTTGAAGGACGCGCGCGATTGGAAGTGGATCGGCAAGGGCGCACGCCGCCTCGATGCCGCCGACAAGATCACCGGCCGTGCCCGCTTCGGCATCGACGTCAAGCTCGACGGCCTGCTGACAGCGGTGGTCGCGCGTGCGCCGGTGTTCGGCGCGAAGCTGGCCTCCTTCGACGACAGCGCTGCGCGCGCCGTGCCCGGCGTCCGGCAGGTGCTGGCCGTCCCCAGCGGCGTAGCCGTGCTGGCGGACCATTACTGGGCCGCCAAGCGCGGGCGCGATGCGTTGAAGGTCGAATGGCAGGGTGGCGACAAGGCGCTGGGCAGCGCCGCGCTGATCGCGGACTTCGCGCGGCTGGCGCGCGAACCCGGGCCGATTGCGCTGGAGGCAGGCGACGTCGACGCCGGTATGGCACAGGCACATCGCACGGTCGAGGCCGAGTACCGCCTGCCATATCTGGCGCACACGCCGATGGAGCCGCTCAATTGCACCGTGCGCATCGCGCCGGATGGCTGCGATGTCTGGGTCGGCACGCAGATGCAGACGCTGGCGCAGCGGACCGTGGCGCAGGTCGCCGGGCTCGAGCCTGCACAGGTACGGATCCACACGACGTTTCTGGGGGGCGGCTTCGGGAGGCGGGCGGTGCAGGACTTCGTCGCGGAGGCGACACATGTCGCGCGCGCGGCCGGCCTGCCCGTCAAGACGATCTGGTCCCGCGAAGACGATGTCCGCGGCGGCTACTACCGCTCCGGCTTCGTGCATCGGATCCGCGTCGGCCTCGATCGCGATGGCCGGCCACTGGCGTGGCGGCACGGCATCGCCGGCCAGTCGAACCATCCCGAACGCGAAGGCGTGCATCCGACTTCTGTCGAAGGTGTGGTCGACTCTCCCTATGTGCTGGGCACCAGCGCGCACCGCGTGGTGGCCCATTCCCCGCGCACCGCGGTGCCGGTGTGGTACTGGCGTTCGGTGGGACACAGCCATGCGGCGTTCGCGATGGAGTCGATGGTCGACGAACTGGCGCATGCCAGCGGGCAGGACCCGGTGGCCTATCGCCTCCGCCTGCTGCACGACGCACCGCGCCATCGGCGCGTGCTCGAGCTGGCCGCGCAGCGCTTCGGATGGGGACGCCGGCCGCAATCGGGGCGAGGGCACGGCATTGCCGTGCATGCGTGCTTCGGCAGCGTGACGGCGCAGGCCGTCGAAGTCTCGGTGCGCGACGGCGCGATTCGTGTCCATCGCGTGGTCTGTGCGATCGACTGCGGCGTGGCGGTGAATCCCGACAACGTGCGCGCGCAGATGGAGAGCGCGATCGTCTATGGCCTGAGCGCGGCGCTGCACGGCCGCGTGACCATCGTCGACGGCGCGGTGCGCGAATCCAACTTCCACGACTACCCCGCGCTGCGGATCGCGGAGATGCCGGTGATCGAGGTCCATGTCGTCGACAGCGGGGAAAGCCCCGGCGGGGCCGGCGAACCCGGCACGCCGCCGATCGCACCGGCCGTTGCCAATGCGGTGTTCCAGCTGACCGGCGCCAGGCTGCGCGAACTGCCGTTGACCTTGCCTGCGCGCGCTCGGACTCGACCGACCGCCTGAACCAGGAGCCTCCCATGTCCAACCAATTTCCTGCGCATGCCCAGGCGCCCGGCGGCGTCATTGGCGGCCAGCCGGCCTCCCGGCTCGACCCGCTGGCCTACCTGCTGATGCGGACCGTGTTCGGCCTCGTGATGATGACGCACGGCCTGCCCAAGCTGCTGGGCACCAGTCACGGTTCGATGGCCGACCCGATGGCGGGGGCAACCCGTCTGATCGCCGAAGTGCTGCACCTGCCCGGTGCGCCGGTGCTGGCCTGGCTCGTCGCCGTGCTCGAGACCTTCGGTGGCGCGATGCTGATCGCCGGTGCTTTCACCCGGCCGCTGGCCGCCTTGATGACGCTGCAGATGATCGCGATCTGCTATATCCACCGCCAGCATTTCGCCTGGATCGACCGCGGCATGGAATATCCGCTGGTGCTGCTGTCGGTCGCCTTGCTGATCGCGGCACGCGGTGGTGGGGCCTGGTCGCTGGACGGGGCACTGGCGGCGCGCCGCCGGTCCCGGGCTGGGCAAGGCGCGATGCGGGCCCGCCCGCCATGGCGGGATTGACGCGGCGCGGATCGATCTGTTAATTCTGCCGGACCTTCAATGCAGATCGATCCCAACGGCATGGACCGCTTCGACGCCTTGCAACTGTTTACGCGCATCGTGGAACTGGGCACCTTTTCCGGTGCCGCCAACGCGCTCAATATTCCGCGCGCGACCGCGACGCATGCGATCAAGGAGCTGGAGGCGCGGCTCGGCGTCCGGCTGCTCGAACGCACCACGCGCCAGGTCCGGCCCACGCTCGACGGCCAGGCGTTCTACGCGCGCAGCAAGCGCGTGCTGGCAGAGCTCGAAAATGCGGAGACTTCGCTGAGCAGCCACGTATCGGATCCGCGCGGCACGCTGCGGCTCGATCTGCACGGCATCCACGCGGCGATGATCATCCTGCCGCGGATCGACGACTTCCATCGGCGCTATCCGCATATCGAGCTGGTGGTCAGCAGCGGCGATCGCCTGGTCGATCTGGTCGGGGAGGGCATCGATTGCGTGGTGCGGGCCGGCGTGCCGCGAGAGTCGTCGCTGGTCGCGCGGCGGCTGGCCAATCTTCCCGAGATCATCTGTGCCAGCCCGGCCTATCTGGAGCGGCATGGCACGCCGCGCCATCCCGATGAACTCGCGCAGCACCAGGGCGTGGGATTCTTCTCCCGCAATCACGACTACCGCTACCCGTTCACGGTCAGGACCGACGGCGAGGTAGTCGAATATCTGCCGCGCGGCTGGATCACCGTCAGCGACGCCGAGTGCTATACGCAGGCCGGCCTGGCCGGCTGCGGACTGATCCAGGTGCCGCGCTTCCGCCTCGAGGAACATCTGCGCGCGGGGCGGCTGGTGCAGGTGCTGGCGGACTGGCCGTGCCCGGAACTGCCGATCTCGGTCATGTACACCTCGCAGCGCCAGCTGGCGCCGCGGGTACGGGTCTTCGTCGACTGGGTGTCGGCGCTGTATGAAGAGCGCTTCGGACCGGTGCAAGCCGGGGCATCGTCGCGGCGGCGGGCGTAATCACGACGGCTTCGGACATCGGTCCGCATCAATGCGCGGCCGCCACCGCGCGCTGGAACGACACCGCGGTATGCCGCATCGCGTCGCGCACGGCCGCGACCGAGCGGTTGTCGTCGTCGGCCTTGCGGGTCACCATCGACAGCGTCAGCACCGGCGCCGCCCGGCCGAGCCGGACGATGCGGACCGGATATCCCTGCAGCACCACCGGATCCGGCGACTGCACGATCGACACGCCGAGCCCTGCGCTGACCATGGCAACGATGGCCGGGGCACTGTCGAATTCCACCGTGCCACGTATCTCGGGCACATGGTTGCCGACATACTGCGCGGCCAGCGCGCCCGACACGGTATTGCGGTCATAGCGGATCCAGTCGTACAGCCGGAACAGCGACGCCACATTGCTTTCCATCGCGCCGGGTGGGGCGATCAGCACCAGTTCGCGGCGCAGCATCGGCGTCCAGCGCAAGCGCGCCGTCCCGCCCGAGGGCGGCTGCGCGACCAGCGCCGCATCCAGCTCGCCGGCCTTGACCGAGGCGGTCAGGGTACTGCTGCGGCCGCGCTCCAGACGCAGCTCCAGCCGAGGATGGCGCTCGCGGACGAAGCGCACGATGCCCGGCAGCAGCACGGGCTGCAACGATTCGATGATCCCCAGGCGAACCACGCCTTCCACCGCAAGGCTGCTTCCGGTGCGCAGGGCCTCCAGGTTCTGCAGCGCCTGCTGCATCGTTTCGGAAACCTGATGGGCCAGGCGATTGGGGCGTGCCTGCAGCCCCGAGCGATCGAACAGCGGCCTGCCCAGATACTGCTCCAGCTGCTTCATCTGCATGCTGACCGCGCTCGGCGTCACGTTGGTCTGTCGGGCCGCGGCGGCGAAGGTTCCGGTCTCGAGCACCGCGGCAAGCGTGTGGAAGGTTTCGATCTTCATCAAAAATCCTTATGAAGCATCTCAAATAAGTTCGCTTTTCTCATCATACGCCGTCTCGCTAGACTAGCTCCAACGTATCGAACCACCCGTGGAGGAGCCCCCGATGGCAGTGACAGCCGTACCCGACGCCGCGCAACATATGCAACGTCCGCAGCCTTGGACCGCGCGGCAGGCCAGCGAGGACCGCTCGTGGGTGCTGCGCTTGAACGAGGCGCAGGTCCAGGGGATGCGCGAGGCGCTGGCCCACGCCAAGGCGGTGAACAAGCCGCTGCTGGAGATGGAGCAGGCCGATTTCCCGCTGAACGACGCCGCGCGCGATGTGTTGCGGCAAGCCATCGACACCACCCAGGGCCGCTGGGGCATGTGTCTGCTGAAAGGCTTCCCGGTCGACGAGTGGACCGAGCAGGAGGCACGGCTGGCTTACTGGGGTATGAGCCTGCATATGGGTGTGGCCCGCACGCAGAACCGCGCCAGCGAGATCATGAACGATGTGCGCAACGAAGGGGGCGAGTACAAGGTCAAGGGCGGCCGCGGCTACAACACCAATGCGGGGCTCGACTTCCACCAGGATTCCTGCGATGTGGTAGGCCTGCTGTGCCGTCGCACCGCCAAGGCCGGTGGCACGAGCAAGGTGATCAGCTCGATTGCGTTGTACGAAGAAGTCCAGCGTCGGCGTCCGGACCTGATTCCCGTGCTGAAGGGGACCTTCTTCCATAGCTATCAGGGCACGCAAGATCCCAGCCAGCCGCCGTATTACCGCTGCCCGATCTTCGGCAGCCACCCCGAGTACTTTGCCGCGCGTACCAACCGCAAGAACACGGCGGCCGCGCAACGCGACTTTCCCGAACTGCCCCGTCTGACGGCGCAGCAGATCGAAGCGCTGGACCTGCTGGACGAACTGATGCCGAGCGAGCTGCTGTGCTACACGATGGAGCTGGAGCAGGGCGACATGCAATTGCTGAACAACTACGTCACGCTGCATTCGCGCACGCCGTTCGAAGACCATGACGAGCCCGACCGCAAGCGCCATCTGTTTCGGCTGTGGCTGGCCGTGCCCGGGTCGCAGCCGCTGCCGGACGACTGGAAGGAGTACTACGGCGATGTGCGCGCCGGCTCGGTGCGCGGCGGTGTGCGCGGCAGCGCGATCACGCAGGCCTTCCTCGACTACGAGAGGCGACAGGCCGCGGCGCTGAACATGCTGTTCGAGCCATGGCGCCCGCAGGTTCGGCAGGAAGACATGGCCCGCATCCTGGCGAACTACACCAACGCGGTGGCCGCCACATGAACAGGACCATCGTGGAAGCCGGCCGGTCGCGTTCGCTGAAGGAACGCCTGCGAAGCCCGGAGCCGGTGCTGGCGCCGGGCGTCTACGACGCGCTGTCCGCGCTGCTGGCCGAACAGGCTGGCTTCGAGGCGCTATATCTGTCCGGCGGCGCGGTCGCCTACACACTGCTGGGCCGCTCCGACGTGGGGCTGACCACGGCAACCGAGACCGCCGACGTACTGGCGCGCATCGCCGATCGCGTTTCGCTGCCGATCATCGTCGATGGCGATACCGGCTATGGCAACGCGCTGAACACCCAGCGCACGGTACGGGCGTTCGAGCGCGCCGGCGCCGCAATGATCCAGCTGGAGGATCAGGGTTTTCCGAAGCGCTGCGGGCATCTGGCAGGCAAGTCGCTGGTGTCGACCGCCGAGATGTGCGGCAAGCTGCGGGCGGCCCTGGATGCGCGGCACGATGCCGGCACGCTGATCCTTGCGCGAACGGATGCGGTCGCGGTGGAAGGGCTGGACGCAGCGATCGAGCGGGCCGAGGCCTATCTGGCCTGCGGCGTCGATGCGTTGTTTGTCGAGGCGGTGGTGTCGGCCGAGGACATGGGCCGCGTCTGCGAGCGCTTCGCCGCCCGCATTCCCTTGCTCGCCAATATGGTCGAAGGCGGCAAGACCCCGATCCAGAGCGCGTCCGAACTCGGCCGGCGCGGCTATCGCATCGTCATCTATCCGGGCGGCACCGTACGCTTCGCCTCGCGCCAGCTGCAACGCTACTTCGCGGGCCTCAAGGCAGCGGGCACCACGCGTGCCTTCGCCGGCGAAATGAACGATTTCGATGCGTTGAACGCGCTGATTGGCACGCCCGAGCTGCTCGACACCGGCAGACGGTATGCCGGTGAGGACTGAGCGCCCGCCCCACGCCGAGCGATCGATATATCCAGACAAAAACCCCCAGGGGGAGACAACCATGCAACGACGCGATTTCCTCGGCCTGCTGGCAGCGGCCGCGATATTGCCCCGGGTGGCGCAGGCGGCTGCCGTCACCAGGATGATGGTCGGCGCGACGCCAGGCGGCGGCACCGATCTGGTAGCCCGCGCGCTGGCGGCCGAACTGGAGCAGCGGCTGAAGCAGTCGTTCATCGTCGAGAACCGCGGCGGCGCGGCCGGCAATATCGCGGCGATGGCGGTGGCCAAGGCCGACCCCGACGGCGGCACGCTGCTGCTCAGCTATACCAGCCACGCGATCAACCCCGCGCTGTTCGACAAGAAGCCGTTCGATCCGCTGAAGGACTTCACGCCGATCTCGCTGATCGCCACTTCGCCCCTCGTACTGGTGTCCCGTCCCGACCTGGGCGTTGGCAATGCGCGCGAGCTGATCGCGCTGGCAAAGTCGCGGCCGGGCAAGCTGAGCCTGGCGGTGGCCGGCGTCGGCAGCGCTAACCATCTTGCCGGCGAAATGTTCAAGCGCGAAGCAGGTATCGAGATGATCAGCGTGCCATACAAGGGCGCGGCGCCGGCGGTGGCCGACGTCGTCGCCGGTCAGGCCGATCTGCTGCTCGGCAATGTGGCGACGGTGCAGCCGCTGCTGCAGGCCGGCAAGATCAAGGGCCTGGGCGTCAGTACCGCACAGCGCCTGCCGTCAATGCCGGAGCTTGCGCCGATCGCCGAGGTGGTGCCGAACTTTGATTACAGCTCGTGGTACGGGCTGCTGGGGCCGGCAGGCATGCCGGCCGACGCCGTGGCGCAACTGGGCAAGGCCGTGCGGGCTGCGGTGGCCTCGCCGGCGATGCGCAAGCGGTTGCAGGGCGAGGGGCTGGTGCCTGTCGGCAGCGATGCCGCCGAATTCACGCGCTTCCTGCAAAGCGAGATTGCCCGCTGGGCGAAGGTCGTCGCGGTCACCGGCACGCGTGTGAGCTGAGATGGAGGGGCGGCGCGAGGCCGCCTGTGCCTGCCTCAGGCCCGGTTCACCACCGGCAGCAGCGCGCCGTGAATCGCGCGGGCGGCGTCCGAGGCCAGGAACAGGATCGCGTCGGCCAGTGCCGCGGGATCGACCCAGCGCGAGGCGTCGGCGTCGGGCATCGCCGCACGGTTTTCCGGGGTATCGAGCACGCTGGGCAGCACGGCGTTGACATGGATGCCCTGGTCGCGCACCTCGGCCGACAGCGCCTCGGTCAGCCGCGCCAGCGCGTCCTTGGACGCGCAATAGGCGCCCATCTGTGCCAGCCCGCGCGCCGAGGAGTTCGCGCCGACATTGACGATCCTGCCGCCGCCCGCCGCGATCATATGCGGCACCACCGCGCGCGACACGTTCAGCACGGTACGCAGGTTCAGGTCGAACATCCGTTCCCACTGCGCATCGGCGCCTTCGCCGACGACCGGGCCCATGCCGAAGCCCCCCGCCAGATTGCACACCACGTCGATACGCCGGGCGCTGCCGATCGCCTGTTCGACCACGCGCTTGACCGCGGCGGCGTCGAGCAGGTCCGCTTCCACCGCGAGATGCTCGCCGGCCGGAAGGGCGGGGCTGACGCCGGGGCGGTCGACCAGCACCAGCCGTGCGCCGGCACGCGCGAAGGCGTCGGCGACGGCGCGGCCGAGGTTGCCGGCCGCGCCGGTGATGAGGACGGTCTTGTCGTGGAAGTCGAATGCCATGTCGGATCTCCTGGATATACGTTGCGTGGCGCCGATGTCCCGGCGCCGATGCGGTCGGCGCCCAGTGTATGGCGGCGCGCCCAACAGGATGTTGCGATTGCGGCTCGGGCTAACCCTGTGTCGCGGCAGAAAATTGCGGCAGGGGCCGATATCGGGGCCGACGGCCCGCCTACAGCTCCAGCGGCATGGCGCTGGTGCACTTGATCTCGTCGAGACAGACGCTGGAGCGCACGCCGCTGACGCCCGGAATCCGCATCAGCGTATCGAGCAGGAAGTCCGACAGCGACTTCAGGTCGCGCGCGACCACCTTCAATACATAGTCGATGTCGCCCGTCACGGAGAAGCACTCCTGGATCTGGGCCAGCTCGGTGACCAAGCCCTTGAACTTCGACAGGTCGCGGATATGGCCGCGCTCCATCGTCACATGGATGAAGGCCACCACGCCGAAGCCGAGCATGGCGCCGTCGAGCCGCGCTTCGTAGCGCTTGATGATGCCGCTTTCCTCCAGGCGCCGGTGGCGCCGCAAAGTCTGCGCCGGCGAGAGGTTGATCGCCTCGGCCAGTTCCAGGTTGGAGGCGCGGCCGTGCTCCTGCAAAACGTCCAGCAGCCGGCGGTCGGTACGGTCCAGTTCGATCGAATGCATCTTTATTTCTCCAAGGCGCGGATGGATGAAATGTTATCTCACATCCTAGGGTTTCCCTGTGGTTTTAACGAAATCCAATTTGGCGCCTCGAAATATAAACTGCATCGCATCGCTGCATGCCACCGGCTGTCCAGGCTACATGCCGAGGCTCCCCAGGGACCGACGCCCGCCAGTGCCGCCGGACGCATGCGAAGCCGAAATAATATTTCCCCGGGGGATGCCCCGGCATCCCGGACCCACAACCCACTTGCCAGAAGACGATATGAGCGATCTCTTTGACAACCCGATGCAGCTGATGGGCTTTGAATTCGTCGAATTCGCCTCGCCGACGCCGAACGTGCTCGAGCCCCTGTTCGAACAGATGGGCTTCACGCTGGTGGCCCGCCACCGCTCCAAGGACGTGGTGCTGTATCGCCAGGGCGACGTCAATTTCATCGTCAATCGCGAGCCGAACAGCCTGGCCGCGTACTTCGCGGCCGAGCACGGCCCGAGCGCCTGCGGCATGGCGTTCCGCGTCAAGGACTCGCACAAGGCCTACGCCCGTGCGCTCGAGCTCGGCGCCCAGCCGATCGAGATCCCGACCGGCCCGATGGAGCTGCGCCTGCCGGCGATCAAGGGCATCGGCGGCGCGCCGCTGTACCTGATCGACCGCTTCGAAGACGGCAAGAGCATCTACGACATCGACTTCGAATTCGTCGAAGGCGTGGACCGCCGCCCGGTCGGCCATGGCCTGAAGCTGATCGACCACCTGACGCACAACGTCTACCGTGGCCGCATGGCGTACTGGGCTGACTTCTACGAGAAGCTGTTCAACTTCCGCGAGATCCGCTACTTCGACATCAAGGGCGAATACACCGGCCTGACCTCGAAGGCGATGACCGCGCCGGACGGCAAGATCCGCATTCCGCTGAACGAGGAATCGCAGAAGGGCGGCGGCCAGATCGAGGAATTCCTGATGGCGTTCAACGGCGAAGGCATCCAGCACATCGCCTTCCTGTGCGACAACCTGATCGAGGTCATCGACAACCTGCAGATGTCGGGCGTGCCGCTGGCGACCGCGCCGAACCAGTACTACTACGAGAACCTGGAAAAGCGCCTGCCGGGCCATGGCCAGCCGGTCGACCAGCTGCAGGCTCGCGGCATCCTGCTCGACGGCACCACCGAAGGCGGCCAGCGCCGCCTGCTGCTGCAGATCTTCTCCAAGCCGCTGCTCGGCCCCGTGTTCTTCGAGTTCATCCAGCGCGAAGGCGACGAAGGCTTCGGCGAAGGCAACTTCAAGGCGCTGTTCGAATCGCTCGAGCGCGACCAGATCGAGCGGGGCGTGTTGACCGTCTGATCGTCTGATCGATCGGTCGGGCCGGTCTGATTCCGCGGATCGGCAGCGACCCCGACGATCGCGTCGGGACTATTCACAGGGTCATATCCACCGACTGCCCGGCGCTACCCGCGCCGCGGCAGCGCACAGCCATAAGCGCCCGTCCGATAGAGGCGCCCGGCTATCATTCCAAAAGAATGGGTAGAGGAAACACTTCATGCATGCAGACAACACGGACCGCGCGCTCCACCGCGGCCTGAAGAACCGGCACATCCAGCTGATCGCGCTGGGCGGTGCCATCGGCACGGGCCTGTTCCTGGGTATCGCCCAGACCATCAAGATGGCCGGCCCCTCGGTATTGCTGGGCTATGCGATCGCCGGCATCGTCGCCTTTTTCATCATGCGCCAGCTCGGCGAAATGGTGGTCGACGAGCCGGTGGCGGGCTCCTTCAGCTATTTCGCCAACAAGTACTACGGCAATTTCGCCGGCTTCATGTCGGGCTGGAACTACTGGGTGCTGTATATCCTGGTCAGCATGGCCGAGCTGTCGGCGGTCGGCATCTACGTCCAGTACTGGTGGCCCGAGATTCCGACCTGGGCGTCGGCACTGGCCTTCTTCCTGATCATCAACGCGGTCAACCTGGCCAGCGTCAAATCGTTCGGCGAGGCCGAGTTCTGGTTCTCGATCATCAAGGTCGCGGCGATCATCGGCATGATCGGCTTCGGCGGTTATCTGCTGGTGTCCGGCGAGGCCGGCCCGCAAGCCACGGTGGCCAACCTGTGGCAGCACGGCGGCTTCTTCCCGAACGGCGTGTCCGGCCTGGTGATGGCGATGGCGGTGATCATGTTCTCGTTCGGCGGCCTCGAACTGGTGGGCATTACCGCTGCCGAAGCCGATTCGCCGGAGAAGACCATCCCCAAGGCGACCAACCAGGTCATCTATCGCATCCTGATCTTCTATGTCGGCGCGCTCGGCGTGCTGCTGTCGCTGTATCCGTGGGAAAACGTCGCCAGCGGCGGCAGCCCCTTCGTGCTGATCTTCCATGCGCTGAACAGCAACTGGGTCGCCAACGTGCTGAACGTGGTGGTGCTGACCGCGGCGCTGTCGGTCTACAATAGCGGGGTTTACTGCAACAGCCGCATGTTGTTCGGCCTGGCGCGCCAGGGCAACGCGCCCAAGGCGCTGCTGAAGGTCAATCGGCGCGGTATTCCGGTCGTGGCGCTGGGCGCCTCGGCGGCCGCCACCGCGGTCTGCGTGCTGATCAACTACCTGATTCCCGGCAAGGCGTTCCAGCTGCTGATGGGCTTGGTGGTGTCGGCCCTGATCATCAACTGGGCGATGATCAGCGTGATCCATCTGAAGTTCCGCGCCCACAAGCGCAGCGCCGGCGTGACCACGCGCTTCCAGAGCTTCGGCTATCCGCTGACCAATTATCTGTGCCTGGTCTTCATGGCCGGCATCCTGGTGATCATGTATCTGACGCCGGACCTGCGCCTCTCGGTCTATCTGATCCCGGTATGGCTCGGTGTGCTGGCAGTGTGCTACCGGCTGCGGAACAAGGACGCCGCGCAGGCGCTGCCGCAAGGCGCGCCGGTACGCTGAACCAGTAATGGCGGTGACGGCAATGCGAGCGGCGCCCGGCGCCGCTAGCCACGCCGCGCGTCATCACTGAATTTGCATCGGTCTCAATCTGGCCTGAGGTTTTCATGTTTGCTCATATCGACGCCTACCCTGGCGACCCCATCCTGTCCCTGAACGAGAACTTCGCGCAAGACCCGCGTCAGGACAAGGTCAACCTGACGATCGGCGTCTGCTTCGACGACGAAGGCCGCCTGCCGCTGATGGCCGCGGTGCGCGAGGCCGAAGCCGCGCTGGTCGCCGACCAGGGGCCGCGCCCGTATCTGCCGATGGCCGGCATCCCCGGCTATCGCCAGGCCGTGCAGCAGCTGGTATTCGGCGCGGACAGCGCCGCGCTGGCCGAGAACCGTGTGGCCACGATCCAGACGCTGGGCGGCTCGGGCGCGCTGCGCGTCGGCGCCGACTTCCTGAAGCGCTATTTCCCCGAGGCGCAGGTCTGGATCAGCGATCCGAGCTGGGACAACCATCGCGTGGTGTTCGAGCGCGCCGGCTTCCAGGTCAACAGCTATCCCTACTATGACGACGCCACCGGCGGGCTGCGCTTCGACGCGATGATCGATGCGCTGCGCCAGGTGCCGAAGGGTCATGTGGTGCTGCTGCACGCCTGCTGCCACAACCCGACCGGCGTGGACCTGAACGAATCGCAATGGCGCGAGGTCATCGCCGTGGTCAAGTCGCGCGGCCTGCTGCCGTTCGTCGACATGGCCTACCAGGGCTTCGGCACCAGCCTGGACGACGATGCCTTCGTGATCCACGAGCTCGTGCGCGAAGGCGTGCCGTGCCTGGTGGCCAATTCGTTTTCGAAGAACTTCTCGCTGTACGGCGAACGCTGCGGCGGCCTGTCGGTGGTCTGCGCGAACGCCGAGGAAGCCGGCCGCGTGCTGGGCCAGCTGACCGGCGCGGTGCGCGCCAACTACAGCAACCCGCCGACGCACGGCGCGCGCATCGTCGGCAAGGTGCTGACGACCCCGGCGCTGCGCCAGTCGTGGGAGGCCGAACTGGCCGCCATGCGCGACCGCATCGCGGCAATGCGCACGGCGATCCACGACAATCTGCAGCGCCTGGCCGGCGGTGCGGACCTGTCGCGCTATCTCGCGCAGCGCGGCATGTTCACCTACACCGGCCTGTCGGCCGAGCAGGTCGACACGCTGCGCGCCGAGCATGGCGTCTATCTGGTGCGCTCGGGCCGCATGTGCGTCGCCGGCCTGAACCACGGCAACGTGGCGGTGGTCGCGAAGGCGATCGCCGGCGTGATGGGGGCGAAGGGCTGATCCTGCAGCGCCAGGGAAGGGCCAGCGTACGGAAGTGCGCTGGCCCTTCTTCGTTTACATCACCATCCCGGTCGCGGAAGCCAGCGCCGGAATTGTCCATCCTCTTCCCAGCAGCACCATCCGGGTATGCAGTTCGCTGAGCACCGGTTCGTAGACCTCCGGTCCCAGATAGCACAGCGTCTTGCTGCGCAGATCGACATAGCCGCGCTCGTAGTTGTGTGCCAGGGCCTCCCATAGCGCATGCGCGCCGGGCGATTGCCGTGCGCCGGTGATCAGGCAGTGTCCCGCGTCCAGATACGAACGATAGATCGCCGAGGCCAGGCCGCGGCGCTGGTAGGGCGGGGCGAATTTCGAATGCGGTGCGCGCAGATGGCGGTCGGCGCGGCGGTCCAGCTCGACCAGCCGGTTGAAGACCGTATAGCCGGCAAGCCGGCGCCGCACGGTGTCTTCCACGTAGAAGTAATACTCGCCATCGGCCTCGCGGTAGCGCAGGACCAGGCCCGGCTGCGCGGATGGCGTGGCCGCGATGCCGTGCAGGCAGTCGCCGGGCAGGTAGAGCCGGTCGTACAGCGCCTGCAATTCGGCCTCGAGCGCATCGGGCGCGTGCTCGACGTCGATGCGCAGTTCGATGGCGCGCAGCAGGCGGGCGAGGGCAGGGCGGCTCGGGAGCCGCCGAAGCGGGGCGTCGTGCCATGAAGCAGCGCCCATTGCCGCGTGAGTCAGCATCGATGACATGGCGGTGCTCAACCGGTTTGCCAGGCGCCGCTGACCAGGTTCTGCGGCTTGCTGCGGGCAACGATGCGCGCGCTGACGTCCCAGATATCGATCCGCACGTTCAGTCCCGCATGAATGCCGTATCCCGGTCCGGTGATGATCTCTTCGTCGGTCTGCACGCCTTCGCCGGCCTTGATCGCGCTATCGGCGACGATCGACCCGGTTGCCTTGATGCCCCAGCCGGCTTCGATATGGTGGCTGCTGCGGATCGCGCCGCCGGCCTCGATGCCCTGTCCGGCGCTGATGCCGTGGCCCTGCAGATCGCCGTCGGCCTTCAGCGTGCCGCCGCAGCGGATCGCGTGCTGCGCGGCGATGCTGTCGCCCGCGCGCAGGTTGCGGCCGACGTGGATGTGTTCGCCGGCGCTGATGTCCCAGCCCGCGCGCACGCTGCCCTTGGCATCGAGGAAGGTCGCGACGTCGATGCCCCATGCGGCCTTGATGTCGCCGCCGGCTTCGATGGCGCCGCCGCTGTACAGATTGCCCGCGCAATCGATATCTTCACCGGCGATGATCGCGGTGCCGGCGCGGATGCCGCCGCCGGCGCGGATCGTGCGTCCGGCCCGGACTACCGAATCGACGTCGATGGCGCCGCGCACGACCAGCGTGCCGGCGAAGACCAGCGCGCCGGCGTTCAGCGCATCGAGCGTCAGCACGGCATCGGTGGGACCGAACTGGTCCAGCAGCCAGCACGCGTCGCCGACGCGGCCGGCATCGACAAGCGCATCGAGCAGCCGCTGGTAATCGCTGCCGTCATGCCGGTTGCGCAGGAACCATTTGTAGCCGTCCGCGCAGGGGCGTTTCGCCTTGACGAAATTCTGGGTGAGTTCCATGGACATCGGGACCTCGGTAGTCGGTGAAAGGGAGGGCTGGCGTGCAGCAGGCGGTAGGAGTTGCCCTCTCCCCCACCCCCTCTCCCGCAAGCGGGAGAGGGGAGCCATCAGCGAGCACGGGTGCGTAGGGGATCGATGCCGCGACGGCCTGCTCCCTCTCCCGCAAGCGGGAGAGGGAGCCGTCAGCGAGCACGAGCGCGTACGCCTTCGAAGCCGCGACGACCTGCTCCCTCTCCCGCTCGCGGGAGAGGGCTGGGGGAGAGGGCAACACGCCCAAACCGCCTACAGCGGATTCAGCACGAGAAATTCAACCGCCAGATAAAGCGCGGCAATCCCGGCCATGGCAAGCACGGCCCGGTAATAGACGGCGGCGGATTTTTTGGTCTTGGCGGACATGCGCTCTCCCATTTGCACGTTGAACAGTGGACCGCCATCGATGGATGGCGATCCCCGGGCAATGTGCCGTGCCAGGGAGACCGGTGTGGGACTGTGGTGTGGCTTAGTCCCTGTCTCCCCGCACGGCTGAGAGAAGCACGGCGGGAATATGGGATGTGCGGGCGACCATGGCCTGGCGCGCGGCAAAGCCGCAAGCGTCGCCGTACGCGCGTGCCGCCACAGCACGCAGGGCATGCTGGTAAAGGGCGGTGCGGCGCAGGACAGTTTGCATTCGGTCGCGAATTTGAAGGAAGGAAGATTGGCCAGACGCAGGCGCGAATGGCGGGCTTTCGGTGGAGCGTTTGCTCCATCGGCCCTGAAAAAAGGGGCGAAAGCGGGGCAAGTATCCCATAGCCGTCGAGAAGTCTCAACCTTGCGGCGCACCACGCACCGGCAACAGGACCTCAGCGGCAGTACTTCCGGTACTGATTGAAATGCCGGATCGCGCGATGCGCGTCGCCCAGTTGCTCGTGCAGGCGGGCCGCGTTGAAATGCGCGTCGGCCATGTCGGGCGCGATATCGATGCAGCGGTGATAGCTGCGCAGTGCGTCCTCGTATCGCTCCAGATCTTCGAGCGTGACGCCGAGATTGAAATGGAGCAGGGGTTCGTCGCCGATGGCGGCGACCGCGTCCCGATACAGCGATTCGGCCTCCTGCACGCGCCCGGCCTCGGTCAGCAGGCAGCCGAGGTTCAGGTAGGGATCGGTGTAGTCGGGCGCGATCGCGATCGCGCGGCGGTAGGCCTGCTCGGCCTCGCGCATGTCCTGCGCTTCGAGCTGGCAGCCGAGCTGGAACCACGTGCCCGCGTCGGTGCCGGCATCGGTCCCAACGTCGGCGCGGTCGTCCGCGCGGTCCTCCGCCTTCCTCGCCGACTGGATCGACAGCACCGCGCCCGGCTGCGACCGGCTCGGCTGCAGCTCCATCACCAGCTGGCCGGTTTCCACCTCCCACTGGCGATGCGCTTCCGAGACGACCACGCCATTGCCGACCGCCGCAACACGGACCCCCGACAGCGGCCGGTCCTGCGACCATGCCTTCAATCGCTGCAACGCACGAGTGACGCGGCGCGGCGGGACATTCGCCTTCTTCAGCGAATCCGCGGTGCGGATCAGCACCACGTCCTGGAACGAGTATTTGCGTTCGCCGCGGCTGCCCTTGGCCGGTTCCAGCAAACCCGCGCGTGTCAGGCTCGCCACCGTCCCGCGCGAGACGCCGAACTTGCCTTCGATGTCCTTCAGCGTGAAGCTGTCCTTGCCGACCGCGCTCATTTCCTGGCGGTACGTCGGATCGGGGTCGCGGGCTCCGCGGCGCGCCTGGCGCCCTTGCGCGGCGCCGCCTCGCGGGCGGGCTTCTTCGCCGCAGCCTGCGATTTGCTCAGGCTCGCCTTCAGCGCCGCCATCAGGTCGATCACCTCGCCGCCCTCGCTGGGCCGCTCGGCCGTCGCCGATACCGTGATCTTCTTGCCCTCGATCTTCTTGTCGATCTCGGCCAGCACGCGCTGCTTCTCCTCGTCCTGATACGCCGCGGGGTCGTAGGCCTCGACCGTGCTCTGCTCGATCAGCTGCTCGGCCAGCGTCAGTTCGGCGGGACGGATGTCGGTGCGCTCGACGTTCAGATCGGCCATCGAGCGGACCTCGTCCGCATAGAGCAATTGCTGCAGCACCAGGCCGTCGTCGTTGGCGCGCACCTGCACCATGTACTGCTTGCCTTTCCACACCCAGGTGGCCAGCGCACAGGTCCCGGTCTTGCGCATCGCCTCCGTCAGCAGGCTGTACGGCTTGGCGCCGCGCTTGTCGGGGGCCAGATAGTAGGCCTTGTCGAAATAGATCGGATCGATGGCGCCGGTCGGCATGAAGGCGACGATGTCGATCGTGTGGCGCGCCCCGGTCTCCAGCGCATCGAGCTCCTCGGGCGTGAAGACGACGTAGCGGTCCTTCTCGAACTCGTAGCCCTTGACCATGTCGGCGCGTTCGACCACCACGCCTTCGCGCTGGCACACGTACTGCTGCCGCAGCCGCGAGCCGCAGCCCTTGTGCAGCAGGTTGAAACCGACGCCAGACTTGCTTTCGGTCGCCGAAAAGACTCGGACCGGGATGGAAACCAAGCCGAAGCTCAGCGAGAGGGAGGCAATGGAGCGTGCGGCCATGTCGTCACCTTTCGGGTTCGCATTGCTAAAGGATTTAGCACATTGCTAAAGAATAGACGACACGGACAGACGCCGCCGGCCTGTGCGCCACATTCTCCGGCCGGATCGGTCTTTCGTATAATGGCGGGTTTGCCGCCATCTCACCGCGCCGAAACGGGCGGGATTCGGATGGCCTGCGGGCGTCGCCCGCCTTTGCACTGATCTCTCTCGCTCCGCGCCTCTCACATCATGAAAACACTGAAAGCCCTCCTGATCGTCTCCGCCGTGGCGCTGTTCGCCGCCTGCGGCAAGTCCGAGCAAGCCCCGGCGGCGGCCGGCGGCGCCAGCGCCCCCGCCGCGGCCGCCAGGACTGTCGTGGTCGGCCTGGACGACAACTTCCCGCCGATGGGCTTTCGCGATGGCAACAACGAAATCGTCGGCTTCGATATCGACATGGCCAAGGAGGCCGCGCGCCGGCTGGGCATGACGGTCGAATTCAAGCCGATCGACTGGAGCGCCAAGGAGGCCGAACTGAACGGCAAGCGCGTCGACGTGCTGTGGAACGGCCTGACCATCACCGAAGAGCGCAAGAAGAACATCAGCTTCACGGCGCCTTACATGAGCAACCACCAGATCATCGTCGTGGGCAGCGGCTCGCCGATCAAGGCCAAGGCCGACCTGGCCGGCCGCATCGTCGGCGCCCAGGACGGCAGCAGCGCGGTCGACGCGATCCGCAAGGAAGCGCAGGTCGCCGCCAGCATCAAGGAGCTGAAGACCTTCGGCGACAACGTGACCGCGCTGATGGACCTGTCGGCGGGCCGCCTCGATGCGATCGTGGTCGATGAGGTCGTGGGCCGCTATCTGGTCAGCAAGCGCGCCGGCGAGTACCGCGTGCTCGACGAGAACTTCGGCACCGAGGACTACGGCGTGGGCCTGCGCAAGGACGACGCCGAGCTGCTGGCGCAGCTGGACAAGACGCTGGCCGAGATGAAGCAGGACGGCACGGCTGCCCGCATCGCGCAGCAGTGGTTCGGCGCGAATCTGATCAAGTAAGCAAGCTCGCTGCGCCCCTTCACGGGGCGCCGCTTTTTTCTGGATCCCGCGCGCCGGGTTTCGATCCATGGACTACGTTCTCTCCCTGCTGGGACCGATGGCGCAGGGCGCGCGGATCACGCTCTCGCTGTTCTTCATCACGCTGGCGCTGTCGGTGCCGCTCGGCCTGGCGCTGGCACTGGCGCGGCTGTCGGCATGGCGGCCGCTGAGCGTCGCCGTCAACGGCTATATCTGGCTGATGCGGGGCACGCCGCTGATGCTGCAGCTGCTGTTCGTCTATTTCGCGCTGCCGTTGCTGCCAGTCGTCGGCGTGCGCCTGCCGGACTTCCCCGCGGCCGTGGTGGCCTTCGCGTTGAACTACGCGGCGTATTTCGCCGAGATCTTCCGCGCCGGCATCCAGTCCGTGGACCGCGGCCAGTACGAAGCCAGCAAGGCGCTCGGCATGTCCTACCTGCAGACAATGCGCCGCGTGGTGCTGCCGCAGATGGTGCGGCGCGTGCTGCCGCCGGTCAGCAACGAGACCATCACGCTGGTCAAGGACACCTCGCTGATCTACGTGCTGGCGCTGAACGACATCCTGCGCACCGCGCGCGGCATCGTGCAGCGCGACTTCACCACCACGCCTTTCCTGGTCGCCGCGGCGTTCTATCTGCTGATGACGCTGCTGCTGACCTGGATGTTCCAAAGCCTGGAAAAACGCTATGCCGCACACGATCAATGAGCCGCAGGCCCGCGGGGGCGAAGGGCAGGAGCGCCCGGTGATGATCGACGCCCGCGATATCGTCAAGTCGTTCGGCGCCAATCGCGTGCTGCACGGCGTCTCGCTGACGTTGCGCAAGGGCGAGGTGGTGGCGGTGATCGGGCCGTCCGGTTCGGGCAAAAGCACGCTGCTGCGCTGCCTGAATCATCTGGAGACGATCGACGGCGGCAGCATCGAGATCGAGGGCGAGACGCTGGCCGAGCCCGGCGCGGACCAGCGCAGCCGCTATGTGCCCGACGCGGAGGTGCGCCGCATCTGCCGCAAGATGGGCATGGTGTTCCAGTCGTTCAATCTGTTCCCGCACATGACGGTGCTGCAGAACATCATCGAGGCGCCGATGACGGTCAAGGGCATCGCGCGCGAGGCCATCGTGCCGACCGCCGATGCGCTGCTGCGCAAGGTCGGCCTGCTGGACAAGCGCGACAACTATCCGTCGCGGCTGTCGGGCGGGCAGAAGCAGCGCGTGGCGATCGCGCGTGCGCTGGCGATGGAGCCCGACATCATGCTGTTCGACGAGCCGACCTCGGCGCTGGACCCGGAGTTGACCGGCGAGGTGCTGCGCACGATGCGGCAGCTGGCGGACGACCACATGACGATGCTGGTGGTCACGCACGAAATGGGCTTTGCGCGCGAGGTCGCGCACCGGGTCGTCTTCATGGACCAGGGCCGCATCGTCGAGAGCGCGCCGTCCGAGGCATTCTTCCGCGCGCCGCAGCATCCCCGCACGCGCGAGTTTCTGGCCCATATGCTGTAAGGCACGGCACGGCACGGCACGGCACGGCACGGCGAAGCGAAGCAAGGCGAGGCGAGGCAAGGCGAGGCGGGCGCTGGCCCGCTACGTCGCCGGATGCAGCCCCTGCACCAGCGCGCGCTTGTTGTCGCGGCTGCGGCGTGCATGCTCGCGCATCAGCGCTTCCGCCCGCGCGCCTTCATGCGCGACGATGGCCCGCACCACATCTTCGTGATCGAACTGGGCGCGCTGCACGAAGGCCAGTTCCAGCGACGGCTGCACGCCCGCCGCGCCCAGTGCGCCGGGGCCGGCCATCGGCGTCCTGGCGATATGGTCGAGCGCCGATGCCAGCGCGGGATTGGCCGCGCCTTCCACCAATGCACGATGAAAGCGTGCATTCATTGCGGCCCAGCGTGCGGTATCGACCGGCGTATCGCGGCCGAGCAGCGCCTGTTCGACCAGCAGGCGCCCTTCGTCGACGCAGGCCTGCAGCTCCTCCAATACCTCCCTGGTGACGCCTTGCTCGGCCAGCAGCCGGGCCGCCATCCCTTCGAGCGTGCCGCGCACGTCGATCGCCATCGCCACTTCGTCGAGCGTGACCTGACGCACGCGGAAGCCGCGCGTCGGCAGCCGCTCCAGCAGTCCTTCCTTTTCCAGCTCGCCCAGCGCCAGCCGTAGCGGGGTCCGCGATACGCCCAGCTCCCCGGAGAACTGCACCTCGCGGATCCGTTCGCCGGCCTGCAGCTCGCCTGCCAGGATGCGGCGCCGCAATTCCATCGTCACGCGTTCGATCTGAGAGGCCATCGTTTAAAAGTGCATTAAGGCGAACATGCCGAGCTTCATTATGACATGGGGGCGGCTTGACGCAGTCGTGCGCATCGCCAATACTGCATGCAAAAACAAGATCGTAACGACAATACAAGGCATACAAATGCGTGTTTGCATGCAAACATCGCCGACATGCCGGACAGGAGACAAGACCGTGCCATCCCGCCTTCCCAGGCGGCGAGCCTCTCGCTCGCCCGCCGTTTCCCTGCGCCGCCGAGCGGTGGCCATCGCCATCGCGTCCGGGCTGCTGGCCGGCGCCGCACCTGCGTTCGCCGCATCCGAGCCCTATCCGTCCAAGGCGATCCGCCTGATCGTGCCGTTCCCTGCCGGCGGCGGGGGCGACACGCTGGCCCGCCTGGTGATGACCCGCGTCGGCAAGGAGCTCGGCCAGACGCTGGTGATCGAAAACGTGGCTGGCGCCGGCGGCAATATCGGTTCGCAGGCCGCGGCCAAGGCGGCGCCCGACGGCTACACGCTGCTGTACGGCACCAACGGCACCTTCGCGATCAATCACGCGCTGTACAAGCGGACCGGCTTCGACGCGATGCAGGACTTCGTGCCCGTCGCGCAATTGACGCGTATAGCGACGATGGTGGTCACGCGTCCCGGCTTTCCCGCGAAGACCTTCCCGGAGTTGCTGCAGGTGCTCAAGGCCAATCCCGGCAAATACACGGTCGCGTCGGCCGGCAATGGCACCACCTCGCATCTGGCGTCCGAACTGCTGAAGGCGTCGACCGGCGTCTCGATGGTGCATGTGCCGTATCGCGGCGGCGCACTGGCGCTGACGGATCTGATGGGCGGCCAGGTCGACCTGATGATCGAGGTGATGCCCAACGTCATGCCGGCGGTGCGCGCCGGCAAGTTGCAGGGACTCGCGGTGACGACGGCACAGCGCGTGCCCAGCTTCCCCAATGTGCCGACCGTGGCGGAGCAGGGCGTGGCCGGCTTCGAGGTCAGCGCGTGGGACGGCATCTTCGTGCCGAAGGGTACGCCGGCGGAGGTGGCCGCCAAGGTCCACGCGGCGATCCAGAAGGCGCTGGCCGATCCCGCGCTGCGGCAGCAACTGCTGGACCGCGGCGCCGAGCCGGTACCGCAATCGAGCGCGGCCTTCGCGCAGTTCGTCCGCGCCGAATACGAACGCTGGGGGGCGCTGGTCAAGCGCTCCGGGGCCAGCGTCGATTGATCGCCGGATCTTCGCATCGCCGGATTCTCTACGCCCCTCGATCCCTCACAAGAACCGAGACAGACATGACCGCAAATCTCGCCACCAACGCCGACCGCAATCTCAACGCCAACCCGGATACCCGCTCGCCCGCCGCCGACGATCGCAGCGGGCTGCCGCATTACGACCGTCCGCCGCTGAAGGACAGCCGCCGCCCGCGCTGCCCGCCGTTCGTCGAGATCACCGACGCCGACCAGCTGCTGCCGTATCTGGAGCACGTCGCGCGCCGTCCGTACAACCACGGGCTCAACGCCTGCTGGGACCTGAAGGAGGGCGAACGCGTGCTGCTGCGCGTCGACAACTGGCATAGCGAGCTGACGATTCAGGCGTGCCAGCGCATCCTCGAAAAGTACAAGGTCAAGTACGAGATCCAGAAGGTCGATCGCGGTCCGATCCCGACCTGGGTCGGCGCCGACGAGGTCGACTACTACCTGTTCCGCACGCGCGAGCTGGCGCAGTGGATGGACATGTGGGAGGAGGAAGAAAAGAAGCAGCAGTACGACAAGATCCTGATGGGCTACGGCGGCCCGGTGCTGGCCGAGCGCTTCATCAAGATCCAGCGCATGCCGTTCATCACGCCCGAGATCCTGGCCTCGCCCGCGCACGCGATGCCGATCGAGGTGATCAATGCGATCGACCGCTGGACCTGGGATCGGATCCGTACCGCGCGGCGCGCGCGCATTACGGACCCCGAAGGCACCGACATCAGCTTCACCAATCACGACGACTACTGGGACGCGCGGCGCGAGTTCTATCACCCGGACCTGACCGCGGCGACCTGGCGCGGCAACGAGCATTTCGGCAAGACCTATCTGCCGGGCCATATCACCGGACGCCCGTGGATGTTCCACCCGTTCAAGGAGGACGGCTGCGGCGTGATCGCCGGCACCACCAACCATATCGCGCCCTGCGACTGGACCCAGCTCGTCGTCGAGAATTCGAAGATCACGCGCATCAACGCCGGCGGCGAATTCGGCGACAAGCTGCGCAACGTGATGGAGCAGACCAGGGACATCCAGTATCCGACCTTCCCGGGCAAGGGCCTGATGTACTGGTGGGAGGCGTCGATCGGCACCAATCCGCATATCCATCGGCCGCGCAAGGACTTTCCGTCGGGGTTCGTCAATTGCCTGTACGAACGCGTGCGCTCCGGCGTCATCCATATGGGCTTCGGCACCATCATCTCGTCGATGGCCGAGCGCGAGGCCGCCAGGATGGGGCACCTGGTCGGCCATTGGCACCTGCACCTCTACTTCCCGACGTACACGACCGAACGGTCCGGCGACAACGAGAACATCATCGAGAACGGCCGGCTGCTGGCGCTCGACGATCCCGCGATCCGCAAGCTGTGCGCGAAGTACGGCGATCCGGACCTGTGGCTCGACGAGAGCTGGAATCCGGCGGTGCCCGGCATCAATATGCAGGGCGACTACTGGTCGCACTATGCGAAGGACCCGCTGCACTGGGTCAAGACCGAGCTGGAGGTCTGCCGCAACTACCACCCGATGTTCATGCGGATGGTCGATGCCGATGCCAAGTACTGCGAAGGCGAGGGCGCGCGCTGGTGGAAGGGCGGATGCTGCAACCACAGCGGCGTGCAGGCGCCGGTGCTGCCGGGCAACTGCTGCGGCACGGAGGGCTCGGCGGTACAGGATGCCGCGCCGGCTCAGGCCGGCCACTGCTGCCATGGCGGGGCGGCATCGGATTGAGGGCTCGCCTGTCCCTCGCCATTGCCATCGCGGCCGGCGCGATGGCCGCCGATCTCGCGCTCGATGGCCTGTGGCGCGGCGCCACGCTCTACCTGCAGCGCTGCGCCACCTCGGGGCCGTGGATCGACCCAACCGTCTTCGGGCAATGGACGGCCGACCATTTGCGCGCCTTTCCGGTCAGCAGCGCCGCAATGATGCTCGGTTGCGGACTGCCGCGTGCGGGGATACGGAACGGGACGAGCGCCATGGCACTGCGGATCGCCGCGATGGTCGTGGCGATGCCGGTGCTGTGCGCGCCGGGTTTGCAGGCCGCCGCCGCGATGCCGCCGAATTTGCAGGTAGCGGCCTATCTGGCGACGATGTGGCTGCTGACGCTGGCCATCGACGGCGGCCTGCCCGCGTTGCGGGCCCGACGAGGGCTTACTTGTCGTTGCCGACCTTCTTGTTCAGGTCGCGCGCCATCTGCAGATGCTGCTCCAGATCCGGCACGTGCTTGGCGGCAAAGGCCTTGATATCGGGGTCCTTCGCATTCTTCGCGGCTTCCTGGAACAGCTTGACGGTCTTTTCATGCGCGGCGACGCCGATCCGGCTGGCGTACATCTTGTCGAAGCGCTCGCCGTCCAGCGCGCTGAGCCCCTTGAGCTCGGTGCGCTGCACGACCGACGGTTCCGTCGGCGGCGTATAGCCCTTGCTCGAGGCCAGCTTGGTCAGCTCCTCGTTGACCATGGTGTGGTCCTTGATCATGCGGGCCGCGAACGATTTGACGTCGGCGCTGGAGGCCTTCTGTTCGGCCAGCTTGCTGCCTTCGACCTCGGCCAGGCCGCCTTGCGCGGCGTTCTCGAGGAAGCTGCGGTCGGCGCGCACCAGCTTGCTGGTATCGCGGGCGGTGCCGCGCGTGCCGCTCTCATCCGTTGCGGTCGTGGCGGGCATATTGCCGGGCGCCGTGTTCTTCGGCGCGGTGCTGGTGCCCTGCGCCATCACCGCCGAGGACAGCAGCAGGGAGCAGGCGGCGGCACCGAGGACGCAGAGTGCTTTGGTGCGAATGATACGAATGGGCATGGCATGTTCTCCCTTGATCGTGGATGGGTATGCCTCGTTCAGCAATATCCACGCCCAGCTCTGTCCCGCGCGCCGCCAGGCGGTGCAATGAGGCCAGCGAACGCAGGACGCCCGCGACGGCGGCCTTCGCGGGCGTGCCCGCCGGCGAAAAAATTGCATGCGGCGGTAAAAACGCTGGGACCACCGAGGTTTCCGCCGCGGATCGAGCCGCCGTCTTCCGCTTCGTACACACAACGCGTCGCAGTGCATGCAAAAAAGCCGGTTTCGAGGGGCGCCGTAGTAGAATTGGCCCCACTCAAAACCGATGTCCCTGCCGCATGCCCGAAGAGCGAACGAGTCTGGCGGAAACGATCCGCGCCACCATCGAACAGGAGATCCTCTCCGGCAAGCTGGCCAGCGGCGCCCAACTCGACGAGCAGCAATTGCTGTCGCGTTTCTCGGTATCGCGTACGCCGGTGCGGGAGGCATTGATCCGGCTGGCGTCGGCGGGGCTGGTGGACCTGGTGCCGCGCCGCGGCGCGATCGTATCGGCCATCACGCTGCGCGAATACGTCGCGATGAGCGAGATCCTGGTCCAGCTGGAGGCGTTGGCGGCCCAGCTCGCGGCGCGGCGCATTACCGAATCCGAACGCGAGGCGCTGCGCGAGGCCTACGCGGCTTGCCAGCAGGCCGCGGCGCAGGCGAGCGCGGACCGCTACCGCGAGGCCAACGACGGGTTCCACGCGGTCATCTACGAGGCCTGCCGCAACGAGATCCTCAGCGCGCAGATCCGCACGATGCGGGCCCGCATGCGCGGCATGCGCGATTACCGCTTCGAGAAGCCCGCGCGCATCCGCGCCTCGCTCGAAGAGCATGGCGCGGTGATGGAAGCGATCCTGCGCGGCGATGAAGAAGCGGCGGCCCGCGCGATGGTCGAGCACATCTCGACCGGCGGCAACGTCTATGCGGACATGATCGCGTCGATGCCGGACGAGGCGGTCGGCGCCAAGGCGCCGCGCTGAAGGAGGGCGCGCCTGGGTGCGCGCCGCGATTCAGTCGACCGTTCAGTCGATCATTCAGTCGGCGTTCAGTCGATCTTCACACCCGCCTGCACCGTGCGTTGCAGCGCGACCTTGCCATCCTGCTGCGCCCACTGCTTGAACTCCGCCGGCGAGCGCGACGGCGCCGGCTCGCTGCCGTTGTCGACAAGGCGCGTGCGGATCGCCGGATCGGCCAGCACCTTGGTGGCAGCCGCATAGAGCTTGTCTGTCACGTCCTTCGGCAGTCCCGCCGGTCCGAACAGTCCGAACCAGAAGGTGTAGTCGAAGCCCGGCAGTCCCAGCTCGGCAATGGTCGGCAGGCCCGGCGCCACGGCCGAGCGCTGCGGTGTCGTGACGCCGATCATCTTGACCACGCCCTGCGTGCCCAGCGGCAGCACCGACGATGCCGTGCCGAAGGAAAATTCCACTTCGCCGGCCGCCACCGCCTGCAAGGCCGGCGCGCCGCCCTTGTACGGCACGTGCGTCATGTCGACGCCGATCGCATTCGCGAACGACAGCCCCGCGACATGCGGCGAGCCGCCGATGCCTGACGACGCATAGTTGAACTTGCCCGGATTCGCCTTGGCCTTGGCGGCCAGCGTCTTGACATCGGTGATGCCAAGGTCCTTGTTGACGGCCAGGATCAGCGGCGAGATGGTCAGGCGGGTAATGGGCGTGAAGCTGTCGGCCTTGTACTTGACCTTGTACAGGTGCTGGTCCATGCCGTAGATCGTCGCGGTGGCGAGTCCCAGCGTATAGCCGTCCGCCGGGGCCTGCGCCAGCCATGCCGATGCCAGCGTGCTGCCCGCCCCGGGCTTGTTCTCGACGACGACCGGTTGCCCCAGCTCCTTGGACATCGCCTCGCCGACCACGCGCGCAACGAAGTCGGCCGCGCCTGCCGGCGTGTAGCCGATCACCAGCCGGATCGGCTTGTTCGGATAGCCCTCCGCCCTGGCGGCGCCGGGCGCGGCGACGGCGATCAGACCCACGGCCGCCAGGGCCGCGACAGTGGCAGAGGCCGCAGAGGTCGCTGTGGAATGGCTGTGCATCGGTGTCTCCTTGTCGTGTTGTATGGGTCGATGGGGCTCTGCGGCCCCGCATCCATCGTCAGGCCGATCCTCAGTCCGGTCCTCAGTCCGATCCTTGGGCCGTTCGTCAGGCGATCGCGCCCTTGTCGCGCCACTGCGCGATCAGCTCCGGCGCATAGCCCAGTTCGGCCAGCAGCTCGTCGGTCTGCTCGCCGGGGTCGGGTGCGGCGCGCGCAAAGCGCTCGGGGTGGGGCGCGGCGGACAGGTTGATCGGCGAGCGCAGCAGGTCCAGTTCGCCGAGCACGGGGTGGCGCACGGACCGCGTCATGCCGAGATGGCGTACCTGCGGGTCCTCGAACGCCTGGCCGATATCGAGGACGGGGCCGCAAGGCACGCCGGCCGGATTGAGCCGCGCCATCAGTTCCGCGCAGGTGAAGCGCGAGGTGTAGGCCTCGATCGCTTCGTCGAGCCGCGTCCGGTTGCGGGCACGCGATCGCGCGTCGCGATAGTCGGCGTGGTCGAGCAGATCGTGCGCCTCCAGCGCCTGGCAGAAGTTGGCCCACATCCGCTGCGTGCTGGCCGCGATATTGACCAGCCCGTCGCTGGCGCGATAGGTCCCCATCGGCACCAGGGTCGGATGCGCGTTGCCCTGCTGCGTCGGCACTTCGCCGTCGACCGTGTAGCGCGCCGCCTGGAAATCGAGCTTGTTCAGCATCGACTCGATCAGCGAGGTATGGACCCATTGGCCACGCCCGGTCCGTTCGCGATGGAACAGCGCCAGCAAGATCCCCTGGCCCAGGAACATGCCTGCCGTCGTATCGGAGATCGCGATGCCGACACGGACCGGCCCGCGCCCGGGCTCGCCGGTCACCGAGCTCAGGCCGCACATGCCCTGGACGATCTGGTCGACCCCGGGCCGTTCGCTGTACGGGCCGTCCTGGCCGAAGCCCGAGATGCTGGCCAGGATCACGCGCGGATTGCGCGCGCTCAGCGCCTCGTACGTCAACCCGAGCCTCGCCTTGACCACCGAACGGAAGTTCTCCACCACCACGTCGGTGTTCTCGAGCAGCCGCGCCAGGATCTGCGCGCCTTCCGGCGTCTTCAGGTCCACGCACATGCTGCGCTTGTTGCGGTGAAGGTTCTGCTCGTCCGAGCCGCGGCGCTGGCCCGTCACCGAGCCGTGGTCCTTCGGCGGCGGAGGCTCGAGCCGGATCACATTGGCGCCCCAGTCCGAAAGCAGCCGGACCGCGGCAGGGCCGGCGCGGGCGACAGTGAGGTCCAGGACGTTGATGCCGTGCAGGGGGAGTCGGGAGTCGGATTGGGCCATGGCGCGGAAGGAATGAGAGGGTGCGGCGAGTATACGCACAACAATCGTGTGTATACGAATAGGGGGTTATATGGATGCGGACGGCCACATCGTGTCCTAGACTTTGCGCTGTGCGGCTGGCGGTAGCCCGTTCACACTTTGCGAGTCGGTCATGGCCCCGCGCCAGCAAGTGACGTTGAGTACGCGGGTGCGTTTTTCCCTTCAAGGAACCGTATGCATTCGGCGGCAATACAAATACAGAGAAACGGCGGCCCGGACGAACTGGAGTTCATCGAGGTCGCCGTGCCGCCGCCCGGCGAGGGCGAGGTCCGGATCCGGCAGCGCGCGATCGGGGTCAATTTCGCCGACATCTATCAACGGCGCGGCAGCCACGGCCCGCATCAGCCGACGTCGTTCCCGGTCGTTCTCGGCTCGCAGGGGGCAGGGCGTATCGAAGCGGTGGGGCCGGGCGTCAGCGGACTGCAGGTCGGGCAATCGGTGGCGTGTTTCCAGCCGGGAGCCTACCAGGTGGTGCGCAATGTTCCCGCGGCACGCGTGGTGCCATTACCCCCGCAGATCCCGGAGGACGTGGCGGGTGCCACGCTGCTGCGTGGCCTGACCGCGGAATATCTGCTGCGCCGGATTTCGCCGGTTCAAGCCGGCGATGCGGTGCTGGTGCATGCGGCGGCCGGCGGCATGGGCGTGATCCTGTGCCAATGGGCACGGGCGCTGGGCGCGACAGTGATCGGCACCGTGGGCTCGGAGGCCAAGCGCGAGATCGCGCTGGCCCATGGCTGCCATCACGCGATCGACTATCGCCGCGAGGATTTCGTCGCGCGCACGCTCGAACTGACCGATGGCCGCGGCGTCGCGGTGGTCTATGACGCGGTCGGCAAGGACGTGTTCGTGCCGTCGCTGTCGTGCCTGCGGCCGCTCGGCATGGCGATCAACTACGGCACCGCGTCCGGCGACGTCGAGGCGTTCGACCTGCAGTTGCTGCATGCCAAATCGCTGATGGTCTGTCGTCCCACGTTGCGCACCTTCATTGCCGATGCCGCCTCGTTACGCAAGGGCATGGCGGCGCTGACCGAAGCGGTTGCCGCTGGCCATGTCCGGCTCGAAGTGGGGCAGCGCTTTGCCTTTGCCGATGCGCGCGAGGCCCATCGGCAGCTCGAAGCCAGGCAGACCAGCGGCGCCGTGGTGCTGATTCCTTAGGCCCAACGATCAATGGAACCGGCATCGCCGGTGTAGCGAGGAGAACCGGCATGAAGCTCTATCACAGCTGGCTGTCCAGCGCGTCGCGGCGGGTGCGCCTGTGCCTGGCGGAGAAGGGCATCCGCTACGACAGCGTGCCGGTCGACATGCGCCGGCAGGAGCATCACTCCGCGGCCTATCTGGCCGTGAACCCCAACGGCGTGGTGCCGGGGCTGGTGCTGGACGACGGCCGGGCGCTGCACGAAAGCAGCACCATTTGCGAATACCTCGACGACACGCATCCGCAGCCGCCGCTGCGGCCGGCCGATCCCTATCGGCGCGCCGTGATGCGCAATTTCATTCGCTGGACCGACGAGCGCGCGCTGCCGAACCTGCTGATCCTGAACTGGAGCCTGGTGTTCCAGGCTCAGGCGTCGCAATGGACGGACGCCGAGCTGGCCGAACGGCTGGCTCGCGTGCCGACCGCGCAACGGCGCGAGGCGTGGCTGCGCGTCGCGCGGCAGCCCTATACCGAGGACGAGAAGCGCGCCGCGCTGGACCAGCTGAAGGCCATCGTGCCGAAGATGGAGGCGATGCTGGCGGATGGCGGTCCTTGGTTGCTTGGCGATCGCTACACGCTGGCCGATATCGCCGCCGTGCCGTTCGTCGCGCGGCTCGCCGAACTCGATGTCAATGCGCTGTCAGCGGATTCCGCTCCCGCCGTGGCCGACTGGTGGCAGCGGGTGCAGGCCCGTCCCGCCTTTGCGCAAGCGCGGATCGACCGTTTCGACGATGCCCTGGCAAGCGCATAGGCGGCATTTCTTTCCCCTTGATTCGATTACTCCCTCTCATTACAAGGTCAGCCATGTCAGACACCGGATCGCTCCCCATCCTCCAGATCGAAGACCGCATCGCCACCATCACGCTGAGCCGGCCTGACGTCGCCAACCGGCTGGGGCCGGACGACCTGGCCGCGCTGCGCCAGCATGTCGACACGGTCAATGAGGCCGATGTGCTGGTGCTGCGGATTCGCGGCAGCGGCAAGTACTTCTGCAGCGGCTTCGATATCGGCAAGCTGGCCGCGGGGCAGCGCGGCGCCGGGTTCGAGCCGCTGGTCAATGCGCTCGAGGATTGCCGCCCGGTGACCATTGCCGAGATTCACGGCGGCGTCTATGGCGGCGGCACCGATCTCGCGCTTGCCTGCGACTTCCGTATCGGCACACTGGCCACCGAGATGTTCATGCCGGCCGCCCGCCTGGGCCTGCATTTCTACCAGCGCGGCATGGAGCGTTATGTCTCCCGGCTGGGGCTGAATGCCGCCAAGCATCTGTTCCTGACCGCCGAAAAGATCGATGTCGAGGCGATGTTCCGTTGCGGCTTCCTGACCGAGCTGGTGCCGGCCGGTGCGCTGCGCGAGCGCGTCGAGCAGCTGTCTTCCACCATCGCTTCGCTGGCGCCGATCTCGGTGTTCGGCATGAAAAAGCATCTGAACGCGATCGCGCGCGGCGTGCTCGACGTCGAGGCGTTGACCGCCGACATGCAGCGCTCGGTGCAATCGGAGGACATCAAGGAGGGGGCGCTGGCGTGGAAGGAGAAACGCGTGCCGCGCTTTGTCGGGCGATAGGGAGCAGTGAAGCGCGCCGGGCCGAAGCACCGGGTTTCAAGCCGCCAATTCCTGTCCCAACGTGTGGTCGTTGAATTGGGTCAGGCAATCGAGATCCAGCGCGCGGATCTGCTCGGTCATGAAGTCGATAAAGACCCGGATGCGGGTCGGCAGGTGCTGGCGGCTGAGGTAGCAGATGTAGTGGCCGCGATCGTCGGGCGAATGGCGGTCCAGCGCGACGACCAGTTCCTTGTTCGCGAGGTGGCCGCAGATCTGGTATCCGGCCATCTGCGCGATGCCCCAGCCCTGCAGCACCGCATCGAGCACCAGATCGGCGTCGTTGAAGGTGAGCCGGGCCGTCGGCAAGACCTTGCGCACATTGCCTTCGACCTTGAATTCCCATTCGAATATCCGCCCGCTGGCAAAGCGGAAATTGATGCAGTCGTGCTCCGACAATTGTTCGAGCGTCCGCGGCAATCCGCGCGCGGCCGCATAAGCGGGCGACGCGCACAAGGCCATCTGCATCGGAATCAGCCGCCTGGCGATGATGCTGGAGTCCTCGATGCGGCCATTGCGGAACGCGACATCGATCTGCTCGGAGGCGAAATCCGTGGGTTTGTCGTCGAGCAGCAGGTCGATCGCGATATCCGGATAGGCCTTCATGAAGCGCTCCAGCAGCGGGGCGACGATCTTGCGGCCGAAGCCCACCGTCGAACTGATGCGGATCAGCCCGCGCGGCGGGCCCTCCCGTAGCTCCAGCATGTCGTTCATCGCTTCGACGATATGCGTGACGCCCTGATGGCAGTTTTCGAAGAATCGCTGACCTTCGCGGGTCAGCTGCGTGGTGCGCGTGGTACGAAGAAACAGCCGCGTGCTGAGCTGGGTCTCCAGCTTCTGCACGTTGCGGCTGACGGCCGAGCGGCCGATGCCCAGGCGCTCGCCGGCCTTGGCAAAGCTGCCCTCGCTGGCCACCGCCATGAATGCCATGATGCCGGCATAGCTGGCCGCGAAGCTGGTGGAGAGCGCGTCCGCGCGATTCGGCAGGCTGAGGCGAAAGGCGCGTTCCGCTGTTTCCGGTTGGTTCATTTCAGCACTCCCTCAATGCATGGCCGCGCAGAGATATGGCGTGCCTGGATGCTAATCAGGCGTCGCTGTACCGTAAATGACAGCGTTCCCTGAATTTCTGCCAGGCTGCCATCTCGTTTCCAGGCGATTTGCGATGCGCGCTCGCGATTGGTGCAGGAATGGAAACGGCGTCGCTTTGCCGCATTGCCACATTGATGCGATCTTGCACGCGATCGTCGGCGGGACATAACATCCGGTGTCTCCTTCCCGGTTGCCATGGAATTGAATTCTTCTCTCCCCGTCTCCGCGACCATCGAACCAACGCCGCGCAACGTCGTGTTCGTGCTGTATCCCGATGTCAGCCTGCTCGATTTCGCCGGCCCGCAGACCGTGTTCTGGGCCGCATCGCAGTACGCGCGCGAGCGCGGCATGACGGAATATCGCTGCCATGTCGCCAGCGAGTTCGGCGGTGCCGTGCCGGCGGTCGAGGGCACGGCGATGCAAACGGTGGCGCTCGACAGCCTGGACCCGCGCACCGTCGATACGGTGATCGTGCCGGGCTCGCCGAAGATCCTGCAGGTGGCGAAAGAATCCGGCTCGCTGATCGCATGGCTGCGCACGGTGTCCGGCAAGGTCCGGCGGACGGCCTCGGTCTGCAGCGGGGCATTCCTGCTGGCACACGCCGGCCTGCTCGATGGCAAGCGCGCCACCACGCATTGGGCGATGCTGGCCCGGTTCCACGAGATGTTCCCCATGGTCGATCTGGATGCCGATGCGATCTTCGTCCAGCAGCAGAACCTGTGGACGTCCGCGGGCGTCACCACCGGCATCGATCTGGCGCTGGCCATGGTCGAGGCCGATTGCGGCCACGAGGTCGCGCTCAGTGTCGCCAAGGAGCTCGCGGTCTACATGAAGCGGCCCGGCGCGCAGCCGCAGCTCAGCGAAATGCTGATCGCGCAGAGCCGGCAGGTGCCGGTGTTCGAGACGCTGCATTTGTGGATCGCCCAGAATCTGTCGCGAGAAGACCTGTCGGTCGAACAACTGGCCGATCGCGTCGGCATGAGCCCGCGCAACTTCGCGCGGGTCTACAAGGAAAAGACCGGGCGCACGCCGGCCAAGGGCGTCGAGCACTTCCGCATGGAAGCGGCGCGCGGCATGCTGCAGGACATCGACAAGCCGGTCGACCAGATTGCGCGCGAATGCGGCTTTGGCAGCGAGGAACGCATGCGTGTCGCTTTCCACCGGCACTTCGGGCTCTCGCCCAGCGAATACCGGTTGAAGGTCAATCGCTGATCCGCGCATTTCTTTCGAGCGGTCTGCCTGCTCCGGTCTGCCCGCTTCGATTGGTGCCGATCGGGAAACACCGTGGTTTCGGCATCGGTCTGGTGCGCGCGATGCGCGACCCCTAGCATGAGCGTGAAGTTGTTCCACTTCCACTCACAGCAGGGAGAAGCATCATGAAGATCGTTGTCATTGGCGGCACGGGCCTGATCGGCAAGAAAGTCGTGGCGAGGCTGTCGGCCCAGGGGCACCAGGCGGTCGCCGCGGCGCCGCAAACCGGCGTCAACGCCTTGACCGGCGAAGGGCTCGCGCAGGCGCTGGCCGGCGCGCAGGTGGTGGTGGACGTCGCCAATTCGCCGTCGTTCGAGGACGCCGCGGTACTGCATTTCTTCGAGACATCCGGGCGCAACCTGGCTGCCGCCGAGAAGGAAGCGGGCGTCGCACACCACGTTGCGTTGTCGGTGGTCGGCACCGACAGGCTTCCGCAGAACGGTTACTTCCGCGCCAAGCTCGCGCAGGAGACCCTGATCCGCGAGTCCGGCGTGCCCTATACGATCGTCCGCTCGACGCAGTTCCTGGAGTTTCTCGGCGGCATCGCGCAAGCGGCGGCGCAGGGCGACACGATCCGGTTGTCGCCCGCGCTGATCCAGCCGATTTCGTCGGAGGACGTCGCGCAGGCCGTGGCCGATTGCGCGCTGGCCGCCCCGGCCAACGGCATCGTCGAGATCGCCGGCCCGGAACCGTTCAAGATGAGCGATATCGTGCAGCGCTATCTGCAGGCGATCGGAGATTCGCGCACGGTCAAGGTCGATCCCGCCGCCCGCTATTTCGGCGCCGAGCTGCAGACAGGCTCGCTCGTGCCCGAGGGACAGGCCCATCTGGGGCGCATCAGCTTCGAGGACTGGATGCGCCAATCGCAGGTCAAGTAGGCGCGGAGGCCCTATGACAACCAAGGGGCTGAAGCCGCCGCCGCTGACGCTGCTCGACCGATATCGCGGCAGCGACTTTGCCGCGCTGTACACGACCACCGTGACGGTGTCGGGAGGCGAGGCAGGGCATGGCCGCGCATCGGGCGTCGCGCGATCGGACGATGGCAACCTGCATCTCGACCTGCGCTTGCCGGCGGCACTCGGCGGCCCGGGCGGAGGCACCAATCCCGAACAACTTTTCGCGGCAGGCTTCGCGGCGTGCTTCCACGGCGCCTTGAGCCTGCTGGCCCAACGCGAGCAGATCGACATTGCCGCGGCGACGGTCGCCGTCAAGGTGTCGTTTGGCCGCGATCCCGCCGACGGCGGCTATGCCTTGATTGCCGACATCCACATCCGGATTCCCGGTGTCGACAAGCCGGTCGCCGAAGAGCTGGTCCGCCATACCGAACGGCTTTGTCCCTACGCAAAGATCGCCCGCGAGGGTATGCATACCGTCATCACCGTGTCGGTTTGAGGAACTGTCGAAGAATCTGGAGTGAAACCATGAAACCAGTCACTGCCTTTGCGGCAACGCTGCTGCTCTCGTCGCTGATGGTGGGACAGCCCGCCGCCGCGGCCGGAGAAGGCGTCTCGGTCAAGCCGCTGCTGACGCAGCCGTTGCCCGAATACCCCGGCAAGGAAGTCGAGATGATCGTCGTCGATTACGCGCCCGGCGGCGCCGACCCGGTGCATCGCCACGACGCCCACGGCTTCGTCTATGTGCTCGAGGGCAGCATCGTGATGGGCGTCAAGGGCGGCAAGGAGGTCACGCTGAAGGCCGGCGAGACCTTCCACGAAGGCCCGAACGATATCCACACGGTCGGGCGCAACGCCAGCAAGACGCAACCGGCGAAGTTCGTTGTGTTCCTGATCAAGAAGCAGGGTGCGCCGATTCTGACGCCGGTGAAGTAGGGCGCTTCTCGTAGGACCCGGCCATGCCGGGTCTTACAATCTGCTTCTCGAACTACGGTAAAGGGAAGGCGATGCAGGGCGACGGCCGACGAGGCGCAGCACTGAGCCAGGTGCAGATCCGCAATTTTGTCGATCAGGGCTTCATCCGGATCGACGGTGCCTTTCCCCGTGCGGTGGCGGAGAAGGCAAGGGCAATCCTGTGGCGAGACACGGGCTGCGATTCAGCCGATCCCTCCAGCTGGACCAAGCCCGTGATCCGCCTCGGCATGTATTCCCAGCCGCCGTTTATCGAGGCCGCAAACACGCCCGTGTTGCGCCAGGCGTTCGATCAGCTGGTCGGCGCCGGGCGCTGGCTGCTTTGCAAGGCGATGGGGACCTTCCCCGTTCGCTTTCCCTCGCCAGAGGATCCCGGCGATGCCGGCTGGCATGTCGACGTGAGCTTCGGCTGGGACAATCCCGACTTCATGGAGTGGCGCGCCAACGTCAACTCTAAGGGGAGGGCGCTGCTGATGCTGTTCCTGTTCTCGGACGTCAGCGAGCACGACGCGCCAACGCGCCTTCGGATCGGCTCGCATCTGGATGTCGCGAGGATGCTCGCGCCTGCCGGAGACGCCGGACTGACATTGCGCGAAATCGTCGGCCGGTTGCCTGAGACGGAAGGGCGTCCAGAGGTCCTGGCCACCGGCGAAGCCGGAACGGTGTACCTGTGCCACCCGTTCCTGGTGCATTCCGCCCAGCCCCATCGCGGCACGACGCCGCGCTTCATGGCGCAGCCGCCGTTGCTGCCGCGGGAGCCGCTACAGCTCGAGCGGGAAGATGGCGCCTATTCGCCCGTCGAGGCGGCGATCCGACTCGGGCTGGGCCTATAGGACGATGTCGTCGGTTATCGCGCCGCCGCCAATTGAAGCGACGGCTCCCGCGACGCCGACATCGGGGCAGGGCCGGCCTCCAGCCGGAATCGCGCCACCACGCTTTGCAGCTCGCGGGCTTCGTCGGCCAGCGCATTCGACGCCGCGGCGGCCTGTTCGACCAGCGCGGCGTTCTGCTGCGTCACGGTATCCATCTGCGTGACCGCCTCGGCCACCTGGGCAATGCCGCTGCTTTGATGCTCGGACGCGGTACCGATTTCGCCAAGCAATGTCGTCACGTGCCGAACGGCGCCGACGATTTCCTGCATCGTCTGGCCGGCCTTGCCGACCAGCGTCGAGCCGCTGCCCACTTGCTGCACCGAATCGTCGATCAGGTCCTTGATCTCGCGCGCCGCGGCCGCGCTGCGCTGGGCCAGCGTGCGGACTTCACCGGCGACCACCGCGAAGCCGCGGCCTTGTTCGCCGGCGCGCGCCGCTTCCACGGCCGCGTTCAGCGCCAGGATATTGGTCTGGAAGGCGATGCCCTGGATCACGTCGACGATATCGGCCACCTTCTTGGAACTGGTATCGATCGCCTGCATCGTGTCGACCACCGCGGTCATCACCTCACCGCCGCGCTCGGCGATGCCCGATGCCGACTGCGCGAAGCGGTTGGCTTCGCGGGCGCGCTCGGTGTTCTGCTGCACCATCGCAGTCAACTCGCTCATGCTGGACGCCGTTTCCTCCAGCGTCGCGGCCTGCTGCTCCGTGCGCTGCGACAGATCGGTATTGCCGGCCGCGATCCGGTGCGAGGCCTCGGTAATCGAGTCGGTGGACGTCTTGATCCGCGTAATCAGGTCGGTCAGCATGTCCTCCATCCGGCCGAGCCCGCCGAGCAGGGGACCGAAGGGACCGGTGCGTTCGGTCTCGAATTCCTGGCTGAGGTCGCCGGCGGCTACCGTCTCGGCGATCAGCTCGGCCTCGGCCAGCGGCTGCTGGATGCCCTTGGACAGCGTATGGATGCTTGCTACGGCCAGCAGCAGGGCGGCGATGCCCAGGCCGGCCATCCACTCGGTGGTGGTGGTGATCTGTCGATCGAGCTGGGTCAGCGCGGGTGCGTTCCTTGCGGCGGCATCGACGGAATGAGCCGCCTCGCCGATGGCTCGTAGCTGCGTCACGCCGATGGCCAGCGCGATTGCCAGTACCAGCAGCACCGCGCAGAAGCACGCCGTCAGCCTTGTCCGGATGGACCAGTTTCCGATATGCATTTCTCCCTCCGCTCCCCTGTTGTTGTGGATTGGCGCCCCGCGTCAGGGCGAGTTGGCGGCCGGACTGCAACGGTCCGTTTTTTAGCCCCCAACGCGGATTGACGGCAGGGGAGGGAAAAACTTTAGGGAGAACTTCAGCAAAAAAGATAGGGCGCTTCAGGCCTCGATCGCTTCGGCTTCCGCCTGCTCGACGCGGTTGCCGCCCAGGGACTTGGCCCGATACAAGGCGCGGTCCGCGGCCGCAAGGCGATCGACCAGCACCGGCCCCTGCTCGTGGAATTGGGCCAGCCCGACGCTGACCGTGGTGCGTATCGCGGCGCCGTCGTTGCGGCTCGGGCTCGCCTCGGCAAAACGCTTGACGACGGTCTCTGCCAACGTCCTGGCGCGCCCCGCATCGGCGCCATACAGCAGCGCCGCGAATTCCTCTCCACCGATGCGCGCCAGAACCGCATGCGGCCCGAGCACGCTGTGCGCGATCTCGGCGAAGGACTTCAGCACCTGGTCGCCCATCTCGTGCCCGTGCCGGTCGTTGATGGCCTTGAAATGATCGAGGTCGAAAGCGAGGACGGACACCGGCCCCTCCTTGCAGCGATCGACGATCCGCGCACCGTGTTCAAAGAACCATCGACGATTGCCAAGCCCGGTCAAATAGTCGGTCTGCGATTGCCGCAACAGCTGCCCGTGCGATTCGTCGCGGATCAATTTCAGCAGCGCCATCGGCAAGATGACTGAATACAGCACGCCCTCGTAGATCGTGATCTTGCTGGCAATCGACTGCACCGATGGGCCGTGCGCAGCCACCAACCAGGGCAGCAAGGAACTCCTGGCCGCGTAAACCGCGGCATGGATGCCGGCCACGATCACGACGATGCGCCGCGAGTGCAATGCCTTCATCGCCTCGCATCGCCACATCTCCCAAGCCGTCAAGGCGCTGATGATCGCGATCGGCACAGAACTGACGTGGCTCCATACGAACTCGCGATATTGCGGGCCCCATCCGACCCACACCAGCGCCATCACGGTCAACAGCCCGATCGAGCCGGCCCGGTATTCCCGGCTGTTCAACGATGCGACGCCGCGCAGCACCAAAAGATAGCCGGTCAGCACAAGCAGGTTGCTGACTGCCGAACCGATGGCCCCGGGCAGATCGCGGCGGAACAACACCGCCGCGCAGCCGATTGCCAGCGTCGCGAACCCCGCCGCCAGCATTCGCAATTCCCTGCTGCGCTCGGGGTTGGCCCGACGCTCCCAGAAGATCATGCCCGCACTGACAAGGAGCGTTCCGATGGCAAGGTGGTAAAGGGTAAGGAGATCGACGTGCATGCCAAATGTAAAGACATTGCGCCGATACATGGCGGCGGCCGCCAATTCTACGTGGGAAAGGCATTGGTCGATGACCAAACGTGGGCTGCGGGAAAGCCTCGATTGATCGATTGATTTGCTTGACGAGCGCTATTCCTGCTGAATGCCGGCCTGCTTGACCACCTTCCCCCATTTGGCCAGATCGGAATGGATCAGCGCCGCGTATTCCTGCGGCGTGCCGCCCTGGATCTCGATGCCCGCCGCTTCGAGCTTGGCGCGCACCTCGGGCAGCTTCAAGGCCGCATTGATCTCGGTATTGAGCTTGGCGACGATGTCCTTGGGCGTACCCGCGGGCGCCAGGAAGCCGCCATTGGTATTGGCGTCATAGCCTTTCAGTCCTTGCTCTTCCGCGGTCGGGACATTGGGCAGCGCCTTGGAGCGGCTCCGGGTCGAAACGGCCAGCGCGCGGACATTGCCGGCTTTCACCTGTTCCTGGATCGCGCTGATGGTGTCGATGAACAGCACCGTGCGGCCGGCCACCAGGTCCGGATGGGCGGCGGACGAGCCCTTGTACGGAATCAGCAGCATGTTCGCACCGCTGACCATGCGGAACATTTCCGCGGCCATCTCCTGCGCGCTGCCACGACCGGAAGTCGCCACCTTGGCCTCGCCCGGATTGGCTTTCATCCAATTGACCAGTTCGGGCACCGATTTGGCGGGAGTTTTCGGATTGACCGCGAACACCAGCGGAATCACGTGGGTATAGACGATCGGCTCAAAGCTCTTCTCCGGATCCCAGCCCAGATTCTTGAAGAGGTATTTATTGATGTTGTGGCTGCCGCCCACGATGCCGATCGTATAGCCGTCCGGCTTGGCATTGGCCAGCACGGCGGTGCCCAGGTTGTTCGACGCGCCCGGACGATTCTCGACGATAAAGGGCTGCCCAAGCTTGACCGCCAGCTTTTCTCCGACCACGCGGGCGATCAGATCGATGCCGCCGCCGGCCGGTGCGGGCACGATGATGGTGACGGGGCGGGTGGGGTAGTTCTGTGCCTGTGCCCATGACAGGCCGGAGGCCATGATCAGGGCGGCCGGGACGGCCAGGGACGTAATCAGCTTGGTGAATGGCATGGTTGTCTCCTCTGTTTTGGTCAACTGTTGTGTCAACTCTGATGCTGCGCGTCCTCGCGGCGCCAGCGAGCCGGCGGCGCGAGGACGATGTGAGATGCCAAGCGATATCAGCCGCGCCCGACGAAGGGCATGGCACTGGCCATGACCGTCATGGTCAGGACGTTCGCCTCGAGCGGCAGCGATGCCATATGACGCACGGCATTGGCGACGTGCGTGGCGTGCATCATCGGTTCCGGCGCTGTCGTGCCATTGGCCTGCAGCACGCCGCGCGTCATCCGCTCCGACAATTCCGTCAGCGCGTTACCGATGTCGATCTGGCCGGCCACGATGTTGAACGGGCGGCCGTCCAACGCGAGGGCTTTGGTCAGGCCGCTGACGGCGTGCTTGCTGGCGGTGTAGGGCGCCGTGTAGGGGCGCGGCGTGTGCGCCGAGATGGAGCCGTTATTGATGATGCGTCCGCCCTGCGGCGACTGCCGGCGCATCAAGCCGAACGCCGCCCGCGCGCAAAGGTAGACGCCGGTGACGTTGGTGTTGATCACGTTGAACCATGCGTCCAGCGGCAGCTCGTCCATCGGCACGGCCGGGGCATTGACGCCGGCGTTGTTGAACAGCAGGTCCAGCCGACCGAACTCTTGTTCGATGGTGTCGAACAAGGCTTGCACGCTGGCGGGATCGGTGACATCGGTGGGCACGGGGCACTGCATGCTGTCCGCGCGCCGAAGCCTCGACGGCCAGCGCTTGCAGCGGTTCGGCGCGGCGGCCGGCCAGCACGACGGTCCAGCCGTCCTCCAGCAACGCAATCGCGCTGAGGCGGCCAACACCGCTGCCGGCGCCGGTGACGAGGGCGATTTTTCGGGAAGCGTTCAAGGGCGAGTCTCCTTAATGGGGCGTTAGGCTGGAAGGCTTCTGCGCGCAGAGGCGCCCGGGCGTTCGTGCATTCGCGTGCTCGCGTGCTCGCGTGCTCGTGCGCTCGCGTGCTCGTGCGCTCGTGCGCTCGTGCGGTGGGGCGTGAAACGGATAGCCCTGCGCTCAGGTGGTCAGGCTCATCGTCGGACGGCCACCGGCCAGCGCCTGCGCCACGCTTTCGAGCACCATCTGCGCCATCGCGGTACGGGTTTCCCAGGTCGCGCTGGCACGATGGGCCTGCAGCGTAGTGCGATCAGACTCGCGCAAGGCCAGCGGCACGCGCGGCTCGTCGACGAACACATCCAGGCCCGCGCCCGCGATGCGGCCGGCCGCCACGGCTTCGGCCAGGTCGGCCTCATTGACCAACCGGCCACGCGCCACATTGACGAGATACCCGCGCGGGCCTAGCGCGTCCAGCACCGCGGCGTCCACAATGCCCTCCGCCTTGTCCGCCGCTGCGCAAAGGACCAGCGCATCGCTGCGGCGCGCCAGCTCGCGAAGATCGGCCACGAATTCGTGGGGCACGTCATCCATGCGGCGCAGGTCGGTGTAGCGGATCGGGCAGCCAAAGGCCGCCGCCCGCGTCGCCGCCGCCCGGCCGACACGCCCCATGCCGACGATGCCGACATTCATGCCGCTGAAGCGTCGGGCAAGCGGAATCGCGCTCGGCTGCGGATATAGCTCCCACTGGCCATCGCGCACGAAACGATCCCCCGCGCAGATGTTGCGGCAGGCCGCGATCAGCAAACCGATCGCGAGGTCGGCCACATCTTCGGTCAGCGCTCCGAGGGTGGCGGTGACCGGCAGATTGCGGCCACGACAATATTCAAGATCCACCGCATCGGTGCCCACGCCATTGATGGCCACTACCTTCAGCGCAGGCAACTGTTCCAGCATCGCCCGCGGAATCCCCGTATGTCCTCCGGTAATGACAGCCTGGATAGAAGGCCCGTGTTCCCGCAACCACGCCGCCTGATCGGCGATCTCGAAGTACTTGTGAACGTGGTACAGCGAGGCGAGCTCGTCATTGATCGCGGGAATCAGGATCGGATTCAGTTGCAGGATTTGCGGCTTCATGTGCGTCAGCGTTTGGTGTTTGAGCGAGGCGTTGAACGTTGACGGCATAGTAGGTAATACTTGATCGGCATGGCAATATTGATCTATAAAATCAACATATAAACATTGACGACACCCCCATGAGCTCCTGGATATCGATGGACGAGGCGTGCCGACAGCTCGGCGTGCGGCCGCAAACGATCTACGCCTACGTCAGCCGCGGCAAGCTCGAAGTCATGACCGACCCGGCCGACACGCGCCGCAGCCTGTACCGCGCAGAGGACGTCGCGGGCCTTGCCAAACGCAAACAGGCCGGCCGAAAGCACGAAACCCTCGCGACCAATACGCTGTTCGGCGCGGAACCGAGCATCCCGACCGCGCTTTCCACCTTCGTGCGCGAGCGGCTGTACTACCGAGGGCAGGACGCTGTGTCCCTGGCTGGCTCGGCCACCCTCGAGGACGTGGCGCAATTGCTGTGGGACGCGCAACAACCGGTGGACTTTTCATGCTCTACCCGCGTCGCCAAGCCCGGACGTGTCGCGGCATTCAAAAACCTTGCTACGCTCGCCGCCACGGGCCACTCCACGCATGGACGCATGACAAGGGTGCTGCATGTCGAATGCCAAAGCCTGGTCGGCCAACTCGCCAATGCGTTTGGTGCGCAACCGGGCCAACAACCGTTGCACCTTCGCTTTGCGCAGGGGTGGAAACAGCCGGCGCACGTGGCCGAGCTTCTGCGGACGGCCATGGTCCTGCTGGTGGACCACGAATTGACGAGCTCGGCCTTTGCCGCCCGCATCACGGCATCCACGGGCGCATCGCTGCCGGCCTGCCTGCTTGGCGGACTGGCGACGCTCTCCGGCCCCTTGCACGGCGATGCCTCGGGCCGCGTCAAGGCGCTATTCGATGAAGTAGAGCGGCAGGGCGAGGAACAGGTGATTGCGCATCATCTGTCCACTGGATTGCCACTGCCCGGGTTTGGGCATCACCTGTATCCCGATGGCGATCCGCGCGCCGCGGCGTTGTTGGCGTTGTTCGAGCTGCCGGAAGTCATTGGCCGGTTTATCGAGAAGGCGACGAGGCTAACGGGGCTGCAGCCGAATATCGACGTCGCGCTCGCGGCGATGGTCATTCATTGCGGGCTGCCGGACGATGCTGCGTTCGGGATGTTTGCTACGGCGCGCAGTATTGGGTTGCTGGCGCACAGTCTGGAGCAATTGGGTGTTGGGCAGGTGATACGGCCGCGGGGGAAGTATGTGGGACTGGTGCCAGGGAGGATGTGAGGGGATAAGGTCGCTGCGCTTGGTCATCTTCGGAGTGCGCAGCGATCCGTGACGTCGGCAAAATTGCGATCGTTTCCATCGAGCGGACCCGCAACACAGTTCTGAGGATGCCTCGGGTGGAGGACCGGAGGCAATCCAGACACTCGCGCCATTGGCCGTGAGAGCGTCGCAAAAAGACCAGATCGGAACGTAAGCGGCATTCGTAAAAGACGTGCATCGTGGCGCTTGGGGAATTCAGCTGCTGTTCCGATCCTTTTGAGGCGCTTCCATTTCTATATTTAAGCCCACCGGCGGTGGATCTCTACTGGCGTAGTGTCAATCCTGAACCGGCGAATTCGGCTAACGAGCGTAAAGACACATTTGAGAATCGCGATCTCCACGCTCAATTGCCCGATTTGGTAATGGTCGAGCGATTCACTTAGCTTAAAACATGCCTGTTTGTCAATGAGTATTTCTGCCACATGGGTTTGTGACGGCTTAGACGTGACGGGAAAGCTACAATGGGGATCTCTGATGTGAAAACCATTCTTACTATGAAAATATCATTGTTTCGACCTCATAAATCAATTACCGCTTTCGAAGATATTGAGGTGCCTGATTTCACAATCATAACCGGAATAAACGGAGCGGGGAAAAGCCAAATGCTTGAGGCTATTGAGCAGGGCTTTCTTCGGATCGATTCAATTCCGGTCGACCATCAAAAAAGAAGTATCAGACGCTTCGATTGGAATAGTCTCGCGACCACGGATACTGGTTCGTTCACTTCATTTCAAGCATTGCAGGAGCAGCATCAGGCTTGGATGCAGCTGCGGCAACAAATTGAAAATCAAACGACTTCGTTGTTGCAGTTCGCGGCCTCGCATCCCATCTTACGTGGCATGAGCAAGCGAGATTTGGCGTGCCTGAGCGCAGATCATATGTGTTTTGCTAGCGTCCAACAGGAGGCTAAAGAGCAAATTTTAGAGCAAGTTGCGCAACATTTTCGCACGGCTAATGCGAATATTCGGGCTTCAGCTACTCATGATCTCAATCAGCGAAGGTTTATGGATGCTGTTGAGAAATCGACTGGAAAGCTTCTGTCGAAGCTTGACGACGATGATTTCAATGAAAATAAGCCGCGATTTTGGCATCCGGTTGATATGTTTCAGCAAAGCTTCGCTAGGTTATTTGTTCAATATCGAGGAATCTGGAGAGAGAATCAACTAAAGAAGTTGGAGGACCAAGAGCGAGATGGACCTAGGCTGGCCCTTACGGACGCTGAATTTAATGAGGCATACGGTGAGCCACCTTGGGACTTTGTGAACTCGGTATTAGAGGCGGCACACTTGGATTTCCGTATAAACGCGCCGGAAAAATTTTCGGACTCAATGTACGAACCTGAACTTACCGATTCAGTAAGGGGAACGACCGTAAGATTTAACGATCTCTCCTCCGGTGAGAGAATTCTAATGTCGTTTGCGTTATGCCTCTACTACGCGCAAGACGGACGGCAAATCGTAGACTACCCTGCGTTGCTTTTGTTTGACGAAATAGACGCGCCGCTGCATCCATCGATGACTCAATCCTTGCTGCAGACCATTCAGCGTGTTTTGGTACAGGAGCGTGGGATCAAGGTAATAATGACAACTCACTCACCGTCGACGGTGGCATTAGCTCCTGCCGAGTCATTGTTTGCTATGCAAAAGACGGGCCGTAACCGTTTGATTCGCGTAAGTCGCGATGCAGCGATCGGGCTTTTGACGGCTGGTGTTCCGACACTCAGCGTAAGATCAGAGAACCGTAGGCAAGTGTTTGTGGAAAGTTGTTATGACGTTGATTACTATGATGCTCTCTTTCAAAAACTGAAATCGAAGCTGGATCCAAGTATTTCTATTAGCTTTATTTCTTCTGGGACCGGGAAGCACGATGGCGGTTCGAGCCGTGTGAAATATTTTGCTGGCGTGCTGGCAGATGCGGGGAACAATACTGCGTACGGACTGGTGGATTGGGATATGAGTAATTTCCCGGAAGGAAATATATTTGTATTGGGATGTGGGCAGCGATATAGTATCGAAAATTATATTTTAGATCCCCTTTTAATCGCTATTCTCTTGGTGCGCGAAAAGTTTGTTGATAGGGCGGATATGGGTCTTTCGGATAACGAAAACTTTTCTGCATTTGAGCGAATGGATAACGAAAGGTTGCAGGTAGCGGTCGATTGTGTTGTTTCTCGCTTGTGCGGCTATTGTACTGCTAATGACCCGGACCGAGTAGATTGTAGCTACGTTGGCGGGGCGGTGGTAAAAGTTCCAAAGCATTTGCTTCTGATGCAAGGACATGACTATGAGCGAGCGCTAAAGGATGCTTTTCCTAAGTTAAATGCTTTTAACAGGGGGGGAGACTCTGCTTTGAAGATGGCGGTATTGGAAAAGGTTATAGACGATCTTCCGCAATTTGTGCCAATTTGCATTCTAAACGTGTTTCAGGATCTCCAGCGCGGTCCCACACACTAGTGCAAAAGTTATGCATTGGGTTCAACCATAGCGAGCCGCGGAGGAGTAGTTTGAAAACAGGACGCCCGGTGTTCCGCTCGAACAATCTGACGCACCGGCCACCGGCCGGCGTGTAGATAGTCTGATGGACACAGGCCGCGGAATCGACTCCACGCAGCAATGCTATCGTGTGTCTGCTACGGAAATCTGGACCTCGACCGGTCGATCAGTTCTTTGCTGCGTCGCTGTTGCTTGACGCTCACGAAGGGCGCTAAGGCTTTATATAGCCAATGCCCCGTCGCGCTTTAGTGGGTGAGCCGCGCTACTCAGGTAGCCCCCAATTGCGTGCCTCATCGTTGCGCCGGTTACCTTCGAACATGCTCGTCTTGTCGAGTTTCCTCGGCGTGCCGTCTGGATCCATCCAGCTAAACGTCACCGACGCATCGCTATTCTTTCCGGAATTGCTGCAATATCGACTGACCGTCTTGATTACCTCAACGCCGCCGACCACCATCGAAAAGACTCCGTAGCCCTTCTTCTTGTGATGAAAGAACAGCTCATTGAGCAAGCGGTACGTGAACTCCGAGGGAGAAATTTCTTCGGGCGTCGCATACCTTGCTTTCTTGGCTTCTTCGTCGGCCTGTCGCGACGCATTTTGCACCAGTCGGCGAGCCTCGAAGATCTCGGCAAACGTCTCTCCGGTCCGAGCGTATGACAGCAGAGCCTCGCTCGGCTGCATCGGCTCGCCCTTCGTGGGCAGCCTCCCCTCGAGATAGAGTTCGATCAGAAATTGCGCTCCACGCGGGCTCGTTTCAATAGCCCCATCCTTCCGATACATCTCGTTGTAGGCGGCGTCGTCGATGAGCGCACCGCCGATGTCGAGCTCGAGTGGACGATCCTGACAGCCGGCGCCAATCAAGCTGTTCGCCCAGTCATTGAATCCGTCCCGGAACAGCTTTCGGGTCTTCGTCGCATGGACATTGGGAAGGTGGGTGAGCGCTTCCGAGAAGCGCATGAGCTTGACCATGGGAATTTTGGGCGAGTCCGGTGCAGCCGCATAATGACCGACTACTGCAATCGCGTCAGTGTAGCCGGAGGCGGGCTGCCGTGCATGCGAAATGGACCCGTTCATGCACTGCAAAGTATTTACCCCACTAGCATTTGAGTTGCTCTCCCACCATGCAACTCTAACAACGTAGCGCGATAGGTCTGCAAATCCGTCAGCCTCATTCTCGAACGCATTTTTTCACCATACTCGTCAAGAAAATGCAGGGCGTGGCGAGCCGTTCACGGTGACCATGCCGAGGCGTTCTCCTTTGTCAGGTACGTCCTAATAGAGAGCCTCCAGTTTGTCGACGACATGCGCGCGCGGTCTGTCGGACTGAAACAAGTCTAGATAGTGTGTTGGCATTTGCGGAAAAAACGACGGGTATTGGTTGATGAGGGACGACTTAGATCGAAGGTAAATCCGTGGCCACGTGCGAGGCCAGGGAGTTGCGCTGACTTCAAGTACCGAATTCAAGGTTCCTCAACTCCACCAGTGCATCGGTCACGGTTTTCAAGTACTTGTTGCCAATTTCTGCGCGCTGCCTTTGATATGCGAAATTTGAGCGTGCCCGCGCGATATCCTCAGAGGATGCACCGAGGGCCTTCATGGTTGCGATTGCTAAGTCTTCGGACTGTGTAGTCGCAAGCGGTCCCTTGAGAGCGTGGATTCGTTGGATGCGGAGCCTCGCCGCCCGTTGCGAATCTGTTAATTCGCTCGCTATGCCGGCCACGGCTTGTGCAATTGTTGCCACGTCCTTCTTGTCCAACTCGCTCGCGATGGCGCTTCGTTGCAACGCCTCTTGCAGACAAGCGTTCATGTCGGTCTCCAGAGCGATGTCATAAAAGTCCCTACTTGGCGGTACTGATCCGATCTCAATTGGCGGAGTAAGCAGGGCCGTGCATTCTGGGCCAGCGATTGCAATGTATTGTGAGATAGCGCGATTGCGTAGCTTTACGTACTGTTCTTTGAGTTGCGCCTCGATTATTGCAAGCGCGTGTTGCTGCTTCGCTAGCTGTTCGTCAACCGCAGCCTTTTGATATAGCGGAATTACCGTAAAATAGAAGCCAAGGCCAGTAAAAATGAAAAGACCGATCTGGGCAATATGGCTGATGAGCGGAATGATGCGTTCGGCGCGTGTTGGCGAGTTTTGCATGATGGACGGTGCGATGCTGATAGGGCACGGGCGGAAAGTCGCCGCGCTATGTATTCGGTGTCGGCATCATACGAATGGACTTAACCCAACGGAAGTGGGGGTGCTGCGCGAAAGCTGGCTGATATCGCAGACCGTTCGGATACCGCTTTAAGCGTGTATGAACGCTCGGCCCGCATACTCCCGGACATGCACGTTGCGTAACTCCAGCTTTGCTCTCGCGGTATGGGGTCTACGGTCGGCCTCCATTTCGAATGGATCGTGGAGCCGTTGAGCATCGACGATTCGATGCGGGACATCGCGATGTAGGGGACGTTGTCGCGCACGTTGATCGTCATGCCTTCCATGGCGTTCCACCCCTGCTTCCATCAATCAATCAACCTCCCCTCCGAATCAAAAAACGGATAAGCCGGCCCATGATCCCCAATCGGCGCCGCATGGGTAACGAGCCCATACACCGGATGCCACCAGTGCAGCAAAAACCCCGGCGGTTCCATGCGAAAGCGCGAAGGCGCTTGCGGGTCGAGGTCCAGTGCCACCTGGTGGGCCGGGCCGGGCGCGGTCATGGCGATGGTGCCGCCAAAGCGCCGGGTGATATGCCGATGCAGATGGCCGCATAGCACGCGCTCGACCTGCGGATGGCGCCGGACTACGGCCTCGAGCAGCGCGGCGTTCTCCAGGCCCTGCTGGTCCATATGGCCGATGCCCGTGTGGAAGGGCGGGTGATGCAGCATCAGCAGCGTAGGGCGTTCGGGGTCGACAGCCAGCGCGGCTTCCAGCCATGACAGGGCGTCCGGGTCCACGCGTCCGCCGCTTTGGCATGGCACGGTGCAGTCGAAGGCGATCAGCGTCAACGGCCCCGCGTCGATGCGGTAGTGCACGGGCGCGTCGCCATCGCCCGCGGCGAACAGGTAGGCGTGATCGGGGAACACGCGGCGCAGGGCTTCCCGGCTGTCGTGGTTGCCGGGCATCAGCCGCACAGGTATCGGCAAGGTTTCCAGAATCCCCCGCAGGAAGCGATATTCGTCCTCACTGCCGAAGTCGACCAGGTCTCCGGTCACCACGGCAATGTCGGGGCGCTGGGGCAGCGCCAATAGCGTATCAATGCACTGGCGCAGCGCATCCGCGGTATCCACGCGGCGGTAGGAGAGCTTGCCGCCGGCCTTGATATGCAGGTCCGTGATGTGGGCGACGAGGTAGGGCGCGGCCTGGGAGGCGGGCTGGGAAGCGGGTTGGGAAGCGGTCTGCATCATGCGGCGTTCCGTGTCGCCTCAGCGGGCACCGTCACCAGATGACTGGTATCGATGCGCAGGCCAACGCGGTCGCCGGCCGCCCAGCGGTCGCGTCGCGGGGTATCGAGCACGATCGGGGCGGGGGCGCCCACGTCGACCAGCAGCCGGGTCGCATGGCCGAGGAACAGTGCGGTGACGACGTTGCCGGTCACGTGGACATCGGGCGCGCCGGGCGCGTCGGTCAGCGACACGTCCTCCGGCCGGAACATCAGCTCGGCCTGTGCCGCCTCGATGTGTTGCGCCTCACGCGGCAACGCGCCGCCCGGCACGCGCCATACGTGCGTGTCCGCGGCCGCGGGCAAGCGATTCATGGTGCCGATGAAGTCGGCGACAAAGGCGTTGGCCGGATTCCGGTACACCTCTTGGGGCGTACCGCTTTGCGCGATGCGTCCCTTGTCCATCACGATAATGCGATCGCCCAGCGCCATCGCCTCCGCCTGGTCGTGGGTGACATAGACCGTCGTAATGCGCAGGCTGCGCAGCAGGCGATTGATGTCGGCGCGCAGTGCGTCGCGCAGCTTGGCGTCGAGCGCGGTCAGCGGTTCGTCCAGCAGCAAGACGCGCGGCTGCACGGCGATGGCGCGGGCCAGGGCCACGCGTTGGCGTTGGCCTCCGGACAACTGGTCGACGCGCCGGTTGGCGAAGGCGCCCAGCTGCATCATGGCCAGCATGTCGTCGACGCGCCGGCGACGGGTCTGCGCGTCGACCTTGCGCACGCGCAGGCCATAGCCGATGTTCTCGGCCACCGTCATATTGGGGAACAGGGCGTAGTTCTGGAACACCATGCCGACGCCGCGCTGCTCGATCGGCAGGTGCGTGACCGGTGCGCCGCCGAACAGCACCTCGCCGCCCGCATCAGGAAATTCCAGGCCGGCGATCATGCGCAGCGTGGTGGTCTTGCCGCAGCCCGAGGGCCCGAGCAGGACGACGGTTTCGCCGGCGCCGATGTCCAGATCCAGCGGTTCGAGCGCGCGCGTGCCGTCGGGGAACGTCTTGCCGCAGTGGCGCAGCGCGATGGTGGTGGGTTCATGCATGGCGGGGAGCCTCCGTCTGCGGCTGGGACTGCGGCGCGCTGTCCAGGCCGGCTGGTGTATTTGGTGAAGTGGTGACGGTGCCGGCGAACGGCGTGGGGGTGTCCTCTACTGGATGTCGCTGCGCGCGCGCCCCGAGTGCGGACACCATCTGCATCACCACCAGCAGCGGGATGATCATCAGGAAAAACACGATGGTGTAGGCGGAGCCGATCTCCAGCCGCATCGACGCATAGCTGTCGGCCAGGCCCACCGGCAGCGTTTGCGTGGTGGGCGTATGGAGCATCCAGGTCAGGTTGAATTCGCCGACCGACAGCGTGACGACCATCAGTGCGCCGGCGAGAATCCCTTGCCGGCAATTGGGCAGCACGACGGTGAAGAATCGCTGCATGCGCGTGGCGCCCAGGCTCGCGGCGGCATCTTCCAGCGTGCGGATGTCGATTGCCGACATGATGGCCAGCACCGAGCGGACCATGAACGGCAGCGTGAACAGGACATGCCCGATCAGGATGAAGACCCAGCTGGTGCGCAGCCATGGCAGGCCGCCATACAGCAGGATCAGGCCGAGTGCCGTCGCCAATCCGGGGATCGCCACCGGCAACATCAGCAGCTCCTCGATCAGCCGCGTCACGCGGCTGCGGCGCAGCGCCATGTAGTAGGCGGCCGGAACGCCGAGCACCAGCGTGCAAGCGAGGCACGCCAGCGCAATCCACAGCGACAGGAAGATGGTGTTGCGGTACAGGCCCCATACCTCCTGGACCCATCGCGTGGTCAGGCCGCTTTCCAGCCCGACGAAAATATTGTTGGTCAGGCCGGCCAGCACGGACAGCGCGACGGGTACGGTCATGAACGCGCAAACGGCGAGCGTCAGTGCCAGCTGGGCCCAATACGCGGCGCCACGACGGTTGGTCTTCATGCTTGCGCTCCTACGCGGTAGCGGCAACCGCGTTGCCGGACAGATGACGAGCCACCGCCAGCAGGGCCCAGGTCACGGCACCGAGCAGGATCGATAGCGCGGCGGCCATGCCGAAGTTGGCGTAGTTGGTGAACTCGTTGTAGATGGTCAGCGGCAGCACGTCGAGCTGCGTGGCCAGCGTGAATGCCGTGCCGAACGCGCCCATGCTGGTGGCGAAGCAGATCGCGCCGCTGGAGATCAAGGCCGGCATCAGCGCGGGCAGCATGACGTCGCGCACCACGCGCCAGCGGCCGGCGCCCAGCGAGCGGGCCGCTTCCTCGAGCGAGGTGTCGAGTTTTTCGACCGCGGCCATGACGGTCAGGATCACGCGCGGAATGGAGAAATACAGGTAGCCGACGAACAGCCCCGCCATGCCATAGGCGAAGGTCCAGCGCTCGCCGGCAAGCAGATCGCCGATCGAAGCGAGCAAGCCGTTGCGGCCGCCCAGCATGATGACCATGAAGCCAATCACCACGCCGGGGAACGCCAGCGGAAAGGTCAGCATGGCAACCAGTACCGACTTGCCGGGGACCGGATGGCGCTGCAGGAAGGTTCCTGCCACGCCGGCAATCGCCAGCGTAACCAGCGTCACCGACGCCGACAGCAGCACCGTGGACAGCAGGCTGTGCAGATAGCGCGGGCTGGACAGCACGGTCCAGTAGACGCCGGCGCCGTCGTCGCCCGCTACGCTGACCGCCAGCAGCTTGGCCATCGGCAGGCAGAAGAACGCCAGGAAAACGATCAGCGCCGGCAGCGCGAAGACGATCAGCGTGCGGGCGGTGGGGGAAGGGGGGCGACGGCGCATGGTGCAAGTGTCTCCAACTGGAAGGAGCCGGCAAGGCGGCGGCCGGGGCGACGTGCGCCCCGGCGCGGCATCAGCGCACTTCCTTCAGGTACTGGTCACTAAAGGCCTTCTGCACTTCAGCCATCTTGCCGTAGTCGATGGTCTTGGCGCGGGCGTAGTCCGAAGCCGGCAGGAACCGGGCTTCCACCTCCTTGGACACGGCCTTGGCGCGTACCGGGCGCAGGTAGGCATTCGCCCACAGCGCCTGGCCGGCGTCGGACAACACGAAGTCCAGCACCTTGCGGGCTTCCACCGGGTGCGGCGCCTTGTTGACCATGCTCATGACGTAGGGCACCACCAGCGTGCCTTCCTTGGGAATCACGAAGGCGACATTGGCGCGGTCCTTGTAGCGGGCGCGATAGGCGTTGAAGTCGTAGTCCAGCAGGATGGGAATTTCACCGGACAGCACGCGCGCGTATGCGGTCTGCTTCGGCACGATCGGCTGGTTCTTCTGCAGGTCCTTGAAGAACTTCAGCGCCGGGCCGAAGTTGTCGAGCGAACCGCCCAGGGCCTGGTTGATCGCGACCGCGCCCACATAGCCGACGAAGGCGCTGGCGGGATCGAGATAGCCCACCATGCCCTTGTACTGGGGCTTCTGCAGGTCGGCCCACGATTGCGGCACGGGCTTGCCGCGCAGCGCGTCGACATTGACCATCAGGCCCAGCGTGCCTGAATGGATCGCGAACCAGTTGCCCTGCGGGTCCTTCAGGCCGTCCGGGATGTCATTCCAGTTGGCGGGCTTGTAGGGCGCGGTCACGCCTTCCTTCTGCGCCTGGATGCCGAACGTCACGCCGTAATAGACCACGTCGGCCACCGGATTGGCCTTTTCCGCGACGATCTGGGCCAGCGACTGGCCCGAGTTCTTGTTGTCGTGCGGCACCGTGACGCCGGTCTTTTCCTTGATCGCGCGGATCTGCGCGGCCCAGTCCGCCCATTCCGGCGGGCAGTTGTAGCAGATCGCGGTTTGCGCGGCCGCGGCGTGGCTGAATACGACCGCGCCGATCGTGGGCAGCACCCAGCGCAGGCGGCGCAGCCAGGACGAAGTCGATTGCATGATGCACTCCTTTTCTAGAGACGACGGTGGGGGAAGACGACGCATGACGATGCGAGACGGGGTTCGTTCTGTTGCTGGCGGCGCTAGGCCGGCGGCGCGACGGTGGCGCCGGCGCGCAACGCGTGCGGCAGCAGCGTCGCGCGCGTCAAGCCTTGATCCGGCCCGGCGCCGGCGTTGCCGGAGTCAAGCTGTGCCAGCAGGCAAGCGAGCGCGCGGGCTCCGATCTCGTTGTTGGGCTGCACGACCGTGGACAGCGGCCGCTCCAGCAGTTGGCCGAGTTCGATGCCGTCGTAGCCGAGCACGGACATGTCGCCGGGTACGGACAGTCCCAGGCGCTTCAGCACCGAAATCACGCCGATGGCCAGCATGTCGTTGGTGCAGAACAGCGCCGTGGGCGCGGACGGCGCGGTGACGAACTGCCGGATGCGCTCGACTTCCGCCGGCGTCTGCGTGGGGGTATGGGCCGGCAAGGGCAGCGGCGGCAGGGGTTCTAGACCATGCGCGCGCATCGCGTCCCGATATCCCGCGTGGCGCTGCCTGGCGCGGTCCGATGCGGCGAAGGCGCCCGATACCACGCAGATGCGGCGATGCCCGGCGGCGATCAGCGTCTCCACGCCGGCGCGCGCGCTGGCGCGGTTGTCCACCGATACCGAATAGCGTTTGCCGCTGCGCGGGCCCTGGTTATACGCGAGGACATAAGGCACGCGTTCGGCATCGAGCTGGTCCAGCACCGCGCTGCGGGCGGCATCGGCCACCGTCAGCACCATGCCGTCGACCCGATGGCGTAGCAGATATTCGATCCGCTCGCGTTCGCGCTGCGGGTCGTAGCGGCTGGTCACCAGCATCAGCGAATAGCCTTGCGCCAGCGCCGCCTCTTCGATGCCGCGCCAGCATTCGGCGAAGACCGCGTTTTCCATCGTCGGCAGCATCACGCCGACGATGCGGGTGCGCTGGGCGCGCAGCTTGGCGCCCAGCAGGTTCGGGCGAAAGCCCAGTTCGCCCGCCGCACGCAACACGCGCTCGGCGGTGTCCTGACGGACCAGCTCCGGATTGCTGAACACGCGCGATGCCGTCGCCAGCGACACGCTCGCCGCCTTCGCAACGTTCATCAGCGTCGCGCCGTTGGGCGGCGCGGGCGTGGTGGCGATGGCGGCGGCTTTGCGAATCATTCGGCTGGAAGCGAGGCGAAGTGGAGTGAAATGAAAACGTTTTCATTCAAGCCGCAAAAAAACCGGTGTCAAGGACAACCGGTGGTGCGGCGCGCCGCGAGGAAGCCGGCGCGGTCATGCGATTCGGCATGGGAGGCCGAATGGCGGCGATTGTGCGGGGCGGAAATGACAGCGGGATGACACGCGGGCGGGAACCGGCCACGGGGGCGTGGTTCATCCTGCCATCCGTCCGGGCCGGGACCCATCGAATGCCGAAAGAGGTGCCGGGGCAGTTGCTGCCCCTCGGATCAATTGGCGCCGCCGCGCAGCAGGCAACCGTCCAGCATGGGCGTGGCGTCCACCATGCCCGCACCCGTGCATTCGACCGCCACCTTCTGCCCGCGCCGGACCATCGTGGCGCGCGCTTCGACTTCGCAGACCGGCCGCGCCAGCCCGCAGTTCTGCTGGGGCAGCAGGTTCGCGCGTACCGGTTGGCCGGGTTCGCTGGTGCGGATTTCGAGATAGACCTGCGTGCCGCCTTCTCGGCGAATCCCGCTGGCGACGCCTTCCACGATGAAGTAGGCGCCGCGATAACGCTGTTCGGCGCTGTCGCGGTCGTCGCGATAGTCCTGCAGGATCGCGGCTGCCTGGTACACCGGCAGGCGGTCCCCGGGGCGCGCGGGGTCAATGCTGTACGGTTCCAGCGTGCCGCCGCGGTAAATGCCGGCCGCCGCGCTGGCTGCTGCGGCTGGCGACGCGTCCGCAACGGATGAGGGGGCGGCATCGCCGGCATTGTTCTGGTCGTTGCCAACCAGCCAAAGCATGGCAATGACCGCCAATACGATCAGGGCAATGGCGATTTGTCGGGTCTTGTCGGTCATCGGTAAGCGGTGAGGAGGGGGCCGGCCCTCGCGGGGCGGCGGATGCGGGAGGCAGGCGAGGGCGACAGTCTATAGGCATATGGCGCCCGTTGAATGCGTACCCGTCGGATACCGGTGAAATAAAAAAGCCCGGGCGATCCCCGCCCGGGCTTCATTCCCTGCCTCAACGGCTTATCCCTTCGCCAGCTTCACCGAGGTCGCGTCTCCGGTGATATAGCCAACGGCAGCGCCAAAGCGGTCCTTGTAGTTGGCCCGAACCAGCGGATCCAGCGTCGGCTTGACGATGTCATGCAGCGGCGATTCCCAATCGCCCGGATGCTGGAACGAACTCATGACGTAAGTCCAGCCATTGATCTCGTCCACCGCATGCAGCCCGGTCGATTCCGCGCCGGCGGGCGTCGACAACACGCGCGACAGCTTCTTCGTGTCGATGTTGTAGGCCCACAGGAAGTTGTTGACGTGCGTATTGCTGTCCTCGCCGATAAACAGCGTGCGCAGCTTTTCCGAGTACTTCAGGTTGTCCGGGGTCGCGATCCTGTCGGGGTTGGCGAAATTCCCCAGCGCATCCTGCTGCTTGAGCTTGCCGCCGCCAAAGTCCTCGGCGATCAGTTCCGGCACGGCGGCCATATCGACCGGCACCCATTCGGAGTTGATCGGCGCACCGGTGGTATCCGCTTGGCCGCCGCGCAGGTTCTGCACGTAGACCGCGCCCGAGTAGGGACCTTCGACCTTGACGTCGCCAGAGCCGTTCAGCATCGACGATTCGATGCGCGACATCGCGATATAGGCTACCTTGTCGCGCACGTTGATGGTCGTGCCTTCCCACTTGGTGAAGCCCAGGCTGCCGCCCTTGAGTGCCGCGTAGCGGTGCGTCTCGAGGAAGGCCGCGGCCTTTTCCATGCCGGGCATCAGCTTGACCCACTGGAAGCCGCCGTTGAACGGGATGCGGGTATAGCTGGCATCGCCCGGATCGGTGGTCTTGACGTCGAAGATGTCGGTGGCCTTGATGCCGCCGCGGACCAGCGCGCGGATTTCGTCGCTGGTGGCGTGGCCCAGCGGAATCCAGCTCAGCGTGGCCGAGCCCGGGCCCGTGCTCGACGTCTGGTTCCATTTGCCGACGTACAGCGTGCCCGACGACAGGTCGCGCGCGCGGTCGGCGATGAACATGAAGGCGCCGCCGTTGGTGGCATCGTCGCCCATCAGCACGGTGCGCTCATCGGGCGCGACGCAGACCAGCTCGTGCGAGATGCGGCCGAGGCAGTAGTGCTTGACGATCGAGCCGGTGCCGTCGGGGTTGACCGTGACTTCGGGCAGATGGCCGTAGTCGTAAGGCGAGGCCGCGGTCGCGTCGCCGAAGGTGAAGGTGCTGAAGCGCTGGAACTGCGTGTTCGACGCGATGGTGAAGGCGTCCGGCTCGTATTCCTCGCTTGACAGGTGCGTGTTCCACGGCGACAGGCTGGCGCCGCAGGTAATCCACAGTCCGCGGGCCGACGAGGTGTCGACGTTGTGGTACTTGACCAGCGTCAGCTTGCCGGTGGCCGGGTCCTGGTCCAGCGTCAGGATCGCGATCGGCGAAGGCAGCATGCCGTAGGTCGACCCGCCCGCCTGGTCGCGCGTGGTGTATTCGAACTGCACCACGGCGAACACCGGCTTGCCCTTGACGCCCGGCACGTTGGCGTTCGGCAGCGTCAGCAGCGAGCTGCCGTCGACGCAATCCGAGAAGAACTGGCGCTCGCTGCCGGGCACCGAGCGGTCGAGGATCGGCTGGTTGTGGATGTCGAAGTAGCCGCCGGCCACCACGCTGCCGCCCTTGCCGTCCGGCACGGTATCGCCGGTGATGAAGAAGGGCTGATAGGCGAGCTTGTAGGTCTGGCTGCTGCCGTCGCTGAACGAGACCTTCAGCTCCGAGCCCACCGTGGTGGTGGCCATCGCGGCCGGTGCGGCCAGGGTCGGCGCCGCCATGCCGATGAACTCGGCGGTGGTGAAGGTGGCGGCCGGCGTGCCGGGGTTCGGCGCGGTGTCCGCGTCGTCGCCGCCGCCGCAGCCGGCCAGCAGCGCGGCCGAAGCCGAGCCCAGCGGCAGCATCGGCGAGGTGGCAAGGAATTTGAGGAGGGTGCGGCGAGAGGGGTTCGGTGTTGGCTTCATGTTGTTGAAAGCAATCTGAAAGTTCGACGCTGCAAACGACGATGCCCGGCGGGTGGCCGGGCATCGAGGGGGACCGCTCTGGGGGAGCGCAGACAGCATGGTAGGCAGCGTCGATGACAGTTTTTTGACAACGGCGGCGGATGCGATTCGGCCCTTGCAGCGGCCGCGCCCCGCGCAAATCGCTCAGCGCGCGTTGACGTCGCGTTCGATCGCGCGTGCCGTGACCAGCAGCTGCGGCAGCAATTGCCGCAGCGTTTCCTCGACCGTCCAGCGGGAGGTCGACACCGCGATGTTCACGGCGCCGATCGGCTCGCGCTGCCGGTTCAGGATCGCCTTGGCGATCGAGATATCGCCGATGAAGGATTCCTGGTCGTTCAGCGCGTAGCCGCGTTTGCGCGCGGTCTGCAGCGCCGTGCGCAGGTCGGACAGCTCGGTGCGCGTGTGCGGCGTCATCGCGCGGCGGGGCACGCGCGCCAGCAAGCGCATCGCATCGTCGATGTCCATTTCCGCGAGGATCGCGCGGCCGGCCGCGGAGCAGTGGATTGGCAGACGGGAGCCGACGTGCAGGTCGACGCTGACCGCACGAAAGCCGGGAAAGCGCACCACATAGACGATCTCGTCGCCTTCCATCTCCATCAGGTTGACGGTCTCGGCGGTGCGTCGATTCAGGTCTTCGAGATGGGGCAGGGCGCGGTCGCGCAGCGAGTCGCTGGACAGCATCGCGTGGCTCAGGTGCAGCACCTTGCCGGACAGCGTAAAGGCGCGGGTTTTCGGGTCCTGGCGCAGATAGCCGAGGGCGGTCAGCGTATGGGTGATGCGCTGCAGCGCGCTGCGGCTCAGCAAGGCATGCTGGCAGAGCTCGGTCAGGCCGACCGGGCGGCCGATGTCCGCCAGGCATTCGAGCACTTCGAAGGCCTTGCCGATCGACGCGATGAAGAGCGGATTGGCCGGCCGCGTGTCGTCTTCACGCTCGTCGCGCTGTCCGCCATCGCCGTTCGCCCCCGCGATCCGGGCTGTCGGTGCCCGCACTGCCTTCGCCGTTCCCATTCCAGGGTCTCCTCGCTGAGCTGCCCAGATATCGCATGCCGATATCCGCTATTGCGCCCGCGATAGTGAGCCACTTACATTCGAAGCCGTCAAGCCATCCACCGATCCAACAGATTTCCATGCAACATCAGAACACGCCGATCCCTCCGTCCGCTTCGTCCCGCCCGCCACGCGTTGCCGTGGTCGGCGCCGGCATCGTCGGGTCGGCGATCGCGTACGAGCTGCAGAAGCGCGGGGCCGAGGTCACGCTGATCGACCGGGACGAGCCCGGCCAGGCCTGCAGCTATGGCAATTCCGGGGCCATCAGCCCGGGCTCGGTCGCGCCGCTGGCCATGCCGGGCGTGCTGGCGTCGTTGCCGGCGATGCTGCTGGACGAACGCAGTCCGCTGTATCTGCCGCTGCCCTATCTGCCGCGCGCCTTGCCGTGGCTGCTGCGATTTATCGCGTCGGCGTCGCCGCGCCGCGTCGAGCAGGCTGCGGAGCGGCTGCATGCGATCCACGTGAATGCGGTGCAGCGGCATCTGCAGCTGACGCAGGAGATCGGGGTGCCCGAGCTGCTGGTGCGGCGCGGGCATCTGCATCTGTATCCCGATGCCGCGGCGCTGGACAAGGACGCGACGTCGTGGCGCATGCGCAAGGAGTTCGGCTACGACGTCGAGAGGCTGGACCGGGCCGGCATCGAGGCGCTGGAGCCCAATGTCGGCAGGCGCTATCAGGTCGGCATGTTCTTGCAGGACCACGCGACCATCGTCAATCCGGGCCGCTATGTGCAAGCCATCGTGCGGGCGTTCGAGCAGCGCGGCGGCAGCCGGCTGCGAACCGAAGTCCGCGCGCTGCGCCGCGCGGACTTCGCGGGCCGGCCGCGCTGGTGTGTGGTGGAGGCCGACGGCCGCACGGACCAGTGCTTCGACGAGATCGTGGTCGCCGCCGGCGCCTGGTCGCGCCAGTTGACGGCGCCGCTGGGGCTCGACATTCCGCTGGAGAGCCAGCGCGGCTATCACGTGCAGTTCCGCGATGCGGCGCGAGTCGTATCGCGCACCGTGGTGCTGGCGGACCGCAAGGTCTTCGTGACGCCGATGGAGGAGGGGCTGCGCGTCGGCGGCACGGTCGAAATCGGCGGGCTGTCGCGTCCGCCCGATATGCGCCGCGCGGCGATGCTCGAGCGGATCGCGCGCGAAACCTTCGATGGCCTCGACGATCCGGCGCCGAGCCGATGGATGGGGCACCGGCCGTGCATGCCGGACTCGGTGCCGATCGTTGGGCCGGCCGAGGGTCATCCGGGCCTGTGGCTGGCGGTGGGGCACGGGCATTTGGGCGTCACCGATTCGGTCAATACCGCCTACCGGATTGCGGATGCGATGGTAAGCCCGGCGGCCTGACACGCTGATCAGAAAGCCGCCCAGCTCGACCGATGACGCATTGCCATGCTGATGTGAAACAGGGGAGCTCACGATGAAACGACGCACTTTCCTCACCGCCTCGTCGCTAATGCTGACGACGGCGGTACCCCGGCTCGGCGCGGCCGCCGATTGGCCCGAGCGGCCGATTCGCATGGTGATCGGCTATCCGCCAGGGGGCAGCACCGATGTCGGCGGCCGGCTGCTGGCCGAGCAGTTGTCGTCGCGGCTGGGTCAGCAGATCGTCGTGGAGAACCGCCCCGGCGCCAGCGGCACCATCGGCGCCGCTTCGGTGGTGCGGGCCGAGCCGGACGGCTATACCTTGCTGCTGGCGGCGTCGCCGGAGGTCTCGATCGCGCTTTCGACGATGAGCCTGTCCTACGATCCGCGGCGTGACCTGAAACCGGTGTCGACCGTCGGAACGGTGCCGTTCCTGCTGGTGGTCAATCCGTCGGTGCCGGCAAAGACGCTGGCCGAGTTCATTGCCTATGCCCGCGCCAATCCCGGCAAGCTCAACTATTCGTCGTTCGGCGAGAACACGTCCAACCATATGGGCGGCGAACTGTTCAAGCGGATCGCGCGCATCGAGGCGGCCCATGTTCCATACAAAGGCAGCGGCCCGTCGATCGCCGACGTGATTGCCGGCCATATCGACTACACGCTCGACACGCCGCCCGCGGTGCAGGAGCACGTCAAGGCCGGCAAGCTGCGCGCGCTGGCGGTGGCACTGCCGTCGCGGCTGCCCTCGCTGCCCAATGTGCCGACCTTCGCGGAGGCGGGCCTGCCCGACTTCAGCGGCGGCACCTGGTGGGGCCTGCTCGCGCCCGCGAAAACACCCGATGCGGTGGTCGCGCGCCTGAACCGCGAGGTCAACGCGATCCTGCAGATGCCCGAGGTGCGCCAGCGCTATGCGTCGCTGGGTGCGGTGGTGCAGGGCTCGTCGCCGGAGGCGTTCGGCCGCTATATCGACGCGGAAATCACCAAATGGAGCGAGCTGGCCAGGCAGATGGCCCCTGCCGCCAAACGATGACGACCGAGAAGGGGAAAGCATGAGAACGCTGCTGAAACACGCCACGCTGATCGACTGCGTGGAGCCGGCCGCGCAGCCCGACAAGGCCGTGCTGCTGGAGGACGGCAAGATCCGCGAGATCTTCCATGCCGGCGATCCTGCCGGCGTAGGCGACTGCGAGGTGGTCGACCTGCACGGCGCCTTCCTGATGCCGGGCCTGTGGGACGTGCATATCCATCCCGACTACTTCCCGACGCTGATGGACATGCCCCTGCCCGACCAGGTCACGCTGTTCGGCCACAAGCTGCAGCAGGGCCTGCTCGAATCGGGCATCGTCGGCTTTCGCAGCGCGGGCGCGCACAGCTTCATGGATGTCGCGTGGAAGCGCGCGTTCGATTCCGGCCAGCATCTGGGCCCGCGCGTCTTTGCCGCGGGGCATTTCCTGACCACGACCGGCGGGCACTTCCTGACCTCGGGCCATGCGCTCGAATGCGACGGTCCCTATGGCTTCGTCAAGGCGATCCGCGAGCAGATCAAGCATGGCGTCGACCATATCAAGCTGAACCTGTCGGGCGGCATCCTGGGGCCGGCGTGGGACCTGCACCGGCACAGCTTCCTGCTCGACGACGAGATCCGCGCCGCGTTCGATATCTGCAAGCTGCGCGAATTCAAGGTGATGGCGCATGCCACCAATCCGGCGGCGGTGAAGGCCGCGGTCCGGCTCGGCGCGCATTCGATCGAACATGGCTACATCATGGACGACGAGTGCATCGAGGCGCTGGTGGAGCACGGCACCTGGTATGTGCCGACGCTGGCGATCAGCCATCTGACGCCGGTGCAGGCCACCAATATCTTCGAACGGCGCTGGTCCAGCGAACGCAATCTGGCGCAGGCGCTGTGCTGCCGTGCGGAAGCCGCGGTCGAGCAGCACACCGAGGCCTTTCAGAAAGCATTGCGCGCGGGCGTGCGGATGGCACTGGGCTCCGATATCCGGCCGCTGAAGGACGCGGCCCTGCTGGAGCTGGGGCTATGGGTGCGCGATGGCGCCACGCCGTGGCAGGCGATTCGCGCGGCGACCGCGCATGGGGCAGCGGTCTGTGGCGTCGGCGATCGGCTCGGCACGATCGAGACCGGCAAGATCGCCGACCTGATCGTGGTCGGCGGCAATCCGCTCGAGGACGTCAACAACGTCCGTCAATTGCAGCTGGTCTTCAAGGATGGCCGGATCGTCTCGGACAAGCGCGGCCGAAGCGAGCCGCGCCAATAACGGTTGCCGTGGGGATCAGCCCCAGCGGCGCACGCGGCCGGTGTCGATGTGGATGAAGTTTTCGCTGCGGTAGAAGCCGACGCCGCCGGCCTGCAGCGACACGGCCGCGTCGCGCAGATCGTCCAGCGGCACGCCGGGCAGGCGGATGTCGATCGCCTTGCCGTCCAAATGCAGGCTGTGCTTGGCCACGCCGCCGCCACGCGTCTTGCGCAGGCGGGAATTGGTATGGGGGCTGCGATAGCCGGAGATGACCTGGAACGGGTTGTCGCTGCCCAGCACCGTGCGCAGCTGGTACAGCACGCCGAACAACTCGGGATCGATCGTGCCGACGTCCCCCGAATAATGGTCGCGCAGGAAGCGATTGAGCTTCAGATGGGCCTGCGGCAGGACCTGTTCGCCCATCGCATAGACCAGCGACAGATGCTCGCCGGTATGGGTGTGGTCGAAGGCCAGCGCGCGCGCGCCCGGCACATTGGCCAGCGCCAGCCTGGGCGCCAGGGCCGTCAGGCCGGCGCTCAGCGCCAGGCCGCCGGTACGTTGCAGGAAGCGGCGCCGTGCCGGATCACGTGAATACGTCATGATGTGATGTTCTAGCTTGCTTGGCTCGAAGTTGGCTCGATGTTGCCTGTCTCAGGAGGGCGGGGCGCTGGCCGCGCGTTTGGCCGGCGGCGTGGCCCTGACGGCTGGCGTATGTGAGGCCCGGCGCGCGGCGCGCTGCTGCAGCGCCTGGCCGAGCACTTTATCCTGGCCGTAAATGTCAGCGAGGAAGTATACCCGTCCATCGGCTCTTGCGATGGCCGTGCCATAAGCCAACGTTACCGGCAAGGGATTGATCAGCGAGACGGTGCTGGCCTTGCCGGCGCCCATCGCCTGCCGGATCCGCTCCTCGGTCCATTCCGGCATGTCCTTGAGCACGAACCTGGCGAGCGCCACCGGATCTTCGACGCGGATGCAGCCGTGGCTCAGGTCGCGCCGGCCGCGCTTGAACAGCTGCGGCGCCGGCGTGTGGTGCAGATAGATGGCCTGGTTGTTCGGGAACACGAACTTGATGTCGCCGAGCGCGTTCAGCGGGCCCGGCCGCTGGCGGATGCGCATCTGCCCGTCCATCACCGCCTGCATATTGGCGGCGTTCAGCTGCTTGATGACCTCGTTGCCGGCCACGAATTCGAAGCCCTGCCGGTTGAAGTAGGCGGGATCGCGCTGCAGCCGCGGAATGATCTCCTTCGTGGCGATCGAGCGCGGCACGTTCCAGTACGGGCTGAACTCGATATAGCGCATGTCCTCCTTGAACAGCGGCGTGCGCGTGTCGAGGGCCTTGCCGACGATCACCTTCATCTCGAGCCGGATATCGAGCTTGCCCTCGTGGAACTCGTAGGCGCGCAGCATGAACTCGGGGATATTGACGACGATCATGCGCGAGCCTTCCGCCAGCGGAGTCCAGCGCAGTCGTTCCATCGTCAGCACGATCTGCCGCACGCGCGCCGACGGCGGCGTATTGAGCTGGTCCAGCGTGGCCGGGCCGATCACGCCGTCCGCTTCGAGGCCATGGCGGGTCTGGAACGACTTGACCGCGGCCACAAGCGGGCCGGTATAGGTGGCAGGCACCGGCGTGCCCGCGGGCAGATCGCCAAGCGCGGTCAGGCGCTGGGCCAGCGCAGGCAGGCCGTCATAGGGTTTGCCCTCGGTCAGCTTGCGCTCGGGCAGCGCCGGCAGAGGGGACTTCCAGTAGGGCTGCGTGGCCAGCGCGCGGTAGCGGGCCAGCGCATCGCGCAGGGTGCCATACAGCGGAAACGACGGCGCGGCTTCGCGGATCGCTGCCGGCAGACGGTTCGCCGCCAGCGCGGCGCGCAGATAGCCATCGGGATCGAACGGCTTCTCCTCGGCGATATTGAAGTTCGCGCCGACCTTGCGCGGGTCGACGCGGCCGCGGTGCAGGTCGGACAGATAGCGCTGCATTGCCGCGGTCAGCGCACCGTCGAGGCGATCGGCCGCCTCGGGCGGCAGCGCCGGCCCGTTGGCGGCCTTCGCCACCGCGTCGCGCAGCATGTTGGCGTCGTAGTCCTCGGCGTCCAGGCCGTCGGCCGGTGCGTTGGCCAGTGCGGCGACTGCCTGCTGCGCGGCGGGAGTCGGCTTGCCATTGGCGAACCACAGCGGCTGGGCCAGTGCGCCGGTGGCGAAGCCCGTCAGCAGGGCGGCCAGCAGGACCATCGGCAAGGCGGTCAGCGCGCCGGCGATCCAGCGGCGGCGCCGCGTGCGGGGAACCGGGAAGGGCGATTGCAGGTCGTGCAGATGGGTCGTTGCGGCAAAAGTCATCGGCGATCCGGAAGGGCGTATCAGTCCGTATGCTAGCCCAGGATGCCGGCAGGCAAGGAATCGTGCACAATGCGCGTTCCCGCTGACGAGGCCATGCCCGATGAAACGATTGCTGATTGTATTGCCGCTGCTCCTTGCATCGGTCCTTGCGCTCGGGGGCTGCGGCGTGCTGGCCGCCCCGTGCCGGGTTGCCTCCGCGGGCCTGAAGATCGTGCCGGTGATCGGCGATGTCGCCGCGCTGCCGACCGATGCCTGCGCCGAGGTGATCGACTGAGGCAGAGAGGATGGAGAGCGAGGCCGATGCCGCGGCCGCACCGGCCGCAGCAACCTAGCGGTACGACAGCACCAGCCCCTGGATCAGCTGCGTCCACCCCTCCAGCATCACGAACAGCAGCAGCTTGAACGGCACCGAGATCGTGGTCGGCGCGATCATCGACATGCCCAGCGCCAGCAGGATCGCCGCGACGATCAGGTCGACCACCACGAAGACCAGATAGATGATGAAGCCGATCTGGAACGCGCGCGTCAGCTCCGACAGCGTGAAGCTCGGGATCAGCACCATCATGTCGTCCGGCTGCAGATCGTCGGCGCGTCCCTCCGGCCAGATCCGCTTGGCCGACTGCACGAAGAAGGTGCGGTTGCGTTCCTCGGTGTGCTTGATCAGAAATTCCTTCAGCGGCCCGCTGACCGAGTCGTAGACGGTCACCACATCCCCCACGTTGAACGGCGCATTGCTCTGCGCGCGCCGCTCGATCGCGTCGAAGGCATCGGCGCCGATCGGCGCCATGATATAGGCGGTCAGGATGATCGCGATGCCGTTCAGCACCATGTTGGGCGGCACCTGCTGCAGCCCCAGCGCGGCGCGCAGCAGCCCGAACACGATCACCAGCTTGGTATAGCTGGTCACCATCAGCGCGACGAACGGCGCAATGCCGAACGCCAGGATGACGGTGAGGATCAGTACCGGGTTGTACAGATTGCCGCTCATGCGTCACCCGCGGCGAAGCTCGACACGCGCACGCCGAGCCGGTTGCCCACCGCGATCAGCGTGCCGGTGCCCAGGATGCGGCCGCCGGCGACGATGCGCACCTCGCTCTGTTTCAGCGGCTGCGGCAGTTCGAATACGTAGCCGGGCCGCACCTCGCGCAGGTCGGCCAGCGCCAGCGAGACGTCGCCGACCTCGAAGCGCAGCGACACCTCCAGTTCTTCCAGCCGATCGAGCGCGGCCGGGGCGGCGTCCGGATGCGGCAAGTCGCGCTGCCCGTTGTTGCGGTCTTCCATGCTGTCTCCATGAGCCGACGGCGCGGCGGGGGCGCCGGTCGGGCGTTGAATCGTGATGCGGCGCCCCTCGGCCAGCGCGGGCCAGCCCAGTCCCGCGGCACCGGTGGTGCAATGGACGGCCAGCGCGCCGCCATGCGTCTGCCACTGTTCGATGCCGACGATGTCGCCGGGACGGATATCGCGCATCTCGCCGACCGCGATGGCAGTGGTGCCGATGCGCACGGCCAGCGGCACGCGCAGTTGTGCCAGCCACGGCGCCAGCGGCGTATCGGCTCCGCGCTGCAGCAGCGGCAGCGCGGCAAGGCGTTCGGGCTCGTCAAGCTGCAGGGTCGCGTGCAGCGCCTCGCTGCCGCTGGTGCCGTCGCGGTCGTCGCCGCCATCGGCGATACGCCGCAGCGTCAGGCCGAAGCAGGGCGCCCGCGAGCGCGGGCCGGCGCCATCCCCTTGCCAGGCGAACGGCTGCCGGGATACGGCGGCCGCGGCTTCCGCGACCTGGGCGAGTGCATCCGCCATCAACGCTTGCCGCAGCAGCGCGGGCAGCGTCTCCGCGGCGCCGTCCACGCCGAGCAGCCGGCGTTCGCTCGGAATATCGAACGACAGCTGTCCGCGCGTTTCGCCGATCGTGAAGGCGTAAGCGTTGCGGTGGACGTCCAGTCCGCCGTGCGAAGAGGCCGACCCGCCGGCCGCGGGGCCGTCCTGCGGCTCGAAATGCAGCAACCAGTCGGCGCCGGCCAGGCGCAACCGCAATGGCGCCGTCCGGCACAGCAGGCGATTGGCCAGGGCCGCCACATCGGCTTCGACATGCGGCAGCTCGGGCGCGGCGTCCAGTTCGCGGATCGGGGTGTCGCCGGTTCCCGGGCGGTGCAGCCGCACGCGCGCACGCGCCGGCCCGCCGCGGCCCGCTGACAAGGGGCCTGCCGACGCTGGGGATTCGCTGAGCGCAACGGATGACGTCATGAATGGCAGAGGCATGGCAAGGCCCGCCGGCGGCGCGATGCTGGCCGCAGCGGCCGCAGCCGGTGACCGAAGTACGCAAACGAAGTACGCAGCTGCATGGCAGATGCGCGACGGGAGAACGATACGGAAGCAGGTGCAGCGCCGTCCACTACGAGCCTTGGTAGGGGCGGCCCCCGGCACCCCCTGCGCAGTCCCGCTGCTACGAATCCTCGGTATTGGTCGCGTGGCGCAGCCGCCATACACTGCGCTCACCGTTCGCCAGGGGTGCGCCGCGGCGGCGTGGCTCGGCTTGCCGTGGCATCGCGTCGGGCAGGCTCGCCCCGGGGACGGCCGATCGAACCATTGCAGGGGCCAGAAGGCCCAAAAGCACCGCAATAGCAGCCCTAAAGCAGCCCTAAAGCAGCCCAATAGCAGCCCACATATCGCGTCATGGCAAAACTGTCGGGATTCACCAAGGGGATCGGCCCCGCGCCGGGCCTGCAGCAGATGGCTGCGGCGGCCTCGCGCCAGTCCGACATCGCGCTGACGCTGCTGCTGTTTGCGGTGATCGCACTGTTCGTGCTGCCGCTGCCGACCTTCCTGCTGGATCTGATGCTGACGATCAATCTGGGCATCAGCCTGACGCTGTTGATCGTCGCCACCTATATTCCGTCGGCGCTGTCGCTGTCGACGTTTCCCTCGCTGCTGCTGTTCACCACGCTGCTGCGGCTGTCGCTGAATATCGCGTCGACCAAGCTGATCCTGTTGCACGCCAATGCGGGCCACATCATCGAGACCTTCGGCAAGCTGATCGTCGGCAACAACGTCGTGGTCGGCGGCGTGGTGTTCCTGATCATCGCGATCGTGCAGTTCATCGTGATCGCCAAGGGCTCGGAGCGCGTGGCCGAGGTCGGCGCCCGTTTCGCGCTGGATGCGATGCCGGGCAAGCAGATGAGCATCGACGCCGACGTCCGCGCCGGCACCATCAGCGCCGCCCAGGCACAGGAGCGGCGCCGCGAGCTGGAGCAGGAATGCCAGCTGCACGGGGCGATGGACGGTGCGATGAAGTTCGTCAAGGGCGACGCGATCGCGGGCGTCGTCATTGCGCTGGTCAATATCCTGGCCGGCATCACGATCGGCACGCTGATGAAGGACATGAGCATCGGCGACGCGCTGCAGCGCTACGCGATCCTGACCATCGGCGACGGCATGGTCTCGCAGATCCCGTCGCTGCTGGTGTCGATCGCCGCCGGCGTGGTGATCACCCGTGTGTCGTCGGACGACAGCGACAGCCGTGCCGCCAACCTCGGCACCGTGATCGGCCGCCAGCTGCTGGCCCAGCCGAAGGCGCTGCTGGTGTCGGGCGTGGCGATCGCCGTGTTCCTGGTGGTGCCCGGCTTCCCCAAATGGACGTTCGCCACGATGGCGCTGGTGGTGGCCGGCTGCGGCTACTGGCTGATGCGCCGCGGCCAACGGACCGCCGGCACGGTGACCTGGATCGAGATGCCGGACGAGCGCAAGTCGGACGATACGCGCTCGGCGGTGGCGCCCGCGCTGGCGCTCGACCTGGACCCGACGCTGCGCGATCGCCTCGACATGCGCCAGTTCGAGCAGCGCATGACGATCGCCAAGAGCCAGGTCGAATCGGACTTGGGCATGGTCTTTCCGCGGCTGCGGATCGAATACCGCCCGCTGGGCGAGCCGGATACCTACGCGATCCGCGTGCAGGACGTGGTGGCTTCGCGCGGCGCGCTGCGGCCGGGCATGGAGCTGGTCGAGCCGGGCTCGCGCGCCCTGGTGGACCAGGGCCGCGCTGTGGTCGGCGCGCCGTTCGGGCCGTTTGCCGAGGCGGTATGGATTCCGCAGGACAAGCCGACCGGCCGCGCCGGCCGCGAAGCCATCAGCGACGCGCGGGCCCCGGGGGCGCCGCGCACGCTGTCCTGCGAGGAAGTGCTGGCCGTCCATGTCGGCGCGGTGATCAAGCAGCATGCCGCGCCGCTGCTGGGCATCCAGGACGTGCAGGAGATGATGCACGTGGTGCAGGCCGAGGCGCCGGACCTCGTGATGGAACTGGCCCGCGTGGTACCGCTGCAGCGCGTCACCGAGGTGCTGCGCCGCCTGCTGCAGGAAGACGTGCCGATCCGCAACCTGCGCACGATCTTCGAAAGCCTGGTGACCTGGGCACCCAAGGAAACCGATGCGATCGCGCTGACCGAACTGGTGCGCGTCGATCTGGGCCGGCTGATCACCAGCCGCCATGTCGGCGGCGAACGCGCGATCGACGCGGTGCTGTTCGAACCCGCGCTGGAGCAACGCGTGCAGGGCGCGATCGAGAAGGCCGCGCGCGGCAACCTGCTGCTGCTGAGCCACGACGTCACCCGCGAGATCCGCGAGCAGTTGCGCCAACTGCTGGAAAAGGCAAACGCCGCGCGCGTGGTGGTGGTCGTCAGCGTCGACGTGCGCCGCTACATCAAGCGGCTGATCGAGCCGGTCGCACCGCGCCTGCCGGTGCTGTCCTACCAGGAAGTCGACGAGGACGTGCGCCTGGTGCCGGTCGGCTGGATCCGCAATCCCGAGGTCGAGTGAGCGATGGGCGCCGACACGATTCTCGATATCACGCGCGAGGCGCTGCTGGTGGTGCTGTGGGTGACGCTGCCCGTGGTGCTGATCGGCACCGTGGTGGCGCTGGTGGTGGCGGTGCTGCAGGCGGTCACCCAGATCCAGGATCAGAGCATCGGCACCTCGGCGCGGCTGATCGCGGTGCTGGTGTCGCTGGTGCTGCTGGGCGGCTGGCTCGGCGGCGAGGTGATGCGGTTCTCGCAGCGCGCGATCCAGACCATGCTGACCTTCTTGTAACGACAGATTCGCACGGCAGTTACGCACGACAGTTACGCACGACAGCTACGCAAAATCACGCAGTGGAAAACCGGGGAGGATATGTTGACAAGCGAACGGTTCGGACCTCGATGTCTGGCCATGGCGGGCGCAATGCAGGGCCGTCCGTCGACAGATAAGACGCTGCCGCCGCGGTATGCGGGCGCGCTGCGCATGATGGTGGCGGTGGCGCTGCTGCTCGCCCTGTGGCTCGGCGCGGCCGGGCCGCTGCACGCGGCCGACCTGAACTGGCCCGGCAAGCCGTTCCAGATCTCGGCCAGCGAGAAGCGCGTGGCGGACTTCCTGCGCGAGCTGGCGTCGACGCAGGGCACCACCGCGGTGGTCGATTCGCGCGTGGACGGCACCATCAGCGGCCGCTTCTCCGATTCGCCGCTGTCGATCCTGCGCAGCGTCTGCGCCAGCTATGGCCTGACCTACTACTACGACGGCTCGCTGCTCTATATCGAGCCGGCCGGCGAGGCGCGCAGCGAGGTCATTCCGTTCGCGCGCGGGGCAGGGGACCGGCTGAACGATGCGCTCGAACACATGCAGGTCATCGACTCGCGCTATCCGATCACGATCAACGACGACGACGGCACCGTGATGGTCTCGGGCCCGAAGCGCTATGTCGAGACCGTGCGCTCGGCGGTGCGCGCCTTCGACGATCGCGCCGTCAACGACGACCGCGCCGAGGTGCAGATCTTCCCGCTGAAGTACTCGTGGGCGTCGGACTTCCGCATCAATCGTTCCGGCAAGGACATCACGGTGCCGGGCGTCGTCACGGTGCTGCGCAGCCTGTACGGGCGCCAGCGCGCCGGCACGGCGACCACGCCGGTCAGCATGGGCCCGAGCCGCGGCGCCAGCCGCATGGCCGAATTGCGCAGCGGCGGGGCCAACAACATGACGCTGCCGCAGGCCAATCCGCGCCAGGTGCTCGAGTCGATGAACGACGGCTCCACCGGCATCGGCCAGCCCGGCTTCGGCAACTGGGGCTTTGGCGGCCTGCCGCAGTTCCAGGCCGATACGCGGCTGAACGCGGTGATCGTCCGGGATGTTCCGGAACGGATGGCGCAGTACCAGCGCCTGATCTCGTCGCTCGACGTCAAGCCGCGGCTGATCGAGATCGAGGTCACGATCATGGACATCAGCCAGGAAAACCTGGACAGCCTCGGCGTCGACTGGCGCCTGCATACGCGGCACGTCGACCTGCAGCTTGGCGGTGGCGGCGGTTCGCCGCTGACCTTCGGCAATGCGCGTTCGGAGGGCGGCACCACCGGCAATACCGCCGGCTCGGGCCTGCAGTTCACCGGCGCGATCGGCAACGACGTCACGCGCTACCTGTTGACCCGCGTCAAGGCGCTGGCCGAGCGCGGCCAGGCCAACTTCGTCGCGCGCCCCAAGGTGCTGACGCTGGACAACACCGAGGCCGCGCTCGAGAACATGCGCGAGTTCTACGTGCGCGTCGACGGCTTCCAGGATGCCGGCCTGTTCAACGTGGTCGCCGGCACCGCGGTGCGGGTGACGCCGCTGGTGATCGACGAGCGGGAAGGGCGCGCGGTGATGCTGAGCATCGATATCGCCGATGGCGACCTGTCCGGCGAGACCGTCGACAACATTCCGATCGTGCGGCGCCGCTCGATCACCACGCAGGCGATGGTCGACGAGGGCAAGAGCCTGCTGATAGCGGGCTACACGGTGGAAGAGAAGCTGCGCGCATCGTCGGGCGTGCCGTTCCTGCAGGACGTGCCGATCATCGGCAACCTGTTCAAGTACCAGGAGAAGCGCCAGGCCAACATGGAACGCTTCTACCTGCTGACACCGCGTCTGGTGATGCCGGGGATGAGCTGATGGCCACGTTGCACGCCGATCCGCACGCCGATTCGTACGTCGATCCCCACGCCGATCCGCTCGCCGGCCCGCCGCGCCAGGAGGCCGGCGCCGCCGGCTGGACGCTGCGGCTGCTGGGCGGCGCCGTCTACGGGCGGGTGATCTCGTTGCGGCGCGGTGCCAATGTGCTGGGCGCCGCCAGCGACGTCGACATCAGCGTGCCCGGCGACGACGTGCAGCCGCGCCATCTGGTGCTGAACGTCGGCGAGCTGGCGGTGTCGGCCGAGCGCATCGGCGAGGCGCAGGTCAAGGTCAACGGCCGCGACACCACGCAGCGCGTGATCGCGCTGGCCGGTGGCGACATCCTGACGGTCGGCTCGCTCGACATGGAGTTGCTGCGCGCCGCGCCGGCGGCTTCCGAGACTACCGACACGCTGTTCGCGTGGGCCGAATCGGGCCGCCGCGCCGCGCGCGCCGACAGCGACGAGCCGGTGCGCCAGTCCAGCCGCTGGGTGCTGGGCGGCATCGGCGTGCTGGTGGTGGCGCTGCTGATCGGTGCCGGCTGGCTGGCCGCCACGCTGTCGCAAGACGGCGGATTCGCCCGTACCGCGCAGGTCGACCCGGCCGCGGTGCGCGAGACCGTCGCCGGCTATCCGGAATTGGAGGTGGTGTCGCTGCCCAACGGCGCGGTCGCCGTGCGCGGCTTCGTCAATTCGCGCGTCGATCGCCAACGCATCGCGCAGGCGCTGGCGCCGTTCGGGCGCGGCGTGCAGCAGCAGGTCCGCTCGGCCGACGACATCATCGAACACATCCAGCGCTACGTCGACGAGCCGGGCGTCGGCATCGCCTATCAGGGCAATGGCCGCGTGGTGCTGACCGGCACGGCGGACCCGGTGGCGGGCCGCGACAAGGTCAAGCGCGTGATCGAGGACCTGCACCCCGGCGTGCTGGTGTCCGACCGCATCGACTACCGCGAGACCGCCGACAGCCGGCGGCGCCATCTGCGCGAGGGCCGCTGGGACAACTGGCAGGGCGTGTTTCCGGCGCGGGTGGTCAGCATTACCGACAACGGCGACGGCACGCGCTATGTGCAGCTGGCCAACGGCAGCCGGTATTTCGAAGGGGCCGTGCTGAAGAACGGCGCCGAGATCGAGAAGATCGAAGCGGACGGGCTGGTGCTGAAGGAAGGCAAGGGCGGCGAGCCGCCGCCGCAGCGCTAGGGAGCGCTGGAGTGCGCCGCAGGAATTCGCCGCGGTCTCTCGCAAGGGGCCGCGGCAGATCGGTTCCGCATCGCCGATGTGGAGTGTTTGGCAGTACCACTTGAGTACCACTTGACGAAGGAGATGGAAATGGCTGGTGAAGTCGATCTGAACGCCAAGATGCAGGAAATCCAGCAGAAGGCCCAGGAGTTCTCGGTGAACATCATGGCCCTGCAGGACACGCTGACCCGTCAGAACGCCGTGGTCAGCAGCGAAATGGCGCACAACACGCAGAAGGCCAACCTGGTCCAGGGCGCGATGCAGGACGTCAAGCAGACGTCGAGGACCAACTGACGGCGGCGGGGTCGCGCGCGTCGCCGGACGGCCACGGCGCCGGTCCGGCGCGCCGCGCACCCTGACCCGCTTGTCCCTGATTTCAGTCGAGGAGAACAGCGATGGATCCCACCGCGATCGCCGCCCAAGGCGCCGTTGCCGATACGGCTACCGTGTCCGCGCACCAGCAGGCGCCACAGGCCAACCAGGCCGCCGATCCGGCCGACGCGCGCACGTTTGCCGAGATGGTGCAGCATGGCGCCGCCGGCGGCACCACCGCCAGCGAGCCGAGCTCGTCGTCGCTCGGCGCCGCGATCCGCACCACCTATGTGTCGGCGGGCGAAGAGGCGGCACGCCAGGCCGCGCGGCTCGACGAGATGCGCGAGAGCATGTTCGCCGCGATCCAGCAGGGCAGCACCAGCGACGTGGTGTATCAGGCCATGATGCTTCAGACCGAATCGCTCGAGCTGTTCTCGTCGATCCATGTCACGTCGAGCATCGGCAGCGCGGGCACCAATCTGTTCAACAGCCTGCTCAAGAACCAGCAATGACGCCGATCTCTGCGGCTTCGGCCATGCCGGCCACGCGGCGGCGCCGGCTGTCGCGTCTTGCCCCGCTCGCACTGGCGCTGCTGCTCGCGGCCTGCCGCGTCGACCTGTATGCCTCGCTGAACGAGGCCGAGGCGAACCAGATGCTGGCGGTGCTGACCGCCGAGGGCATCGACGCCGACAAGGTCCGCGCCGGCGAGACCGGCTGGAGCGTGCGCGTCGACGAGGCGCAGCTGCCCGCCGCGCTGGAGATCCTGCGCAGCGAAGGGCTGCCCGGCGAGCGCTTCTCGTCGCTGGGCCAGGTATTCCAGAAGCAGGGACTGGTGGCCACGCCGACCGAAGAGCGCATGCGCTATATCTTCGCGCTGTCGCAGGAACTGTCCGAAACGCTGCGCAACATCGACGGCGTGGTGACTGCGCGGGTGCATGTGGTGATCCCGGCCACCGATCCGCTGTCGGACAAGATCCGGCCGTCGTCGGCGGCGGTCTTCATCAAGCATCGTCCCGATACCGACCTGCGCCTGCTGGTGCCGACGGTCAAGGACATGGTCGCCCACAGCATCGAGGGCGTGACCCACGACAAGGTCTCGCTGTCGCTGGTCGAGGCGCGGCCGTTTACGCCCATCGGGCCGGTCGCCCGTGCACCGGCCAGCCAGGGCTTCCCGGTCGGCCGCTTCGCCGCGATCGCGGGGGCGGTGATCGCCGCGCTGGCGCTCGCCGGGCTCGGCGTGCTGGCGTGGAAACGCGGCGGCCTGCGGCAGGCGTTCGGCCGCCTTGGCGCCCGTCCGTCGACGAGGAGCCGTGCCTGATGGTCGCGCTGGCCGCGCCGGGTCTGCCGCATGGCCTGCATGCGTCCTCGCATGTGCCGTCGCTTGCGCTGGCCCGCGCGGTCGCCGATTTCGCGCAGCGCCCGCTCGCGCATCAGCATCCGAGCTGGCTGCCGCGCGAATGGCCGCTGCCGCTGCGCAAGGCTGACCGCTTCGGCCCTGCCGCGGCGCAGATATTGGCGGGGCCGCTGGCGCTCGGCGGCGACGAACCGGCGCGCGGGCGATTGCTGCAGGCCTTGCTCGACGGGCGGGGCGACCCGCTGGCAAGGCTGGTGCTGCTCGATCGCAGCGCGCTGCGGCTGCTCGCGGTCTGGTGCGGCATGACGGTGCACAAGCCCGGCTTCGCCAGCGAGCGCAGCCGCCTGGCGCAGCAGCTCGACGGCAGGCTGGGGGCGCTGGCGCAGCCACTGATCGGCACGGTGCCGTACCGGCTGCGGCGCGCCGCGCGGCGCTTCGATCCGCAGGCGGTGGCCTTCATCCTGAAGCGCGTGCCCGATCTGCCGGACCTGCCGATGAATCTCGATCCGATCCGCGCGCGGCCATCGTCGGCCGCCCGCGTGATGGCCGAACGCGGCTACCGGCTGCTGTGCGGCCTGGTGCAGGCGCTGCCGCCGGCGGCCAGCGGCACGGCACAGGGCGATGCCCCATCCGCGCTGTTGAACGCGGTGCGGCGCAAATTCCCGCGGCGGCTTGCCGCGCTGCCAGTGCCGGCGCTGAGCCGCCCGCAGGCCGCGCAGCTGCGCGAGCTGCTCCTGCTCAATCTGATTCCGGAACGGTTTCCGACATGGCACTGGCTTTTCTGATCACCAGTGAGAACCTGCAGCTGCTGTCCGAGCGCAAGGTCCTGAAGGAGGCGGAGTACGCGGCGCTGATGGACGCGGCCGAGGTCATCGAGGCCGCCCGCCGCGAGGCGCACCGCATCACCACCGACGCGCAGCGCGACGCCGAGCAGCGGCGCCAGCACGGCTACCGCGACGGCTGGGCCAAGGCCCAGGCCGAGCACGCCGCCGCGCAGGTCAGCGCCGCGGCGGAGGCGGAGCGCCAGCTCGGCGCGATGCGGCGGACCATGGCCAATATCGTGATGAAGGCAGTTCAGCAGATCGCCGGCGAGCTCGATCCGGACATCATCCTCGAGGTCGCGCTGCAGCGGATCGACGTGCTGGTCCGCAGCGAGCCCTTCATCACGATCCAGATCCCGCTCGGCCGCGAGCAGGCGGTGCGCAACCTGCTCGATGCGATGGCCGAGACGCTGGACTGGCCGCGCCGCGCCAACGTCGTGGTCGAGCCCAGCCTCGAGCCCGATGCCTGCCGCATCCTGACCCCGTCCGGCACGATGGAGGTGGGGCTGCAGGCCCAGCTCGAAGCGTTTGCGCGCCGGGTGCAGGCCGGTTGATCCCTGCCCATACCCGACCGGAAGCATCACGCCGCGTCCTTGACTCCCCGATCCATGGCCGACCCGCTCCCCACCTCAGACCTGAAGGCCGCGCTGCAGCACGCCGCGCTCGATCTCGAACGCGCGTTCGACCACTTCACGCCGGTGGCGATGCGCGGCCGCGTGTCGAAGGCGGTCGGCATGCTGATCAATGCGACCGGCATCCAGGCGCATGTCGGCGAGATCTGCCAGCTGGTCACGCCGGGTGAGCCGCCGCTGCTCGCCGAGGTGGTGGGCTTCGAGCAGCAGACCGCGCTGCTGACGCCGCTCGGACGCACCACTGGCGTGTCGGCGGTGACCGAGGTCGTGCCGCAGATGCACGGCTACCGTTGTCCGGCTGGCGCCGCGCTGCTGGGCCGGGTGCTCGACGCGCTGGGCAGCCCGATCGACGGCCGCGGGCCGCTGGTCGGCGTCAGCCAGGTGCCGGTCGAGAACGAGCCGCCCGATCCGCTGACCCGCGCGCTGATCCGCACGCCGCTGGCGACCGGCGTGCGCGCGATCGACGGCCTGCTGACGCTGGGCGAAGGCCAGCGTGTCGGCATCTTTGCGCCGCCTGGTGTGGGCAAGAGCACGCTGCTCGGCATGCTGGCGCGCGGCGCGCAGAGCGATGTCAACGTGGTCGCGCTGGTCGGCGAGCGTGGCCGCGAGGTGCGCGAATTCATCGAATACAGCCTTGGCGATGCAGGGCTGGCCCGCACGGTGCTGGTGGTCGCGACGTCGGACCGCGCGCCGATGGAGCGGGTCAAGTGCGCGTATACCGCGACCGCGATCGCCGAGCATTTTCGCGACCAGGGCAAGCGCGTGCTGCTGCTGGTCGATTCGCTGACCCGGCTGGCGCGCGCGCAGCGCGAGATCGGCCTGGCCAGCGGCGAACCGCCGACGCGGCGCAGCTATCCGCCGTCTGTCTTCTCGATGCTGCCGCAATTGCTGGAGCGCGCCGGTACCGCCGCGCGCGGCTCGATCACGGCCGCCTACACGGTGCTGACCGAAGGCGAGGACGACAGCGACCCGATCGCCGAAGAGGTCCGCTCGATTCTCGACGGCCATATCGTGCTGTCGCGCAAGCTGGCCAGCGCCGGCCAGTATCCGGCCATCGACGTGCTGGCCAGCGTCAGCCGCGTGATGCCGCATGTGGTCGACGACCAGCAGGCGCGCCATGCGGCCCGGCTGCGCGAGCTGCTGGCCAAGTATCGCGAGCTGGAGCTGCTGCTGCAGATCGGCGAATACCGTCCCGGCGCCGATGCGGTGGCGGACGCGGCGGTCGCGTCGATCGGCCAGATCCGCGCCTTCCTGGCGCAGCCGGCCGGCAAGCTGGATACCTACGAGACCACGCTGCGCACGCTGGAGCGGGCGATCACGCCGCCGGCTCCGGCGGTGACGCCAGCGACGGCGGCGATGGCCGCGGCAGGGCGCGCGCCCGCTCAGCAGGAGGCGAAACGATGAACGGGCAATCGACCACGGTGCCGCTGCGCCAGCTCGAACGCGTGCGCGAACGCCGCCACGAGGACGCCCATCGCGAGATGCGGCAGAAGCGCGATGCGTTTCTCGAAGGCATGCGGGCCGCCGAGGCGGCGCAGGGCGCGGTGCGCGCGGCGCTGTCGGAGCGCGCGGCGTTTCTGCAGCGCCTGCGCGACAGCGCCGCGAAGGAGGGCGTCGCGATCTCGGGCCTGCTCGATGCGCAGGCGTGGCAGGCGTCGTTCGACGCCCGCATCGCCCGCGCCAATGCCGCGCTGGCGCAGGCCCTCGATATCGCCGGCCAGCGTCGTGCCGAGTTCGAGCAAAGCCGCCGGCTATGGGCAGAGGCGCAGGCTCGGCTGACCGGCACCCGCGAACTGATCGGCCGCGAACAGGCCGCGGCAAGGGCTGACATCGAGCGCCGCGAGGAAGAGGCCGCCGAGGAGGCGGCGCTGCGCGTGTGGCAGCGGGGCATGGGAGCAGGCATCAAGGCATGATCGATCCGGCGATCTTCTTCCAGTGGGGCCGCGAGACCGTGATGCCGATCCTGATGGTGATGCCGCGGCTGCTGACGGCCTTTACCGTGGTGCCGTTCCTGTCGCACCAATCGATCCCCGGCGTGGCGCGCAACGGCATCGTGCTGGCCATCGCGCTGTTTGTCTCGCCGGGCGCCCGCGTCGACATCGACGCGGTGGCGGGCGGACTGTGGCTGCTGCTGATCCTCAAGGAGGCGTTCATCGGCCTGCTGCTGGGCATGGCGTTCGGGCTGTTCTTCGTCGCGCTGCAGATGATCGGCGAGCTGATCGACTTCCAGACCGGCTCGGGCAACGCGACCTTCTTCGATCCGGTGACGCAGCAGGAGGACGGGCCGATGGAGAACCTGCTGTCCCACCTCGGCATCGCGCTGTTCGCGTCGTTCGGCGGCCTGTTTGCGATGACCGGCGTGATCGTCGAATCGTTCGCCTTCTGGCCGGTGATGTCCTTCGGTCCCGATGTCTCGCTGTCGTCGTTCCAGTTTGCGAATATCTATGCCGGCACGATGTTCTCGTGGGTCGTCAAGCTGGCGGCGCCGATCCTGCTGCTGCTGGTGATCGTCGAACTCGGCTTCGCGTTGATCGCCCGCTTCGTGCCGCAGTTCGACGTGTTCCAGTTCGCGCAGCCGGTCAAGATCACGGTCGCCTTCCTGATGCTGGTGCTGATGCTGTCGGTGATGGTGGACACGCTGCAGGGCTTCCTGCGGCCGGACAACGCGCTGATCGACCTGCTGCGCGGACGCGCGGGCGTCCAGTGAGGCCACGCCATGGCCGATAGCGAAAAGAACCTCGAGGCGACGCGGCGCAAGCTGGACGACGCGCGCAAGCGCGGCGAGGTGCCGCGCAGCAGCGATGTCACGTCGGCCTTCGTCTTTCTTGGGGTGCTGATCGCGCTATGGCTGCTCGGGCGCTATTTCGTGCGGCTGTTCCAGGCGCTGTGGCTGAGCGCGATGGGCGCGATCGACCAGCATCTGGCCGACCAGCAGATGCTGGCGCTGGGCGAGGCCGGTGCGCGCTTCCTGCTGATGGGCGTGCTGCCGATCGCGGCGATCGCGCTGGTCTGCGGCATCGTCGGCGCCTTCGTGCAGGTCGGACCGCTGGTCGCGTTCGAGCAGATCAAGCCGCAGCTGGCACGGCTGAATCCGGCCGAGGGGCTGAAACGGATGTTCGCGGTGCGCAATCTGGTCAATCTGCTGAAGACCGTGATCAAGATCGCGCTGCTGGGCGGGCTGATCTATGTGCTGGCGCTGCGGGCGATCGAGGACGGCGTGCGCACCGGCTATGCGCGGCCGGCCGAGATCCTGCTTCTGATCGCCCATATCCTGCTGATGATGTGCTGCTGGGCCGCGGTGATCTACCTGATCATGGCGGTGATCGACTACGTGCACGAGCGCTACGAGTTCATGAAGCGCCAGCGCATGAGCATCGAGGAATACCGGCGCGAGTACAAGGACACGCAGGGCGATCCGATAATCGCCGGGCGGCGCCGCGCGGCGTTCTTCGAGGCGGCGTTCTTCGGCGTCGGCGAGCGGGTGCGGGTGTCGACCGCGGTGGTCTATTCCACGCAGTACGCGGTGGCGCTGCGCTACGACGGGCCCGGTACGCTGCCCAAGGTGGTCGCCAAGGGCGGCGGCCAGGTCGCGGCCCGCATCCGCCAGGCCGCCGCCGACTACCTGATCCCGTCGGCCTTCGATTCGGACCTGGCGCAGCGGCTCTATCTGACGGTGCCGCTCGATCGCTTCATCGACCGCTCGCTGTTCGAGCGGGTGGCGGATCTGATGCGGTGGGCGAAGGGCGGGTGAACGCTGCAGGATGGCGAAGGTCGATGAGCGGCGATGAAGGACGGGGCGCTTCCACTCGCCTCGCGCCCGGCCATCGTCGCATCAGCCCTCCAGGAACGCTTCTTCCGCGCAATAGCGCGCCGCCGTCCTTTCGCGAAGGCCGCCGCCCCTTTCCATCCGCTCGGCCCGATCCATTCTCTCTACGGCCGTGGCGATCAACGTCGGGTCCTGCATCGTGGCCGCATGCGCCAGCTGTACGCGATTGCGCACGCCGAAATGGCTGCGCAGCCGGCGCATGTGGTAATCGACGTTGAAGATCGACATCTCCATGCGGTTGGCGATCTGCTTGTCCGACAGACCTTGTGCCAGGCAGGCCAGGATGTCGCGCTGGACCTCGGACAGGCCGTCGCGCTGCGTGCCGCCGAGCGCCGGGATATCGGCGTGGCAGGTCAGGAATTCGTGCAGCGCGAAGCCGACGGTCAAGGCCTGGCCGATCACCGGGTCGCCGATCCAGCGGCGGCTCTCGATGCCGGAGGCGAAGCTGATCGCGACGAAGTCGCTGGTGCCCGGCATCGGCAGGTTCAGGAACACGCCACTGCGGATGCCGGCGTCGCACAGGTCGTCGAGGAAGCGGCGCAGCCGCAGCGCCTGCGTGCCGCCCGAGGTGCTGCGCTCCAGGTCGCTGACGTCCCACACCAGCGGCAGGCCGAAGGTGCCGGGCCGCGGCTGGCGCGGATCGACCTCGTAATAGCGCTCGCGCAGGTAGTAGTCGCGCCAGGCAGGATGCGAATAGGTATCGAGGAAGGTGCGCATCTGCACCTGCCCGCCCACGGTGGTGGCCGTGCCATAACGGAGCCAGTCGAAACCGATCCCCCGGATCGCCGACTGCATCAGCGCGGTGCGCGATTCATGCGAGCTTTCGCGCAGCAGGGCCTCGACCAGTCCCGGCATGCCGCCCTGGCGCGTGCGCCGCTGGACGGGAACGATATGCCGTTCGCCGAATACCTTGATGCCGTGGGGGCCCGCCACGGGCGGCAGGCCACGTGGACCGCGGGCCGACGTGCCGCCGCTTGTGGCGCGCGGCAGGTCGGCACTCAGGGTCCGCGACAGGCTGGTGTCGCGGCCCAGGCCGGCTTCCACTACTTTTTCCATCGATCGCCTCCGACAAATGCGTATGGCTGCCGCATTGACGCGACAGCGTGAAGGCTTGCCGTGCTCGGTCCGCTGGCGACATGGCGCGCCCGCTGGCCAGGCCTTCAGGCAAAGCCCAACATACTGCTGACCCATTCCCGTCGGAAAACCCGGATGGCGCCGCGGTGCGGCGTGCCCGGTGTTGTGCGTGCCGCGCGTTGCGCGGCCGCTATCGCTATCGATATCGATGCTGTGGTGGTGCGAAACCGTGATGGCGCCAGCGGTGGCTGCTGCTGCCATCCGGCGCCGGCCAAATTATTGCAAGCCAAGATGTCATGACATCGAACGCGCATTCCAGCCGTGCGATGCGGGGCCGCATTGCCATCCGTCGCGATGCCCGCGAACGGCGATACGGCAAGGCCTGCGGCCGGTTGATGCGATGCGGCGACGATGTTGTATATACGCCACTTTCCTTAGGCCCTGAAGGGTTATCGCCGCGCGCATGGGTTCCCGGATCGCTCATGCTTCCAGCGTCTTGCCGCGCGTTTCCGGCAGGGTCAGCGCGGCGACGATCAGCACCCCGTATGCGCCGGCGGCGAACACGCCGATCGTCTGTCCCAGCGGCATGCTTTGGCTGACATGGCCGATCAGGAAGGGGAACAGCGCACCGATCGCGCGGCCCACGTTGTAGCAGAAGCCCTGGCCCGAACCGCGCACGCTGGTGGGGAACAGCTCGGTCAGGAAGGCCCCCATGCCGGCGAAGATGCCGGAGGCGAAGAAGCCCAGCGGGAAACCGAGGATCAGCATCACGGTGTCGTTGACCGGGATCTGCGTGTAGATCAGCGCGATCGCCATCGAGCACAGCGCGAACAGCATGAAATTGCGCTTGCGGCCGATGCGGTCGGTCAGGTAGGCGCTGGTGATATAGCCCAGGTACGAGCCGACGATCACCATCGCCAGATAGCCGCCGGTGCCGAGCACCGTCAATCCGCGCTCGGTCTTCAGGAAGGTCGGCAGCCAGGTCGTGATCGCGTAGTAGCCGCCTTGCGCGCCCGTCGTCAGCAGCGCGGCGCGCAGCGTGATCGACAGCAGCTTCGGCGAGAAGATCGCGGCAAACGACGTCTTTTCGGCGGAGGCGGCCTCCCTGGCCTTGTGCTCGGCATAGACCTGGGGCTCCTTGACCAGGCGCCGCAGGAAGATCACGAACACCGCAGGCAGCAGGCCGATCAGGAACAGCGCGCGCCAGGCGGTCTCGGGCGGCAGGATGCTGAATACCAGCGCATACAGCAGCGCCGACATGCCCCAGCCCAGCGCCCACCCGGCCTGCACCATGCCGACGGCCTTGCCGCGGTCCTGCGAGCGGATCGCCTCGCCCATCAGCACCGCGCCCGCGGTCCATTCGCCGCCGAAGCCGAAGCCCATCAGCGCGCGGGCGATCAGCAACTGCTCGTAGTTCTGCGCCAGGCCGCACAGGAAGGTGAAGAAGGCAAACCAGACGATGGTCAGCTGCAGCGTGCGCACGCGGCCGATGCGGTCGGACAGGATGCCGGCGACCCAGCCGCCCGCGGCCGAGGTCAGCAGCGTCGCGGTGCCGATGAAGCCCGCATCGCCGCGCGTGATGCCCCAGGTCGCGATCAGCGTCGGAATCACGAAGCTGAGGAACTGCGTGTCCATCGCGTCGAGCGCGTAGCCGACCTTGCAGCTCCAGAACGTGCGGCGCTCGCCCGGCGTGATATCGCGATACCAGGCAAAAAGGCCGTTCGACGGTCGGCTTTGCTGCTCCCCCTGCATGCTGCCAATCTGCGTTTCCATGCGTTCCTCGTCGTGGTGTCTCGTCGCGGTGCGTCGGTACAGGCTGGATCCGGGCCAGAGCGCGCGTCCCCACTTGCAGGCGGATTGCCCGCGGCGAAGTCGGACGACTCGCGGCGGTCTGCGGGAACCTGTCATGCATGGATGGACGTCCCCCGGCATCTGCATTCTTCAAATTCGCCGGGCGGCTCGTCCAACTATTTTTTAGCTTGGGTCCTCATAAGAAAAAATTGAGATCGCCACTAAATCTCGGTCAATACGCGGGCCCCGGCCAATCTGGCATTCCCGCGCACCCAGGCGGATATCGGGTTTTCCCCGATGACGCGATCTCGCCAGATTCGCGAACCGCGCACCCTTCTTCACCTACCGCCCGATCGCTCCTGCAGGGCAACGCGTAAGCATACGGCGCGCCAGTGACATGCGGGGCAGGGCATGGACTACGGAGACTCGTAGGGAGATCGCTGTGCAGCGCAGCAGCGGCGGCGCGTTGCACCACGAGGGTTCGTGTCGTCACGGGCCCTTCATCGACGCGCGGTTTGATGGCGGCGCCCCGGGTCAGGGCGCGTCCGCATCGGCATGGTGCCTCGCCCGGCCTTCGTTTCGAGGTCACGATGAGCTATCCCGCCGATCTGTCAGGTCCCTCGACGGTGCGCCCCGTCACGGTCCCGCCGCCGCCGCCGCCCCCGCCGCCGGCACCGTCCGCGCCGCCACCAGGCACGGCCGATGCCGAGTCGAACTCGGCCGCGCAACGACAGCGCGAACTGGCCGAGCTGCAGGCCCGGCTGCAGCAGATGCGGGAGCAGATTGCCGCGATGCTCGAGCGGCTGCGCCAGGCACAGGAGGCGGAGGCGGCCGCGCGCGCGCAGGCGGAAGCCGCGCGCGAGGCCGCCGAGCGTTCGCAGTCGCGCGACGATATCGCCAGGGCCGAGGCGGCGGAGGCCACCGCGGCGACGCGCAAGGCCGAGCTGAACGAGGCAGCGCTCGAACTGGACGCACATGACAAGCGGATCGCGCTCGACGAGGCCAAGGCCGAGACGCTGCGCGAACCGGGTCCGCAGAACCAGACCAAGGTCGACACGGCGCAGGCCGCGTACGACGATGCGCAGCAACTGCACACAGTCTCTGTCGCCGATGTCAATGCCAAGCGGGCGGACGAGGCGCTGGCCGCCGCCGACCGTGCGGTGACGGCGTTGGCCCCGCCGGGCAGCGATCCGAACAAACTGAATGCTGCCGACCAGCAGGCACTGAGCGAGGCGCGCGAAACGGCCGGTGCCGCCCGACGGCAATCGGACAGCGCGGCGGCGGCGCTCGAAACCGAATGGCGCCGTTACGAGCGCGATGCAGCGCAGCGCGAGCTGGCCAGGACCGGGCGCGAGCTGGAACAGGCCGGCGCGGCCCGCGAGCGTGCCCGCTCGGAAGGCGATGCCGCGGCGCTGCAGCGGGCCGATGACGCCTACGGGGCGGCGCTGGACGCGTGGTGGGTGGCGGACCGGGAGGCGGCCGCGGCGCAGGCATCGTGGGACGCGCAGGTGGCCGCCAACGACCTCGCCGCCAGGGAGGAGCAGCATCGCGTCGACGAGACGCGCGCCAACCAGTGCCTGGTCGAACCACCCGAGGTCCAGCAGGCCAGGCAGACGCTGGAGCAGCGCAATACGGCCGCGCAGGCCGCGCTGACCGAAGCCCAATCGGCCAGGGACGATCAGGCCGCGCGCAAGACCTTGCGCGACCGTGCCGCCCAGATCGACACCGAATACCGCGAGGCGCAGACCGGCCTCGAGCAGGCCCGCACCGCGTACGAAGGCGCGACGAATCCCGATGCCCGCGAGAAGGCGCGTATCGCCTACGCCGACGCCCAGGACCGCATGCAGGCCGCCCGCGGCGACCACGACGCGCTGCAGGCATTGCGCAGCTCGCAGCAGGCCGACGCGGCGCTGGTTGAGGGACTGCGCGCGCAAGAGAAGGGCGGGGCCGGTGCGCCGCACGACGACCGCATCGCCACGCTGCGCGAGTCGGCAAGCCAGGCGCGCGCCAACCTGCAGGGGACAGTCGCAAACGCCAACGGCGACGCGGCCGATGTGTTGCGGCAGGGCCGGACCGACGAATGGCGCAAGGACGGCGGTGCGGCGCAGCGGGCCTTGCCGACGGCCGATGAGGCGGCAGCCAACGCGGCGCAGACCTATGAGGCGACGGTGCGGCGGCCGGGTGCCACGCAGCAGGAAATCGACACCGCGCGCGAGCGCCGCGACGAAACGCGGCTGGCGCAGGCGGTCGCCCATGGCCGCAGCGACGCGCTGGCTTCCACCGAGGCGAGGCGCGCCGCGGAGGGCGAGTACGCACTGGCGCTGGAGGCCCATCGCACGCACGATTTCTCCGCGTCCGCGCCGGCCGGCCCGCTCGCACCGTCCGGACCGTCCGGGCCGCTCGCGCCATCCACGCAGCCGCCGGGATCGTTGCCGAGCACGGGCCCTTCGCTGTCGACCTCGCCGCTGCTGACGCCAAATTTCGGCGAGGCCGCGCGCCCGGCGCCATGGACCGTGTTGCCGCCCGGTATCGATGCAGCGGCCGGCAATGCCAGCGGGGACACGGCAGCGGCGCCGCCCACATCCCCCACCTCGACGAGCTCCACGTCGGCCACCGCGCCGCTGCTGGCGGCGCCCGGTTCGCCGCCGGTTGCCGTCAAGGAGAATGGGCGATGGTATGTTCAGTACCCGGCCCAGTTCTCGGCGCAGTCTCCCAACTTGTACGGCAGCTATCCGGCTGCGCCGACAACGCTGTCGCTCCCGGGGCAAAGCCCATCGCGCGTCGAGATGGATCCGGTCACGGCCCGCGTATGGGAAGCGCATGCGCAGCTGCAGTCGGCCATCGCGGCGGAGGATACCGCCTGGCGCGACTATGAGACGCTGAACAACGATGCGCAGGCCATCGCGCAGGCTCGCCGCGAAGGCAATGCGTCGGCCAATGCCAATGGCGCCAGCCCCGGCCAGAACCCCGGCGCCGACGCAGACCCCGAACTGACTCGGCTCACCGCGCAGGTCGACACCGACCATCGCGCGCTGCTGGCCGCGCTCGGCGCCCGCCTGACCGCCGAAGACCGTGCGCGCGACCTCGGCGTCGACGTGGAGAAGGACGAGACCGTGGTTTCCGCCGGCGAGGCGCTGGAGAGCGCCCGTGCCACGGCGTCAGCCAGCGCCGCCGAGCTCGAACGCTATCGCAGCGAGCGCGACAGCGGCGCGGCCAGCGACGACGTCGAGCGCCTGCGCAACGCGCATCAGGCATGGAAGCGGGAGCATCCGTTCCTGCGCGAGCAGGACGCGCCGACCTGGGCGCCGCTGCAGCAGGCGCTGGACAACGAGGACGCCGCGCGCCAGCAACTGGTGCAGGAGGCCGCGCAGGCCGGCGCCGCGCAGGAGACGCGCGCACTGACGGCGACGCTGACCCCGGAGGAGCGCGAGGACCCGGCAGCGCTGTACGAGCTGTTCGTCTCCGAGCCGCGCGCGATGGCACAGGGCGTCATCAACCAGCACTACGTCGACTATGGCGGCCGGCCCTACGAGATGGCGGGCCGCACCCATGCCCGCAACATGGCGGGGCTGGCGCTCGGCATTCCGCCCGAGGTGCAGCTCGCGGGCGACGCCGACGCGCAGATGGAGACGCTGCGCAAGCAGGACGTCTTTGCCGGCATCGACGACGACTACGCCGACATGCTCGACGTGGTGGCCGACCAGCTGATCGAGCAGGGCGGCGAGCATGCGCGCGTGACGCTGCTGCCGGTGGTCTACGCCAGCCGAGAGCGCGGCATCGTACGCACGATGCTGTTCAAGGTCGAGACCGACCAGGGTCCGCGCTTCGTCGACGAGGCTGGGCGCGCGTACGACGATTTGAAGGACTACCGCGAAAACAATACGCTGCCGGCCGCCGATGCCGTGCTGGCGATGCCGCGCGACGGCGAGTTCACGGTGGACAGCAAGGGCAATATCGAGCTGGAGATCGGCGACGCACGCATCGAGAGCGGCTGGGAGAGCTTCCGCCGCAAGACCCATCTGGACACGATCGCAGCCGGCGTCGGCATCGTCGCCGGCGTGGTGCTGGTGGTCGGCTCCGGCGGCGCGCTGGCGCCCGTTGCCATGGCCGCCGCCGGGGCGGCGACCGCCTACGGCGTGGGCACTTCGGCGGCCAGCATCGCCGACCAGATCTCGCATGGCCAGAGCTGGAACCCGGACAAGAACCCGCAGATGCTGATCGACGGCCTCAACATCCTCGCCGCCGCGCTGGGCGTGCGCGCGGGCGTGGCCGGCGTCAGCGCGGCACGCAGCGGCCAGCGCGCGCTGGTGGCCGAAAGCCGGGGCCTGACCGACGAGGCCAGCCAACTGGCGCTGCGCACGCAGGCGTTGCAGCAGCAGGCCACCCGCAGCGGGCGCCAGGCGCTCGCCGTCGGCGCCGGCACCTATGGCTATACCGCGTACTCGGCCGTGTCGAACTGGGAAAACATGACGCCCGGCGAGCGCGCCACGACGCGCACGCAGCTGCTGCTCGGGGGCGTGCAGTTCATGATCAATCCGGTCAGCGGCCGCTGGATCCGCCAGGGCGCCACCGGCGCGCTCGCCGGCACGCGCCACGCCGCGACGGCATGGCGCGGCACGGTGGCCGGCCTGGACCGCGGCGCGCAGGCGCTGTCGACGCTGACGATGCCGCTGCGCAATGCCATGCAGACGCCGCTGGCGGCGGCCCGCATGCGCCTGGGTCAATGGCAGGACACGCTGGCACAGCGGCTGCCGGCGCTGTCCAGCCTGGCCGGCTTTCCCGGTTCGCTGAGGCGGCAGGGCGCCGATCCCGCCGGCGCGGCACGGCCGCCGGCGACACCGGGCCCGTCGGCGGCCCAGCCTCGCACGGAAACGCCGCCGCACAGCTATCCCGTGGCCCGTACCCGCTGGCGCGCGGTACAGGACCGGCTCAGCCGCGTCGATACGCTCGGCATGCTGAACTGGCTCGACGCCGGGCGCCGCGGTGCGGCGCAGGCGATCGGCAAGCAGCGCGATGCCGAGGCCAAGCTGGTGCGCGCGGCGCGCGAGACGGCGTTCGAGGACGGGCAAGCGCTGCAGCGCTGGCTGTCCGGGCCGATGCGCCAGCAGATGCGGCAGATCGAGGCACGCGCGCAGTCGCAACTGGCGCGGCTGCGATGGGAGACCGACACCGCGCGCCAGCAGGCGATCGTCCGCGATCTGCGCCGGCTCGACGCGGCCGCGCAGCGGCTCGCCACCCGCTGGCATCCGCTGCTGGCCATCGGATTGCGGCAGGAGCTGCGGCGCATCGAAGCGAATCAGCGGGATTTCAAGGGCTCGGGCGACGTGCTGGCGCCGCGCGCCGAGGCGATGCGCCATTTGCGCGGCGAGCTCGCGCAATGGCGGGCCGCGCTGCCGTCGCGGCAGGTGCCGACGCCGCGCGATGCCGGTACCGTGGCGCATGCGCATGCGCAGGCGCTGGTGTCCCGCATTGCCACCCATCGCGCTGCGCTGACCGATGGCGCGGCATTGGTCGCGAAGACGCTCGACGCGATGCGCGTCAATCGCGACGCCGTGCTCGACTTCGTGCCCAAGGGCAGCACCAGGCCGGTTCGTGCATCGATCGAAGGCGATATCCATGCGGTTGCGCCGCGCCGCTCCACCGATCCGAACGCAGCGACGCCCGCCATGCCGGTGCTGCCGCCACGCTGGCAACGCGCCGTGGCGGCTTCGCTGCGGCAACGGTTCCGCATGGGGATGGCCGACGCGGCTACCGGCCTGCTGTGGCTGCAGGCGCGGCGCCTCGGCATGCTGACGCCGCGGGCATCGCTGCGCCTCGCGCTGCAAGGGCGCACCGCGGCGGCGGCTCGTACCGCCGACGGCATGACATGGTCCACGGTGATGCGGTCGGGCCCGGCGCGTCCTCACGCCGATGGCAACAGGACCTCGCGCAACGGCGCGCTGAACCGCCTCGATGCGGGCCGCGCGATCTTCTATCAGGAGCGCGCCAGCGCGCTGGCGGCAAAGGCGGCCGCGGCCGGCAATACCAAGTCCAAGCTGGCGGCATGGCAGGCCTTCGTCGATGCCGTGGCCGCGCATTCGCCCGACGTCGCCCGGCGCCTTGGCGCGGCGGGCGGCGTGCGGGAGCGCTACCAGGGCGGCGAGGCCGGAACGGTGCGCCGCTGGCAAGGGTTTGTGCCCAGCCGTGCCGAGGCGCGCGGCAGCGATTCGGCGCGCGAGGTCCGGCGCGCCTATGCCGAACTGCTGCTCGCGGCGGCGCGGGTGCGCAAGCGCGATACGCGGCGCGCCGCGGCTGCCAGCGTGCGCGCGTGGCGGCAGTCGCTGCGCAGCGCCAACGACGCGGCGCGGGTCACCGACGCGCTGTCGGCGCGATTGCAGACGGCGACGCCCGGCACCGCGACCCATCGCGCGCTGACGCGCCAGCACGCGCTCGCGGTGCAGGCGCAGCGGCTCGCGCAGACCAAAGCCGAACGCGCGGGGCGCGCGGTGTTCGGCGAAGGCGGTCTGACACCGAGGGCACGCACGGCACAGCGCGGTCGTGAAGCCCAACCGCCCGCGGACGGCGCGCTGGCGGCGCTGCGCGACACCCATCCCGCGGCATGGCGGCGGGTACTGGAGCGTGCGGCACGCCAGATGGAACGGCTCGCGCGGCAGGGCGGCGCCGACTCGCCGTGGCAGGCGCAGGCCGTGCAGTTGCGCGACCTGGCCCGGCAGGCCGCCGCCGATCCGCGCCTGACCCGCGTCGGCGAGGGCGTGGCGGCGATGCGCCAGTGGCGCCAGGCCGAATGGCAGCGGGCCGACGCCCGCATCGCCGAACAGCAGGCCACGCAGGCGTGGCGGCACGCGCAACGCACGCAACGTACCCAACGCGGGCAACGCACAAGCGCAGGCCAGCATGCCGATCGCCAGGACCTGCGCGCGGCAATGAACCAGGCCGCGGCGCGCCATCGAGACGCACGGCGCGAAGCACTGGAGGCAAGGCGAGCGGCTTTCCGCCCAGGCACCGGCGCCATCGATCGGCTGGCCGTGGCAAATCCGCGCGCCGCGGACAGCCTGCTCGCCTGGGCGCAGCGCCAGCAGCGTGCCGACGCGCGGCTGGGCACGGTGTCGCTCGGGCCGGTGCGGCAGCGTATGGAGCGCACGGTCCCGACCGCGCTGCAGGGCGGGCTCGCCAACGCCAGCGGCGACAGCACGCTGACCGTCGCGCAGATCCGCCGCGGCCTGCAGCGCGGCGCGCGCGTGGCGGCGCTGGCCCATGGGGCCTACGCGGCCGCGACGGGCCAGGTCGACGTCTCGCGCGATCCGCGCGAGCTGCGCAAGTACAACCTGCCGGATACCACGCGCATCGACGGCTGGCAGATCACGTTCCGCTCGCGCGACGGGCTGAACTCGATGACGCTGTGGCTCAATATCGGCGGCATCAAGTCGCTGTGGGTCGGCGGCAGCACCACGCCGTTCGCGTTCTCGCGCGACGGCAAGACCACCGTCGGCACGCGCGACGGCGTCAATATCGTCGAAGGCGGCGTCGCCTATCGCTTCGGCTTGCCATGGCTGTCGAAGATGGGCATGGCGAGCCTGCGCGTCGGCCACGTCAAGCACAACATCCTGCGCACCAACTTCGCCAACGGCCGGCTGACTGATGTGGACGGGCAGGCCACGTGGTCGTGGCCGGTCACGCCGGTGCTGATGGATGCGACCAATATCGGCCCGCTGCGCTTCTACGGATCGAATACCGCCAACCGGCTGCAGATCGGCCAGTACGGCAGCAAGGTCGGACCGGCGCAGCTGTGGTACCTGAAGGGGCCGGACCTGTCGAAGTCTCGCGTCAGCGAGATCGATGCGATCACGCTGAACAAGGAATTCCAGTGGCCGGATCTGCTCGGGTCGTCCGGGCGCGATCGCGCGGCATCGGCCGAGGCCACGCATGGCGCCGCGCCGCGCGTCTTGGCCGAGCGGCAGGCCACGGCGCCGACGATGGAGGCCCCGCATCGCAACCTGTCGCGTCGCGCGGCCTCGGTGCTGGCGGGCTACCACCAGGTGGCGCCGGGCGACACGCTATGGGACATCGCGCGCAGCCATCGCGACATGCTGCTGGATGGCGACGGCGGGGCGGGTGCCGTGCCCGGCGGCGACGTCGCGCAGACCAGCCGGGCGCTCGACCACCTGCTGCAGCTCAATGCCTCGATCGGCGATCCCGACCGCATCGTGCCCGGCTGGCTGGTCGATATCGCCCCGCAGCAAACCAGCCAGGGCTGACAACGGCGCGGAAGTTCCCGTCCTACGAAGGCTCGGTGATGGCAAGGCGCGCCGCTCGCGGTACGCTACGCCATCCTCGAGCCCGGCCGCGATGGCCGGGCATGGACGCGCATGAACACGCGTGGAGGCGCATCGACGCACAACCACGCGGATCCAGGCGCATTGGCGCATTGGCCCATCTCGCACCGACCACCATCATTTCTCCGACGACCGATTCCTCCGCCGGCATGCCCGATCACCACCCATCCTTCGTCCTTCCACGGCGGCGTCTTCGCGGCGCGCGGCTGGCGGCGCTGGCCGCGCTGGCCATGGCGCCCGCCGCCCATGCCCAACTGGTCCCGGTCGAGCGCTCGATCCTGATCCATCGCACGCCGCAGCAGGTGTGGGCGCAGGCCGGCGACTACTGCGCGATCGCCAAATGGGACAGCGCGTTGCGTTCGTGCAGCGTGGTGCTGGGCGACGGATCGCCTGGGACGGTCCGTCGTGCCGAGCGCAAGAACGGCGGGCCGCCTGTCGTCGACGTGCTGGTCGATCGCGGACCGTACTCCTACGTCTACCGCAAGCTGTCCAACCATACGCGCGGGCGACTGCAGGTAAGTCCCGGTCCCGACGCGGGCACCGCCGTGGTAACGTGGCAGATGTGGCTCGACCCGCTGTCCGTGCCCGCCGGCCCGCGTGCGGAGTATCCGCAGGCGCTGGGCAACGAAATGCAGGCGGCGCTGGGCCGCATCAAGGTGCTGGCCGAACAGCCGGTCGACAAGGCGCCGGTCCATCCGGTGCGTGAGTCCGCCGACGCGGCACGTCCGTCGACGCAGGGAAGTTGAGCGACACGGCTGCGGTGCGCGGGCGTGGCGCCGTGGCGCGCGATGCCGGTGTTGTTCGCTCGCGCCAGCCGCATCGTCATTTCCGTGTCCAATCCCTGTCGACATGAACCTGCGCTTTCTCGAGACGTTCGTCTGGGTCGCCCGTTTGCGAAGCTTCCGGCTGACCGCGGAAAAACTGTTCACCACCCAGGCCTCGATTTCCAGCCGCATCGCCGTGCTGGAGGAGGACCTCGGCGTCAAGCTGTTCCTGCGGGACTCGCGCGGCGTCTCGCTGACCCCGCAGGGCCAGCAGGTGCTCGAATATGCCGAGCGCATGGTCAACACCATGCACCGGCTGCGCCAGTCGATCGATTCCACGCGCGTCAGCGAGGGGCGCCTTCGTATCGGCGCGATGGATTCGGTCATCCATACCTGGCTGTCGTCGGTGGTCCGCCGCGTGATGGAGGCCTACCCGGCGCTGGAGATCGAGCTGACCGCCGATGCGGCGCTGAACCTGTGCGACCAGCTGCAGAAGGGCTATCTCGACATCATCTTCCAGACCGATCTGCTGCGCGTGGAGACCGTGCGCAATATCGAACTGGCCAAGTATCCGATCCGCTGGATCGTCGCCAAGGGCTCGGCCTATGACAGGCCGTACCGCTCGCTGGCCGATCTTGCCGGCGAACGCGTGATCACCTTCGTCAAGAACTCGCGCCCGCATCAGGACATCCTGAGCCTGTTCCATCTGAACGGCGTGGAAACGCCGCGCGTCAGCTGCGTCAATTCGGTGGCGGCGATGACGCGGCTGATCGGCGAGGGCTTCGGCATCGGCGCGGTGCCGCCGGTGCTGGTGCGGCGCGAGTTGGAGGACGGCACGCTGACCGTCGTCGAGATCGACAGCCATCCGCCTTCGCTCGATATTGTCGCCTCCTGGCGCACGGGCGCGGGGCTGGAGCTGTCGGAGTCGGTGATCGCGCTGACGGTCGGCGTGGTGGCCGCGTTCTGCGCCGAAGCGGGCGAGGACAAGGCGATGCTGATGGCCAATGCGGCGGCGCAGAGCAGCGGCGGCGAGACCGGCGGCGATATGGACCGCGCTATGGACCGCGATACCCCGCGCGACGCCTGACAGCGGCTGCCTCCATTCCCGAAGGCAAGCATCGCTTGCCTTTGTCATCGAAAAGCCTTATCGCGCTGCATCCAAAAGTTTTGTTGGACAGTGCGTCGGCGCGGCGTCCAGAATCGTTGCACACCTCGCGACAGCGCACGTTGCGCTCGCGTGCACGACTCCACGCCGACGACCATGAACCTGCCCCTCCAGCAAGCCAACGGACTGTTGCCAGAAGACCCCGCCGCGCTGCGCGCGCTGATCCGCTCCGGCCGTTATCGCGGCCATACCAGCGGGCTCGCCAGAGGCTATGTCCAGGCCAATATCGTGATCCTGTCGCGCGACTGGGCCTATGACTTCCTGCAGTTCTGCGCGCTGAACCGCAAGGCCTGTCCGCTGATCGACGTCACCGAACCGGGCGATCCGGTCTTCCGCAATCTCGGCGTCGACGTCGATATCCGCACCGATGTGCCGCTGTACCGCGTCTACCGCAACGGTACCGACTATCAGGAGACCACCGACATCGCCGCGCTGTGGCGCGACGATTTCGTGGCGTTCGCGATCGGCTGCTCGTTCTCGTTCGAGCATGCGCTGATCGCCGCCAACGTTCCGCTCAAGCATATCAATCTGGGCCGCAACGTCGCGATGTTCCGTACCTCGATCGAGACGCGGCCCGCCGGACGCCTGTCCGGCAAGCTGGTGGTGTCGATGCGTCCGCTGAAGGCCGCCGATGCGATCCTGGCCACCGAGATCACGGCGCGCTATCCGGACGTCCACGGCGCACCGGTGCATATCGGCGATCCACGGCTGATCGGCATCGAGGATATCGAGGCGCCGGACTACGGCGACGCGGTGCCGGTGGACGAGGACGAGATCCCGGTGTTCTGGGCCTGCGGCGTGACGCCCCAGGCCGTGATCCGCGAGGCCCGCCCCGAGATCTGCATCACGCATGCACCGGGCTGCATGCTGGTCACCGACCTCGACAACAACCGGCTGTAGATGATTTCGATGACGGGGCGATGACGGCGACGGCCGTCATCGCCCCTGGCCGCAACGTCAGGCGGCCTTCGACTACGTATTCGCGTAGTTCCATGCCCTGCGGGTGGCCCGCTGCAGCGCCAGCCTACGATTCTCCTTAGTTGGTATCGCGCCACACCGGGCAGACAATGGCCTGTCACGCTGGCGGCAATCCGCCCAGGCGTAGCGCCTCGCGGGCGCCGGCACCGTGGTCGACCGCGGTCTGCGCGGCTGCCTTCCCGCCGTTCTTGTCGCCGTTCTTGTCGCCGTTCTTAACGCCGTTCGCATCGCCCCCGTTCCTCAGGAGAAGAGCGTCATGCTGGATTTCAAGGACCTGATGCAAGCCCGCGAAGCCATTCTCGCCGCGGCCCGTGCCGCCGCCGAAGCGGCCGCGCGCGCGGCGGCCGAGGAAGCCAGGCGCGCGCAGGCACGCGAGGCCGAGCGGCAGCGCGAGGCGCAGGAAGCCGAAACCGCCCGGCGCAACGAACAGAACAACCAGGCCCAGCAGGCGCAACAGGCAAATCAGGCCCAGCAGGCGAACCAGGCCAATCAGGCGCAGCAGGCCGACCAGAAACAGCAGCCCGACCGCGCGGCGAACAGTCAGCCCGTGGTCACGCCGGCGCTCTACACCCCGCAAACGAATCCTGGCGGCGTGGTCCAGGTCAAGGGTCCAGGCGGCGACAAGCCGGCCACCGATCCCGCGCAGCAGGCGCGCGACAAGGAGCAGGACGAGGCGAAGGGGCACACCGATCGCTGGCACAAGGACGCCAAGGGCGCCTACGACGACAGCGAGACCAAGCGCAATGCCGGCACGATGACCGATGCCGACTGGAAGCCGATCGAGCAGAAATACGGCATGGTGATGGCCGGCGCGCAGAACGAGCTGCGCGTGGCCGCCAACCAGGCCGCGGCGACCGGCGGCGACGACAAGGCGATCGCCGCGGCGGTTGACGCCAAGGCGAAGGAGATCCGCGAGCGCTACAACGATCCGGTGCTCGACCAGAACCTCGACATGATCAAGGACGGCTTCCTGAAGGCCGAGCCGACGCAGCAGGCCCGCGACACGCAGGGGGCGCGCTTCTATGGCGGCGCGCAGGACGCCGCGGCGAAGGGACACACCAGCCTGTCGCTCGCCTTCGCCAGGGAACTGAAGGACCACGACCGCGCGCCGGCGATGGCCGACTACGACCTGACCCGAGCGATGGATCGGGGCTACGAGGAATACAGCGGCACCGACAAGGCCAAGGAAGACCAGCGGCGCTTCGAGCTGGACAAGGATGAGATCCTGCAGGGCACCTTCGATTCGCTGGCGCTGCGCAAGGACGAGTTGACCGTCAAGGCAGGCGACGACAAGGCGCTCGACAATGCGATCGCGCTGGCCGCGCCCAACGCGGATCCGAAGCTGATCAAGGAACAGCTGGCCGAGGACGCACCGGAAGGCGCCACCATCAAGGTCATTCCGATGTATGTGACCGGGCCTGGCATGTCGCCTTACCAGAGCGCGGTGTTCGAGTTCGTCAAGGACGGCAGGACCCTGTGGGTCGACGACCAGGGCGCGGTCTACGGCAAGGGCGATCAGTCCGCCGAACGCGACTTCCAGGAAAACAACGAGCTGCACGACAAGGGCACCGTCTACCTGGCGAGCGACCTGAGCCTGGGCGCGGACGGCCATGTGAAGTTCGACGACATCGACGCGCACATCGTCACCGGGCGCGAACAGGCGCGCGCCTGGCTCGATATCGGAGTGACGGCGTTGGGCGCCATCGGCGGCGTCGGCGTGATGCTCGCCACCGGGGGGGCGGCGACGCCGCTGGTAGCGGCGGCCTGGAGCGGCATGCTCGGTTCGATGGGATACGGCCTGGCGGTGACGGCGATCGATGCGCAAAACATGGCGGACCACGGCCGCTCGCTCAATCCGTTGGACAACTCGCGCGCGTTCTCGCTGTGGGCCAACGCGTTCGGCTCGGTGGCCGGGATCGGCGGCCTCGGCCTCGGCAAGGGCGCCTCGCTCGCCATACGGGCGTCCGGCGCGCTGGCCAACCGATCCACAGCGCTGACCGCTCGCGCGGCGGCGCTGTCGGACAGGGCGGCCAATCTCGCCGCGAACTCGAACCCGCTCGCAGCCAACGTCGCCGCGCTTGCCGCGAAGACACAACGGGCCGCCACGATGGCGCAGTCGGCTTCGCGCACCCTTGCCGGCACCGCCAGCCGCATGGCGGTCGGCGGCAACGTGCTCAACCTCGGCGCGTTCGGCACAGGGGGCATCCTGACGACGCAGCAGGCGGCCACCTTTGTCCAGCACGGCGACCAGATGTCGCTGACTGAAAAGCTGCAGAACGGCGCGATGCTGCTGATGGGGATGACGCAGATGATGCCGGCGGGCATCCAGATGCGCAGCGCGCGAGCGGTGCACGACGCCACCGTGCGTGTGCTTGGGCGAACCCCGCGCGCGGAGGCCGCCGCGCAGGCATTGGCGCTGCAGACGGCAGTGCAGGCAGGCGAGGGCATCGCCAACGGCCGCGATGGCTCCGAGGCCAGGGTACGGGTGCGGCCAGCCGACGAGGGCACCGCGGGCGGACGCCAGCCGGCGGATACGGCCGGGGCACCGCGCGCCGGCGGTGAGGAGGCGGGCCATTCCTCGGCGACGGCGGGTCGGCCTACCGTGGGGCGCGGGCAGGAGGGGGACGCGCACGGTACGCCGGCCCGGCCGGCGACGGTGCCGTCGGCGGACCCCCAGAGCCAATTCGCCGTCACCACCCGTGCCGGCGATGGTGGCGGGCGCTCCTTCACCCCGCAGAAGTTGGGGGTCTGGCAATCGGTCAAGCTGGCCAGCCGTCTGACCTTCGACGCGGCGGTGGCGCAGGGCGTCCGGCTGCAGGACGGCGTGGTCAATCGGATGATGGACCGGGCGATGCAGCAGGCCGTCACCAGGTACATGCGCGAGGCCGGCGAACGCAGCCGGCACGGCGAGGCGCCACCGGCGGCAAGCCGCACCAACACCAGCGGTCGCAGCCGCCGCCGCGCCGAGGCGCGCGCGGACGCGCGCGGCGATGCCCGACCCAATGTCCGCAGCGCGGTGTTCGCACATGGCGGCGGCGGCCGTGCCGCCGTGCTCGAGGCCGCGCGCGCCGAGCCGTCGATCGTGCTGCAGAACGCGATTTCGCCGCTGGACCGCGTGGCCGGCATGGACGGGCGCCCGATGTCGCTGTCGGTGCCCTATGGCGCCGAGCTGGCGGCGCGGGCGCTGCAAGATGTCGATACGGTGCTGATCGCAACGTCGCCGGCGACGCTGCACGGCGGCGCCGACACGCATGGACCGCTGGGCGCGGCGACGCTCGGCGCCTATCTGAGCGCGCTGGGCAAGGAGGTGATCTTCGTCACCGACCCCGCGCACGAGGCGCTGCTGGCCGATCTGCTGCAGGGCGAACTTGGCCTGGCCGATGCCCGCATCGAGACCTTCACCGCCACCGATTCGACCGGGGCCGCCCAGCAGGCGCAGGCGCTGCTGGCAAAGTATCGGACCCAGGCCGTGGTCGCGGTCGAGGTGGCCGGCCGCAACCGCGCCGGCGAATACCGGCTGGCCAACGGCGAGCGCCTCGACGGTGCGCCGCGGGTCGACCAGCTGCTGGTCGAGGCCAATGCCAAGGACCTGGTCACCGTGGCGATCGGCGCCGACAGCCATACCGCGGGCATGCGTTCGGCGCTCGAGCGCGCGATGACGTCGCTGCATGTCGAGCCCGCCGATATCGACCAGTGGTCGGCGGTCGGCGCGAGCCATCCGGTGGTCGGCATGAACACCAACCTGGCGGCGCAGGCGGTCGGCTTCGCGCTGCAGCGCGCGTCCGGCAGCGACCACGCGATGCCGACGACCGATCGCGTCGCCGCGATGATCGACCGCATGGCCGCGCTGCACGCGTATGACAGCGTCACGCTGGAGCGCGGCGCGACCAGCATGCGCGGCCTCGACAAGCGCAGCTTCCTGGGGCTGTACGAGCTGCTGCAGGCTCAGGCCAGGCAGTTGCCGGATGGACTTGACCTGGCGCAGATGCTGGACGGCATGCAACGCCGCTTCGTGCCGAAGGGCGTGGACCCGGAGCAGTTCGGCATCAAGGTGATCGACGACATCATCGAGGTCACCGTATTCGACTCCAGCAACGGCGGCATCCTGGCCGCGATGAACATCGCCCGGCATATCTTCTCGATGACCGGCAAGCGCGTGCAGCTGGTCGCGTACGGCGATCACGCCGCGGGCACCTACGGCGGGCGCGAGCGCGACGACCTGATCCGCCGCGTCAACGACGGTTTGCACGCGATGCACCAACAACAGGCCGATGCCAACGCGCTCGGCTGCAACACGGCGTGCATCACCTATCCGGAAGGCTGGGCCGGGCTGAGCGAGCGCGATTTCATCAACCTGATCCACACCACCGCCCGCGCGATGGCCCAGGACGGCGGCCGCAATTTTGCGCTGGTCGCCACGCCGGGCACCGTCAACAGCCATGCCTATCGCGATGCGGTGGACGCGCTGCGCACCGGGCAGAACGTGCTGGAGATCGGCGCCAACGAGTGGGCCGCCGCGGTCAACGCGCTGCAGCACCAGGCCAAGCAAGGGCCGGAACTGGTGGCGATCCAGAAGCTGGTCGCCAAGTACATCAACGCCGAGCGGATTCCGCCCGAGACCGAGTCGTTGTGGCTGTGCTGCACGCACTATCCGGCGCTGGCCAGGCTGATCCGCCAGCAGCTCGATGCCAGCGGCCTCGGCCACGTCAAGCTGATCGACCCGATGCAGTACCAGGCCAAGGCGCTGGTCGACCGGCTGATCGAGCGCGGCGTGCTGAAGCAGGACGATTTGCTGCCCGAGCCGATTCCGTTCGAGGAGGTCAGCGCCCAGGACATGCTGCCGCTGCTGGCGGTGACCACGGGCCGCGCCAGCGAGGTCGTGCGGCTCGCTCAAGGCATGACCGAGGATCCACGCGCGCGCGCGTTCGGCGTGCCGGAGTTCAGCGCGAGCACCGATCCGGGCCAGATTCGCGGCATTCTCGATGCCAACCGGATGCCGGCCGCGATCGATGCGATGGTGACCGGGTATACCGGCCGCAATATCGACCGGCTGGCGATTCCAAAGGGGGCGTTGCACGCCGCCGCGGCGATGGCCGATGCCGAACACGTGCTGCTGCTGACCGGCTTCTCGGTGGCCGAGGGCTTGCCCGAAACCGACGGCCCGCCCGGAACCGTGGCGCTGGGCGCGATGCTGCGCGCCGCCGGCAAGCGCGTCAGCTATATCGTCGATTCGGCCAACCAGCCGATCCTCGAAGCGGCGCTGGCCGACATGGGGCAGCCGCTCGATTCCGTCCACGTGTTCGACGAGCATGCGGACAGCAGCTCGCCGGTGGTCCGCGCAATGCTGGAGGAACTGCGGCCCGATCACGTGTCGTCGATCGAACTGCCCGGCCGCACGGCTGCCGGCACCAAGCACAATATGCGCGGGGTCAACCTCGACGATTTCACCCCGGGTATCGATGCGTTCCTGAAGGCGGCGCAGGAGATGGGCATTGGCACCTCCTCGGTCGGCGATGGCGGCAACGAGGCCGGCATGGGCAATGTGGCGGCGTTCGTCCCGCTGGCGCCGGCCGGCACGCCGATCGCCTCGGTGGTCCGGACCGACATCCTGGTGACCGCCAGCGTGTCGAACTGGGGCGCCTATGCGATCGGCGCCGCGTTGCTGCGCCAGCTGGGCAAGGCCCACCTGATGCCGACCGAAAACCAGATCCTGTCGGCCATCGAGGCGTCGGTCCACGCCGGCGCGGTCGACGGTGTGTCGCGGCAGCGGGTCCCCACGGTCGATGGCTTCTCTCCGGAGGTCCATGCGGCGGTCTACCGGTTGCTGCGGCACTGGGCCGGCGCCGAGGCGACCACCGGCCCCGGCGCGCCGGTTCCCGCACTGATCGGCACCGCGATGCCGCGCCGGCAGCCGCGTTCGGTGCTGGAGGACCTGTTCGCGCATGGATTGCGGCGTCCCTTCCATGGTGCGGACGAGGGCGGGCGCGGCAACCTCCAGGCCCGCCATGTGCCCGCGATCGTCGATCGCAGCTGGTCGCTGCGCGACGGCGTGCCGGGCATCGACGCGATCGCCACGATGATCGACAGCGTGCATGCGACCGGCGGCCGTCTGGCCGGCGTCAAGTACGTGGCGGTGCGCGACGCCGATGCGGCCAATGCCAGGCCCAAGGTGATCGGCGCCTTCGATTCGCCGCTGCAGGCCGCCGCGCAGCTCGACCGGCAGGCCGCGGTCGGCGTCAAGGTCCGGCTGCAGGTCGTGCCGGCGGCGCAGTACCGGCCCGGCCGCGTGCCGGCCGCCGACGATGCGATCGGTACCGTGCCGCTGTCGCGGCGCGACGGCAGCACGGTACCGGGCGAGATTGCGCTGAACCGCGGCTACGAAGGCGATATCCGCGTGGCGCTGCCGGAAGGCTTCGTCGAAGGCCTGCCGCTGGTACGCAACGAGGCGGGCGAGCGGATCGATGTGCTGCAGCAACTTGGGCATTTCCCGCGGGGGAGGGCGCATCTCGATCTGGCCGCCGAGGCGGGCTACGTGACCTTCGACAACCGCGCGATGCCGATCTCGGTGCCGCAGGTGCCCGGCTACTTCACGGTGCGGGCCGAGGGCGCCTACCAGGGCGTGCGCATGGACATGGACGGCAGCGGCCGCCCCGACTACGACGCGGCCGCGCTGGCCGACCGGATCCGCGCGCACCCGGACTATCGCGAAGGCATGCCGGTGCTGATCTACGACTGCTTCGGCATGGACGGTCCGCTGCCGCTGGCGCAGCAACTGGCCACCGCGCTGGACGCCCGTGTCTACGCGCCGGACGGCAGGTGGGAGATCCGCGGCTGGCATGACGGCGGCGATACCGTCTTCGGCGGCGCGATGCGCGTCGATGCGAGCCCCGAAGCGATGGCGCAGTCCGATGCGCCGGTGCACAGCCAGGGCGGACGCTTCTACGGCGCCATGCCGGCGCTGCCGATCGTCGGCGTCAGCGAAGGCGGACGGGCGCTGCCAGACAGCGCATTGACGATGCCGCGCGGCGATGCGCCGAGGCCGGTCAACGCCGCCCGCGACGGCAATGACATCCACGCCGCCGATCCCGCCGCGTGGCGTACCGCGTCGCCGCGCCATGCCGATGCGACGTTCGGCGCCTCGCGGCTGAAGGTGATGGTGCCGGGCGACTACAACGTCGTGCTGGGGCGCTTCGATCGCGAGCGCGGCCTGCTCGACGAGAACGGCGAAGCGGTCGGCGCACATCGGCTCGCGCTGGAACTGGCCGACGCAGGCAAGAAGGACGGCGCGGTCGTGCTGGCGCTCGACGGTGGCAGCCAGCATGCGCGGCGCGCCTTCGCGCAGCAGGTGGCGGACGTGATGGGCGTCGACGTGATGCTGCCGGCGGCGGATTTCAGGCTCGATACGCTGGATGCCGCCGCCACGCGGGCCGCCGCCAACAACGCAGGCGGCCCGCCCAAGCCGGTACTGAAGCTCGATCAGCAAGGCGTGGCATGGCAAACGCTGCAACCGCAACCGTATCGCCATGCCAACCGCAGTTTCGCGGTCGACGGCGTCGACGCGGTGCGCCTGGTCCACGACGATGGCCGGCAGACGCCAGTCGACCTGGCCCACTATCTGGGCCCGCGGCTGGGCTCGGGCGCCGTCAAGACGGTGTTTGCGCTGGGCAACAGCCATGCGGTGGGGCTCGGCAACGACAGCATGATCGCCGCCTTCCCGATGGGCGCCGAGCGCGAGGCGATGGCGCAGGTCGAGGCGCTGGGCATGCCGACGCTGCGCATCCATGGCGGCGACGGGGACACGGTGCTCGGCCATCCGGCCATCGTCTATGAACGCTATCTGGCCGGCAGTGCGGACCTGCTCGACGGCAACGGCAATCTGCTGCCGCACTACGCGGCGCGGATGAACGCGCGGACGCTGCGCGATCTCGATGCGATCGAGCACGGTATCGAGAACGGTGCGGACGGGCGCGGCCTGCTGCTGCAGGACGTCGAGTTTGCATTCTTCGCCGATGGCAGCGTCAAGATCGCCGACGTGATGTCGGTCGAGCCCGGCGGCGGCCTGGCCGCGCATGGGCAGGCCGTGGTGACGGTGCTGGCGAAGATGCGCGAGGCCGCGCAGGCCAATGTGGCCCGCGTCGCGACCGATCCGCAGGGCACGGTGCGCTCGGCCACGTTCCGGCATGGCGGCGAGCCGGAGGCCGAGGGCGCGGCAGCGCCTGAACCGGGCGAGTCGAACAAGCCGACGCCGGCCAACCCGCAGCCGGCATCGTCGTCACCCACGCCGGCACCGCGCCCGTGGAAGCTGCGCGCCACCGTGGCGGCATCGGTCGGCGGGGCCTTCGCCACCGGGGCTGCGGCCATGCCATTCATGCCGATGCCTGGCACCGCGGCGTCGGTGGTGGTCGCCGGCTCCTGCTTCATCTATCGCGGCGGCGTCGCCGCCGGCCGCACGGCCTTCGCCAACCGGGTGATCCGCCGCACCGAGCGGCAGACGCCTGCCGATGTCGCCTGGCTGCGCAAGGCCCTGGCCAGCGATCGTGCCGCGATCTGGGGGATCAGCGAGAACAACCGCAAGGTATTCGATGCGCATATCCAGGTCCTCGAGCGGCATGTCGGCGCGGAGACCAACAAGCCCTCGGCGGAGGAGGTTGCAGCCGCCGTGCAGGCGCTGAAGCAGGCCGGCACGGCGCTGCTGACGCCGGACACCGTCGCCGGCCGCATCAATGACGGCCTGCAGATCGGCACGCTGGCGATCAACAACGCGACGACGGTGACCTGGTTCATGCATCACGGCGTGGACCTGGGCAATGTCGCGACGTACAGCAACACGGCGTTCCTGGCGGCCAACGGCGTGCTGGCGAGCTTCAATATCGCCAACCGCATCGGCTACCACGCCAAGGTCAAGCTGCCCGCGCTGCCCGCGGCCCATACGCGCAAGTTCGTGATGAGCATGTATGCCGCCGGCGCGATTCCGCTGGCGGTAACGGACGTGATGACGTACGGCGGCGTGGCCGGCGGCCTCGGTGCGGCGAGCCTCGCCACCTTCGGTGTCGGTGCCTTCCTGCAGTCGCGCGTCGAGCGCGGCGTCGCCAACCGGGAGTTCAACGAGCTGGCAGCGGACAAGGGCGGCAATATCCAGCTGAAGCCGGACCAATCGCTGCTGCCGCGCAAATGGGAGTTTTTCGGCCGGGCGATGCCGTATGGGCTGGTACTGCTGGGCGGCGGCGTGATCGTCAACTTCGGCATGAAGATCCTGCTGGAGACCCTGGGCAGCGACGAGGAAGACCAGCCCGTCAAGCCGCCATTGCCGTCCTCGACGCCATCGGCGCCGCCGACGCAGGACCCGTCGTCGACGCAGCCGGCTCCGACGCCACCGCCGCGCTCGGAAAAACCGTCCGAGGAGCCGAAGCCGCCGACCACCGAACCGCCTGCGCAACAGCCGGAGCCCGAGCGGCCGCGTCCGCGCAACGGACGCGTGACCGTGCAGCCCTACCATGCCGGCGTCGAGACTTCGACGCTGTGGGGCATCGCGGCGACGAACCTCGATACGCTGCTGTCCGATGGGCAGAAGGAGGACGCCGAGGCCGAGGCAATGACCACGGACCAGCAGGTTGCCGCCTACGCGCTGCGCGAGCTGATCAACCTGAATCCGCAGTACAACCTCGCGGAGAACCCGGACCACATCGAGCCGGGATGGGTGCTGGATGTGACCCGATAAGCTGACCGATAAGCTGACCCGATAAGCGATTGGCAGAACCACAGGCGCACGCTGCCACCCCGTCGTCCCTGCTTTCGCGGGAACGACGGAGGTATTCCAGGGCTCAGCCCAAGGCGGCCACCACGCGCTCGGCCAATGCGATCAGGCTGCGGTCGCTGCCGGCGGGCCCCAGCAGGGAAAGGCCCAGCGGGGCGCCATCGCGGCGACACAGCGGCAGGCTGATCTGCGGAAAGCCGCTGAGGCCGGCGAGGCACAGCATCTGCACGGCGCGGTTGCGATAGTCCTCGAGCGTGTCGAGCGGTGCGTCCTGCAGCGGCGCGATATCGGGCATCGTCGGCAACAGCAGCACGCCGTCGTCGCCAAGCAATGCGGCGAGGTGGGCGGTGAACGCCCGGCGCACCTGCATGGCCTCGTCGCACTGGCCAGCGGTGACGCTCTTCGAGAACGCGAATCGCGCCGCCACGTCGGCACCCAGCCGCAGCCCGTAGCGCTCGATCATGTCGCCATCGCTGTGCCAGGCTTCCCGGCCTTGCACATAACGGAAGGCCCAGTACAGGTCGTCGATCGGACGGTCCGCGGCCGCCACCGCATCGCCGTTGCCCAGCGCGTGCTGGATGCGAGCCGCCACCGGGAGCAGCGCAGCGCGTGCAGCGGGCTCGGCCAGCGCGAACAGATCGTCCGCCAGCAGCAGGCGCGCCGAAGCTGGCAAGGTGTTGGCATCCGGGCCCAGCAGCACATCGGCGACCCGCGCAAACGTGCCGATATCGCGCGCGAAGAAGCCGCAGGTATCGAGGCTGTCGCACAGCGGCAGGCATCCAGCCAGCGAGATGCGGCCATGCGTCGGCCGGATCCCGAGCAGGCCGCAATGGCTGGCGGGGGCACGTACCGAGCCGCCAGTGTCGGTGCCCAGCGCAAAGTCGCACAGAACGTTCGAGACCGCCGACGCGGAACCGGAGGAGGAGCCGCCGGTGATGCGCTCCGGTGCCGCGCCGTTGATCGGGGCGCCATAGTGTGCGTTCTTGCCGTTCATCGAGAAGGCCAGCTCGTCGGTATGGGTCTTGCCGACGAAGGCCGCCCCCGCGTCCAGCAGGCTTTGCACCGCGGGCGCCGTGGACGGCTTGATGCCGGACATCGCCAGCACATGCGGGTTGCCGCCGCCGGTGGGGTAGCCCGCCACGTCGAACAGGTCCTTGGCGGCGAAGCGCAGCCCCCGCAAGGGCCCGTCGAGCGCGTGCGGCACGTCGGCTTCTGGGTAGGGCATGAACGAACGGGAGGGGTGCGATGCGAGGCTCATGGGGTCTCCGCAGGGTCTGGCCCGACCGGAGGGCCGGGCGATGCGCGATGGTCGGGACCGGCCCGGTGGGGTCAGGCCACGGCCAATGCAGGTTCGGTGGCAGCGGCGAGCACGCAGCTGACGTGGTGACCGTCGCCGACCGAGACGGGCTGCGGCACCTGCCGCAGGCATTCGGGCCGCGCATGGGCGCACCGTGGCGCAAAGCTGCAGCCAGCGGGCAAAGCGGCAAGATCGGGCGGCGATCCGGGGATGGCCGCCAGCCGCTCGCCGCGCGCCATGCCGTGCTGGCGGCCTTGCAACAGCGCGATGGTGTACGGATGACGCGCGTCGCGCAGCAGCGTCCGGATCGGCCCTTCCTCGACGATGCGGCCGCCGTACATCACCGCGACACGATCGGCGATCTCGACCGCGGCGCCGATATCGTGGGTCACAAATACGATCGACAGACCCAGCGCGCGTTGCAGTTCGCGCAGCAGGATCAGCACCTGGATCTGCACGGTGGCGTCGAGGGCGGTGGTCGGCTCGTCGGCCAGCAGCACCTTCGGCCTGGCCGACAACGCCAGCGCGATCATCGCGCGCTGGCGCATCCCTCCCGACAGCTCGTGCGGATAGGCGGCCAGGCGCCGCTCGGGGCTCGGGATGCGAACCGCCTCCAGCGCCTGCAGGGCCCGCTTGCGGGCTTCCCCGGCCGAGACGCGGCTATGGGCGCGGATGCATTCGACGATCTGCTCGCCAATGTTGTAGACCGGGTCGAGCGCGAGCAACGGCTCCTGGAACACCATGGCGACGGTGCCGCCGCGGATGCTGGCCAGGCCTTTGGCATCGAGCCGCATCACGTCGGTGCCGTCGATCACGATGTCGCCGGTCATCGTCGTGCGGCGGGGCGGATGCAGCCGCATCAGCGCGCGCAGCGTGACGCTCTTGCCGGAGCCGGACTCGCCGATCAGCGCGACCGCCTCGCTGGGGGCTACCCGCAGCGAGACGCCGTTGACCGCGCGGATGGTCTTGCCGCCGGCGTCGAAGGCGACATGCAGGTCGCGCACGGCAACCATCGGCGGGTCGGACGAAGGCGTGGCGGTCGGTGCCGATGCGCCTGGTGCCGATGCGATGACGGGGGCATTCATGCTGGTCTCCTCAACAGGCATCGGCAACGGCGGCCTCGGCTCGCCGCGCCGTTGCCCGTGAATGGCCGCTGTCCGGTTCCGCCATCAGGCAGGACACCGGATGGCCGGCGATCGCCGCGGACAGCACGGGCGCGCGCCGCGCACAGACGGCCTCGGCCAGACCGCAGCGCGGATGGAAACTGCAGCCCGGCGGCGGATCGATCGGATTGGGCGGATCACCGGCGAGCGGCGGGGTCAGCGTGCGGCGGTCCGGGTCCATCGACGGCATCGACGCGAGCAGGGCACGCGTGTAGGGATGGGCCGGGTTGGCGTAGATCGCCTCGGTTTCGCCAATCTCGACGACCTTGCCGAGGTACATCACCATCACGCGATCGCACAGATAGCGAATCACGTTCAGGTCGTGGCTGATGAAGACGTAGGTCAGGTCGAATTCGGCCTTCAGGTCCAGCAGCAGGTTCAGTACCTGGGCCTCGACCGACTTGTCGAGCGCCGACACGGCTTCGTCGAGGATGACCAGGCGCGGCCGCAGCACCAGCGCACGGGCGATATTGACGCGCTGGCGCTGGCCGCCGGACAGCTCGTGCGGATAGCGTCCGCCGAAGCGCAATGGTTCGAGCCCCACGCGGCCGAGCAGGTGGCGGGCCCGGTCGATGGCCTCGCGCGCCGGAATGCCGTGCACGCGCGCGGTGAAGGCGATCGATTCCTCGATGGTCAGCCGCGGGTTCAGCGACGAATAGCTGTCCTGAAAGACCATCTGCACCTGGCTTCGGTAGCGCTTGAGCGGCAATTGCGCCGAGCCGACGCCTTCCGCGTCGAAGATCAGCTCGCCGCTGTCCTGCGCGGTCAGCTGCATCAGCAGCCGTGCCGTGGTCGACTTGCCGCAGCCGGATTCGCCGACCACGCCGAGCGTCTCGCCCTTGAGCACGTCGAAGCTGACGCCATCGACCGCACGCACGGCGCCGGCGCGGCGTCCGGGAATGCCGCCCTTCAACGGAAAATGCTTGACCAGATCGCGGGCAATCACCAGCGGCTGGGCCGGGCCGCCAAGATCGACGTTCGGTGTGGACAGGGGCATCGGCTCAGTCCTTGATTTCCATCGCCGAGCGGATGCCGTCGGCGAGCAGGTTGAACGAGATCGACGTCACGAAGATCATCGCCCCGGGCAACGCGGCCACCCATGGCTGGGTATAGATCGCGGTGCGCAGCGTGTTCAGCATCAGGCCCCATTCGGGCTCCGGCGGCTTGACGCCCAGACCCAGGAACGACAGCCCGGAAGCCAGGATCATCGACACCGAGATCAGGCCGGTCGCATAGACGAAGATCGGTCCCAGCACGTTGTTCAGCACGTGCGCGCGCACGATGGTCAGCGCGGAGGCACCCGACGCCCGCGCGGCATCGACAAATTCCCGGTTGCGTACCTGCGTGGTGACGCTCTCGGCCACGCGCGCGATCTGCGGAACGAACACGATGGTCAGCGACAGCAGCGCATTGCCGACGCCGGCGCCCAGCGTGCCGGACAGCGCGATGGCCAGCAGCACCGAAGGAAAGGCGTAGAAGATGTCGACCACCCGCATGATCGCGGTATTGACCCAGCCGCCGGCATAGCCGGCCACGATGCCCAGCGCACTTCCCAGCACGAAGGCGATCAGCACCGGCGTGATGCCCATGAACAGCGACAGCCGCGCGCCCAGGATCAGGCGCGACAGCATGTCGCGGCCCAGCTCGTCGGTGCCGAGCGGATAGCCTTCGGTGCCGATCGGTTTCAGGCGCTTCAGAATCGACGACGCATAGGGATCGGCCGGCATCAGCAGCGGCGCGAGCAGCGCGACGAGGATCAGCGCGAGCAGGATCAGGGCCGCGGCCATCGCCAGCCTGTTGCGCAGCAGGCGGCGGCCGACCGTGGTCCAGTAGCCGGGGGAGCGCTCCGCCGTGGCCGGCCGGCCGGTATTGTCCAGCGTCATTTCCATGGCTTTTTTCCGGGGCTAGTTGCGCTGGATGCGCGGATCGAACAGCGTCTGCAGCGCGTCGACCATCAGGTTCAGCAGCACGAAGAACACGGCCAGCACGAGGATGGTTCCCTGCAGCAGCGGGAAATCGCGCTGGAAGATCGCCGAGTTCAGCAGGAAGCCGGTGCCGGGCCACGCGAACACCGTCTCGATCAGGATCGAGCCGCCGAGCAGATAGCCCAATTGCAGGCCCATCACGGACAGCGCGGTCGGGGCGACGTTCTTGACCACATGACGGAACACCGCCAGGTCGGACAGGCCGCGCGCCTTCAGTCCGACAATGAACTCGTTCGACAGGATCTCGGCCACCAGTGCGCGGATGGTCCGCGCGACGATGCCCATCGGAATCACCGACATCGTGATCGCCGGCAGCAGCATGTACTGGAGGTGCTCCCAGTCCCAGCTCCAATCGCCTGAGCCGCCTGGGCCCGCGCCGGTCGCCGGCAACCAGCCCAGCATCACCGAAAACACGATGGCCAGCACCATGCCGAGCCAGTAGTGCGGCACGCTGACGCCGAAGACGGACAGGAACGAGGCCGTGCGGTCGATCGCGGAATCGCGCAGGTAGCCGGCGACGAAGCCGAACAGGCAGCCGAAGGTGAAGCCGATCAGTGTGGCCACCGCCGCCAGCCGCACCGAATTGACGACGGCGGCGGCCACCTCCTGCATCACCGGCCGGCTGGTGGCGATCGACGTGCCAAGGTCACCGTGCAGCGCACGCGTCAGCCAGTGCACGAATTGCTCGATGAAGGGTTTGTCGAAGCCGTACAGCGCGGCGAGCTGCCGGCGCATCTCCTCGGAGGCGTCGGGCGGCAGCACCGACACCAGCGGATCGCCCGGCGCGATATGCACCAGCGAGAAGCACAGCAGCGCGACGCCCAGCAGGATGGGCAGCGCATACAGCGCGCGGCGAAGCAGGTAGGACATGGTTGTGGCCGGAAAGTCGATCGGGTTCCGCTCAGTCCATCGACATGGTCGCGATGTCGATGAACCAGCTTTGCGGCTGCACCACGCCCTTGACCTTCTTCGAGATCGCGCGCGGGCCGACGTCATGCGCGATCAGCACGAACGGCGCCTCCTCGACGATGCGGGCATGCAGCTTCGCCAGCGCGGCGTCCCGGCCCTTGTCGTCGAACGAGGTGCGGGCGGTCTCGATCAGCTTGTCGAACTCCGGATTGCTGAAGTAGCCCCAGTTGTTCGAGACCGGCGGCTGGGTCTTGCTGCTGACGAAGCGCACCATCGCGAAGAACGGGTCCATCGCCGCGAAGCTGACGTTGATCGCGTTGGCACCGTGCGCGCTGGGGTCCTTGGCGCCGATGCGCCAGTTGGTAAACAGCGTGTTCCATTCGACCACGTCGAAATCGACGTCGATAAAGCACTCCTTCAGGTTCTGCTGTACGTATTCGTTCATCGGCAGCGGCTGCATCTGCCCGGAGCCGGACGCGGAGACCTGCACCTTGACCTTGACCGGCCTGGCCGCCGAATAGCCTGCCTCCTGCATCAGCTTGCGGGCGCCGGCGGGGTCGTACTTGATGTCGAACTTCGGATTGCCCCACCACGGGTTGCCCGGCTCGACGATGCCCTTGGCCTCGGCCATATAGCCGCCGAGCAGCGTCTTCAGGCCCGAGCGGTTCACGCACAGATTGGCCGCCTGCCGCACGCGCTTGTCCAGCCACGGCGAGCCCGGCGCGAACGACAGCTGCCACGGCCACATATGCGGCTGCGTGTTCGAGTAGACCTGGAAGCCGCGGCTCTTGATCTGCGCGATGGCGTCCGGTGCCGGCGCCTCGATCCAGTCGACCTGGCCGGACAGCAGCGCCGCGGTGCGCGCGTTGGCCTCCGGCATCGGGATCATCACGACCTTGTCGATCTTCGGCACGCGCTTCGCGTCCCAGTACTGGGCGTTCTTCACCACCTCCAGACGCTCGCGCGGCACGAAGCGGCTCATCTTGAAGGGGCCGGTGCCCGCCGCATCGGCGGCGAAGGCCACCCACGCCTGCTTGGAACGCTCGATCGGGTCGCTGACCGAGGCCGGCACCGCGGCGAACTTCTTCTCCCATTGCGTGGGGGACGCCATGAACAGGTTGGTCAGGTTGTACGGCAGGAAGGAGTCCGGCTCGGAAGTGGTCAGCTCCACGGTCATGTCGTCGATCTTGCGCGCCGAGCGCAGCGTCGGCATCCGCGACGCGGTCACGCCGACCTGGCTGGGGTCGAACTGCTTCGCGGACTTGTCCAGCACCTTGCCGACGTTCCACACCACCGCATCGGCGTTGAACGGCGTGCCGTCATGGAACTTGACGTTGGGGCGCAGCTTGAAGACCCATTTGGTCTTGTCCTTGGCGTCCACCTTCCATTCGGTCGCAAGCCCCGGGATCAACAGGCTTGGGCCGTCGCTCTTGCTCAGATCCCATTGCGTCAGGCCGTCGTACATCGGAATGCCGCTGAAGCGGTTGCCCTCGAAGCCCTGGTCCGGCTGACCCAGCGTACGAGGAATGTCGGCCGCGGTCATGCCGATGCGCAGGACCTTTTCGGCCATCGCCGACCCCGGCAAGGCCAGCAGCGACAGCGCGAGCGCCGCGCCGATGCTGCCAAGCCGTTGACGGGCGCCGGTTGCCGATGCGGCGGTGGCGTGGGAAGCGGCGGTCGACATCGATGCGAAAGCACAGGCGAAGCGGTTCACTGGCATGGCTCCTGAGTGGGGAAGAGACGTCGGCACTGCCAAAGCAAGTGATATGCCATCGGATTTTCGGGGTCACCGCGGCGATTTCGCGTATCGCCTCGCCTGAATCGCGCCGACACCACGCGCGGGCACCATCGGCGGGAGGCGCCGCACCACGATCGATGGGTCTCGCACCAACATGCATCCATGCGCGCCGTTCCCCGCCGCCTGCAGCGATCGCCCAGTTGCCGCACAATGCCTGCCTGGCTCGTCTGGCCCGCATGGCCTCCCACGGCGAGCCGGTATCCACCAGAACACAGAAGAGGTTCTCGATGTCCGCACTGTTTACCCCGCTGCAGATCGGCGATCTGCAGCTCGACAACCGCATCCTGATTGCGCCGATGTGCCAGTACTCGGCGGAGCAGGGCAATGCCACCGACTGGCACCTGATCCATCTGGGCCACCTCGCGCTGTCCGGCGCGGGCATGCTGATTCTCGAAGCGACCGCGGTGTCGCCGCAGGGACGCATCACACCCTACGATCTCGGCCTGTACTCGGACGACAACGAAGCCGCGCTGGCCCGCGTGCTGAAGGCCGTGCGCGCCCATTCGCCGATCAAGGTCGCGATGCAGATCGCCCATGCGGGCCGCAAGGCGTCGAGCCGCGCGCCGTGGGATGGCGGTGCGCAGATCCGGCCGGACGAGCCCGAGGGCTGGCAGACCGAGGCGCCGTCGGCCGTACCCCATGCGCCGAGCGAAGTCGCGCCGATGGCGCTCGACCGCGCCGGCCTCGAGCGGGTCAAGCGCGATTTCGTCGAGACCGCGAAGCGTGCCGCGCGCCTTGGCATCGATGCGATCGAGATCCATGCCGCGCACGGCTATCTGCTGCACCAGTTCCTGTCGCCGATCGCCAATCATCGCGACGACGAGTACGGCGGCAGCCTGGAGAACCGGATGCGCTTTCCGCTGGAGGTGTTCGACGCGGTGCGCGCCGTCTTTCCGGCCAACCGCCCGGTGTGGGCGCGCATCTCGGCGACCGACTGGGTGCCGAACGGCTGGGATATCGACGGCACCGTGGCGATCTCGAAGGAGCTCGCGCGGCGCGGTTGCGCGGCGATCCATGTGACCACGGGCGGCGTGTCGCCGCAGCAGGCGATCAAGCTGGGCCCGGGCTATCAGGTTCCGTACGCGCAGCGGGTCAAGGCCGAGGTTGGGCTGGCGACCATCGCGGTCGGCCTGATCACCGAGCCGGAGCAGGCCGAGAGCATCATCGCCAACGGCGAAGCTGACGCGGTGTCGCTGGCGCGGGCGATGCTGTATGACCCGCGCTGGCCATGGCACGCCGCCGCCAGGCTCGGCGCCCAGGTCCGGGCGCCGAAGCAGTACTGGCGTTCGCAGCCGCGCGAGTTCAAGGACCTGTTCGCGGGTGCGGCGTTCGGCCAACGTTGAATGACACCGATGTCATTTTCGGCGCCATTGGAGCGTCCCTCCCGTCACGTCGCGTGACCGACCCTCGGAGGAGGTCGCCGCACCCCTAGTCACCCATCCGGATGTTTCGTATTGTGGACAGGCAGACAAGTCCGCTGCCTTCCACGGCAGCGATGCGAGCGCGGAATGCAGGCTCATCTGGCGAGCTCAGTTGGCAAGCCCATTTCGCTCCATCCGTCCGAGGCAAGGGATGACCGGGATGACCGATCCGAACCAACCCAGACCGCAAGGCATCCTGTCGGTCTTCGATGCCATCACGATCATGGTGGGCCTGGTGCTCGGGGTCGGGATCTTCCGCACGCCGTCGATCGTCGCGGGCAGCGTCGAGTCGGAGGCGATGTTCGTGCTGGTCTGGATCGTCGGCGGCATCATCACCTTCATCGGCGCGTTGTGCTACGCGGAGCTGTCGGCGGCCCATCCCAATGCCGGCGGCGAATACCACTTCCTGTCGCGCGCCTACGGCCGCTCCACCGCGATGATGTTCGGATGGGCGCGCTGCACGGTGATCCAGACCGGCGCCATCGCGGCGGTCGCCTTCATGCTGGGCGACTACGTGGCCCAGCTGGTGCCGGCCGGTCCGTTGGGTCCGGCCATCTATGCCGCGCTGGCGGTGATCGTGTTGACCGCGGTGAACGTGATCGGCACCATCGAGGGCAAGAACCTGCAGGTGGTGGTGACGTTCCTCGAGATCGGCGCGATCGGCGCGATCATCCTGTTCGGCATGTTCGGGTCGCCCGAGACCGCCGAACGCGCCGCGCCGTCGATGCCGCCTGAAACCGCGGCGATCGGCATGGCGATGATCTTCGTGCTGCTGACCTATGGCGGCTGGAACGAGGCGGCCTATCTGACCGGCGAACTGAAGGACGCGCCGCGCAATATCGCCAAAGTGCTGGCCGGCGGCACCGTCATTCTGGTGGTGCTGTACACGCTGGCCAATCTGGCCTTGCTGTCGGTCCTCGGGCTTGACGGATTGCGCCAATCCGATGCGGTCGCCGCCGACATGATGCGCGTGGTGGCCGGGCCGATCGGCGAGCGCGTGGTCACCGCGGCCATCGTGGTCGCCGCGATCTCGACGCTGAACGCCACGATCTTCACAGGCTCGCGCGTGTTCTACGCGATGGCGCGCGACATGACGGTGATGCAGTGGGTGGGCGTCTGGGACGGCCGCGGCAAGACGCCCGCCAATGGCCAGATCGCACAGGGGATCATCGCGCTGGCGCTGATCGCGGTGGGGGCCATCACGCGCGACGGCTTCAAGGCGATGGTCGACTACACCGCGCCGGTGTTCTGGGGCTTCCTGCTGCTGGTCGGCTGCTCGCTGTTCGTGCTGCGCTGGCGCCATCCCGAGCGCGCGTTGCCGTACCGCGTGCCGCTGTATCCGGTCACGCCGATCATCTTCTGCCTGACCTGCCTGTACATGCTCTATGCCAGCGTGGCCTATACCGGCGCCGCGGCGCTGATCGGGCTCGCGATGCTCGCCGCCGGCGCGCCGATCCTGCTGTTCAAGCGCAAGGAGGTCGATGCCGCGGAACAGCAGGATGCTTCACCGGACCCCATGTGACCATTCGAACAGGAGAACGTCGATGACGATGTTGCACAAGTCCTTCGTCGCTGCCGCGCTGTTTGCCGCGGGTGCCATGGCATTGAGCGGCCCCGGTTTGGCGCAGACGGAGACGGCGTCCGAGGCGACCTCGGTCTACAAGCCATCCGTCGGCCAATCGGGCAAGGACGTGGTGTGGGTGCCGACCTCGCAGGCACTGGTCGACCGCATGCTGGACATGGCCGAGCTGACGCCCGGGGATCATCTGGTCGACCTTGGATCGGGCGATGGCCGGCTGGTGATCACCGCGGCCAAACGTGGTGCCACGGCGCGCGGCATCGAGTTCAATCCGGACATGGTGGCGCTGTCGCGCCGGACCGCGCAGGCCGAAGGCGTCGGCAATCGCGCGCGCTTCGACCAGGGCGACATCTTCAAGTCGGATTTCTCCAACGCCACCGTGGTGACGCTGTTCCTGTTGCCGGACCTGAACCTGCGGCTGCGTCCGACCCTGCTGAACATGAAGCCGGGCACGCGCGTCGTCTCCAATACCTTCACGATGGACGACTGGGAGCCGGACGAGACCGCGCAGGTCACGCAGGGCTGCGCGGGCCACTGCACCGCCTACAAGTGGGTGATTCCGGCCAAGGTGCAAGGCAGCTGGCGCATGGGAGAAAAGCAGCTGGTGCTGACGCAGAAGTACCAGATGATCGAAGGGACGCTGCGCGAGGAAGGCGCCACGACGCCGATCAGCGAGGGGCGCATCGACGGTACGAAGATCTCGTTTGTCGCCGATCAGCAGCGCTATACCGGCGAGATCAGCGGCAAGACCATGCAGGGCACGATCGAGGGGGGAGGGCGCTGGAGCGCGACGATGACGCGTTGATCTCGATGTGGGCGCCCATCCCGCGCCCCGTTGTGGTTCAGCGATTTGCCGGTTTGCCGTCCAGCCCTTGCAGCAGCGCCTTGTGGAACTGCGCCGGCGATTCGACCTGCGGCGAATGGCCCAGCTCGGGGAACGCCACCAGCGTCGCGTTCGGAATCGTGCGCGCGGCGCTTTGTCCCAGCACGGGATAGTTGCCCAGCTTGCTGGCGATCTCGGGCGCCGCGCGGTTTGCGCCCGGCGCGGTGCGGTCCTTCTCGCCGATCATCAGCAGCGTCGGCACGGCGATCCGCGAAAACTCGTGGACCACAGGCTGCGTGAAGAGCATCTCCGAGGTCTGCGCCTGGTTCCAGGCCACCTGCTGCTTGCCCGGACCGGCGTACATGCCGGCCTGCATCGCGACCCAGCGGTCGTATTCGGGGCGCCACTTGCCGTTGTAGTAGAACCGCAGCTGATAGGCCTTGATCGAGTCGAAGCTGGTCTTGAGCTCGCCCTGATACAGCTGATCGACGCTGGCATAGGGAACGCCCTCGGCCTGCCAGTCTTCGAGCCCGATCGGATTGACCAGCACCAGCTGCTCCACCGACTTCGGATACTGCAGCGCGAAGCGCGCGGCCAGCATGCCGCCCATCGAATGGCCGATCACGGTGGCACGGGTCACGCCGCGCGATTGCAGCAGCGCCTGCGTATTGGCCGCGAGCTGCGCGAAGCTGAACTGGTAGCCGCGGGGTTTGGTGGACGCGCAAAAGCCGATCTGGTCCGGCGCGATCACCCGGTAGCCGGCATTGGCCAGCGTGTCGATGGTGGCTTCCCACGTCGCGCCGCAGAAATTCTTGCCGTGCAGCAGCACCGCGGTGCGGCCGTTGGGCTTGCCCTTCGGTGCGACGTCCATGAAGGCCATCGACAGCTCCTGCTGCTGCGACTGGAAGGTGAAGCGCTGGATCGGGTGGGGGTAGGGGAAGCCTTCGAGTTGCGGGCCGTAGGGCGTCACTGATGGTGCCGGGGCGCTTGCCGCGGGTTCGGCCGCAGCGGCCGTCGTCGCGGCGGCGGTCAGGGCGAGCGACACGGCAAGCGTGGACAGGGGCAACAGGCGGGTCGGAGTCGTTTTCATGCGGGGCTCCCAGGTGGGACGAATTGCAGTGAGGAAACGGACTCGATGTGACCGTGGGGTAACAATAAAGTTCAGGGGATGCGAGGCGCTTGCGGAGATTGCGTGCGCCGGTTGCCCTCTCCCCAACCCTCTCCCGCAAGCGGGAGAGGGAGCCCGCGCGTCGGCAGCGCGACCCGCTTCGCTATCCCGCAGCCAGCACGACCGCGACGACCGCTGCCTGCTCCCCAGGCACCGCCGCCGCGACGACCCGCTCCCGTTTCCCATGGACATCACCGCCGCGATGATGCGCTCCCCTCTCCCGCTTGCGGGAGAGGGGCTGGGGGAGAGGGCGGCGGCGGTCGCACAGCGGCAACGATTGCCATCCCTCACCCAAACGCCAGCATCCTCCCCGCCAGCATCACCGCCGCCCAAAGCCCCAACGACAGCAATCCCGCCAGCCGGCCATGGCTGCGATTCCGCCGCCGGCGCGACGCCAGATGCAACGCCAGCGCATTCAGCGCCGCCGTAGCGATCAACGCCAGCTTGGCGCCGAACCACGGGTTCGACAGATACTCCCGCGCCGCCGGCGCAAACAGCAGAACCCCAGACAGCGCCGCCAGCGCGAAGCCCATCAGCGACAGCGGCACCAACGTCCGCTGCAACGCCGCGTCATCGAGCCGCATCAATCCACCGGCGAGCCGCAGATCGACCACCGCGATGGTGCCGAACAGCAGCCCAATGCCCAGCAGATGCAGCCAGCTGACCAGTGGATAGGCCCAGGTCGATGCGCGCAACGCCGTCACGGGCTGCCATGTCTCGACCGCGGCGAACAAGTCGTCCCACGCTTCCATGCCGCCGTCCCGCTCAGCCGCGCGGCGCGCCGCTGCATCCGGCCGGCAGCGCGACCGATTGCTGGCGCACGCCGACGCCGTCCAGCACGATCAGCGCGGGCCGCGCGACATGGCGGTCGCTGCAGGACGGAAAACCGATCGCCTCGAGCCGGTCGCCCGGACGGGGCTCGCGCGGCATGCCCCATCGCTCCAGCCGGTTGATCGGCGCCAGGTCGAGCGTCCAGCGTCCCGGCGAGGCCGGCGCGCGCACCGCGGCGAGCGTCTTGCCAAAGCCGAGCTCGGCCAGTTCCGGCGGTACCGGCAGCGCGTTCCAGTTGGCCGGCAGGGCCCTGGCGTCGACCTCGATGGTCACCTGCGGATGCGGGTTGCGCCAGGTCACCGACACCACGCGGCCAGAAAAATAGAGCGGCGCGGTGGTGTCGTAGTACCCCCACCCGTGATGCGCCCACGCCGGCGTTCCAGGCGTCATTGCCAGACCGCACAGTGCAATTGTTAGTGCGGTCGCCAATGCGACTGCCCGAGCGAATGCCACTATCTGCTTCATCGTTGCGTCCTTGCGAGCGAATGGATCGCGGCCAAGATAGCCCTCGCCAATCCATACATCAATCCGCCAAAATGGCATCGTTCGATACGCGACGAGGTATCAATGGAATTCCAGCAGCTCAAGCTCTTTCTCGCCGTTGCCGACGCGCTGCATTTCGGCCGGGCCGCGCAGCAGGTCGGCATGGCGCAGCCGCATCTCAGCCGGGCGATCGCCAGGCTCGAGCAGGAAGTCGGCGTGCGGCTGTTCGACCGTACCAGCCGCCGTGTCGCGCTGACGGCCGCCGGAGAGCGGCTGCGCGAGGAGGCGATCGCGCTGCTGCAGGCGGAGCGGCGGGCGCAGGAAGCCGCGCGGGCGGCGGGGCAGCAAAGGCGCCGCCGCCTGAGGATTGCCTATGTTTCCGCGGCGCTCTATCGGGCCTTGCCGGCCGCACTGCGCAGCCTGTCCGCGTCGACGGAGCCGGTAGAGTTCGCGCTGCACGAGGCGACCACCAACGAGCAGCTGGCGCTGATCGCCGCCGGCGAGATCGATCTGGGCATCGGCCACCCGCCATTCGACACGCATGCGCGCCTTGCCAGCGTGCTGCTGGCCAACGACCGCTTCGACGCGGTGCTGCCCGCCGACCACCGTCTGGCAACCCGCACGACGATCCGTATCGAGGAACTGGCCGCCGAGCCGCTGGTGCTGTTCCCCGAGGCGCAGGGCCCCGCGCTCTATGCGGCGATCCGCGACCGCTGCCGCGTGGCCGGCCGCGTCATGCAGCTGGCGGCCACTGCGCCGCGCCTGCACGGCCAGCTGTCGCTGGTCGCGGCCGGACTCGGTATCGGCATCGCGCCGACGCAATCGCGCAGCCTGGCAGTGGCCGGCACGGTGCGCGTCCCGATCAAGCCCTATCCCGCGGCGCTGGTATTGCCGCTGGCGGCGCTGTACGACCCGCGCTCGCGCCATCCGGCCTTGCCGCCCGCGCTGGCGGCATTGCGGCGCGCCGTGACGACGCGCAGCGGCGGAACAGGGGACGGCAACAGAGCCGCCGCGGCGCGCTGACCGAGACGGCCGTGTCCCCGTCGGGCATATGCGAAGAACGGATAAGACCGAACGATTTGATTCGTTGACCGGCGCTGGACGGTCTCCTTAGCATCGATCCCAGTCGATGCCAGCGCGTTTGCCGCGTTTGCATCGTGCCCTGATCCATTCCGAGTTTACGTACCAGACATGACCGTTTCCATCCAGGCGGCACTGCCCGCGCGTCCTCCCGTCGTGACGCCACGCGCCGGCACCGGCTTCGAGATTCGTCCCTTCGAGGCGCCGCTCGGGGCCGAGGTAGTCGGGCTGGACCTGTCGCAGCCGCTATCGCATGCGGACTTCGCCCGTATTCACCGCGCGCATTTGGACCACCACGTGCTGGTGTTTCGCGATCAGCGCATCACGCCCGACGAGCAGATCGCGTTCAGCCGGCGCTTCGGTCCGCTGCAGATCCACGTGCTGCACCAGTTCCAGTTGCCAGGCCATCCGGAGATCCTGATCGTCTCCAACGTGCTGAAGGACGGCAAGCCGATCGGGCTCGGCGACGCTGGCCATTTCTGGCATTCGGACCTGTCGTACAAGGAAAAGCCCAGCCTGGGCTCGCTATTGCACGCGCAAGAGCTGCCGGCGGAGGGAGGAGACACCCTGTTCGCCAACCAGCATCTGGCCTGGGAGACGCTGCCCGCGGAATTGAAGCGGGCGGTCGAGGGGCGCCAGGCGGAGCACACCTATCTGGCGCGCTATGCCGAGCTGCAGCAGCGCAGCCCATGGCGGCCGAACCTGACGGCCGAGCAGATCGCGCAGGTCAAGCCGGTGCTGCAGCCGGTGGTTCGCACGCATCCGGAGACCGGCCGGCGCGCACTGTTCGTCAGCGAGCATTTCACGACGCGCATCGTCGGCCTGCCCGATGACGAAAGCCGCGCGCTGCTCGATGCGCTGTTCGCGCACAGTGTCAAGCCGGAGTTCGTCTATCGCCACCACTGGCAGCCGCACGATCTGGTGTTCTGGGACAACCGGTCGCTGCTGCATCTGGCGGCCGGCTGTCCGGCCGACCAACGGCGCGTGATGTACCGCACCACGATCGAGGGCGACATCCCGTTCTGACGGCACGGACAGCGCAGCCGCCCGATCCGACGCGACCGGCTTGATCGGCCAGACCGACCGTCTCCGGGCGGTCCGAGTACCCCAACGCATAAGACAACTTCCTTTCCGGAGCCCCACCATGGCAGCACCGTATTCCCGCTCGTCCCTGCTCGGCCGCTTGCGCCTGCGCGCCGGCCGCCGCCTGACCGCGCTTGCCGTCGCCGCCACCGTCGGCACCGGCGCCCTGGCGTTCGCCAGCCCCGCCCATGCCGAAGGCCAGATCCGCATCGCCGAGCAGTTCGGCGTGGTCTACCTGCTGCTCAACGTCGCCCGCGAACAGCAACTGATCGAGAAGCACGGGCAGAAGCAGGGCGTCGACATCAAGGTCGAATGGACCCGGCTGTCGGGCGGCTCGGCCGTCAACGACGCGCTGCTGTCGGGCGCGATCGATGTGGGCGGCGCGGGCGTCGGTCCGCTGCTGACGCTGTGGGACCGCACCCGCGGCAAGCAGAACGTCAAGGGCATCGCCTCCCTCGGCAGCTTTCCGTACTACCTCGTCAGCAACAATCCGAAGGTCAAGACGCTGGCCGACTTCACCGAGAAGGACCGTATCGCGGTGCCCGCGGTCACCGTATCGGTCCAGTCGCGCGTGCTGCAACTCGCCGCGGCGAAACAATGGGGCGACAAGGCATTCAACCAGCTAGACAAATGGACCGTGGCGATGCCGCATCCGGAGGCGGCATCCGCGATCATCAATGGCGGCACCGAGGTCACCGCGCATTTCGCCAATCCGCCATTCCAGGAGCAGGAACTGGCCGGCAATCCGAACGCGCATATCGTGCTCAGTTCGTACGACGTGCTCGGCGGCCCCAGCTCGTCGACGGTCTTGTACGCCACCGAAAAATTCCGCAACGACAACCCGAAGACCTACCGCGCCTTCGTCGACGCACTGGCCGAGGCGGCGCGTTTTGCGACCGCCAATCCGGAGGCGGCGGCCGACCTCTATATCCGTGCCAACAAGGCGAAGATCGACCGGACGCTGCTGGTCGGCATCCTGAAGAACCCGCAGGTGCAGTTCCGCATCGCGCCGCAGAACACCTTCGTGCTGGCGGAGTTCATGCATCGCGTCGGCGCGATCCGCAACCAGCCGAAGTCCTGGCAGGACTATTTCTTCACCGATCCGGTCACCGCCCAGGGGAGCTGACCATGACCGCCACCGTCTCGCAACCGTTGCGCGTGGTCAGCCCGGCCGGCCAACGCGGCCCGCTGCTGCAGATCCACGACGTCTCGCTGGAATACCGGACGCCGAAGCGCGTGGTGCGCGCCACGCACCGCGTCAGCTTCGATGTGCATGCCGGCGACCGCTTCGTGCTGCTGGGCCCGTCGGGCTGCGGCAAGTCGACGCTGCTAAAAGCGGTGGCGGGCTTCGTGCCGCCGATCGAAGGCGAGATCCGGCTCGACGGCGAACGCGTGCGGGCGCCTGGACCGGACCGCATCGTCGTTTTCCAGGAATTCGACCAGCTGCCACCGTGGAAGACCGTCAAGCAGAACGTGATGTTCCCGCTGGTGCAGGCGCGCGGGCTGCGCCGTGCGGAGGCGGCCGACGTGGCGCTGCACTATCTGGACAAGGTGGGCCTGGCCAACTTCGCCGACGCGTATCCCCATACGCTGTCCGGCGGCATGAAGCAGCGCGTGGCGATCGCGCGGGCGCTCGCGCTGCGGCCCAAGGTGCTGCTGATGGACGAACCGTTCGCGGCGCTCGACGCGCTGACCCGCCGCCGCATGCAGGAGGAATTGCTCGCGCTGTGGCAGGACGCGGCCTTCACGCTGCTGTTCGTCACCCATTCGATCGAGGAGGCGCTGGTGGTCGGCAACCGCATCCTGCTGCTGTCGCCGCATCCAGGCCGCGTGCGCGCGGAGCTGAACAGCCACCAGTTCGATTTGCACAGCCAGGGCAGTGCGGCCTTCCAGCAGACCGCGCAGCGCATCCATCGCCTGCTGTTCGACACGCCGGCGCCGGACGCCGGGGCCGACTCCGACAACGCCAGCGTTCGTGGGAACTCCCCGCGCGCGGCACATGCACGCTGAGGACGGGCCATGACGACCATCGCCACGACGACATCAGCTGTCCATCCGCCGCTGCGGCCCGAATACGAGCGCGACCTCGAACCCTTCACCGCGGCCGCGGTCGCCCGGGCGCTGCCGCTGCGCCAGCGGCTATGGCAGAACAGCGGATTGCGTCGCGCCGTGATCCTTGTGGCACTGGCGGCGCTGTGGGAGACCGTCGCCCGGCTGCAGAACAACGATCTGCTGTTGCCGTCCTTTCTCGCCACTGCCCAGGCCTTCGTCGAAGGGCTGACGACCGGAGAGCTGCCGAGCAAGGCCGCGATCTCGCTGACGATCCTGCTGCAAGGCTATGCCGCCGGTATCGCGCTCGCCTTCGTGCTGACCACGCTGGCGGTCTCGACGGCGATCGGCCGCGACCTGCTCGACACGCTGACCGCGATGTTCAACCCCTTGCCGGCAATCGCCTTGCTGCCGCTCGCGCTGCTGTGGTTCGGCCTGGGCAGCGGCAGCCTGATCTTCGTGCTGATCCACTCGGTGCTGTGGCCGTTGGCGCTGAACACCTATGCGGGCTTTCGCGGCGTGCCGGAGACCTTGCGGATGACGGGGCGAAACTATGGCTTGCGTGGGTTGCGTTATGTGCTGCTGATCCTGGTGCCGGCCGCGCTTCCCGCCATCGTCTCCGGCCTGAAGATCGGCTGGGCCTTCGCCTGGCGTACCTTGATCGCTGCCGAACTGGTGTTCGGCGCGTCGTCGGGCAAGGGCGGCCTGGGCTGGTACATCTTTCAGAACCGCAACGAGCTCTATACCGACCGCGTGTTCGCCGGGCTGGCGATGGTGATCCTGATCGGCCTGCTGGTCGAAGGGCTGGTGTTCCGCACGCTCGAGGCAGCCACGGTCCGGCGCTGGGGCATGCAGCGCTAGCGCGGCGGTCCGGCCGCGGTGCTATTGCCGCGCGCCGGCCTTGACCAGGATCCTCTCGATGTCGCGATAGCCGCGCTGGCGGGCATGCTGCAGCGCGGTCACGCCCTTGCCGTCGGGGATATTGACATCCGCCTTTGCGTTGACCAGCAGGCGGACGATCTCGGTGTAGCTCGGTCCGCCATCGCCGAGAATGATGGCCTCGAGCAGGGCCGTCCAATGCAGCCGGTTGATGTGATTGACGTCGACGCCCGCGGCGATCAGGATGCGCACGGTCTGCACATGTCCTCGCTCGGCCGCCGGAATCAGCGCCGTGCCGCCATAGCGGTTGGTGCTCTTCAGGTCGGCGCCATGTGTCAGCGTCATCTTCAGGATCTCGTTGTAGCCCCGCGCGCCGGCATGGAGATAGGCGCTGTCCTGGATGCGATCCTTGGCATTGACGTTGGCGCCGGCATCGATCAGCGCCCTGGCGGCGTCGATATGGTTGTGGCGGGTCGCGATCAGCAGCGGCGTGGCGCCACTGTCGTCCCGCGTTTCCAGATTCGCGCCTTGCTTGAGCAGCAGCGCAATGGCGGCGGCATCGCCTTGGGCGGCCGCGGCATGCAGGCGGGCGTCGAGTTTCGCGGGACCCGCGCTCGCCGGGACAGTGATCAGCATGGCGATCAGGATCGCCAGATAAAGGGGGATGCGCGCTCGCAGCATTCTGTTGGGCGATGACGATCGATGGGAATCGGTTCGGATGATCGGTCAGGACGATCGGCCAGGAAAAAAGGGGGGCGCCATCGGCTTGTCCAGCCTGACTCAGGGCGGCATCTTAAATGGTGCCGGATTGATTCCCAAGCGAAATCGCCGAACCGCGCTCAGTACCGCGGCGAATGCGAATCTCCACGCTGGCATCGCGGCATTCGTTGCGGGCCGGGGCCGGTTGGGGCTACCGTCGGTCCAGCACCCGGCGCACCGAAGGCACGGGCAACGAAGACAACGACAACGACAACGACAACGAGGAGATCCCCATGCCGGAACCGATCGACTACGCGCAACTGGTGGCGGCAATCGGCGATGCCATCGTGATTGCCGATGCCAACGGCGCCATTACGCTGTGGAATCCGGCGGCGCAGCGGATGTTCGGCTATACCGAAGCCGAGGCACTGGGCCAGTCGCTGGACCTGATCATTCCGGAGCGGCTGCGCGCCCGGCACTGGCAGGGCTACGACAAGACGATGGCCACGGGCATCACGCGTTACGGCAGCGAATTGCTGAAGGTGCCAGCGGTCGACAAGGACGGCAAGGCGATGTCGATCGCCTTCACCGTCGCGCTGCTGAAGGATGCGGCAGGCGCCGTGACCGGGATCGTCGCGGTGATCCGCGACGAGACCACCCGCTTCCAGCAGGAGCGGGCGCTGAAGAAGCGGCTCGCCGAACTGGAGAGCCAGATCGGCGAGCAGGCGTAGAGCGAGGCGTAGAGCGAAGCGTACAGCGGGCCGATGCCCTTATTGGTCCAGCGGCGCGCCATCGATGGTCCGCCGCATCGACACCGGCCGATACAGCGGTGCGCGCCGGTGCTCGACGTCGTCGACCAGCTCGATGCCGATGCCCGGCGCGTCCGGCACTGCGATAAAGCCGTTCTCCGGCACCGGATAGCCCTTGACCAGATCGGCGCCCAGCAGCTTCTGGCCAGATTTCAGCACCAGATTCTCGAAACCGGTCGGATATTCCTGGATCGCGAAGTTCGGCACCGCCGCGGCGACCTGCATGCAGGCGGCCAGGCTGATCGGCGACAGCGGATTGTGCGGCGCGATATCGATGTTCTGCGCCTCCGCCAGCGCGGCGATCTTCTTGGCGCCGGTGATGCCGCCGCAGACGCAGACCGAGGTCCGCGCGAAACGCACGCCGCCGCCGGCGAGCTGGAGTTGGAATTCGGCCGGCGTGCAGAAGCGCTCGCCGGTGGCGATCGGCACACGAATCGCATGGCCGACCGTCGTCATCTGCGGATAGAACTCCGGCCGCAGTGGATCCTCCAGCCACATCGGCGTCATCGGTTCGAGGACTTGCCCGATGGCAATGGCCTCCGCCGGGCTCAGGCGCCGATGCATCTCGATCAGCAGATCGACATCGGGACCGACCGCCTCGCGAAACGCCATCACGCGTTCCTTTGCGTCGCGCACCTTGCCGGCATGCGAGCGGAAGTAGGCGTCGCCCTCCGGTTCGTCGAGGAAGGGGTTGATATGCCCGACCGCGGTAAAGCCTTCCGCCCGCAGCCGGCGGCAATCGGCCAGCACCTCATCCAGCGTTTCCGCGTAGACATGGCCGTAGACGCGCAGCTTGTCGCGATAGCCGCCGCCCAGCAGTTGCCAGACCGGCGCCTGCAGCCGCTTGCCGAGCAGATCCCACAGCGCGATATCGATGGCCGATACCGCGGCGTTGACGGCGGTGCCACGGAAATGCGAGAAGCGCTGCATCACGTTCCAGTGCAGCTCGATCTGGTTCGCATCCTTGCCGATCAGGTACTGGCCGAATTTTTCCAGTGCGGCCTTGGCGGCCTCGATATGGCCCCAGGAACCGGCCTCGCCATAGCCGGTCAGGCCGGCCTCGGTACGGATGCGGGCATAGAGGAATTGCCCGACATGCAGGGCTTCGACGGAGGTAATGCGATGGATGGGCTTGTTCATGGCAATTCGATGGGTTCGATCAATCGAGCTTGATGCCCGATTGGCGGATCAGGTCGCCCCAGCGGCGGGTTTCGCTGGCAATGCGCTTGCCGAAGGCTTGCGGACCGGCACCGACTGGATCGGCGCCCGCGGCCGACAGCTTTTCGCGGATCGCGGGCTGCTGCAGCATCTTCTGCAGTTCGGCATTGAGCTTGTTGACGATCTCGGGCGGCGTGCCATGCGGCGCCGCCAGCCCGAACCAGATGCTGAACTGGAAGCCCGGCAAGCCGGCCTCTGCGGCTGTCGGCACATCCGGCAGCGTCGGCACGCGGCGCGGTCCCGCCACGGCCAGCGCGCGGATCTTGCCGCTGACCACGTGCGGCGCGATGGTGGGCGCGGCCGAGCTGAGCATCTGGATCTGCCCGGCCATCAGGTCCGTGATCGCCGGACCGGAGCCCTTGTAGGGGACATGCGTGACCGGAATGCCCGATACCTGCTTGAACAACTCGCCGGCGATATGCGGGCCGCTGCCGGCACCGCCGGAGCCGTAGTTCAGCGCATTCGGATGCGCCTTGCCGTAGGCCAGCAGGTCCTTGAGAGTGCGTACCGGCAGCGACGGCGTGACGGCCAGCACCACCGGCGTTTCGGCAATCAGCGTGACCGGCGTCAGGTCCTTGACCGGGTCGTACTTCAGGTTCGAGAACAGCGCCGGCGTCGCCGTCTGGCCGACCTCGTTGGCCAGCAGCGTATAGCCGTCGGGCGCGGCCTTGGCCACCATGCCGGCGGCGATGGTGCCGCTCGCGCCTGGCCGGTTGTCCACCACGAAGCTCTTGCCCAGCGACTCGGACAGATATTGCGCGGCCAGCCGCGCGACGATATCGGTGGTGCCACCGGGCGAGTAGGGCACCACGATGGTCACCGGGCGGGTCGGATACGCGGTCTGCGCGATGGCGGCGCCGCAGGCGGCGGCCAGCGTCAGCGCGCCAAGCAGGCGCGCGGCGGTCAATGGTCGGTTCATGCGTTTGTCTCCTCGGTCGTTCCGGCCTTGCGTGCACACCCGGCCGGTTATTGGCGCTGCATCGAGGCCGTTGCGGCATTGGCGCTGAAATTGCCGTGAAATGGCGGTGGAGCCGCCGTGCAATTCGCGGCCATTCGCGGTGCAGATGGATGGTGACTGTAGGGACTCGATAAACCGTTGGGAATCAAATTCTGTAGTGTTATTTCTATGTTCTATATAGAATTCGCGAATGACTGCCATCGATCTGAGCCCGGCCTTTGTCCGTCTTGCCCGGCATATCCGCGAACGCATCATCGGCGGTGAATGGCTGCCAGGCCAATTGCTGCCCGGCGAGGAGGCGCTCGCGAGGGACCTGAAAGTCAGCGTCGGCACGGTGCGCAAGGCATTCGATGTGCTCAGCGGCCAGGGCTTGGTCACGCGCCATCGCGGCCGCGGCACCTTCGTCGCGCGCGCCACCGACGAGCGCGCCTTCACCAGCTTCTTTCGCCTGGTCGATCGTGCCGATGGCGCGCGGCGGCTGCCGGTCGATACCATCCTGAGCCGCGAACGAGCGAGCGCCGACGAAGAGGAAAGGGCGGCGCTGAAGCTGCAGGACGATGCGATGGTCTACCGGCTGCGGCGCCGCCGGGATATCGAGGGCAAGCCGCTGGTGCTCGAAACGATCGCCTTTCCGTTTGCCCGCGTCGGCGCTCGGGAGTGGGGCGAGGATGGCGCCGCTGCGCATCTGGTGTATTCGTTTCTGGAGCAGCAGTGCGGCGTATCGATCAGCCGTGTCGAGGATCGCCTGCAGGCGCGCGTATTGCCGGAAGACATGGCCGCTCCATTCGGCTTGCCGGCCGGACATCCGGTATTGCTGGCGATTCGCGTGGCATTCGATCTGCAAGGCGCTCCGGTCGAATTCCGGCGCACCTGGATGGCCACCGATGGCCACGACTATCTGAGCGAGTTGCGCTGGACCGGCGCGGGCGGATAACGATTGCCGAGTACGCTCTCGCGAATGACACCATTCCATACGACTACACCGTGGTACCATTGACCAAGCTGATCGACTTTCGCACCGAACCCATTCCCACGCACGACAATCCGCGTCCCGACCGCCTGGTGCGCGGCAATCCCGATCGCACCACGTGGACGCATTACAGCGCGACGCATGGCGATTTCGATTGCGGCATCTGGGCCTGCGAGCCCGGGGCGTGGCGTATTGCGTTTCCACAGGGCAAGGAGGAATTCTTCCATGTGATCAGCGGCCGCCTGCGCATCAGCGATGCCGCGGGCGAGGCCCGCGAATTCGGCCCCGGCGATGCCTGCGTGATTCCCGCCGGATTCGAAGGCGTATTCGAGGTGATCGAGCCGGTGCGGAAATACTTCGTGGTGCTGGATCGCGCCGCCGCTAGCGCCGTCTGATTCTTTTTCGCCTCGCGCCTGCCAATATGGCAATCGGCAGTATTTCACCGGATGCCACTCCGATCGCAAAGCGAAGCTAAAATGTCCCGCCATGTAGCCGCACCATAACGATGGAGACAACGATGAGACTGGCGGGCAAAGTGGCGGTGGTGACCGGTGGCGGTTCCGGCTTTGGCGAAGGCATCGCCAACCTGTTTGCGCGGGAAGGCGCGCGCGTGGTGGTCGCCGATATCGACGAGGCCAAGGCTGCGGAAGTGGCGCAGTCGATCGTACAGGCCGGCGGACAGGCCCGTGCCGTGCGAGCCGACGTTTCGCAGGGCAGCGATGTGGAGGCAATGCGCGAGGTCGCGCTGGCCGCATTCGGCGATGTCGGCATCGTCGTCAACAATGCCGGCACCACGCATCGCAACAAACCCATTCTGGAAATCACCGAAGACGAATTCGATCGCGTGCAGGCCGTCAACGTCAAAAGCCTGTATTGGACCGCGCGCCATTTCGTTCCGCATTTTCGCCAGCGCGGCGGCGGCGTGTTCGTCAATATCGCATCGACCGCGGCGATCCGGCCGCGCCCCGGGCTGGTCTGGTACAACGCCAGCAAGGGCGCCGTGGTGACCGCCAGCAAGGCGATGGCCGCCGAGCTCGGGCCGGACAATATCCGCGTCAATTGCGTCAATCCTGTGATCGGCGCCACCGGGCTGCTCGAACAGTTCATGGGCAAGCCCGACACACCCGAGAATCGCGCGTCCTTCCTCGCCACGATTCCGATGGGCCGCATGTCCACCCCCGCCGATATCGCGGCGGCCTGCCTCTACCTCGCGTCGGACGAAGCGGCCTTTGTCACCGGCACCTGCATCGAGGTGGACGGCGGCCGCTGCGTCTGACCGCTTCGCACACCGCAGGGGCCGCCCACGAGGCGGCCCGCTTGCATCGCAAATGGCGGCATCACGGTCGCCACCCCCGTCAAGCATGACAACCATCAGGAGACAGCCATGAGTTCCACGAATGCTGGATTCGAAGACGCGATCTACCGCAAGGTCAGCTGGCGCCTCGTTCCCTTTCTGCTGCTGTGCTATGTGGTCGCGTATCTGGATCGCGTCAATGTCGGCTTCGCCAAGCTGCAGATGCTCAACGACCTGAAATTCAGCGAAACGGTCTATGGCCTGGGGGCCGGCGTCTTCTTCATCGGCTACTTCCTGTTCGAGGTGCCGAGCAACGTGATCCTGCACAAGGTCGGCGCGCGGGTCTGGATCGCGCGGATCATGATCACATGGGGCCTGATCTCGGCGGCGATGATGTTCGTCACCACGCCGACGATGTTCTACGTGCTGCGTTTCCTGCTGGGCGTGGCCGAGGCAGGCTTTTTCCCCGGCATCATCCTGTACCTGACCTACTGGTATCCCGCCGAACGGCGCGGGCGCACGACCACCTGGTTCATGACCGCGGTGGCGCTGTCCGGCGTGATCGGCGGCCCGCTGTCGGGCTGGATCATGCAGACGTTCGACGGCCACAACGGCTGGGCCGGCTGGCAATGGATGTTCCTGCTCGAAGGCATTCCATCGGTGCTGGTCGGACTGTGGGTGCTGGCCTTCCTCGACGATCGGATCAGCCATGCCAAGTGGCTGACCGCCGAGGAAAAGGCCGTGCTCGAGCGCAACATCGCCGCGGAAACGGCGCACAAGGAGGACATGCCGATCCGGCGCGTGCTGTCGAGCCCGCGCGTCTGGATGATGAGCGCGATCTACTTCAGCTTCGTGATGGGGCTGTACGGCATCAGCTTCTGGCTGCCGACGATCATCCGCCAGACCGGCGTCAAGGGCGCGCTGGACATCGGCCTGCTGACCGCCATTCCTTACGGTGTCGCCGTGCTCGGCATGGTGCTGGTGGCGCGCAGCGCGGACCGCACCGGCGAACGCCGCTGGCACATCGCCATTCCGGCGATTGCCGGTGCCATCGGACTGGTGCTGTCGGTGCTGTGGCACGACCGTACGGTGCTGGCGATGGTGGGCTTGACGCTGGCGACGATCGGCATCATGACCACGCTGCCGCTGTTCTGGAGCCTGCCGACCGCTTTCCTGGCCGGCACCGGCGCGGCTGCCGGCATCGCGATGATCAATTCGCTGGGCAATCTGGCCGGCTTTATCAGCCCCTACGCGGTCGGCTGGCTGAAGGACCTGACGCAGAGCACCAATGCCGGCATGTATCTGCTGGCCGGCTGCCTGGTCGCCGGTGCGGTGCTGACGCTGCTGGTGCCCGCGCGCCTGGTGTCGCGGCAGCAGGGCGCGGCGCAATACGGGGGCGCGCTGGGGACGACGCGATAGGGGCGCAGGCGGTCCGTCCGCACGGGTCCGCTTAGTGCGCGAGCTTAGGACGGATCGTCAGTTCAACGCCCAGTACATCGAGCAAGGCCCGCAACGTCGAGAGTTTCGGATCGCTGTCGGCGCCCAGAATCTTGTAGAGCCCCGAGGTTGACAACCCGGCGGCCTGCGCCGTCTCGGCAATGTTGCCGCGCGAGCGTGCGACTGCGGCCAGTGCTTCGGCGAACAACTCAGGATGATCCGCATCCATCAGCGCGTCCGCGAGAAACGCGGCGCGCGCCTCGTCGGTGTCGAGATACCGCGCTGGGTCGAACGTACGATATTCCAGATCCTTCATGCTTGCGTCCTCTTGATTTCTGCCCACAGCGCTTGCGCCTTGCGTATGTCGAGGTGTTGCGTCGACTTGTCCCCACCACCAAGCAGCAGCACCACGCGGGGGCCTTCGCGGGCGAAGTAAACGCGGAAACCCGGTCCGTCGTCGATGCGAAGCTCTGAAACTCCACCTCCAACGGATTTGGCGTCGCCGAAGTTGCCGACGGACAGCCGCATCAGCCGTCGAGCGATCACAGCCTTGGTGGCCTCGTCGGGCAGTCCGCTCAGCCACCTTCGGAACGGCGGGTACTCGCGAATTTCTATCATAGTGGAATATTGCACTGTAGTGGAATGGCCGGAAGTGCTCAACAACACGGAGAGTTCTAGAGCACACTATTCGGCACTTCGGATCAAGGAGCGCTATACGCGCGGCCAAGACCTTCTCATGGACTCCAGCAGAGTCGCCATGAGAAAAATCGCATAATCGCGCGTGGGCTGAACCGTTTGATGGAACGGAAGAGAGAGATGGCCGCTGCCGCCCTTGCGGCACGCCAAAGTGACGATCGGTGGTCTACTTGCCGAGCCCGGAGCCCGCAGGTGTGCGTGCTTCGGACGCGCGGCCCGCGCCTGCGTGAATCCGTACGGCCGCCACCGCAAAGGCGAACGCCAGCACGACGAGCATGCTGCCCGCCCACGGCGCTTTCAGCAGTTCGCCTCGACCGACGATGACGCCGCCTGCCGCGGCGCCCACGGCCACGCCGGCATGCATTGCCGCGACATTGATACCGACGCGGATATCGGCGTTGCCGGGGGCCGTCTGCACCAGGAAGTTCTGCACGATGGGCGAGACCGACCAGCTGATCGCTCCCCACACGACCATCGCCGGCAGCAGCAGCCAGGGTGAAACGGTGGCGGAGGGCAGCGCCGCCATGGCGATGCAGAACGCGGCGGGGCATGCAATCAAGGCGCGCGTACTGCCGAGGCGGTCCGAACACCAGCCCCCGAGCCAGGCACCGACGACGCCGGCCACGCCGAACAGCAGGTAGGCGGCCGTCAGTACCGAGGGGTCGCGGCTCAGGTTTGCCTGCAGGTAGGGCGTCAGATAGGCAAACAGCGTGAAATGCCCGCCGATCATCGCCACCGATACCAGTTGCGCGCTCAGTGCCTGCCGATCGGCGAGCTCGCGCCAATAGGCGCGCAGCGACGTGCTCCGCTCCATCGGCGATGGCGGCATGGCCATCCACAGCAGCGCGCCGGGCAGCAGCGATAGCGCCGCCAGCGTGGCGAACACCGCGCGCCAGCCTGCCCACTGATCGAGCAGCATGCCCGCCGGTACGCCGAGGACCAGCGATCCGCTGATGCCGACGAACACCATACCGATGGCACGGCCTTGCCGCTGAGGACCGGCGAGCGAGGTGGCGAGCATGACCGCCAACTGGATCACCAGCGCGCAGCTGCCCGCCATCAGCACGCGCGCGCCGAACAGGGCAGGGTAGTTGGGGCTCGCCGCGGCGATTGCATTGCTCGAGGCGAACACGGCCAGCGCGATCAACATCAGCGTCCTGCGATCGCCGCGTCCGAGCAGCGCCGACGAGACGAAGGCCACGATGGCAAAGACGGCCGAGAAGATGGTGGTCAGTTGTCCCGCGGATGCCACGGAAACGCCGAGATCGCCGGCAATGGAAGGCAGGATGCCGATGCAGATGTTTTCGGCGATGCCCGCCAGGAATACCGTTGCCGTCAGCAGATAGACGCGCCTGTCCAAGATCGCCTCCCGTCGTACGTGGGGCCACGGCTTGCATGCCGGGCCGGGTTCGGCGGGTTTCGAGGCAGTGCTTCGGTTATCCCTGAAGGCGCAACCATACGTCAGCCGCGGCGGCGGCGCAAGCGCACCGTCCCTTCGTCTGCGGCAATAATCTCGGCGAAGTGGCGACCGATGGCGACCGTAAATGGCGCCCGTAAATCGCGACCGTAAATCGCGATCGTATCCGGCAGCCACCCCACACACCATCCCACACCGACTCGGAGGCCAATCGAGATGATCGTCAAACATGCGGCCGCACTCGCGGTTCTCGCCGGCGCATGCCAGTTCGCCAATGCCGCGGACTGCATGGAGCAGGCTGTCACCACCGTGCAGATGCAGAGCTGCGCCCAGGAAACCTTCGATGCGGCCAACGCCGAATATGCACAGCAGTACCGCAAGCTGACGAAGGTGCTGAACGCCAGGGAGCGGCAGCAGTTGAACGCTTCGCAGAAGAGCTTTCTCGAATACCAGCGCCGCGCCTGCGAGCTGGAAACGGGGCGGACGTCAGGCGGTTCGATCGCTGGCGTTGCCGTGCAGCTATGCCAGGCGCGCTTGACGCAGTGGCGCACCGCCGAGCTGAAGCGTCTGACGGATTGCCAGGAGGGTGACGTCAGCTGCCGCCGGCCCTGATGCGGTCGCAGTCGATCATCCCGCCATGAGCGGCGACCAGCCGCGCTCCGGCGTGTAGTCGCTGCGGCAGACGCGGCCGTCGGGCAGCACGGCGAACACCATCACGGTGTCGCCCTGCGTGATGACGGTGGCCCCGCCGGCGGGGCTGACCGCGGTGTAAGGATCGATCGCCAGCAATGGCGTCCATTCGCCGCCCGGTACCAGCGGTCGGAAGGCGGCATGCAGCAGGCCGTCGGCGCTGACGGCAACCGTCACCAGCGTATCGTCGTGCAGCAGCGCGAGGCCCAGATGGCCTTCCGCGGCGAAGGCCGGGGCCGGACCGATTGGAATCAGCGTCTCGAACAGCAGCGGCTGCAGACCGAAGCCGCAGCCATAGAGCAGCCCGTCGCTGCCGACGGCCACTACGGCGACGCCATCGAGCGTGCCGACGATGCCGGGTTTGACGCCAGGTTCCATCGGCACATCGCACTGCGCGGCCACCGATTCGCGCCAGAACGTCGTGGTACCGCCATCCGGAACGATGCCGGAAATCCAGCGCAGCGCGCCGCCGTCGTCGATGGCGACGACATCGACGGTGCGCGGCTTGCGCGACAGCATCACGGGACCGGGGGTACGGCGGTAAGTGCTGAACGCATCGAGTTGCACCGCGTCGGAGAAGTCGTGATTGCCCATGACGGTCGCGTCGTACTCCACCGCCACCAACTGGCCGCTCATCTGGATAGCCGCCACCGTCGTCAGCTCGTACAACGGATGGCAAGCGGCCACGTCGTAGCCGGGGGCGAGGCTGCCGAGTTCTGTCCGTTCCCTGGCGATATCGCCGGTATTGCCGAGCGTGTCCCAGTAGTAGTACCGCAAGGACCCGTCGACGCCGGTGATCAGGACCTCGAATACCGTACGCAGCAGCGGCGCGGTCTCGAGCGATACCAACAGAGCAGGCTGACAATCGGACAGGTCGAACGGCTTGCTGTCCGGCTGGGGCAGTTCGGGCCCTGGGCCGAACAAGCGCGACCAGATCCGCAGGCTGAGGCGGTCGTCGGCGCCAAGCCCCACCAGCAGCGCGCTGTCGCCGACGATGGCCGCGGCGGCCGGCGCGGGAAGAATGCGCGGCCAGCCCATATGCACGGCGACCTTGCGCAGGTCCGGCATGCCGCCGATATTGCCCGGCGGGTCGGACGCGGCCGGCGTGCAAAGGGAAGGGTTGCGAAGCAGATCGCGAATGGAGGTAGGGGAGAGGCACTGTCCATCCCTGGCGGCCTGCATGCCTTGAATCGCGCAAACCACGCCGGCGATCACCGCGGAGGCGGCGGACGTTCCGCCGAATTCGTGATAGGGATAGGGGGCATGATCGTACGGGGCACGCACGCCCGCGAACGCGGCGAAGCAGTCCACGCGCGTGCCGAACGTGGAACCGCGTTGCCATGGCTGGTACACCCCTGCAACGGGTGGATCCTGCGTGGCCCCGCCGACCATGATCGCCAGCGAATCGCGAAAGCCCGGATCTGCGGGATTGAAGTGGTTGCATTCGTGATGAATGTCCAGGTTCTCTCCCGTATTTCCCGCGGGCTCGATCACCGTGATGCCGAAGAATCCCAGCAGCTGCAGTGTGGTCTGGACCTTCCTCGATAGTTCGACGGGGAGCCCGGGTTCGTTATCGCCGGCCCACGGCCGCGCGCTGCCCAGTTCGATCAGCACGACGCCGCCGGGCCGCACTGCATCGCCGGCGACCGCAATGGCGGTATCCAGCCGATGCTGTCCATCCTGCCGCATCGATGTCACGACATGCGCATGCGCCTGCGGTGCGATACCGACGATCCCGCCGCCGTTGTCGCCCGCGACCACGATGCCGAGAGCAGACGTGCCATGGTCGATGTCTTTCTGCGTGGGGGCACCAAAGACCGAGAACGGCGTGATCGGTACGATGGCCAGGTCGATATGCTGCAGATTCCAGCCATGCTCGACATCGGCAAGCGGGATGCCGCGTCCCGCGCCACCGGGCACGCGCCACGCATAGCATGCGTCGATGCCGACCGGTGCCGCACGCAGCTGCTTCGAAGCCAGCGCATCCTCGTTGGTCCCGTAAGCGACGCGTGCAGCGGGATAGTTCTGTATCCGCGGCTCGGCCCATTCCACGAAGGGCAGCGCATACAGCAAACCCACCAGCGCCTCCAGCTGCGCCGCTTCGCATGGCACCTCGAACCAGGCGAACGGATCGGGCGGCTCGCCGCCCAGCATCCGCGCGGCATCGACCATATGGGCCAGCAAGCCAATCTGCTCGACGGGAAAGCCCGGATCGAGCCGCAGCCCGGGATAACTCGCGGCAAGCTCGTCCCACCACGGCTTGAGCTCGCCCAGATACTGGTCGGCGCCGCTCTCGTACGGCAGTACGAAGCCGTCGAACAGCTTCACGTCGACATAGGCCTCAGCCATCGCCGTCTCCCGGGGGCACCTCATCCTCCGCCATCACGTCGAAGCGCAGATGCGAGACCGGCGGTCCGGCCAGCGGCATGCGGCTGCGCTCGACCCACAGCACCGGGCGGCCCTCGGTATCGCGCGCCAGGCGGGCACGGCGGCGCAGCGATGCGCCGCTGCTGGCAATCGCCTCGGCAGCGATCTCGTGGCCGCGCCCGAAGCCGGGCCTCGACGGTCCGCCGATCAGCCGCGATGCCGGACCCGCGCGCACGCGCGGCAGCACGCCGCCGAGATCGGCCACCAGTCCCTGTTGCCAGTCGCCATGGATGCCGTCCGGGCCGGTACGCCGATACGGATGCCAGTGCGCGGGCAGGGTCGTCATCGGCAGATAGCGGAACTGCCGCGTACCGGTGCGCGTGGTCTCGCGCGCGGCGGCCTCGCTCGTATCGTCGGCCAGCAGCACGCGGCCATCGGCGCGCAGTTCGACCGCCCATGCCACGTTCGCGTCCTCGTCGATGCCGAGCGACACGTCGTCCAGCCACGGGCCCGCATGCGGCGCGACCGCGACCGGCCAGATCAGCAGCGCGCCGGCTTCCATGCCGGTGGTGCGAAACAGCGACCAAGCGTATTGCCCGTCCACCGGCGGCGGCGCCAGTGTCCAGATATCGCCGAAGCTGTCGTGCACCACGGTCTCGCGCAGCGTCACCAGCATGCCGGACGAAGGCGGTCGTTTCCCGTTCGTCGCCGGCGGTGGCTCGGGCACCGGGAACCAGAACCAGTCGTCGGCATGGGCCAGCGCCACATCGAGCAGCAGCGCGGTGCCCAGATGCGCGCGGTCCGGCGAGAAGGCGCCCAGGTCCACGGCCTGGTCTTCGATCTGCCACCAGCGCGGATGCGGCGCGCCCGGGTAGGATAGCCGGCTGACCAGCAGTTGCCGCGATGATGGCAGCGGCGCGGCCGCGCCGGCGTCCGCGCGCAGCACCGTTCCGCCCGCGTCGGCGGAGTACCAGTCCACGTCGCCGCCATCGTGATCGCGAATCTCCAGCGCGCGCGTCCCCGCGCTGAAGCGCGCATCGTGCGTCAGGCGGCGCGACGACCAGTTGTCGGCCGGTGGCGATGGCACCTCGTTCCACAACGCATGGCCGGCGAGCAGTCCCGCGGTGAAGATCGCGCGCCCGTCCAGTTCTTCCGACAGCGCTTCGTAGGGCGCGGGCAGCGGACCGAGGCGCAAGGTCTGCAGGCGCTGCGGCGGCAGCGCAGGCAAAAGCGGCGCGGCGGCACGCCCCAGGCGGATGCGCCGGCCGATGGTCCACCAGTCTCCGGGCTCGGCCTCGACCAGCGCTTCTGCCGGTATGCGCGCCGGATCGAGATCGGGGCGGCGCGGCGCATAGCGCAACGGCTCATGCGTGACGCTGACCGCCACCGAGACCGGGCTCGACACGTCTTCGCCCTGCAGTTCGCCGAGCTGCCATTGCCGCGTCAGGAACCAGACGGGATCGGCAATGCGCGCTCGCAGGCCGCGATGGAAGTCGGTCGGCGGGCTCAGCGGTTCGAGGCGGAAATGCAGGGACATGGCGGTCTCGATCGGTGGGGCCATCGGCGGGCGTCGCAGGCGGGTGGGCGGCCTCAGGTCCAATGGCCCCAGAACATATCCGGCAAGGAAGACAGCGCCGCCGGTGTCGCGATCCGGCTGCCCGGCCGCGGACGGCAGGCGCGAGCGCGCGCCAGCTGCCGCGTCTCCAGCACCAGCGCCACGAGTTCCGCGTCGTTCAGCCGTTGGCTGGGGTCCGGCGGCACCGCCAGCAGCACCGCCTGCGGCGCGCGCGACTTCGGGCCGTTGAAGCCAAAGGCCGCGCTGGTCGTGTGCCGGGCCGAAGGGATCGCGTCCTGCCAGGCGTCCAGACCGGCGATCGCGACCCGGGCCAGGCTGCCGGCCAGCGCGGCCGGGTCGGGTCCATACGCGACCACCACCGGTCCTGCCGGGCTCCACGGATTGCCGGAGCCATCGCCAGTCCGTACGGCGGCGCCCCAGGGCTGCGTCGCGGGATCGAGCTGCCAGGCTTCGAGGCTCGCCAGACGCGGGCGCACTGCGGCGACGATCTCGAGCCAATCCCGGTCGGTGCGCGGGCGTCCCTCGTCGTCGCGCATTGCCGCGCGCAACGGGCCGACGGCCAGCGAGGGCACCAGCGGCAGCACCGGCAGGCGAGGGTGGCCAACGAGCGTGCGAATCGATTGCCGCAATCCACGCAGGCCGCCCGGACCATCGACTGCGGCTTCCGGCGTCGCCGTCAGGCGCGTTTGCAACCGGGCGAGCGCCTGGGCCAGCGGCTCGGCGTCGTCGGCCTGCACGGCGCCCCAGGCGCGGCATTGTTGCAGCGACCATGTCACCGCGGCGGGGTCGTTCAGATCCAGCGCGGCGAGCGAAGCCAGCAGCGAGGTCAGCCGGTTTCGCAGCACGCCGAGCCGGCCCGCCAGGTCGGCCATCATCGCGTCACGCAGGGGCGAGCCGGGCGCAGCATCGTCGTCGCGGCCATCGATCGTCCCCGGGATCGGTGGATCGCTGTCGCCGCCGCCAAGCAGCTCGGCCAGCCGCGTGGCGCGGGCCAGCTTGCCGGCGCCGGTGCCGGAGGCGAGCGGCAGCGACGCGTCGCGCTGGCCGCGCAGGCGATGCGCCAGTTCCGCCGGCGACAGTGCGAGCGCCTCGATCGCATGCAGGCCGAGGTCGGCCAGACTTACCGCATCGGCTCCGACGGTCCAGGTCCAGCCGCTTGCCGGGCCCAACTCCCGGTCGAGCAGGCTCGCCAACGCGGGATCGGCGAGCACGGCCGGCGGCGCGCCTGTCTGGCCGCCTGCTTGCGCCGCATCGCCGGGCGGCAGCACCGCCCACGCCGATACGCGCACGCTGGCGGCCTGCCGCGGCGTGCGTATCGCGCGCAGTTCGGGCGGCCGCCCGAGGCCCGCCGCGGCCTCCATCGCCGCGTTGCCCAGGCCGCCATGGCCGCTGACCAGCGCATGGACGCCGTCGGCCACCAGCAGATCGGCATAGGTGTCGAGCGCCGCATCGCAGGTCGCCAGGGCTTCCCGCACGCCGGCCGGCAGCGCCGGTGGCGGCGGATCGCCCGCCTGATGCCGGAACAGCAGCCGCAGCACGCGCGCCCCGTCGCAGCATCGCGTGCCCGCATGCGTGTCGCGCATCGGGTAGTCCTCGCGCAGCTTGCGCACGGTGTCCCAGTCGCCGACGATGCGCTCGACCTCGAGGCCCAGCGCCTCGTAGGGATGCACGCCGAGCTGAACCCGCTCGGCCAGCCGCATGGCGGCGCGCACCTTGGCCGAATCGATGGCGATCCGCCAGCGCGCATCGCCGGGATGGCGGACCGCCGCATCGCGCAGCAGCGCGGCCGTCATCGCCTGCGTCTGCGACGGCGCGTGCAGCAGGCCGGCGGCGGTGGGACCGGGCGGCAGGCCATGGCCGGGATTGCCCGCATCGTAGGGCGCCGGCGCATCGACCCAGCCGTAGACGCCGAGCCGCCACGGGGCCCGCGCGTTCTGCAGCTCGCGCAGGCGCGAACTGGCAAGGCCCGTGATCCACGGATCGACGCGATGGCTGGCCGTGTCCAGGGCGGCCAGCACGCACCCGAAGACGCCGTCGGAATCGTCGGCATAGGCCTGCACCAGCGCCGCCAGCGCCTCGATGCCGCGCAGACACCGTTTGGCGACGCACTGCGCGCCGGCGTCGGGCGAGGCGAACAGATCGTCCAGTTGCGGCTGCGACGGCGTGCCCGGATAACCGCGCCGCACCAGCCTGACCAGCGCATCGGCACCCGCCTGCATCGGCAAGGGCGCGTGCGGGTCGACGGACTGACCCGTTTCGATCGACTCGCGCGCCTGGCCGACGCTCGCGCGCAGCAGGCACAGCGCTTCGAAGATCAGATGTCCCAGCAGGCCCAGCTTGTGGTCCCAGCGCTGCGGGAAGATCTCGCTGTCGTCCTCCAGCAGCAGGCGCAGCGTTTCCGGGTCGTCGCTGTCGGCTTCGGGCGTGCTGGCGGGCACAGGGGCCTGCTCCGAGAAGGCGCCCAGCGGCGATAGCGGCGTCTTGCGGCCGGCCAGGATCGAGGCCGTGTCGTCTTCCCACGCGCTCGGCTGGAGCGGCGGCATTCCGCGCATCGCACGGATCGCGTTGACCACGGGCAAGGGCGAAACCAGCCGCACGGCCCAGCGGCGCGTGGGCGTATCCTCGCCCAGCAGTTCCGCCGCCCGCTGCGCGGAGGCGCCCACCACGGTGCCGGGGTAGACCGCGGCATCGGCGGCGGCCGCATCGCGCCACGGGCCGGCCCAAGCGCGGATCTGTCCCGCCGTGATGTGTTGGCCGGTCCAGCCGGCGAGTACGGTGGCCGGCAACAGGCCGTAGGGCTGTGAGCCGACGCGGATCGCCGGGTAGGGGCCCTGCGGCGCCAGCCAGGCCTCGGCCCATTCCGCAAGGCGCGCCTCCTGTTCGCCCGCGCCGACGACATCGCGCAGCGCATGACCCCACAGCACCGGCCATAACGCATGCACGACCAACGGGTCGTATCCGCTTGCGGCAACGTCGCCCCCTTGCAGCTTGATCGGTACCGCATCCGGCCCGGCAAGCGCCTGCATCACGGCGGCCGAGGCGCTGTCCGCGGCTGGCGGCGCATCGTCGATGCCTTCCCATGCGGCCGGATCGGCGCCGGCATTGGATGCGACCTCGGCGGTGGCCTCGCCGTCCACCGTATTGGTCGGCGTGCCGGGCCGCAGCACCGACAGCCGCCCGCTGGCGGCGTGCATCGCGATCAGCGGTTCCGGCGAGACGTCGCCGATGCCGGCGACCACGATGGCGTCGAGCGCGGGCGGCTGCACGCCGGCGGGAAAGGCGATTTCGATCGCCAGTTCGACGTCCATGGCGACCTCGAACGAGGTCCACCACGTTTGCGGCAGCTCGCCGGTGGCGGCAGGGTTTTCGAAGGCGGCCAAGCCCAGTTGTTCGGCGATCCGTTCGCGCCTGGGACGCATCGTGCCAGCCAGCATCGGAGGTCCCACCTGGCCGGCCTGAACGAACCAGACGTGGATCGCGGGCGGCAGACCGAAGGGCTGGTGCGTGTCGGGCCAGGCCGACGGATCGCGTGGCTGCGCCATGCCGCGATCGGTGCGCGGCACCGGATCGGCCACGATGGCAACGGTCCGTCGCAGCCATAGCGCCCGTTCGACGCCCAGCCGCGCGGCCAGCATGCGCCATTGCATGCCGGCATCGGCGGGGAACTGGCGCAGCACGTCGTCGTAGAGATCGAGCTCGGCCGGCGACGGGGCGATGGGCCGGCGCGCCATCGAGAATTCGTCGGGCCAGACGCGCAGCCGCAGCAGCCAGCCGGGCCGCGCACCGTCCGGCGCGTAGAAGCGCGTCTCGATCCGCAGCGGGGCCAGCACCTCGACGGCGCTCATGCCAGCTCCAGCTTGCCGATCATCACGCGAACCGGCCGGGCGAAGGTTTCGAGGGCGTAGGCGGCGCCATCGGCGACGCTGCCAATGGGCCGGTCCTGATCGTCGTGCCGGCTGTAGAAGCGGTAGCCGGCCGGCGGCTCTTCCAGTACGACCCAATAGTTGGCCAGATCCGCGGGCGCCACGTTGAACGCGAAGAACGCGACGTCGCGGCCGATCCTGCCGGGGAACGTCGGATACTGCTTGCGCGACTCGTCCAGTGGTTCGTCCGGGTCCGGCACGGACCAATCCGCCTCGGCCTTGTACAGATAGACCACCGTGTCGGGATAGCGCCGGAACAGCGGAGTCTTGAACAGCACGACCGCCTCGCTGGCGAGCGGCGTCGGCGTCAGCGCGGCGGCGCCCAGGGCCGCATCGGCGGGCCACTGGCGGATCGGATGGATATCGAACTGGCCGCCGTTGCGCTGCCAGAACTTGCGCAGCGGCGACCAGCGCGGGGCGATCGGGACATTGCGCCAGCGCAGCTCGCCCAGCGCCTGATGATTGGCGCCGACAAGCACGCCTTCGACGAAGGCAGCGTGCGTGGCCAGCCCGACCACGCGGTCCTGCTGCAGGTCGCCGATGCCAGGCAGCATCCAGTCGGGCGCGGCCTCGTTGAGGAACTGCCACAGCGGCAGGTCCAGCTCGGGTTCGATTTCGACGGGGCCGATGTCGTCGATGCCGACAAGGGTGGCCAGCACGCGATCGACCGCCGGCGGACGCGCGGCGAACGGATTGACGGCGTCCGCAACGCGTTGGCCCAGCGTGTCGAGGTCCACCGGCCGGCAACGCGGGCGGCTCCCCGCGAGCGTGTCGACCCATTGGGCGGTGGCCGGCTCGTCGATCCGCTGTCCGGGTTCCCGCACGGCGCGAATGACCTTATCCGGGTCGACGCGGCCATCGGCATCGGGCGTCAGCGCATCGAGCGCGGCGGCGAGGCGGTTCAGGTCCGTCGTAGTTTCGCTGTCCATCAGCATCCGGAACATGTCATCGGCCTGGCGCTCGTCGTCGAACGCGCGCCGCACCGCGTCCTTCAGCAAGGGGGCGGCGTCACCGCGCGGCCGGTGCCAGATCGCATCGGGATCGTCGGGCGGCGCCGGGCAGGCGGCGGCCGCCTCGAGCAGCACGCGATGGGCAATCACGCCATCGCGCGTCAGCACCGAGCGCGCAGGGCCCGGACGCAGCGCGCGCCGCGCGGCCGACGACCAGATCGCCGGCACCATGCCGGGCGTGCGTCCGGTCAACGCCGACGACACTGTCTGCTGCGCGCTGACCGGCATGCGGCCCAGCATGGCGCCGAGCACTGCGAGCTTGTCGACGGGGTCGGGCGGCATATGGCGGAACCACAGCGAGCGCGACACCTCGACGCCGAGCGCGACGTTGCCGATGCGCTCGCGTGCAATCGCCAGATCGCCCGCACGCGTGGCGGCGGCCTTGGCGATGCGGTCCTGCCACGCAATGGCGGCCCATGCGCCGAGACCGGCCGCGCCGCGATGGCGCGGATCGGTATGGAGCTGCGCGCTCCATCCGGCCGCAGGACTGGAGCCCGGCATCGTGAACGGCGCGTGGTAGCGCGGCGCGGTCAGCAGCCAGCGGCCCGGCGGCACCGGCGGCATTGCGGTCAGCGCGGCGGTTTCCGCGGCGAGCCAGGGCGCGAGGGGATCGCCTGGTGCGCCGACCATGCTGACCCGTTGCAGCGCACCGCCCATCGGCAGCGCGACCGTCGTGGGCTCGCCGGCGGCAGCGGAGCCTCGCCGCTGGTATCGCAGCTTCGCGCGGCCGAAGTCCTCCTTCAGCTCGCCGTCGACCGGCGTGCGCAGCCGCTTGGCGATGTCCCGGAAATCGCCGCCTTCGCCGGTACGGAAGCCCCAGCTGTCGTAGCAGGTCACGCGCACCGGCTGCCCGGCGGCGACGGGCCACGCATCGCGCAGCGTGCCGTCGGGCTCGACCACATACGCGGGTACCAGGCAGGCGACGTAGGCGGTTTGCGGTTCGAGCTTCAGCGGACTGAGGATACGGCTGTACCAGTCGCCGTCGACTTCATGCACATGAGCCCACTGGTGCGAGTCGCCGAGCGGATGGCTGGCCTGTGCCTGCGCGGACAGCGTAACGCGGCCATCGCCGCCGGGCACGACGTCGGTGGGCAGCCCCACCACCAGCACCAGCCATGGCCGGATCGCGCCGGGCAGCGCAGGATCAGGCGAATACCGCCACGGCAGGTCCAGCGTATCCGGGTGACTGAACTCGACCAGCGCGCGCTTGGTGTTCTCCGCATCGGACGCGCCCGGCGGCGGGTAGCGCCGGGTGATTGTCCCGGGCGCCAGCCGCTGCACGTCGCCGGGGCCGAACAGCTCGTAGGGGGCGGGTGCGGTGATCGAGCGCGGCGTTCCGCCGGTGACGATCTCTTCGAGCGTGAGCGTGGCGCCGGCCTGCAGGCGTCCCGCGACCACATTGCCGTTGGCGCCGTGGCGCAGCGCGGTGACCCGCCAGGAAAGGAACTTTGCCATGCTCAGACTCCGGACAGGTCGACCGGCGACAGCAGGTCGGCCATCGGCACCGCGCCGCCGGTACTGTTGTGGCGGGCAAAGGCATGCGCGGCAGTGGCGCTGGTGTAGCTCGCGAATTCCGTCGGCGGCACCGTGGTCCACACTTCGCGGGCCGCGTGGATCAGCTGCGCCGTGTTGCCGAGCGCGGGGGGACGATGGCTGGCCGCGACCAGATGCGCGATCGCCCTGAGATCGGTGCGCTGGGCGATCCATTCGTCCTCGAGCCCGGGCAGGATCACGACCAGGTCGACTTTCCGGTCGTCGTTCTGCGCCGCGCTGTCGTGGGGCGGGCCGCCGCTCAACACCACGCCGGCATCGAGCACGTCGAACGGCGGACGGTTCAGCTGCTCGGCTTCGTTCAGGTTGCAGTAGTGGCCCGGCGCGAAGCGTTCGAGGACCGGCTCGCCAGGCGTCAACACACGCGCGCCCCCGCGTGCGGGCAGCGGCAGGCCGTCCACGCGGTCGATCGGCAAGCCCAGCGGCGCGCGCAGTTGCGACCATTGCAGCGCGCCGGTCGGCGGCACCGCGGCGATGCCCGGGCGCGTGGGGCGAGGGGCCAGCACCACCGCCGGATCGTCGATCGACGCGGCCCGCACATTGCCGGCACGGACGATCTCCTGCTGCAGGATCGTCAGCAGCTCGCCTGGGCTCGCGGCCATGTCGGCCGGGCCGCTGCCCAGCGAGAAGGTCTCGTCCCAGGAGACGTCGAACAGGAAGGTCTCGATGGTCAGCCGGCCGCGGATCACCAGCGGTCCGGGACCGGACACGGTGCCGTCGAGCCGCACGCCGCCGAAGCTGAAGCCGCCGGCGCGCACCTCGAAGCCCGCGGACGCATTGGCGACGAAGGCGAACGGGCGGAACTGCACCAGCGCGTCGATCTGCAGGAAGCCATGCGCGGTCAGCCCCATCGAGAACGTGATATCGAAACGCCCGCCCAGCTGGATCGTGTTGGTCGTGAATGCCAGATAGCCTTCGGCGCGGATCGACAGCGGCCCGCCCAGCGTTTGCATCGACAGCCCGACGCGGCGCAAGGCCGGCAACTGCGCCGGCTCCGGGTTGAAGCCTGGATAGAAGCCGCCGATCGACACCACCGCATACGCCTGGCTGCCCCAGTGCAGCCGCATCGCGGCATCGCCGTACACCGAGAAGACGCCGAGCACATGGCTGTCGACCAGGCTGGCGTCGAGCGACACCAGCGCCTGCGCCGGATCGACGATGCCCAGCAGGTCCAGCCGCAACTGCACCAAGCCAGGCACGCCGGGAATGCCGGCACGCGCGACGCCGAGCAGCACGACCTTGCCGCTCGGGACCTCGGCCACCAGGCCGAGATCGAGCGACAGGAAGCTGCCCGCGCCCGCGGACAGCCACGCGAGCCGCAAGGTCGGCGCGACCAGATGGCTGCCGCGGAACGCGGGAAAGAACCGTTGCAGCGCCTCGATCGCAAGGCTCGGGTTCGCCGGCGGGCGCGTGGCCAGCAGCGTATCGGCCGCCGCGCCGGACCGCACGGCCACCGCCAGCGCATCGGTATCGGCGCGACGGTGCACGCCGACCAGGCCGCCGACGCGGTCCAGCGAGAAGCCGAACGACAGCTGGATCGGCGGCACGAACGACACGCCCATCAGCGCCAGAAACAATGGCACGCCGTCGGGCAGGCGCTCGAGGACGGCCGACGCGCTGACCGATACCGCGCCCAGCGGCACGTTCAGCGCGCCGCCAAAGCCGGTCCCCGAAGGCAGGCGCACGATCGCGCCGCCGCCCGGCAGGCCGCCGCCGAACGGCGAGGGCAACGAGACGGCAATGCCGGACGGTTGCCGGGGGCCGGCGGAGAACGGGGGCAACGTGGTGCCGTCCGGCAGCCTGGGCTGCAGTACCAGCGCGGACGAGGACAGCGCCAGCTTCAGCGGTCCGAGCGGCAGTTCGCCATTGAGGCCATGGGGGCTGTCCCAGTTCAGCGCGCGCACCAGGTCCTGCAGGCCCGGGATATCGGGCAAGCCTTCGAGCAGATACCGGTTCAGATGGGCCGCAAGCCTGTTGCGGGCGGCAGTCCACGCATCGACCGCCGCGGTCCAGTCGCTGGCGGACGGGGCCTGCTGTGCGAAGGCGTCCAATTGCTGCGCGGCGGCCTGCAGCGCATCGAGATCCGCGGAGGGAGCCGCCGGGCCGAGCGTGCGCCGCAGGCTGTCCCCCAATTCCACCGCGTATCGGATGACTTCGCTGCTGGCCATGCGTCGTGCCCTGGCGGACTGCGTCAATCGAGGACCGCCCGATCAGGCCGGGCGAGCAGGCGGTCCGTGCGATCCGGGTGGGGCAGTGCCGCGTGTTGCCGCGCGGCACCCCCGATGCCTCACACGATGGAAGGACAGGGACGTCTTATCTGAGGCGACAGCAACGATGGACGCAAATGAATTCTGTGCAGGTCTGGTTCTCGCGCGGTTTTATTCGTATCAACGCTGAAACAGTGCGAGGGCGCGGGGGTTTTTACGCCGTAGCGATCGAGACCTCGTTACCGGCGAGCCGCGTGCCGCCGCTCCCGCCAGATCAACACGCCATGGACGAGTCCCGCGGCAACGCTGGTCTGCCCGCTGTAATGGACCAGGCCGAGCGCCCAGCCGCGGTGTGCAACCAGCAACCACAACGCGAGCAGCAGGCCCAGCCAGCCGGCCGCGCGCAGCAGCCGAGTGCGCAAGGGTGGCAGCAAAGCGGCAAAGATCGCTTGCTGATGGCGCTCCATCGCCAGCGCCAGCGCGCCGAAGGCAACGATGCATGACAAGAAGGCAAGCAGGTCCATCATGCTCCGTCCTCCGACAGCGTGGCGGTGGCCGTGGTGGTGACGGACCTCGCGCGCGTCCTTGGGGCGGGCCTGCTCTTCGGCCGATGACGCGCGGTCCGCACCGCCAGCATCGCGTGCAGTGCGGCGAAGGCCCAGATCATCAGATCGAAGCCGGCAAATACCCAGTCGCCGTCGGCCAGGCTGCGCCACAGCCCCCGGTCAGTGGTCAGCGCGTTGAGCACGGGCAGCAGCGCGAGCAGCAGGGCGCCCAGCCACAGCAGTTCGATCCAGGCCTTCCTTGCCGGACGCAGCAGCGCGTACAGCAGCGTCGCCGCCCACGCGATGAAGAACAGGTGGATCTCCCATGCGGCGCGGGCGGCCAGTTCGGCGGGCAGCAGGCGATTGCCCCACAGCATCGCCGTCATCGCGATCGACAGGCCGGCGATCGCCGCGATATTGAGCCGCTCGACCAGCCAGAAGCCGAAATACGGCCGCTCGGGATTCGGCAGCTTCTGGCGACGCTTGACGGTCCACATCACCAGACCGGTGCCGACCATCGCCGTGCCGGCCAGGCTGACGATGAAGTACAGCCAGCGCAATTGCAGATCGCTGAATCGCCCCAGGTGCAGCGCATACATGACGCCGCGCACCTCGGCCGCCGGGCCGACGCGGTCGCGCGCCTCGAGCAGCTTGCCGGTGGTGCCGTTGAACACCAGGTACTGCGGGCTCATCGACACGCGCGCGGCCTCGCCGCGCAACACGGTGACGCGGGCCGAGGCATCGCCGGCATGGGCGATCGTTACGCGGCTGATGTTGTGCTGGCCCCAGCGCGCTTGCGCCTCGCGCACCATGTCGTCGATCGGGGCGAGCTGGGCCGGCACGCCGCTGGGCTTGACGGGCGGCGGGGAGGCATTCATTTGCGCGGTCAGCTGCTGCCGCTCGGCTGGCGTCTTGAATGCCGCCTGCTGGCCCCATGGCATATACATCGCCATCAGCGTCACGAGGCCGGTATAGGTGATCATCAGGTGGAAGGGCAGGCCGAACACCGACAGTGCGTTATGCGCATCGAGCCAGGAGCGCTGGCCCTTGCCCCAGCGGAAGGTGAAGAAGTCGACGAAGATCTTCTTGTGGGTGATCACGCCGCTGACGATGGCCACCAGCATGAACATCGCGCAGAAGCCGGCGAGCCAGCGTCCCCACAGCACCGGCATGTAGTGGAACTGGAAGTGGAAGCGATAGAAGAACTCGCCGCCGTTGGTATCGCGCGCCGCGACCTTCTCGCCCGTGGCGGGATCGAAGGTGCCGCTGTCGAAGGCGCGCTTGCCGGCCGGCGCGCCCGGCGTGCGCCAGAACGCGCTGACGACGTTGTGCCGGTCCGTCGGCATTTCCATGCCCCACAGCGGGCTGCCGGCGGCCACGGTCCCCAGCGTATTGGCCACGCGCTGGGCCACCACCGCGGGATCGGGCACCTCGAGCTGATGGGCCAGTTCCGGCCGCATCCACTGTGAGATCTCGTCCTTGAAATAGCTGACGGTGCCGGTCAGGAACATCGCGTACAGAATCCAACCGACCAGCAGTCCGGCCCAGGTATGCAGGTCGGACATGGTCTGGCGGATGCCGCGGCCCTTGGCGGCGATGGCGCTGTCGTTGGTGTTGCAGGTCTTCGCGTTGGACTTCACGATGCACTCCCTACGGCGCCGGCATACCAGGCGGCCAGCAGCAACGGGGCGGCCGCAACCAGCAGCCCGGCCCACGCACGCCGTGCGCTGCGTACCGCGAAGACCCAGATCACGGCGCCCGCATAGATGGCGAAACTGGCGAGCATGCCGGTCAGCACGGCCTGCGGCTTGCTGATCGGCAGCGCCAGCGCGGCGACGCTGGCCAGCGCCGCCAGCGCATAGCCGCCCAGCACGGCGGCGACGATGCGCGAAACGAGCGAGCCGATCTTCAGGGCTCGGGGCACGGCGGCTGGCATTTAGTGGCTGGCCTTCTTGGTCGGTGCGGGAATGGCCGGCACGGCGGGCAGGCCGTCGGGTTTGACGTAGGTCAGCGTGCTGACATAGTCGACGCGATGGTATCGCTCAGGGCCGCCGTGGCCCTGGCGCTCGCCCGGGGTTTCGTCCTGGTGGCTGACCTCGGCGACGTAGACGCCTTGCCACGGCATGTCGAAGGCGACCTTGCCCTGCTCGTCGGTCTGCTTCTCCTTGGCCCAGCCGGACTGCGTGACCAGCGCGACTTTGGCCTTGGGCAGCGGCTTGCCGCGGAAGAAGACCTGCAGCTCGCCAGCCTTGCCGGCCGGCACCACGTCCAGCACCAGCTTCGGCGCCTGCGGCGCCAGCTCGGTCACCAGCCGCGCGGCGGGGAAATACCAGCCGGTCAGCTGCTGATCGCCGCGCTTGAACGGGTACAGCGGGTAGTGGGGCGCCTGGGCGACGATCGCGTCGCCGGCCTTGGCCCGGAAGGGCAGGGCATAGCCGTCGCCGGTCTTGACGCCGTCGGCGGCCCGCTCTTCCCTGGAGGACAGCAGCGCGGCGCTCGGCACGCCAAGCTTGTCGAGCGTGCCGGGCGAGACCTCGCGCAGGTTCTCGGCGAATTCGCCGAAGCGCACGCTGGCGTTCTGGCCCGGCGCCTGCTCGATCCAGATCTGGTGAGAATGCGCCGCGGTGGCGAAGGCCATCAGCGCGACGGCGAGCGTGGTGGAAGCGTTCATGGAATAGCCCTTGGATAGCCGTTAGAAGTCGAATTGCGCCGACAGCATCAGCGTGCGCGGAGCGGCCGCGGTGACATAGGTCCCGCTGGCCAGCCAGTAGTTGTCGTTGAACAGGTTCAGCACATTGGCGCGCAACACGACCGGCGTGCTGCCGATCCGGGTCCGGTAGCGTGCGCCGATATCGTAGCGGGTATAGCTGGGCAGGCTCAGCGTATTGGCCGCGTTGAAATACATCGACGAGGTATGGAGCACGCGGCCGGACAGGCTCAGGCCCTGCACCCACGGCGTATCCCAGTCGACGCCCAGGTTGAAGGTTCGCTTGGGCACGTTGTTGGCGTCCTTGCCGTCGTTGACGCCGCCGGCGGTACGGGTCAGCTTGGCATCGAAGAACGTCGCGCTGGCCATCAGCCGCAGGCCGCGCATCACCTCGCCGTAGGCCGACAGTTCCAGGCCGCGGTTGCGCTGCTCGCCGTCGAAGCTGTAGATGTTGGTGGCGGGGTCGGTGACGGCGCTGGGGCGTTCGATCTGGAACACCGAGACGGTGGTGGTGACGCGGCGGCTCCAGTCGACCTTGACCCCCGCCTCGTACTGCCTGGACTTGTACGGCGCGAAGACCTCGCCCGCGTTCTCGGTGCCGGCCGGTGCGACGCCGCCGCGCGTCAGACCCGCGGTGTAGTTGCCGTAGACCGACACATTGGAGAGCGGCTTGATCACGATGCCGGCGAGCGGCGAGACCGCGCTGTCGTCGTACTTGCCGGACTGCACGCCAGCCGTGAAATTTTCCAGCGCCACGCGCTGGTGGCGCAGGCCGCCGGTGATCAGCACGCGATCGTCGGCGAAGGACAGCGTATCGGTCAGCGAGAAGCTGGTCAGTTCGGTTTCGGAGGCGCGCTGCGGTTCGTCACGGGTGCCGCGCACCGGCGGAATCGGCACGGGGTGGTAGATGCTGGACGGCACGCCGTCGCTGAGCGGATTCGCCCGATAGAAGTTGCCGGCCTCCTGATCGAGCCGCGTCGCGCTGAACGTCACGGTATGGCCGACGTTCCAGGTTGCAAAGCTTGCGCGCGCGCCGACCTCGGCCGTGCGCGTCTTGCTGTACGCGTCGTACCAGGCGTTGTTGACGGTGAAATTGCCCAGGGCATCGACTCGTCCCGACGGGAAGTCCTGATACGTCGATCCCTCGTGATAGCCGGCCGCGCCCCATACCATCAGGTTAGGCGCGAGGTCGTATTCGACCCGGCTCATCACGGCCGTGTCGTGCAGGTTCAGCTTGGTGCCGGGGTAGAAATTCCGGTGACCGGACGGCGCGTCCGGGATCGACGTGACGCCGGCCAGGAAGCCGATCTGCGGCCGGAAATTGTCGATGCCCTCGTGCTGGCTGTAGGCATCGAGCGACCAGCGCAGCTTGCGGCCGCGATAGTCGAGGCCGATCGCGCCGACCGTCTGTTCGGCGCGGCCATCGTCCAGCGTCGTCTTGCCGTTCTGGTAGCCGCCGTTGAAGCGCACGCCCCATTCCTTGTTGTCGCCGAAGCGGCGGCCGATGTCCGCCTGCACGCCGAGCTGCGACTTGCTCTGGAAGGTGCCGGTCAGGCGGGTCAGCGGCTCGTCGCCGGCACGCTTGGTGACTACATTGATCGCGCCGCCGATGCTGCCGTTCGGGCCGATGCCGTACATCAGCGTGCCCGGGCCCTTGAGCACCTCGACGCGCTCCATCATCAGCGCCGGCATCCGGCTCGCGGAGGCCATGCCGTACAGGCTGTTCAAGCCGACGTCGCCGCTTGATACGGTGTAGCCGCGGATCTGGAAGTCCTCGCCGAAGCCGCCGCTCGATGTCAGCGTGCGCACCGAAGCCTCGCCGACGACCACGTCGGCCAGCGTGCGGGCCTGGGTGTCCTGCAGCATCTCGGCGGTGTAGTTGGTGGTGCTGAACGGCACGTCCATCACGTCGGCCGTGCCCAGCACGCCCAGGCCGCCGCCGCGCGCGACCTGGCCGCCGGCATAGGGCGCCGGCAGCGCGCCGTCGCTGGCCGATGCGACCACGGTCGCTGTGGGCAGCATCGCGACGCCATCGCCGGTATCCGCGGACCGCGGCGCGGCATTGACGACGTAGGTGCCGTTCGCCTGCTCGACGGCCACCAGCCCGGAGTTGGCCAGCAGCGTGTCCAGGCCGCGGCGCACCGTGTAGTTGCCCTGCAGGCCGGCGCTGCTGCGGCCGGCAGTCAGTTCGGGCTTGAACGACAGCATGATGCCGGCCTCGCGGCCGAAGCGGCTGAGCGCGTATTCGAGCGTGCCGGCCGGGATGTCATAGCTGCGGCTTGCGGAGGCAGGCTGCGCATGGGCGATGGCCGGCACGGACAGCGCCGGCAGGACCATGGCGGCGCCGCAGGCGATCTGCCGCGCCGCGCGGGCCAGCAACTTGCGCCGGAATCGGTGAGTGGGCTGGCGCGTCGGCGCCGTGACGTGGACCCGGAGGGAAGCCATGATCTGACCTTTCTGAAGGAGGAGAAGTTGGAGTGCTCACCTCCATGACCCGCGAAAAACCAAAACGGATCAGCTCGCGGCAAATTTTTTTTCGGATCGTCGTGGACTACCCCCTTGCGGCCGGGCCCCGCGTCAGCCGGATCTCTCGTCGCCCCCACAGCCTCGTCACCACTTCGGTGCGGACCTCCAGCGTCGTGCCCAGCGCGCTCAATACCTTGCCGATGTCGTCGAGCGGGAACGAGCCGGACACGCGCAGGCCCGCCAGCGCCGGGTCGCAGGACAACGCGTCGTGGCTGTAGCGGCCCAGTTCCACAAGGAAATCGTCCAGCCGCATGCTGCGGGCGACGATGAAGCCTTCGGCCCAGGTCGCGCCGTCGCTTTCGGCCGGGCCAGGGGACGTGATGCTGTCCGCCGTATAGCTGGCGCGATAGCCGGCCGGCAGCACGATCGAGCGGCCATCGTTGCCGTTGCCATTGGGGCGGATTTCGACCTTGCCCTCGAACACGCTGACGTCGGTATCGTCGCCGCGCTGGCGCACGACGTAGCGCGTGCCGAGCGCCTGCGCCGTGCCCTGCGCCGTTTCGACGAGGAAGGGCCGGGATGGCGATGCATCGTCCTTCGCGGTGGCGATCAGGATTTCGCCGGCCAGCAGCCTGACGCGCCGCTGCGCGGCGTCGAACTCGATGTTGATCGCGCTGGCGGTGTTCAACCACAGCTGCGTGCCGTCCGCCAGCACCAGCGAACGGCGCTCGCCGACCGCGGTGCGATGGTCCGCCGCCCATTGGCGCCACGGCGTATGGTCGCGCGCGCTCCAGGCGAGGCCCCCAGCGAACAGCGAGACCGCCAGCACCTTGACCGCGCGCCGGCGCTTTGGCGAACGCGGCGGGGCGAGCGCGGCCCGCGCGATATCGGCGGTCACCGGCGAGGATAGCGGCCGCAGCCGGTCCTTGACCGACTCGATCCGCTGCCAGGCCCGCTCGTGATCGGGATGCGCGGCGCGCCAGCGCTGCCATGCCTCGACGACCTCGGGCGCCACGTCCTCGCCCTGCAGTTCGAGCAGCCATTCCAGCGCGCGCTCGGCCACGTCGGCCGGAACGTTGGCGGCGTCGGCGGTGGTCTGGTACCAGGTCGAAGCCAAGGCGGCGATATCCGGGTTGATGCGGTCGTTATCCGACGAACGACAGGTCCGCGAAGAAGCATCGCTGCAGCGCCTTGACGACATAGCGCTTGACCGTCGGGACCGAGATGCCCAGCGCCTGCGCGACCTGGGCGTGCGTCTGCCCGTCGAGCTGGGACAGCAGGAAGGCCTCCTTGACGATCGTCGGCAAGCCGTCGAGCAGGCAATCGAGCTCGAGCAAGGTCTCGAGCAGGATCGCTCGTTCCTCCGGCGACAGTTCGACGCGGCTTGGCGCCTGCGCCAGGGCCTCGAGATAGGCGCGTTCGAGTTTTTCGCGGCGCCAGTGGTTGGACACCAGGCGCTGCGCGACCGTGGTCAGGTAGGCGCGGGGCTCGTCGAGCCGGCTCGGTACCCGATCGCTGTTCAGCAGCCGCACGAAGGTGTCGTGCGCCAGGTCGCCGGCCTGCTCGGCGCTGCCCAGGCGCCGGTGCAGCCAGCCCTTGAGCCATAGATGGTGGTCGCAATACAGCGACTCGATGCTCGTGGGTGGCAGGCAGACCGGCGTAGGCATGTTGCAGCAGGAGATTCCGCTCGACCGCCGCTCCGGCGGGGCGGAGGCGGACACGGCAGAGCGGAAGGCGGAATGGCAAGGAAAGGTGACGAAAACAGAATGATGCAAATAGTAATCATTATTAAAAACAGAGTTAAACGAAATCTGTCAAGGCGCGATGGGTCTGGGGCGCGAGGCGTGTGGCGCGCGGACGAGGCAGGGCAGGGAGCCGGATCGCGCACCGTCCGCCGGCTGCCACATTTCTGCCATGCCGCCGCCATAGTTGGCCGCGACAATCTTCGGCTTCTCACCCAGCGAAGGAGCAGACCCGTGTCCCCACTCCGATCCACATTGGCCAGGCTGGCGGCCCTGGCGACCGTTACCGTGCTGGCTGCCTGCGGTTCCGATGACGATGGCGCGGGCAATCCCGGTCCGGGCACGCCGCCGCCGGCCGCGGTCGCGCCGGGCACCCGGGCCACGCTGGCCTTGCTGGAGACCACCGATCTGCACAGCAACGTGCGCAGCTATGACTATTTCAAGCTGGCCGAAGACCAGACCATGGGCTTCGAGCGCGTATCGACGCTGATCAAGCAGGCGCGCGCCGAATTCCCCAACACGATGCTGCTGGACAACGGCGACACGATCCAGGGCACCGCACTGGCCGATTACCAGGCGCAGGTCAGCCCGCTGTCGTGCGGCGATACGCTGGCGATGTACAAGGTGATGAACGCGGCCAGGTTCGATGGCGGCGGTATCGGCAATCACGAGTTCAACTACGGCCTGCCGTTCCTGAACCAGGTCACCGGCAACCGCTTCAACGTCGACGGGCTGCCCGAGCCGGCCGCGCAGACCGCGTGCGCGGGCCCGACCTTTCCGCAGGTGCTGGCCAACGTCTACAGCGTCAAGTCGAAGGCGCCGCTGTTCCAGCCCTACACGATCATCACGCGGCAGTTGAGCGCCACCGCGCCCGACGGCAAGGCCGTGACGGTGCCCGTCAAGGTCGGCATCATCGGCTTCGCGCCGCCGGCGATCATGACCTGGGACAAGCGCTGGCTCGACGGCAAGGTCTACACGGTCGGCGCCAGGGAAGCCGCCGAGCAGTACATCCCCGAAATGCGGGCGAAGGGCGCCGACCTGGTGGTGGTGATCTCGCATGGCGGCCTCGATGCGTCGACGTATTCGCCGAACATGGAGAACGCGAGCTGGCATCTGTCGAAGGTGCCCGGCGTCGATGCGATGCTGATCGGGCATTCGCACCAGATCTTCCCCGACGCCAACAGCACCGTGGCGCAGTTCAACCTGCCCGGCGTCGACAAGGCCAGGGGGCTGGTCAACGGCGTGCCGACGGTAATGGCGAACTACTGGGGCAAGCACCTGGGCGTGATCAAGCTCGAACTCGCCCATGACGGCACGCGCTGGACGGTCGACAAGAATGCGACCACGGTGCAGGCGCGCTCGATCCAGAAGGCCGACAAGACCTATGTCGAGGCCGACCCGGAGGTCGCCGCTGCCATCGAGGCAGAGCACCAGGCCACCATCGCCTACGTGAAGACGCCGATCGGCACCACCGACTACCGGATGAACAGCTACTTCGCGGACGTCGGCGATCCAGGGGCGATCCAGATCGTCAATCAGGCCCAGGCGGCCTACGTCAAGGACTACATCGCCGCCAACCTGCCGGACCTGGCGTCGCTGCCGGTGCTGTCGGTGTCGGCGCCGTTCAAGAGCGGTTTCGGCGGCGGCAGCGACTACACGGACGTGCAGGCCGGCAACCTGGCCATCAACAACGCCGCCGATCTCTACCTGTATCCGAATACGGTCTACGCGGTGAAGGTCAATGGCGACGAGATGAAGGCCTGGCTCGAGACCGCGGCTCGCCGCTTCAACCAGATCAGCACCACGGCGAGCACCGAGCAGCAGCTGATCAGCAGCTTCCCGGGCTACAACTTCGACATGTTCACCAGCGCGGACCTGAGCTACGAGATCGACGTGACCCAGCCGGTCGGCAGCCGCATCAAGAACCTCAGCTATCTCGGCGCACCGGTGACCGCCAGCCAGCAGTTCATCGTCGCCACCAACAACTACCGCGCCAGCGGCGGCGGCAACTTTCCGGGGCTGGACGGCAGCAAGACCGTTTACGCCTCGCCCGATGCGAACCGCGACGTGCTGATTGCCTACATCAAGAAGATCGGCACCATCACCCGTGCCGCCAACGGCTCGGCACGCAGCTGGCGTTTCACCAAGGTCGCGACCGCGGGCAAGGTGGTGTTCAGTTCCGCGCCGGGGCAGCTGCCGCAGGCGCAGGCCGCCGGTCTGTCCAATATCACGCTGGAGAGCGCCGACGACGGCTCCGGCAAGAACCTGGCGAAATATGCGATCGACCTCAACAGTTGAGTGGCGGGGCGGCGGCAAGCCGCTCGCGTGGCGCCGCCTGAATCCGTTGCCTGTCATCGCCACGGCCGCGGTATTGCTGGCGGGCGCCTGCGTCGCCGGCGCAGCGGTCTGGCGCCATCATGCCGCGCAACATGACGATGCCCGGCGGATGCAGCTCACGCAATGGCAGACCCTGGCCACGGCGGCCGCCGATCCCGACGCGTTGGCCTCGCTGCGTGCCGCGGCCGAGCGCGGCGAGGTGGCCGCGCAGACCGCGCTGGGCGAAACGCTGCTGTCGCGGCCAAATGCCTCGGAGCGAGAACAGGCACGCCGGTGGCTGCAGCGCGCGGCGGCGACGGGCGACGCGCGTGCCAATTTCGTGCTCGGCAAGGCCGCGTTCCTTGGCGATGCTGGCGGCGACGGCGGCGCGGCGGTAAACGGCAAGCCCGACCATCAGGCGGCCTGGCGGCATCTTCGTGCCGCGGCAGAGGCGGGCCATGTCGGCGCGGCCTACTACCTGGGCCTGCTCCATCGCGGCGGTTACGGCGCGCAGCCGAACCCCGCCGAAGCGGCGCGCTGGTTCACGGTGGCGGCCGAAGGCGGGGTGGCGCAGGCGATGTTCATGCTGGCCAATGCCTATCGCGAGGGCAGCGGGGTCGCGCGCGACGACGACAAGGCTGTGGCCTGGTACGAAGCTGCCGCGGAGCGCGATCACCCGGAATCGATCCAGGCGCTCGCCATCGCCTACCGCCATGGCGAGCTGGGCCTCGACCCCGACGAGCGCAACTTCCGCTTCCATCTGGTCGAGACGGCGCACGCGCTCAAGCATCCGGCTCTCAAGCCCTGAAACCGCCCCGGATTGCACACTGTCGATCAGCGGCCCGCTGCAGTTCAGCCTGCCGACCACGCAGTTCGTCGTGGCGACGTTCGTCTATCGGCAGCCGGTGTCAGCCAATACGGTGGTCGCGCTGGCAATGATCTCGCTGGTGCTGACGGCCGTCGCGGTTCGGCCGCTGCTGGCGGCGCGCTGTCCCGCCAGCCCGACGCGGCCGCGACGGTGCGCTACTTCTGGTATGCCGGCAGCACGAAGCCGGCAAAGCGCTGCTGCGTCACGGCCTTGAACGAGGCAGAGCGGTAGGCATCGCGGATATCGGCAACGAAGGGCTTGTTCAGATCGCTCGTTTTGACGGCCACCAGATTCATGTAGTAGTCGGGGATCTTTTCCAACGCCAGCGCCGACGTCAATTTCAGCCCGGAGGCCAGTGCGAAATTGCCGTTGACGAAGGCATAGTCGACGTCATCGAGCGAGCGGGGCAGTTGCGCCGCTTCCAGCTGCACCAGCTTGAGCTTGTGCGGATTGCCGGCGATGTCCCGCTCTGATGCACGCACCGCGTCCGTGCCGGGCTTGACCGTGACCCAGCCGATCTGTTGCAGGATCGCGATCGCGCGTGCGAGATTGGTCGGATCGTTCGGCAGCGAGACCGTCGCCCCCGGCTTCACGTCGCTCAACGCCTTGTGCTTGCGGCTGTAGATGCCGATCGGTGCCGTTGGCACGTGGATCACCTCGGACAGCTGCAACTTGCGGTCGGCGGAGAAGGTCTTCAGATAGACCGAATGCTGGAAGGCATTGGCGTCGAGCGCGCCGTCCGCCAGTGCCAGGTTTGGCTGGACGTAGTCACTGAATTCGACAATGGTCACCTTGTAGCCGCGCCCTTCGAGAATCGGCTTGATGCCGTAGCGGATCTGGTCGGCATAGGGGCCGGCGGTCGCGCCGAAGCGGATTTCCTTCTTGTCAGGGTCCGCCGCGCAGACGGACTGCATGGCGCCGAAGGCCAGCAACAGGGTGGCCAGTATCCGGACTCGGCTTGCGACTCGCATCGAATTCTCCCGTTGGTTCTCGATTCTGTTCTGCGTGTTGTTCCGCGGCGGCGCGGCTGCGCCGGGGAACATGCCGGCCCATTGTAGGGACGGGCGAGACGGGAGCGAAGCTGCAAATTGGCATGCGCATATGCGGCGAGCGCATATGCGCAACGAACGGGCTGTGCCGGGGGCCGACCTACCGCGCCATCACCTTGTCCGGCGTCATCGGCGTCGTCCGCAGGCGCCTGCCGGTCGCATGGAAGATCGCGTTGCTGATCGCGGCCGCGACGCCGACGATGCCGATCTCGCCGACGCCCTTGGCCCCGATGCGGCTGACGATGCGGTCGTCCTCCTCGATGAAGACCACGTCGATATCGCGGATGTCGGCGTTGGCCGCGACGTGGTACTCGGCGATGTCGTGGTTCATGAAGCGGCCCAGCGCGTGGTCGGCATGGGTTTCCTCGTGCAGCGCCTGGCTGATGCCCCAGACCACGCCGCCGATCACCTGGCTGCGGGCGGTCAGCGGATTGACGATGCGGCCGGCGGCCACCGCGCTGACCACGCGCATCACCCGCACCAGCCCCAGCGCCTCGTCGACGCGTACCTCGCAGAACACCGCGGAATGGACCGCGCGCACCGTCTTCTTCTGTTCCGCGAGATTGGGGACCAGCAGATAGCGCACGCCCAACTTGTCCTTGCCGTGGGCCGACAGCACATCGGTCAGCGGCATCGCGACGGCGGGATCGGCGCGCAGGCAGATCATGCCGTCACGGAATGCCACCTGTTCGAAGCCGCAGCCCTGGAAGCGGCTGTCGCGCAGCCCTCGGGCCAGGCGCCACAGCTGGCGTTGCAGGCGTTCGCAGGCCCCATCGACGGCGGAGCCGACGGTCGCCACATGCGAGGAGCCGCCCTCGATCGGCGCGAACGGCAATTCGGAATCGCCGAGGCGGAACACCACCCGTTCCAGCGGCAGGCCCATCGCGGAGGCCGCGATCTGCGTCATCACGGTATAGGTGCCGGTGCCGATGTCGCTGGCCGCGCTGGCGACCTCCAGCAGGCCGTCGGCATGCAGCGTCGCGCTGGCGCGTGCGGCCATCTGCATCGCGTCCCACGTGCCCGTGGCCATGCCCCAGCCGATCAACTCGTGGCCGTCCCGCATCGAGCGCGGCTGCAGCGGGCGCTCGTTCCAGCCGAAGCGCCGGGCACCCTCGTCATAGCATTGGCGCAACGACTTGGTCGAGAAGGGCAGGCCCTTGTTGCCGTCGCGCTCGGCGTAGTTGGCCAGCCGCAGCGCCAGCGGGTCGATGCCGGCCGCGTACGACAGCTCGTCCATCGCCACTTCCAGCGCATGCACGCCGTGGGCGGCGCCCGGTGCGCGCATGTCCATCGGCGTGTAGTGATCGAGATCCACCAGCCGGTATTCGAGGCGGACGTTTTCGCTGGCGTAGAGCTGTCCGGACCAGTTCGCGACGACCTCGACGTAGTCCTCATGCCGCGACGTCTCCGCGGCGACCTCGTGGATCACGGCTTTCAGCCGGCCCTCGGTGTCCGCGGCGAGCCGTACGCGTTGCCACGTTTCCGGACGATGGCCGAAGGTGAACATCTGCTGGCGGGTCAGCACCACGCGCACCGAGCGCTGCAGCTTCAGCGCGCCCATGACCGCCATCAGCAGCGGGTACTGGGGCCGCAGCCCCGAGCCGAAAGCCCCGCCGACGAACTGGTTGCGCACCACCACCTTGCGCTTGGGCAGGCCGAACACGCGCGACACCATCCACCGGCAGTTCTGCGAGCCCTGGGTCTTGTCGTGGATCAACAGATGGCCGCGGCTGTCGCGTATCACGGTGCTGGCATGCATCTCCATCGGATTGTGGTGCTCGACGCCGGCGTAGTACTCGGCATCGATCTTGACCGGCGCGGCCTCGAAGGCCGCATCGGCGTCGCCCTTTGGCTTCGGCGTCGGCGAATAGCCGGCCTTCAGCGAGGACGGCTCGTGGCTGTGCTGCAAGTTGGCCAGCAGGTTCGTTTCGTGCGACGCGGCCTCGTACTGGACCTGGACCAGCATCGCGGCGTAGCGCGCCAGCTCGAAGGTCTCCGCCACCACCAGCGCGACCGGCTGGCCGCTGTAGTGGATCTCGTCGTCGTACAACGGCCGGAACGGCGAGCCGGCCGGCGCCGTCATGTCCTTGTAGAACAGCCGCAGCGAACGGACCTTGGGACGGTTCTGGTGCGTGATCACGTCGATCACCCCGGGCACTGCCAGCGCCTGGCTTGCGTCGATCGACACGATGCGGCCGCGCGCAACGGTGCTGTTGACCACCACGCCATAGGCCAGATCCGGCGCGGGATGCTCGGCCGCATAGCGAGCGTGGCCGGTGACCTTGGCGACGCCGTCGATGCGGGGCGTCGGCGTGCCGATCCCCGATTGGCCGGAGCCGGGCAACGCCACTGGCTGCTGATTTTCGTCGATCGGTTCGAGCACGGTCTTGGTCATGCCAGCGCCTCCTCGCGGTATGCGTCCTGACCGGTGTTGGTCAGGATGCCGGCGGCCGCCATTTCCAGCGCGCGCACGATCGCGCGCTCGGCCAGTGGAATCTTGAAGCCGTTATTTGGGCCGCTGTTGGGGCCGTTGTTGGGGCCGCCGTCGGGTGGGCTAGCCGCCCAGCTTTCCGGCAGCGCCGGACCGCCCCAGGCTCGCGCATCGCGCAGCACGAAGCGGGCCGCCTCGGCGAACGCTTCGGCGTCCGCCGGCCTGCCGACCAGCAAGCCCTCGGCCTCGGTGTCGCGCCAGGGCTTGTGGGCGACGCCGCCCAGTGCGAGCCGGGCGGCGCGGATGCGGCCGTCGGCCTCCAGATCGAGAGCCGCCGCCACCGACACCAGCGCAAAGGCGTACGAGGCGCGCTCGCGGACCTTCAGATAGCAACTGTGCGCGGAGAAGGCTTCGGCCGGCGGCAGCGACAGATGCGTGATGATCTCGTCGGGCGCCAGCGTGGTATCGATGTCCGGCCGATCGCCGGGCAGGCGATGGAATTCGCTGAACGGAATCTCGCGCGTGCCGCTGACCGATTCGACATGGACGGTCGCATCCAACGCCGCCAGCGCCACGCACATATCCGATGGGTGGGTCGCAATGCAGTGCTCGCTGGCGCCGAGGATCGCGTGCTGGCGGGCCAGCCCGCTCGCGGCCGGACAACCGGTGCCCGGCGCGCGCTTGTTGCACGGCACGCCGGCATCGTAGAAGTAGTAGCAGCGCGTGCGCTGCAGCAGGTTGCCGCCGTTGGTCGCCATATTGCGGATCTGCGGCGAGGCTCCGGCCAGGATGGCGGCGCGCAGCAGCGGATAGCGCTCGCGCACCAGCGGATGCTCCGCGGTGTCCGCATTGCGGGCCATCGCGCCCAGGTGCAGGCTGCCGTCGGGCTGTGCCTCGATCTCGGCCAGCGGCAGCAGGCCCAGGTCGACCAGCGTGGCAGGGCGCATCACGTCGACCTTCATCAGATCGACCAGATTGGTGCCGCCCGCCAGGCAGCGTGCGGACGCATTGCCCGACGCGCGCTCGGCCGCCTCATGGATCAGCGCCAGCGCCACCGGCATGGTGTCGGCGCGTTCATAGCGAAACGGGTTCATGGCGTCTGCTCCGGTGTTGCCGATGACGGCGTTGCGCCGGCAGGAATCCCGGCGGTTTCGCCGGCGGTTTCGCCTGCGTTTTCCGTTTGGCGTGCGCCTTCATCCCGTGCGCGGCCGTTCAGCACCACCCGGGACACCGCCTCGACGATCTGCGGATAGGCGCCGCAGCGGCACAGATTGCCGCTCATGCGCTCGCGGATCTCCGGCACGTTGCGCGGCGGGGTTTCGTTCAGCAATCCCGCGGCCGAGCAGAGCTGGCCCGGCGTGCAATAGCCGCATTGAAACGCATCGCATTCGATGAAGGCCTGCTGCAACGGATGCAGCGCGCCCCCGTCGCCGGCAAGCCGGGCGAGTCCTTCGACGGTCGTGATGTCGGCCTGGTCGTAGGCGACCGCCAGCGCCAGGCAGGCATTGATGCGGCGCCCGTCCGCAAGAATCGTGCAGGCGCCGCACTGGCCATGATCACAGCCCTTCTTGGTGCCGGTCAGGTCCAACTGCTCGCGCAGCAGGTCCAGCAGCGTGACCCAGGGCTCGACGTGCAACGTGTAATCGGCGCCATTGATGCGAAGACGTACCGGCAGCCGCGAGGGCACCGGGCGGGGCTCGTTCTGCGGGGAGCGGGTGATCGGTTTGGGCTCGGGTGCCAGCATGTCGGTCCTCCGTGTGTCGCCATCAGGGCCCCGACAAGGCGGAGCACTCTGGGCGGCCACGCAAGGGCTGCGCCAATGCGGCGGAAGGCAGGGACAATGGCGACAAGCCGCCGGACCGGCACCCGAATCGGCGCAAACGTGCGTCGCGCTACATCCGGGGGCCGCTTCCGTGGGGCGATCGATATGGCGTGGCGATGCAATCTTGACGCGTCGCCGTTGGTAAAAACGTCAGGCGCCGAAGCAAGGTCGCCGGAGGAGGGCGGTGCCCGGGGGGCGGCGAGTCATCCAGCAATCAGGATGCGCGGCCCATTCGACCTCACTTCAACTGCTGGATCCGGATCATGTTGCCGGCCGGGTCTCTTGCACCGAAGTCGCGTACCCCATAGGGCTGGTCTGTCGGCTCCTGGACGATCTCCGCGTCCCACTGCTGCAAACGCTGGAACACCGCATCGAGGTCCGCGGCACCGAGCAGCAGCATCGCAAAGGTGCCCTTGGCCATCATCTCGGCGATGGTGCGCTTCTCGTCGTCGGTGACGCCGGGCGTGGCATTGGGCGGGTACAGCACGATGGCGGTGTCGGGCTTGCCCTTCGGACCGACGGTGATCCAGCGATGGCCGCCGAAGGCGACATCCTTGCGCACCTCGAAGTCCAGGGCGTCGCGATAGAAGGCCAGCGAGACCTCCGGGTCGGTGTGGGGCAGGAAGGTCGAGTGGATGGTGATGTCCAAGATCAGGCTCCATGGTGTTTGAGGACAGGCGTCGGCCGCGCCGTCGCGGCGTGGGCTCGAAGCCATGTGAGCCAGTCTAGACGGGCTCTTTTTCCGTCGCTTCTCGATTCCTGATCGGTCGCGTCACCTGCCGGGCGACGCAGGCCGGAATGCCCTCGGCTTCGCCGGCCCAGTCGCGCCGGTAAACGCTGGGGGAGACACCGACCAGTTCGCTGAACCGCGTGCTGAACGTGCCCAGCGACGAGCATCCGACCTCGAAGCAGACCTCAGTCACGCTCAGGTCGCCGCGGCGCAGCAGCGCCATCGCGCGCTCGATACGCCGGGTCATCAGGTAGGAGTAGACCGACTCGCCGTACGCCTGTCGGAACTGGCGGCTGAGATGGCCGGCCGACATGTGGACGCCCCGGGCAAGCGCCTCGACATCGAGCGGTTTCGCGTAGTCGCGGTCGATGCGGTCGCGAACGCGGCGCAGGCGTGCGAGGTCTCGGAGCGTGGTATCGGGGGCGGCGGCGGGCATCGCGGTATCGTGCCATGCGCAACGCCGGGGCTCAACCTCGAGGCTCAAACACATCGGATCCGCCTTCAGGGCCGCTTTCAGGCCCGAGATTGCGCCCGCTCTGGCGCAATGCGCGGGGCCAACCCGATTGGCATCGGAGAGCCGATCGCCGACACTGCGGCCGTGAACCGGACCGGAGTCGGATATGGCCAAGACCGCTGCCGTCGGATCGCTGCACCGCCGTCTGAGCCTGTCGCTCGGCGGCCTGGCGCTCCTTGTCGGATTTCTGGGCGCGCTGGGCGCGTGGATCGTGGTCCGCCAGCTGGCCAGCGAGTTCAACGACGACTTGCGGCACGCCGCTGCAGCGATCCGCGCGGCGCCGCCGGTCATGCCGGCACCGCCCCACGGCGGGCCGTCGGCGGCGCCGCCTGTCCTGGTGCAGACCTGGGGGCCGGAGGATAGCGTCCGCCCCGGGCACAGCAGCGCGCCGTGGGTACTGCTGCCGCGGGCGCCGCTGGGCTTCTCCGACGTGGAGGCCGGCGGAATCGTCTGGGACGTGTTTGCGATGCAGGCCGGCGATGCCTACATGCAGATTGCCCAGCAGCGTGCCGTTCGCGCGGCCAATGCGCGGCGGGTGGCGGCATGGGCCGCGGTTCCCGTGGTGCTGTTGTTGCCGGTGCTGATATGGGCGATCCGCGTCAGCGTCAGGGACGCGCTGCGGCCGTTGAGCGTGATCGGCGAGCGCGTCGCGCAGGCCGACCTCAATCACCTGGAGCCGATCGATATCGGCACCGCGCCGGAGGAGCTGCGGCCCTTTCTGGAGTCGGTCAACCGCATGATGGTCCGGCTGTCCGGCCTGATCGACACGGAGCGCACCTTTATCGCGAACGCCGCGCATGAATTGCGGTCGCCGCTGACGGCCCTCCAGCTGCAGGTCGAGAATCTAATGCAGGCGCCGCGCGGCAACATCGACCAGCAACTCGAAGAACTGCGCCGCGGCATCCGGCGCACCGGGGCCTTGATCACCCGGCTGCTCGAACTGGCGCGCGCGGAAATCGGCACGCCGCGGGCGCTGGACAACGTGGCGGTGGCCGCTGTCGTCACCGATGTCGTGACCGACCTGCTGCCGCTCGCCATTGACCGCGGCGTCGACCTGGGCGTGGAGCGGCTGGACGACGTGCGGCTCGCCGCCACGGAGACGGATCTGCGCATGCTGATCAAGAACCTGGCGGACAATGCCATCCGGTATGGCGGCCGGGGAGGGCGGGTAGACCTTAGCGTGCGCCGCGGCGAAGGCGGTGGCGGTGGCGGTGGCGGTGGCAGCGGCAATGTCGTGATCGAAGTGGCAGACAGCGGGCCGGGCATCCCGGAGACTGCTCGCCTGCGGGTATTCGAGCGTTTCTATCGCGGCGGGGCGACCGACGAAGAGGGTAGTGGACTCGGACTCGCCATCGTGCAGACGATTGCAGCGAACCTGGGCGGCCGCGTCGAACTGACGGGGCGCGCGGATGGCCGGCCGGGGCTCGTCGCGAAGGTGGTATTGCCGCTGCGAACCGCACCGCCCGCGGCGAATCCGGCCACGGCCGCCACCGGGTGACCGTGCACGAGGTGCTGGCAGAGGTAGCCGAACACGTATCGCCAGCCTTCCATGGGCCGGATGTGCGATGAAACGGGCTGTGCAAATGGGTGCGGCCCGATTCGTTCAGCCAGCAGAAAAGACGCTATGCCGGTAGAAGACCAGCGCTTCGAAAACTGTCGACCAACGCGTCGTACACAGCAATGTCGGCATGGCTTCTTGCAACGAGTTGAGCGCCCGCAATGGCGGCAAAGATGGCGCGTGCCCGCTGGCCGCTCTGAGCCGGATCCACTACGGCCGCTGCCGACAACACCTTGGTCAGCCAGGCAATGTTCACGTCTTGAAAGGCCTTGACCTCGGCCTTCACCACTTCCGGCAGGTCATCCGTTTCCGCGGCCATGAAGCTGCATAGGCAAATGCGATTGCCGCTTTCGAGCGCCTTGCGAAACAACTCGGGATAGCGATGCAGGCTCGATAGCGGATCCGGCGATTTTGCCAGCAGTTCTTCAAGAGCGTCCGCTGTGCCCTGCCAATACCGCCGCGCTACGGCCGCGCCAAGATCGGCCTTGCCATCGAAATGGTGGTAGATGCTGGCGGCCTTGATGCCCACCGCCTCCGCGAGATCCCGAAAATTCAAGCCGCCGTAGCCGTGCGCCTGCGCGATGTGAGTGGCCGCGGTCAGGATCCGCTCCCTGGAGCCAGGGGACGGGCCAGCGGTCCCGCTCGCGCTCGTGTGCCTTGTCATGGTTTGCCTCTCTCCATCCGCACGTTCTTGACGTGCCGCATTGTACCTTCTATTGTCGAACCTAACGATCGTTAGGTAGATAGACTGCGGAGGGTCAACGCATCCTCCATCCGACATGCGATTCATTTTGGAGAACGGCAATCGTGACTTCCCATCCCGGCAGTACCACCGCCGCAACGATATCCCCGATGCGGATCTACGATTTCCCGACTGGGCCTTATCCAACGCGCGTTCGCATTGCCTTGGCCGAAAAGAACCTTCAGTCGCGTGTCGAATTCGTGATGGTCGATCTTTACCAGGGCGAGCACAAAAGGCCGGAGTTCATTGCCACCAGGAATTACTCAGGCACACTGCCGGTACTGGAGCTTGGCGATGGCACGTGCATAGCGGAATGTACGGCCATCACCGAATATCTGGACGCAGTCGATGGCCAACCGACTCTGACCGGCCGGACGGCGCGCGAAAAAGGCATCATCCACATGATGAACAAACGCGCCGAACTGGAATTGCTGGATGCCATCAGTGTCTATTTCCATCACGCCACCCCGGGCTTGGGGCCGGATGTCGAAATCTATCAAAACGCGGAATGGGGCTTGCGCCAGCGCGACAAGGCAGTGAAGGGCATGCACTATTTCGACTCGGTCCTGAAACGGCAGCCGTATGTCGCTGGCGAGGCCTTCTCGATGGCGGATATCGCGGTGATCGGGGGATTGATTTTTGCCGCCCTGGTCAAGCTGCCGGTGCCTGCCGAGTGCGAGGCATTGCGAGCCTGGTACGCGAGAATGCTGCAGCGCCCAACGGTCGGCAGCCAGCCGGTGTTCTCGGCGCTGTCCCGCGCATCGGCTCGAAGATCGCAGCCGTGATGGTGGAGCGCTGGCCTCGCTCCTGTCGCGAGAGTGTGCGACAGTGGCAGGGCCCGACAACGGCATCCGTTCCATCCGATAGACCGGCCCACCAATGTGGACAGCGGCCGCCGCGAACGCAGCGTCGGATGGCGGATTCTTGACGCTCCAGGAGACACGACATGCTCAGCAAGAACACGATCTGCTTGTGGTACGACAACGACGCGCTCGATGCCGCTACCTTCTATGCCCAAACCTTTCCCGACAGCGCGGTCGGCGCCATCCACAGGGCGCCGGGCGATTATCCGTCCGGGAAGGAGGGTGATGTTCTGATGGTCGAATTCACGGTGATCGGCATTCCTTGCGTCGGACTGAACGGAGGCCCGCAGGTCAAACACAACGAGGCCTTCTCGTTTCTGATTTCTACCGACGACCAGGCCGAAACCGACCGCTTGTGGAACGCGATCGTCGGCAATGGCGGACAGGAAATCGAATGCGGCTGGTGCAGGGACCGGTGGGGATTGTCATGGCAGATCAGCCCGCGCGCCCTGACTGACGCGGTCACCGGCCCGGATCGTGCGGCGGCCAAGCGCGTATTCGATGCGATGATGACGATGAAGAAGATCGACATCGCGGCGATCGAGGCGGCACGGCTCGGCCGGTCTGACGCTTGATGTCAAAGGACCGGACTCGGGCCGCGACACTGCCTGCCCGCATCTTTTGACCATGCCGAACGCCGACGCTTCGCCGCTGACCGAATCCGTTGCCCGCCTGACTGGCAATGAGCCATTGTTCGTCGTATTCAATGGCGGCTCCGGCAGCGGCGACGCGATCGAGACGCGCGCCAGGATCGAGCAGCGACTGAGCGAAGCAGGGCGCGCCTATACCATCTTCGCAGTGGACCGGCCCAAACAGTTGCCGCAGTTCGCCCAGATCGCGGTCGAACGTGCCAGGCAGGAGAGCGGCATCGTGGTCGCCGCGGGCGGCGACGGTACCTTGAACGCGGTGGCCGCAGCCGTGTTGCCGACGGGGCTGCCTTTCGGCATCCTGCCTCGCGGCACGTTCAATTACTTCGGCCGCACCTACGGCATCTCGGGGGAAACCGACGAGGCCTTGGCCAGCGTGCTGGACGCCCGCATCGAACCGGTACAGGTCGGCCTGCTCGACGGCCGGCCATTCCTGGTCAATGCCAGTCTGGGGCTGTATCCACAACTGCTGGAAGACCGCGAGGTCTACAAGAAAATGCTCGGTCGGCGCCGCTGGGTCGCGCTGCTGTCGGCGCTCGTCACACTGGCGCGCGCGCCGGCGCAGCTGACGCTGGACCTGCTGTCCCACGGCCAACACCAGGTAATGCGAACGCCGACGCTGGTGGTCGGCAACAACAGCCTGCAGCTGGAGCAGGTCGGCATTCCCGAGGTTGTCCACCTGGAAGACAATCGCCTTGTCGCCATGATTGCGAAACCAGTCGGCACGCTGGCGTTGTATGGATTGCTGCTGATGGGTGCGATCGGCCGGCTGGGCGATACCTCCAGAGTCATCAGCTTCAGCTTTGAATCGCTGACGGTGCGCGTGCGCGGGCGCCGGCGCATCAAGGTGGCGATGGACGGCGAGATCCACTGGGCTCGCACGCCCTTGCACTTTTCGGTATCGCCGAAGCGTTTGCAATTGCTGGTGCCGCGGGACACAAGCCGGTTGGATCGCTCATGAGCGTGGCTCGCGTCCTGCACCTGTCCGACACGCATTTTGGTACCGAGCAAGCGCCGGTCGTGGAGGCCGTGCTGTCGCTGGCGCGCGAGTTGATGCCAGAGGTCGTCGTGCTGTCGGGCGATATCACGCAGAGGGCGAGAACGGGCCAATTCGCGGCGGCGCGCGCGTTTCTCTGCAGGCTGGGGCTGCCGACGCTGGTCATCCCGGGCAATCACGATATTCCGCTCTTCAACGTGGCGGCTCGGATGCTGAATCCGTACGGCGGCTACAAGCGAGCGCTCGGTATGGTGCTGGAGCCGGTCTTCAGCAATGAACGCGTTCTTGCCATCGGCGTGAACACGACCCGGCCATCGCGACACAAGAACGGCGAGGTGTCGCGCGAGCAGATCGACCGCGTTTGCCAGCAGCTGCGCCAAGCCCACCCGCACCAGCTACGTATCGTCGTTGTCCATCAACCGGTGCGCGCGGTCGTCGAGTCGGATACGCGAAATCTGCTGATCGGCCGCGAAGCGGCCGTACCGGCATGGGTGGATGCCGGCATGGACATCGTGCTGGGAGGGCATGTACACCTTCCGTATGTGGCGCCGCTGCTCGCCAATTCGGGCCGCCGTGCCTGGGCGGTGCAAGCGGGAACCGCGGTATCGCACCGGGTCCGCGGATCCATCCCGAATTCGGTGAACGTGATCGAGTACCACGTCGACGATGGGCACGTCGGCTGCGCCGTTCAGCGCTGGGATTATGACCGGCGCGACAAGGCCTTCGCCGCCGTGCAAAGCATGGTGCTGGCACTGAGCCGCTAGCGAGCCGGCGAAACGGCAGGGCACCCTCTCGCGGCGCCCAGGTGCCTGTTCTTTTCCGAGACTCGGCATAGACTGATCGGGAAGCCCGTGCGGCGGCTCCGCCGGCAGCGGTGGCGCGCGGCCTGACGCGACAATTCAAACTCGGAGGAAGGTATGGCCAAGGGTTATTGGGTGGCGATGGTCGATATCGCCGATATGGAAGGCTATCAACAGTACATCGCTGCAAACAAGACGGTATTCGAGAAATTCGGCGCCCGTTTTCTGGTCCGGAATGGACAAAAGACCGTCGTCGAGGGCCAACCTCGATCGCGCGTGGTCGTGCTCGAATTCGACAGCTACCAGCGCGCGCTGGAGTGCTACGAATCCCCGGAATATCAGGCATTGATTGCGCTGCGAACACCGTATTCCCAGGCGGATCTCGTCGTCATTGAAGGATACGAATGACGTCCGTTAGTCCTCCCACTCGGCGGCCTGGATGGAAGCGACGATCGCACATGCGGTGTTCATCAGCGCGGGCGCGAAGTCGTCATGTAGTAGAGTGCCATGCAGACGGGAGGAGGGGCCGCCGACGGTCAGCGCCAATGGTTCCCGGCCGTCTCCGAGGTCGATGGCAACACCGACGGCAGCGATCTCCCGTTCCCACTCGGACTCCGAACTGGTATAGCCACGCTCCGCGACCTGGCGTTCTGCGCGTTTCAGGCCATCGAGCAACGCGGGCCATTCGGCCGGCTGGGCTGCTCGCAGCCGCCGGCTGATCATCTCGCGCATGCCTGCCGTAGAGGCCGACCACATCGCCCGGCCCATCGCCGTGACCGCCAGCGGGATTCGCGTGCCGACGTCGAGCCCCAGGATCAGCCTTGCCGTGCCGCGGCAGTGCGCGACATAAACCATCGAGGCTTCGTGTCTGACCCCGAGCGAGATCGCCGACTGCGTGTGTTCCGCGAGCGCCTCCATGTAGGGACGAGCCAAACGCCCGATGTCGAAGTTGGTCAGCATGCTGAAGCCCAACGACAAGACGCCTGGCGCCAAGGCGTACTCGCCAGTGGAAGGGCGATGTTTCAGATATCCGGCAGCCGACAAGGTGAATGTCAGGCGTGAGACCGTGGCGGACGGCAGCCCGGTTCGACGAGCCAGTTCCTGGTGAGCGAGCCAGCGGTCGGTGGGCCGGTAGCATCGCAGCAATTCCAGCCCGCGTGCCAGCGCGGTCACGAAGCGCGGATCCGCCGCGGGATCGCTTGCGGCGGCTGGATCGATTCGTCTGCGGCCCATCCACTCCTCCAGATCATTGCCGATGGGAAATGCAGCGACGCGGCGGTGCGATCCGGCGCCGCCGCGCCCCAACATCACGGCGCGAGCGGATGCCCGATCACCATCCCGTTGTCAGGCGTGATCCGGATCCATGTCCCTGCCAGCGGTTGCTCCTGCTCCCCCGGCTTGCTGTAGTCGCAGACCCCGCCGGGAAACACCGCGCGCAGCGCCGCCAGATCGGCTTCGCGCTGCGAGCCGGTCCACGACGGATTGCGCTCCGCGTAACCCGCGTAGTCGCTGACCGACACGGCCTTGAGCTGGCATTGCATGGTGCGGGCATGGATCGGTTCGCCGGCCTCGAAGCGCGGATACGAGGAAGCAGGGAACATCGAATTGCAGCGCGACGGCGTTTCGCTGACCTCGACGATTCCGGCCGGCGAAATGCTGCCATTGCCTTTGCGGAACACGGTACTGAAACCGCCAAATTGCTGCGGCTCCGCGATAAAGTCATCGGCCGCGCCAGCCGTAGTGGCACCGAAGCAGCCGTCGACGATGTCCGCCGGCTTGTTTCGAACGACTTTTGCTGCGCGCGAATCGGCATTGCGGTCGCTGACTACCGCCGTCAGCCATCGGTCCATGCCGAAAAACGCCTTCTGCATCGCCGGCAACGACCGCCCGGTGTGAGCCGGGCGCGGAGCCTGGACGGGCATCGTGTGGTGTGCATTCGGATCATGCGCGAAGCTGCCGACATTGGCCGTTCCCGTCCACATGACATGGTTCGCGAACTGGCCCGTCGCCGCCGCGATGCGAGCGCGGACAATGAAGTGGAAGAACTTCAGATGCATGTCACCAGCGCCCGTGAACTCGTTGTTCAAGCCATCGAGGTTCAGGATGGCGGTGCTGCGAAGCCCGGCGCCGCCATACATGATCATTCCCGTTTGATAGGCGCGCTTGAGCGCCTCGGGGTCCGCGCGCATGCGCTCCGTACGCAGATTGCCGTCGATGTCCTGGCCGCCGATCTTGCGGTTGAGGTCGATGAACTGAGCCATGGAGATCAGGCCGGTGTTCAGTGCATTTAGCCCGTACTGTACGCCGACGTTGCCGGTGAACGATCGTGCGAATCCGGTCGAAGGATCGACGCCAAGAATATTCTTGTTGTGATCGTTCACGTTAGGCCGAAGCCCGGTGGGGTTGGGTGGCAGCAGACTGACAGGGGGCGCTGGCAGGACGCCCATGGGAGCGCTGGTGACCACGTTGGCGGGGCTGTACTTCTCCGCATTGCCGATGACCGCATTGAACACGGAACTGTTTCCGGCACCGCCCATCACGTTGTCGCGATCGCCCTGGTTGGCCGGCCTCAGCACCGAGTCGGTTCGCGCGGCCCAGAAGCTGGCTTGCTGGCGAACGCTGTGATAGGTGCCATAACCGGAGGCTGCGGCAATCTCCGCGTTGGTCCAGTTCAGCAGCGTCGGATCCGCGGCTCTGGCCGCGGCGGTGGCGTTGTCGTAAGTCGGATCGTAAGGACTGTTGGGAACAGGGGAGTAAGTGCCGTTCTGCGTCGTCCCGCCTTTCGTATGATTGAGCTGGAAGTTGTAGAAGAGACGGCCCTCCATGCTTTGGGGGCCGCCGTTATCCGGAAAGCCGGCCAACATCACGATGCCATCCAGCAGTCCTGGATAGGTGTCGGCAATCATGCTCTGTTGCATGGCAGATCCGGAGGAACCCCAGCCCATCGTGTACAACACCGGCCCGTTTGCCTCGATGAATCGCTCCTTGACCATCATCATGGTCTCGGCCGAGATGATGTGGTTGCAGTTCTGGCCGAAATAATTCAGCGTGGAATTGGCTACCGCGAAACCCTTGCTGAGCGGCAAGTCGTTCAAGGCGTTGAAATCCCCGGCTGCGCCATTGGCGGAATTGCTCGAGCCTCCCACCGGACCCATCGATCTACCCTGAACGTACCAGCCGCCACCGCAACTCTGCCCGAACGGGTAGACCAGCCGCCCGTTGAAATTACCGGGCGGATTCAACGCGCTGGGATTCGGATTTTTCACCGGATCTCCCAGCACGGCGATCTGGTATATGCCTCGATTGATGACGCCGGTTTCCAGTCGGACGATGTAGGGTACGGTTCGGCCATCGAGCAGCGTGGTTGTCTCTACATTGGCGGGCGGATTCGCCGGGTCGTACGGCTGCCAGACCGCGGTTCCAGACTTTGTCGCATCGTGATAGACCCAATCGACCCGGGTCGGGGCAGCGCAATTGGGATCGGTATTCGGACCGGATGTGAGCGTCGGGCCGCCCGGATAGACGGCGAACGTGTCCGTCTGGCAGTGGAAGCTGCCTTCCTGAGGCGCGTAGAGAATCGGCCCCTGTATCGGGAAGGCAGTCAGCGTCAAGGAACCGCGCACTTTCGCATCGGCGGCCGCATCGGTGACCTCGATCTTGTTCTCGCCCTGCTTCAGCCCGGACACCAGCCCCAGCATCGATTTTCTGCCGGCATCCTGCTTGAAGCTCGCCGTGACATCGACGCCGTTCAGTTTCACCTTCGCGTCGCCGATCGTGCCGCCATCGGCTTGGGTAAGTTCGATCAGCGTGTCGTCGCCACTGACCAGGCCCTCGGGCGAAGACAGGCTCTTCACCGAAATGGCCGGCTTGGCGGGTTTCGCCGGCTCGTCACGGTCCCCTCCGCATCCGGAAACGGCAAGCACCAGCGCCGTCGATGCCAGGACAGCGAATGGCACAGCGGTCCGGGTTCCACGTCGGCCTTTCGGTCGGACAGATCGATTGCCCTCTGTTTGCGGGGCGCTTTGCGAATCCATGGTTGTCTCCTCATTTTCTAGTGAAAGCCGACCCCGATAGTCCCGAATATTCCGTGGTACGGAATATTCATCACGCATTGTTATTATCAGACGCCTCAGTCTATAAACCTTGGGGAAGTTCTCAATGGGGGAACACCCGAACCGATACCTGTATTGCAAATTGGAATATATTCCATGCAACGGAGTAATGTTGCGTGGCATGGTTCAATGATCCCGGGGGAACCGCTAGGGCATGTGGGCGGCGTCTTGTGTCGGTTTGAGCTTGGAGGATTGCCGGGTCGCTGGCCGCAGGGGTGGGGCGCCGACACGACAAAACAGTACGGCCGAATATATAGGTGTCGATTATTCGGTAATACCGCGTGATCCGTTGGACTGCTGCGACGGCAAGTTCTGGATATGGTTTTCCGATTCAACGTTCGAAAATCATCGATATCGATGTGAATTGGTCAGGCCATTATTCAATTTATGGCGCCTCGTATTATCGGCGCCAATGGATTCTGGCTCGCCCACGGCAATCTCCGGACGCCGGGCGAGAAGCTCCAGGTGTCGGTCATTGAGCCATTGAGCAACAGCGGACATCTCTAATCCTCTTGAAGCGGACACTTCTATTCATGCCTGACATCTGTTGTCCAGCTGGTTTTCAAAGGTGTGACCGCTGGCTACTTTCAAATGTCAGTCCGATCGTGCTTTTTTCTTTCGGGGTCAGACGTAACGCAGTCAAGCTGGCCGGTCTCGGCGCCGTCTCAACAGGGTGGGGCGGTTGACCCCGCGATCGCCCTGTCCAGATCCAGCCGATTGATCTGCCGCTTGCGCTTGGCCCCCGGCGTGGGCTTCATCGCCGTGGCCGCGCCCCCATTGAGCGTCCTGGACGGGCCTGCCGTCTGCCGATCCTCCCGCAACGCCTGCACCCGCGCCGCAATCTCCAGCACGTGCCCCAGTCGCTTGTGCTCCACGATGTCCGCCTGTCGGATCGTCTCGCGCGGATCGAACACGCTGTAGGGAAGGGCAGCCCCATCGGCCCATAACTCGATCCGCCCATCCGGGTATTCGGCCACCTCGATGGTCCGGCCAATCAGCTTGCGATGCGCCGCGCAGTCCTGCAGCAGATACACGACCTTGTCGTACTGCAACGTCAGGTTCTGCGATACCTTGCGCCATTCGCGCCAGGTAAAGATCCGCTCGAGGTCCTCATCGGTGCGCACCGGCCGGTGCGCATTGAACGCGCTTCTGGGCTCCTTGGCAAAGCGCGCATTGAACTAGGCCATGAAGGCCGGGGCGTAGGCGTTGGCGGCTGCAGGCGTGTCGATCCCGCGCAGCCGCAGCTCCTTGACCAGCCGGTCCTGCAGCACGCCATGCATCCGTTCGACGCGCCCCTTGGCCTGGCTCGAATTGGCGCACAGGATGTCGATGTTCAGCTCGAACAGCGCCCGCCCGAACTGCGTATAGCCGCGCCCATCCGGCCCATCCTTGGCATTGACCCGGAACACGCCAGCCTTGTCGCTGTAGAACGCCACCGGCTTGCCGTGCCGCTCCAGATAGGCCCGCGTGGCCGCAAAGTACGAGAACGTCGATTCGGTTGGCACGAACAGCAGTTGCATCAGCTGCCCGGTCGCATCGTCGACGTAGACCAGCAGCGTGCAGGCCGGCCCCCGGTCCTCGAACCACCGGTGGTCGCTGCCATCGATCTGGATCAGCTCGCCCAGGCAGGCGCGCCGGTGCCGCGGCTGGTGAACCTTGGGCGCGCGCAGCTTCCTCGGGACCCAGAAGCCGGCGTCGATCATGATTCGGCGTACGCACGACGCAGAGACCTCAATGCCATGGCGCTCGCGTAGCTTCTCGCAAGCCAAGGTTGGACCAAAGTCGGCGTAGCTATCGCGGACCAAGCCGCGTATGCGCGATTCCAGGCCGGGCGGCAATTGATGGTGACCTGGCTGGCCAAACCGCCGGGATACGACGCCACCGGGACCGTCCTGCCGATATCGCTGCACCAACCGCTCAACTTGGCGTCTCGATAGGCCCAGCTTCTCAGCAGCGCGCCACACCATCAGGCCATCTTCGACAACCGCCTGGACTACCTTGCACCGATCCAATTCCCGCATGGTCATGGTGATCGTGTCGGCTCGGCCCATATGAATCCCCAGCTTGGCTGTAACGCCGCCAGGGTGGCAGGATCAGGCAGATGCGACATTTGAATTTATCCCATCTACGACATTAGAAAAAACGGCCAACATCTGTACCGCCGATAATACTTCTTATGTAAAATTCGAAGTCATTGCGCGGACAGGAGTGCGTTCGCACTTTGCGTTAATTTGCATAAATTTGTTACCCGTTTTTGCATAAATTTGTTACCCGCCCCTAGGCGCTTACCTTTCGGAGGCTGGCAGTTTCGATGACGGCACAGCCGGCGACTATGCCGGGAGCGCCGTGTG
>NZ_VZOV01000006.1 GCF_008801915.1 Cupriavidus gilardii
CGCGCCGCGCCTGCCAGCCCAGGTGCAGCGCGCACGCCGCGCACAGCGCGGCCGCGCACCAACGCGCGCGCGTCGCGCGCGTCGGGCCGGCGGTGCCGGCCGGCATCGCGAACAGCAACGCATAGCAGGGCAGCAGCAGGATGCCGAAGCGCTGGAACAGGAAGGCGGTGCGCACCGCGTAGTGCGGCACGCACAGCCAGATCAGCAGCACGGCGGCGAGGGGCAGCCAGGCGAGCGGCAGATGCCAGCGCGGCCGCAGCCCCATCGCCCAGGGCGCGGCCAGCATCAGCAGCGTGGCCAGTGCGAACGGCAGATGCGTCGACCACGCACCCCAGGGCGACACCAGCAGCAGCGGCAACCGCATCCAGTCCCAGCGCCATTCGATGGCCGGCCATGCGTAGTCGAGCGTGGCTTCGAGCCGCTGCGCGTGGCCGGCGTACAGCAGCGCGAGCAGCGCCAGCAGCGCGTAGGGCAGCAGCGCGAACCGCACGATGCGCGGCGTCGGTGGCGCCGGCCGCGAGCCGTCATCGCGGGCGGAACCGAACAGCGCACAGGCGGCGCCCACCGCGCAGGCGAACAGGAACACCAGCCCATGCGCGACGAACAGCAGCGCGCCGGCGAGCACGATCGCGGCGGCCGTTCGCAGCGTCGGCGCACCTGCGTGGCGCCATGCGGGCAGCAGGAACAGCAGGCCCAGCGGCACCGCCAGCAGAAAGGTCAGGAAGCCCCATTCATAGGCGAAGCCGAAGAACCCCGGCACGAACAGCCAGTCGAGCCGCGCATCGGCACCGATGCGCCGGCGCAGCGCGATACCGGCGGCGACAAAGGCAAGGTAGGCCAGCGACAGCAGCAGCTTCAGCGCGGCCGCCACCGGCATCCACCACGACAGCGCCAGCGCCGCGCCATAGCCGAGCAGATAGGGCGTGAACGGATTGATGCGCAGCTCCTGCCGCCATGGCGAGGTGCCGGCCAGCAGCTCGCGCAGCGCGGCAACCTGGCCGGCATGCTGCGGCAGGTCGATCATCGCGGGATACGGTGCGAGCCAGGGGAGCGTGGCGCCGGCGGCGACGACGAGAAGCAGCGGCAGCCGGTTGGCGATGGCGCGAAGGCGAGCGGTGCCGGTGCGGCGAACGCCTGCTGCCCTCAGCCCCAGCCCCTCTGCCGCTTGCGGGAGAGGGCCGGGGAGAGAGTCGGGGAGAGGGCCGGGCGCTTGCCTGTCCGCCGGCGTCTGCCCCGGCATCCGCGCCTCGCGGAACGCCCAATGCCGTGCGCCCAGATACGTCAGCACGGTATAGACCGCCATGCCGCCGCATTGCGCGAGCAGGCTGCGCGGCCCCAGCACGCCGGACAACGTCAGCACCGTCGCCAGATTCGCCGCGTAGCCGAGCGCGCAAACGATGCCGAACCGCCACAGGCTGGCCGGCACATCGCCGCGATGCGCGAACGTCCAGCGCCGGTTCAGCGCGAAGCTCCACAGGAAGCCCACCGCATAGCCCGCTGCATTGGCCGCGGCCGGAGGCCAGTCCAGCCCGCGCAGCGCGAGCCAGATCGCGGCGAAGCCGAGCGCGGAATTGCTGGCGCCGACCAGCAGGTAGCACAGGCCGGTATGGCGGACGGCGGCGTGCGGCCGCGTGGTGGCGGATGGCATGCGGGGCAGCCTCGAGGCTCGATCGGGTAACGGGCGCGATGGCGGGAGGGCGCTCAGCCCTCGCGCGCCACCAGTCCGATGTCCTGCCGGCGTACCTGCAGCTTGTAGTCGCGCATCAGCCGGAACAGCGTCACGCGCGATACGCCGAGTTCGGCGGCGACGTCGATCAGCCGCTCGTGATGGCGCTGCAGCGCTTCTCGGATCGCGTTGCACTCGGCGGCCTCGCGCACCGCGGCCAGCGTGCAGGGATGCGTCTCGGCGGGCCGCTGCAGGTCCAGATCGGCGGGACGGATCACGCCGCCCTCGCACATCGCCGCGGCATGGCGAATGCGGTTGATCAGCTCGCGCACATTGCCCGGCCACCGGTGCACGGCCATCGCCCGCATCGCCGAGTTCGAAAAACCCTTGATGCGCGCCGGCGACTGCCGCCGGATCTCGGCCAGGACATGCTCGGCCAGCAGCACGATGTCGCTGCCGCGCTCGCGCAGCGCGGGCTGGCGGATGCGCAGCACGCACAGCCGGTGATACAGGTCCTGGCGGAAACGGCCGGCGGCCACGGCGGCCTCGAGGTCGACGTGCGTCGCCGAGACGATGCGCGCATCGACGGCGACCGACTCGGTGCCGCCCAGCCGCTCGATGCAGCCGGTCTCGAGAAAGCGCAGCAGGCTGGTCTGGCTCTCGAGCGGCATGTCGCCGATCTCGTCGAGAAACAGCGTGCCGCCCTGCGCCAGCTCGATGCGGCCGGGTTTGCGCTTGAGCGCGCCGGTGAATGCGCCGCGCTCGTAGCCGAACAGTTCGGACTGCAGCAGCGCGGGCGGGATCGCGGCGCAGTTCAGCGCGACGAAGGGCTGCGCGGCACGCGCCGAGGCGCGATGAATCGCCTGCGCGGCGAGTTCCTTGCCTGTCCCCGATTCGCCGCCGATCAGCACCGGCGCATCCCAGCGCGCGACCTTGGCGATGCCGCGGAACAGCGTCTGCATCGCCTCGCATTCGCCGACCATGCCCGCCGGACCCACTGCACGCGCATTGGGCGACGCGCTGTCCTGGCGCAGCTGCACCATGCCCCAGCCGTGGCCCAGCCGCTGCGCCAGCGTCACCGATTCGAACGGGGCGGTCAGATAGTCGATGAAATACAGCCCCAGCAGCCGGCGCGCGGTCGGGGTCAGGCGGTCGCGGCAGTCGACCATCGCGATCCACGCGATGTTGGGCTGCGCGAACCAGGGCTCGAGCGCCTCCAGTTCGACGTCGTCGATCTCGCCGGTCAAATCGAGCAGGCCGGCGATCGGCTGCTCGTCGAGCGGGTGCGCCTGGACCTCGTGCGCATCGGTGGCGAACAGCAGCTTCCAGCCTCGCTGGCTGAGGAGGCGGCAAAGATTGGCCTCGTGGTGCTGCGATACAAACAGCAGCGGGCGGGTGATGGAGCCGCTCATGATGATTCCCCCGGATTCTTCTTATTGCCGAGGCAGACGCGGGAAAGGTCCCGCGCCCGCCACGGTGCCGGCCGGCGGCAGGCCGTCCCAGACAGACGCGCCTGTCGCCGTTCCCCGCTTGCGCGGAAGACGCCCATCCCCAACCAGGCAATGAGCAGACCCTCCCATTGCCCGGCCGCTGCTTCGAAATGACCAGTGGCCAGTGGCGCATCGCCTGTGTTGTGGCGCCGGGCATGGCGGTCGTGGTGCCGCCTTGGCTTGCCCGGCGTGGCGGCGTGCCTTGCATGAGGCCGCACGCGTTTTGTAACGACTCACTCAGCGACGAGCGTGCCACGCGATATAAGTTGTTGATTTTTATTGCGTTTATTTCGGCGCACTTGTTACATCGGCGAAATCTTGTAACACGATGTATCCGACCTGGAACGAGGGCCAGCCGCGAGGCGATGCACTCCAATGCATAAGCTGCGAAGGATGAGGCGAACGATTCTTATTCTTCGCCCAAAAAGTGGCGTACGAGGCCGTTTCTACGCGGTGCATGGCGAATGACTTCATCCGCACTGGCAGCGGGGAAGGGTTTTCTCCGATGTGACAGCGGGCGGGATCGGTGTGCCAAACGGTTGCATTTGCTTTACACCGCTGCGCCACTGGTGAAACGGCGACGCCGGACGCTGCATGCGGCACGTCTTCGCGGCATCGTCCGGATGGGCGGTCCTTGCATGGCGGCGGCAGGGAAAGGAAGGGGCGCCGGCTGCCTCTGACCGGCATCCATGCCAGCCGGACTCATCCGTTTGGCGTAGGCGGCGCGCCTACGAGGCCGAGGGAACACGGCTGGCCAAAGTGTTCAGGTTCTGAAACATCGCGACGCCGAAGGGTTACCTGATGCCCTTCGGGCGATACGCCGCTGTGTCAGTCCACCGCACCGGCGTCGGCACCGGCATCGGGCAGGCGCGATGCCTCGATCTGCTGGCGCAGCCACCCATGCATGCGCCGGATCGCGCTTTCGTGCGGATGGCCTTCGCGCCAGATCATCCAGTACTGCAGCGTCGACGGAATCCGCGTGGCGCCGATCTGCACCAGCGCGCCGCTGACCAGGTAGTCGTGCGCCAGCAGCGCGCGCGCCGTCGCCACGCCGACGCCGGCGACCGCCGACTGCAGCAGCATGCCGGCATCCTGGAAGATCGGCCCGCGCTCCGGCTCGTGGGTCGGCAGGCCGGCCTGCTCCAGCCAGTCGCGCCAGGAGCGCAGCGCGAAGCGCAGCATCGGCAGGCGCGGCAGGTCGGCCACCGTGAAGCCGGGATAGCGGGCCAGCAGCGCGGGGCTGGCCACCGCGATCACGGTGTCCTCGATCAGCCGGTGGCATTCGAAGCCGGGCAGATCGACGCGCTGATGCCAGATGCCGACGTCGACCGAATACGGGTCCGGCGGCGGGATTTCGGTGTGCAGCCGCAGGTGCACGTCGAGCATCGGCATCGCCTCGTACAGGCTCGGCAGCCGGCGGATCAGCCAGGCGTTGGCCAGGTCCGCCATCACGCTGACCTCGAGCCGGACCGCGGGCTGCTCGCCCTGGCCGCCGGCCTCGTTCAGCGCCTGCTGCAGGCCGTCGAGCGCCGCACGGACCCGCTCGGCCAGCCGGGCGCCGACGCTGGTCGGCAGCATGCGGGCGCCGGCCCGCTGGAACAGCTTGGTGCCCAGGCTCTGCTCCAGCGCGCGCACATGGTGGCTGATCGCGCTGTGCGTCAGCGCCAGCTCCTCGGCGGCGCGCGAGAAGCTGCGATGGCGCGCGGCCGCCTCCAGCGCGCGCAGCGCCTGCAACGGGGGCAGATGCGGAACCTGGGCCATGGGGTCGATGGAAGGACGAGCAGGCAAGAGATGGAGGAAGCGCCACAATCGGACGCCGGCCGTCAAATTCTACTCACAATCCGGGCGGGAATTCTTCGTTGGTGCGGGCAAGCCGGAGCGCGGACAATCCGCGCATGACCACCGCAACGCTTTCTCCCTCCGGACTTCCCGCCGCGGCCCGCGGCCTGCGCTGGCGCGTGCTGGCGATCTTCTCGCTCGGCTTCTTCGTTTCCTACGTCTACCGCGGCGTCAATTTCGGCTTCGCGCCGTATCTGTCGCGCGAGCTGGGCCTGTCGGCCGGCGACCTCGGCCTGCTGACCAGCTGCTACTTCCTCGGCTTCGCCTGCGCGCAACTGCCGGCCGGCCTGTTGCTGGACCGTTTCGGCCCGCGCCGTACCGAGGCTGCGCTGCTGCTGGTGGCGGCGGCCGGCACGCTGCTGTTCGCGCTGGGCGAGGGCATGGCGGCGCTGGCGGCCGGGCGCATGCTGATCGGCGTCGGCGTGTCGGTCTGTCTGGGCGCCGCGATCCAGGCGCTGTCGATGTGGTTTCCGCTGTCGCGCATGCCGCTGCTCAATGGGCTGGTGATGGCGATCGGCGGCCTCGGCGCGGTGGTCGTCGGTACGCCGCTCGACTGGCTGTTGTCGCTGGTCGACTGGCGCACGGTCTGCATGGGCCTGGGCGGCGTCACGCTGGCGATGGCGCTGCTGCTGTGGTTCGGTGCGCCCGAGGCCGCGCGGCCCGGCGCGCGCGAAAGCCTCGGCGCGCAATGGCGCGGCACCGTCGCGATCCTGCGCAGCGCGCCGTTCTGGCGCGTGGTGCCGCTGACACTGCTGAACCAGGGCGTGTTCCTGGCGGTGCAGAGCCTGTGGGTCGGCGCCTTCCTGCGCGATGTCGGCGGCGTGGGGCCGGGCGAGGCCGCGCGACTGGTCTCGCTGATCGGCTTTGCGATGATGGGCGGCTGCGTGGCGACAGGCTGGGCAGCGCGTCATCTGGAGCGGCTCGGCCTGAGCCTCTATGCGTTCGCCGGAGCCGGCATGACGATGTTCATCGTGGTGCAGGCGCTGCTGATGGCCGGCGCGCCGCTGCCGGCGTGGCTGCTGTGGGCGGGCTACGGCGTGTTCGGCTCGAGCGGCATCCTGACCTACGCGGTGCTGGCGCGGCAGTTCGACGGCGCGATGATCGGACGTGCGACCACCGCGTTGACGCTGACCGTCTTCCTGGCGATTTTCGTCTGCCAGCTCGGCATCGGCATGGTGCTGGACCTGTGGCCGGCGGTGCAGGGCCGCTATCCGGTGCGCGCCCATCTGGCCGCCTGGGCGGTGCTGGTCGGATTGCAGGTGCTGGCGGCGATCTGGTACTGGATGGGCGCGCGGCGGCATCGCGGCGCGCCCGCGCCCTAGCAGGGCGGGCCGCGCTACAGCACGATCGGCCGGTCGTCGAGCTCGTTCGGATTGCCGTCGCCGTGCTGCGGGAAATGCCGGGCCAGCAGCGCGTGGACCTGCGCCACCGTGGCCAGCACCGGTTCGATCGACAGGTCGGCGGCCAGGCCGTGCGCCAGCGACTGGCACAGCGCGGCCCAGGTCTCGTGCGCGACGCGCGCATCGATGCCGCGGTCGGCCAGCAGCTCGACCGCGTGATCGGCCAGGTTGATATAGAGCAGCACGCCGGTGTGGTCGACGGTGTCCCAGACCTCGAGCGCGGCGAACAGCGCGCGGGCGCGCTCGCGCGGCGTCACGCCGGCCCAGGCCTGCGTCGCCGGCAGGCTCGATTCGATGACCACGCGCACTTCGCCGCGATGCTGGCGCTCGCCGTCGCGCACCGCGCGTTGCAGCCGCGACAAGGCATCGGGCGGGAAGTGCCGGTGCGCGAACGAGACAGGGGTCAGCGCATGGCGCAGCGCGCGCCGCAGGCCGCGCGAGGGGGAAGGTGAGCGGGAAGGGGTGGGCATGAGTCGTTCCCTTACCAGTTGCCGGAGGCGCCGCCCCCATCGAAGCCGCCGCCGCCTCCACCGCCGAAGCCGCCACCGCCACCAAAACCGCCACCACCGAAGCCGCCGCCGCCATGATGGCGGCCCCAGCCGCCACCGAGGCCTCCGAGCCCGCCGAGTCCCCCCAGCGTGCCGGCAGCCGTATCCCAGCCGCGCCGGCCGACGACGATCTGGCGCCGCCGTCCGCGCGTCGCCGAGAACAGGAAGAAGGCGATGATCAGCAGCGGAAACAGCACCGGCAGCCAGTCGTCCAGTCCGCCCTGCCGAGCCTGCTTGCGCGCCTGCGGCCCGGGCAAGCCTTCCTTGTCGATGGTCGCCTGGATCGCCGAGATGCCGGCCGCCAGGCCGCCATAGAAATCGTTCTGGCGGAAATGCGGCGCCATGATGTCCTGCAGGATCCGTTTGGACATCGCATCGGTCAGCGAGCCCTGCACGCCGCGGCCCACTTCGAGCCGCATCTTGCGCAGCCCGGGCGGATTGTCCTTGGCGATCAGCACGATCACGCCATCGTCGATGCCCTGGCGGCCGGCACGCCAGGCGTCGGCCACGCGGATGCCGTAGGCATCGATCGTTTCCGGATCGGTGGTCGGCACCATCAGCACGAAGATCTGGCTGCCGCGCGTGCGCTCGTATTCGGCCAGCACGTTTTCCAGCGCGCTGCGCTGCGCCGGCGCCAGCGTGCCGGTCAGGTCGGTGACGCGTTGCGTCAGCGCGGGCACGGCGACAAAGCCGTCGCCCTGCGCCTGCGCCTGCGCCGCGCCGGATGCGCCGAGCAGCATCGCCAGCGCGAGCATCGGCGCAAGCACCGGCATCAGCATCGGCATCAGCATCGACGCCGGCGATGCGCGCAGCCAGCGCCGGAGTCCTGCGGCGAAGATCATCGGCACGAGGATCAGAACTTGACCGCGGGTGGGGTCGAGATCGCCTTCTCGTTCTCGACGGTGAACGATGGCTTGACCTCGTAGTTGAAGATCATCGCGGTCAGATTGGTCGGGAAGCTGCGCGCCAGCACGTTGTAGTCGCGCACCGCGGCGATATAGCGCTGGCGCGCGACCGTGATGCGGTTCTCGGTCCCTTCCAGCTGCGATTGCAGGTCCCGGAAGGCGGCGTCGGCCTTCAGCTGCGGGTAGTTCTCGGCCACCGCCAGCAGCCGCGACAGCGCGCCGCTCAGTTCGCCCTGTGCCTGCTGGAAGCGCTGGAAGGCCTGCGGATCGTTCAGCGTCTCGGGCGTGACCTGGATGCTGGTCGCGGTGGCGCGGGCCTTGGTCACCGCCTCGAGCGTCTCGCGCTCATGCGAGGCGTAGCCCTTGACGGTATTGACGAGGTTCGGGATCAGATCGGCACGGCGCTGGTACTGGTTGACGACCTCGCCCCAGGCTGCCTTGACGGCTTCGTCCTTGGCCTGGAAGTCGTTGTAGCCGCAGGCGCTCAGCAGGCTCGCGAGCCACGCCAGCAGCAGCCAGCGCAGCGGACGCAGCGACGACAGGGAAGACCGCGACGAGGCGAAGGTCGGCGACGAAGAAAGGAAGGCGCGCATCGGAAAACTCCGTGGATCATCGGAACGCCAGCAGTGTAGCGCACCAGCCGCTTGAAGGATCCACGGAGCCGGCCCTGGGGCAGGGCCCTCGGGTACCACCTTCGGGGCCCTTACAGCGCGGCGAAGGCCCGGCGCGCGGCCTCGAAGGTCGCCTCGAGGATCGCGTCGTCATGCTGCGCGCCGACGAAGCCCGCCTCGAAGGCGGACGGTGCCAGGTAGACGCCGTTGTCGAGCATCGCGTGGAAGAAGCGGTTGAAGCGCGCGGTATCGCATTGCGTGACCTCGGCAAAGCTGGCCGGCACGCTCTCGCGGAAATACAGCCCGAACATGCCGCCTACCGAATCCGCGGCGAACGGCACGCCCGCCGCGCGCGCGGCCTCGGCCAGGCCATCGGTCAGCTTGCGGGTCTGGGCGGCCAGCCGTTCGTGGAAGCGTGGCGCCTGGATCAGCTTCAGCGTCGCCATGCCGGCCGCGACGGCCAGCGGGTTGCCCGACAGCGTGCCGGCCTGGTAGACGCCGCCCAGCGGCGCCAGCCTGGCCATGATGTCGCGCCGGCCGCCGAAGGCCGCCGCCGGCATGCCGCCGCCGATCACCTTGCCCAGGCACGTCATGTCCGGCGTGATGCCGTAGTGCGCCTGCGCGCCGCCCAGCGCGACACGAAAGCCCGTCATCACCTCGTCGAAGATCAGCACCGCGCCGTCGGCGCTGCACAGCTTGCGCATCGTCTGCAGGAAGGCATCGCTGGCGCGCACCAGGTTCATGTTGCCGGCCACCGGCTCGACGATCACCGCGGCGATCTCGCCGGCGTGGGTGGCGAAGGCCTGTTCGAGCTGCTCGACGTTGTTGTACTCGAGCACCATCGTGTGGCGCGTGACGTCGGCCGGCACCCCCGCCGACGACGGCGCGTTCTGCGTGGTGTCGGCAAAGGTCAGCAGGCCCGAGCCGGCCTTGACCAGCAGGCTGTCGGCATGGCCGTGATAGCAGCCCTCGAACTTGATGATCAGATCGCGCCCGGTGAAGCCGCGCGCCAGCCGCAGCGCGCTCATCGTCGCTTCGGTGCCCGACGACACCAGCCGCACCTGCTCGATCGACGGCACCAGCTTGCAGATTTCCTCGGCCATCTCGATCTCGGCCTCGGTCGGCGCGCCGAACGAGAAGCTGCCGGCAGCGACCTGCTGCACCGCGCGCACCACGTCGGGGTGCGCATGGCCAACGATCATCGGGCCCCACGAGCCGATGTAGTCGATATAGCGCTGGCCGTCCGCGTCCCACATATAGGGGCCTTCGGCGCGCGCGATGAAGCGCGGCGTGCCGCCGACCGAGCGGAACGCCCGCACCGGCGAATTGACGCCGCCGGGAATGGTCTGCTGGGCGCGGTCGAAAAGCTGCTGGTTTCGTGACATGTCGTGATCTGCCTGGAAGAGGGAGGGGAGTGGCGCTGCCGGGGAGAGGCGGGCGGACGCCAATTCGCGCGAACCGTATGCGATCGGCTGCAATCCGCGTCAATCGCCATCGATTTCGGCGCCAAAACCGCAATGCCGCCGGGATGCCGGTGGCGCGCCGCGCGTCGATTCGGTACCATCTGCGCTGAATTTTAATCGAGACGTCACCACCCTATGGAATACAAGACCTGGATGTGCCTGATTTGCGGATGGATCTACGATGAAGCCGCCGGCGCGCCCGAAGACGGCATCCCGCCCGGAACGAAATGGGAGGATGTGCCGATCAACTGGACCTGCCCCGAATGCGGCGCCCGCAAGGAAGACTTCGAGATGGTGGCGATCTGAGGGAAGCTCGACGTTCCCGCGTCTGATATTCGTCCGGTATTTCGCACGCATCCCCGCACAAGAAAAACCAGCCGGCGGCGGCCATCGCCGCCACCGTCCGGCCGCGCCCGGCCTAGCCCGAGAACGGCCCACGCCCCCGCAGGGCATTGGCCACCATCATCAGCGCCAGCAGAAACGGCAGCGCCACATAGAGGCACCAGTGGACCCGGTCGCCGATCGTTTCGCCCCATTTGCGCTTGAACACCTGCAGCCGCGGCATGCCGGACGGATTGGTCGCGCGCTTGTGGTTGACGTGCCAGGCCATCCAGAAAAAGAAGATGGCGAAGGCGACCGAGAGGAAATTGATGTTACCCATGGTGGATGGCGATGGTTTTGAGGGTGGTGAAGCCGTATAGCGCCTCGAAACCCTTTTCGCGGCCGTGGCCCGACTGTCCGGAGCCGCCGAACGGCAATTCGACGCCGCCGCCGGCGCCATAGTTATTGATGAAGACCTGGCCCGCGCGCACCTTGCGGGCCAGCCGCAGCTGGCGCGCGCCGTCGCGCGTCCAGATGCCGGCCACCAGCCCATAGGGCGTGCCGTTGGCCAGCGCGATCGCATCCTGCTCGTCGTCGAAGGGCATCGCCGCCAGCAGCGGGCCGAATACCTCCTCCTGCGCCAGCCGGTGCGTCGCCGGCACGTCGCGCAGCAGCATCGGCACCTGGTAGTAGCCGGTCTCCGGCGCCTCGGCGACGATCTGGCCCTGCGCCATCACCGGGATGCCGGCGTGCTGCGCGTCGGAGACGAAGTCCCAGACCCGCTGCTGCTGCTTGCGGCTGATCAGCGGTCCGCATTCGAGGTCCTGCTCGGCGGGGCCGACCCGCAGCGACTCGAACACCATCGCCAGCCGGTCCAGCAGCGCGTCGTACAGCGGCCGCTCGACCAGCAGCCGGCTGCCGGCCGAGCAGGTCTGCCCGGCGTTCTGCACGATGCCGCGCACCACGACCGGCACCAGCGCATCGACATCGGCGTCCGCGAACACGATCTGCGGCGACTTGCCGCCCAGCTCCAGCGTGACCGGCACATGGTTCTCGGCCGCCATCTGCGCCACCATCCTGCCGGTTTGCGGCGAGCCGGTGAACGACAGGTGGTCGATGCCGGGATGGCGCGCCAGCGCCGCGCCGGCCTCGTGGCCATAGCCGGTCACCACGTTCAGCGCGCCCTCGGGCAGGCCGACTTCGGCGGCCAGTTCCGCCACGCGCAGCAGCGACAGGCAGGCGTCCTCGGCGGGCTTGACCACGCAGGCGTTGCCGGCGGCCAGCGCCGCGCCGACGCTGCGTCCGAAGATCTGCAGCGGATAGTTCCACGGCACGATGTGGCCGGTGACGCCGTGCGGCTCGCGCACGGTCAGCACCGTATAGCCGTTCTGATACGGGATGGTCTGGCCGTGCAGCTTGTCGGCCGCGCCGGCGTAGAACTCGAAATAGCGGGCGATCGCGCGCGCGTCGGCGTGGGCCTGGCTCAGCGGCTTGCCGGTGTCGCGCGCCTCGAGCGCGGCCAGTTCGGCCTCGTGCTCGGCGAGCTTGCGCGCCAGGTCGGTCAGCAGCCGGCCGCGCTCGGCGGCGGACAGCGCGCCCCAGGCGCCATCGAAGGCCTGGCGGGCGGCATAGACCGCGGCATTGATATCGGTCGCGTTGCCGCGCGCGATCTCGGCGAAGGGCGCGCCGGTGGAGGGATCGAACACCTTGATGCGCATGCCGGAATCCGGCGCCATCAGGCGGTTGGCAACGAAGTGCTGGGCGTGCATCGTCATGCTCCGGCTGAAATTCCAAGCCGGCATTATCGCCCAGCCGGGCCGCGCGACCGCAACGTGCGATGCCGGCGAGGGCCGCCGCAGGCCGCCTCCCGCGTGCCGTCCGCCTGTCAGTTCCGGGTCAGACCGAGCCGCTATAATGCCGGCCATCGTCAAACCTTGGCCAAATACCGGCCGAACACAGGCATCTGGAGAACCGCATGAGCTTCAATCTCGTCCCGCCGGGCAAGGACATCCCGAACGACTTCAACGTGATCATCGAGATCTCGGCCCAGAGCGATCCGGTCAAGTACGAGGCCGACAAGGAAACCGGCCTGCTGTTCGTCGACCGCTTCATCGGCACCGGCATGCGATATCCGGCCAACTACGGCTTCATTCCGCAGACGCTGTCGGGCGACGGCGACCCCGTGGACGTGCTGGTGATCACCCCGTTCCCGATCCTGGCCGGCGCGGTGGTGCGCTGCCGCGCGCTGGGCATGCTGAAGATGACCGACGAAGCCGGCGTCGACGCCAAGCTGGTTGCGGTGCCGGTCGACAAGCTGTCGCCGGCCACGGCCTACATGAAGGGCCTGTCGGACGTGCCGCAGAACACGCTGGACCAGATCAAGCACTTCTTCGAGAACTACAAGGCGCTCGAGGCCGGCAAGTGGGTCAAGGTCGAAGGCTGGGGCGGCATCGAGGAAGCGCACAAGGAAATCACCGACGGCGTGGCGAACTACAAGAAGTAAGCCCGCCCTGTTCAGGCTGCGCGCTCTCCCGGCGCGCGGCGATCAGAACCATTGCCGCAGGCGCCGCAGCGCCGGCGGCAGACGCGGCACCGGCCTCGCCTTCGAGGTCAGGTCCGCGGCAGCGGCCGCCGTTGCCGCCCGCTGCTCCGCCTTCCCTTTCATTCCTTCCCCTGCCGTTGCCCCGTCGGTGCCCATCGCGGCTGCGTTGACCGCGGCATGGACTCGGGCATCCACGGCCGGCACCGTCTGCGCCAGCGCGGCCCGCAGCGGCGCCCCGCAGGCTTGCGCGACCGCGGTCTCGCCCACCATCCCGCCTTGCTGCAATTGCCGGCGCTCGTCCGCGTCGAGCCACAGGCCGGCGTCGAGGAAGGCCCGCATCGCCTCGACCCGTCCCGCCCTGCAGGCCTCGAAGATCGGCCGCTCTCCCGCGCCGTTGCGCGCCCGCGGGTCGGCGCCGAGCGCGAGCAGCAGCGACACGGTGGCGGCATGGCCCGCGGCGGCGGCCGCATGCAGCGGCGTGCGCTGCTGCCGGTCGCGCTCGGCCAGGCTCGCGCCCTGTTGCAGCAGCCAGCCGATCGCCGCGCGGTTGCCGTGATAGGCGGCCTCGTTCAGCGCGCTGCGTCCATTGTCGTCGCACGCCAAGGGGTCGGCGCCCTGGATCTTCAGCCACGCCAGCAGCGTGCGCGTGCGTTCGCCGTGGTCCTCGTGCGTGGCCAGCTGCATCGGCAGGCGGCCGGCCTCGGTGCGCCGGTGCGGATCGGCGCCAAGCTTCAACAGCGATACCGCGAGCGCGAATTCGTGATGCTCGCAGGCGAGATGGAAGGCGGTGCGGCCGTCGGGGCCGGGACGGTCGACAAAGGCCAGGCGCTCGCCTGGCGGGACCGTCTGCACCACCGCCAGAACCACATCGAGCCGGCCCTCGCGACAGGCCTGCAGCCAACCCTGGTGCAGACCCGCATCGACCACGCCGGCATGGCGCTCGCCGCGCAGCCGCGCTACCGCCTGCGCGATGTGCGCCTGCTGCTCGACCGTAGGCAGGTTCAACGCATCGAGCTGCTCCTTCAGCTCGTACAGCATCGCTTCAAGCGCGCTCCACTCGTGCTCGAGGTCCGCGCGCAACGCTGCCCACCTCCGCGGCGGTCCGAACGCGAAGCGCCGGTGCACGGCCATCTCGTCGTCCAGGCGTTGGCCGAAGCGCGCGACGCGGCGTGCCAGTTCGCCGGCGTCGAGCGGGACAAGGCCACTGCCGTCCTCGGCCACCACCCGGGCGATCTTCGTATCCGGCATGCGGGCTTCGATGGTCTCGCGATAGCGCGCCGCGATCGTCGCGGCCAGCGCGTCCAGTTCGGCGAGGTAGCGCTGCGTCAAGGCCTGCTGCGCCTGCTCGGTCCGGTCCGTCTGCTCCGTCTGCTCAGTCTGTTGCGTCTGTTGCGCGCCGATGGCGGGCCCTTCGGCGGCATCGGCATCGCGCAGCAGCGCCAGCTGAAGATGCAGCACCTGCGAGCGCCGGCTCAGCCATCGCTCCAGTTCCTCGATCGGCGACACCACCGGATGATGGGCGATGGCGGCCTGCGCCATCTGCTGCATCAGCGCGTCGGCGCGCGCGCTCAGGGCGTTGTAAGCGGATATGGACAGCATGGCGATCTCCGGCTGAGACGGACGCAATCCGTTGATGCAGTACGTTGGCGCAACAGGTTGGCGCAATACGTTGGCGCAATGCGGGCGCGCTCAACGCGGACGCGACCGAATGGGGTCCGAATCTAACGGGCCATGCGTGCCGCCCTGTCGGAATTGGCATCGTCTCTGTCGCGAATGGTCAGTGCCAACTGGTTGCCGGCGGCGGCATCGCCTACCGTTCGCTGCGCCGCCGGTTCCCGCAGGCCGGCGCAAGCAACGGCAAACCGAGCGGGTCCGGGAGGGTCCATCGCCATGTTGAGCACCGTCAGCACACGTATCGGCACGCTGGTCCAGCTCGGGGCCGGCCTGGCTCGAGACATCGAGCGCGAGATTCAGAACAACCTGCCGCGCAGCATCCAGCGCGAGCTCCAGCGCGACTTCCCGCGCGACCCGGGCCGCGACAGCGAGCCGCAAGCGCTGCGCGAAGCCGTGTTCGCCGGCGACCGGCGGCGCGTCAAGGATCTGCTGGCCGGCAGGCCCGCGTTGGCATGCACCGCCGACGACGACGGCGACGCGCCGCTGCACTGGGCGGTGCGCGCCGCGGCGCGCCACGACGCCGACGACTGGCGCGTGATCGTGACCTGCCTGCTGGAGGCGGGTGCCGACTGCACGGCCAGGAACCGGCAGGGTTTGACCCCGCTCGATCTCGCCGCGCAGGTGCCGTACGACCCGGCAGTGCTGGGCGCGCTGCGTGCCGGCGATGCGCGTGCGGAGCAGGACATCGCCGGCGAGGCTGCCGATGCCGAGGGCCCCATCGACGAGGGCGCCGCGGCCGGCGGCGACGGCATGACCGTCCAGCAAGGCCTGCACGGCATCGCGGCCATGCTGCGCGCGCCAGTGCAACCGGCTGTTGGCGAGGCGTGGCTGCTGCGCAGGCTGTCCGCGCTGTATCGGGACGCCGATGCCGACTGCGCCAAGTCCTGTCTGTCCTGCCTGCGCCTGCTGCTGCAGCGGTACCCGGCGCTGGACCGGACCCGCCGCGACGACATGGTGGCGTTGTACGAGGCGCTGGTGCGGGTGTGGATGCGCGGCAGCCATTGGAACGAGGGCTATTGCTACGCGCATCATGCGCGGCGCCTGCTGCCCGCCGGCGCGCACGGCGGTGCGGTACTCGATGCCGCGATCGACCGGCTCGAAGCGGCAATGGTGCGCGAGCATCTGTCGCAGTGGACGCCACGGGCGCAGGTGCTGCTGCGTGCCGCGCTGTTCGATCTCGGCACGCAATGCGCGTCGGCGGCCGCGCCGATACGCATGCTCGAGCGCGCGCATTGCCTGTTCCAGGCGCTCGCGCGCATGGAATCGTTGATGGCCGTGCACGGCATGGCGCTCGCGCCGGAGGAAGACCCGCGCGAGGCCCTGCCGACACGCCAACTGTCCGGCGCGATTGCCACGGCGCTGGACGGCCTGCGCCGGACCGCCAAGGGGGCGGCCGAATTCATCGATGTCGCGCAGCGCGTGCTGCTGCTGGCGGAATCGGCCGGCGCGATCGGCCTGCATGCGCACGGCGCGGCGTGGTGCGACAGCGTGGTGCGCAACGTCGTGCAGGAGGAGTGCGTGGCCGCGCTCAAGAGCTACGACTGCGGGGCGCATCGGGCCATGGCGCAGACCTTGCGCAGCGGCTCGGCGGCATTGGCCGCGCCCGCCGAGCCGCCGCGGGCGCTGTGGCGCGCGCTGCGCGACAGCCTCGATGCCTTGCGGGCGCAGGCAGCGGCCGATCTGGCGCAGGTGGAACTGCCCGAGGCAAGCGATCGCGCGGCACTGTGCGATTGGCAGACCCCGCTGCCCATCGAGGCGCTGCAGGAACGGCTGACCGCGCGTTACAGGACGCTGGTCGCGCAGATCGCGCGCGCCTGCCGGCACTGGATGATGGCCGAGCCGCCGTGCGCGTTCGCGATCGTCGGGCTGGGCTCGATGAGCCGCGGCGACATGAGTCCGTATTCCGACTTCGAATATGCGCTGCTGCTGGCCGAGCCGGCGCCGGCCGACAGCCTCGCGCACGCCTGGTTCGTCCGGTTCCGGCGGTTGTTCGACCTGGCGGTCTGCAGTCTCGGTGAAACGGCGCCGGGCGCCGACCATCCGTTGCCGGCGCCGGGCGGATTCGAGATCGATGCAGGCGTGCGCGTGGCGGCGTCGGGGCTGGCCTGGGCCGGCACGCCGGAGCAGCTTGCCGACGCGCTGCGCCAGCGCAGCACGGCCAACGCCAACGCCCATCCGGATGCGGACCAGGGTCTGTATTTCTCGTTGTTGACGCCCTGCCTGGCGCATGGCGAGCCCGCGCTGATACGGCGGCTGTCGGCGGCGATGGCGGCCGTGCTCGACGTGCCGTTGCGCGCGGACGATCCCGGACAGCTGTGCGCGCGCGAGGATCTCGCGCTGCGACAGCTGCAGGCCGACATGATGCGGCTCGGCGAGGCGGCGGCGCGTCCCGCCGTCAGCGGCTTCGACCTCAAGCATGGCTATCGGGGGCCGCTGGTGCATACGCTGACGTCGCTGGCGCTGCTGTCAGGCCACCATCAAGCGCCACCGCGCACGGCGCTGGCACGGCTCGATGCGCTCAAGCGGTTCTCGGCGCCGTTCCTGGCGGACTGGCGCTGGGCCATCGCGGTGGTGCAGACGCTGCGCTGCCGGCTGCAACTGCAGGCGCGCCGGCGCGAGGAACTGGCCGATGCGGCATGGAGCCAGTCGGAGCGCCACCTGCTGCAGGCGGTGCAGGACCGCGTGGTGCGGCCGCTGCGGGCGGCGCTGTCGGTGCTCGCCGGCATCGGTCAGGTTCCTTCGTGGCCGGTCGGCGCGGCGGTGCGTGCGCTGCGCCGGCTCGACGACTGCGATCCGGCACTGCATCCGCTCGTGCCCGGTGGGGCGGCCCGGCCGCTGTCGCTGGAGGCAACGCGAAGCCTGGCCGCCACGCTGGCGGTGCGGCGTGCCCCGGCGGCCGAACTGCGCCGTCATTACGAGGCCGCGATGGCAGGAGTGCCGCGCGAGGACGCCATGCGGCGCTGGGGCGTATGGCGCGATGCGCTGTGCGCGGTGCCCGGCAACGAAGGACGGATGCGCACGCTCGGGATCGTGCCGTGGCCCGACGGCTGGCGTGCGCAATGGGCGGAACGGCAGGCCGCGTTTCGCGCGCGCCTGGACGGCTGGCTGGTCGATGGCGGCAGTCAGGCAAGGGCGGTGTGGGGCGCCGCATGGGATGCCGTGCAGGTGCGTATCGCAGCGTCGCAGGGCATCGTGGTACGCACGCTGGCGCCGCAGATCTCGCGCCAGTTGTTCGACGAGCACGGCAATGTCCTGCCGAAGCCCGCCGGCCAGCCGGGCGCGCACCGCGTGCTGCCGGTCCGCTTCGAGGCGGAAGGGCGCGAGCACGTCCACTGGGTCAAGTTCGATGTGCAGACGGCCGGCAGCGAGGCGATATGGCACGCGCTGGATCGACGCGTGACCGGTGGGCGGGGCATGCCGGCCAGCGTGCCGATGCAGCTGTGCAGCGGCACGCGGATCTTCGACGTGCAGGTCATCGAGGACGTCGCGGGCCGCTCGCTGGCACAGCTGCTGCGCGAAGAGCCCACCGCGTTGCGCGCCATCCATCCCGCCTCGTTCACGCGGGCGCTGCTGCGCGAACTGGTCGGCGGGCCCGGCGAGCAGGCCGGCGATCCAGCGGATGACCATGTCGTGGTCGAGCGCGGCTCCCGGCACTCGTTGAAGCGGATCGGCAACGGGCCGGCCGCACTGGCCGCGATGGGGCTGGCCGCACCCGGGCGGAGCGCGCTGCCGGTGCGCACCCATCTGCTGTGCCTGGACCAGATGATGCAGCCGCTCGATCTGGCGGTGCTCGAGGAGGTGGGCCGGCTGCAGCCGGACGCGGTGCTGCGCGGCTGGCTCGAGGATGCGGCCCGCCTGCAGCAGGACCTCGGGGCGTTGTTTCCCGGCACGGATGGTAGAGGGGGGAACGAGGTGTGGCCGCACGCGGGCCTGGTCGGCGCGATTCCGGCGGACGCGCTGCCAGAGCTGCGGCAGCGTGTCGAGACCGTCGTCGGCATGGCGGCCCTGGCCGCGCGCCTGCGCATTGCGCCCACCGGCCTGGCATGGTTGCGCAGTCTCGAGCCGGAACTGGCGGCGCCCTATGTGGCGGCGTTCGAGCGCCATCCGGTGCGCGCCAGCGAGCCGGCGGCGCCGGGGCTGCGTTTTGCCAGTATTGATGAGGCGCTTGCGCGGCGAGACGCGCATGGACGCTATGGCGGCACGGATGCGGCCACGCATGCCGCCCGCTTCGCCCTGACGGCGATCCATCCGCGGCCCCAGCCGTTGCCGTGGCGGCCGTCCGATGCGATGCAGACCGCGCCGGGCGGCACCATGTCGGCCATCCGCGCGTTGTCGCGGCTGGCCCAGGCGCCCGCGCGGGATCTTGCCGCGATCGTGCTCGGCGTGCTGGGCGGACGCGATGGCGCCGCGCGGACCTTCGCCACGCTGCCGGCGCGCCAGCGCATCGCGGCGTTCGACGCGATCGGCATGGCGCTGCATGCCGATGCGCGCGCCATCGCGGTCGACGACCAGCGCCGATTGCTGACGGCGCTGGCCGGCACGCCGCTGGCCTGCCTGGATCTGAGCCCCTTCGCCGGGGCGCTGACCGACGCGCTGCTGGAAACGCTGCTGGCCGGCACCGGCGCGTCGCTGCGTCGGCTGGACCTGAGCGGCTGCTCGCGGCTGACGCCGCAGGCGCTGCGTCACGTGCAGGCGTATGCGCCGGCGTTGCGTACGCTGGACGTGCGCGCGATGCGGATGCCGGGCGACTGGATGCCGGGCGATCCGACGCTCGCCGAGCGCGCCGCCGCGCCGCTGGTCGCGCAGCCCGGCCCGCCGCAATCGCCGCTGCTGCATCTGCCCGCGCTCGAGGCGCTCGATCTGCGCGACAACGGCGCGCTGCAGACCGTGCGGCTTGACGCGCCGGCACTGCGGGTGCTGCGGCTGGACGGCTGCGCGGCGCTGCGCGAACTGCGGCTCGATGGCGCACGGCGGCTGAGCCGGCTCGACGCGCGCGGATGCATCGCGTTGCCCGAGCCGGCGCTGCGCGCGCTGGCGCGCGACAACCCCGCGCTCGACGAGGTGCAGCTCGCGGGCTGCGGCCAGCTGCGCCATGCGGCGCTATGCGAGGCGCATCCCTGGTTGCTGGCGTGGCCATGGGACGGCTGGACGGAACGTGGCCTCGCGCGCCTGCGCGAGTCGCTGTCCCGGCCCGACGGCGGCGCCTACCGGCCGATGCCGCGCTACGTGGTCCGGCAGGTCAACGAGTGGCTGCGCGAACGCGAACGGGCGGTGCAGGCGCTGAACCGGGTCTATCGCGACGCGAGCACGCCGCGGCGGCTGCGCGAGGCCGCCGAGGCGGCGCTGCTGGGCCGCGAGAGCGTGGCGCAGCGCGAGGCGGGCCAGGCCGCCGCCACGCTGATCGGCAATGCCACCGATTCGCAGCCGGCGCTGGGTATCGCCATGCTGCTGCCGGCGCTGTCTGCGGCCGGCAGGGAGGACAGCCGCATCGCGGCGGCGGCCGCGCTGGGCAGCCTGATTGCCATCCCTTCGCGCGACGATGTCGCGCGGTGGGCGCAGCGCGATGCCGCGTCGCGGTAGCAGTGCGGTAGCGCTAGCGGTGCGGGGCTGGCCGCGCCGGCTCAATGCGGCGGCTCGTTGCTGTCCGCCGCACGGGTGGCGGGGCTCGCCGCCGCGCCGGTGCCCGTCGCCGCGGCCGGCTCCGCGCCCGTGCCCGTGGTGCGCAGATGCGGCCGCAACGCCTCCATCATCTCGATCGGCACCGGAAAGACGATGGTCGAGCTGCGATCGCCCGCTACCTGCGTCAGCGTCTGCAGATAGCGCAGCTGCATCGCCTGCGGCTGCCGGGACAGCATCTGCGCCGCCTCCAGCAGCTTCTCGGAGGCCTGCAGCTCGCCCTCTGCGTGGATCACCTTGGCGCGCCGCTCGCGCTCGGCCTCGGCCTGGCGCGCAATCGCCCGCACCATCGATTCGTTCAGGTCGACATGCTTGATCTCGACGTTGGAGACCTTGATGCCCCAGGCGTCGGTCTGCGCGTCCAGCACCTTCTGGATGTCCAGGTTCAGCTTCTCGCGCTCGGACAGCATCTCGTCCAGATCGTGCTTGCCGAGCACCGCGCGCAGCGTGGTCTGGGCAAGCTGGCTGGTGGCCTCGAGAAAGTTGGCCACCTGGATGATCGCGTTCTGCGGATCGACGACGCGGAAGTAGACCACCGCGTTGACCTTGACCGAGACGTTGTCGCGCGAGATCACGTCCTGGGCCGGCACGTCCATCACCACGGTGCGCAGATCGACCCGCACCATCTGCTGGATCACCGGCAGCACCAGCACCAGCCCCGGGCCCTTGACGCGCCAGAACCGGCCCAGCATGAACACCACGCCGCGTTCGTACTCGCGCAGCACGCGGAAGGCGGAGAAGATCAGCAGGGCCAGCAGGATGACGAGGGTGCCGGCGCTGAGGCTGAAGATCATGGTCGGTCTCCTTGTGGGGACGTGGGGGACGTGGGGGAGGGCGGCGGCGGCCGCGTCGGCGATGCATCGGCGGCCAGACTGTCGACGGGCTCGACGTCGAGCACCAGCCCCTGGCGGCCGGTCACGCGCACGGCCTGGCCGGTCTGCAGCGGCGCCGCGCTGCGCACGCGCCAGCGTTCGCCCTGCACCTCGGCCCAGCCGTCGTCGATGACGCGGCCGGCATTGCCGACCACGCGGGTGTCGGCGATCACCGCGGGCTGGCGGCGCGCGCGCACGGCGGCCGCCGACACGCCGAAGCTGAGCGCGGCGGCGGCCAGCGACAGCGTGCCGATCATCCACAGCGGCACGCCGAAGCCGGGGATGTCGGTGTCGATCAGCATCACGGCGCCCAGCGCGAATGCGACGATGCCGCCCAGGCCGAGCGCGCCGAAGCTCGGCAGGAAGGCCTCGGCGACCATGCAGCCGATGCCCAGCGCGATCAGCGCCAGGCCGGCGTAATTGATCGGCAGCATCTGCAGCGCGAACAGCGCCAGCAGCAGGCAGATCGCGCCGGCCACGCCGGGCAGCACCATGCCGGGTGTCGAGAACTCGAAGATCAGCCCGTAGATGCCGATCATCATCAGGATCAGCGCGACGCTCGGCTCGGTCAGCACGGCCAGCAGCCGATAGCGCCAGTCGGGTTCGAGCTCGACCACGCTGGCCTGCGCGGTGCGCAGCGTGCGCGACGCGCCGGCCGCGACCACGGCGCGCCCGTCGACCGCGCGCAGCAGCGCCGGCACGTCTGGCGCGATCAGGTCGACCACGCGCTGCGCCGCGGCCTCGTCGGCCGACAGGCTGACCGCCTCGCGCACCGCGCGCTCGGCCCATTCGGCATTGCGCCCGCGCAGCTGCGCCAGGCCGCGGATATAGGCGGCGGCATCGTGCAGCTGCTTGCGCTCGAGGGTGTCGAGCCTGTCGTCTTCCTTGCTGTCCTTGTCCTTGCGGTCCGAGGCGGCGCCGGCCGGCGCGCTGGCGGCGCCCGCGGAAGCCGGACCGCGATCGGCCGGCCGCTCGGCGCGCTGGCGCCGCTCCAGCTCCCGTTCCCGCTCCCGCTCCGGGCCGCCGATGCCGAGCCGCACCGGGCTGGCCGCCCCGAGGTTGGTGCCCGGCGCCATCGCGGCCAGATGGCTGGCGTACAGGATGTAGGTGCCGGCGCTGGCGGCGCGTGCCCCGCCCGGATAGACGTAGCCGAGCACCGGTACCGGGCTGGCGAGGATGTCCTGGATGATCTGCCGCATCGACGGGTCCAGGCCGCCGGGCGTGTCCATCTCGAGCACGATCAGCTGGGCGCCGGCCTGGCGGGCCTGCTCGAAGCCGCGCCGCACGAAGCTGGCGCTGGCCGGGCCCACCGCGCCCTTGAGCGGGATCAGGTAGACCGGCGCGGCCGCCGCGGGCTGCGCACGCGCGCGGTCCGCCGTGCCGCCTGGCTGCGCCAGGGCCAGCGTCATGCCGACGATCAGCAGCAGGGCGGCGGCGAACCGCCGCGCGAAGCTTGCCTGTGCGTTCATGGGTCTGCGCGCGCGAATGGGAAGGAGCGTGGACACCGCGGCTACGCCGTGCCAACGCTGCGCGAAAGCGCGACAGCGGTTCAACGACCGGCCTGTCTTTCCCGCGAAGGCGGAAATCCAGCGTCGTCGAACGTCGCTGGGCTCCCGCATGCGCGGGGACGACGAGGTGCGTCAGCCGTCCAGGGCACGTTGCGGCGCCGATTTCAGTGTAGGCGACACGACACCGCTTGCCCGGGACGGTGGCGTGGTCTTGGCGGCGCAGCCGTCGCGCCTTGCCGGCTGCGGGTACGATGGCGGGATTGCCGACGCGCCAGAACGGAGAATCCGCATCGTGTCAGTCTCGCCTTCCCGCAATCCCGAGCTGGTCGACGGCGCGCTCGCCGGCAGCCAGGCCGGCCGTCCCGGCGCCTGGGCGGTCGCGCTCGGCGGCCTCGTTTCGCTGGCCGTCGCCATGGGCATCGGCCGCTTCGCCTTCACCCCGTTACTGCCGATGATGCTGCACGACGGCAGCGTGACGCTGCATCAGGGCGGCTGGATCGCGACCTGGAACTACATCGGCTATTTCGCCGGCGCGCTGGCCTGCCTGCTGATCCGCCCCGATGCGGCGCGCATGGTGCGCTGGGGGCTGGCCGCCACCGTCGCGCTGACGCTGGCGATGGCGCTGCCGCTGGGCATGCTGTCGTGGTCGCTGTGGCGGGCCGCGGCCGGCGTCGCCAGCGCGTTCGTGCTGGTCTATACCGCGGCCTGGTGCATGCAGCGGCTGGCCGAGGCGGGCAAGCCGGCGCTCGGCGGCCTGATCTTCTGCGGGCCGGGCATCGGCATCGTCGCCACCGGGGTATCGGCCTTCGGCATGGTCGGCATGAACTGGAGCGCGGCCTGGGGCTGGATCGCGTTCGGCGTGCTGGCGCTGCTGCTGGTGGCGGCCGTATGGCGCATCTTCCGGCCCGACGCGGCGCCCCGCACGGCCCCGGCGTCGGCCTCGGCCGCCGCCGCACCGGCGCGGATGGCGGCGATGTCGGGCGAGGCCTGGGCGCTGACCGTGGCCTACGGGCTGGCGGGCTTCGGCTACATCATCACCGCGACCTTCCTGCCGGTGATCGCGCGCGATGCGATGCCCGGCTCGCTGTGGGCGGACCTGTTCTGGCCGCTGTTCGGCGTCGCGGTGGCGCTTGGCGCGCTGACGGCCGTGCGCATCGGCGTGCGGCACGACAACCGCGTGCTGCTGGCGCTGGCCTATGGCATGCAGGCGACGGGCGTCGCGATCGCGGCGGTATGGCCGACGCTGGCCGGCTTCGCGCTGAGCAGCCTGCTGGCCGGCCTGCCGTTCACCGCGCTGGTGCTGTTCGCCATGCACGAGGCGCGGCGGCTCGCCGGCGACCAGGCGCCGCGGCTGATCGGGCTGATGACGGCCGCCTACGGGCTCGGGCAGATCGTCGGGCCGCCGTTCGCGACCGCGCTGGTGGCCCGCACCGGCGGCTTTGCCGCGTCGTTGGCGGGGGCGGCGCTGGCGCTGCTGGTCGGCGCGCTGATCTATCTGTGGCTGCGCCGGGTCGCCCCGTTGCCGTCCGCCGCGGCGCCGCAGGCCTGAGTCCGCGGGGGCGGTCCACGGGCCCGCGCGCTTCGGCTACAGTATCGCCTTCGCCGCCATCGGCGGCCGGCTTCCGGGCCGGCATCGCCGAGCGCGCAAGGAGCCATCGATGTCCTTCGCCCTGCAACCCGCCCGCGCCACCGGCGCTTCCGCCAACGCTCCGGCCGCCATGTCGGACGCGGAGCGCCGCGTGCGCGTCGACCTGGCCGCGGCGTATCGCCTGTCCGCGCTGGCCGGCTGGGACGACCTGATCTACACGCATATCTCGGCCACGGTGCCGGACGAGCCCGATCACTTCCTGATCAATCCGTTCGGCCATGCCTTCGACGAGATCCGCGCGTCCGACCTGGTCAAGATCAACGGCCGCGGCGAGGTCGTCGGCGACAGCGCGCACCCGGTCAACGTGACCGGGTTTGCGCTGCACGCGGCAGTGCACGCCGCGCGTCCGGACGCGGTCTGCGTGATGCACCTGCACAATACCGCCGGCGTTGCCGTATCGGCCCAGGCCGACGGCTTGCTGCCGCTGTCGCAGCATGCGATGCGCTTCCACGGCCGGCTCGCCTATCACGACTACGAGGGCCTGGCCTTCACGCCGGCCGAGGGCGCGCGGCTGACCGCCTCGCTGGGCGGCCATCCCGCGATGCTGCTGCGCAACCACGGCACGCTGACGGTCGGCCGTACCGTGGCCGAGGCCTATGTGCTGATGGCCACGCTGATCAAGGCCTGCGAAATCCAGCTCGGCGCGCTGACCGCGACGCGCGTGGTGCTGCCCACGGTCGAGGTCGCGACGCGGACCTCGGCGCAGCTCGACGACGGCGGCGCCGTCGAGGGCGCGCTGGAATGGCCGTCGCTGCTGCGCAAACTCGATAAAATCGATCCTTCCTTTCGGGACTGAGGCCGCGACCGCCGCAGTCCGCGCACCATCCATCGATAACAACAGGAGCCATCCATGCCGACTTTCCACGTAGAGATGTTCGAGGGCCGCACCGTCGAGCAGAAGCGCAAGTTCGTCGAGGAAGTGACCCGCGTCACCTGCGAAACCCTCGGCTGCTCGGCCGGCGCGGTCGACATCATCATCACCGACGTCAAGCGCGAGAACTGGGCCACCGGCGGCGAGCTGTGGGCCGACAAGAAGTAACGCGCGCAATCCTCGGCATCATCGCCATCCTCGTTTCTTTCCCCGGGCATCCACGAACCGGCGCGTCGCGCCCCTGTACGGAACCGTCATGCAGCATTTCGCCTCGGACAATTACGCCGGCTTCTGCCCGGAATCGCTGAAGTACTTCCTCGAAGCCAACGGCAGCGGGCACGAGCAGGCCTACGGCGACGATTCGTGGACGCAGAAGGTCTGCGACCGGATCCGCGACCTGTTCCAGACCGACTGCGAAGTGTTCTTCGTGTTCAACGGCACGGCGGCCAATTCGCTGGCGCTGTCGGCGCTGTGCCAGTCGTATCACTCCGTGATCTGTCACGAGCTCGCGCACATCGAGACCGACGAATGCGGCGGGCCGGAATTCTTCTCCAACGGCTCGAAGCTGCTGACCGCGCCGGGCGCCAACGGCAAGCTGACGCCGGACGCGGTCGAGGCGCTGGTCACGCGCCGCAACGACATCCACTATCCGAAGCCCAAGGTGGTGTCGCTGACGCAGTCGACCGAGGTCGGCACCGTCTATACGGTCGAGGAAGTGCGCGCGATCTCGGCGATCGCCAAGCGGCGCCAGCTGCGGGTCCATATGGACGGCGCGCGCTTTGCGAACGCGGTGGCGTCGCTCGGCGTGCATCCGTCCGAGATCACCTGGCGCGCCGGCGTCGACGTGCTGTGTTTCGGCGGCACCAAGAACGGCCTGCCGGTCGGCGAGGCGGTGGTGTTCTTCGACCGCAAGCTGGCCGAGGACTTCGCCTATCGCGTCAAGCAGGCCGGCCAGCTGGCCTCGAAGATGCGCTTCATTTCGGCGCCGTGGCTGGGCCTGCTGGAGAACGACGTGTGGCTGGCCAACGCGCGCCATGCCAATGCGATGGCGCAGCTGCTGCACGATCGCATCGCCAGCATTCCCGGCGTGCGCATCATGTTCCCGACCCAGGCCAATGCCGTGTTCGCCGAGCTGCCGCTGCCTGCGATCGAGGCGCTGCGCGCGCGCGGCTGGCGCTTCTATACCTTCATCGGCGCCGGCGGCTGCCGCTTCATGTGCTCGTGGGATCTGCAGCCCGAGACCGTCGAGGCGCTGGCGGCGGACATGCGCCAGGTCTGCGCCGCGTGATCGCGGTCTGACTCCGGCGCGCTGCGCCTTCTAACAGCATTGAGCAAACCGCAAACAGGAATCGAGCCATGCCCTCCTATCGCTACTGTCCCCATTGCGGCACGCCGCTGGTGGCGCTGCCGATGTCCGGGCGCGAACGCATGGCCTGCGTGCAGGACGGCTGCCAGTTCGTCCAGTGGGACAACCCGCTGCCCGTGCTGGCCGCCGTGGTCGAGTACGAGGGCAAGCTGCTGCTGGCACGCAATGCCGCGTGGCCGCCGTCGATGTACGCGCTGGTCACCGGTTTTCTGGAGCGCGACGAAACGCCGGAGGCCGGCGTGGCGCGCGAGCTGAAGGAAGAGACCAATCTCGATGCGCAGTCGGTGTCGCTGATCGGCGTCTACGAATTCATGCGCAAGAACGAACTGATCATCGCCTATCACGTGCGCGCCACCGGCACCATCGCGCTGTCGGAGGAGCTGGCCGACTACAAGCTGGTGGCGCCGGAAAAGATGCGGATCTGGAGTGCCGGCACCGGCTTCGCGGTGGCCGACTGGCTGGCGGCGCGCGGCTATCCGGTGCGCTTCTTCGACCGCCAGACCGGCGAGGACATCCCCGACCCGCGCGAGGCTGCGCGGGCGGAGGGCACCGGCGCGACGCTACAATACCGGCCATGAAGCCTCACGGAAGGCTTGCCGACATCGCCCATACCAAGGAAGCAAGGAAGAGACCATGGAGTTCCAGAAGGAAGTGGACGCGCGCGGGCTGAACTGCCCGCTGCCGATTTTGCGGACCAAGAAGGCGCTGGCCGATATGGCGAGCGGCGAAGTGCTGAAGGTGCTAGCCACCGACCCGGGCGCGACCCGCGACTTCCAGGCCTTCGCCAAGCAGACCGGCAACGAGCTGCTGTCGCACCAGGAGGTCGACAAGGTCTTCGTGTTCTACATGAAGCGCCGGTAAGCAGACCGCGTCGCAAACGACAAAGCCGCCCTCGGGCGGCTTTTGTTTTGGTGCTCCGGCGTGGCGCGCGATACCACCCTTCTCCTCGGCCCTTTCCCCGGCCCTCTCCCCGTGAGGGGAGAGGGAGAACCCGGTACCCAGTGTGCGATGGCAGGAACCGCTGGTTTTCTCCCGTCTTCCGCTTGCGGGGGGAGAGGGCAAGGGCGCCTCAGATCCGCTCGCGCAGATAGCTGCCGAACTCGTCGCGGACTTCGGGATGCTTCAGCGCGAATTCGACCATCGCCTTCAGATAGCCGAGCTTGCTGCCGCAGTCGTAGCGCACGCCCTGGTAGCGGTAGGCCAGCACCTGCTCCTGGCCCAGCAGCGACTGGATCGCGTCGGTCAGCTGGAACTCGCCGCCGGCGCCGGGCTTCAGGTTGCGGATATGTTCGAAGATGCGCGGGGTCAGGATGTAGCGGCCGACCACGCCCAGGTTCGACGGTGCCACTTCCGGGTCCGGCTTCTCGACGATGCCGGCGACCTTGATCACGCCTTCGTCCCACTCGCGGCCATCGACCACGCCGTAAGATTTACTCTGCTCGGGTGCAATTTCTTCCACACCTAGGATGGAGCAGTTGTAATGATTGTAGAGGTCGACCATCTGCTTCATCACCGGCGGCTGGCCGTCGAGCAGGTCATCGGCCAGCATCACGGCGAACGGCGTGTCGCCGACCAGCTTCTCGGCGCACAGCACCGCATGGCCCAGCCCGAGCGCCTCGGGCTGGCGCACATAGAAGCATTCCACATGCGACGGCTTGATCGAGCGGACGACTTCGAGCAGCGCCTGCTTGTTCTTCGCCTCCAGCTCGACCTCGAGCTCGTAGGCCTTGTCGAAATGGTCCTCGATCGCACGCTTGGAGCGGCCGGTCACGAAGATCATCTCCGTGATGCCGGCAGCCATCGCCTCTTCGACCGCATACTGGATCAGCGGCTTGTCCACCACGGGCAGCATTTCCTTGGGGCTCGCCTTGGTAGCGGGCAGGAAACGGGTGCCGAGCCCGGCTACCGGGAATACGGCCTTGGTGACGCGGGTTTCCATAAAAGAGGCTCCTTCTCAGTTTTGATGTCGTCAGCCTTGCGTCAAAGCAAGGCGCATGCCCTGAACCACGCTGCCGGCCTCGAGGCCGGCCCGGACACCGACATCGAGATCGCCGCCGACGCCGTCACCGACGCCGGCGGCCGACCTCATGCCGGCAGCCGTTGCAACTGGTCCTGCAGCTTGGCCAGCGTCTGCTCGAAATCGGCCAGCCGCTGGTTTTCCTGTTCGACCACCGCGGCCGGCGCCTTGGCCACGAAGCTCTCGTTGGCCAGCTTGCCGCGGGCCTTGGCGATCTCGCCGCCGATGCGCTGGATCTCCTTGCCCAGGCGCACGCGTTCGGCGGCGACGTCGATCTCGATCTTCAGCAGCAGATGGCTGCCGCCGACGATGGCGACCGGGGCACCGGCGCCTTCGGCCATCAGGGTCTGCTCGTCTTCGAAGACGCGGACCTCGGAAAGTTTCGCCAGCGCCTGGATATAGTCCTTCGCCGCGTGCAGGAACGTGTTGTCGCCGTGCGCGTACAGCGGGATCCGCTGCGCCGGCGAGATGTTCATTTCGCCGCGCAGGTTGCGGCAGGCATCGACCATCGCCTTGAGCTGCGCGACCCAGGCCTCGGCCGTTTCGTCGATCTTCGCGGCGGCCGCCAGCGGGTAGGGCTGCAGCGCGATCGACTCGCTGCCGTCGCCCTTGCCGCGGCCGGCCAGCGGGCCGACCTTCTGCCACAGCTCTTCGGTGATGAACGGGATGATCGGATGCGCGAGACGCAGCACGGTCTCGAGCACGCGCAGCAGCGTGCGGCGCGTGGCGCGCTGCTGCGCCGGCGTGCCGTTCTGGATCTGCACCTTGGCCAGCTCCAGGTACCAGTCGCAATACTCGTCCCAGACGAACTTGTAGATCGCGTTGGCGATATTGTCGAAGCGGTATTCGGCGAAGCCCTTGTCGACCTCGGCCTCGACCCGCTGCAGCAGCGACACGATCCAGCGGTCGGCCTGCGAGAAGTCGAGATAGCCGTCCGGGCCGCAGTCCTGGTTGCACGGCCCCATGCCGCAGTCGTGCCCCTCGGTGTTCATCAGCACGAAGCGGGTCGCGTTCCACAGCTTGTTGCAGAAGTTGCGGTAGCCCTCGCAGCGGCCGGTGTCGAAGTTGATGTTGCGGCCGAGCGTGGCCAGCGAGGCGAAGGTGAAGCGCAGCGCGTCGGCGCCGAAGGCCGGAATGCCGTTGGGGAATTCCTTCTTCGTCTTGGCTTCGATCTTCGGCGCATCCTTGGGCCGGCGCAGGCCGGTGGTGCGCTTCTTGAGCAGTTCGGGCAGCTCGATGCCGTCGATCAGGTCGACCGGATCGAGCGTGTTGCCCTCGGACTTGCTCATCTTCTTGCCTTCGAAGTCGCGCACCAGGCCGTGCACGTACACGTCCTTGAACGGGACCTGGCCGGTGAAGTGCTTGGTCATCATGACCATGCGCGCGACCCAGAAGAAGATGATGTCGTAGCCGGTGACCAGCACCGACGACGGCAGGAAGTGCTGCAGCTCGGGCGTCTGCTCGGGCCAGCCCAGCGAGGAGAACGGCACCAGCGCCGACGAGAACCAGGTGTCCAGCACGTCCTCGTCGCGGCGCAGCGTTCCTTCGAAGCCGGCCGCCCGCGCCTGCGCGCGCGCTTCCTCTTCGGTGCGCGCGACGTAGCAGTTGCCGGCCTCGTCGTACCAGGCCGGGATCTGGTGGCCCCACCACAGCTGGCGCGAGATGCACCAGTCCTGGATATTGGCCAGCCACTGGTTGTAGGTGCTGACCCAGTTTTCCGGGATCAGGCGGATCTCGCCGCTCTGCACGGCATCGAGCGCGACCTCGGCGATCGAGCGGCCGGGGTAGAAGGTGCCCTCGGGCGCCGGCTTGCTCATCGCGACGAACCACTGGTCGGTCAGCATCGGCTCGATCACGCTGCCGGTGCGCTCGCTCCTGGGCGTCATCAGCCTGTGCTTCTTGACCTCGACCAGCAGGCCCTGCGCGTCGAGGTCGGCGACGATGCGGCGGCGCGCCTCGTAGCGGTCCAGGCCCACGTACTGCGCCGGCGCGTTGTCGGCGATCTTCGCGTCCAGCGTCAGCACCGAGATCTGCGGCAGGTTGTGGCGCAGGCCGACCGCATAGTCGTTGAAGTCATGACCCGGCGTGACCTTGACCACGCCGGTACCGAATTCGCGGTCGACGTAGTCGTCGGCGATCACCGGGATCTCGCGATCGGTCAGCGGCAGCTTCGCCATCTTGCCGATCAGGTGCGCGTAGCGCTCGTCCTCGGGATGGACCATCAGCGCGACGTCCCCCAGCATCGTTTCCGGACGCGTGGTGGCCACCGTCAGATGGGTCTGGCCGGTGCGCGTGTCGGGCTCGACCAGCGGATAGCGGATATGCCAGAGCGAGCCTTCCTCCTCGACGCTCTCGACCTCCAGGTCCGATACGGCGGTGCCCAGCACCGGGTCCCAGTTGACCAGCCGCTTGCCCCGGTAGATCAACCCCTGCTCGTGCAGCCGGACGAAGACCTCGGTGACCACGCGCGACATCTTCGGGTCCATCGTGAAATATTCGCGGCTCCAGTCGATCGACGCGCCCATGCGCCGCACCTGCCGCGTGATGGTCGATCCCGACTCCTCCTTCCAGGCCCACACCTTCTGCACGAAGGCCTCGCGGCCGAGGTCGTGCCGCGAGACGCCCTGCGCGTCGAGCTGGCGCTCGACCACGATCTGCGTCGCGATGCCGGCGTGGTCGGTGCCGGGGACCCACAGCGTGTTGGCGCCCCGCATGCGCGCGTGGCGGGCCAGGCCGTCCATGATGGTCTGGTTGAACGCGTGTCCCATGTGCAGCGTGCCGGTGACGTTGGGCGGCGGCAGCTGGATGGCGAAATCGGGCCGGTCCGGGTCGAGGGTGGGCTTGGCGATGCCCCGTTTTTCCCACTCGGGGCCCCATTTGGCCTCGATGGCGGCGGGTTCGAAGCTCTTGGCTAGGGACTGGTCTTGGGCGGTCATGCTGGGATGTCGATCGATGCGTGAAGGCCGAGCGAGCCGGTGCGGCTCTCGCGGTCTGGTGCGCGCCTGGCGGGCGCGGCCAAAGGGAGACAAGCCCTAAATTATAGGGGAGCCCGCTCGGTGACGCCCAAAATGCCCATGCGGGGCGCGCCTGCCCGCCGCGCGCCGCCTCATATCCACCGCAGGACGAACCGCAGTATCGCCGCTTCGACACCGCCGATGCGTTCGCTAGAGCACGGTCGCGGCACGCCGCGGGCCCTATCGTCTGCGTTGGGGGCTCGGGCAGGGGACGCCGCATGGCGGTCCGGGCGGGTTGCCGGGGCGCGGGCGGGCCCGGCGGTGCAGTCGGCCGACGGCCGGGTCGTGGACATGAGCCAGAACGAAAACGAACACAATCAGGGAGGCGCCGCCGGCCACAGCCTGGCGCCGCTGCTGCTGCGCCTGCGCCGGGCTCCGGTGCGGGCGCGCGGCCGGGTCACCTTCGAACGCATTCTCGATACCACCGCGTCGCTGCTGGACGAGGTCGGCGTCGAGCGGATCACCACCAATCTGATCGCCAGCCGCGCGGGCATCAATATCGCGACGCTGTACAAGTACTTTCCGAACAAGCTGTCGGTCATCAACGCGCTGTTCGAGCACCAGATGCGCCAACGCGCGGCCGATTCGCTGTCGGTGCTGCCGTCGGCGGGGACGGTGGCGGACTGGCGCGCGGTGGTCGATGCGGTGTTCGACCAGGTGCGCAGCGCGCGCAGCCGCCAGCCGGGCAGCATCGCGCTGCGCCGGGCCATGCAGTCGTCGCCGGAGCTGCGCCGCATCCACGATGCCACCAGCCGCGAGGTCGCCGAACTGCTGGCGCGCTGGCTGATGCAGAACCAGCAGGTCGCCGAGGACGACGCGCGGCTTACCGCGCGCTGCGCGATCGAGGTGCTGACCGCGCTGATGGACCTGGGCGAGGGCGAGGACGAGGCCGTGCGCGAGCGCATCCACGCCGAGGCCCGGCGCCTGCTGAAGGCCTGCCTGGCGCCGTGCTTCGAGCCGCGCGGGCGCGACGGCGCGGCGGTGCCATAGGGCGCAGGGCAGGGCCGCGGCCCGGCGCGACGGGCAGCGGTGGCGGGGGCCGGAGAGGGGCGCGCCGTTATAATGGCCCGATTCCTCAAGGCCCCTCCCGATGTCCGACCTGCTTGCCAATCTGAACGCCGAACAACTTGCCGCCGTCACGCTGCCGGACGAACCGGCGCTGATCCTGGCGGGCGCGGGCAGCGGCAAGACGCGGGTGCTGACCACGCGGATCGCGTGGCTGATCCAGAACGGCCGGGTGTCGCCGGCGGGCATCCTCGCGGTGACCTTCACCAACAAGGCCGCCAAGGAGATGCAGACGCGGCTGTCGTCGATGCTGCCGATCAATACGCGCGGCATGTGGATCGGCACCTTCCACGGCCTGTGCAACCGCATGCTGCGCGCGCATTTCCGCGATGCCGGCCTGCCGCAGACCTTCTCGATCCTCGACAGCCAGGACCAGCTGTCCGCGCTCAAGCGCCTGCTGAAGTCGCTCAATGTCGACGACGAGAAGTACCCGGCCAAGAACCTGCAGTACTTCATCAACAGCGCGAAGGAGCAGGGCCTGCGCGCGGCCGACGTCGAGGCCAACGACGACTTCAACCGCCGTTTCGTCGATCTTTATGCGGCCTACGACGAGCAGTGCCAGCGCGAGGGCGTGGTCGATTTCGCCGAGCTGCTGCTGCGCTGCTACGAGCTGCTGCGCTACAACGACGCGATCCGCCAGCACTATCAGCACCGCTTCCGCCATGTGCTGGTCGACGAGTTCCAGGACACCAACGTGCTGCAGTACCAGTGGCTGAAGCTGCTGGCGGGCTTCGGCACCGGCAATGCGGCGGCGGTGTTCGCGGTCGGCGACGACGACCAGAGCATCTATGCGTTCCGCGGCGCCAATGTCGGCAACATGCGCGACTTCGAGCATGAATTCCGCGTGCGCCATCTGATCAAGCTGGAGCAGAACTACCGCTCGCACGGCCATATCCTGGACTCGGCCAACCACCTGATTGCCCACAACGCGCGCCGGCTCGGCAAGAACCTGCGCACCGACGCGGGCCACGGCGAGCCGGTGCGGGTGTTCCAGGCCGGCACCGACGGGCAGGAGGCCAGCTGGCTGGTCGAGGAGATCCGCGACCAGATCGCGCAGGGGGCCAGCCGCGCGGAGATCGCGATCCTGTATCGCAGCAACGCGCAGTCGCGGGTGATCGAGCACGCGCTGTTCTCCTCCGGCATTCCGTACCGCGTCTATGGCGGGCTGCGCTTCTTCGAACGGGCCGAGGTCAAGCACGCGCTGGCCTATCTGCAGTTGCTGGAGAATCCGCGCAACGACGCCGCCTTCGCCCGCGTGGTCAACTTCCCCGCCCGCGGCATCGGCGCGCGTTCGATCGAGTCGCTGCAGGACGCCGCGCGGCAGTACAACTGCGCGCTGTCGGAGGCGGTCGCCTATGTCGCCGGCGCGGCCGGCGGCAAGCTGGCGTCGTTCGTGCGGCTGATCGACCAGATGCGCTTCGAGACCCGGCAGATGACGCTGGCCGAGACGGTCGAATACGTGATCAATACCAGCGGGCTGATCACGCATTACCAGGCCGAGAAGGAAGGCCAGGACCGCATCGAGAACCTGCGCGAACTGGTGACCGCGGCGCAGGCCTTCGTGGTCGAGGAGGGCTACGGCCTCGACGCGCCGGCCAATGCGATCCCGGTCAGCCGCCGGCAGAGCCTCGATCGTCCGCTGCCCGCGCTGGCCGAGGGCGACCAGGAGCAGCAGGTGCTGGACCCCGAGGCGCTGCCCGAGGTGATGACGCCCCTGGTCGCCTTCCTGACCCACGCGTCGCTGGAGGCCGGCGACAACCAGGCCCAGGCCGGACAGGACGCGGTGCAGATGATGACCGTGCACGCGGCCAAGGGGCTCGAATTCAATGTGGTGTTCATCACCGGCCTGGAGGAAGGGCTGTTCCCGCACGAGAACAGCATGCTCGACGCCGATGGCCTCGAGGAAGAGCGCCGGCTGATGTATGTGGCGATCACGCGGGCGCGCGAGCGGCTGTACCTGTCGTTCGCGCAGAGCCGCGTGCTGCATGGGCAGGTGCGCTACCACATCCGTTCGCGCTTCTTCGACGAGCTGCCCGAGGGCGCCCTGAAGTGGCTGACGCCGCCGGCGCAGAGCTACGGCGCGCAGCGGCGCCAGTCATCCGAAAGCGCGTGGGGGCGCGACTGGTACAAGCGGGCCGAGGACGTGCCCTATACCGGCAGCCGCGCGACCGGCGGCATGGATACCGGCAACGGCTACGCCGACCAGAAGCGGCAGGCCGAATCGGGCTGGCGCATCGGCCAGCAGGTCTTCCACAACAAGTTCGGCGAGGGCGTGATCAAGGCGCTGGAAGGCGAGGGCGCCGACGCGCGCGCCAATATCGAGTTCAAGCGCCACGGCGCCAAGTGGCTGGCGCTGTCGGTGGCGAAGCTGGACGCGATCGATTGAGCGTGGAGGGGGGCGAGCGCGGCTTGCCCCCTTTCTTCCGGCCCCTCTGCCGCGCGGGAGAGGGGAGGCGACCCAGGGTGTCAGGCCGCCGGCGTGTCCCCGTTCGGCGGCGCGATGTTGAAGCAGCCGCGATAGGTCGCGTAGAACGAGCAGTACAGGATCGCCAGCATCAGCAGCGAATAGGGCGTGACCAGGAAGGACAGCACGCCTTCGGCGCCGAACGCGCTGAAGATCGCTTCGAGGAAGAAGGGCACCGCCACCAGCAGCAGCGCGAACAGCAGCGCATAGGTGAAGAAAGCCCCGCGATTGCGCCAGCAGGCGGTCCAGCTGAAGAACAGCGCCTTGACCGGCGGTACGTTGTGCCAGGCGGCCAGCAGCGGCGCGAACCAGAACAACATCGCGATCGGGGTGTACAGCGCCGCGCCGATCAGCAGCGCGTAATACAGCTGGCGGATCGCCTCCTCGGTCGGCGGCTCTTCCTTGAGCAGCACCGGCAGCAGCGCGCGCATGTCGACCAGCGTGCCGGCGATCAGGCTGAGCACGAACACCAGCCCCGCATAGATGCCGCCCAGGATCAGCAGATGGCGCGCGGCCTGCTTGCCGTTGCTGCGAAAGCCGGCCAGCAGCACGGTGGGCATCACCTTGCGGTTCTGGATCACCTCGCGGCACGCGGTCATGATGCCGACCGACAGGCCCGGCGTCAGCACCAGCAGCGCGACGATGCCGATCAGCGGAATGAAGATCGCGATCTGCGCGGCGATCAGATAAATGAACAGCAGCATCAGGAAGGTCAGCGGGTTCTTGCGGAACAGCCACAGACCCTGGCGGAACCAGACGTAGCCTTCCTTGGCGGGGACTTCCAGTAGTTGCATGACGAATCGGGTCCGAATCAGTGCGGCGATCAGGTGCGACAAGCGGGGCTGCCGGCGGCGGCGCCCGTCAGGTCCAGGGAAGCGCGGTGGCGGCGATGCGCCGGCGCAGGATGCGTTCGAAGTGGGTCGGGTCGTGCGGCTGCAGCATGTCGGCCTCGCGCGGCAGATGGTAGTCCCACAGCCGCGAGACCCAGAAGCGCAGCGCGCCGGCGCGCAGCATGTGCTGCCAGTGCGCGGCCTCGACCGCGTCCAGCGGTCTGACCGCATGATAAGCCCGCAGCAGCGCCGTCGCGCGCGGCGCGTCCAGTTCGCCGCTGGCCAGGTCGATGCACCAGTCGTTGACGGTCACGGCCAGATCGAACAGCCATTTGTCGTCGCCGGCGAAGTAGAAATCGAAGAAGCCGCCCAGCCTCGACTGGCCGTTGCCGGCATCCTCGAACAGCACGTTGTCGCGGAACAGGTCGCAATGGCAGGGGCCGCCCGGCAGCGCGGCATAGTCGGCGCCGCCGAAGAACGCGCTCTGGAACGCGAGCTCGTCCTGCAGCAGCGCGCGCTGGCTGTCGTCCAGGAACGGCAGGATCTCGCCCTCGGTCTCGCGCCACCACGCGAGGCTGCGCAGGTTCGGCTGCTGGCGCGGATAGCCGCGGCCTGCCAGGTGCATGCGCGCCAGCATGTCGCCGACCTCGGCGCATTGCTGCGCGTTCGGCGACAGCTGCGAGCTGCCCGGCAGCCGCGTGACGATGGTGGCGGGCTTGCCCTTGAGCGTGCGCAGGATCTCGCCGTCCTTGCCCGGCATCGGCGCCGGCACGCGGATGCCGCGCTTGGCCAGATGCGCCATCAGGTGCAGGTAATACGGCAGCTGTTCGAAATGCAGGCGCTCGAAGATGGTCAGCACGTAGTCGCGCGTCTGGCCGTCCCGCTCCATCGTCACGAAGAAATTGCTGTTCTCGATGCCCGAGGGAATGCCGCGCAGCGCGCGCAGCGAACCGAGGTCGTAGTCGAGCAGCCATTGCGCGATCTCGTCGTGCGAGACCGTGGTGAATACAGCCATACTGTCTTGTCTGGTTGGAACCGGATGTAAAGCCGGATGGCGCCGGCGGGCAGGGCCCGCGGCATGCCGTGGCGCCGCGGGCAGCGGCGTCCGGCGCGGCCCGGAAGCGAACCCCCGGGCCGGGAGCGGTGAAACGTCGGATGGCGCGCGCGGACGGGGCGGCCCCGTCCGCGGCAGGCTCAGAACTGCAGCACGCGCACCGAAGGCACGCGATTGACTTCCCGTTCGCGGATGCGCGGCGAGCTGTCCTCGGGACGGCTCATCTGGTACTGCGTGCCCGCGCCGGACCTCACTTCGATATCGACCTGCTGGCCGCGGCGGTCGCGGTATTCGCGCACCTGCGTGCCATCGGCCTCGTTCAGCTGGAAGCTCGGCTCGCGCGGATGATTGAGCTGGGTCTTCGCCGACGGCGCGATGGGCTGGTTGTTGATCTCGTTCAGTTCCTGCTGGGTCAGCGCGCCGTTGTCGTCGGCGGCCTGCTGTGCGGACTGCTGTGCCAGCGCGGCCGGCGCGGCGATCAGCGCGAGCACCGTCGCGGCCAGCGTCAGGCCGCGTCGCGCAACCCCGGGCAGGGGCTCCGGCTCGTCCGCGCTGGCGGCCGGAAAGGAATGGGAGGTCATCTCGGGCTCCTGTGCGATGCGCGCGGCGTGCCGGCGCATCCGAATGGGCGCCGCGCGCGGCGGGGCCGGGCGCGACTCGGGCATCAGGCTTGCATTCTAGCAATTCCTGCCGCCCGCGGGCCCGTGGCGAGGCGGTTCGGGCACTCGGAACAAGCGGGCGGCGGCCCGCCGGCGCCACTCACAGGTAGAACATCTCTTCCTTCGGCGGGATCGGCGTATCGCCGCCGCGGCGCTCGTAGTAGTCGTAGACGGCTTCCAGCACCTCGTGCGGCTCGTCGACGATCTGCATCAGATCGAGGTCGTGCTCGGCGATCAGGCCCATCGGCAGCAGCGTGAAGCGGAACCAGTCGAGCAGGCCCTTCCAGAAGCGGCTGCCGACCATCACCACCGGTACCGCGCGCGACTTGCCGGTCTGCACCAGCGTCAGCACCTCGGCCAGTTCGTCGAGCGTGCCGAAGCCGCCCGGCATCACGATGAAGGCGTCCGAGTTCTTGACGAAGGTCACCTTGCGCGTGAAGAAATGGCGGAAGCGCATGGCGATGTCCTGGTACGGATTGCCCTGCTGTTCGTGCGGCAGCTCGATATTGAGGCCGACGCTCGCCGACTTGCCCGCGTGCGCGCCCTTGTTGGCCGCCTCCATGATGCCGGGGCCGCCGCCGGAGATCACGGCGAAGCCCGCGTCGGAGAACAGCCGGGCGATGTCGATGGTCTGCTGGTAGTACGGGGAATCCTCGCGCAGCCGCGCGCTGCCGTAGATCGAGACGGCCGGCCGGACCTCGGACAGGTACTCGGTCGCCTCGATGAACTCTGCCATAATCGTGAACATTTGCCACGAGGCGCGCGCTTTCTTGGCGGTCGCGCGGTCTTCGTCGGCCAGCGCACGCAGGCTGGGAATCATCTTGCGCGGGTTGGACCGCGCCGCCTTGGCGGACGCCGGTGCATCGGCGGGCGAGGCGGTATCGCCCGGGCCATCGTCGGCGGGGCCGACGGTAACGTTCACATCCATATCCGCAGCCGTGGTGATCTTGCCTTCGTTGGCACGGACCGCCGCGGTCACGGGGTTGCTGCGGCTGCCGGCCACACCGTTGGCGTGGTCGGGGGCGGTGGAATCACCGCTTGCCGCGGCACCAGTCAATTTCGAGTCCATGGGAATGTCGGATAGTCCTAAAACACTGCTGCTCGTCGATGGGTCGAGCTATCTGTATCGCGCTTATCACGCGCTGCCGGATCTGCGCAACGGCGAAGGCCTGCCCACGGGGGCCATCTACGGCATGATCAACATGCTGCGCAAGCTGCGCAACGATTACCCGGCAGAGTATAGCGCCTGCGTGTTCGACGCCAAGGGCAAGACCTTCCGCGATGCGCTGTACCCCGCATACAAGGAACATCGCCCCTCGATGCCCGACGATCTCGCCAGGCAGATCGAGCCGATCCACGAGGCAGTGCGCGCGCTGGGCTGGCCGATCGTCGTCGTCGATGGTGTCGAGGCCGACGACGTGATCGGCTCGCTGGCCTGCCAGGCCACCGCCGAAGGCATCCGCACCGTGGTGTCGACCGGCGACAAGGACCTGGCGCAGCTGGTGAACGACAGCGTCACGCTGGTCAATACGATGAGCGGCGAAATCCTCGATCCTGCCGGCGTGCTGGCCAAGTTCGGCGTGCCGCCCGAGCGCATCGTCGACTATCTGTCGCTGATCGGCGATGCGGTCGACAACGTGCCGGGCGTGCCCAAGGTCGGCCCGAAGACCGCGGTCAAATGGCTGACCGAATACGGCACGCTCGACGGCATCATCGCCAACGCGGACAAGATCAAGGGCGTGGTCGGCGAGAACCTGCGCAATACGCTCGAGTGGCTGCCGCGTGCGCGCGAGCTGGTGACGGTGAAGATCGACTGCGACCTGTCCGAGCCGATCCCCGATTTCCATGCGCTGCGCGACATGGGCGAGGACAAGGAGAAGCTGGTTGCGTTCTTCTCGCGCTACGGCTTCAAGACGTGGCTGCGCGAGCTGACCGGCGAAAAGCTGCCCGACGCGCGCGCGCAGGCCGCCGCCGCGGCCTCGCGCAACGGTGCGGGCCAGGGCAGCCTGTTCGATGGGCCCGGCGCGGCAGCGGGCGACGCGGCGCCGGCCGAAGCGCCGCCAGCCGAGATCCGCTACGAGACCGTGGTCACCGAATCGGCGCTCGAGGAATGGGCGCGCCGCATCGAACGCGCCGAGCTGACCTGCATCGATACCGAGACCACGTCGATCGATCCGATGCAGGCGCAGCTGGTCGGCATCTCGCTGTCGGTCGAGCCCGGCATCGCCTGCTATATCCCGGTCGCGCACCAGGGGCCCGACGTGGCCGGCATGGAAGGCCGCGGCCAGCTGCCGCGCGACGTCGTGCTGGCGCGGCTGCGCGCGTGGCTGGAAGATCCGGCGCGCTACAAGGTCGGCCAGCATCTGAAGTACGACGTCCATGTGTTCGCCAACCACGGCATCGCGCTGCGCGGCATTCGCCATGACACGATGCTGCAGAGCTACGTGCTGGCCTCGCACCGCAATCACGGCATGGACAGCCTCGCCGAACGGCTGCTGAACCTGAAGACGCTGACCTACGAAGAGGTCTGCGGCAAGGGCGTCAACCAGCTGTGCTTCGACCAGATCGATCTGGCGCGCGCGACCGAGTACGCGGCCGAGGACGCCGACGTGACGCTGCGCCTGCATCGCAAGATGTATCCGCAGCTGGAGGCGGCCGACGGCCTGCGCTACGTCTACGAGCGCATCGAGATGCCGGTGTCGGTGGTGCTGCAGAAGATCGAGCGCAACGGCGTGCTGATCGACGCGCCGCGCCTCGCCGCGCAGAGCGCCGAATTGGGTCAGCGCATGATGGAACTGGAGCAGCGCGCCTACGAGGCCGCCGGCCAGCCGTTCAATCTGGGCTCGCCGAAGCAGATCGGCGAGATCCTGTTCGGGCGGATGCAGCTGCCGGTCGTCAAGAAGACCAGCAGCGGCGCACCGTCGACCGACGAAGAGGTGCTGCAGAAGCTGGCCGAGGACTATCCGCTGCCGCGGCTGCTGCTCGACTATCGCGCGCTGTCCAAGCTGAAGTCGACCTACACCGACAAGCTGCCGCGCATGGTCAATCCGGCCACCGGCCGCGTGCATACCAGCTACGGCCAGGCCACCGCGGTGACCGGCCGTCTGGCATCGACCGAGCCGAACCTGCAGAACATCCCGGTGCGTACCGAAGAGGGCAGGCGCATTCGCGAGGCCTTCATCGCGTCGCCGGACCATGCGATCGTGTCGGCCGACTATTCGCAGATCGAGCTGCGCATCATGGCCCATATCTCGGGCGACGAGAACCTGCTCGGCGCCTTCGCGCGCGGCGACGACATCCACCGCGCCACCGCGGCCGAGATCTTCGGCGTGGCGGCCGATGCGGTCAGCAGCGAGCAGCGCCGCTATGCCAAGGTCATCAACTTCGGCCTGATCTACGGCATGAGCGCGTTCGGACTGGCGAGCAATCTCGGCATCGAACGCGAGGCGGCCAAGCACTATATCGACCGCTATTTCATGCGCTATCCGGGCGTGGCGCGCTACATGGAAGAAACCCGGCAGACGGCGCGCGAGCAGGGCTATGTCGAGACCGTGTTCGGCCGCCGCCTGTGGCTGCCGGACATCAACGGCGGCAACGGCCCGCGCCGCCAGGCCGCCGAGCGCGCGGCGATCAACGCGCCGATGCAGGGCACGGCGGCCGACCTGATCAAGCTGTCGATGATCGCCGTGCAGGACTGGATCGAACGCGAGTCGCTCGGCACGCGCCAGATCATGCAGGTGCACGACGAACTGGTGCTGGAGGTGCCGACCGCCGAACTGGAGCTGGTGCGCACGCGCCTGCCGGAACTGATGTGCGGCGTGGCCGAGCTGCGCGTGCCGCTGGTCGCCGAGACCGGTGTCGGCGCGAACTGGGAAGAAGCGCACTGAGCGAAAGGGGCCTCACCCCGGCCCCGTCTTGCCAAGTTTGCTGCATTGCAGCAAACTGACGCAGAAGAATGCAAGCGGCAGTACCCGCCGGCGAGCCGGCGGTCCGACCATCCAGAACGGATAGAACATGCAAACAAGCGCGCATCGGATTGTCGTAGTCGGCGGTGGAGCAGGTGGGCTGGAACTGGTAACGCGTCTCGGCGACAAGCTGGGCAAGCGCGGCGCCGCCCATGTCACGCTGGTGGACCGTTCGCCCACGCACATCTGGAAGCCGCTGCTGCACGAGGTCGCCGCCGGCAGCATGGATCAGAACACCCACCAGCTCGAATATGCCGCGCAGGCGCTCTGGCACCATTTCGAGTTCCAGCAGGGCGAACTGACGGGCCTGGATCGCGCGCGCAAGACTATCTCGGTGGCCGCCTGCGTCGATCAGGACGGCATCGAACTGCTGCCCGCGCGCGAGATTCCGTATGACACGCTGGTGCTGGCCATCGGATCGATCACGCATTTCTTCGGCACGCCGGGCGCGGCCGAGCATGCGATCGCGCTCGATACCGTCGAGCAGGCGGAGCGCTTCCGCCGCCGGCTGATTTCCGCCTGCGTGCGGGCCCAGAACGGGCTGGCGCGGGACGACGACGATGGCGATGGACGCCCCGACGTCGATGTCGTGATCGTTGGCGCCGGCGCGACCGGGGTCGAGCTGTCCGCCGAGCTGCGCAATACCGCGCAGGTGCTGAACGCCTACGGGCTGCATCGTCTGGACCCGCGCCGCGACATCCATATCACGCTGATAGAGGGCGGCCCGCGCATCCTGCCGGCGCTGTCCGAGCGGGTGTCGAAGGAAACCGCCGAGCTGCTGGGCAAGCTGGACGTGCGCATGCTGGTCGGCGAGCGTGTCACCGAGATCGCGCCCGATGCGGTACTGACGGCCAGCGGCAAGCGGATCCCCGCCGAGCTGACGGTCTGGGCGGCGGGCATCACGGCGCCGCCGGTGCTGAAGACGCTCGACCTGCCGTTGAGCCGGCAGGGCCAGATCGTCGTCAAGCAGACGCTGCAGAGCGAGGGCGACCCGGACATCTTTGCGTTCGGCGATTGCGCCAGCTGCCCGTGGCCCGCCAAGCAGACCACGGTGCCGCCGCGCGCGCAGGCCGCGCACCAGCAGGCCAGCTTCCTGTACGACGCGCTGCGCGCGCGGCTGGAAGGGCGGCCATTGCCGGAATTCCAGTTCAAGGATCTCGGCTCGCTGGTGTCGCTGGGCCGCTTTACCGCGGTCGGCAATCTGATGGGCGGGCTGATCGGCGGCTCGATGTTCATCGAGGGGCTGATGGCGCGGCTGATGTACACCTCGCTGTATCGGATGCATGTGATGGCGCTGCATGGCGCCGTGCGCATGGCGCTCGATACGGTGGCCCACTGGCTGCGCAGCAAGACCCATCCGCGCGTGAAGCTGCACTGAGCGATTCGCCGCCGCTTGGCCAAGGTGCGGCGGGGTGCGGCAGGGCGACAAGGCGCGACAAGGCGCGACAAGGCACAGCGAGGCGACGGCGCGGCTCCCGCGGGCCGCCGCCCTGCAGCGTGCGCTGGACACCATGTTTGCTTAGAATCGCCTTCCTGATGCTCCGGCTCGTCCGCTGGCGCAGCGTCCGTCCGTTCGCCAACATCAGGAGACCCGCATGCTCAAGCCCGAAGTGGAAAGCCTCGTACCCGGCCAGACGTTCGACCGGCGCAGCTTCGTCAAGACCGCCCTCGGCTCTGCCTTCGCCGCCGCTGCGCTGCCGGTCACCGCGCAGGCGATCAAGACCGATTTCGAAGGGCTGACGGCGGGCGAAGTCACGATCCCGTCCGGCGACTTCAAGATGCCGATCTACCGCGCGATGCCGCAAGGCAAGCGCGATCTGCCGGTGGTGCTGGTGATCAGCGAGATCTTCGGCGTGCACGAGTACATCGCCGACACCTGCCGGCGCCTGGCCAAGCAGGGCTATCTGGCGGTCGCGCCGGAGCTGTTCGCGCGCCAGGGCGATCCGACCAGCTTCGGCACGATCCAGGAACTGCAGCGCGAGATCATCGCCAAGACGCCGGACAGCGAGGTGCTGGGCGACCTCGATGCGGCGGTCGCATGGGCCGGCGCCAATGGCGGCAATGTCGGCAAGCTCGGCATCACCGGCTTCTGCTGGGGCGGGCGCATCGTCTGGCTCTACGCCGCGCACAGCACGCAGCTGAAGGCGGGCGTCGCCTGGTACGGCCGGCTCAGCGGCGACACCACGCCGCTGCAGCCCCGCCATCCGCTCGATATCGCCGCGCAGCTGAAGGCGCCTGTGCTTGGCCTGTACGGCGGCAAGGACACCGGCATCCCGCTCGAAGCCGTCCACAAGATGAAGACGGCGCTGGCGGCGGCCAACAATCCGGCCGCCCGCGCCTCGCAGTTCATCGTCTATCCCGAGTCCGGCCACGCCTTCCATGCCGACTACCGCCCGAGCTATCGCGAGGCGGACGCGAAGGACGGATGGCAGAAGTGCCTGGCCTGGTTCAAGGAGCATGGGGTGGCGTAGCGCATAGGCCAGGCATCTCGCCTTCGGCGCGACGCTTCGCTCGCGAATCCCTATAATGGGTACGATCGTACCTAAATTGGGGATATAGTGGGACTGGCCGATTTCATGTTCGCACCCGCGGTTCAGCGGGTGTTGGCACGTGTGTACGGCGAGCCGACACGCACTTTCACACTCAGTGAACTGATCGAGCATGCCGGAGGAGGGCGCGGCAACAGCCAGCGCCACGTCCAGCGGCTGATCGATGCCGGCGTGCTGTCGGAGCAGCCAAGACGCGGCAACCAACGGGTCATTCGCGCCAATACCGCGTTTGCGCTCTATCCCGAGCTGCAGAGCATCTGCAGCAAGTCGTTTGGCCTGGTCGAACCGATACGGGCTGCCTTGCGGCCGTTAGCCGGCGAAATCGCGGAAGCCTTCCTCTTTGGCTCCGTAGCGCGGCAAGAGGACAGCCATCGCAGCGATATCGATCTGATGGTGATTGGGACGGCGCCGATGATGGCGCTAATGGACGCAATGCTGAAAATCGAGGTGGAACTTGGTCGCCCTGTACATCTGAATGCGTACTCTCCTGCCGAATGGGCGGATCTCGTGAGCAAGGACCCCGTCGTTGCGCGAATTGCCGCCGGTTCGATCGTGAGGGTGCTCCCTGATGTCCCGGCCACATGAATATCAAAATCTGATTCGTCTCAACTGCTTTGCCGAACAACCGCGAACGCCGGGCGCGCTCGAGGCCTATTTGGCCAATGCACGTGCTTATTTGGCTGCCGGCCGGCAACTGGATGCCGACGAAGCGCCCATGCCGGTCTTTTCCATCGCATACGAAGGGTTTTTCCAGGTAGTCCAGGCAGTGCTGGAATTCCACGAGGTACGGATTCGCGATGCCGGTCGCAATATGGCGATTCAGCGCGTCTGTGCGGACCTGGGAATGACCAACGCTGAATTCGCTTTCGTGGTCAACGCCCACATGCGGCGCAATGGCACCAGCTATACCTCTCCCTTTCCTCCCATTTCGGCGAGTCAGGCAACAGCCCTGCTGTCGATACTCGACAAGTACTTGAAAGCGGCCCAGCGCTTGACCGGCACAGCGGGGGGTGCACAGCAATAGCGAGGCGACGAACTGCCAGCGTGCCGCAGGCCCATTGCAAAATCCCCCGACCTCCGTACAATGCGGGCTTTGCGCCTCTTGCAACAGTGTTGCGTTTATACGGACGGATGCGGCCTGGCCGCGTGGCCGGCGACGACACAGGCAGGGGCGAACCCTCCGGGAGCCCATCATCTTTTCCACGCTCGTCTTGATCCTGCTGGCCACCACGATTTCCGGCGTGGGCAGCATTCTCGGTGCCGCCTTGCTGTCGCTGACCGCGGCGTCGCGCGCGGTGGAGCGCATGGTCAGTTTTTCGGTCGGCGTGCTGCTGGCGACCGCCTTGCTGCACTCGCTGCCGGAGGCGTTCGCCTCGGGCGCCGACCCGCGCGCGCTGTTCGGCACGCTGCTGGCGGGCCTGCTCGGCTTCTTCCTGCTGGAGAAGATCTCGCTGCTGCGCCATTCGCACCACCACGAGGGCGACGGCCATCATCACCATCACGGGCATGATCGCGAGGAGGCCGGCCGCAGCGGCCTGACGATCCTGGTCGGCGACACCTTCCATAATTTCGCCGACGGCATCGTGATCGCCGCGGCGTTCCTGGCCGATCCCAAGATCGGCATCGTCACCGCGCTGGCGATCGCCGCGCACGAGATCCCGCAGGAAGTGGGCGACTTCATCGTGCTGCTCAACGCCGGATTCTCGAAGGCGCGCGCGTTTGCCTTCAATCTGCTGTCGAGCCTGGCCGCGGTGGCCGGCGGTCTGGTGGGGTACTTCCTGCTCGACGAGATGAGCGGCTGGGTACCGTATGTGCTGGTGATCGCCGCCAGCAGCTTCCTCTATATCGCGGTCAGCGACCTGATGCCGCAGATGCAGCGCAAGCCGCGCTGGCGCGAGTCGATCGTGCAGGTGGTGCTGGTGGCCGCCGGCATCGCGGCGATCGTCTGGGTGACCGACGGCGTCCACGATCACCACGGCCACGGCGAGGCCGGCCATGGCGGGGCCGGCCATGCGCATGCGCACGCCGACCATTGAGTGGAACCGGCCGCGGCGCCACGCGGGCGGCTGATTGCGCCAGCGGCGGCCTGCCGCCTGCGGTCTACCGGTCCCCGGTCGCGACCGGCCGCGCCGGATCGGCGCACCACTCGCTCCACGAGCCGGGATAAAGCGCCGCGCCCGAGAGTCCCGCGACTTCCAGCGCCAGCAGGTTGTGGCAGGCGGTGACACCGGAGCCGCACTGCATCACCGCGCGCTCGGCCGGCGTCGCACCCAGCACGCCGCCGAATTCGCCGCGCAGCGCCGCGGCAGGCTTGAAGCGGCCGTCGGGCTGCAGATTGTCCTTGAAGCAGCGGTTGACCGCGCCGGGAATATGGCCGCCGACCGGGTCCAGCGTTTCGTTCTCGCCGCGGAAGCGATCCGGCGCGCGGGCATCGACGACCAGCCGCGACGGCGACTGCAGATTGGCCATCAGCGTATCCGCGTCGACGGTGCCGACCAGCGAAGGGCGCCGGGTCAGGTTGCCGCCGGCATGGGCTTCGGGCTCCGGCGTGGTGCCGCTCTCCAGCGGCAGGCCGGCGGCGATCCACGCCTGCTTGCCGCCGTCGAGCACGGCCACCGCTTCGTGGCCGATCCAGCGCAGCAGCCACCAGGCACGGGCCGCATACATGCCGCCCTGCGCGTCGTAGACCACCACCTGGCTGTCGTCGTTGACGCCCAGCGCGCGCAGGCGCGCGGTCAGCGCGTCGGGATCGGGCAGCGGATGACGGCCGTTGCGGCCGGTCTTCTCGCCCGACAGCTCGTTGTCCAGATGCAGGTAGAAGGCGCCGGGCAGATGGCTCTGATGGTAGGCCGCGCGGCCGGCGGCCGGATCGGCCAGGTCGAAGGAGCAATCGATCAGCACGCTGTGCCGGCCCGTGTCCTGGCGCAGCGCATGCAGGTCGGGGCACGAGATCAGCGTGGTCCAAACGGCTTGGGGCATCGTAAAACCTGTCTAGTGGCGACGGATCGTCGAGGAATCTCGATGATCGCCGAAAGTGGCGCCTGCCGCCATCGGAGCGAGGCTGACGCGGGGCGGGTTCTGGTGGCGCGCCGTGCCGCCGGTGCCGGCCTGGTGTTCCCCCTTTCCCGCTTGCGGGAGAGGGGAGTTCCAGGGCCCTGGGGCCTACACCTCGGGGTGGACCTCCGCCTCGGCCGACTTGACCGGCGTCGCCGCCGTCGGCTGGCTGGTGCTTTCGCGCGCGCGGGTCAGCGTGGTGGCGATGCCGCTGGCGATGATCAGGCCCATGCCGAGCCACGACAGCCAGTTCAGCGCATCGTTCCAGATGATCATGCCCCACAGGCTCGAGAACACGATGCCGGCGTATTGCAGGTTGGCGGTCAGCAGCGTGTTGCCGCGCTTGTAGGCGCGCGTCATCGCGGTCTGGCCGAGGGTGGCCAGGATGCCGATCCCCAGCAGCAGGCCGGCGCCTTGCCAGGTATGGCTGCTGACGCCCGAGAACATCATCCAGACCACTCCGGCCAGCGTGCCGACCAGCGAGAAATAGAACACGATGCGGCCCTCGGGCTCGCCCAGCTGGCCCAGCTGCCTGACCTCGACATAGGCCAGCGCGGTGAACATGCCCGAGATCAGCCCGACCAGGCCGCCGGTCAGCTGATCCTTGCCGACCGACGGCTGCAGCAGGCAGATGACGCCGGCGAACGACATCACGATCGCGCCGATCAGCTTGCGGTCCGCGCCGCCGGCGGTGCCGGCCAGCGCCGCGCCGGCGCCGACGATCAGCGCGATCCAGACCGGCGACATGTAGTTCAGCGTCATCGCCGTGGCCAGCGGCAGCAGGCTGATCGACGTGAACCACAGCATCAGCGCGGTCACGCCGAACAGGCTGCGCTTGATATGTGTGGTCATATGCGGCGTACGCACCGAGGTGCCGCCGGAGGCGAGGATCGCCCAGATGATCAGCATGCTGATCAGGCTGCGGTAGAACACGATCTCGCCGGTGGTGTACATCTCGGAAGCCAGCTTGACGCCCACCCCCATCAACGAGAACGAGAAGGCGGCGAACAGCATCCAGAGCGATTGCATGGCGAGGGAAGGCGAGAACGGCGGGGAAGTCGGTATCCGCGGCGCCGCGCCAGTCGGGCGCGGCAGCGTGCCGGGCGGCAAGTGAGGTGACAGCCGCTTGGCGAGCCGATTGTAGCAGTGCTGATGCAATGCACCAAAGCCCGATGGGCGGTCATCGCCCAACAGCTTGCAAGGCGGCGTGCGAAGCGGTGGCGCCCGGGCGGCGGCAATGAAAAACGGACCGCCGCGGCGGTCCGTCTTCATTCAGGCACGGCGGCAGGACAGCCCGCCGGTCGTTCAGGCCACCGACCCCATCGCGCGCCGATACCACTCGTGGAAGTGCTGCATGCCGTCTTCCATCGGCGACTGGTACGGGCCGACCTCGTTCTCGCCGCGCTTCATCAGCGCCAGGCGGCCGGCATCCATGCGCTCGGCGATCTCGTCGTCCTCGATGCAGGTTTCCATATAGGCGGCCCGCTCGGCCTCGACGAACTCGCGCTCGAACAGCACGATTTCCTCGGGGTAGTAGAACTCCACGACGTTGCGGGTCTTGCGCGGGCCCATCGGGTGCAGCGTCGAGATGACCAGCACGTTCGGGTACCACTCGACCATCACGTTCGGGTAGTAGGTCAGCCAGATCGCGCCATGCTTGGGCAGCTCGCCGTTGTTGAAGCGCAGCACGGCGTCGTGCCACTTCTGGTAGGTCGCGCTGCCGGGCCGCTTCAGGCCGGCGTGCAGGCCCACGGTCTGCACGCTGTACTGTTCGCCGAACTCCCACTTCAGGTCGTCGCAGGACACGAAGCTGCCCAGGCCCGGGTGGAAGGGCACGACGTGGTAGTCCTCGAGGTAGACCTCGATGAAGGTCTTCCAGTTGTAGTCGCAGTCGTGTACCTCGACGTGGTCCAGCATGTAGCCGTCGAAGTTCAGGTCCTGCGAGACGCCCAGGCGCGCGAGATCGGCGCGCACGTCGCGCTCGCCCTCGAACAGCAGGCCGTTCCAGTTCTGCAGCGGCGAACGTTTCAGGTGCAGGCAGGGCTGCTGGGCGAAATGCGGGGCGCCGAGCAGCTCGCCCTTCAGATCGTAGGTCCAGCGGTGCAGCGGGCAGACGATATTGGAGGCGTTGCCGCGGCCGTTCAGCATGATGGCCTGACGATGGCGGCAGACGTTGGACATCAGTTCGATGCCCTCCGGGTTGCGCACCAGCATGCGGCCCTCTTCCTCGGCGGCGAGCGTATGGTAGTCGCCGACTTCGGGCACCATCAGCTCATGGCCGACATAGGCGGGGCCCTTCTTGAACAGCAGATCCAGTTCCTGTTGATGCAAGGCCTCGTCGAAGTACGCACGGACGGGCAGCTGTGTATCAGCCGGCGCCAGCTTCAGCGCGGTGCTGAGATTGGACATTATCCCCACTCCCTAATAAACAGGCGAAAGCAGTGAACAACCCAACCATCGAAATTGAAATCGATATGGGAAAGACGGTCAGACCGTGGCCCGCGGGCATGGTGCCCCGGTTTCCGCTGACGAACCGGGGATTGTACCCCAGCCGGGGGATAAGGGCCTGATTTTTTTGCCTTTTTGGCGCGACCGCAAACATTGGTCGGCTATAAAGTGGCGTTTTATCCTCATGCGGAGCGAGTGCGGCCCGGTGTGCCGACCCCGCCGCGCCGACCCCTCCATCGGTTCGGGCTTGGGCCGGGCGATTTGCCGTAAAATCGCGGTTTCTGGATCGAAACCCCATATGCCAAAGACAACCACCGTGCCGGCCGGCGACGGCGACCAGCTTCCCGCCAGCGCGCCGCCGGCCTCGTACGAGGCCGCCATGGCCGAGCTCGAAGCGCTGGTCACCAGCATGGAAAGCGGGGCGCTGCCGCTCGAGGAATCGCTGGCGGCCTACCGGCGCGGTGCCGAACTGGTCAAGTATTGCCAGCAGATGCTCGAACGCATCGAGCAGCAGGTCAAGGTGCTGGAGGGCGATGCGCTCAAGCCCCTGGCCGACCCGGCCAGCCAGGCAGACACCGAATGACCGCCTTCGCGCAGTGGATGCAGGACCGCGCCGCCCGTACCGAGGCGGCGCTGGCGGCCGCGTTGCCGGCGGCGGAGCGGCTGCCGGCGCGCCTGCACGAGGCGATGCGCTACGCGGCGATGGGCGGCGGCAAGCGGGTGCGCCCGCTGCTGGTCCATGCGGCCGGCGAGGTCGGCGGCGCCGACCCGAGCGCCTGCGATGCGGCGGCCTGCGCGGTCGAGATGATCCACGCCTATTCGCTGGTGCACGACGACATGCCGTGCATGGACGACGACGACCTGCGCCGTGGCCGGCCGACCGTGCACAAGGCCTATGACGAGGCCACCGCGCTGCTGGTCGGCGATGCGCTGCAGACCCAGGCGTTCATCGTGCTGGCCGAGACCGATACGCTCGAGCCCGCGGCGCGGCTGCGGCTGGTCGGCGAGCTGGCGCGCGCCTCGGGGTCGGCCGGCATGGCCGGCGGCCAGGCCATCGATCTGCAGCATGTCGGGCAGCCGATGTCGCTGGATCAGCTCGAGACGATGCATCGGATGAAGACCGGCGCATTGCTGCGCGCCAGCATCCGCATGGGTGCGCTGTGCGGCCGCATCGACGAGGCAGGACTGGCGGCGCTGGACCGCTACGCCGCCGCGATCGGTTTGGCGTTCCAGGTGGTAGACGATATTCTGGACGTTACCGCCGATACCGCCACACTGGGCAAGACCGCCGGCAAGGACGCCGAGCAGCACAAGCCGACCTATGTGTCGCTGCTGGGCCTGGAACCGGCCCGCGAGCTGGCCGCCCGGCTGCGCGACGACGCCCGCAAGGCGCTGGCGGAATTCGGCGACCGCGCGGCAAGGCTGGCGGACCTGGCCGACCTGATCGTGCTGCGCACGCATTGACGGCGCGCCGCGCGACCGATCGCCGTAAAACGACGAGCCGGACGGGAGAATCCGGCGGCAGGACGGATACCATGACTTACGCATTGCTCAATACCATCGACGACCCCGCGGACCTGCGCAAGCTCGACCGCCGCCAGCTGACCACGCTGGCCGACGAACTGCGCGCCTTCGTGCTGGAGTCGGTCTCGCAGACCGGCGGCCACCTGTCGTCGAATCTCGGCACGGTCGAGCTGACGATCGCGCTGCACTATGTGTTCGACACCCCGGTGGACCGGCTGGTGTGGGACGTCGGCCATCAAAGCTATCCGCACAAGATCCTGACCGGGCGGCGCGAGCGCATGAACACGCTGCGCCAGTGGAATGGCATCTCGGGCTTTCCCCGCCGCAGCGAGAGCGAGTACGACACCTTCGGCACCGCGCACTCGTCGACCTCGATCTCGGCCGCGCTCGGCATGGCGCTGGGCGCCCGCACGCTGGGCGAGCAGCGCGTGTCGATCGCGGTGATCGGCGACGGCGCGATGACCGCCGGCATGGCGTTCGAGGCGATGAACAACGCCGGCGTCTACAAGGACCTGCCGCTGGTGGTGGTGCTGAACGACAACGACATGTCGATCTCGCCGCCGGTCGGCGCGCTGAACCGGCATCTGGCGCGCCTGCTCAGCGGCCAGTTCTATGCGGCAACCAAGAAGGGCATCGAGCGCGTGCTGTCGGTCGCGCCGCCGGTGCTCGAATTCGCCAAGCGCTTCGAGGAACATGCCAAGGGCATGGTGGTGCCGGCGACGCTGTTCGAGGAGTTCGGCTTCAACTACATCGGGCCGATCGACGGCCACGATCTCGATTCGCTGGTGCCGACGCTGCAGAACATCCGGCGCCGCGCGCTCGAGGGCGCCGGCCCGCAGTTCCTGCATGTCGTCACCAAGAAGGGCCAGGGCTACAAGCTGGCCGAGGCCGATCCGATCCTCTATCACGGCCCGGGCAAGTTCAATCCGGCCGAGGGCATCCGCCCGGCCGCCAAGCCGGCGCGCAAGACCTATACGCAGGTATTCGGCGAATGGCTGTGCGACCAGGCCGCGGCCGATCCGCGGCTGATCGGCATCACGCCGGCGATGCGCGAAGGCTCGGGGCTGGTCGAGTTCGAGCAGCGTTTCCCGGACCGCTACTACGACGTGGGCATCGCCGAGCAGCATGCGGTGACCTTCGCCGGCGGCATGGCGTGCGAGGGCCTGAAGCCCGTGGTCGCGATCTACTCGACGTTCCTGCAGCGCGGTTACGACCAGCTGATCCACGACGTCGCGCTGCAGAACCTGCCGGTGGTGTTCGCACTGGACCGCGCAGGACTGGTCGGCGCCGATGGCGCGACGCACGCGGGTGCCTACGATATTGCCTACCTGCGCTGCATCCCCAACATGATGGTGATGACGCCGGCGGACGAGAACGAGTGCCGCCAGCTGCTGAGCACGGCCTTCGCGCAGGACTGCCCGACCGCGGTGCGCTATCCGCGCGGCGCCGGCCCGGGCGTGGCCACGGCGGCCTCGCTGGAGACGCTGCCGGTCGGCAAGGGCGAGATGCGGCGCAGCTGCGGCGCGCGCGCCGGCCAGCGGGTCGCCGTGCTGGCCTTCGGCTCGATGCTGCATCCCGCGCTGGGGGCGGCCGACAGGCTCGACGCCGCGGTGGCCAACATGCGCTTCGTCAAGCCGCTCGACGTGGAGCTGGTCAAGACGCTGGCGCGCGAGCACGACTACCTGGTCACGGTGGAGGAGGGCGTGGTGATGGGCGGCGCCGGCAGCGCGGTGCTCGAGGCGCTGGCCGCGGCCGGCATCGAGATCCCGGTGCTGCAGCTGGGTCTGCCCGACCACTTCATCGACCACGGCGATCCCGCCTTCCTGCTGTCGCAATGCGGCCTCGATGCGGCCGGCATCGAACGCTCGGTGCGCGAGCGATTCGGCCTGACGGCGCCCGCTGCCGCCCCCGCTTCCACCGCATCCGCGGCGGCGACCAAGGCCGCCTGAGCGGTCGTCCGCACGCCCCCGCACCGGCGGCTGCAAGCCCGGTGCGGGCGGCATCACCCGAATTCCCTTAGAATCGCTGGTTTTCGTGTTCGCAGCTGCGGGCTGGCGCCGCCGTGTTTTCCGGCGCGCCCGTGGTTTCACACTCGTTGCGCGGCAAGGTGACTGCGAAGATGCCGCGACCGTAAAGGAAACCGAGGAAATCCGTCATGAATGACATCAATCCGGCCTTCGTGATGCCCGATGTGCAATCGAGCCTGGACACGCGCCAGATCCCGATCCAGCGCGTGGGCGTGCGCGGCGTGCGCTATCCGCTCACGATGCGTACTCCCGGCGGCGTGCATCCGACCGTCGGCACCTTCAATCTCGACGTGCATCTGCCCGCCGACCAGAAGGGCACCCACATGTCGCGTTTCGTCGCGCTGCTCGAGGACGAGCGCGAGCCGCTGGACCTGGCCGCGTTCCGCGCGTTGGTGGGCAAGATGCTGCAGCGGCTCGAAGCGCAGGCCGGCCGCATCGAGGTCACGTTCCCGTATTTCATCAACAAGATCGCGCCGGTGTCCGGCGTCGCTTCGCTGATGGACTACGAAGTCACGCTGATCGGCGAAGCGCGCGATGGCGTCACCAAGGTCTGGCTGAAGGCGCTGGTGCCGGTCACCAGCCTGTGCCCGTGCTCGAAGAAGATCTCGCAGTACGGCGCGCACAATCAGCGCTCGCACATCACGATGTGCGTCGAGCTGGCCGCCGATCTGCCGGTGGAGACGCTTGTGCGGATGGCCGAGGAAGAGGCTTCGTGCGAGCTGTGGGGTTTGCTCAAGCGTCCGGACGAGAAATACGTGACGGAGCGCGCCTACGAGAACCCGAAGTTCGTCGAGGACCTGGTGCGCGATATCGCGATGCGGCTCAATGCCGACGAGCGCATCGTGGCCTACGTGCTCGAGGCGGAGAACTTCGAGTCGATCCACAACCACAGCGCGTATGCGGTGATCGAGCGCGACAAGCGGCTGAGCTAGTTGCCGAACCTGTCGTCCCCGCGCACGCGGCGACCCGGGGATTTCAAACGACCGCATGCGCGGGAACGACGACGCCACCCCATGGGTGGCGTTTTTTTTGTCCCGCGTAGTTTTGTCCCGCGTAGTCAGGTGTCCAGCGCGCGGATCAATGTGCCGCCGGCAGCCGCAGATCCGCCAGGTCCCAGCGCGGCGTGACGCCGTAGCCGTACTCGCGCTGCGCCAGTTGCGGCGCGGCCTGCAGCCGCATTGCGCCGGCAAAGGCGATCATCGCGCCGTTGTCGGTGCAGAAGGCCAGGTCCGGATAGAAGACCTGCGCGCGGCGCCTGGCCGCCAGTTCGTCGAGCCGCTCGCGCAGTTGCCGGTTGGCGCCGACGCCGCCGGCGACCACCAGCCGCTTGTGGCCGGTCGCCTTCAGCGCCGCCATCGACTTGGCCGCGAGCACGTCGACGATCGCGTCGACGAAGGCGCGCGCGAGGTTGGCGCGGTCCTGCTCGCAGATATTGCCCAGCTTGCGCGCCTGCGTCAGCACGGCGGTCTTCAGGCCGGCGAACGAGAAATCCAGATTGCCCGAATGCAGCATCGGCCGGGGCAGCTCGTACGCGCCCGGCAGGCCGAACTCGGCCAGCCGAGACACTTCCGGCCCGCCCGGATAGCCCAGGCCGAGCAGCTTGGCGGTCTTGTCGAAGGCCTCGCCCGCCGCGTCATCCAGCGTCTCGCCGAGCAGCGCGTAGTCGCCGATGCCGCGCACTTCCATCAGCTGCGTGTGGCCGCCCGATACCAGCAGCGCAACGAAGGGGAAGGCGGGCGGATTCGGCGTCAGCAGCGGCGACAGCAGATGGCCCTCCAGATGGTGGACGCCGAGCATCGGCACATCGAGGGCGAATCCCAGCGCGTTGGCTACCGAGGCGCCGACCAGCAGTGCGCCGGCCAGTCCCGGGCCCTGCGTGAAGGCGATCGCGTCGATATCGCCGCGCTGGCGTCCGGCTTCGTCCAGCACCTGCTGCAGCAACGGCAGCACGCGGCGGATATGGTCGCGCGACGCGAGCTCCGGCACCACGCCGCCGTAGTCGCGATGCATCGCGATCTGCGAGTGCAGCGCGTGCGCGAGCAGGCCGGCCTCGGTGTCGTAGAGGGCCAGGCCGGTTTCGTCACAGGAGGATTCGATGCCGAGAACGAGCATGGTGTGGAGCGGGATGGAAGCGGCGCCGAAGTCCAGCGCAAGCGGCTGCGGCGCAAAGCCTGCGAGGGTAGCACAGCGGGCCGCGGCGCGCTTTTCGCTACAATCGCCGATTCTTCAGCAGGATCGTCATGTCAGAGTCGCACTCAGCAGCGCAGCCCGCGGCGCACCCATTATCGCGCCGGCCGTCGCCGTCGTCGTCATCGTCCGGGGCCGGACGTTACGACGTCGCCGTGCTCGGCGCCGGGGCGGCGGGCATGATGTGTGCCGCGGTGGCGGGCCAGCAGGGCGCCCGCGTGGTGCTGATCGACCATGCCACGCGGCTCGCCGAGAAGATCCGCATCTCCGGCGGCGGGCGCTGCAATTTCACCAATCTGCACGCCGGTCCGGCCAATTACCTGTCCGACAACCCGCATTTCTGCCGCTCGGCGCTGGCGCGCTATACGCCCCAGGACTTCCTTGCGCTGATGCGGCGCCATCAGATCGACTGGCACGAAAAGCATCGCGGCCAGCTGTTCTGCAACGACAGCGCCGAGCAGGTCATCGAGATGCTGCGTGCCGAGTGTGGTGCGGGCCAGGTGCACTGGCGCATCGGCTGCACGGTTGCCGAGGTCCGGCGCGAAGGGGACGATTTCTTGTTGCTGACGCCCGACGGCCCGGTGCGGGCGGGCGCCCTGGTCGTCGCGACCGGCGGGCTGTCGATCCCCAAGATCGGCGCCACCGATTTCGGCTACCGGATCGCCCGCCAGTTCGGCCTGCCGGTGGTCGAAACCCGGCCCGCGCTGGTGCCGCTGACTTTCGATGGCGCTGCCTGGCAGCCCTTTGCACCGCTGGCCGGGTTGTCCAGGGAGGTCGATATCGCGACCGGCAAGGGCAAGGAGGCCGGCGCCTTTCGCGAGGACCTGCTGTGGACGCACCGCGGGCTGTCCGGCCCGGCGGTGCTGCAGATCTCGAGCTATTGGCGTCCCGGCACGCCGATCACGATCGATCTGTTCGAGGGCGAGGATGCGGCGGCGTGGCTGCTCGAGGCCAAGAACGGCACCCGCAAGCATCTGGGCAATCTGCTGGCCGCGCGCATGCCGGCGCGGCTCGCCGACGCCTGGTGCCGCGCCGCCGGACTCGATGCGGCGAAGTTGCCGCACGATCTGCCGGACAAGGCGCTGCGCAAGCTGGGCGAGGCGCTGAACCGCTGGCAGCTGGTGCCCTCCGGTACCGAGGGCTATCGCAAGGCCGAGGTCACGCGCGGCGGCGTCGATACGCGCGCGCTGTCGTCCAGCACGATGATGGCGCGCTCGGTGCCGAACCTGTACTTCATCGGCGAGGTCGTCGATGTCACCGGGTGGCTCGGTGGCTACAATTTCCAGTGGGCCTGGGCGTCCGGCGTGGCCGCGGGAAAGGCGGTCGCGCAGAACGCCCGGAGCGACGCCGAGGCTTCCGGGACGCGGCCGGTTCTCGGTGGTAAACCGGAGAAGTAAACCGGCACGCTTGACGAATTTCGTGCTAGACTCCAAGTCTTCGTAAAACCGCTAACTCCTTTTTTGGCACATGACCACGATTCGCCTCAAAGAAAACGAGCCGTTTGAAGTTGCGATGCGTCGCTTCAAGCGCACCATCGAAAAGAACGGTTTGATTACTGAACTGCGGGCGCGCGAGTTTTATGAAAAGCCGACGGCAGAGCGGAAGCGCAAGAAGGCGGCGGCGGTGAAGCGCCACTACAAGCGCATTCGCAGCCAGATGCTGCCGAAGAAGCTGTACTGATCGACCGGTCGATCGGCTGAACGCCTTTCCGCGTCAGCATCCAGACCCGCTGTGGGCCTCGCTCCGGCGGGTTTTTGTGTTGGTGCTCCGCCTCCCTGTTCGCCCTCGCTCGTTGCCGTTTTGTGCTGACGAGTCCACCTGGAAAGATTGCCATGTCCCTCAAGCAACGAATCACCGATGACATGAAGGCCGCCATGCGGGCGCGCGAGTCGGAGCGGCTCGGCACGATCCGGCTGCTGCTGGCGGCGATCAAGCAGCGTGAAGTCGACGAGCGGACGGAACTGGACGACGCTGCCGTGCTGGCGGTGGTCGAGAAGCTGATCAAGCAGCGCAAGGATTCGATCTCGCAGTTCCAGCAGGCTGGCCGCACCGACCTGGTCGACAAGGAGAGCGCCGAGCTGGAGGTGCTGCAGGTCTACATGCCGGCTGCGCTGTCCGACGCCGAAGTGGCAGCCGAAGTCGCCAACGCGGTGGCGGAGAGCGGCGCCGCGGGTCCGCAGGACATGGGCAAGGTCATGGCCCTGTTGAAGGGCCGGCTGGCGGGCCGTGCCGATATGAGTGCCGTGTCGGCCCAGGTCAAGGCCGCCTTGACCGGCAAATAGCGCGCAGCGCCGGCGCGATCGCAATGCCGCAGCCCAGCATAGTGGCAATATAGTCACAAATTTCTGGCAAGCTGCGATCGACGCACTACAATAATTTCACTCTTCGCCGGGTGAGACACCGCCCGGCTTGCATTTCTACAAGGCCGCCCGAAGTTCGCGGCGGCCGCGTCGTCAGGACGGCCAACCGGGTGATTCCGCAATCCTTCATTCAGGACCTGCTGAACCGCGTCGATATCGTCGATGTGGTGGGCAAGTATGTCCAGCTGAAGAAGGGCGGCGCGAACTTCATGGGGCTCTGCCCCTTCCATAACGAGAAGTCACCATCGTTCACAGTGTCGCCGGCCAAGCAGTTCTACCATTGCTTCGGCTGCGGCGCGCATGGGTCGGCCATCGGCTTCCTGATGGAGTATTCCGGGCAGAGCTATCCCGATGCGGTGCGCGAACTGGCGCAGTCGGTGGGCCTGACCGTCCCGGAGGAGCGCGACCGGCTGCCGCCGGCCCAGCGTGCCGAGCAGCAGGCGAAGTCGCTGGCGCTGTCCGACGCGATGACGCGGGCCAGCGAGTTCTATCGCCGCCAGTTGCGCGGGGCGCCGGCGGCGATCCAGTACCTGAAGGGCCGCGGCCTGACCGGCGAGATTGCGGCGCAGTTCGGCCTGGGCTACGCTCCGGACGACTGGCAGGGTCTGGAGCCGGTGTTCGGCAGCTATCGCGACGATGCCATCGCGGGCCCGCTGATCGAGGCCGGCCTGCTGATCGAGAGTGAGAAGCGCGACGCCGACGGCAAGCCGCGCCGCTACGACCGCTTTCGCGACCGCATCATGTTCCCGATCCGCAATACCAAGGGGCAGGTGATCGGCTTCGGCGGCCGCGTGATGGGGCAGGGCGAGCCGAAGTATCTGAATTCGCCCGAAACGCCGCTGTTCAGCAAGGGCACCGAGCTGTACGGCCTGTTCGAGGCGCGGCATGCGATCCGGGAAACCGGCTATGTGCTGGTGGTCGAAGGCTATATGGACGTGGTGGCGCTGGCGCAACTGGGATTTGCCAACGCGGTCGCCACGCTGGGCACCGCCTGCACGCCCGTACACGTGCAGAAGCTGCTGCGCCAGACCGACGCGGTGGTGTTCTCGTTCGACGGCGATGCCGCCGGGCGCCGTGCCGCGCGCCGCGCGCTGGAGGCGTGCCTGCCCTATGTCGCCGACAACAAGACCATCCGCTTCCTGTTCCTGCCCGCCGAGCACGACCCCGACAGCTACGTCCGCGAGGAAGGCACCGAGGCCTTCGCCGCGCAGGTGCGCGATGCGATGCCGCTGTCGCGCTTCCTGCTGCAGTGCGTGACCGAGGAGCAGGATCTGCGGCAACCGGAAGGACGTGCGCGTGCGCAATACGAGGCCAAGCCGCTGCTCAAGGCGATGCCGCCCGGCGGCCTGCGCCTGCAGATCGTGCGCGAGCTGGCCGAGGCCACCGGTACCACACCGGCCGAGATCGAGGCGGTGTGTGGGCTGGGCAGCGATGCCGCGCGCGTCGGCCGCTTCGCGCAGCCGCGCGCGCGGGCGCGTCGGCAGGCGCCGGCGGGGCTGGAACAGCGCGTGCTGCAGCTGCTGATGCGCTATCCGGCGCTGTCGGCGCGGCTCGACGACGATGCGCGCGCGCTGCTGCTCGATGCCGAGGCCGGCGGATCCGAGGTGCTGGCCCATCTGGTCGCCAGCTGCGACGCCTTGCAGGGCGAGGTCAACTTCGCCGCCTTCAGCGAGCAGCTGGCGCAGTCGCCGTTCGCCGACGTCTATGCCAATGTGCGCGCCGGGGTGCTGCGCGAGGACATCGACGAGGAGCCGGCGACGCTGGAGTTCGACGCGGCGATCGCCAAGCTGCTGGTCGAGCCGCTGCAGCGCGAGTTGGCGCAGTTGCAGTCGGCGGTCGAGAACGGCACGGCGGACGAGGCGGGCAAGACGCGCATGCGCTGGCTGATCGCGGAGATCCACCGGCGCAAGCGGCTTGGTTGAAAAACGGAATTCGGCCGCCATACCGGAAACAGGTATGCGGCCAGGTGGCAGAAGGACAGCATAAACAAGGCAAAGTCCGTCGGTTTTGGGCTTAAGCCTTGATTTTTCAGGTGAAAACCTCACCTGTCGGGAAGGCCGGCTAGTGGCGACGTGCTACAATAGCCGGTTTGGATTGCGAAATCTTTCTCTCCAGTTCTGGTGAAAGTGAGCGTGCCAATGGCAAAGGCCAAAGCAACCGAAAAGGTTTCCACTAAGGCTCCCCGAGCGGGGAGCGGCAAGGCGTCGATACAAGCGACCGCGGCGGAAAAGCCCGCCGCGCGATCTGCGACGCAAGCCAGGTCTGCGCCAGCCAAGTCCGCGCGTCCCGCCAAGGCGGCCGCAACGACGACACCCACCAGAACCCGCGCATCCGAGAAACAGCCCTCGACTTCGGCACGCGAGAGCGGCAAGAACGCCAATGCAAGCGCGAGCGCAAGCGCGCATACGGCAACAGCGGGCGGCAAACGTGCCGCATCCGAACCTGTTAAAGGCAAGAGTATCCCCGTGGCGAAACAGCAGAACACCGAAGTCGAGAGCAAGCGAACGGCAGCCGCCGGCGCCAAGACCGCCAGCGCCAAGTCCGGCGCCACCGCGGCGGCGTCCAAGGCGCGCGCCGCCACCACCGCACCCGTAGCATCCCAGCGTCCCGCTGCGGCCGCCGCCCCGGAGCCGAAGAAGCGCGGCCGCAAGCCCAAGGCCGAGATGCTGCAAGACGACAGCCATACTGACGACGTGAACGACGAGCTTTACGAAGACGACACGCGTGCCGCCGCGCCGGCGGCCGCTCCGAAGACCGAGAAGCAGAAGGCCAAGGACCGCAAGGCCAAGGAAAAGGCGCTGCTCAAGGAGTTCGCCTCGGCCCAGCAGGGCACCGAGGAAGAGCTCGAGGCGCGCCGCCAGAAGCTCAAGGCGCTGATCAAGCTGGGCAAGTCGCGCGGCTACCTGACCTACGCCGAGATCAACGATCACCTGCCGGACGACATGGTCGATTCGGAAACGATCGACACGCTGGTCGCGACGCTCAACGACATCGGCATCGCCGTCTACGAGCAGGCGCCCGACGCCGAGACGCTGCTGCTCAACGACAATGCCCCGTCGGCCACCAGCGAGGAAGAGGCCGAGGAAGAGGCCGAAGCCGCGCTGTCGACGGTCGACTCCGAATTCGGCCGCACCACCGACCCGGTCCGCATGTACATGCGCGAGATGGGTACCGTCGAGCTGCTGACCCGCGAAGGCGAGATCGAGATCGCCAAGCGGATCGAGGCCGGCCTGAAGGACATGGTGATGGCGATCTCGGCCTGCCCGGTCACGATCTCCGAGATTCTGGCGCACGCCGAGCGCGTCGCCAATGACGAGATCAAGATCGACGAGTTCGTCGACGGCCTGATCGATCCGAATGCCGAGGAAGCGGTCGAGGAAGTCGGCGTGACGCCGGCGGCCGCCGCTGCCTCGGACGACGAGGAACTGGAATCGGACGACGAGGAAGCCGACGAGGACGAGGACGACGACGCCGCCGGCGGCGGTGCCTCGGCACGCCAGCTGGAAGAGCTCAAGGTCGCCGCGCTGGAGAAATTCCGCGTGATCGCCGACCAGTTCGACAAGATGCGCCGCGCCTTCGAGAAGGAAGGCTACAAGTCCAAGCCTTACATCAAGGCGCAGGAAGCGATCCAGAACGAACTGATGGGCATCCGCTTCACCGCCCGCAACGTCGAGCGCCTGTGCGACACGCTGCGTGGCCAGGTCGACGAAGTGCGCAAACTGGAACGCGCGATCCTGAACATCGTGGTCGACAAGTGCGGCATGCCGCGCGCCGACTTCGTGGCCCGGTTCCCGGGCAACGAGACCAACCTGGACTGGATCCACACGGTCGTCGCCGACAACAAGCCGTATAGCCCGATCGTCGAGCGCAACGTGCCGGCCGTGCACGAACTGCAGCAGAAGCTGATCGACCTGCAGGCGCGCGTGGTGCTGCCGCTGAAGGAACTGAAGGAAGTCAACCGCAAGATGTCCGAGGGCGAGAAGCGCGCCCGCGAGGCCAAGCGCGAGATGACCGAGGCCAACCTGCGTCTGGTGATCTCGATCGCCAAGAAGTACACCAACCGCGGCCTGCAGTTCCTCGACCTGATCCAGGAAGGCAACATCGGCCTGATGAAGGCGGTGGACAAGTTCGAATATCGCCGCGGCTACAAGTTCTCGACCTACGCGACCTGGTGGATCCGTCAGGCCATCACGCGTTCGATCGCCGATCAGGCGCGCACCATCCGTATCCCGGTGCACATGATCGAGACGATCAACAAGATGAACCGCATCTCGCGCCAGATCCTGCAGGAAACCGGCAACGAGCCGGATCCAGCGACGCTGGCCGAGAAGATGGAGATGCCCGAGGACAAGATCCGCAAGATCATGAAGATCGCCAAGGAGCCGATCTCGATGGAAACGCCGATCGGCGACGACGACGACTCCCATCTGGGCGACTTCATCGAGGACACCAACACGCTGGCGCCCGCCGAGGCCGCGCTGCACGGCTCGATGCGAGACGTGGTCAAGGACGTGCTCGACTCGCTGACGCCGCGCGAAGCCAAGGTGCTGCGCATGCGCTTCGGCATCGAAATGAGCACCGACCACACGCTGGAAGAGGTCGGCAAGCAGTTCGATGTCACCCGTGAACGGATCCGCCAGATCGAGGCCAAGGCACTGCGCAAGCTGCGCCACCCGAGCCGCTCCGACAAGCTGAAGAGCTTCCTGGAAGGCAGCTGATAGAACTGGATTGACCGCCGCATGTTTCCGAAGTAGAGCGGCGGTTCGAATCGGTTTCGGGGCCTCTAGCTCATGCCTGGTTAGAGCAGTGGACTCATAATCCATTGGTGCCGTGTTCGACTCACGGGAGGCCCACCACTGTAGTAAAAAGGGGTTACGTGCAAACGTAACCCCTTTTTGTTGGTGCTCCGTCATTGGCTCCGTCATTGGCTTCGGCACTGGCCTGAGCACTGGCTTGAGCACTACCTTCGGCACCGGATGAGAACGACAGCCATGCACCTCGATCCCGTCGAATCGTCCGTCGTGGCCGCCATCGGCTACGACTACCGCAAGCGCGTACTTGGCATCGAGTTCGTCAGCGGCAAGCTCTACCACTATCTCGACGTCCCGGCCAGCGTGTACCGCGATTTCATGGACGCCGACTCCAAGGGCGGATACTTCAACGACTACATCCTCGGCGCCTACGAATACGAGCCCATCCGCGAACCATGATGCAGACCCACGCGATCGACACGAAGCGAACCCCCGAGCGGACCGCTCAGCGAACCCTGAACCGCCGCCTCTTTCTCCTGACCTGGTGTGCCGGCCTTCCAGGCGTGATCGTCATGGCCTGGCTGGGCGTGCCGGTGCTGCTGCAGCACCAGGCCCTTCCCGTGCCGATGTGGATGGTGAGCCTGGCCAGCGGCGTGCAGAGCGCGCTGTTGCTCGCGCTGGCGGCCTTCGCCGGTGCCCGGCTCGCCGGCAAGGCCGGGCTGCGGGCGCCGGCCATGGCCGAGCTGGCGGCGGGCCGGGCGCCGTGGGGCGCGTTGCGTCCGCAGTGCTTGCCGGGCTTGATAGGAGGCCTGCTTGCCGGCGTATTGCTGTGGGGTTTGATCGCGACCGCGCCGCAAGCGGCGGCGCCGATTCACGGCGCGACGATGCCGCTGGCCGTGCGGCTGCTGTACGGCGGCGTGACCGAGGAAGTCCTGGTCCGATGGGGGCTGATGAGCCTGCTGGTGTGGGCGCTGTGGCGCGTATTCCGACGCGGTGCCGCCAACCCCGGCGCGGGGCTGGCCTGGATCGCGATCGCGCTCGGCGCGGTGGTGTTCGGCCTCGCGCATCTGCCCGCCGCGGCAGGGCTGGCCGGAGCGCTGACGTGGCCGGTCGTGCTGCATCTGACCGCGGCCAACGCGGCCTTCGGTGTGATCGCGGGCTTCCTGTTCTGGCGCTACGGCCTCGAGGCGGCGATCTTTGCCCACGTGGTGGCGCACCTGACGCTGGCCGCGATGGTCGGCAGGTAAGCGGCAGGCGAGCGGCAGGCGAGCGGCAGGTCAGCGGCAGGTCAGCGTCCCTCGGCCGACGAAGCCCCATGTTAGACTCGCCGCCGATCCCCGGCCGCATGCGCCGGCGACGTCCAGATTCCGACCCTTCCCCGACACCCCACCGTGGTCCCGCCGCAGCACGGCTTCATCCTGACCCGCCATTGGCACGACACGCCGGCCGGCACCGAGATCGAAATCTGGTTGGTCACCGATGACGGTCCGCGGCGCCTGCGCCTGCCGCCGCAGCCGTGCGTCGCCTTCATTCCCGAGGAACAGCAGCCGCGCGCCGATGCCTTGCTGCGCGGCGAGCCGCAGGTCGAGCTCAAGCCGCTGGCGCTGAAGGACTTCCGCCTGCGTCCGGTCACCGGCGTCTATTGCCGACACTACCGGCAGCTGCTTCGCATCGAGAAGACGCTGCGGCAGGCCGGCATCGACGTCTACGAGGCCGACATCCGTCCGCCAGAGCGCTATCTGATGGAGCGCTTCATCACCGCGCCGGTGCAGTTTTCCGGGCGGGCCGACGCCGACGGCGCGCTGGTCGACGTGCAGATCAAGCCCGCCGCCAGCTACCGCCCGCGGCTGCGCTGCGTGTCGCTCGATATCGAGACCAGCATGCAGGGCGACCTCTATTCGATCGCGCTGGAAGGCTGCGGCGACCGCACGGTGCTGATGCTTGGCCCGCCGACCGGCAGCGATGCCGGCACGCCAGATCCCCGCGTCGATTTCCACCTCGCATATTGCGACAGCCCCGCCGACATGCTGCACCGGCTGATCGCCTGGTTCGACCGCCATGACCCTGACGCGATCATCGGCTGGAACCTGGTCCAGTTCGACCTGCGCGTGCTGCGCCAGCATGCCGAGCAGTGGAAGGTGCCGCTGCGCCTGGGCCGCGGCGGCGCGCCGCTCGAATGGCGGCAGCACGGCACGCGCGAGCACCATTACTTCGCCGCGCTGCCGGGCCGGCTGATCATCGACGGCATCGAGGCGATGCGCTCGGCGACCTGGAGCTTCGCCTCGTTCAGCCTGGAGTTCGTCGCGCGTTCGCTGCTGGGCGAGGGCAAGGACATCGACGATCCGTACGACCGCATGGATGCGATCGACCGCATGTTCGCGACCGACAAGGCTGCGCTGGCGCGCTACAACCTGAAGGACTGCGAGCTGGTCACGCGCATCTTCCACAAGGCCGAGCTGCTGCAGTTCCTGCTGGACCGCGCCACGGTCACGGGCCTGGAGGCCGATCGCAGCGGCGGCTCGGTGGCCGCCTTCACGCATCTGTATCTGCCGCGCATGCATCGGCTCGGCTATGTCGCGCCGAACCTGGGCGACCAGCCGGAGCAGGCCAGTCCCGGCGGCTTCGTGATGGACTCGCGCCCCGGGCTGTACGACTCGGTGCTGGTGCTCGACTACAAGAGCCTGTATCCGTCGATCATCCGTACCTTCCTGATCGATCCGGTCGGGCTGGTCGAGGGCATGCACAGCGACGAGTCGGCCGCCACGGTGCCGGGCTTTCGCGGCGCGCGCTTCTCGCGCGTCAGCCACGCGCTGCCGGCCATCGTCGCCGAGATCTGGCAGGGCCGCGATGCCGCCAAGCGCGACGGCAACAAGCCGCTGTCGCAGGCACTGAAGATCATCATGAACGCGTTCTACGGCGTGCTCGGCTCGACCGGCTGCCGCTTCTTCGATGCGCGGCTGGCCTCGTCGATCACGATGCGCGGCCACGAGATCATGCGCAGGACGCGCGAGCTGGTCGAGGAACGCGGCTATACCGTGATCTACGGCGATACCGATTCGACCTTCGTCGCGCTCGGCCACCGCCACGCCGACGAGGAGGCGGACCGCATCGGCCGCGAGCTGGTCGCGCACATCAACGGCTGGTGGCGCGAGCACCTGCGCGCGGCATACGGCCTCGACAGCGCGCTGGAGATCCAGTACGAGACCCACTACCGGCGCTTCCTGATGCCGACCGTGCGCGGCGCCGAGGACGGCAGCAAGAAGCGCTATGCAGGGCTGGTGCGCGGCGCGGACGGCAGCGAGCAGATGGTGTTCAAGGGCCTGGAGGCGGTGCGCACCGACTGGTCGCCGCTGGCGCAGGCGTTCCAGCAGGAGCTGTATCGGCGCATCTTCCAGGGCGAGCCGTATGCCGACTATGTGCGCGATTACGTCGCGAAGCTGCTGAGCGGCGAGCTCGATGCGCTGCTGGTCTATCGCAAGCGCCTGCGCCGGCAGCTGGACGACTACCAGCGCAACGTGCCGCCGCATGTGCGCGCGGCGCGCGTCGCCGACGACTTCAACCGCGAGCGGGGCCGGCCGCTGCAATACCGGCAGGGCGCGTGGATCCAGTACGTGATGACGATCGCGGGGCCGGAACCGCTGGAAGTGCGCCGGGCCCCGATCGACTACGACCACTATCTGACCCGGCAGCTGCAGCCGGTCGCCGACGCGATCCTGCCCTTCGTCGGCGACGCCTTCGACAACGTGGTCAGCCGGCAGCTGGGGCTGTTCTGACTGTTCCAGCCGCCGGCGCGGCGTCGCGTCGGTTCAGGCGTTCGGTCGTTCGGACGTTCAGTTCGCCGCCACCGGCGCGATCGACTCGTGCGGCGTGGCGGTGCGCTGCGCGGCCTTGTGGACCATCGTGTAGGCGTAGTCGATGCCCATGCCGTAGGCGCCCGAATGTTGCTGCGCCAGGCCGATCACGGCGTCGTAGGTGCCGCGGCGCGCCCAGTCGCGCTGCCATTCCAGTGCGACCTGCTGCCAGGTCACCGGCACCACGCCGGCCTGGATCATCCGCTGCATCGCGTAGTCGTGCGCTTCCTTCGATGTGCCGCCCGATGCGTCCGCCACCATGTAGATCTCGTAGTCGCCTTCGAGCATCGCGCTCAGCGCGAAGGTGGTGTTGCAGACCTCGGTCCACAGTCCCGCCACCACCACCTTGCGGCGGCCGTTGGCCTTCAGTGCGTCGCGCACCTTCTGGTCGTCCCACGAGTTCATCGAGGTCCGCTCGAGCGTCTTCTGGTTCGGAAACACATCGAGCAGTTCGGGATAGGTGTAGCCCGAGAACGATTCGCTCTCGACCGTGGTGATGACGGTCGGAATCTCGAAGATCTTCGCAGCCTTGGCCAGGCCCACCACGTTGTTCTTCATCAGCTGGCGGTCCATCGACTGCACGCCGAAGGCCATCTGCGGTTGGTGGTCGATGATGATCAGCTGGCTGTTTTCCGGGGTCAGGACTTCGAGCTTCGGGTTCGACATGATGGTTCCTTTGGTGATATTTGGTGAAATTCGTTGAATCCTTCGCGGCGCGCCTTGCTTCGGTGTCGTGCTGCGATGGGGTGAACTATACGGACCAAAGGAACGAGAAAGCCGGCCAGTTTGCGAAACAGTTATTCAGTATTTTTGAATTACGATCCGGGCCGCTTGCATCAGGAGCCGGCGCGGGCGTCAGCGGCCGTGCCGTCCCGCAGCGTCGCTCCCGGCCATTTCCCTTCGCGCACCAGCGCGCGCGCGACATCGGTCAGCACCACGCGCGCGGCCAATGCGGCGGGGGACAGCTCGTCGTCGTTGAGGCTGACCAGCAGGTTCGGCCGGACCGCGCGCTCGTCGAGCAGCGGCACGCTGGCGAGCCGGTCGCTGTGGGTGCGGGCCAGCGCCGCGCCGGGCTGGATGGTCGCGCCCAGACCTCCTTGTACCGCGTCCATCAGCACCGCTAGCCCATCGACCTCGGCGACGATGCGCGGCTGCGCTCTGGCTTCGTGAAAGCAGCTCGTCACCAGTGCGCGCAGGCCATGCGTGCCGCTGGGCAGCACCAGCGGCAGACTGGCCAGCGAGGCCATCGCGACGCCTTCGCCGTCGGGCATGCCGGCCAGCGAGCGCACGCCGATCACGAACAGCCGCTCGTCGAGCAGCGGTTGCACGGTCCAGCGCTGCGCGGGTTCGTCGTTGAACAGCATCGCCAGATCGATCTGGCGGGCGTTCAGCATCGAAGCGAGATAGCCCGACAGGCTTTCGACCATGCGCAGCCGCACGTCCGGGTAGCGCTCGGCCATTGCGCGCATGAAGGGCAGGCCGAGCACGCTGGCGGTGGTGGGGGCCAGCCCGACGCTGACATGGCCGGACAGGCGCGCGTGCCGCGCGGCCTCCGCGGCATCGTCGATATGCCGCAGCGCCAGTTGCGCCTGGCGCCAGAAGGCGAGGCCGGCATCGGTCGGCACCACGCCACTGGAGGTCCGCTGCAGCAGCCGCGTCGACAGTTCGCTCTCGAGTCGGCTGATCTGCTGGCTCAGCGCCGAGGTGACGACGCCCAGTTCGAGCGCCGCCTTGCCCATGCTGCCGTGCTGCACCACGGTGACGAAGTAGCGCAGTTGTCTGAGTTCCATGCCGGATCCGCCGTGATGCTGTTCAAAGGCCGAATGGTAGCGAAGATGCCGATCAACCCTACAGGCGGGTGATGTGCGCGGGCCAAACCTTGAGCAAGATAGCGGCCGTGGGCTCGAACGCATGTCGGCCCCGCTACCACTGTGCCCCGCAGCTCCCCGGCTTGCGGGGCTTTTTTTGTGTTGAGCCCGAATCCGGCGGGTGGGCGTTGCGCGCTCAGCGCGCGCGCAGCACCGCCTCGATTGCCGCGGCCGCCTCGCGCAGCGGCGACAGATAGCGCTCGACCAGCGTGCCGGCATCGCGGCTGCCGAGCACCATGCTGAAGCCCAGGCCGGCGACCACCTTGCCGGTCTGGTCGTGCAGCGGCACCGAGATGCCGGCGAAGCCGTCGACCAGCTCGCTGACCAGCACGCAATGGCCGTCCTTGCGTACCTGCGCCAGCGTGGCGCGCAGCGCCTCGCGCGAATCGATGGTGAATGGCGTCAGCTTGCGCAGCTCCGCGTGGGCCAGGTAGCGCTCCAGCGCCCCGTCGTCCAGTCCGGCCAGCAGCACGCGGCCCAGCGAATGGGCGTAGGCCGGCATGCGCCGGCCGATCGCCATGTCCACGCGCAGGATCTGGCGCGGCTCCTCGCGGGCGACCAGCACCACGGCGTCGTCGTCGAGCATGCCGACCGAACACGTCTCGCCGCAGCGGCTCGCCAGCGCACGCAGATGCGGCTGGGCCAGCCGCGGCAGGCTCATCGAGGCGAAATAGGCGTAGCCGAGCTCCATCACGCGCGGCGTCAGCGAAAACTGCCGGCCGTTCTGCGCCAGATAGCCGTTGTGGTGCAGGGTCAACAGCAGCCGGCGCGCCGCCGCCCGCGTGACATCGAGCCGATCCGCGACGTCCTGCATCGTCAGGCTCTCGACGCCGCTGGCGAACAGCCGCAGCAGCGCCAGCCCCTTGTTCAGGGAGTCGAGCAACTCATCCTTCTTCTGCGTCGGCGCCTCGGCTTCGGGCATGGCGGGGATCCTGGAGGAGCGTTGAGGTGGCTTGAAGTGACGGGAAATATACGTCAAGCACGAATCGGGGCGATTTTAGTGCCGACTACGGGCTTGCGCGACCCGGCTGGTCGTCCGTATGATACGGCGTTCCGCGAACAAATGTTCGCAAAAGCCACAACGCGACTTTTCCGCCCGATTTTTACGCCGACAAGCGCGCTCCGATGCCGGGCGCCGACGGCGACAGCGGCGCCCGCGGTTGGGGTGTGCCGACGCATCAGGAGACAGCATGAAGGTGATCACCGCGGACCAGGCGGCGGCCCTGGTACAGGACCGATGGACGGTGGCCAGCGCCGGCTTCGTCGGGGCCGGCCATGCCGAGGCGGTGACCGAGGCGCTGGAGCGGCGCTTCCTGCAGAGCGGCCTGCCGCGCGACCTGACGCTGGTCTATTCGGCGGGGCAGGGCGACCGCGGCGCACGCGGCGTCAATCACTTCGGCAATGCGGGCATGACCGCCTCGATCGTCGGCGGCCACTGGCGCTCGGCGACCCGGCTCGCCGACCTGGCGATGGCCGAGCAGTGCGAGGGCTACAACCTGCCGCAGGGCGTGCTGACCCACCTGTACCGCGCGATCGCCGGCGGCAAGCCCGGCGTGATGACGAAGATCGGCCTGCACACCTTTGTCGATCCGCGCAGCGAGCGCGATCCGCGCTACCACGGCGGTGCCGTCAACCGGCGCGCCCGCGAGGCGATCGCCGCGGGACGCGCCAACTGGGTCGAGGCGGTGTCCTTCCGCGGCGACGACTATCTGTTCTATCCGAGCTTCCCGATCCATTGCGCGCTGATCCGTTGTACCGCGTCGGATCCGCGCGGCAACCTGAGCACGCATCGCGAAGCCTTCCACCACGAGCTGCTGGCGATGGCGCAGGCCGCGCACAACTCCGGCGGCATCGTGATCGCGCAGGTCGAGCAGCTGGTCGACCATCACGACAACCTGCAGGCCATCCATGTGCCGGGCATCCTGGTCGACTACGTGGTGGTCAGCGAGGACCCGGCCCATCATCAGATGACGTTCGCCGAGCGCTTCAACCCGGCCTACGTGACGCCGTGGCGCGGCGAGGCGGCGGCGAAGAACGCGGCAAAGGATGCAGCGCCGGCCCGTGTCGACGCCGATGGCGGCGTGGTAACCGATGCCGATCCCGCGCCCGCGGCGCTCGACGCCCGCACCATTGCGCAGCGTCGCGCGGTGCTGGAGCTCGCCAGGCGCCGGCCGCGCGTCGTCAATCTGGGTGTCGGCATGCCGGCGGCGGTCGGCATGCTGGCCGAACAGGCGGGGCTGGACGGCTTCACGCTGACCGTCGAGGCGGGCCCGATCGGCGGCACGCCGGCCGACGGCCTGAGCTTCGGTGCGTCGGCCTATCCCGAGGCGGTGATCGACCAGCCGTCGCAGTTCGATTTCTACGAGGGCGGCGGCATCGATCTGGCGATCCTCGGCCTGGCCGAGCTCGACGGCCATGGCAACGTCAACGTCAGCAAGTTCGGCGAGGGCGCGCAGGCGCTGATCGCCGGCGTCGGCGGCTTCATCAACATCACGCAGAGCGCCAAGGCCGTGGTCTTCATCGGCACGCTGACGGCCGGCGGACTCGAGGTCCGCGCCGAGGGCGGCCAGCTGCAGATCGCGCGCGAGGGCCGCGTCAGGAAGATCGTGCCGGAGGTCTCGCACCTGAGCTTCAACGGGCCGTATGTGGCCTCGCTCGGCGTGCCGGTGCTGTACATCACCGAGCGCGCTGTGTTCGAGATGCGCCCGGATGCCAGCGGAGAGGCGCGGCTGACGCTGATCGAGATCGCACCCGGCGTCGACCTGCAGCGCGATGTGCTGGCGCAGTGCGCGACGCCGATCGCGGTCGCGCCGGATCTGCGTCCGATGGACGCCTGCCTGTTCCGGCCGGGACCGTTTTCGATCGTCGCTGCGGGCTGAGGCGCGTCGACGCGCGCATTGGCTCGAAGACCGATTCGCGGGGCGGAGCATCGACCGCCCTTCCTCCACCACAACGACAAGGCCGGACCACCGGCCAGCTGTACACCCAAGGAGACCAGCCACGCCTTGTTTCGACTGGAAATGACGGGATCGATTTGCGCTCCAGGGGCCCGCGGGCTGCCCTGCGAGTCGCCGAGCGTTACCTGTGTCGCCGGCGCGCCCCAAGCGGGCCGCGCCGATTTCGGATGACGTTTCTCTTGTTGCCATGCAGAACACAAGCCGCCGTACCTTCGCGCGCCGCCTCGGCGCCGCCATGCTGACCGTTTCGCTGCCGCTGTGCGCCACCCAGGCGTTCGCCGACAGCTATCCCTCCAAGCCGATCCGGCTGGTGGTGCCGTTCCCGCCGGGCGGCCCGACCGATACCGCCGCACGCATCATCGGGCAGAAGCTCAGCGATTCGCTGAAGCAGCCGGTCGTCGTCGACAACCGCCCCGGCGCCTCGGGCACCATCGGCGCCGAAACCGTCGCCAAGAGCGCGGCGGACGGCTATACGCTGCTGGTGCTGGCCACGCCCACGCTGATCGCGCCGCACCTGATCAATCGCAAGGGCTACGATCTGTTCAAGGACTTCGCGCCGATCGGCGCAGCCTACGATCTGCCGATCGTGATGGTGGTCAATCCGAACGCGCTGCCCGACGTGACCACGCTGCAGCAGTACATCGCCAAGGCCAAGGCCAAGCCGGGCGAGATGAACTACACCAGCGCCGGCAACGGCAGTTTCGGCCATCTGTCGACCGAGCTGCTGCAGAACCTCGGCGGCTTCGACGTGCAGCACGTGCCGTACAAGGGCAGCGCGCCGGCGATCTCGGATCTGCTCGCCGGCCAGGTGCCGATGATGTTCTCCGACATGATCGCCGCGCTGCCGCATATCAAGGCCGGCAAGCTGCGTCCGATCGCGGTGGGCTCGGCCAAGCGCGTCAGCTTCACGCCCGAGGTCAAGACCGTGGCCGAGCAGGGCTTCCCGGGCTTCGAGGCAACCGCCTGGGGCGGCCTGCTGGCGCCGGCCGGCACGCCGAAGGAGATCATCGCGAAGCTGTCCGCCGAGCTGAAGGCGGCGCTGGCCGATCCGACCGTCCAGCAGAAGATGCTGGGCGCGGGCACCGTGGCGGCCTATATGCCGCCCGAACAGTTGGCCGCGCGGATGCGCGCCGACGACAAGAAGTGGGGCAAGGTCATCCAGGACAACGGCATCAAGGGCGACTGATACGCCCGCGCCCGTCATGGGCGCACCGTGGCTTGCCTGTCTTAGCGGGGTAGGGTGAGGGCCGGCGATCGTATGGTCGCCGGCCCTTGCTCTTTGTGGCGGCCGTCGATGGTTGCAATCGATGGCCGCCGTAAATGTCCGCGCTCGCCGACCGCGCTCGCTGGCTGCGCTCGATGGCCGCAGCCGATCGCGGTCTGCTCGGGTCCTTACTGCCGTGCCGACGAGCCCGCCAGCGCCTCGCCGCGCGCGAGAAAGTGCCGGTATTCCTCCGGGGGAACGAACAGGCCGCCGGTGGTCCAGACCAGATGCGTGGCGGTGCCCATCGCGTCGGCCAAGCCATGGCGGGCCAGATAGGCCTGCCCGGCCTCGGTGCCTGTCAGCATCGCCGGCCCGCTGAAGCCGGCGGCGGCCGAAGGCTCGATCTCGATGCCGGCATCGCGCCTGGCCAGGTACAGGTCGCGGAACAGCCGATCGTCCGCCACGGTGTAGACGCCCGACAGCAGTTCGCGCATCGCCGCCGCGGCCAGCTCGGAGGCGCGCGGCACCGCCAGGCCATCGGCCTCGGTGCGATTGCTGAGCCCGTAGTCGTAGACCGAGGGATTGCCGCCGGCACCGTTGACCTCGGCGCCGATCATCTGCACCAGGAAGCACGGCGACTGGGTCGGCTCGGCGAAGAAGCAGTGCGCGTGCGGACCGTACAGCTGCTTCAGGCCGAAGGCGATGCCGGCCGGGGCGCCGCCGACGCCGCAGGGCAGATAGACGAACAGCGGCCGCTTCGCGTCGGGCGCGATGCCATGCTGGCGCAATTGCGCATCGAGCCGCAGTACCGCGGCGCTGTAGCCCAGCAGCAGCGACAGCGAGCGCTCGTCGTCGACGAAGTGGCAGGCCGGGTCCTGCTGCGCCTGCGCGCGGCCCGCGGCCACCGCCTGCTGGTAGTCGCCCTCGTGCTCGATCACCTCGACGCCGCGCGCGCGCAGCCGGTCCTTCTTCCACGGCTTGGCGTCGGCCGACATGTGCACCACCGCGCGAAAGCCCAGCGCGGACGCCATCACGCCGATGCTCAGGCCCAGATTGCCGGTCGAGCCCACCGCGACCTGGTAGCGCGAAAACACCGCGCGCGCCGCCGGTTCGGCCAGCCGGCGATAGTCGTCGGGGCCGGCATCGTTGGTCACCAGCCCATGTTGCACGGCCAGCCGTTCGGCGAATTCCAGCACCTCGTGGATGCCGCCGCGAGCCTTGATCGACCCCGCCACCGGCAGGCTGTGATCGGCCTTGATCCACAGCGCGCCGCTGCCGGGCGGCAAGCCGACGGATGGTGCCAGCGCGGCGGCCGGCAGCACTGGCGATTCGATGGCGCCGGCGCTGTCCACCAGTTCGGGAAACAGCCGCTGCAGCAGCGGGGCAAAGCGCCCGAAGCGGGCGTGGGCCGCGTGGACATCAGCTAGACTAATATCCTTCGCGCCCGCGCGGACTGCGGCCGGGGTTTGCGGCGCCAGCAGCGGATTGGTCCACAGGCATGGCCGGGCCGCGCCGAGCGCCGCCAGCAGCGTGGCATCGGCGGCGGGCACCGGAGCGCTTGCCGCCGCGGAATGGGTGTTTCCGCGTGGGGAAAATGCGGCGTTCTGGTTGGAGTCGTTCATTTCGGTGGTCGGCGGGGAACGCTACGGGAGGCGCGGTCGGCGTTGTTCTTCGGCGATCGGGCAGGCGGGCCCTCGGCCGGCGGCTTTTCCGCATTGTTCTCCCGGGCACCGATTCCGGCAAACCATTCGTGCTCGGCCACGCATTAGTTTGACTAATGAAAACGATGACAACGACGCTCTCCTCCTCGCTGCTGGCCTGGCTGCGCTGCTTCGAAGCGGCTGCGCGCCACCACAGCTTCACCCGCGCCGCCGAAGAGCTGTGCGTGACACAGGGCGCGGTCAGCCAGCAGGTCAAGCAGCTGGAGCAATGGTTGGGGCGCCCGCTGTTCGTGCGCACGCCGCGCGCGCTGACGCCGACGCCCGAGGGCGAGCGGCTGCGCCTGGTGCTGCGCGAGTCGTTCGAAGCGATCGCGGGTGCGCTGAGCCAGTTGCGCAGGCGCGGCGAGGCCGGGCCGGTCTCGCTGTCGTGCTCGCCGTCGTTCGCGATGCGCTGGCTGACGCCAAGGATGGGCAGCTTCTTTCGCGACCATGCCGATATCGGGCTGCGCGTGCAAGGCGAATTCCAGGCGCTGGACCGCGGCCGGATGCTGCGCGAGGGTATCGACGCCGCGGTGCGCTTCGACCCCGGCGCGTATCGCGACGTGCACGCGCGGCGCTTCCTCGACGAATGGCTGCTGCCGGTGGCGAGCCCCGCCTTCGTCGCCGCCCATCCGGAGCTGCGCTGCCCGGCCGATCTGCGGGGCGAACTGCTGCTGCACGACGCCAGCCCCTGGGACGGTGCCGGCGAGTTCGACGAATGGGGTGCGTGGCTGGAGCAGGCCGGCGTCACGGTGCCGGACCTGACGCATGGCCAGCGCTTCAACCTGTCGCAGCTGGCGATCGGCGCGGCGCTGGCGGGGCAGGGTGTCGCGATGGGAAGGACCGCGCTGGTGCTGGAAGACCTCCAGGCCGGCCGGCTGGTCGACCTGTTCGGCCTGCATCTGCCGAGCCAGGCCGCCTATTACTTCGTTTCGGCGCAGGGGCAGCGGCCCGAGGTGGCCGCGATCGAGGCGTGGCTGGTGACGGAAGGGGCGGCATTCGGCGCGCAACGGGACCAGTGGCGCAAGGCCTCTGGCAAGGCGGCGACACCGGCGACGCGCCCGTCCCGTCCTCCCCGTACGCGACGGCCAGGGCAATGAGTCGTCGCGCCGCGGCGCTACCACAGTGCCGCGCGCCGCACTACCCCGCATCTGCCCGCTGTTGTAGAATCTAAGTCTTTGATTCTGTAGCGCTATTGATCGGCGTGCCCAGATATTGCCGATCTGGTTGCCGATCTCGGCGCGGCAGGGGCCTCGAAGCCGGTGCCGGAATGCGGCGCCAGCCCCCCATCCGCCCGATCAGCCCTTGCCGACCAGGCCAAGTACTGCGCGGCTACCGCCAGTTCCATTGCGTTCGATCGATGCGTGTCCGCTGGCGCCGGGTTCGCCTTCGCCAGACACCGATACCATGACCACCACCACGAACACGAACACCTCTGCCGTACCGACTCCCACCGACATCACCTTCGACAGCTTCGGGCTGGACCCGCGCGTGCTGCGCGCGCTGTCCGAGCAGGGCTATACCAAGCCGACCCCGATCCAGGCGCAGGCAATCCCGGTGGTGCTGCTGGGCAAGGACGTGATGGGCGCCGCGCAGACCGGCACCGGCAAGACCGCGGGCTTCGCGCTGCCGATCATCCAGCGCCTGCTGCCGCTGGCCAACGCGAGCGCCTCGCCGGCGCGGCACCCGGTGCGCGCGCTGATGCTGACGCCGACGCGCGAACTGGCCGATCAGGTCTACGACAACGTGGCCCGCTACGCGCGCCACACCGACCTGCGCAGCACCGTGGTGTTCGGCGGCGTCGACATGAACCCGCAGACCGACGCGCTGCGGCGCGGCGTCGAGATCCTGGTCGCGACCCCGGGCCGCCTGCTCGACCACGTGCAGCAGAAATCGGTCAACCTGTCGCAGGTGCAGATGCTGGTGCTGGACGAGGCCGACCGCATGCTGGACATGGGCTTCCTGCCGGACCTGCAGCGCATCATCAACCTGCTGCCGGCCAAGCGGCAGACGCTGCTGTTCTCGGCAACCTTCTCGCCCGAGATCAAGAAGCTGGCGGCCAGCTATCTGCACCAGCCGGTGACGATCGAAGTGGCGCGCAGCAACTCGGCCAACGAGAACGTGCGCCAGACCGTGTACCAGGTGCAGGACGGCCAGAAGCAGGAGGCCGTGGTGCATCTGCTGAAGCAGCGCGCCGACCAGGGCCTGTCGCGCCAGTGCATCGTCTTCGTCAACAGCAAGATCGGCTGCTCGCGGCTCGCCCGCCATCTGGAGCGCGAGGGCATCAACGCCGCCGCGATCCACGGCGACAAGACCCAGACCGAACGGATGCAGACGCTGGAAGGCTTCAAGCAGGGCACCATCGACGCGCTGGTGGCCACCGACGTCGCCGCGCGCGGCCTGGACATCGCCGACATGCCCTGCGTGATCAACTTCGATCTGCCGTTCAATGCCGAGGACTACGTGCACCGGATCGGCCGTACCGGCCGCGCCGGCGCCACCGGCGATGCGCTGTCGATCTTCGTGCCGGGCGACGAGCGGCTGCTGGCCGATATCGAGAAGATGCTGAAGCGGCAGATTCCGCGCGCACAGCTCGAAGGCTTCGATCCGTCGGCAGCGCGCTTCCGTGCCGCCGACGACGATCGCCGCCGCGGCCGCTCGAACGAGCCGCGCCGCCCGCGCGCCGACAGCGAGGACCGTCCGCGCAAGGCCGACCACGGCAATGCGCGCAATGCCTTCCGGGCCTCGGACGATCCGTTCTTCTCGCGGCCCTATGAACCCAGCCCGAGCGCGTCGTCGGCGTCGTCGACTTCCAGCGAGGCGACGCTCGATCCGCGTCAGGTCGGTCTGGCGCGCGCGCGGCCGAAGCGTCCGGTCGCCGCGCTGCTCGGCGGCGTACCGCGCAAGTCCTGATCGCGCCGCGCCGAGCCGATCCGTCTTTCCCGCCAACGCGGGAAGCCAGCGTCTTCCATTTCGCCGGGTCCCGCCTGCGCGGGGAGGCAAGGCCGCTCAGCTCGCCCCCCACCGCGCCGCCCACTGCGCGGTCGCTTCGGCCAGCCAGCCTGCCACGTCGGCGCGGCCGCTGCGCAAGTCCAGATGCGCGCCGGCGGCGCGCAGCGCGTCCAGCGGCGCCAGCGCGTCGATCGCCTCGGCGCCGGTCTGCTTGCTCAGTTTTTCCCCGATCTCGTTGACCACGACCGGCACATGCAGATAGGCCGGCGTCGGCAATCCCAGCAGCCGCTGCAGATGGATCTGGCGCGGGGTCGAATCCAGCAGGTCGGCGCCGCGCACGATATGCGTGATGCCCTGCAGCCCGTCGTCGACCACCACCGCCAGTTGATACGCCCACAGGCCGTCGGCCCGGCGCAGCACGAAGTCGCCGAGCTCGGTGGCCAGATCCTGGCATTGCCGGCCCTGCCAGCGGTCGTCGAAGCACAGCAGCGCCGCCTCGCCGTCCGGCACGCGCACGCGCCAGGCGCGCGGCAGCTTGCCGTGCAGGCCGCTGCGGCAGGTGCCGGGGTAGGCCAGCGTCTGATGCCGTTCCCGGACATGGCGCAGCGAGTCGGCGATCTCCTTGCGCGAGCAGCCGCAGGGATAGACCAGCCCGGCCGCCTCGAGCCGGTGCAGCGCGTCGGCATACAGGGGCTCGCGCCGGCTCTGCCAGACCGGCGCCTCGTCCGGATGCAGGCCGAGGCGCTCGAGCGTATGCAGGATCTGCCGGTCGGCGTCGCGCACGCAGCGCGGATAGTCGATGTCCTCGATGCGGACCAGCCACTGGCCGCCGTGGGCGCGGGCATCGAGCCAGCTGGCCAGCGCGGTGACCAGCGAGCCAAGATGCAGCGGGCCGGTGGGGGAGGGGGCGAAGCGGCCGCGGTATTGCGGGTTTGACGGCCGACGATGGGTCGGCGGACGATCGGACGGCTGATCGGTCTGCCCGGGTACTGCGCTCATCTCTGGCTACTCCGGCGCGCCCGGTTGTTGCGACAGCAGCGCCTGCGCCAGCCGGGGATTCTGCAGCTTGTCGGTCCACCACTGCAGCGCCTTGCCGCGATTGCTGGTGCGCCAGGCGATCGTGAAGGTGCCGGGCGCGCGCACCTCGACGGTCTCGCGCACCTGCAGCACGCCGCTCTCGATATGCGGCTGCGCCATCGGCGCCGGCAGCCAGCCGCAGCCCAGGCCGCGGATCTGCGCATCCAGCTTGTCGCGCATGGTCGGCACCACCAGCATGTCCTGCCCGGCCAGCACGCCGTGCGTGCGGGCCGGCAGGTTGCGCGAGGTATCGCCGACCGCGACGATGCGGTGGCGGGCGATCTGCGTGCTGGTCAGCGGCCCCGGTTCGCTGGCGAGCGGATGGTGGGAGGCCACGGCGAACACGAACGGCATCGCGCCGAGCGAACGGATCTGGAAGCCCTGGGTGCTGGGCGCATCGTAGGCGCCGCCGATCACCAGGTCGGCGCGGTTGCTGACCAGTGCGTCCCACGAGCCGCCCAGCACCTCCTTGGCGAAGCGCAGCCGCGTGGCGCTGTTTTCCGCGTAGAAGTCCTGGATCACCGGCAACAGCGCGCGGAAATTGATCAGGTCGTCGACGACGATATTGAGGCTGGCCTCCCAGCCGGTGGCCAGCCGCTTGACGCGGCGCGCCAGGTCGTCGGCCGCGTGCAGCAGGTGGCGGCCCTCGTCGAGCAGCGCACGGCCGGCCGGCGTCAGCTCGGCGCGGTGGCGGCGCCGGTCGAACAGCAGCACGTCGAGATCTTCTTCCAGCCGGCGCACCACATAGGTCAGCGCCGACGGCACCTTGCCCATTTCATGCGCGGCGGCCGCGAAGCTGCCCTTGCGTTCGATCGCGTCGAGAACTTCCAGGGATTCGAGAGAGAGTGGCATATTCAGAAATTCTGAATGAGTGCTTGCAAATGGCCCGCCGCAAATATAGCGCAGCCGTCCTAAACTTCCTAGCATCGTTGCAGAACAGACGGTCCATATGCAAGTCCGGCTGGACGAAGCAGCGGACCACTCGCCAGGAAGGACATCAAAATGATTGAAATTCGCAAGTCCGCAGAACGCGGTTACGCCGACCATGGTTGGCTGCAGTCGTATCACAGCTTCTCGTTCGCCGACTACTTCGACCCGCGGCATGTGCAGTTCGGCCCGCTTCGAGTGATCAACGAAGACCGCGTCGCGCCCGGCATGGGCTTCGGCACCCATGGTCACCGCGACATGGAGATCATCAGCTATGTGCTGTCGGGCGAACTGGCGCACAAGGACAGCATCGGCAACGGCAGCGTGATCCGCCCCGGCGACGTGCAGCGGATGAGCGCCGGCACGGGCGTGCGGCACTCGGAGTACAACCACGCCGCGCACGACACCACGCACTTCCTGCAGATCTGGATCGTGCCCGATCGCAACGGCATCGAACCGGGCTACGAGGAGAAGCACTTCGACGCCGCCGACAAGCGCGGCCGGCTGCGCCTTGTCGGCAGCCCCGACGGTGCCGACGGCTCGGTGCGGATCCACCAGGACGTGCGTCTGTTTGCCGGCCTGTTCGACGGCGACGAGGCCGCCACGCTGGCGCTTGCCCCGGGACGGCGCGCCTATGTGCACGTCGCCCGCGGCGCCATCACGGTCAACGGCCAGGCGCTGGAGGCGGGCGACGCGGCCAAGCTCGAGGGCGTCGATGCGGTCAGCCTGGCACAGGGCGACGCCGCCGAGGTGCTGGTGTTCGATCTGCCGTGAGGCGATGCCGTGATGCGCGACGCGCCGTCCCCGAAGCGCGGTGGCGGCGAGTCGTAACGGAAGGAAAGGGCGAGTCAGGCGGCGGAAGCGCTGTGCTATCTTCTCGCTATAGATAAGCGCCCGGGCCAGCACATGGTCCGGGACGGCCCGGCTGCACGCGCCGCCGCCTATTTCCGATCCGAGATGACCTTCGTTTCCGTCCTTCTTGCGCTGATCGCCGAGCAGTTCCGCGCCCTGGGCCGCAACAATCCCATTTACGAAATGGTGCGCGCGCTCGCCGAACGCGCCGAGCGCGCCTTCGACACCGGCCGGCCGCGCGACGCGGCCCTGGCGTGGATGACGGTGGCGCTGCCGCTGACGCTGGCGGCGCTGGCGGTCCACCATCTGCTGGCGACGATCAGCGTGGCGCTGACGCTCGCCTGGAACGTGCTGCTGCTGTACCTGACGCTGGGCTTCCGCCAGTTCAGCCACTACTTCACCGATATCCACGACGCGCTGAACCGCGACGACCCGGCCACCGCCCGTGCCCTGCTGCACGAGTGGACCGGGCTCGATACCGTCGACATGCCGGTCAGCGAGATCGTCCGTCACACGCTCGAGGCGGCCATCGTCGCGGTGCACCGGCATGTGTTCGGCGTGTTCTTCTGGTTCCTGCTGCCGATCGGCCCGGCCGGCGTGGTGCTGTACCGCGTCGCCGAATACCTGTCGCGGCAATGGAATCTGCCGTCGTCCGAGCGCAGCCCGGCGTTCGGCCGCTTTGCCGCGCGCGCCTTCCATCTGATGGACTGGGTGCCGTCGCGGCTCACCGCGATCGGCTTTGCGATCGTCGGCAACTTCGAGGATGCGGTCTACGCCTGGCGCAACCATGCGCGCAAGTGGCGCGACGAGACCAACGGCATCCTGCTGGCCAGCGGCGGCGGCGCGCTCGGCGTGCGGCTCGGCACGCCGCTGCCCGAGGACGACACCAGCGTGGTGCTGGCCACCCCGGGCACCGGCGCCGCGTTCGACTATGTGCCTGGCATGGAGGATGACGGTGCGCCGGAGCCGGCCGCGCCGGAGCTCGGCGCCGATCCCGGCGTACGGGCGCTGCAGTCGGCGGTCGGCCTGGTCTGGCGCGCGGTGGTGCTGTGGATGCTGCTGCTGGCGATGCTGTCGCTGGCCAGCTGGGTCGGCTGAGGTTCGCCCAGGGGTACGGCCAAGCTTGGGGGCAAGTTCCGGCAGGCCGGGAGGGCGGCCGGAACAGCGGCCGGAACAGGTCTCGCCTCCGATTCACGGCCGCGGGCTGCCGCACTGCCAGCAGGCGCCGAACTGCGCCTCGTGCCATTCCCCGCAGCGCGCGCAGTGCCAGCGCGGCCCCGGCGCCGGATTGGCCGCGGCATCGAGCACGGCCCACGCTTCCTCTTCGCGCGCATCGTCGAGCAGCCACACCTGCGGCGCGCTCTCCTGAAACGGAATATCGCCGGTCGCGCCGGCCAGCCACGTATTGCGCAATTGCGCGCGGATGCCCGCGGCCAGCAGCAGATTGCGGCAATGGGCCGCATGCACCAGCGAGGGCGTCGACAGCAGCAGTTTCATCGGCGTCACCGGCAGTGGGGATGCTTCAGACCTTAGCACGGGCGCGCCGACATGGCGCAAGACGTGGGTGTCCGCCCCTCTCCCGCAAGCGGGAGAGGGAGTCCCTCGTCGCTTCAACGAGCTCCGTTGCTGTCCGCCGAACGCGGCACTGCTACCACGGCTTCTGCTGCCGCGACTCGTGCAGCAGCTGCAGATACAGCTGATGCCGCCGCGGCGCGATGCCGCCGGCTTCGACCGACGCCAGCACGCCGCAGCCCGGCTCGTTGATATGGTGGCAGTTGTAGAAGCGGCATTCGGTCAGCCGCGGGCGGAATTCGGGGAAGGCGCGCTCGAGCATGCCTTCGGACAGATGGTGCAGGCCGAACTCCTGGAAGCCGGGCGAATCGATCAGGCTGCCGCCCTGGCCCCAGTCGTCGGGCAGGTGATACAGCCGCGTGAAGGTCGTGGTGTGCTTGCCCGAATCGAGCTTGGCCGAGATCTCGCGCGTCTGCGCCTCGACGCCGGGAATCAGCAGGTTCAGCAGCGACGACTTGCCCATGCCGGACTGCCCGATCAGGATCGTCGCGCGCCCCGCGGTCAGCGGACGCAGCTGCGCCAGCGCGTCGTCGGGATTGCCGTGCACCGACAGCTCGACGGTGCGATAGCCCAGCTGCCGGTACAGCGTCAGCCGGCGCCGGGCCTCCTCCAGCCGTTCGGTCAGATCGGTCTTGTTCAGCAGGATCAGCGGCGCGATCTCCAGCGCCTCGGCGGACACCAGCGCGCGGCCGAGCAGGTCCTCGGAGAAGCTCGGTTCGGTCGCCAGCACGATCGCGACCTGGTCGATATTGGCGGCCAGCAGCTTGGACTTGAACTGGTCGGAGCGGTGCAGCAGGTTGCGGCGCGGCTCGACCTCGACGATCACGCACTGGTCGGCCGCGGCGCGCTCCACGCGCACGCGGTCGCCGACCGCGCATTCGCTCTTCTTGCCGCGCGGAAACGCATGCATGCGCGTGCGCTCGCCATCGTCGAGCTCGATCACATAGTGGCGGCCGTGCGCGGCCACGATCAGCGCGGATTCGCGCGCGGCGGCGTTGGGCACGGCGCCGCCGGCGGGTCGGCGCTGGGCGTCGCCGCCGCGTAGTCGGGCGGGGCGGCTCATGCGTGCGCCAGCAGACGGTCGATGCGCTGCGCCGCGGGCGGGTGCGAGTAGTAGAAGGCGCTGTAGAGCGGATCTGGCGTCAGCGTCGAGGCGTTGTCCTTGTACAGCTTGACCAGCGCCGAGACCAGATGGCCCGCATCGGCATGCTCGGCGGCAAATGCATCGGCCTCGAACTCGTGCCGGCGCGAGGTCAGGCTCGACAGCGGTCCCAGCAGGAACGTGAATACCGGCAGCGTCAGGAAGAACAGCACCAGCGCCAGCGCGTGGCTGTCGGACATCAGGTTCGGCAGCACGCCCAGGCCGGTGTAGAACCACGCCTGCGTCGACAGCCAGCCGAGCAGCGCCAGGAAGGCCAGGCTCAGCGCGAACGTCACGACGATGCGCTTGACGATATGGCGCCGCTTGAAGTGGCCGAGCTCGTGCGCGAGCACGGCCTCGATCTCGTCGGCGTTCAGCCGCGACAGCAGCGTGTCGAAGAAGACGATGCGCTTGGCCGCGCCGAATCCGGTGAAATAGGCGTTGCCGTGCGCGCTGCGGCGCGAGCCGTCCATCACGAACAGGCCCTTGCTGGCGAAGCCGCAGCGGCGCATCAGCGCTTCGATGCGCTGCTTCAGCGTCTCGTCGGTCAGCGGCTCGAACTTGTTGAACAGCGGCGCGATCCAGGTCGGGAAGATCACCAGCAGCACCAGGTTGAAGCCCATCCAGACCACCCAGGTCCACAGCCACCACCATGCGCCGGTCCGGTCCATCAGCCACAGCACCGCCAGCAGCAGCGGCAGGCCCAGCACCGCGGCGACCACCAGCATCTTGATGGTGTCGACCAGCCACAGCCGCCACGTCATCCGGTTGAAGCCGAAGCGCTGCTCGATGCCGAACTGCGCGTACAGCGTGAAGGGCAGCTCGGCCAGCCCGCCGATCAGCGCGACGCTGGCGATCAGCGCGACGCCATAGGCATAGCCCGGGCCGAAGGTGCCATACCAGAACTGATTCAGCCAGTGCAGGCCGCCGAGCAGCGTGAAGCCGATCAGCACGGCGGCGCCGGCCAGTACCTCGAGCATCGACAGCCGCGTGCGCGCGATCGTGTAGTCGGCGGCCTTGCGGTGCGCGGCCAGCGAGATCGTGTCGGCGAAGCGGGGCGGCACGGTGTCGCGATGCAGGCCGACATGGCGAACCTGGCGCGCGGCCAGCCACAGTTTGGTGAGCACCATCACCACCAGGGCGACGAGAAAAAGCAGCGTGAACATCGGGTCCTTGCCTTGTGGGGCGGTCTAGTGCCTTCGATATGCGAGAATTATATGACTTCGCGCCGGGCGGCCGTCCGTGCCGCGAAGCCACCATCCCTCCCGAACGATCCTCACGCAGTCCGATGACAAGCTCCAGCCCCGCCGCCCCAGTCCCTGCGGCCCCCGCCGCTCCCGCCTCCGCCCCGGTTTCCGCCACGCCCGTCAAGTCGGTCAAGAGCGAAAACAATCTGGTCTGGCTCGATATGGAGATGACCGGGCTGTCCCCGGAGAACGACCGCATCATCGAGGTGGCGGTGGTGGTCACCGATTCCGAGCTGCATATCCTGGCCGAGGGCCCGGTGCTGGTGATCCATCAGGACGACGCCGTGCTCGACGCGATGGACAACTGGAACAAGGGCACCCATGGGCGCTCGGGCCTGATCGACAAGGTCAAGGCCTCGACGCTGACCGAGGCGCAGGCCGAAGCCGAACTGCTCGCCTTCCTCAAGCGCTGGGTGCCGGCCGGCAAGTCGCCGATGTGCGGCAATTCGATCTGCCAGGACCGCCGCTTCATGGCGCGCTACATGCCCAAGCTCGAGGCGTTCTTCCACTATCGCAATCTCGACGTGTCGACGCTGAAGGAGCTGTGCAAGCGCTGGGAGCCGGCGATCCACAAGGGCTTCATCAAGCGGCAGCTGCATACGGCGCTGGCCGATATCCTCGAGTCGATCGAGGAGCTGCGCTACTACCGCACGCATTTCATTCGCAGCAGCCAGCAGGCGACGCCGGCGCCGGACGCGGCCGGCTCCACCGGCGCCGTCTGACGCCGCAGTTCGTCGTTCCCGCGAACGCGGGAACCCGGTGACTGGCGATGAGCCGCCGCGTTCCCGCCTGCGCGGGGACGACAGGCATCGCGCCTCGATTCGACCCTTCCTCCCCATCCCGCCATGCTTGAGCGCATCGTCTCGATCATCACGCCGGTCATCCTGATCATCCTGGTCGGCTGGCTGTACGGGCGCAAGGCCCATCCCGACATGGCGGGCATCAACCGCGCGACGCTCGACGTGATCGCGCCGCTGCTGGTGGTGTCCGCCTTCGTCAGCAAGGAGTTCGTGCTGGCCGATCAAGTGGCGCTGCTGGCCTGCGCGGTGGGCGTGGTGCTGGGCTCGGGGCTGCTGGCGCTGGGCGCGGCGCGGCTGATGGGCGCGGACCCGCGCACCTTCGTGCCGCCGATGATGTTCAACAACTCGGGCAACATGGGGCTGCCGCTGTCGGTGTTCGCCTTCGGGCCCGCCGGGCTGGCCCCCGCGGTGGCGCTGTTCGCGGCCTCCAACCTGATGCATTTCACGCTGGGGCTGAAGATCGTCAACCGCCATGCCTCGCTCGCGCAGATCTCGCGCAACCCGATGGTGCTGGCGACGATCGCCGGCGTCGGCCTGTCGCTGGCGCGGCCGTGGTTCGCGCTGCCCGATCCGGTCTATCAATCGATCAAGCTGCTGGGCGACGCCACCGTGCCGCTGATGCTGTTCGCGCTCGGCGTGCGGATGAAGGACGTCAATCTGCGCAACTGGGGCATGGGGCTGGCCGGCGCGGTGATCTGCCCGCTGACGGGCATCACTTGCGCGCTGGCGCTGGCGGCGGTGGTGCCGCTGACCGAACTGCAGCGCGGCCTGCTGTTCGTGTTTGCCGCGCTGCCGCCGGCCGTGCTGAACTTCCTGGTGGCCGATCATTTCCGGCAGGAGCCGGACCAGGTCGCGTCGATCGTGCTGCTGGGCAATATTGCCGCGGTGGTGTTCGTGCCGGTCGGGCTCTACCTGGGTTTGCGGTAGGGCGATCCGCGCGGAGGGGGCTGCCCTCTCCCGGAAGCCCTCTTCCCGAAGCCCTCTCCCCAGGCCCTCTCGCAAGCGGGGGCGGGGAGCGGGCGCCAGGCGCACGCGGCCAGCGCTTTCGGTGTGCCCCTGTGCCGCGTGCGGGTGAGGGGCAGGGGCAGGGGCAGCCTCGGCGCGCGCTCAGCCCTTCTGCCGGATCGCGTGCTTGGGCCGCCAGGCCTTGACCACGGCCTCGTCGGTCTCGATGTAGGGGCCGCCGATCAGATCGATGCAGTACGGCACCGCGGCGAAGATGCCTTGCACCAGCGGCTTGCCGTCGTCGCCGCGCAGCCCTTCGAGCGTCTCGCGGATCGCGCGCGGCTGGCCCGGCAGGTTGATGATCAGCGCCGCATGGCTCGGCGTTTCGCGGATCACCGCCACCTGACGCGACAGGATCGCGGTCGGCACGAAATGCAGGCTGACCTGACGCATCTGCTCGCCGAAGCCAGGCATCTGCTTGGTGGCGACCGCCAGCGTGGCTTCGGGCGTCACGTCGCGGCGCGCGGGGCCGGTGCCGCCGGTGGTCAGCACCAGATCGCAGCCGGCCACGTCGACCAGCTCGATCAGCGTGCGAGAGATCTGCGCCTGCTCGTCGGGGATCAGCCGTTCCACGCCCTGCCACGGCGAGGTCAGCGTGCGGCCGAACCAGTCGCGCAGCGCGGGGATGCCTTCGTCCTGATAGGTGCCCGCGGAGGCGCGGTCGGAGATCGACACGAAGCCGACCAGCAGCTCGTCGGGATGGTTGCGGGCAATAGGCTGGGTGAGATCGCTCATGCGGGCTCCTGGTCCTCTCCGGTTGACGGCGCGGCGGGTGCCGCGCCGGGCTGTTCGCGCGCCTCGAGCGCGCTCTTGATGGCCTGGAACAGCTCGCGGAAATGCTTCGGGGGCTTGGCCAGCTGCTGCTCCTTGCGAGCGTTGCGGATCAGGCTGCGCAGCGCCTGCACGTCGACGGCCGGATGCTCGGCGAGGAAGCGCGTCAGCGCCTCGTCGTCCTTGAGCAGCAGCTCGCGCCAGCGCTCGATCAGATGCAGACGTGCGGTCTCGGCCTTGCTGGTGCCCTTGAAACCGTCCAGGGCGCGCCGGATCGCATCGATCTCGTCGTCGTTCAGGCCGCGCATCACCTTGCCGACATACTGCATCTGGCGGCGCTTGCCTTCGTGGCTGGTAATGCGGCGGGCCTCGCGGATCGCGTCCTCGAGCACCTCGGGCATCGGCACGCGCGCCAGCCGGTCCTTGGGCAGCGCCTCGAGCTCGCTGCCCAGGTCCTGCAGCGCATGCATGTCGCGCTTGCGCTGCGACTTGCTCTTGGGCGTATCGTCTTCGGGCTCGGGGGCGAAGGCGCCGGGAAAGCCGGCGCCGGGGGAGTGGCGGGGATGTCGCGTCATGGGCGGCATTTTATCTTGCTATGATTCCCGTTTGGGTTTCCGTTTGCCCTTCCCGGCTCCCATGGCGCCCCGGCTCGCCGCCGGAATCGCCTCTGCTACGCCCCCGACCTTCGCCAGACCTACCAGGCCAGACTTACGCATGTCCGATCTCATGACCGACCAGAACGTCCACTTCACCTACACCCAGGCGCAACTGAGCGAAATGGCAGCCGACGTGCTGCGCGTCGCCCGCGAACTGGGCGCCACCGATGCCGCTACCGAGATTTCAGAGGGCAGCGGCCTGTCGGTCTCGGTGCGCAAGGGCGAGGTCGAGACGATCGAGCAGAACCGCGACAAGGTGGTCGGCGTGACCGTGATGATCGGCAAGCGGCGCGGCAATGCCAGCACGTCGGACTTCTCGCCGGCCGCGCTGCGCGCCACCGCCGAGGCTGCCTACAACATTGCGCGCTTCACCGCCGAAGACGACTGCGCGGGCCTGGCCGAAGAGGAGCTGCTCGAACGCGATCCGCTCGACCTGGACCTGTTCCACCCGTGGGCCATCGACGCCGAGCAGGCCATCGAGATCGCGCGCCGCGCCGAGGCCGCGGCCTTCGCGGTGTCGCCGCGCATCCGCAACAGCGACGGCGCCAGCGTGTCGGCGCAGCATTCGCAGTTCGTGCTGGCCACCACGCGCGGCTTCGTCGGCGGCTATCCGTATTCCCGCCATTTCGTCTCGTGCGCGCCGATCGCCGGCAGCGGCGGCGGCATGCAGCGCGACGACTGGTATTCGTCCAAGCGCGCGCCCGAGGCGCTGGCCGAGCCCGAAGCGATCGGCCGCTACGCCGCCGAACGGGCGCTGGCGCGGCTGCATGCGCGCAAGCTGTCGACGCGCCGCTGCCCGGTGCTGTTCGAAGCCCCGCTGGCGGCGGGGCTGCTCGGCGCCTTCGTGCAGGCGGTCTCGGGCGGCGCGCTGTATCGCAAGTCGACCTTCCTGTACGACACGCTGGGCAAGGCCGTGTTCGCGCCCCATATCGACATCCACGAGCGTCCTCACGTGCCGGGCGCGATGGGCAGCGCGCCGTTCGACGAGGAGGGCGTCAGGACCCGCGCGCGCGACGTGGTGCGCGACGGCGTGGTGCAGGGCTATTTCCTGTCGACCTATTCGGCCCGCAAGCTCGGCATGCAGACCACCGGCAACGCCGGCGGCTCGCACAACCTGGCGCTGACCAGCAAGCTGACGCAGCCGGGCGACGATTTCCCGGCGATGCTGCGCAAGCTGGGCACCGGCCTGCTGGTGACGGAACTGATGGGGCAGGGCGTCAACTACGTGACCGGCGACTATTCGCGCGGCGCCTCGGGCTACTGGGTCGAGAACGGCGTGATCCAGTACCCGGTCGAGGAAATCACGATCGCCGGCAACATGGCCGAGATGTTCCGCCAGATCGTCGCCATCGGCGCCGACACGCTGGTGCGCGGCACCAAGGAGACCGGCTCGATCCTGATCGAGCAGATGACGATTGCGGGGAATTGAGGGGGCAGCTGGGCAGCAGTCGGGAAACCCGGCCCTCTGCCCAACCCTCTCCCGTCAGCGGGAGAGGGGGAAACCCAGATTACTCCGGCGCCCGTTCGTACGTCACGAACGCATAGTCGAAGCCGTTCGACTCCGAACGATGGCGCTCCCGTTCGGTGGCGATCCAGCGCCGCGGGTCGATCTCGGGGAAGTGCGCATCGCCCTCGATATCGGCGTCGATCTCGGTGACGATCAGCCGGTCGGCGCTGGGCAGCGCCTCGGCATAGAGCTGCGCGCCGCCGATCAGGAACACCTGCTCGACACCGACACACAGCCGCAGCGCATCCTCGAGCGAGCACGCGGTTTCCGCGCCATCGAGCCGCAGTCCGGGATTGCGGCTCACCACGATATTGCGGCGGCCCGGCAGCGGCCGGCCGATCGATTCCCAGGTCTTGCGGCCCATGATTACTGGCGCGCCCATCGTGGTGCGCTTGAAGTGCGCCAGGTCCTCGGGCAGCCGCCACGGCAGCGTGTTGTCGCGGCCGATCACGCCATTGCGCGCGCGCGCGACGATCAGCGTCAGCAGCGTCATACCGCGACCGGGGCCTTGATGGCCGGATGCGATTCGTAGCCGACCAGCGCGAAGTCCTCGTAGCGGTAGTCGAAGATCGAATCGGGCTTGCGCAGGATTTCCAGCTTCGGCAGCGCCATCGGCTCGCGCGCGAGCTGCGTGCGGACCTGTTCCTCGTGATTGCTGTAGATGTGGCAGTCGCCGCCGGTCCAGACGAAATCGCCGACTTCGAGGTCCGTCTGCTGCGCGATCATGTGCGTCAGCAGCGCGTAGCTGGCGATATTGAACGGCACGCCGAGGAAGATGTCGGCGCTGCGCTGGTACAGCTGGCACGACAGCCGGCCGTCGGCCACGTAGAACTGGAAGAACGCGTGGCAGGGCGGCAGCTTCATGCGCGGGATGTCGCCGACGTTCCAGGCCGACACGATCAGCCGGCGCGAATCCGGATTGCTGCGGATCTGTTCGATCAGCTGGGCGATCTGGTCGATATGCTCGCCGTTGGGCGCGGGCCAGGAACGCCACTGATAGCCGTAGATCGGGCCGAGCTCACCGTTCTCGTCGGCCCATTCGTCCCAGATCGTGACGCCGCGTTCCTGCAGCCAGCGCACATTGGTCGAGCCCTGCAGAAACCACAGCAGCTCAAGGATGATCGACTTCAGGTGCAGCTTCTTGGTGGTGACCACCGGGAAGCCTTCGCGCAGGTCGAAGCGCATCTGATAGCCGAACACCGAGCGCGTGCCGGTGCCGGTGCGGTCCGCCTTGACGGTGCCATGCTCGTACACATGGCGCATGAAGTCGAGATACTGTTTCATCGGCGTCGGAAAGGAAAAAGGGCCGCAGCGCGGGGGCATGCGGGCCAGGCCGTCATTCTAGCCGATGCGCTCGCAAGGGGCGCCGGCATGAAAAAAGGGCGGCCCCGATGGAGCCGCCCTTTGCCCGGATCGCTGTCATTCCCGCCTGCGCGGGACGACAGCTTGCCGCTTACTGGCTTTCCACTGCCGGCGCGCGGCGCTTCTGCACCATATAGCCGGCGCCCAGCACACCGCCGATGATCACGGCATACAGCAGCCAGGCCAGTGCCGGGTTGGCGGCGAAGAACGGCTTGACCAGCGGTTCGCCCAGGATCATCTTGGCCGCGGTGAAGGCCAGCACGCCGGCGCCCAGGTAGATGATGACCGGGTAGCGGGCCATCAGCTTGAGCACCAGGCGCGAGCCCCAGACGACGATCGGGATGCTGATCAGCAGGCCCAGCACCACCAGCAGGAAGCTGCCGTGCGCGGCGCCGGCCACGGCCAGCACGTTGTCGACGCCCATCACGGCGTCGGCGATGATGATCGTCTTCATCGCGCCGGCCAGCGTGGTCGCCGGGGCGCCATGTTCGTCCTCGCCGTTTTCGTCGGACAGCAGCTTGTAGGCGATCCACACCAGCGCGAGGCCACCGACCAGCATCAGGCCAGGAATCTTCAGCAGCCAGACGACACCGATGGTCATGGCCGAACGGACCACGACGGCACCGATGGTGCCCCAGACGATGGCCTTCTTTTGCAGATGCGGCGGCAGGTTACGCGCCGCCAGCGCGATCACGATGGCATTGTCGCCAGCGAGCACCAGGTCGATGACGACGATCGACAGCAGTGCCGTCAGAAACTGCATCGTGAACAGATCGGTAAGCCACTCCATGAACTCTCCTGTTGGAAACGTGAAATATCGGTTCGCCTGGAGTCATGCAGCCGCGGACGGGAGCCTCTGCAAACCATGAATCCAGGTTGCAAAGGTCTTGCTCGACCGAACTGCGATATTGCCGATAACGCCGACATCGCCGGTACGGTCAGCACAACCGGAGGCCGCAATGGGGGCGCGGCGCTCGTAATGACGATTGTGCTAAGGGCGGGCTGCCCTGGAGCTACTCCCCTTTGAAGGGGCTTGGCCGTGGTCGGCCTTGCTTGGGCACGGATTATAAACGAGGTCGATGGCGATTGTCGCCTTTGCGGCAAATGGCGTTTACCCGGCCCCGTGCCACGCCCCCGGCCGCTTCTTGCCCCGCCATGGCCCGGGCAAAGCGCCCGGCGCGTGTCGGAGGCAGGCGGGCAGGCAGACGGGCCCGATAGCGCCTATTCTTACCGGATCGGCAGTGGCCGATGCGCCGCCGGACAGCGATGGCGGCGTGTCCTCTGCCCGCACCGGCCGTTTGCCGGCGTTTGCCCCGATGGCAGCGGCGGTGTGACCGGGGTTCGGGGTTGCGCAGCGCTCGACGCTCGATACGGAATGCGGATAGCGCAGTGCTCAGTGTCATCCAGCCACATCAACCGACCAGAAGGAACAAGAACCCTATGCCGGCTGACCCGATCGGTATGCCATCGCGCCACATCCGCCAGGACAACGGATCCGCGGCGCGCGCCACCTCTTCATCGTCCCCGTCTTCCGCATCGCCTTCACCGTCCTCATCGTCTTCCTCTTCCTCGTCTTCTCCGCCTGCGGCCGTGGCCTCATCGCTGGCCAGGGCACGCTCGCGCTTCGGCGATCCGCTCGCCTTCGTGCAGCAGTACCGCCACGACGACGAGGCCGAGCGCGCCGAGCTGATCGACGGTCTGCTGGCTCCGCACGCCAGCGTCCAGCCCAAGCATTTCTACGACGTGCTGGGCTCGCGGCTGTTCGAGGCGATCACCGCGTTGCCCGAGTACTACCCGACCCGCACCGAGGCCGAGATCTTCGCCGCGCACGCGAGCGCGATCGGCGCGCGCTGCGGCAGCGGCGGCGTGCTGATCGACCTTGGCGCCGGCAACTGCCAGAAGGCGGCGCGGCTGTTCGGCGTGCTGCGCCCCGCGCAATACGTCGCGCTCGATATCTCGGTCGAATTCCTGCGCGACACGCTGGCCGGACTGCAGCAGCAGCATCCGCAGATTCCGATGCTGGGACTGGGTGCGGACCTGTGTGCGCCGCTCGCGCTGCCGGCGCCGATCCGTCAGGGCCGGCGGCTGTTCTTCTATCCGGGCTCCAGCATCGGCAACTTCGCGCCCGATGCCGCGCTGGCGCTGCTGCAGCGGCTGCGCGCGGCGGCGCGCCAGGGTGACGGCGTGCTGATCGGCGTCGATCTGATCAAGGACGAGGCGCAGCTGGTATCGGCCTACGACGATGCGCTCGGCGTGACCGCGGCGTTCAACCGCAACGTGCTGCGCAACGTCAATCGCGCGATCGACGCCAACTTCGCGCTGGCCGACTGGCGCCATGTCGCCAGCTTCGACCGGCCCGGCTCGCGTATCCAGATGCATCTGCAGGCGGTGCGCGACGTCGAGGTCCACTGGACCGGCGGCGGCCGCGCCTTCCATGCCGGCGAACGCATCCATACCGAGGACTCGCACAAGTACCGCGTCGACGGGTTTGCCGCGCTGCTCGAAGAGGCGGGCTTTGCCGATCCGGTCTGCTGGACCGACGCGCGGCAATGGTTCGCGGTGTTCCACGCGCGCGTGCCGGCCTGAGGGTCGAACAGGCCGGCGCAAGGGAAGGAAAAAGCCGCGGTGTCATAATGGCCGCTGACATGCCGCTCGCGCTGCGCGCGGTTTTCCAGCGGCTTTTGACGAGGCGGGCAATCCGATGAGCGGCTTCACCATGCTTCCCGATCTGTATTTCGCCGGCGGCCGGCACGACTGGAGCGATCCGCGGCGGCTGCCGCGCGAAGGCGTGGCGCAGGCGCTGGTCGACAGCCGCAACCGCACGCTGGCCTGGCTGGCCGCGTTCGGCGCGTCCAGGCGCGGCTGGATCGTGCCGCGCCAGTACGATGCCGATCCGCCGCTATGGACGCTGGGCCATCTCGCCTGGCACGCCGAATGGTGGTGCCTGCGCGACGTCCAATGGCAAGAGCGCGGCGGCGTGCTGCTGCCGGTGCCGGCCGCGCCGGCGATGCTCGACGGTGCCGACGAATGGTTCGATCCCGAGCGCATCGGTCCCGATGCGCGCTGGGAAGCGGCGTTGCCCGATGTCGCCGCGCTCAAGCACTATGCGGCCTCGGTGCTCGACGCGGTGCTGCGGCGGATCGCGCTGCTGCCCGACGATGGCGACGACACGCTGTATCCCTTCCGCCGGGCCCTGCAGCACGAGGACGCGCAGATCGAATGGATCGCGGCGCTGCTGCAGGCGCTGGCGACGGCGCCCGACGATCCCGCGCTGACCCGCCCGCCGGTCAGCGTGCCCGACGCCGGCACGCTGCAGTTCCCCGGCGGCCGTTTCACGCAGGGCTGGGGCGAGCCCGACGGCTTCGCGATGCCCGACGAGCTGCCCGCGCAGCCCACCTACGTGCCGGCCTTCGAGATCGACGCCGCGCCGGTCACCAATGCGCAATTTCTGGAGTTCGTCGACGACGGCGGCTACGAGCGCCCCAACTGGTGGTCGCCGGCCGGCCGCCAGTGGCTGATGACGCAGGAGCGCTCGGCGCCGCGCTACTGGGAGCGCCATGCGCAGACGCGCGCCTGGATGGCGCAGCGCTTCGACACGCTGCGCACGCTCAATCCCGACGAGGCGGTGCGGCACGTGACGCTGTACGAGGCGCAGGCCTGGTGCGCCTGGGCCGGCCGCCGGCTGCCGGACGAGGCCGAGTGGGAAATGGCTGCGGTGCAGAACCGCGGCGGCTTTCGCTGGGGCATGGTGCGCGAATGGACCGCGACGCCGTACGAGCCCTATGCGGGCTTTGCCGACGTGCCGTCGCACCCCGGCCCCGGGGACAGCGCGATGCAGGCGCGCTTCGGCGTCTGCCAGGCCGTGCGCGGCGCCTGCTTCGTCGGCCCGGCGCGGCTGCGCCATGCGCGCGCGCGGCTGGCGCTGGCGCCGGAGGAAGACGCCGCCTTCGTGGGCTTTCGTACCTGCGCGCTGTGAGTCCGGCCGCGCCGATCGTCCGGCAATAAAAAAGCCCCGCCGAAGCGGGGCGCAGTTGCCGTTGGCTTGGTCGTCCCCGCGCAGGCGGGAACGGTAGCGACGTCAGTGAATCACCATCCGCGTGAACGGTTCGACATAGGCCTGCAGCGTGACGAACAGGCCGACCAGAATCGCCAGCACGATCGAGTGGAAAAACACGTAGCGCAGGATGTCGCCCTCGTGGCCGTACCACTTGGTCGCGGTCGAGGCCACCACGATCGACTGCGCATCGATCATCTTGCCCATCACGCCGCCCGAGCTGTTGGCCGACGCCATCAGCACCGGCGACAGCCCGAGCTGCTCCGCGGTGGTCTTCTGGAGCCCGCCGAACAGCACGTTCGACGCGGTGTCCGAGCCGGTCAGCGCGACGCCCAGCCAGCCGAGCATGGTGCCGAACAGCGGGTAGAACACGCCGGTGTGCGCAAAGGCCAGGCCCAGCGTCGCGTCCAGGCCCGAGTAGCGGGTCAGGTAGCCGACGCCGAACATCGCGCAGATCGTCAGCAGCGAGTAGCGCACCAGCTTGATCGTGTTCCAGTACTCGCGCAGCAGGCGCGGCACCGAATAGCCCATCAGCAGCCCGCCGACCACGGCGGCGACCAGGATGCCGGTGCCTGCCATCGACAGCACGTTGAAGTTGAACACCGCGGCCTCGGCGACCTGCTGCGGCACCACCGGCGGCACCTTCAGCACCGCCTTGTCCAGGCCCGGGATCGCGTACTTCCACGACCAGATCGCGTCGAACGCCTTCTTGATCTGCGGCACGCCCCAGATGAAGACGAACACGGTCAGGATCACCCACGGCATCCAGGCCTTGGCGGTCGAGATGCCGGCGGCAGCGGCGTTGGCGCGCGCCTCGGCGGCGACCGCCTCGGGATCGTCGACCTTCGACTCGTCGTGGCGGCCCAGGATCTTGGTGGTGGTCCAGATCTTCTTCGGCTTCCAGACCTTCAGGAACAGCGCCAGCGAGCCCATCGACACCAGCGCGGCGATCACGTCGACCAGCCACGGGCCGTGGTAGTTCGACACCAGGAACTGCGGGATCGCGAAGCTGACGCCGGCCACCAGGATCGCCGGCCAGACCTCGAGCATGCCGCGGAAGCCGGCAAACGCCCAGATCAGCCAGAACGGCACCAGCACCGAGAACAGCGGCAGCTGGCGGCCGATCATCGCCGACAGGTCGAGCAGATCGAGACCGGTCACCGCCGACAGCGCAATGATCGGCGAGCCGAGCGCGCCGTAGGCGACCGGCGCGGTATTGGCGATCAGCGCCAGGCCCGAGGCCGCCAGCGGCGAGAAGCCCAGGCCGATCAGGATCGCGCCCGTGACCGCCACCGGCGTGCCGAAACCGGCCGCGCCCTCGAAGAAGGCGCCGAAGCTGAACGCGACCAGTAGCAGCTGCAGGCGCCTGTCCTCGGTGATGCCGGCGATCGAACCTTGCAGCACCTTGAACGAGCCGTTCAGCGTGGTCAGCCGGTGCAGGAAGATGATGTTCAGCACGATCCAGCCGATCGGGAACAGGCCGGAAGCGATGCCCAGGCCGGCGGCCTTGCCGGCCATCGCGGCGGGCATGCCGAAGATCGCCGAAGCGACCACGATGCCGACCACCAGCGCCAGGCCGGCGGCCAGGTGAGCTTGCAGATGAAAGAACGCCAGTGCGCCCAACAGCACAGCGACCGGCACGCCCGCGGCGAGCGTGGACAGGGCCATGCTGCCGAGCGGGTCGTAGACTTGACTCCACACGATTGAATCCTCCTCAGTGATGGGCCGGCGAGCCATCCTTCTGCGGGCGATCCTCGCCGGTTTGCCTGCGCACGCGAGGGACGCGCAGGGGTGACCCAAGCTTCGCGCACGAGCAAGCGGACGATTTTAAGGACGGCTATACATCACCCGCGATACATCGCGTCATGGTGGGCGTGAACCGGATTCAGGAATCAGGGTTTGCCCGGGGCGCGCGTCCGGTGTGCAGCGTACTCCAATTGTTGCGGAACGGAAATGTCTGCTTGCCGGCACGGCGGCGATGGAACGGCGAGGAAAGGCCGCCCCGGGAGGCGGGCGGCCGGCATCGACGGTGGCGCCCAGGCGGTACGGATCGGCGCTTGCGCGGTGCTCAGGCGAGCGGCAGCACCAGGATGCCCGAGGCGGCCGGCCGCGCACGCATCTTCGCCAGCCAGCGCTCCAGTTCCGGACGCGGCTCGCGCTGGATCGGCATGCCCATCCAGCGGTGCGCGGCGCAGGCCAGCGAGATGTCGGCCATGCTGAAGCGGTCGTCGCAGATGAACTCGCGCCCGGTCAGCGCCTTGTCGAGCAGCGCGGCAAGCGGCTCGGCGCGCGCAATCGAGCGGGCGACCGCATCGGCGTCGCGGCGCTCTGCCGGCGTGCGCACGGTCTGCACGAAGGCGTCGACCATGGCCGGCGTGAAGGCGGTGTTCTGCCAGTCCATCCAGCGGTCGGCGGAGGCGCGCGTGCGCACGTCCTCCGGCCACAGCGTGCCTTCGCCATACTGCGCGCACAGGTAGCGCACGATCGCATTCGATTCCCACAGCACGAACGGCTCGCCGCCGATATCGGTGCCGCGGAAGTCTTCGATCACCGGGATCAGCCGGTTCGGGTTCAGGCGGACGTAGGCCTCGGTGTCCAGGTCGCCGCGCGTGACGCCGATATCGATCCGCTCGTGATCGAGATGCAGCTCACGCGCGCACCAGACGACCTTCTGGACGTTGATCGAAGAGAGCCGGCCCCAGATGCGCAACATATCGGTCTTCCTTGTTCTGGACGGTGCCGCGGCCTGTCGATCCCGATCAGGCGGCCCTGGCCTGGCCGGCCTGCGCCGCGATGGCCTCGGCGAACAGCTTGCCGAGGATCGCCACCCCTTGCTCGATGCGCTCGGGCGGCACCGTGACGAAGGCCAGCCGCAGCGCATTCTGGCGCGGATTGGTGGCGAAGAACGGGGCGCCGGGCACATAGGCGACATTGCGCTTGACCGCCTCCTGCAGGATCGCCATGCTGTCCAGCCCCTCGGGCAGCGACATCCAGATGAACATGCCACCCTCGGGCTGGTTCCACTTGACGCCGGCCGGCATGTGGCGCGACAGCGCGTCCAGCATGTAGCGGCACTGGCTGCCGTACAGCTCGCGGATGGTCGGGATATGCGTATCGAGCAGGCCGTCGCGGATGGTTTCGTAGGCGACGCGCTGGGTGAAGCTCGGCGTATGCAGGTCCGAGGCCTGCTTGGCCTGGCACAGCTTGAAATGCAGATCGGGCGGGGCGATCACGTAGCCCAGACGCAGGCCCGGGGCCAGCACCTTGGAGAACGAGCCCATGTAGATCACGCCGTCCGGGTTCATCGACAGCAGCGTCGGCAGCTGGTTGCCGGTGTAGCTGAGCTCGCCGTAGGGATCGTCCTCGATCAGCAGCACGTTCAGTTCGCGGGCGCGCTGCACCAGCGCCTGGCGGCGCTCCAGCGGCATGCGGCGGCCGGTCGGGTTCTGGAAGTTCGGCAGCGCGTACAGGAAGCGCGCGCCCGCGGTCAGCTCGGCGGTCAGCGCCTCGGGCTGCAGGCCCTGGTCGTCGCTAGGCAGCGAGACGAACTCGGGCTCGAACAGCGAGAAGGCCTGCAGCGCGCCGAGATAGCTGGGCGTCTCGACCAGCACCGGGCTGCCCGGATCGATCAGCACCTTGGCCAGCAGGTCCAGCGCCTGCTGCGAGCCGGTGGTGATCAGCACGCGCTCGACATCGACGCCGTGACGGCGCGCGATGAATTCGCGCAGCGGCAGATAGCCTTCGGTGGCGGTGTACTGCAGCGCGGCGTGCGGGTTGTCGGCGAATACACGGGCCACCGCCTGTTCCATCGCGGCGACCGGGAAGGTCGCGGGCGACGGCAAGCCGCCGGCGAACGAAATGACTTCCGGACGCTCGGTGACCTTGAGGATTTCGCGGATGGCCGAGCTGGTCAGTTGTTGCGCCCGGCGGGAGATGGCCCAATGCATGATGGTCTCTTGTGTGGTTCTCGCGCGGCGGCGCCGCGCGATGTCGGTCAAATCGATGTGGCGATGCGCGGCGCGCACGCCTGAAACGGTGGGGCTGGTCTTATTGGGCGGCTTGCACCTCGACGATCATCTCGATCTCGACGCAGGCGCCCAGCGGAATCTGCGCGACGCCGAACGCGCTGCGCGCATGCTTGCCCTTGTCGCCGAACACTTCGGCCAGCAGCTCGGAGCAGCCGTTGGTGACCAGGTGCTGCTCGGTGAAGTCCGGCGTCGAATTGACCAGGCTCATCACCTTGACGATGCGCGTCACGCGGTTCAGGTCGCCGACATGCGCGTGCAGCGTCGCCAGCAGGTCGATCGCGATCGCGCGCGCCGCCGCCTTGCCCTCTTCGGTGCCCAGCTGGTCGCCGAGCTTGCCGACCCACGGCTTGCCGTCCTTGCGGGCGATATGGCCCGACAGGAAGACCGTGTTGCCGGTCTGCGCGGCCATCACGTAGGCGGCGGCCGGGGCGCCGGCGGCCGGCAGTTCGATGCCCAGGCGGGCGAGGGTGTCGTAGACGGACATGAAGACTCCTGTTTCTCGAGAGTTCGGGGTGGTTCAGCGGGATCGTGCCGGCGGCAGGCCGGTGGACGCGGCGGCAGCGGCAGTAGCGGCAGCAGCGGGCGCGGCGCGTACCGCGGTGCGGCGGCCCAGCGCCACCACCGCGATCACCGCGACGGCGAAACCGATGGTGGGCGCGTCGAGCGGCTCGGCCAGCAGCCAGGCGCCGCCGGCCAGCGTCATGAACGGCTGCAGCAATTGTATCTGGCCGACGCGGGCCACGCCCCCTTTCGCCAGTCCGGCGTACCAGAAGACGAAGCCGATGAACATCGAAAAGAGCGAGACGTAGGCCATGCCCAGCCATGCGCGCGCCGACGCGGCGGCGATCTGCGGCAGCGTCTGCGCGGCCAGCCACGCGACCGTCGGCAGCACCACCGGCAGCGAGACGACCAGCGCCCAGCTGATCGTTTCGAGGCCGCCGAGCTCGCGCGACAGCTTGCCGCCTTCGGCGTAGCCGAGCGCGCCCAGTACCATCGCGGCGAACAGCAGCCAGTCGGCGTGCTGCAGCGCGCCGGCGCCTTGCCACAGCGCGAAGCCGACCACCAGCGCGCTGCCCGCGAGCGCCGCGGCCCAGAATGCGGTCGACGGCCGCTCGCGGCCGAACCAGGCGGCGAATACCGCGGTGGCCAGCGGCAGCAGCCCGATCACGATCGCGCCATGGCTGGCCGGCACCTCGCGCATCGCCAGCGACGAGAACAGCGGAAAGCCGATCACCACGCCCAGCGCGGTCACGGCAAGCCGCAACCATTGTCCGCCACGCGGGCGGCGCGCCGCCGACAGCGCGCCGCGTTGCCACAGCAGCGCCAAGGCGAGCAGCGTGGCGACCAGCGCGCGGGCCAGCGCGACGAAGGTGGCGTCGAGCTCGGCCACCGCCATCCGCGTAAAAGGCAGCGTCTGGCTGAAGATCGCCACGCCGATGAAGCCGAGCAGCATGCCGCCGCTCGGGGTGTCGGCCGGCATGGCCGCGCGCGATGAACAGGTCGCGGCGGAGTCGCGTTGCGTCATGACAGGGTCCTGGTGGCGTTCATGCGGGGCCGCTTGTGCAGCGTCAAGAAAGCGCGGGCCGCCCGGCGAAGGCGATCCACAGCGCGGTGGCGGCCAGCGCCAACCCCATCGCGCGGTTGAACCAGCGGATGCGCTGGCCGACCTGCAGCCACTGGCGCAGCGACGCGCCCATCGCGCCGTAGGCGCCGTTGCTCAGAAAGCCGAACACGCCGAACACCGCGCACACCAGCAGGCCGCGCTGCAGCGGCGACGCGGCGCCCGACATGTAGGAGGCGGCGATCGCCAGCGCCAGCATCCAGGCCTTGATGTTGGCGTACTGCAGCGCCACCGATTGCCAGACCGACAGCGGCGCCAGCACCTGCCGCTCGCTGAGCGCGGCGCTGCGGCCGATCTTCGCGGCCAGCCACAGCAGATAGGCCACGCCGGCCAGATGGACGATCGTGGCCAGCACCGGGCTGGCCACGATCAGCGCGCCGACGCCGGCCGCGCACAGCGCGAGGATGCTGGCAAAGCCGAGCGCGACGCCGATGCAGTGCGGCAGCGTCGCGCGCAGGCCGAAATTGGCCCCGGTCACCGCGGCAATGGTGGTGTTGGGTCCCGGTGTGAACAGGCCGACCGTCATCAGCGACAGCAGCGCGGCAAACTGCGTCACGCTCAGCCCGGCGAGCCAGCCGGCCGGCGCGGCATCCATCGGCATCGCACTCATGCCGCGGCGCGCGCCGGCCTGGCGTCGGAGCCGGCCTGGGCAGCCGCGGCCTGTCCGCCCGCCTCGGCGAAGTTGACGACCACGCGCCGGTTGGTGCGGCTCTTCTTCTCGATCCTGGTCACCGCCACCGGGCCGATCTCGCCGACCGCGGCAACATGGGTGCCGCCGCAGGGCTGCCGGTCGATGCCGGGGATCTCGATGATGCGGATCTGGCCGGTGCCCGCGGGCGGCGCCGCGCCGATGGTGCGTACCAGTTCCGGCTCGGCCGCCAGCTGCTCCGGCGTGATGCGGTCGATCCGGACCGGCGTATTGGCGGCGATCAGCGCATTGAGCCGCTCGCTGAGCTCGGCCTTGTCCAGCGTTGATTCGGGCAGATCGAAGTCGATCCGCGCCGTGTCCGGGTTGATGTTGCAGCCGGTCACCGGCACGGGGATCAGCGAGCCGAGCAGATGCAGGCAGGTGTGCAGCCGCATCAGCCGATGGCGGCGCGCCCAGTCGATCGCGACGGTGACGCGCTCGCCCGGGGCCAGCGCCGGCAGCGGCTGGTCGAGCGCGGGCACGTGCAGGATCGCGCTGCGGTCGGCCGCGTACAGGGTTTCGCCCAGCGCGATCGTGCTGCCGTCGGCCAGGGTCAGCGTTCCGGTATCGCCAGCCTGGCCGCCGCTGCGCGCGTAGCAGACGGTTTCGTCGAGCACGATGCCTTCGGGCAGTACCGCGAGCACGGTGGCGTCGCAGCGGTCGAGATAGGCGTCCTCGTCGAAGCGCTTGCGCGTCGGCGGCAACGGGGTGTCGGACATCGGGAGTCTCCTGTCGTGCGGGTGCGGGTTATCTGGATCGGTATGGGTCGTCCGCCGGGGCCTGTACCGGTGCGGCGGCCTGTCGCGGCATGGCCTTGCCGGCCGGACAGTCGGCGCCGCTGCGCCGGGTGACGCCGGACCGGCTTTTATCGTGTGTCGATGTTAGACAAGGTTGTCGGTACAGTACCGATACAGTTATTCTGCTGATCCTCAGTACAGTTTTCGGGGGCCGTCCATGGAAACAGGAAATCAGGCCGGGTCGCCGCACGGCGAGACCGGGCAAGCGCCGCCGGCCGGGCAAGCGACCGAGGCGGCCGGCAGGCCGGCGCGCGCCGCCAGCCGCCGTCCGCTACGGCTGGTCCTGCCGTCGGCCCCTCCGGCATCGGGCGAGCTGTCGGCAGCGGACAGCCTGCCGGACCCGGTGCCCTCTGCGCAGATGACGCTGGTCGGGCAGCTGACCGAATGGGCGCGGATGCGGATCGAGGAGCGGGTGTTCCGCCCCGGCATGCGCATGCCTTCGATCCGGCAGCTCGCCCAGGACAAGGGCATCTCGCGCTTTACCGTGGTCGAGGCCTATGACCGGCTGGTCGCGCTGGGCTATCTGGAATCGCGGCGCGGCTCCGGCTTCTTCGTGCGCGAGCGCGGGCCGTCGATCGGCCCCGGCCCGGGCACCGGCCTGCCAGCCGAGGGCGCCTCGACGGCGCCGCATGCGTCGCGCAACATCGACGTGCCCTGGCTGCTGCGCAACATGTTCCACCGTGCCGAGCCGCGCAAGGCGCCGGGCCTGGGCTTCCTGCCCAACGACTGGCTCGACGGCGAACTGATCGGCAGCGCGCTGCGCGGCCTGGCGCGCCAGCCGGGCAGCCATTTCCTGGCCAGCGGCACGCCCGAAGGCTTCCTGCCGCTGCGCCAGCAGCTGCGCACGCGGCTGGCGGAGCTGGAAATCGGCGCCGCGCCCGAGCAGATCGTGCTGACTTCCGGGATCACGCAGGCACTGGACCTGATCGCGCGGCTCTATGTTCGTCCCGGCGATCCGGTGCTGGTCGGCGATCCGGCCTGGTTCGTGATGTTCGCGCGCTTCGCCGCCCAGGGTGCGCAGGTGATCGGCGTGCCGTACACGGCCGAGGGTCCTGACCTCGAAGCGCTGGAGCGCATCGTGCAGGCCCATCGTCCGCGGCTGCTGGTCCTCAATTCGGTGCTGCACAATCCGACCGGCACCTCGCTGTCGGCCGCCAAGGCCTTCCAGCTGCTGCGGCTGGCCGAGCAGTACGACTTCCTGGTGGTCGAGGACGACATCTACTGCGACCTGTGCCCGCCCGGCCATCCGGCCACGCGGCTGGCCAGCCTGGACCAGTTGCGCCGCGTGATCTACCTGGGCAGCTTCTCCAAGACGCTGGCCGCCAATCTGCGGGTCGGCTTCGTCGCGGCGCGCCCCGAACTGGCGCAGAGCCTGACCGACACCAAGCTGCTGGCCGGGCTGGCCACGCCGGAGATCAACGAGCGCGTGCTGTACAAGGTGCTGACCGAAGGCCACTACCGCAAGCACGTCGAGCGCGTGCGCAATCGCCTCGAGCGCGCCCGCGACGAGACCCGGCACGCGCTGGAGAAGCTGGGGCTGACGCTGTTCCCCGGCCAGCATGCCGGCATGTACCTGTGGGCCGATACCGGCCGCGATACCAACGCGATCGCCACCGCCGGACACGAGGAGGGCTATCTGTTCGCGCCCGGCAGCCTGTTCTCGCCGTCGCAGCTGCCGTCGGGCTGGATGCGCTTCAACGTCGCCTGCGGCCACGATCCGCAGATGCTGGATTTCCTGGCCCGCCAGCTGGACCGGCTGTAGCCCGCGGCCGCCCCGGCCGCCTCGAGCGCCGGGCCGCCACTTGAAAATCCGCCGGGGCGTCCCTATCTGGCCGCCACCGGCGCCGCCATGCCACCCACCCCGGCGCACCGGACCGAACGATGGGCGCTGCCGCCTTTGCGCGGCGGCGGCGCCGGGATTCATTGACGAGGAGAACCATGAACGCCACGCACGAGACGATGAGCTTCCAGGCGGAAGTCAAGCAGCTGCTGCATCTGATGATCCACAGCCTGTACAGCAACAAGGAGATCTTCCTGCGCGAGCTGATCTCGAACGCCTCGGATGCCACCGACAAGCTGCGCTTCGAGGCGATCGCCAATCCCGCGCTGCTCGAGAACGACGCCGACCTGGCGATCCGCATCGAGACCGACAGCAAGGCCCGCACCATCACGATCACCGACAACGGCATCGGCATGAGCCGCGACGAGGCGATCCGCAACCTCGGCACGATCGCGCGTTCGGGCACCAAGGAATTCTTCGAGCAGCTGTCGGGCGACCAGCAGAAGGACGCGGCGCTGATCGGCCAGTTCGGCGTCGGCTTCTACTCGGCCTTCATCGTGGCCGACCGCGTCACCGTCGAGACCCGCCGCGCCGGCCTGGCCGCCTCCGAGGGGGTGCGCTGGGAGAGCGCCGGCGACGGCGAGTTCACCGTCGATGCGATCGAGCGCACCGAGCGCGGCACCGCGATCACGCTGCATCTGCGCGAGGGCGAGGACGACTTCCTGTCGGCATGGAAGATCAAGGACATCATCCGCAAGTACTCGGACCATATTTCGCTGCCGATCCGCATGCCCAAGGAGGTCTGGGACGCCGACACCAGCGCGTACAAGCGCACCGACGAGTGGGAGAGCGTCAACCAGGCCAGCGCGCTGTGGACGCGGGCCAAGAGCGACATCACCGAGGAGCAGTACGTCGCCTTCTACCAGCACATCGCGCACGACCACGAGAAGCCGCTGGCATGGACGCACAACCGCGTCGAAGGCCGCAACGAATACACGCAGCTGCTGTACATCCCGGCGCGCGCGCCGTTCGACCTGTGGGACCGCAACCATCGCGGCGGCCTGAAGCTGTACGTCAAGCGCGTCTTCATCATGGACGATGCCGAGCAGCTGCTGCCGAACTACCTGCGTTTCGTCAAGGGCGTGATCGATTCGTCCGACCTGCCGCTGAACGTGTCGCGCGAATTGCTGCAGGAAAGCCGCGACGTCAAGGCGATCCGCGAAGGCAGCACCAAGCGCGTGCTGTCGATGCTCGAAGCGATGGCCGACAGCGAGGACCAGGCCGAGCGCGACAAGTACGCGAGCTTCTGGCAGCAGTTCGGCCAGGTGCTCAAGGAAGGCCTGGGCGAGGACACCGCGAACCAGGAGCGTCTCGCCAGGCTGCTGCGCTTCGCCTCGACCCATCAGGATTCGGCCGAGCAGACCGTGTCGCTGGCCGACTATGTCGGCCGCATGAAGGAAGGGCAGGACAAGATCTACTACGTGACCGCCGACACCTGGAATGCCGCCAAGGCCAGCCCGCATCTGGAGGTGTTCCGCAAGAAGGGTATCGAGGTGCTGCTGCTGACGGACCGCGTCGACGAATGGATGCTGTCCTTCCTGAACGAGTTCGACGGCAAGGAGCTGGTGTCGGTCGCGCGCGGCGGCCTGGACCTGGGCGCGCTGGCCGACGAAGAGGAAAAGGCCGAGCAGCAGAAGGCCGAGGACGAATGGAAGGACGTGCTGACGCGCGCCAGGGAGGTGCTGGCAGACAAGGCCAAGGACGTGCGCGTGACGCTGCGCCTGACCGACTCGGCCTCGTGCCTGGTGTCGGACGAGGGCGAGATCAGCGGCTATCTGCAGCGGCTGCTGAAGCAGGCCGGCCAGAAGGCGCCGCAAACCAAGCCGATCCTCGAGCTGAACCCGTCGCACGCGCTGGTCGGCAAGCTGCGCCAGCTTGGCGAGAGCGATGCCGACGCCTTCGCCGACCGCGTCCACGTGCTGTTCGACCAGGCGCTGCTGGCCGAGGGCGGCATGCTGGAAGACCCCGCCGCCTACGTGCAGCGGATCAACAAGCTGCTGGCCTGATGCCGGCCCGGCGCGGCGGGTCAGTGGAGGCGGCACCGGCAGACCTGCAGCAGGGCCTGCCGCCGGTGATCGACCGCCATACCCGCGTGCTGATCCTCGGCAGCTTCCCGGGCGCGGCGTCGCTGGCCGCGCGCCAGTACTACGCGCATCCGCGCAACCAGTTCTGGCCGCTGCTGGGGGCGCTGCTCGGCGAGCCGCTGCCCGAGCTGCCCTATGCGGAACGGCTGACGCGCGTGCTGGCGCATCGCGTCGGCATCTGGGACGTGCTGGGCGCCTGCGTGCGGCCCGGCAGTCTCGATTCCAATATCCGCCACCCGCAGGCCAACGACTTCGAGCGCCTGCGGCAGCTGGCGCCGGCGCTGCGCCGCGTCGGTTTCAACGGCGGCACCTCGGGCCGCTTCGCGCCGCAATTCGCCGCGGCCGGCTACGAGACCGTGGTGCTGCCTTCGTCCAGCCCCGCCCATGCCGCGCGCACCTTCGAGCAGAAACTGGAGCTGTGGCGCGCGCTTCTGTCACAATCGCGGCCGTGATTGACGCCGACCGCCTCTTCGAATGGGGCGGTCTTTCCGTAGCCCGCCGCATTGCTGACTGCGTTGCGGACCGCATTGCCGACCGCATTGCCGACCCATGACCCTGTTGAAAAGAAAATCGATCGAAGCCGTGGCTTCGCGCCGCCCCGCGCGCGGCGAACGCGAGCGCGCCGCGCGCCGCCACGATCGCGACACGGCCGCCGACCGTGACCCGAGCGACGAGAAACGGATGACGCCGCGCTTTGCGCCGGTGACCTTCTCCGAGTGGAACGGCGTGCGCTATCTGCATTTCGGCACGGAGTGGGTGCAGGGCGCGATGCGGCTGCGCAAGCCCGATGCGATCGAGCTGGAGTACGCGCAGCAGATGATGGCCTGGCTGTTGTTCCTGTCGCCGTCGCAAGCCGATTTCCATATCGCGCAGCTGGGCCTGGGCGCGGCCTCGCTGACGAAGTTTTGCCACCGGCATTTCGCCAAGGCGCGTGTCACTGCGGTGGAGCTCAATCCCGCGGTGATCGTTGCCGGCCGCAGCATGTTCGGCCTGCGCGAGAACGATGCGCGGCTGACCGTGCGCGAGCAGGATGCCTGGGACTATGTGATGGACCCCGCCAGCACCGCCGCGCATGACGTGCTGCAGGTCGACCTGTACGACGCCACCGCGCGCGGGCCGGTGCTCGACACCACGGCGTTCTACAAGGCCTGCCGGCGCGTGCTGAAGGACCCCGGCGTGATGACGATCAACCTGTTCGGCGACCACGACAGCTTTCCGAAGAACATCGTGCGGATCTGCGAGGCCTTCGACGATCGCGTGCTGGTGTTCCCGGAGGTGCATGACGGCAACGTGATCGCGCTGGCGTTCAACGGGCCGCCGATCGATATCGACTGGGAGAGCCTGGACCAGCGCGCGCGCGTGGTGCAGGAAGCGACCGGCCTGCCGGCGCGGCAATGGGTCAAGGGCCTGCGCCGCGCGAACGCGCGGCAGGAGGCGCGCTTGCGGATTTGACGCGGCAGCGCGTTCGATCCCGCCTGATGGTGTTCTCCCTCTCCCCTCAGGGGGAGAGGGTTGGGGAGAGGGAGGTGGTTTTCGACTGCGGTAGTGTCTGGACCGCCGTTGGCCTCTGCCCCAAGAGGGGCGCCTGCCCGCCTGATTCGGGAGCCGCCTGTCGCTATTCCTTGTGGAAGAACTGCGCCAGCGACCATTCGTCGGTGCGTGCTTCGTAGCGGATGCCCTTGCGCATCGCCCACATCGCCAGCTGGCTGTGCGACGGAATGATGGCGTGGTCGGCCAGCGCGAACTTCGCCGCCGCGCGGGCGTTCTCCTCGCGCGCCTTGTCGCTGCTGATCGTGGTCAGCGAGGTCTCGATCAGCTTGTCCAGCTGCGGATTGCTGTAGCGCCCCCAGTTCCACGTGCCGTAGCCGGTCTTGGGATCGGGCGTGCCCGTGATCGAGCGCAGCGCGACGTCGGCCGCGGCCGAGCCCCAGCCCAGCATCTGGAACGAGAAATCGCCCTGGCGCGCGCGCGTGAAGTAGGCCGCCACCGGCATCGTCTCCACCTTGGTCTGGATGCCGATGCGCGTCAGCATGCTGGCGGTGGCCTGCGCCACCTGCGCGTCGTTCAGGTAGCGGTTGTTGGTCGCATGCAGCGTCAGGCCGAAGCCGTCGGGGTAGCCCGCCTGCGCCAGCAGCTGCCTGGCGCGCTGCGGATCGTAGGCGTCGGGCCTGGTGCCCGGATGGCCGAAGATCTGCGGCGAGACGATCGACGAGGCCGGCACCGCCAGGCCTTCCATGATGCGCGAGACGATCGCGTCGCGGTTCAGCGCGTGGCTGATCGCGGCGCGCACGCGCGCGTCCTTGAACGGGTTCTTGCCGAGCGGCTTGCCGGCGCGGTCGGTCACATAAGGCGGGTTGTCGCGCGACTGGTCCATCTGCCAGAAGATCGTGCGCCACGAGACCTGCTGCTCGATGCGAAAGCGTGCGTCCTTCTTCAGCTTCGCCACGTCGGCCGACGGCACGCTCTCGATCACGTCGACATCGCCGGCCAGCAGCGCCGAGGTGCGCGCGCCGCTGTCGGTGATGATGCGGAACACCGCGCGGTCCCACTCGGGCTTCGGGCCCCAGTAGTCCGGATTGCGCTCCATCACGATCTCGCTGCCGCGCGCGAAGCGGACGAACTTGAACGGCCCGGTGCCGATCATCGCCTTGCCGCTGTCGAAGTCGGTCTGGTTCAGCGTGGCGGCGATGCGCTTGGGCATGATCGGTACGCTGTTCAGGTCGTTGGCGAGGTTGGCGTAGTTGCGCACGTTCATCGTCAGCCGCACCGTCAGCGGGTCGGGCGTATCGATCCGCGCGATCGGCTTGGTGTAGCTGGTGAACGAGCCCGGCGCGTTGGTCAGCTTCTCGGGGCGCTGCAGCGACGCCTTGACGTCCTCGCTGGTGAACGGCGCGCCGTCGTGCCACTTGACGTTGGGACGCAGCTTGATTTCCCAGGTGGTGGCGTCGATCGGCTTCCACGATAGCGCGAGCCCCGGGATGTAGCGGGCGTTCTTGTCCATGAACACCAGCGATTCGAAGATATGCAGCGCGATCGCGTTGTTGGGCCCGGCGTTGTTCCAGTGCGGGTCCATCGACGTGACGTCGGCCGCCAGGCCGATGCGCAGGTCTTCGGCCTGCGCGGCGCCGGCCGGCAGCAGCGCGAAGGCCGCGCTCGCGCCCAGCGTGGCCAGCAGCGCGGCGCTGGCCTGCAGCCAGCCGCGGCGCGACGGCAGGGCAGGGGTGGTCTGGCGGGACTGGTGAAGAGGGCGTTGGCGGTGCGGCATCGTTCGTTGGCTCCTGGTACGGGCCTGCGCGGTGGCTGCTGCTGCTGCTGCTGCTGCTGCTGCTGCTGCGGCCGAGGCGGGCAGGCGGGTTCGCGGATGGCTTTGTTGCGCATTGTGCCGATAAATCGCGGGGCGCGTGCGATGCGTGCGTCATATGCTTATGGCGGCCGCAGGCGTCCGGGCGGGCAGGCACAACGCACTCATCCGAAGGGCACCCACCGAAGCGCAGCCCCGAAGCGCACCCCCGAAGCGCACCCCCGAAGCGCACCCACCGAAGCGCACCCACCGAAGCGCAGCCCCCGAAGCGCGATCGGCGAAGTGCGACCATCGAAGCGCACCGGCGGCAAAGCGTGCCGACCGGAGCGCGCCCGGTAGAATCGCGCCCATGTTCGCCAACTCCCGTCCGATCGCATCGGCCCAGACCGATGCCCACCAGCAGCTCGCCACCCGCGTCGCCCGTCATCTCGCCGAGCCGTTCCGCAAGCCGATCGGCGAGGTCAGCCGGCGCGCGCTCGATGCGGCGCTGGCGAGCTGGCAGGCGGCCGGCGGGGCGCCGCTGATTCTCGATGCCGGCTGCGGCGTCGGCGAAAGCACGCTGCGGCTGGCGCAGGCACATCCCGACCACTTCGTCATCGGCGTCGATCAGTCGGAGAAGCGGCTGACGGCCGGCAAGGACTGGTGGCAGGGCGCGCTGCCGGGCAACTTCGTCTGGGCGCGCGCCGATCTGGTCGATGTCTGGCGCCTGCTGCAGCGCGACCGCATTGCGGTGGCGCGCCACTACGTGCTGTATCCGAATCCGTGGCCCAAGATCGGTCACCTGGGACGGCGCTGGCACGGCCATGCGGTGTTTCCCGCGCTGGCCGCTTGCGGCGACTACCTGGAGTGCCGCAGCAACTGGCCCGTCTATATCGACGAATTCGCGCAGGCGCTGGCGCTGGTGGGCCGGCCCGCGCGTACCGAGCCGTGGCATCCGGAACAGCCGATGACGCCGTTCGAGCGCAAGTACCGGGCCTCGGGCCACCCGCTGTGGCGCTGCGTCAGCGAGGGGCCGGCGCCCCAATGAAAACGGCCCGCATCGCTGCGGGCCGTGGACCTGTCTGTCGTCCCCGCGAAAGCGGGGTTCCAGTGACTGCGGTGGTTCGCAAGACGCTGGGTCCCCGCCTGCGCGGGGACGACCGGATGCGAAACCTCAGTGGAACAGCGGCTGCTGCGTCGGCGCGTCCTCGGGCAGCTCGGCGTGCACGATCTCGCCGGAGCGGTCGGCGTACAGCGGCGTGCCGCAGTCCTCGCAGTATTCGGGATCGAACAGCGACGCGTGGCGGAAGATGTCGTCGACGCCGGCGTTGCGCAGTTCCTCGCAGATCTGTTCGAGCGGATTGCCTTGCCCGCTGTCGTCGATCTCGCCCGACTCGCGGCCGTAGACCGGCCAGACGATGCCGTAGATCACGTCCTTCTCTCCGCGCATCGTGAACGCGACGCGGTATTCCTCGACCTCGTCCTCGCCGAAGGCCGCGGTGACCGCGGCCAGCTGGCCGGCGGTGATATCGAGCGTGCCGCACAGGTAGTTGACCGCCGCGCGCACCGTCAGCGGACGGATGCTCTTGTCCGACTCGCGGCACGACAGGAAGAAGGCGTCGGGCAGCAGCAGCTCGAACTCGCAGCCGGGCAGCAGCAGCGCCAGCGAGGGCTGGACCTGCGTGCGCCATTGCTCCAGGCACACCGAGCGCTCGGCGTGGTGTTCCTTCGATTCCTCCTGCCAGCGGAACAACGGCTGCTCGTGCTCGGCGACCACCACCGCCAGCAGATAGCGCGGGTCGGCCAGGATCGGCGCGGTCTCGGGCAGGTCGCGCAGATCGACCTTGGGCGCGACGCCGGCCAGCGCGGCCGAGATCAGCTTGTGGGTCAGCGCGAAGGTGTCGCTATGGGTGCGCGGCAGCTGGTCGATGCTGTACAGATACGGCGACAGCGCCATCCGCGCATTCGAGGCCAGCACATGGGCCTGCAGGTGCACGGCGAGCGTCTGCGCCTGCTCGGGCTTGAGCGCGCCCGACGGAATCGCGTAGCGGGTGTGGGCCAGGATCGGCGCCGCGATCAGCAGCGCGTCGTAACGCACGCCGTCGATTTCGACCGTGGCCGACTCCGCCAGCGTCTCGGCCTGCTCGGCCAGCACGTCGGAGGCGTCGACGTTGTGCTTGAACAGATGCTCGAGCGCGGCGTCCAGCGCGGATTGGCTGCCGTTTTTCAGCAGCCGGCCCAGGCGTTGCGATAGGCGCCGTTCCCAATACGCGTCCTCCATGCGGCTACCCGACGCATCCAGTGCGAGCGCATCGGCGACGAGACGCTCCGCGTCCGGCGACAGTCGTTGAGAGGCCTTGGGGCGAAAACCTGCCATATGCTGAGTTCATCCGTTTTTCGGTAAAACGGTATTCTACTCGTTGCGTTGACACGGCCCAGCGAACGCATGGGCAAACCCTGATGGGTCTGGCATGCGCCCGCATGATCGGCGTGTCGGCGTCGCCTGCATCTTCCCGCATCCGTCGGGGCGTGCAGCGTGTCCCTGTTGGACCGGCGCGGTATCGCCGCGCGACGCATCGGAACGGTGTCCGCCTTGACACAAGCCCGTCAGGGCTGCCGGGTCACTTCTGGGTCTTGGCCTCGCCCGAGGCCGGCGCGTGCGTCTCGGTGCCGTGTTGCTCGCCACCCATCGAGACGTCGCCGCCTCCCTGCATCAGCAGCATCAGGGCGGCGCCGGCAATGACGATAAAGGCGATCAGGATCTTGGCCATGCTTTGTCTCCTAGGTCTCGTTGGCGGCCGCCGGGGCGGGGCCGCGCTGTTCTGTGGATGAGACCGAGTGTGGCAGCGCAGTCTTGCGTGGAACTTACATGGCGGCCCGGAGCAGCGCTGAAGCGGCCATGACGAACCATGACCGAAGCATGGCGGCTTCGTGACAAATTCATGACGGCGCCATGGCGCCCCGGTCAACCGCAACCGGGAGCCATGGCGCGGCGCTTACGCCACCAGCAACTGCCGCAGCACGAACGGCAGGATGCCGCCGTGGTTGAAGTAGTCGACCTCGATCGGCGTGTCGATGCGCAGCAGCAGCGGCACGCGCTGGGTCTGGCCGCCGTCGCGGTGGATCACCAGCGTGACGTCCTGTTGCGGCCGCAGTTCGCCCTCGATGCCTTCGATGTCGAAGGTCTCGGTGCCGGTCAGGCCCAGCGACTGGGCGCTGTCCTCGCCCTTGAACTGCAGCGGCAACACGCCCATGCCGACCAGATTCGAGCGGTGGATCCGCTCGAAGCTGCGCGCGATCACCGCCTTGACGCCCAGCAGCTGCGTGCCCTTGGCCGCCCAGTCGCGCGACGAGCCGGTGCCGTATTCCTCGCCGCCGAACACCACCGTCGGCGTACCCTCGGCGATGTACCGCATCGCTGCGTCGTAGATCGACAGCTGTTCGCCCGACGGCTGGAACAGCGTGTAGCCGCCCTCGACGCGGGTGCCGTCTTCCCGCGGCGGGATCATCAGGTTCTTGATGCGGACATTGGCGAAGGTGCCGCGCATCATCACCTCATGGTTGCCGCGGCGCGAGCCGTAGCTGTTGAAGTCGGCCTTCAGCACGCCGTTCTCGAGCAGGTACTTGCCGGCCGGCGAGGTGTCCTTGATCGAGCCCGCGGGCGAGATATGGTCGGTGGTCACCGAGTCGCCGAAGATGCCGAGCGCGCGGGCGCCGCGGATGCTGCGCGCGCCGCTGTCGGGCTCCATCGTGAAGTTCTCGAAGAACGGCGGCTGCGCGATGTAGGTCGACTTCGGCCAGTCGTAGACCTGGCCCGAGGTGCCCTTGATCTTGCCCCACAGCGTGCTCGGCTTCTTGACCTTCTCGTAGTTGTCCTTGAAGGTCTCCTCGTCCATCGCGAAGCGCATCAGCGCGTTGACCTCGTCCGAGGTCGGCCAGATGTCGCCGATATAGATGTCGCGCCCGTTCCTGCCCTTGCCCAGCGGCTCGGTCATCAGGTCGCACAGGATGTTGCCCGCGATCGCATAGGCCACGACCAGCGGCGGCGACGCGAGGAAGTTCGCGCGGATGTTCGGATGGATGCGCGCCTCGAAGTTGCGGTTGCCGGACAGCACCGCGGCGGCCACCAGGTCGTTCTGCACGATGGCCTCGTTCAGCGACGGGGCCAGATCGCCGGCATTGCCGATGCAGGTGGTGCAGCCGTAGGCGGTGACGCCGAAGCCCAGCTTCTCCAGGTACGGCAGCAGGCCCGCGGCCTTCAGGTATTCGGTCACCACGCGGCTGCCGGGGGCCAGCGACGTCTTGATGTGCGGGGCCACGTTCAGGCCCGCCTGCACCGCCTTCTTGGCCAGCAGGCCGGCGGCCAGCATCACGCTGGGGTTGGAGGTGTTGGTGCACGAGGTGATCGCGGCGATCAGCACATCGCCGTTGCGCACCGAAATGCCGTCCGAGGTCTTGTAGACGCGCTCCAGGTCGGCCGGGTCCTTGCTGAAGCCGTTCTCGGCGACCGGCTTGCTGAACAGGTCGGCGAAGGTCTGCTTGACGTTGCCGATCTCGATCCGGTCCTGCGGACGCTTCGGGCCCGCCAGCGACGGCGCCACCGTCGACAGGTCCAGCGTCAGCACCTTGGTGTAGTCGATCTCGCCGGCGCGCGGCACACCGAACAGTTGCTGCGCGCGGAAATACGCCTCGAACGCGGCGATCTCCTCCGGCGTGCGGCCGGTGCCGCGGAAATAGTCGATGGTCTTCTCGTCGACCGGGAAGAAGCCCATGGTCGCGCCGTACTCCGGCGACATGTTGCCGATGGTGGCGCGGTCGGGCACCGACAGGCTGGCGGTGCCTTCGCCGAAGAACTCGACGAACTTGCCGACCACCTTCTCGCGGCGCAGCATCTCGGTGATCGTCAGCACCAGGTCGGTGGCGGTGACGCCCTCGCGCAGCCTGCCCTGCAGTTCCACGCCGACCACGTCCGGCGTCAGGAAGTAGACCGGCTGGCCCAGCATGCCGGCCTCGGCCTCGATGCCGCCGACGCCCCAGCCGACCACACCGATGCCGTTGATCATCGTCGTGTGCGAGTCGGTGCCGACCAGCGTGTCGGGGTAGTAGACGCCTTCCTTCTGATGGACGCCGCGCGCCAGGTATTCGAGATTGACCTGGTGCACGATGCCGAAGCCGGGCTGCACCACGCCAAAGGTGTCGAACGCCTGCATGCCCCACTTCATGAACTGGTAGCGCTCGTTGTTGCGCTGGAATTCGAGCTGCATGTTCAGGTCGAGCGCCTTCTTCTCGCGGAAGTGGTCCACCTGCACCGAGTGATCGACCACCAGGTCGACCGGCACCAGCGGCTCGATCTTCTTCGGGTTCTGGCCCATCTTCTCGGCGACGTTGCGCATCGCGGCCAGGTCGGCCAGCAGCGGCACGCCGGTGAAGTCCTGCAGCACCACGCGGGCGACCACGAACGGGATCTCGTCGACGCGCGCGCCGTTCGGGTCCCAGTTGGCCAGCTGGCGCACGTGTTCCTCGGTCACCTTCTTGCCGTCGCAGTTGCGCAGCACCGACTCGAGCACCAGGCGGATCGACACCGGCAGGCGCTCGATGGCGACGCCCAGGGCCTTGCCCAACTGCGGCAGCGAGTAGAACTGTCCCTTCGCGGAAGGGCCGATCTGGAATTCTTTGAGCGTGTCGTTCAAGTTGTGGGGCATTGCCTGACTCCAATCGAAGAGGTGCTGTTTGCGGGACTTCGTGCGGGACGTTGTGCGAACCTGGTGCGCGTCGGCTTCACGTGGCAGCGGCCACCGGCTACCGCGGGCCCGGCGTGACGGCATCAGCATTACTTTATGCGTCACCTTCGGCGCGGGCAACCCGCACGCCACTTGGGCCTTTGCGCATGCTATACCAGTAAAAGAGCGTAACAAATCACATCTTGGGATGGTTACCCGAGGCGCCGGACGGCGACCCCCAGGATGCCGCGCCGGCGCCGATACCACTGTTGACGGCGCTATATGACGTACAGATCGACGTACTCGTGCACCGGCATGGCCTCCAGCGCCGCCTGGTCCAGCGACACGTCGAGGATCGCCTGCTGCTGTTTCGGCGGAAAGCGCCGCGCCAGGTTCGTGCGGAATTTCTCGACCAGCAGCGGGATGCCGTCCTCGCGGCGGCGCCGGTGCCCGATCGGATATTCGACCGCGACCTCGGGCAGTACCGTGCCGTCGGCGAGCTCCACCGTCAGCGCATTGGCGATCGAGCGCTTGTCCGGATCGTGATAGTCGGCGGTAAAGCCGGCATCCTCGACGCAGACGATCTTTTCGCGCAGCGCATCGATGCGCGGATCGGCGGCGACGCTGTCCTCGTAATCCTCGGCGGTCAGACGGCCGAACAGCAGCGGCACCGCGACCATGTACTGGATGCAATGGTCGCGGTCGGCGGGATTGGCCAGCGGCCCTTTCTTGTCGATGATGCGCAGGCACGCTTCGTGGGTCCGGATGGTCACGCGCCGGATCTCCGCCGCGCCGCGGCCCATGGCGTTCAGCAGCCCGTGCAATGTCATCGCGGCTTCGACCGCGGTCTGGGCGTGGAATTCGGCCGGGAACGAGATCTTGAACAGCACGTTTTCCATCACGTAGGAGCCGTACGGACGCTGGAAGCGGAAGGGCTTGCCGTCGAACAGCACGTCGTAGAAGCCCCAGGTCCTGGCCGTCAGCACCGAGGGATATCCCATTTCGCCGGTCCTGGCGATCAGCGCCAGCCGCACGCCGCGGCTGGTGGCATCGCCGGCGGCCCAGCTCTTGCGGCTGCCGGTGTTCGGCGCATGCCGATAAGTGCGCAGGCTCTGGCCGTCGACCCAGGCCAGCGACAGCGCATTGACGATCTCGTCGCGCGACAGGCCCAGCATCTGCGCGACCACCGCGGTCGTGGCGACCTTGACCAGCACCACATGGTCCAGCCCGACCTTGTTGAACGCATTCTCCAGCGCGATGCAGCCCTGGATCTCGTGGGCCTTGATCATCGCGGTCAGCACGTCCTTCATCGTCAGCGGCTTCCTGCCGCCCGCGACGCGCTGGCGCGACAGCCAGTCGGCGGTGGCCAGGATGCCGCCGAGGTTGTCGGACGGATGGCCCCATTCGGCCGCCAGCCAGGTGTCGTTGAAGTCCAGCCAGCGGATCATGGTGCCGATGTTGAAGGCGGCCTGTACCGGGTCGAGCTGGAACTGGGTGCCGGGGACCCGGGCGCCGTTCGGCACGACGGTGCCGGGCACGATCGGGCCGAGCAGCTTGGTGCAGGCGGGATAGGACAGCGCCTCGAGGCCGCAGCCGAGCGTGTCGATCAGGCAGTTGCGGGCGGTGTCGCAGGCGAGGGCGCTCTTGACCTGGTACCGGGTCACATAGTCGGCGATGTCGACCAGTACCCGGTCCGGCTCGGGGCGGAGGTCCGGCCCGGGATTGGAATGGAGATGCGGATTGGCTGCGGACACGACACTTCCCCTCGGTGTGGTGCTGCGTGGCCCCGCGGGCATGACCCACGGGGCCGGGTGCCGCGTCTTACTGGCGCGGCGCCGCTTGCTGCTCGGTGGCGCCGGCGGCCGGAGCCGCGGCTGCCGGCGCTGCCGGAGCGGCCGGGGCGGTCGCGCCTGGCTCGCTGCCCTGGGCCGGCGCCGACGGCGCAACCAGCAGCGGCTTGGTCACCGGGGCGCGCAGCGCGCCGGACTGGGTCGGCGCGGCGGCGCCGGCCAGCATCGCGGAGGTCTGGCACTCGTCCGCCAGGCGCTGGCCGTGGTTGCGGTCGAACAGCATGGCCTTGCTCGGGATCACCACCAGGTCCAGGCCCGATTGCGGGTCGAAATAGCGGTCGGCGCCGGTCACCGTGGCCTGGCGCGGCAGGCGGTGGTTGCGGCCGTCCCAGTGCACGGTGATCACTTCGTCGCGCAGCATGTTGCCGGCGACGTACAGCGACTTGCCGAGTTCGCACTGCCACTTCTCGCCTTCCGGCACCACCGGGGCCGCGGCGGCCGCGGCCTTGGTCGTGCGCTTCTTGCTGCTGGCCTTGGCCTTCGGTTTGGCGGCGCTCTTCTTGGCCGTGCTGGCCTTCTTGGCGGTTTCCTGGGCGATGGCGGCGCTGCCGGCCGACAGCGTGAAGACGCCGAGACAGGCGGCGAGCAGGAGGTGTTTCATCGGATACTTCCTCGAGATGATGGGTGGATGCGGAAATTGCAGGTCTGAGTCTGCGGATTCTGCGCTGTCGCGCTTGTTGTTGTTGGCCTTGGGGGCATGCCGGTCCGGATTCGCCCCGGACGCGGCGCCGCTATTCTCTCCGATTTGCCGGACCGCCGGCGCACCGTCTTTCGCGATGGCTGCGATGGCTCCGGTCGTGGGCCCGGCAGCCGGCTCAGCCGAAAAACAGTTCCGTCACATTGGCCGGCAGCGTGGCGCCGGTCGCGTGGGCACGCTGCAGCAGCGCCCAGTAGTAGCGGTAGCTGGCGCGGTCGTGCAGCTCGCCGTCGTGCCGGATCGGCGCCCAGTTGTTCTCGTGGGCGGCCAGCAGGATCGCGCTGGCCAGGCCGATTTCGTCGTGGCCCGGCTGGAAGGCCCGCACGATCGGTCCGATCTGCGCCGGATGGATGCTCCACTTGCGCAGGAAGCCCAGTTCGGCGCGGGCGCGACGGGCGTCCTCGCCGGCGCGCTCGGGGTTCTGGATATCGGTGCTGACGTTGTGCGACGGCACCTTGCCGTGCCGATGGCATGCGGCCGCGATCTCCAGCATCGCGCGGCGCACCAGCGGATGCTCGAACTGCTGCGGCGAGCGCATCGCCTCGCCGGGGATCGCGCCGTGATGCGCCGAGACGAAATCCATCAGGCCGAAGCTCAGGCATTCGACCTGCACCAGCGAGGCGATGCGGAACACCTGCTCGAGCGCCGCGTGGGTTTCGATCAGCACGTGGATCGGAATATGGCGGGCGATGCCGGCCGCGCGCGCGGCCTGGTTGACGCGGTCGGTCACGCGCGCGACCTCGACCACGTCGGTGACCTTGGGCACCGTCACGTAGGCCAGCCGCGCGCCGGCGCCGGCCACCAGGATATCGACGTCGTCGCCCCAGCTCGGATGGGCCGGGTCGTGGATGCGTACGCCGACGCGGTTGAACAGGTTCAGCGGGCTGTTGATCAGCTGCGCGCACAGCTGCGCGTGCTCGCGTTCGCTGCCGACCGCGGCGCCGTCCTCGCAATCGAGGGTCAGGTCGAACACCGGGCCGAGCTCCTGCTGCAGCGCCAGCGATTTGCGCATCAGCTTCTCGCTGCCGGCATAGTGGTCGCAGACCGGCAGCTGGACCGGTACGGCTTCGCCCTGGAACAAGACTTCGGATGGATGCACGTCGTCTTCGTCTTTAACGGTGTCAGAGGAAATCGGAAACTTCGGAAAGCGGGTTGGCCCGCCTCGCCGTCCCGCGGCAGGCGAGGGCAACGACGGCAAACCCCGAACAACCCGTTTACAGCGAAGGCGGCGCGGCCGGTATCGGACGTACGCCTACGCGGGGACCAACAAAAAACCGGGGCCCGCTTCGATGGTTCGATGCGGTGCCCCGGTTTCGCATGCGGCGAAGGGAAGGGTATCAGCCCAGCAGGTGCTGCACGCCGGCGCGTTCCTCTTCCAGTTCCTTCAGCGTGATGTTGATCTTTTCCTGGCTGTAGGCGTCGATCTCCAGGCCCTTGACCAGTTCGTACTTGCCGTTGGCGGTGGTGACCGGGAAGCCGAACATCACGTCCTGCGGGATGCCGTACGAGCCGTCCGACGGGATGCCCATCGTGACCCACTTGCCGTTCGAGCCCAGCACCCAGTCACGCACGTGGTCGATCGCCGCATTGGCGGCCGACGCGGCCGACGACAGGCCGCGCGCCTCGATGATCGCGGCGCCGCGCTTGCCGACGGTCGGCAGGAACACGTCGTTGTTCCAGGCGTGGTCGTTGATCAGGTCCTTGACGCTCTGGCCGTCGACGGTCGCGTAGCGGTAGTCGGCGTACATGGTCGGGCTGTGGTTGCCCCAGACGAACAGCTTCTCGATCGACGACACCGGCTTGCCGGTCTTGGCGGCGATCTGCGACAGCGCGCGGTTGTGGTCCAGGCGCAGCATCGCGGTGAAGTTTTCCTTCGGCAGGTTCGGTGCCGACTTCATCGCGATATAGGCGTTGGTGTTGGCCGGGTTGCCGACCACCAGCACCTTGACGTTGCGGCTGGCGACTTCGTCCAGCGCCTTGCCCTGCACCGTGAAGATCTGCGCGTTCGCTTCGAGCAGGTCCTTGCGCTCCATGCCCTTGCTGCGCGGACGGGCGCCGACCAGCAGCGCGACGTCGGCATCCTTGAACGCGACCTTGGGATCGTCGGTGATCACCACGCCGGCCAGCAGCGGGAACGCGCAGTCTTCCAGCTCCATCACGACGCCCTTGACGGCGTTCTGGGCCTGCGGCAGGTCCAGCAGCTGCAGGATGACCGGCTGGTCTTTGCCGAGCATGTCGCCGTTGGCGATGCGGAACAGCAGGGAGTAGCCGATCTGGCCAGCGGCGCCGGTCACTGCGACGCGCATGGGGGCTTTAGCCATCTGTAAGTCTCCAAACGAAGAAAGGGAAACCGGCCGGTGCGGCACGAGGCGCGGCGCGCGATCTGTCGCGCGATCGCGCCGGGGCACACCGGGAGGGAGGTTGTCGCCACGGGCGGCGGCGCACCGTCCGGCGCCGGGCTCGGCAGGGCGGGCGGGGGTGCGGCGGCTGCGAAAGACCGCGGATGACGACAAGGCGTAAGTCTACTGCGAAGCCGCGGACCGCATCCAGCCGTATTCCGGCGCAGGCGGGAGCGACAGCACCAAAGCGAGCGCCACGGCGCACCCCGGAGTGCGCACCGCGGGCGCACGACACGGCGCGAGTGTAGGCGCCGTGGCATGGGCTGTCAATTCATATGTCTTATATAAGACATAAGACATTTGATGCAGCGCTGGACGCGCTTTGCCGATCTGTGGTGAAATCCGCCTATGTCCACGTTGCCCACGTCCCTCGCCGCCGCCGTGCCGGCCGCGCAAGATGGCGCCGCCACGCCCGGCGCCGGGACGTCGGCGTCCGCGCCCGCCAGTGCCCCGGCCGCCTCGAGCGCCGCCAGCGCGGGCGTTTCCCCGACCTTCAGCCCGCTGTACCAGCAGATCAAGTCGCTGATCCTGCAGAGCCTGCAGTCCGGCGAATGGAAGCCGGGCGAGATGATTCCCAGCGAGATGGAGCTGGCGGCCCGCTACAAGGTCAGCCAGGGCACGGTGCGCAAGGCCATCGACGAGCTCGCGGCCGAGAACCTGGTGGCGCGCCGGCAGGGCAAGGGTACCTTCGTGACGACCCATCACGAGGACGTGGTCAAGTTCCGATTCCTGCGGCTGGTCCCGGACGAGGGCGAGCCGCACTACGGCGCCAGCCGGGTGCTCGAATGCAAGCGCCTGCGGGCGCCGGCCGAGATCGCGCGGCTGCTCGATATCCGCACCGGCGACAGCGTGGTGCAGATCCGCCGCGTGCTGTTCTTCTCCGGCGAAGCCACCGTGCTCGACGACATCTGGCTGCTGGGCGCGAACTTCAAGGGCCTGACGGCGGAGAAGCTGACCGAGTGGAAAGGGCCGATGTACGCGCTGTTCGAGGCCGAGTTCGGTACGCGCATGGTCCGCGCCACCGAGAAGATCCGCGCGGTCAGCGCCGACGAGACCGCCGCCGCGCTGCTGTCGGTCGAGCCGGGCTCGCCGCTGCTGTCGGTCGAGCGGGTTTCATTCACCTACGGCGACCGTCCCGTCGAAGTACGGCGCGGGCTGTATGTGACCACGCGGCACTATTACCAGAACGATCTGAGCTGAACGGCCCCGCGCACCCACGCGCGAGAACACCGCATGACGCGGACGATTGTTGCGCGCCTCGCCGTCAACGGCGGCCGGCATTGCGCGGGGCGATTGGAATGCGCGGCGAAGGTGGCGGAAGGTGCCGCGGACGCGCGGCGGCGGCGTGAAATCCGGCGCCGCCAGATCGTTGCGCGATCGTCGTCGAACGGCGTTGCGAGCGATTGTCGCGGCCGCCATGTTGGTGTGCGATAGTCGAAAATTATTGGTGCGCCGCGCAACAAAGGCGCTAAAATCACGTGGATTTGCACATTGTGCATTCGGCTCTTTCGTTTTTTTTCGCTAATGGGGTCTCGCATGGCTGAAGCCGTCAAACAAGCCAGGCCGGAGTTCCGGAATATCGGTATCGGGCAACTCGCACGCTACCGGTTGCCCTGGGCCGGCAAGGTGTCCATCCTGCATCGCGTCAGCGGTGCGCTGCTGTTCCTCCTCCTTCCTTTCATCCTCTACCTCTTCGAGCAGAGCGTCACTTCCGAACTGAGCTTCGCAAAGTTCTCGGCCCTTCTGTCCGGTGGCTTCGTCAAGCTGGTTCTGCTGGTTCTGATCTGGGGCTATCTGCATCACTTCTGCGCCGGTATCCGCTTCCTCCTGCTGGACATGCACGTCGGCGTGGACAAGCCGTCGTCGGCCAAGTCGGCCATCGCCGTGCTGATCGTCAGCCTGCTGCTGACCGCGGTGTTCGGCCTGAAGCTGTTCGGCGTGTTTTGAGGAGCATGCAAGGTGGCAAATAACAATATCGGTCCCAAGCGTCTGGTCGTCGGTGCCCACTACGGCATGAAGGAATGGCTGGTCCAACGCGTGACCGCCGTGGTGATGGTGATCTACACCGTCGTGCTGGCGGTGGCGTTCCTGTTGTCGAACGGTGCCTCGTATGAGGGCTGGGCAGGCCTGTTCGCCAATCAATGGATGAAGATCCTGACGTTCGTCACGATCCTGTCGCTGCTCTATCACGCCTGGATCGGCGTGCGCGACATCTGGATGGACTATGTGAAGCCGATGGCGGTTCGCCTCGTGCTGCAAGTTCTTACGATTCTGTGGCTCGTCGGATGCGCGGGCTACGCTGCTCAGATTCTCTGGAGGGTGTAATTCATGGTCGCAGTCAAGACTGGATTGCCGCGTCGGCGCTTTGACGTGGTCATCGTCGGGGCGGGCGGCGCCGGGATGCGCGCATCCCTCCAGCTCGCGGAAGCCGGCCTGAACGTCGCCGTGCTTTCCAAGGTGTTCCCCACGCGCTCGCACACGGTGGCGGCGCAGGGCGGCATCGGTGCCTCGCTCGGCAACATGAGCGAGGACAACTGGCACTATCACTTCTACGACACGGTCAAGGGCTCGGACTGGCTGGGCGACCAGGACGCCATCGAGTTCATGTGCCGTGAAGCGCCGAAGGTGGTCTACGAGCTCGAACACTTCGGCATGCCGTTCGACCGCAACCCCGACGGCACGATCTACCAGCGTCCGTTCGGCGGCCACACCGCCAACTACGGCGAGAAGCCGGTGCAGCGTGCCTGCGCCGCGGCCGACCGTACCGGCCACGCGCTGCTGCACACGCTGTACCAGCGCAATGTCCGCGCCAAGACCCACTTCTTCGTCGAATGGATGGCGCTGGACCTGATCCGCGACCAGGACGGCGATGTGCTGGGCGTGACCGCGCTGGAAATGGAAACCGGCGAGGTCTACATCCTCGAGGCCAAGACCACGCTGTTCGCCACTGGCGGTGCCGGCCGCATCTACGCCGCGTCGACCAACGCCTTCATCAATACCGGTGACGGCCTCGGCATGGCGGCGCGCGCGGGCGTGCCGCTGGAAGACATGGAGTTCTGGCAGTTCCACCCGACCGGCGTGGCCGGCGCGGGCGTGCTGATCACCGAAGGCGTGCGCGGCGAAGGCGGCATCCTGCGCAACAAGGACGGCGAGCGCTTCATGGAGCGCTACGCGCCGACGCTGAAGGACCTGGCGCCGCGCGACTTCGTCTCGCGCTCGATGGACCAGGAAATCAAGGAAGGCCGCGGCTGCGGCCCGAACGGCGACTACGTGCTGCTCGACCTGACCCACGTCGGCGCCGAGAAGATCATGAAGCGCCTGCCGTCGATCCGCGAGATCGGCCTGAAGTTCGCCAACGTCGACGCGATCAAGGAACCGATCCCGGTCGTGCCGACCATCCACTACCAGATGGGCGGCATTCCGACCAACTACTACGGCCAGGTGGTGGTGCCGAAGAACGGCAACCCGAACGAGGTCGTCAACGGCTTCTACGCGATCGGCGAATGCTCGTGCGTGTCGGTGCACGGCGCCAACCGCCTGGGCACCAACTCGCTGCTGGACCTGGTGGTGTTCGGCCGCGCCGCCGGCAACCACATCATCTCGACCGCGCTCAAGCAGAAGGAACACAAGCCGCTGCCGGCCGACGCCGCCGACCGCGCGCTGTCGCGCCTCGCGAAGCTGCAGTCGTCCTCGTCGGGCGAGTATGCGCAGGACGTCGCCAACGACATCCGCCGCAACATGCAGTCGCACGCCGGCGTGTTCCGCACGCAGAAGCTGATGGACGAAGGCGTGCAGCGCATCCTGGAAGTGGCCGAGCGCGCCGACAGCATCCACCTGAAGGACAAGTCGAAGGTGTTCAACACCGCGCTGGTCGAGGCGCTGGAAGTGGCCAACCTGGTCGAAGTGGCCAAGGCCACGATGATCTCGGCGGCGGCCCGCAAGGAATCGCGCGGCGCCCACGCCCACAGCGACTTCCCGACCCGCGACGACGAGAACTGGCTCAAGCACTCGCTGTTCTACAGCGAAGGCAACCGTCTCGACTACAAGCCGGTCAAGATGCAGCCGCTGACGGTGGAGAGCGTTCCGCCCAAGGCCCGCACCTTCTAAGCACCGCGTAGGCGACTACAGACGACTACAGGACCCACAGAAATGAAGCGTATTTTCGAAGTCTACCGCTACGATCCGGACAAGGACGCGGCGCCCCGCATGCAGACCTACGAGGTCGAGCTCGACGGTCACGAACGCATGCTGCTCGATGCCCTGGTCAAGCTGAAGAAGCTCGACGAGAGCATCTCGTTCCGCCGCTCCTGCCGCGAAGGCGTGTGCGGTTCGGACGCGATGAACATCAACGGCAAGAACGGCCTGGCGTGCCTGACCAACATGCGCGAGCTGCCGGACCGCATCGTGCTGCGTCCGCTGCCGGGCCTGCCCGTCGTGCGCGACCTGATCGTCGACATGACGCAGTTCTTCAAGCAGTACCACTCGATCAAGCCGTTCCTGATCAACGACGAGCCGCCCCCCGAGAAGGAGCGCCTGCAGACGCCGGAAGAGCGCGACGAGCTTGACGGCCTGTACGAGTGTATTCTGTGCGCGAGCTGCTCGACCTCGTGCCCGTCGTTCTGGTGGAACCCGGACAAGTTCGTCGGCCCGGCCGGCCTGCTGCAGGCTTACCGCTTCATCGCCGACAGCCGCGACCAGGCCACCGGCCAGCGTCTGGACGACCTGAACGACCCGTATCGCCTGTTCCGCTGCCACACCATCATGAACTGCGTGGATGTGTGCCCGAAGGGACTGAATCCGACCAAGGCGATCGGCAAGATTCGGGAATTGATGGTTCGCCGCGCGGTCTGAACCTGCTGGACCGGACGACGCCGCGCGGCGTCGTCCGTGAAGGCCAAGCCATATGACGGATCACCCCACCCCTTTCTCCCATCAGGCCGACCCGCACAAGCGGGCGCGACTGCGCTGGCGCGCGCGCCGCGGCCTGCTGGAGAACGACATCATCGTCGAACGTTTTTTCAACCGTTACGAGGAGAGCCTGTCCGACGAGGACGTGGCATCGCTGAGCCAGCTGCTCGAGCTCAGCGACAACGAGTTGATGGACCTGCTGCTTGCCCGCAAGGAGCTGGACGGTGAGCTCGACACGCCGCCGATGCGCAAGCTGCTTGGCCTGCTGCGCTCGGTGTGAGTTTGGTCAACACTATTATTCTTAGCATTTGAAGGAACCGACATGACGCCGTCCGATGTGAAAGCCACGCTATCGTTCTCCGATGGGTCCCCCAGCGTCGAGCTGCCGATCTACAAGGGTACCGTCGGCCCGGACGTGATCGACATCCGCAAGCTGTACGGCCAGACCGGCAAGTTCACCTACGACCCGGGTTTCATGTCGACGGCCTCCTGCAATTCCCGCATCACCTATATCGACGGTGACAAGGGCGAACTGCTGTACCGCGGCTATCCGATCGAGCAACTGGCCGAGAAGTGCGACTTCCTCGAAGTCTGCTACCTGCTGCTCAAGGGCGAACTGCCCAACGCCAAGCAGAAGGAAGAATTCGTCGGCCGCGTGATGAACCACACGATGGTTCACGAGCAGATGCAGTTCTTCATGCGGGGCTTCCGCCGCGACGCGCACCCGATGGCCGTGCTGACCGGCCTGGTGGGCGGCATGTCCGCGTTCTATCACGACGCGATGGACATCAACGATCCGCACCAGCGCGAAATCTCGGCGATCCGCCTGATCGCCAAGATGCCGACTCTGGTCGCGATGTCCTACAAGTACAACATCGGCCAGCCGTACATCTACCCGCAGAACGACCTGTCGTACACCGGCAACTTCATGCGCATGATGTTCGCCACGCCGTGCGCGCCGTTCCAGGTCAACCCGGTGCTCGAGCGCGCGCTGGACCGCATCTTCATCCTGCATGCCGACCACGAGCAGAACGCGTCGACCTCGACCGTGCGCCTGGCCGGTTCGTCGGGCACCAACCCGTTCGCGGCGATCGCCTCGGGCGTGGCCTGCCTGTGGGGCCCGGCTCACGGCGGCGCCAACGAAGCGGCGCTGAACATGCTGGAAGAGATCGGCAGCGTCGACAACATCGGCGAGTTCATCAAGCAGGTCAAGGACAAGAACTCGGGCGTGCGCCTGATGGGCTTCGGCCACCGCGTCTACAAGAACTACGACCCGCGCGCCAAGCTGATGCGCGAGACCTGCCACGAGGTGCTCAACGAGCTGGGCCTGCACAACGACCCGCTGTTCAAGCTGGCGATGGAGCTGGAAAAGATCGCGCTGGAAGACGAGTACTTCGTCAGCCGCAAGCTGTACCCGAATGTCGACTTCTACTCGGGCATCGTGCAGCGCGCGCTGGGCATCCCGACCTCGATGTTCACCTGCATCTTTGCGCTGGCCCGCACCGTGGGCTGGATCTCGCAGTGGGAAGAGATGATCACCGATCCGGAGTACAAGATCGGCCGTCCGCGTCAGCTGTTCAACGGCGCCGCGACCCGCGACGTGCCGGAGATGGGCAAGCGCTGATCCGCGCCTTTCCTCCCGCGCCGAAGAACGCCCCGTGCCCCGCACGGGGCGTTTTTTTTGCGCCGAACTTGCTCCGCGGATTTCTGAACGGGGATTTGCCCCTACTGATTTGTCCCTACTCAACCCCTTCGTCCGGCGCGCCGTAAATCGATGCAGCAATCGTCTGCTTCCGGCCCATAAAAAGAGAAGGGGTATTCACATGTTTGCCTCGCTGCGCGCGCGCATCGTTGGATTTTCGGTGGCCATCGTCGTCGTCGCGCTGGTCTGCAACGCCCTGGTCAATCATCTGGTTGCCTCCCGCTACAACGACGAAGCCATCCGCAACAACTTGCGCGCGGTGCAGGCCGGCCATGTCGATGCGATCGCCGAATGGGTGTCCGCCCACACGGCGAGCATGGCCGCGCTGCACGAGGCCGCGCTGCAGGACGACCCGGGTCCGGTGCTGAAGCTGATCGTCGAGGCTGGCGGGTTTCTGAACACCTTCGTCGGCTACCCCGACAAACGCCACCATTTTTCCAATCCCGAGAGCGTCAAGCCGGGCTTCGACCCGACCTCGCGGCCGTGGTACAAGCTCGCCTCGGCCGCGGGCAAGCCGGTGGTTACCCCGCCTTATGTGTCGGCCAGTACCGGCAAGATGGTGGTGACGTTCGCGGTGCCGATCATCCGCGACGGCAGCCTGCGGGCGGTGGTCGGCGGCAATGTGCCGATGGACGGCGTCGTCGAGAACGTGCGTTCGATCCATCCGACCCCGAGCAGCTTCGGCATCCTGGTGGCGCGCAACGGCCAGATCGTCGCGTATGGCGAGGACAAGCTGATGCTCAAGCCGATCGGCGAACTGATTCCCGGCCTGGACGGCGACAAGCTGGCCGCGCAACTGGGCATCGACACGCCGATGGAGGTGATGGTCGGCGACGAGGCCAAGCTGCTGGGCGTGACGGCGGTGCCGGGCACCGACTGGATGGCGGTGATCGCGCTGGACAAGGCCGAGGCCACCGCCGGCATGCGCTCGGTGCTGCTCGCCTCGGTGATCTCGCTGGTGGTGGTGGCGCTGGCCGCCGCGCTGATCATGGCGGCCGTCACCGCGGTCTCGTTCCGTCGCCTGTCGTCGATCCGCGATGCGATGGCGGCCATCGGCAGCGGCGACGGCGACCTGACGCGCCGGCTGCCGGCGCAGGGCAAGGACGAGGTGGCGCAGATCGCCGGCGCCTTCAACGCCTTCGCCGACAAGCTGGTCGGCGTGATGCGGCAGATCCGCGATGCCAGCGAGGCCGTGCACGGCGCCGCCAACGAGATCGCCGCCGGCAATGCCGACCTGTCGCGCCGCACCGAATCGGCGGCCGCGAGCCTGCAGCAGACCGCCGCGTCGATGGAGCAGATCACGGCCACCGTCGGGCAGTCGGAGGCCTCGGCCCGCGCCGCCGAGCGCTCTTCGGTCCAGGCCAAGCAGGTCGCCGACGAGGGCGGCCACGCGATCCAGGCCGCGGTGCAGACCATGGGCGACGTGCAGCAGGCGGCGGTCAAGGTGTCGGACATCACCGGCGTGATCGACGGCATCGCGTTCCAGACCAATATCCTCGCGCTGAATGCGGCCGTGGAAGCGGCGCGCGCCGGCGAGCAGGGGCGGGGCTTCGCGGTGGTGGCGGGCGAGGTGCGCTCGCTGGCGCAGCGCAGCTCGCAGGCGGCAAGGGAGATCAAGACACTGATCGAGTCGACGGTCAGCAGCGTCAACGCGGGCTCCGAGCAGGTGGAGCGCAGCGGCAGCACCATGCGCGAGATCGTCGGCAACGTGAACAGCGTGTCGCAGGTGATCTCGGAAATCCTGCATGCGGCGCAGGAGCAGACGCGCGGCATCCAGGAGGTCAACGCCGCGGTGGGGCAGCTCGACCAGATGGTCCAGCAGAACGCGGCACTGGTGGAAGAGTCGACCGCGGCGGCGGCGATGCTGCAGGACCAGGCGGGCCGGCTGGCCGGCGTGGTGCGGACTTTCCGGCTCGATTGAAGGGGGCCGGGGGCGGCCTGCGCGGCGCCTTGTCGACGAAAACGCCGCGAAAAAACGGCGTTTTCGCCATCCGCGAAATCCCCCTTTCGCCAATCACATTACATCGGCGCCGGCGGCAAACCCTTGTTTCGCCGGGCTTTCCGGCATAATTCCCCCCGAAGTCAAGCAAACGCAGCCACGCAGCCCCGCGCTGCCTTCGACGCTGCGAAGACCTCCTCCCCGCAACTTCTATCAGCGGTGCCGGCCCGCTTCGGCGAGGCTGTCGCCGCCCCCCGCGACATGGCCAAGACGCTCTACGACAAACTCTGGGACGACCATACCGTGCACGTCGAGGAAGACGGCACCACGCTGCTCTATATCGACCGGCACCTGCTGCACGAGGTGACCAGCCCGCAGGCGTTCGAAGGGCTGAAGCTGGCCGAGCGGCCGGTGTGGCGCATCAGCGCGAACCTGGCGGTGTCGGACCACAACGTGCCGACCACCGACCGCAGCCACGGCATCGCCGACCCGATCTCGAAGCTGCAGGTCGACACGCTGGACGCCAACTGCGACGCCTACGGCATCACGCAGTTCAAGATGAACGATCATCGCCAGGGCATCGTGCACGTGATCGGACCGGAGCAGGGCGCGACGCTGCCGGGCATGACGGTGGTCTGCGGCGACTCGCACACCAGCACGCACGGCGCCTTCGGCGCGCTGGCGCACGGCATCGGCACCTCCGAGGTCGAGCACGTGCTGGCCACGCAGACGCTGCTGGGCAAGAAGGCGAAGAACATGCTGGTCAAGGTCGAGGGCAAGCTGCCGCGCGGCTGCACCGCGAAGGACATCGTGCTGGCGATCATCGGCAAGATCGGCACCGCGGGCGGCACCGGCTACACGATCGAGTTCGCCGGCTCGGCGATCCGCGACCTGACGATGGAAGGGCGCATGACCGTCTGCAACATGGCGATCGAAGCGGGCGCGCGCGCCGGCCTGATCGCCGTCGACGACGTCACGCTGGAATACGTCAAGGGCCGCCCCTACGCGCCGCAGGGCGCCGAGTGGGAGCAGGCGGTCGCCTACTGGCGCACGCTGCATTCGGACCCGGGCGCGCATTTCGACCGCGTGGTCGAGCTGCGTGCCGAGGAAGTGCGTCCGCAGGTCACCTGGGGCACCTCGCCCGAGATGGTGATCAGCATCGAGGACCGCATTCCCGATCCCGACAAGGAGAAGGATCCGAACAAGCGCAACGCGATCGAACGCGCGCTGCAGTACATGGGCCTGCAGCCGAACGTGCCGATCCAGGACGTGCGCATCGACAAGGTCTTCATCGGCTCGTGCACCAACAGCCGGATCGAGGACATGCGCGCCGCCGCCTGGGTGGTGCAGAAGCTGGGCCGCCGCATCGCCTCGAACGTCAAGCTGGCGATGGTGGTGCCGGGCTCGGGCCTGGTCAAGGAGCAGGCCGAGCGCGAAGGGCTGGACAAGGTCTTCAAGGCCGCCGGCTTCGAATGGCGCGAGCCGGGCTGCTCGATGTGCCTGGCGATGAATGCCGACCGGCTCGATCCGGGCGAGCGCTGCGCCTCGACCTCGAACCGCAACTTCGAGGGCCGGCAGGGCGCCGGCGGCCGCACGCATCTGGTCAGCCCGGCGATGGCCGCGGCGGCCGCGATCGAAGGCCATTTTGTCGATATCCGCCAGCTCGGCTGACGCCTCGCCGACCCCGGAACCAAGGACGAGACCATGGAAAAGTTCACTGTACACAAGGGCCTGGTGGCGCCGCTCGATCGCGCCAACGTCGATACCGACGCGATCATCCCCAAGCAATTCCTCAAGTCGATCAAGCGCACCGGATTCGGTCCGAACCTGTTCGACGAATGGCGCTATCTCGATGTCGGCCAGCCGGGCCAGGACAACAGCAAGCGCCCGCTGAACCCGGACTTCGTGCTGAACCAGCCGCGCTACCAGGGCGCGTCGATCCTGCTGGCGCGCGACAACTTCGGCTGCGGCAGCTCGCGCGAGCACGCGCCGTGGGCGCTGACGCAGTACGGTTTCCGCGCGGTGATCGCGCCGAGCTTCGCCGACATCTTCTTCAACAACTGCTACAAGAACGGCCTGCTGCCGGTGGTGCTGACCGAGGCCCAGGTCGACCAGCTGTTCAACGAGACCAATGCCTTCAACGGCTACCAGCTGACCATCGACCTGGAGCGCCAGGCCGTGATCACGCCGTCGGGCGCCGGCTTCGAGTTCGACATCGCGCCGTTCCGCAAGTACTGCATGCTGAACGGCTTCGACGATATCGGCCTGACGCTGCGCCACGCGGACAAGATCCGCGCGTTCGAGGCCGAGCGCGTGGCGAAGATGCCGTGGCTGAACCACCGGCTGGTCGGCTGACGCCGGCGTAGCACCGCGCAGCGCGCTGCCTGCATTGCAGGCGAACCGCAACGAACCGAAACGACAACAAGGCAAACACAGCATGAAGATCGCAGTCCTGCCGGGCGACGGCATCGGCCCCGAGATCGTCGAACAGGCCGTCAAGGTCCTGAACGCGCTCGACGAGAAGTTCGAGATGGAAACCGCGCCGGTGGGCGGCGCCGGTTACGAGGCCAAGGGCCATCCGCTGCCCGAGGAGACGCTGAAGCTCGCGCAGCAGGCCGACGCGATCCTGTTCGGCGCGGTGGGCGACTGGAAGTACGACAGCCTGGAGCGCGCGCTGCGCCCCGAGCAGGCGATCCTGGGCCTGCGCAAGCATCTGCAGCTGTTCGCCAACTTCCGCCCGGCGATCTGCTATCCCGAGCTGACCGGCGCCTCGAGCCTGAAGCCGGAGCTGGTCGCGGGCCTGGACATCCTGATCGTGCGCGAGCTGAACGGCGACATCTACTTCGGCCAGCCGCGCGGCGTGCGCACGGCGACCGACGGGCTGTTCCCCGGCGCGCGCGAGGGCTTCGACACGATGCGCTACAGCGAGCCGGAAATCCGCCGCATCGCCCACGTCGCGTTCCAGGCCGCGGCCAAGCGCGGCAAGAAGCTGTGCAGCGTCGACAAGGCCAACGTGCTGGAGACCTTCCAGTTCTGGAAGGACATCATGATCGAGGTGTCGAAGGAATATCCGGACGTCGAGCTGTCGCACATGTACGTCGACAACGCCGCGATGCAGCTGGTCAAGGCGCCCAAGAGCTTCGACGTGATCGTCACCGGCAACATGTTCGGCGACATCCTGTCGGACGAGGCCGCGATGCTGACGGGCTCGATCGGCATGCTGCCGTCGGCGTCACTGGACGCCAACAACAAGGGCCTGTACGAGCCCTCGCACGGCTCGGCGCCGGACATCGCCGGCAAGGGCGTCGCCAACCCGCTGGCGACCATCCTGTCGGCCGCGATGATGCTGCGCTATTCGCTGAACAAGGCCGAGCAGGCCGACCGCATCGAAAACGCCGTCAAGACCGTGCTGGCCCAGGGCTACCGCACCGCGGACATCCTGACGCCGGGCTGCAGGCAGGTCGGCACCCGCGAGATGGGCGAGGCGGTGCTGGCGGCGCTGTAAGGAATCCGGGCGCGGGTTGCCCTCGCCCCGACCGTCTTCCGCGGGCGGGAGAGGGAGCACTCCAGCGGCACGCATCGATGCCTGCGGTGTTCTCTCCGCTGCCGCGCGCGGCAGAGGGACCGGGAGGGGGCGGGGGAGAGCGGGCCAGGGGAGAGGAGCAGCCCCCGACCCTCGCCACAGCCCCAGCCCAACCCCGCAAAATCGTGTAGACTGCGCCGATGCCCCGAATCGCCCGATTCCTCCCGACGGAAATTGCCTCGCCGGCCGCTTTGCGCGCCACGGCGGGCGCGGGTGCGCGCGGCGCCATCACCGCAACGACGATTAAAACCATTATCAAAACCACGATCGCCTAGATCGTTCGTCGTGCCTGCCCGTCTTCCCCGCGCAGCCACGCCGGGCGAGGAAAATGCGGGGAAGTTTTCAATCACATCCGAGGTTAGTCATGATTGTAGGTCTCGTCGGTTGGCGAGGAATGGTCGGCAGCGTGCTGATGCAACGCATGCAGGAAGAGCGCGACTTCGACCATATCGAGCCGGTTTTCTTCAGCACGTCCAACGCAGGCGGCAAGGCGCCGGCGATGGCCAAGAACGAAACCACGCTGCAGGACGCCAACGACATCGAAGCGCTCAAGCGCTGCGACGTCGTGCTGACCGCCCAGGGCGGGGACTACACCAACGAGGTCTTCCCGAAGCTGCGGGCCGCCGGCTGGAAGGGCTACTGGATCGACGCGGCCTCGTCGCTGCGGATGAAGGACGACGCGATCATCGTGCTCGATCCGGTCAACCAGGGTGTGATCAAGGACGCGCTGTCCAAGGGCGTCAAGAATTTCATCGGTGGCAACTGCACGGTCAGCTGCATGCTGATGGGCCTGGGCGGGCTGTTCCAGCACGACCTGGTCGAGTGGATGACCTCGATGACCTACCAGGCCGCCTCGGGCGGTGGCGCCCAGCACATGCGCGAGCTGCTGACCCAGTTCGGCACGCTGAACGCCGCGGTCAAGCCGCTGCTGGATGACCCGGCCTCGGCGATCCTGGAAATCGACCGCACCATCCTGGCGACCCAGCACGGCCTGTCCGCCGACGAAACCAAGCAGTTCGGCGTGCCGCTGGCCGGCAACCTGATTCCCTGGATCGACAAGGACCTGGGCAATGGCGTGTCGCGCGAGGAATGGAAGGGCGGCGCCGAGACCAACAAGATCCTGGGCCGCGGCGACGGTTTCCTCGGCGCCACCGGCGCCACGCCGATCGCGGTCGACGGGCTGTGCGTGCGCATCGGCGCGATGCGCTGCCACTCGCAGGCGCTGACCATCAAGCTGCGCCGCGACGTGCCGCTGGACGAGATCGAAGGCATGCTGGCCGCCCATAACCCGTGGGCCAAGGTCGTGCCGAACACCCGCGAAGCCAGCATGACCGACCTGACGCCGGCCGCCGTGACCGGCACGCTGACGATCCCGGTCGGCCGCCTGCGCAAGATGCAGATGGGCGGCGAATACCTGTCGGCGTTCACCGTCGGCGACCAGCTGCTGTGGGGCGCCGCCGAACCGCTGCGCCGCATGCTGCGGATCCTGATCGAGAGCTGATCGCTTGCCGATCGGCTGACGTGGCGTTGCGGCGAGCCGACATCCTGGCCGCCGCGCCGCCACCCGCTGGCCAACGACGCCGCGCCGATGCGCGGCGTCGTCGTTTCCGGACATTGTCCGGTCGGGGTCTTGGGTCACAATACCGTGCTTTCGCGCGATCGCCCGTCGAACCCCTACCCCGCATGAGGTACCAGTGAGCCACCATCGCCGCCTCCCCACGACAGAGCACCCACACCGCCCGCCTCGTCCGCACGGCCCAAGCCGGCCGCGCCGCCACGCGCTGGCGGCCGCCGTCCTCGGCGTGCTGCTGAGCCAGGCGCTGCTGCCTGCGCCCGCCGAAGCGGCGTCGCTGGGATCGCTGCAGGTGCGCTCGGCGCAGGGCCAGCCGCTGCAGGCCGAGATCGAGCTGCGCGACGTCGCGGCCGGGGAGGGCGAGGGCTTGACGCTGGCGCTGGCCTCGCCCCAGGCCTATGCGGCGGCGGGACTGACCTATCCGGCGGGGGCCGGCGGGCTGCAGATCCAGCTGGCGCGCAACGCCGACGGCCGCCATGTGGCCCTGCTGCGCTCGGCGCAGCCGATCGGCGAGAACTTCATCGATCTGCTGCTGGAGCTGCGCGGGCCGGGCGGGGCGACGGGGACGGGCGGGGCGATCGGGACGTCTGCCACGACAACGCGGGCCTACACCGTGCTGCTGGCCGCGCCACCGGCCGATCCCGCCATCGCGGCGCAGCCCGACACCGGCGCAGCGCCGCTGGTGCAGGCCGCCACGCCGGAGCCGGCCGCGCCGGCGGCCGCCACTGCCGTGGAGCAGCGGCCCGCGGCCGCGAACTCCGCAGCAAAGCCGGCCACGAAGCCGGCCACAACGCCGCCCGCGGTGGCCGGCGGCAGCTACACGGTCCGCCGCGGCGACCATCTGTACGGCATCGCGCGCGAACTGGTGCAGCAGCGCGACGCCGTCTCCCTCGATCAAATGGTGGTCGCGCTGTACCGCGCCAATCGCGACGCCTTCATCGCCGGCAACATGAACCGGCTGAAGGCGGGCGCGGTGCTGTCGCTGCCGTCGGCGCAACAGTCCGGATCGATCGCCGGGCCGGAGGCGCGCCGCGAGATCGTCGCGCATACCCGCGCCTTCGATGCCTACCGCAACCGGCTGGCCGATGCGGCCGCGGCGATGCAGGTGCAGCCGCAGAGCGGCCAGCAGCAGCGCGGGCAGATCACCGCGCGGGTGCGCGACGCCGCCGTGCCGGAGCAGGCCCGCGATGAGCTGCGGCTCAGCAAGCCGGAGGCGGGCGCCGTGGCGCCCAGCGGCGAGACCGCCGAGGCGAAGCTCGCGCGCGAGCGCCAGTTGCGCGAGGCGGAGGAGCGCCTGACGCAGTTGCGCAAGAACGTTGGCGACATGCAGCGCCTGCTCGAGATGAAGAGCGCCGAGCTGGCCAGGCTGGGGCAGGACGGGCAGGGTGCTTCTCAGCCGCAGCCGCAGCCGCAGACGCAGACGCAGACGCAGGCGCAGGGCGCCAGCACGCCGGCGGCCCCCGCCGCGGTCGCATCAGCGACGCAGCCCGCCGCGGCTGCGCCGGCGATGTCCGCAACGGCCGCACCGGCCGCCGCCGCCTCGGCGCCCGCCAATTCGCCGCGGCACGCCTCGTCCTCGTGGTTCGACACGCTGCTGCAGAGCCCCTGGACGCTGCCCGGCGGGGGCCTGGCGATCGCACTGCTGGGCGGCTATGCGCTGTACCGCCGTCAGCGCCGGCCGCTGGCCGGGCAGGCGGGGGCGCCGGCGACGCCGGCCGGCGACGATATCCTGGCCGGTGCGCCGGTCGCGCTGACCGGACTGAGCCTGCCGCTCGACGCCTTCCCGGCGCCCGCCGGCGACCAGCCGATCGCCGCGCCGGCGTCCGCGGCGCAGGCGTTCGCCGAAGTTCCGACAGAGGCTGATGACGGTCAGGACATCGAGCCTGACGAGCCGCACGCCCCGCGCACGACCGCGCCCCGTCCGCTGGCCTTCGACCTCGGCGGAATCTCGCTCGATCTCGATGGCGGCGATGCCGGCAACCGTTCCGCCAAGGGCTCGCCTGATATCATGGCGCCCCCCGATACGTCCCCCGGCACGCCGCCTCGTCCGTGATCCTGCATCCATGACCCGTCTCGCTCTCGGCCTCCACTACGACGGCACCGCCTTCTCCGGCTGGCAGTCGCAGCCGCACCGCAATACCGTGCAGGACGTGCTCGAGGACGCCATCGCGCAGTTCGCCGGCGAGCGGCTGCCGACCACGGTGGCGGGGCGGACCGACGCGGGCGTCCATGCGCTGGGGCAGGTGATCCACCTCGATACCGTGCTGTCGCGCGAGCCGTTCTCGTGGGTGCGCGGCGTCAATGCCTTCCTGCCGCCGACCATCGCGCTGCAATGGGCCAAGCCGGTCGACGAGGCGTTTCACGCGCGCTTCGCCGCGTTCGAGCGGACCTACTACTACGCGCTCTACACCGGCCCGCACCGCGCGCCGCTGGTGCACGGCCGCGCAGGCTACCTGATGCTGCCGCCGGGCAAGCGGCTGGACGTGGAGGCGATGCGCGAGGCTGCCGCCTGCCTGATCGGCGAGCATGATTTCTCGGCCTTCCGCGCCGCCGAATGCCAGGCCAGGTCGCCGGTCAAGACCATGTACGAGATCCGCATCCACGCCGACCGCGACTGGGTGTTCCTGCGTTTTCGCGCCAGCGCCTTCCTGCACCATATGGTGCGCAACCTGATGGGTTGCCTGGTGGCGGTGGGGCGCGGGCGCTATCCCGCCTCGTGGCTGGCCGAGGTGCTGGCTTCGCGCCAGCGCAGCATGGCCGCGCCGACCTTCATGCCGGACGGCCTGTATCTGGCCGGCGTCAGGTATCCTGAGCCCTATGGCATCCCGGCCGCCGATCCGGCCGGCAGCCTGTTTCATGGAGTGTTTGCCGATGCCTTCGCCAACTAGCGTGCCCGGCGCCGAGGCGCAGTTCGTGCCGGTCCGCCCGCGCACCCGCATCAAGATCTGCGGGCTGACTCGCGAGGACGATGTGCGCGCGGCCGTCGATGCCGGCGCCGATGCGATCGGGCTGGTGTTCTATCCCGGCAGCCCGCGCCATGTCGACGTGGCCCGTGCCGCCGCGCTCGCCGAGGCCGCCGGCCCCTTCGTCGCGGTGGTCGGCCTGTTCGTCAATGCCGACGCCGAGGAGGTCGCGCACGTGGCCGAACGCGTGCCGCTGTCGCTGCTGCAGTTCCACGGCGACGAGAGCGCGCAGGACTGCGCGCGCGCCGCCCAGCGCTGCCGGCTGCCGTTCCTGCGCGCCGCGCGCGTGCGTCCCGGCCTCGATTTGGTAGAATTCGGCGATCAATATCGTGACGCCGCGGCCATCCTGCTCGATGCCTTCGTCGAAGGCTATGGCGGCGGCGGTCACGCCTTCGACTGGACCCTGATCCCTCCCGGATGGATTGCGCCTGAACCCGGCACATCACCATGCAACGGCAATCGAACCGCAAGCGCCGCTCCTCGCATCGTTTTGAGTGGTGGGTTGAACGCGCAAAACGTGGCTGGCGCGATTGAGCGCGTGCGCCCCTACGCCGTCGATGTCAGCAGCGGCGTGGAGGCGGCCAAGGGCGTCAAGGATCCCGCCCGCATCGCCGACTTCGTGCGCGCGGTGCGCGCCGCGGATGCCAACCACGCCGCCTGAGCCTGGCGGCCGACCGGCGCCGATGACAGACATCGCGCCGGTCCCGCAAGCCACCCTGTTCCCCTGCCGCGGCCGATCCAACGAGGACGGCCGCGCCACCCGGAAGCCCCACTCATGTACAACCTGCCCGATTCCCGCGGCCACTTCGGCCCCTATGGCGGTACCTTCGTCTCCGAGACCCTGACCTACGCGCTGGACGAATTGCGCGAGGCCTATGCCAACCTGCGCACCGACGCCGAGTTCGAGGCCGAATTCCGGCGTGAGCTCAAGCACTTCGTCGGCCGTCCGTCGCCGATCTATCATGCGCAGCGCTGGAGCGAGACGCTCGGCGGCGCGCAGATCTACTTCAAGCGCGAGGACCTGAACCACACCGGCGCGCACAAGATCAACAACGTGATCGGCCAGGCGCTGCTGGCCCGCAAGATGGGCAAGCCGCGCGTGATCGCCGAGACCGGCGCCGGCCAGCACGGCGTGGCCACCGCGACCATCGCGGCGCGCTTCGGCATGGAGTGCGTGGTCTATATGGGCGCCGAGGACGTCAAGCGCCAGGCCGCCAACGTCTACCGGATGAAGCTGCTGGGCGCCACCGTGGTGCCGGTCGAGAGCGGTTCGAAGACGCTGAAGGATGCGCTGAACGAGGCGATGCGCGACTGGGTCACCAACGTCGAGAACACCTTCTACATCATCGGCACCGTCGCCGGCCCGCACCCGTATCCCGCGATGGTGCGCGATTTCCAGTGCGTGATCGGCGAGGAGGCCAAGGTGCAGATGCCCGAGATGACCGGCCGGCAGCCCGATGCGGTGATCGCCTGCGTCGGCGGCGGCTCCAACGCGATGGGCATCTTCTATCCGTACATCGATCATCAGGACGTCAGGCTGATCGGCGTCGAGGCAGCCGGCGACGGCATCGATACCGGCCGGCACGCGGCCTCGCTGAGCGCCGGTTCGCCCGGCGTGCTGCACGGCAACCGCACCTATCTGCTGCAGGATCCGAACGGGCAGATCATCGAGACGCATTCGGTGTCGGCAGGGCTCGACTATCCGGGCGTCGGTCCCGAGCACGCGTGGCTCAAGGACAGCGGCCGTGCCGAATACGTGTGCATCACCGACGACGAGGCGCTGCGCGCCTTCCACGATTGCTGCCGCATCGAGGGCATCATCCCGGCGCTCGAATCGAGCCATGCGATCGCCTACGCGTGCAAGCTGGCGCCGACGCTGCCCAAGGACAAGCTGCTGCTGGTCAACCTGTCGGGCCGCGGCGACAAGGACATGCACACGGTCGCCGAACGTGCGGGGTTGACGCTCTGATGCGCACGCTTCCCGAAGCCGCACCGGGCGCCGCCGCCTCCGTTGCCGACAAGGCCACGCCGACGGTCGGCGGCGACGCAATCGCGCTGACCGCGGCGCCGGCGCTGCCGGCCCTGCTGTACCAGGAGGACGTGCTCGACGGCGTGCGCCGGCTGGCCGACGGTTCGATCGATCTGGTGGTCGCCGACCCGCCCTATGGGCTCGGCAAGGACTACGGCAACGACTCGGACCGGCTGTCCGGCCAGGCCTATCTGGAATGGTCCGAGCGCTGGATCGACGCGGTGGTGCCCAAGCTGTCGCCGCGCGGCTCGCTGTACCTGTTCTGCACCTGGCAGTACTCGCCCGAGCTGTTCGTGATGCTCAAGCGCCGGCTGACGATGGTCAACGAGATCATCTGGGACCGGCGCGTGCCCAGCATGGGCGGTACCACGCGCAAGTATTCGTCGGTGCACGACAACATCGGCTTCTTCGCCAAGGCCCGCGACTATTACTTCGACCTGGACTCGGTGCGGGTGCCGTACGACGCCGAGACCAAGAAGGCGCGCAGCCGCCCGCGTTTCGAGGGCAAGAAGTGGCTGGAGGTCGGCTACAACCCGAAGGACCTGTGGAGCGTGCCGCGCATCCATCGGCAGGACCCGGAGCGGGCCGACCATCCGACGCAGAAGCCGTTGCAGATCGTCGAGCGGATGGTGCTGTCCAGTTGTCCGCCCGGCGGGCTGGTGCTCGATCCGTTCACCGGCAGCGGCACCACCGCGGTCGCCTGCGCGCGCCACGGGCGCCGCTTCGTCGGCTTCGAGATCAATCCGGCCTATGTCGACGTTGCCCGTGGGCGTGTGGCTTCGGTGATGCCGCTGGCCCGGCCCGATGCGGCGCAGGCGGCGCAAGCCGCCGAAGCCGCCGCCGCCGCTTCGATCGCCGCCGTTCCGTCTACCCCGGCAGCCGCCAACGACGCCGGTCCGGCGGACGCGCTGCCTCATCTCGCATCCTGACCATGTCCCGCATCCAAACGACTTTCGCGGCGCTGTCCGCACAAGGCAGGAAGGGCCTGATCCCCTTCATCACCGCCGGCGATCCCGAGCCCGGCCTGACCGTCGCGCTGATGCATGCACTGGTCGAGGGCGGTGCCGACGTGATCGAGCTCGGCGTGCCGTTCTCCGACCCGATGGCCGACGGCCCGGTGATCCAGCGCGCCTCCGAGCGGGCGCTGGCCAACGGCGTCAGCCTGACCCAGGTGCTGGGCTGGGTGCGCGAATTCCGCCAACGCGACGCCGCCACGCCGGTGGTGCTGATGGGCTATGCCAATCCGATCGAGCGGATGGGCGAGCAGGCCTTCGCGCAGGCCGCCCGCGACGCCGGCGTCGACGGCGTGCTGGTGGTCGACTACCCGCCCGAGGAGTGCGAATCGTTTGCCGGGCTGATGCGCGAGCACGGCATCGACCCGATCTTCCTGCTGGCGCCGACCACCACCGATGCCCGCATCGCGCAGGTCGCCAGGGTGGCCAGCGGCTATCTGTACTACGTGTCGCTGAAGGGCGTGACCGGTTCGGGCGCGCTCGACCTGGACAGCGTCGCGGCGCGCCTGCCGGTGATCAAGCGCCACGCCAACCTGCCGGTCGGCGTCGGCTTCGGCATCCGCGACGCGCAGACCGCGCGTGCGATCGCCAGCGTGGCCGACGCGGTCGTGATCGGCAGCCGCCTGGTGCAACTGCTGGAGGAAGCGCCGCGGGAACAGGCGGTACAATCGCTGCGTTCGTTCATCGCGGAGATCCGCACGGCGCTGGACGCCAGGGCGTGATGTATTAGCCTCATATCGGCGATCATCGGCTAGCTTCGGGGAGATTTCCCGGCCGGTGTCCGCCGATTCCTGCTTTCCGCAGCACAGAATCTCGGCCCCGGGTCGGCGCCCGTGGTACATTCGCCGCCTTGGCCGATGGCCGGGCCTGCCACCTGCGCGCGCGTAGGCAGTATCACGCTGCGATGCGCCGGGCCGCGGCCTTATCCGAAAGGAGCGTTTTGATGAGCTGGTTGGATAAACTCCTGCCCCCGAAGATTCAACAGACCGACCCCTCGTCCCGCAAGGGCATCCCCGAGGGCCTGTGGGTCAAATGCCCGTCGTGCGAGTCCGTGCTGTACCGGACCGACGTCGAGGCCAATCTGCATGTCTGTCCCAAGTGCGACCACCATATGCGCATCCGCGCGCGCGAGCGGCTCGATTCGCTGCTCGACGCCGAGGGCCGCTATGAGATCGGCCAGGAAATCGTGCCGGTCGACGCGCTCAAGTTCAAGGACTCGAAGAAATATCCGGACCGCATCAAGGCCGCGATGGACGAGACCGGCGAAACCGACGCGATGGTCGTGATGGGCGGCGCGATCCACACCATTCCGGTGGTGGTCAGCTGCTTCGAATTCGCCTTCATGGGCGGCTCGATGGGTTCGGTGGTCGGGGAGCGCTTCGCCCGCGGCGCGCAGGCGGCGCTCGAGCAGAAGGTGCCGTTCATCTGCATCAGCGCCACCGGCGGCGCCCGCATGCAGGAGAGCCTGCTGTCGCTGATGCAGATGGCCAAGACCACCGCGATGCTGAACAAGCTGTCGGCCGCCAGGCTGCCGTTCATCAGCGTGCTGACCGACCCGACCATGGGTGGCGTGTCGGCCAGCTTCGCCTTCCTGGGCGATGTGGTGATCGCCGAGCCGAAGGCGCTGATCGGTTTTGCCGGCCCGCGCGTGATCGAGCAGACCGTGCGCGAGAAGCTGCCCGAAGGCTTCCAGCGTGCCGAGTTCCTGCTGCAGAAGGGCGCCATCGACATGATCGTCGACCGGCGCAAGCTGCGTGCCGAACTGGCGCAACTGCTGGCGCTGCTGCAGAAGCAGCCGGCCGACGCGGTGGCCTGAACGGGCGCCGATCGCCGAAGGCTGGTTTGACGACGCGGACCTGGTCCGCGTTCTTCATTGCGTAGTATCGATTCACGGGTGCTGTTCGCCCTCGCCCCTCAGGGGCAGAGGGTCGGGGAGAAGGGGGGCTCGAACCCGCCCAGGCCTGTCATCGCGGTTGCCCTCTCCCCCAGCCCCTCTCCCGCAAGCGGGAGAGCGGCGGTGTGCCCGAGAACTCCAGTTCATCACTGCAGCATCATGCCTATCTTCTCCTCCCTGCCCGAGTGGCTGGCCCACCTCGAAACCGCGCACCCGGTCGGCATCGACATGGGCCTGACCCGGATCAGCCGCGTCAAGGAAGCGCTGGGCCTGCGCATCGACGCGCTGGTCTTCACCGTGGGCGGCACCAACGGCAAGGGTTCGACCTGCGCAATGCTCGAGCGCATCCTGCTGGAAGCGGGCTACAAGGTCGGCTGCCATACCTCGCCGCACCTGCTGTCGTTCAACGAGCGCGCCCGCATCAACGGCGAGATCGCCACCGACGCCCAGCTGCTGCCGCATTTCGAGGCGGTCGAGCGGGCCCGCACCAGCTTTGCCGACCCGGTCAGCCTGACCTATTTCGAGTTCACCACGCTGGCGATCGTCCATGCCTTCGCCGCCGCGCAGCTCGACGCGATCATCCTGGAGGTCGGGCTGGGCGGCCGGCTCGACGCGGTCAATGTGTTCGATCCCGACTGCGCGATCGTCACCAGCGTCGATATCGACCATGCCCAGTACCTGGGCGACACCCGCGAGAAGATCGGCTTCGAGAAGGCCGGCATCTTCCGCCCGCACGTGCCGGCGATCTGCGGGGACCCGATGCCGCCGGCCTCGCTGGTCCAGCACGCCGAGACGATCGGCGCCGACCTGTGGCTGGTCGGCCGCGATTTCCAGCACCAGGCCGCCAAGGGCCAGGAGCGCCTGCAGTGGGACTGGAGCGGCCGCGGCCGCAAGCTCAATGGGCTCGGCTATCCGGCGCTGCGCGGCGCCAACCAGCTGCTGAACGCCTCGGCCGCGCTGGCCGCGCTGCAGGCGGTGCGCGACCGGCTGCCGGTCAGCGCGCAGGAGGTCCGCAATGGGCTTGCGTTCGTCGATCTGCCGGGGCGCTTCCAGGTGATGGCGGGCCGTCCGACGGTGATTCTCGACGTCGCCCACAACCCCCATGCCGCCGCGACGCTGGGCCAGAGCCTCGACAACATGGGGTTCTTCCGCTACACCTACGCGGTGTTCGGCGCGATGGCGGACAAGGACATCGCCGGCGTGCTGCGCCATCTGAGCGACAAGGTCGATCACTGGTGCCTGTGCGACCTGCCGACGCCGCGCGCGGCCAGCGCGCAGGACCTGCTCGAGCACCTGGAGCAGGGCGGCTTCCGGCCGGGTCCGGATGCCACCGCGGCGTGCTTTGCGAGCCCGGAAGCGGCCTATCGGGACGCCATCGAGCGTGCCACCGAGAATGATAGAATCCTGGTCTTCGGATCGTTCTATACCGTGGCCGGCGTGATGGCGTACCGCGCGACCCAGGCCAACTAGCCTGCCGGACTGTTTTCTCGGACACGACCCCGGGCAAATCCGGGGCACGCACCGCGGTCGAGCGACAAACTCAAGGGGCGGCCGCGCCTGCTGCCCGCACCGAACCAATCTATGGGCCTGCTTTCGCTGTTTTCCTTCCGCAAGGGCAAAGACGCGTCACCGGAGCGCGCACGGCGCGCCCGCAGCGACGCCGGCACGCGCGCCGGCAGCCGCGATACGCGCCGGGGTGCCGACCGAGGTGCCGACCGAGGTGCCGACGATTACGCGGACGACATGCTGGACCCGGAATTCCCGCAGAAGCAACGCGCGCGGCGCCGCCTGATCGGCGCGCTGGTGATGACGGTGGCCGCGGTCATCGTGCTGCCGATCGTATTCGAGACCGAGCCGCGTCCTGCCGCGGACCAGATCGCGGTGCGCCTGAGCGGCGGCCAGGGCGACGCGCAGGCCAGGCCCGAGCCGCGCAAGGCCGCGCCGCTGCCGCCTCAGCAGCAATCCCGCCTCGACGCGCAGGCGCTCGATGCCGGCGAGGAACTGGTCAGCGCGCCGGCAGCCCGTGGGGTCGACAAGCCGGCGGAAAAGCCCGCCGAGCGCACCGAAGCGGTGGCCAAGGCCGATCCCAAGCCGGAATCGAAGCCCGAATCCAGGGCGGAAGCCAAATCGTCCGGCAGCGGCAAATATGTGATCCTCGTCGGCGCCTTCTCGACCGAGGACAAGGCCAGGCAGTGGATGAGCAAGTTGAAGGCGAACAAGGTGCCCGCATATATCGAACGCAAGGCGCTGGCCGACGGCGAACGCATCCTGCTGCGCGCCGGCCCGTTTTCCGACCGCGATGCCGCCGACGCCGCCGAGAAGCGGGTCCGCGCGACCGGCCTGACGGCCCGCGTGGTCGAGCTCTGAGCGGCGGCGGACAGCGGTGCTGGCGGGAATGCAGCTGACGTTCTTCGACTACGCGGTCGTGTTCGTGCTGATCGCCTCGGGGCTGGTCGGCGCGCTGCGCGGCCTGATGCGCGAACTGCTGTCGCTGGTGGGCTGGATCGCGGCCTTCTTCGTGGCCTACAACTATGTCGGCGTCGCGGCGCAATGGATGCCCGAGTCGCTGCCCGGCGGAGCGCTCGCGCGCAGCGCCGCGGGATTCGCGGTATTGTTCTTCGGCACCGTGATCGGTGCGGCGCTGGTCGGCGCGGTGATCGGCCAGCTGCTGGAGACCACCGGCCTGAAGCCGGCCGATCGGGGGCTGGGACTGGTGTTCGGAGTGGCGCGCGGCGCGCTGGTGGTGATGCTGCTGGTCACGTTGGCCGGCTTCACCAGATTGCCCGACGAACCTTTCTGGCGCGACGCGGTGTCGCGCCCCTATGTGATCGCCGCGATGGAGTCGCTGCGGCCCTGGTTGCCGCCGGAAATCGCAAAATACGTCAGAACTTGAGGCCGGGCACCCGCCCGGCATGAAATTTTCGCGCCTGGTCTGCCGTCGGCAGCGCGCAGGGCGCGCCGAATCAAAGCCTTTCCTGGGAGCTTGGCATGTGCGGTATCGTCGGTGTGGTGTCTGCCACGCCCGTCAATCAGTTGATTTACGACAGCCTGCTGCTGTTGCAGCACCGCGGTCAGGACGCCGCGGGCATCGCGACCGCCAACGGCAGCACCTTCCACATGCACAAGGCCAACGGCCTGGTGCGCGACGTGTTCCGCACGCGCAATATGCGCGGCCTGCCGGGCGCGGCGGGCATCGGCCAGGTGCGCTACCCGACCGCGGGCTCGGCCTCCAGCGAGGAAGAGGCCCAGCCGTTCTACGTCAATGCGCCGTACGGCATCATCCTGGCGCATAACGGCAACCTGACCAACTGGCAGCAGCTGCGCGAGGAGATGTTCCGGCGCGATCGCCGCCACATCAATACGCATTCGGATACCGAGGTGCTGCTGAACGTGCTGGCCGACGAGCTGCAGCGCGCCAGCAACGGCACCTCGCTCGATCCCGAGATCATCTTCGCCGCGGTGGCCGGCATGCACCGCCGCGTGCGCGGTTCGTACGCGATCGCCGCGCAGATCGCCGGCTACGGCATGCTGGCGGTGCGCGATCCGTTCGGCATCCGCCCGCTGTGCCTGGGCAGCGTCGAGACGCCCAACGGCAAGGAATGGATGGTCGCGTCGGAATCGGTGGCGCTCGAAGGCATCGGCTACAAGCTCGAGCGCGACGTGGCGCCGGGCGAGGCGATCTTCATCGATCTGGACGGCAAGCTGTACACCAGGCAGTGCGCCGACAATCCGCTGCTGAACTCCTGCATCTTCGAATACGTCTACCTGGCTCGGCCCGATTCATGCATCGACGGCGTGCCGGTCTACGATGCGCGCCTGCGCATGGGCGACTACCTGGCCGAGAAGATCCGCAGCGAGGTCAGCGCCGGCGATATCGACGTGGTGATGCCGATTCCCGATTCGAGCCGGCCGGCGGCAATGCAGGTCGCCAACAAGCTCGGCCTGAACTATCGCGAGGGCTTCTTCAAGAACCGCTATGTCGGCCGCACCTTCATCATGCCCGGCCAGGCGGTGCGCAAGAAGTCGGTGCGCCAGAAGCTCAACGCGATGGGCGTCGAGTTCAAGGGCAAGAACGTGCTGATCGTCGACGACTCGATCGTGCGCGGCACCACCTCGTTCGAGATCGTGCAGATGGCGCGCGATGCCGGCGCCAACAAGGTGATCTTCGCGTCCGCGGCGCCGCCGGTGAAATTCCCCAACGTCTACGGCATCGACATGCCGACCCGCAGCGAACTGGTCGCGCATGGCCGCAGCCATGACGAGATCTGCCGCATCATCGGCGCCGACCAGCTGGTCTACCAGGATGTCGAGGCAATGAAGCAGGCGGTGCGCGACATCAACCCGGCGCTGAAGGACTTCGAGGCCTCGTGCTTCGACGGCAAGTACATCACCGGCGATATCGACGAGGCCTATCTGGACCGCCTCGAGACCGCGCGCAGCCAGGCCGACCGAGAAGGCGGCGGCGATACCGAGCGCTCGCAGCTGCATCTGCAGCGCTCGGGCGGCAACGAGTAAGACTGCCGCCGCCGCAACGTTGCCGGCGGTTTGCTCCCCTCTTCCATTGATGGAGAGGGGCGTGAGAGAGGGCAGGGCGTTCGCCATGGCACGGACGTTGGCATTGCGGGCGTCGTTTGCCCTCTCCTCAACCCCTCTCCCGCAAGCGGGAGAGGGGAACACCCATCGAACTACCATCTTCTGCGCGCCGCCTGGCGCTTCTCCGACCATGAACGAACCGCTCGACCTCGACTCCCTCGGCATTGATACGCTCGGCGTGCGCGCCGGCACGCTGCGCAGCGAGTTCATGGAGCATTCGGAGGCGATGTACCTGACGTCGAGCTTCTGCTTCGGCAGCGCCGCCGAGGCCGCCGAGCGCTTTGCCAACTCGGAACAGGGCTATACCTACTCGCGCTTCACCAATCCGACCGTCAGCATGTTCCAGCAGCGGCTGGCCGCGCTCGAAGGCGCGGAGGCCTGCATGGCGACCGCCTCGGGCATGAGCGCGATCCTGTCGGTGGTGCTGTCGTCGATGCAGGCGGGCGACCATCTGATCAGCTCGCGCGCAATCTTCGGCTCGACGATGACGCTGTTCTCGAACATCTTCTCGAAGTTCGGCGTCGAGACAACCTTTGTCGACGGCACCGACCTGGCCGGCTGGCGCGCCGCGGTCAGGCCCAATACCAGGCTGTTCTTCCTGGAGACGCCGTCGAATCCGCTGACCGAGGTCGCCGACATCGCGGCGGTGGCCGAGATCGCGCACGATGCCGGCGCGCTGCTGGTGGTCGACAACTGCTTCTGCTCGCCGGCGCTGCAGCAGCCGCTGCGCTTCGGCGCCGACATCGTCGTGCATTCGGCGACCAAGCATATCGACGGCCAGGGGCGCGTGCTGGGTGGCGCGGTGCTGGGCAAGCACGACTTCATCATGGGCAAGGTGTTCCCCTTCGTGCGGACCGCCGGCCCGACGCTGTCGGCCTTCAACGCCTGGGTCATGCTCAAGGGCATGGAGACGCTGGCGATCCGCATGGAGCGTCATTCGGCCAGCGCGATGGCACTGGCCCAGTTCCTCGAATCGCATCCGGCGGTGGCGCGCGTCTATCATCCCGCGCTGAAGTCGCACCCGCAGCACGAGATCGCGATGCGCCAGCAAAGCGGCGGCGGTGCGATCGTGTCGTTCGAACTGAAGGGCGCGACGCCGGAACAGCAGCGCGCCAATGCCTGGCGCGTGATCGACAGCACGCGGCTGTGCTCGATCACCGGCAACCTGGGCGACACGCGCACCACGATCACCCATCCGTACACCACCACGCACGCGCGCGTCAGCCCCGAGGCCAAGGCCGCGGCCGGCATCGGCGAGGGCCTGATCCGCATGGCGGTGGGGCTCGAGTCGGTCGAGGATCTGAAGGCGGACCTGCTGCGCGGGCTGCGCGACTGATCCCGGCTCGCTGGGCCAGCAAGAACAAAAGCCGGCCTGGGGCCGGCTTCTTGCTTTCAGCCAGTCCGTCGTCCCCGCGCAGGCGGGGACCCGGTGGCTATCCACGACGCTGGGTTCCCGCCTGCGCGGGAACGACGCCGAAGGTGTCCCGCCTCAGCGCAGCATCCGCCGGCGCAGCAGCATCAGCGCCGCCACCAGCGCCACCGCCGCATACGCGGCCAGCACCGCCAGATGCAACCCGACCTGCTCGACCGGGCGGTCCAGCATCAGCGGCCGGATCAGCGCCACCGCGTGCGCCAGCGGCAGCGCCTGCGTGGCGGACTGCACGCCGGGCGGCAGCTGTTCCAGCGGGAAGAACACGCCCGACAGCAGCAGCATCGGCGTCATCACCAGCGTCTGGTAGAACATGAAGAAGTCGTAGCTGGGCGCCAGCGCGGTGACGATCATCGCGAGGCTGGCGAAGGCGATGCCCGCCAGCGCGATCACCGGCAGCGCCAGCAGCGCGTTGGGCATCTGCGCGTAGCCGAGCGCGCTGGCCACCAGCATGATCGCCACGCCGGACAGCACCGCCTTGCTGGCGGCCCACAGCACCTCGCCGAGCACCACGTCGCCGAGCGTCAGCGGCGCGTGCATGATGGCCTCCCAGGTGCGCTGCACATGCATGCGGGAGAAGGCCGAATACATCGACTCGAAGCTGGCCGACATCATCACGCTGGAGGCGGTGGTGCCGGCGGCGAGGAAGGCGATGTATGAGACGCCGTCGACGCGCCCGACCAGCAGTCCCAGCCCCAGCCCGAGGCCGAACAGATAGATCATCGGATCGGCCAGGTTGCCGATCATCGACGGGATCGCCAGCTTGCGCCAGACGCGGTAGTTGCGGTACCAGACCATGGTCCAGTTGCGCAGGTTCAGCGGCCACAGCGGCTGCGGATAGCGCCGCGCGGCGACGGTCGCGCCGCCGGGGGAGGCCGCCGCGGTGGCCAGCTTGCCGTCGTCGCCGGGGGCCGGATCTCGTTCGCTCATGGTTTCCTCGATGGTTCGGTGCGTGGCGGGGGCGGCGTGGCGGGACGGCCGCGGTCGACGGGATTCAATCGCGCATCTCGCGGCCGGTCAGCTTCAGGAACACATCCTCCAGATTGGCCGGACGATGCAGATAGCGGATGCCGCCATTGCCGTGCAGCGCGGCCAGCAGCGGCTCGGGCTCGCGCACGTAGCAGAACAGCGTCTCGCCGCTCTTCTCGGTGCGCTCGGCCAGCGGCGCCAGCCGCTCGCGCAGCGCGTCCAGCTCCTCGCCATAGACCTCGACCACGTCGCAGCCGATCTGCCGGTCGATCAGCTCGTGCGGCTTGCCTTCGGCGATCTTGCGGCCGCCATCGATCACGCACAGATAGTTGCACAGCCGCTCGGCCTCCTCCATGAAATGCGTGGTCAGCAGGATGGTCTTGCCGGCGGCCAGCAGCGACTTGAGCCGGTCCCAGATCAGATGGCGCGCCTGCGGGTCGAGCCCGGTGGTCGGCTCGTCCATCACCAGCAGGTCCGGGTCGTTGATCAGCGCGCGCGCCACGGTCAGGCGCCGGCGCATGCCGCCGGACAGGTCGCGCACATGCGCGTCGGCGCGGTTTTCCAGGCGGGCGAATTCGAGCAGCATCGGTACGCGCCGTTCGATCTCGGCGGCCGACAGGCCGAAATAGCGGCCGAAGATGCGCAGGTTTTCGACCACGGTGAAGTCGGGGTCGAGATTGTCGAACTGCGGCACCACGCCGACGCGCATCCGGGCCTGCGGCGCGCGCGCGGGAACCGGTTCGCCGCACAGCGTCAGCTCGCCCGAGGCCGGCGTGGTCAGCCCCAGCAGCAGGCGCAGCGTGGTGGTCTTGCCGGCGCCATTGGGGCCCAGCAGGCCGAAGCATTGGCCGCGCTGCACCTGCAGGCTCAGATCGTCGACGACGACGGTATCGCCGTATTGCTTGCGCACGTGGCGCAACTCGAGAATGGCAGTCAACGCAGCGTTCCGGTGAAGCGCGCCTGGCGCAATCCCGCCATTATGCCGATCCGCCTGCGATCGGTCCTTGGCGCGCCGCAGCACAAGCGGCGCGGTGCTGCGCCTGTCTGTCCCGTCGCGGTACCGGTCGCGGCTGCTAGGCCGTGCGTCCGGCCCGCAGGCGGCGCATCAGCGAACGCACCAGCCCGTGCAGCAGCCAGCCCAGCGCCAGGCCGAGCCCGTCGGCCAGCACGTCGATCGCGTCGGCGGAGCGATAGGGCGTCATCGACTGCAGCCACTCGATCAGTCCGCCATAGACCAGCAAGCCGATCGGCACGAGCCAGGGCCGCGACGGATAGGCGCGCCATCCGAGCACGCCGAGCGTGGCGAAGGCCAGCAGATGATTGCTCTTGTCCCAGCCGGTGGTCGGCATCGGCGTGGTCGGCGGCATCAGCGCCAGCGTCAGCACGGCGCACAGGCACAGCCAGAACGCGAGACGCCATGGCGACCGACCGATCGTCAGGCTGGATGACGGACGGAAAGGCGTGCGGGAAGACATGCGGAAACGGTTCCTGAGGCGAGACAACAGGAACGTAATGTAGCAGCCGGGGCAGGGGCCCGATATCGGCTGGGGGGATGGGTGGCGCAGCGGGTGTCGTCGGCCAGAAGGCTGGACGAGAAGGGCGCTCCCCGGAGGAGTGCGGCGCTCTCCCGGCGATGGGAGAACGATGGGACAACGACAGGGGGTCACGCGGCGGGCGATGCGCCGCGCCCGCGGGACTCCCGGCAGTCGACGATGCTCAGTACATCTTCTTCGGCAGCATCTGCATGCGCAGACGCTTGCGCAGGCGCGACTCGGCGGCCTTCTTCTTGCGCTTGCGCTCGGTCGTCGGCTTCTCGTAGGCCGTGCGGCTCTTCAGTTCGACGATCAGGCCATTTTGCAGAATGGCCCGGCGGAATCGCCGCATGGCGACATCAACCGGTTCGCCCGGCTTCAAAACGATCTTGGTCAAAGCGTGTCCTTCGGGGTGCCGCTGCTGCGGCGGGGTGGAACGGTGAGCCTCGGCAGCCTCGAGCCTGTGCTCGCTGCCGATACCCGCGGAGCTGGGTGTTGGCAAAACCCCGCAAGCGTGGCGGGGCAGTGGACCGGAAGGGTGGGCGTGCGAGTCGCGACGACGTCGGTCACGCAAGATGCCAGCGCACCAGTGAAAAGGCCCGCCATCTCGGATGGCGGGCCTTTTATTCTTTGGCTCCCCGACCTGGGCTCGAACCAGGGACCTGCGGATTAACAGTCCGTCGCTCTACCGACTGAGCTATCGGGGAACAGCTGAGAAAAGGATTATAGCCAGTTTCTCGTTACTTCGTCAACAACGTTTCGACATTTTGTTGTCGTTGCGTCATCCGCCAAACGCTGCGCCGAAGTGTCCGGCTTGCCTGCCCATTCGTTGGGTCGGAAGCCCTGGGGCCATCCGGTGCCGCGAATGTGCGTTGGCGAGGGGCGCATTATAGACGGCGAGTGCCGCGAATGCCAAGAAGAATTTGCGGGGCGCAACAAAAAACCGCCCGAAGGCGGTTTTCTGATTCGTCATCGGATCGCGAGATCGCTCAGTCGAACACCGGCGATTCGACACCGAGGATCTTGTGCAGCTTCGGCGAGGTCGTCGTGTACTGCATGTGGATCTTCTTCTCGGGGAAGATGTACGGCGCGGCGCCGAAGGCGGCCAGCGCGGCCTCGTGGAAGCCCGACAGGATCAGCTTCTTCTTGCCCGGGTAGGTGTTGATGTCGCCGACCGCGAAGATGCCCGGGATGTTGGTCTCGAACTTCTCCGTATCTACCTTGATCTGCTTGCGCTCCAGATCGAGGCCCCATTCGGCGATCGGGCCGAGCTTCGGCGACAGGCCGAAGAACACCAGCAGATCGTCCAGCGGCATGCGGCGCGTCACGCCGTCGCCGCCGGTGACCTTGATCTCGGTCAGCACGCCGTCCTTTTCCTCGTAGCCGGTGACCTGGCCGACCATGAACTGCATTTCCATCTGCTCGCACAGTTCCTTCATCTTCGCCACCGAGGCGGGGGCGGCGCGGAAGCCGTCGCGGCGGTGGATCAGCACCACCGACTCGGCCTTGCCGACCAGATCCAGCGTCCAGTCCAGCGCCGAGTCGCCGCCGCCGACGACCACCAGGTTGCGGCCGTGGAAGCGGCTCGGATCCTTGACGCGGTAGAACAGCTGCTTGCCGTCGAACTTGTCCAGGCCCTCGACCTTCAGCGTGCGCGGCTGGAACGAGCCGACGCCGGCCGCGATGAAGATCGTCTTGGTCAGGAAGCGGGTGCCGAGCGAGGTCTCGACGAAGAAGCGGCCGTCCTCCTGGCGCTCGACCACCGAGACTTCCTGGCCGAGGTGGAAGGTCGGCTCGAATGGCTCGATCTGCTTGAGCAGATTGTCGGTCAGCTCCTGGCCGGTGCAGATCGGCACCGCCGGAATGTCATAGATCGGCTTGTCCGGATACAGCTCGACGCACTGGCCGCCGACGACCTTCAGCGAGTCGATCACGTGCGCCTTGATCTCGAGCAGTCCGAGTTCGAAGACCTGGAACAGGCCGACCGGACCGGCGCCGACGATCAGCGCGTCGATTTCGAGGGGCTGGCCACCGCCAGCGTTGCCGCCGACCTGGTTGGTGGTGTCCGCGACGGGGTTGGGGATGCTCAAGTCCATATGCGTCCTGATACGTTTGGGGGCACGGTCTGTGCCCGGCATTGCGGGAAAGCGCGTGGGGACGGCTTTCTCTTTGTCGCTATCGGGTGGGTGCGGCTGGCGCGTCGGCTCAGCGCTCCAGGTATTGCAGCTTGCCGGTGGCGTCCTTCCATTCCTCGGCCTCGGGCAGCGGGGCCTTGGTCTTGGTGATCGAAGGCCAGCTGCGGGCCAGTTCGGCATTCAGTTCGATGAAGTGCTGCTGGTCGCCCGGCACGTCTTCCTCGGCATAGATCGCGTTGACCGGGCACTCGGCGACGCACACCGCGCAGTCGATGCACTCGTCCGGATCGATCGCGAGGAAGTTCGGGCCCTCGCGAAAACAATCGACCGGACACACGTCAACGCAGTCGGTGTAGCGGCAACGGATGCAGGATTCGGTGACAACGTGAGTCATTTCGGTTCCAGGAAAACGGATCGGCTTCGATGGGAGACTGTTTTTGGCCGCTTGTGTCGGTACTGGACGCCCGTACAACACACGCACGCGCGGGACGAGCGTCGACCGCGGCCTTTCAAAGATCGGTATTGTAGCCGACCCGTTCGTCCCGCACAGCGGCCCTATATAGCCGAATCAGATAGTTTTCTTATTTCTTTATGCGAGCCTGTTCGGCATTGGCGCACGGTCATCCGGTGCTGGTTTGCCGGTGCGCTCGGCAACCGCCGCGCATTGGCCCCATGCACGACGAGGTCGCCCGATGGGGTAGCATGTGGGCCTGATTCGGCACACTTGTGCGGGTTACGCGATGATCATCCAATCTCTGCTCGATACCGACCTCTACAAATTCACGATGATGCAGGTGGTGCTGCATCATTTCCCGGCGGCCCAGGTCGAGTACCGCTTCAAATGCCGCAATGCCGGCGTGGATTTGACGCCGTATGCGGATGAGATCCGCGCGCAGATCGAGCTGCTGTGCCAGTTGCGCTTCACCGAGGACGAGCTCGAATATCTGCGGGGCTTTCGCTTCATCAAGAGCGATTTCGTCGATTTCCTCGGGCTGTTCCAGCTCAACGCCAAATACGTATCGGTCAGCCCGTCGGCCACGCATCCCGGCGAGATCGACATCACGATCCGCGGCCCGTGGCTGCACACCATCCTGTTCGAGGTGCCGCTGCTGGCGATCGTCAACGAGGTGTACTTCCGCCATACCCAGCCGCAACCCGACTGGGAGGAGGGCCGGCGCCGCCTGGTCGACAAGCTGGCGCTGCTGCGCATGCCCGGCCGCGACGACTGCGTGATCGCGGACTACGGCACGCGCCGCCGCTTCTCGCGCGACTGGCAGGGGGAGGTGCTGGCCTCGATGCAGCAGCTGCTGGGACCGCAGCTGGCCGGCACCAGCAACGTGCATTTCGCCCGCCAGCACAACCTGACGCCGCTCGGCACGATGGCGCACGAATATCTGCAGGCCTGCCAGTCGCTGGGGCCGCGGCTGCGCGATTCGCAGGTGTTCGCGCTCGAGACCTGGGCGCGCGAATATCGCGGCGACCTCGGCATCGCGCTGTCGGACACCTACGGCTTCGATGCCTTCCTGAACGACTTCGATCTGTACTTCTGCAAGCTGTTCGACGGCGTGCGGCACGACTCCGGCGATCCGGTGGCCTGGGGCGAACGGATGCTGGCGCACTACACCAGGAACCGCGTCGATCCGCGCAGCAAGACGCTGATCTTCAGCGATAACCTCAATATCCCGCGCGTGATCGAGCTGTACGAACGCTTCGGCGGACGCTGCCGGCTGGCGTTCGGCGTCGGCACCAACCTGACCAACGACCTGGGCTACACGCCGCTGCAGATCGTCATCAAGATGGTCCGCTGCAATGGGCAGCCGGTCGCCAAGCTGTCGGACACGCCGGAGAAGACGATGTGCGACGACCCGGCCTACCTCGGCTATCTGCGCCAGGTGTTCGGCGTGGAGACCGCCTGAGCCAGGCGGATCCTGGCGCCGTTTTCCGTCGAAGGGCGCGGGCAGGGGGACTTATAATGCCCGCTGCTCCGGCCTCCCGACTCCGATCGTCCGAACCATGAATACCGATTCCGCTCGCGACCGCATCTTCGCCCGTATCCGTGCCGCCCAGGGGCGGCCGGCGCAGCCGACCCGGGGCGAGCGCGAGGCGGTGGCCGACTATCTGGCGCGCCATCCGCAGGGGCCGCGTCCCGGCGTGGCCGGCGATCTGGTCGAAGCCTTCAGCGTGCAGGCGCGCAAGATGGCGTCCACCGTCGAGCGCGTCGCCACGCTGGCCGACGTGCCGGCGGCGGTGGCGCACTACCTGAGCGGCCTGGCCTTGCCGCCGCGCGCGGTCGCCTGGCCGGCGCTCGGTGCGCTCGACTGGCAGGCGCAGGGGATTGCGGTCGAAGCGCGGCCGCCGCTGCGCGATCCGCAGGCCGACCGCGAGCATGGCGATCTGGTCGGCATCACCGGCTGCTTCTGCGCGATCGCCGAGACCGGTTCGCTGATGCTGCTGTCGGGACCGGAGACCTTCGCCTCCGGTGCGCTGCTGCCCGAGACCCATATCGCGGTGGTGCCGGCCGGCCGCATCGTCGCCGATCTCGAGGAAGCCTTCGCGCTGGTACGCGCCGAGCGCGGCGAGCTGCCGCGCGCGACCAACATCATCAGCGGTCCGTCCCGTACCGGCGATATCGAACAGACCATCGTGCTTGGCGCGCACGGCCCGTATCGCGTGCACGTGGTGCTGGTCGAGCAGGCCTGAGGACGTCCGTCGCCTGGCACGCGCCGGCTGCGTGACGCGCGCGCCCGCACCCGCATCCATGCGCGGCCGCTTCCGCAAGGGGCGGCCGGCATCGCCCAATTCGAATATCAGGAGACCGAACACGATGCAGTCTGTCCTTGCGCGCACCATGCCGTGGCGAACCATCGCGCCGGCAGCCATGCTTTGGCTGGCGCCGTCGCTGGCCGGCGCCGCCGAGCTCGACGGCGCCACCCTGGGCCCGCTGTGGGCCTTGCCGTTCGCCGGCATCCTGCTGTCGATCGCGCTGTTCCCGCTGCTGGCGCCGCGCTTCTGGCATCACCACTTCGGCAAGGTCGCGGCCGCCTGGGGCCTGCTGTTCCTGGTGCCGTTCGCGCTGGCCTTCGGCACGCATGCCGCGGCGGCCAACGTCGTGCATGCGCTGCTGGCCGAGTACATTCCGTTCATCGTGCTGATCGGCGCGCTGTATATCGTGGCCGGGGGCATCTGCGTGCAAGGCAATCTGCATGGCACGCCGAAACTCAATACCGGCATCCTCGCGCTCGGCACGTGCCTTGCCAGCGTGATGGGCACCACCGGCGCGGCGATGCTGCTGATCCGGCCGCTGCTGCGCGCCAACGACAACCGGCGCCATGTCGCGCACGTGGTGGTCTTCTTCATCTTCCTGGTCGCCAATGCCGGCGGCTCGCTGACGCCGCTGGGCGATCCGCCGCTGTTCCTCGGCTTCCTGAAGGGCGTCGAGTTCTTCTGGACCACGCGCCACATCTTCCCCGAGACGCTGTTCCTGTGCGCCGCGCTGCTGGCGATCTTCTATTTCGTCGATCGTTACTACTTTCTCAATCGCGAAGAAGAGCTGCCGCCGCGGCTCGATCCGACGCCGGATTCGCCGGGCATCCGCATCGAGGGCAAGGCCAATTTTGCGCTGCTGCTGGCGGTGATGGCGCTGGTGCTGATGAGCGGCCTGTGGAAGCCGGGCATCGAATTCGACGTACTGGGCACGGTGGTGCCGCTGCAGGCGCTGGTGCGCGACGTCGCGCTGGTGGTGGTGGCGCTGGTGTCGCTGGCCATCACGCCGCACAGCGCGCGCGCCGGCAACGAGTTCAACTGGGATCCGATTCTCGAAGTCGGCAAGCTGTTCGCCGGCATCTTCCTGACGATCATCCCGGTGATCGCGATGCTGAAGGCGGGCACCGACGGCGCCTTCGCCGGCGTGATCCGCGCGGTCAGCGACAGCAACGGCCAGCCGATCGACGGCATGTACTTCTGGGCCACCGGCGTGCTGTCGTCGTTCCTCGACAACGCGCCGACCTACCTGGTGTTCTTCAATACCGCCGGCGGCGACGCGGCCACGCTGATGACGCGCGACGCCACCACGCTGGCGGCGATCTCGGCCGGCGCGGTGTTCATGGGCGCCAACACCTATATCGGCAATGCGCCGAACCTGATGGTCAAGGCGATCGCCGAGAATCGCGGCGTGCGCATGCCCAGCTTCTTCGGTTATATGCTGTGGTCCTGCGGCATCCTGGTGCCGCTGTTCGGGGTGATGACCCTGCTGTTCTTCCGCGTCTGAGGTACACGATGGCTTCGCAATCGCAATCGCAATCGCAATCCGCTTCGCGCCCCGCCGTGCTGGTCACGCGGGCGATCTTCCCCGATGTGATCGAACGCCTCGCGCAGTATTTCGACGTCGATCACAACCAGCCCGACGTGCCGCTCGACGCCGCCGCGCTGAAGGCGCGCCTGGCCGGCAAGGCGGGTGTGCTGTCCAATGCCGCCGACCGCATCGACGCGGATTTGATCGGCGCGCTGCCGCAACTGCGCGCGGTCTGCAACATGGCGGTCGGCTACAACAATCTGGACCTGCCGGCGCTGACGGCGGCGGGCATCGTCGCCACCAACACGCCGGACGTGCTGACCGAGACCACCGCCGACTTCGGCTGGGCGCTGCTGATGGCGACCGCGCGGCGCGTCACCGAGTCCGAGCACTTCCTGCGCGCGGGCAAATGGGAGCGCTGGTCCTACGACATGTTCCTCGGCATGGACCTGCACGGCAGCACGCTGGGCATCCTCGGCATGGGCCGCATCGGACAGGCGCTGGCGCGCCGCGCCGCCGGCTTCGGCATGACGGTGCTGTATCACAACCGCAGCCAGCTGCCGGCCGAGATCGAGCAGGGACTGGGCGCGCGCTATGTCGGCAAGGCCGAACTGCTGCGCGAGTCCGACCATCTGATGCTGGTGCTGCCCTATAGCGAGCAGAGCCACCATGCGATCGGCGCGGCCGAGCTGGCGCAGATGAAGCCCACCGCGACGCTGATCAACCTGGCACGCGGCGGCATCGTCGACGACGCGGCGCTGGCCGCGGCGCTGCGCGAGAAGCGCCTCTTCGCCGCGGGGCTGGACGTGTTCGAAGGCGAGCCGAAGGTCCATCCCGCGCTGCTCGAGGTGCCCAACGTCGTGCTGACCCCGCATATCGCCAGCGCCTCGGAGAAGACGCGGCGCGCGATGGCGAATCTGGCGGCCGACAATCTGATCGCGGCGCTGGGCGCCGGCCCCGATGCCGGCAGGCCGCCCTGCGCGCTGAACCCGGAAGTGCTGGCGCGCCGCTAGCGCACCTTCGCCGTCGCGGTTGCCCTGGCCGCGGCGGCGCCCTGTTTCACGACCCCGTCCCGATGTCCTCCTCCTCGCTGATTCTGATCGCCCTGGCGGCAATCCTGCTGCTGACCCTGCTGACGCTCGTCCTGCTGCTGACGCGCGGGCGTGACGGCGGCACCGCCGAACTGCTGCAACGTCTCGCCGACTGGCGCGAACGCGGTGAACGCGACAGCGAACGGCTCGAACGCAGCCTGCGCGGCGAGGTTGCCGAGGCCGCGCGACTCGGGCGCGACGAGACCAGCGAGCAGATGATGCGCTTCCAGCAGACGCTGTCGGCGCAGATGACGCATATCGCCACGCTGCAGAACAACCAGATCGACATGTTCGCGCAGCAGCTGGCCAAGCTGACCGAATCGAACGAGCGGCGCCTGGGCGAGGTGCGCACCACGCTGGAGCAGAAGCTCAAGGACATCGAGGCCAATAACGCCGCCAGGCTCGACGAGATGCGGCGTACCGTCGACGAGAAGCTGCACGCGACGCTGGAGCAGCGGCTGGGCGAATCGTTCCGCATGGTGTCGGACCGGCTCGAGCAGGTGCACCGGGGCCTGGGCGAGATGCAGATGCTGGCGCAGGGCGTCGGCGACCTGAAGCGCGTGCTGACCAATGTGAAGACGCGCGGCACCTGGGGCGAGGTCCAACTGGAGATGCTGCTGCAGCAGATCCTGACGCCCGAGCAATACGCGCGCAACGTCGAGACCGTGCCGAATTCCGGCGCGCGGGTCGAGTTCGCGATCCGGCTGCCTGGCAAGGAGGTCGGCGTCGGCAACGCCGCCGGGAATGGCAACGGCACGGTCTGGCTGCCGATCGACGCCAAGTTTCCGAAGGAGCAGTACGAGCGGCTGACCGACGCGCAGGAACACGGCGATGTCGACGGCGTGGCCGCCGCCGGGCGCGAACTCGAAGTCGCGATCAAGCGCGAGGCGCAGACCATCGCCGAGAAGTACCTGTCGCCGCCGGCCACCACCGACTTCGCGATCCTGTTCCTGCCGACCGAGGGACTCTATGCCGAGGTGCTGCGCCGGCCGGGACTGACCGACCTGCTGCAGCGCAATCACCGCGTGACGGTGGCCGGCCCGACCACGCTGACCGCGGTGCTCAACAGCCTGCAGATGGGCTTTCGCACGCTGGCGCTGGAAAAGCGCTCCAGCGAGGTGTGGGAGGTGCTCGGCGCGGTCAAGACCGAGTTCGGCAAGTTCGGCGACGTGCTGGCGCGCACCAGGGACACGCTCGAGCGCGCCGCCCGCAATATCGAGCAGGCCGAGGTGCGCAGCCGCCAGATGGCGCGCAAGCTGCGCAAGGTCGAGGCGTTGCCGTCGGAGGCGGCGGAGCAGCTGCTGGGCCTGCCGGAGGAGGACGACGGCGAGGCCGCGCCGAAAGATTCCGGCCCGCCGGCCTGAGCCAGCGGCAGCGTCGTGGCAAGAAAGCAAAAAAGCGCATCCATCGGGATGCGCTTTTTTTGTCGGGCGAGGGACGAACTGCCGGGGCTTATTGCCCGTCGTTCGGCAGATTGCGGATCGTCACCTCGATGCCGCCGAAGCGGGCCGCCACCCAGTTGTAGGCCTTGCAGGCCAGCCACAGCAGGCCGAAGCCGACCAGCGCGTTCAGAATCAGCGCGGTGAACACCGTGATGCCGGGCAGATCGCCATAGCGGACAAAGGCCACGAACAACCCCATCGACACGATCGGCACCGAGAAGCACAGATAGACCAGGACGAGCGCGCGTGCGGTCTTGACGGGGTGGAGGTAAGCGATCTCCTGATTCATGACAGCGTGGCAGTGGGGCAGAGTTGGGTTGCGGCAAGTGTAGCGAATGGGTGGCGTGGCGCATAGCCTCGCCCCGCCGGGCCGGCCAAAAGCGGCCGCCGGCACGGCTTCGGTAAGCAAAAAAACGACAGTGGAGCGGGGCGGTGCCGCCGTGCCGCGGTGGGGCGAATGGTGGGGCAGCGACCTTACAGCAGGCCCTCGAACAGCATGACCTCGACCGGATCGCCGGCCGCGACGCCGCCTTGCTCGTGTGCCAGCACGATGAAGCAGTTGGCCTCGCTCATCGAGCGCAGCACGCCCGAGCCCTGCTGGCCGGTGATGCGCACCTCCCACTGGCCGTCGGCGCCGCGCGCGAGGATGCCGCGCTGGTATTCGGTGCGGCCCGGCTTCTTGCGGATCGCCTGGGCGCTGCGCACGCGCATCAGCGGCGGCGGCGAGATGTCCGCGCCCATCATCCGGTGCAGCGCGGCGCGGACGAAATGGTAGAAGGTCACCATCACCGCGACCGGATTGCCGGGCAGGCCGAACAGCAGCGCCTGATGGCCGTTCGACGCGATGCGGCCGAAGGCCATCGGCCGGCCGGGGCGCATCGCGATTTTCCAGAAGGTCACGTCGCCGAGTTCGGCCATGATCTGCTTGGTGTAGTCGGCCTCGCCGACCGACACGCCGCCCGAGGTGATCACCGCATCCGCGTTTTCGCAGGCGCTGCGCAGCGCGGCCTCGAGCGCGGCGGGATCGTCGCGCACCACGCCCATGTCGATCAGATCGACATGCAGCCGTCGCAGCATGCCGTGCAGCGTGTAGCGGTTCGAGTCGTAGACGCAGCCGGCGTCGAGCGGCTCCCCGATCGAACGCAGCTCGTCGCCGGTCGAGAAGAAGGCCACGCGCAGCCGCCGCCGGACCTTGACCTCGGCGATGCCGAGCGAGGCCAGCAGGCCGAGGTCGGCGGGCTGCAGCACGCGGCCCTGCCTGAGCGCGGGTTTGCCGCGCGCCAGGTCTTCGCCGCGCAGGCGGCGGTTGTCGCCGGCCCGCACCGCGTCGGCGGCAAAGCGTACGGTCTCGCCTGCTGCCTCGCCTGCTGTCTCGCCCGCTGCCTCGCCCGCCCCCTGCGCTACGCGCTGCGTGAATTCCTGCGGGATTACCGTATCGCAGCCAGCCGGCATCACCGCGCCGGTCATGATCCGTACCGCCTCGCCGGCGGCCGGGACCAGGCCGTGCGCCTCGCCGGCCAGCGCCGTGCCGATGACGCGCAGCGTCACCTCGCCGCCGCTTGCAGCCTGCAGCGCGGCGCTGGCGAAGGCATAGCCGTCCATCGCCGAATTGTCGTGCGCCGGCACGTCGAGCGGCGATACGACGTCCTCGGCCAGCACCCGGTCCAGCGCCGCGCGGATCGCGACGTGCTCGATGCCGCTGACCGGTTCGACCACGTCGGCGATGATCCGGTTGGCCTGCGCCACCGGCAGCGCGCTGGGATCGTAGTCGGACAGGCAGGAGATCACGGATTGCAGGGACGGCATGGCAGGGTTCGGGTAGGGATCAGATTCGGGGTTGGGTTCGGTTTGGGCGCAGCGGGTGCCGGTCGCAAAGCGGAGCCGCGGGCCGGCCGGGGCCGCGCTCTTTGCTCCGCTCAGCGCGCCTCGAAGGTACGCAGTTCGTCCAGCGTGTTGATATTGGCGAACGGCGCCGCGTCGTCGAACGGCACTTCGGCCAGCCGGTGCTGCGAGGCCCAGGCCTCGATCTTGCGGCCGCCGCCGTTCAGGAAGGCGACCAGGCTGTCCAGCGCGGTATGCGGCATCAGCAGGAACACCGGCTGGGTCTGGCGGCGGCCCTGCTCGTCGACGGTGACCGGCATCGCCATCTCGGCCCCTTCGCGCTCGATCGCCTGCGCCAGCCGCGCCACCAGATCGGTCGGCAGGAACGGCGAATCGCACGGCGCGGTGACCATCCAGCGCGTCTGGCACTGTTCCAGGCCGGCCAGCATGCCGGCCAGCGGGCCGGCGAAGTCGGGCACCGAGTCGGTGACCACCGGCACGCCGAACGATTCGTAGGCGGCCAGATTGCGGTTGGCGTTGATCAGCAGCGCGCCGGTCTGCGGCGAGAGCCGCATCATCGTGTGCATCGCCATCGGCGCGCCACGCAGCGACTGCAGGCCCTTGTCGGTGCCGCCCATGCGGCTGCCGCGTCCGCCGGCCAGGATCAGGCCGGTAATGTCTTCGCGTTCGATCATCGCGGTGCAGAGAAAAAGGGGTGAAGCGTTGAAGCGTTGATGGGATCGGAGCCGGGGCGGCGCGCCTAGCCGCCGATATAGGACATCTCGATCTTGCGCGCCGCGCGGGCCGCGCGCACCTGCTCGTCGCCGCGCTGCTCCGAATAGTTGTCGGTGCGCTCGCGCCAGACGCCGGCGATCGCGTTGGCGATCTCGAGGTCGCTGTGCCCGTCGCGCAGCAGCGTGCGCAGATCGTAGCCCTCGGTGGCAAACAGGCACAGATAGAGCCGGCCCTCGGTCGACAGCCGGATGCGGCTGCAATCGCCGCAGAAGGCGTGCGTGACGCTGGAGATTACGCCGATCTCGCCGGCGCCGTCGCGGTAGCGCCAGCGCTGCGCGGTCTCGCCGCTGTAGTTGGCCGCGATCGGCTCGAGCGGAAACTCCGCGTCGATGCGTGCGACCACTTCGTCCGACGGCAGCACCTCGTCCATGCGCCAGTGGTTGCTGGCGCCCACGTCCATGAACTCGATATAGCGGACGATGATGCCGCTGCCGCGGAAATGGCGCGCCATCGGTACGATCTCGGCGTCGTTGGTGCCGCGCTTGACCACCATGTTGACCTTCAGCGGCGCCAGCCCGACCGCCTGTGCGGTCTCGATGCCCTTGAGCACGTCCGCCACGGCGAAGTCGACGTCGTTCATGCGGCGGAAGGTGGCGTCGTCGATCGCATCGAGGCTGACCGAGACCCGCGTCAGCCCGGCGTCGCGCAGCGCACGCGCCTTGCGGGCCAGCAGCGAGGCATTGGTGGTCAGCGTCAGGTCCAGCGGCTTGCCGGCCGGCGTCTCGATGCGCGCCAGCATTTCGACCAGCTTCTCGATGTTCTTGCGCAGCAGCGGCTCGCCGCCGGTCAGCCGGATCTTCTCGACGCCATGGGCGACGAACAGGCGCGCGACGCGCTCGATCTCCTCGAAGCTGAGCAGCTCCGAATGCGGCAGGAAGGTGTAGTCCTTGTCGAACACCTCCTTCGGCATGCAGTAGACACAGCGGAAATTGCAGCGGTCGGTCACCGAGATGCGCAGGTCGTGCAGCGGGCGTCCGCGGCGGTCGGCCAGCAGCCCGCCCGGCGTTTCCAGCCGCGCGGGAATCGCGGGCTTCATCGAGTGATAGCGATGCTCGCGCAGATCGAAGATGGGAATGACGGATTCGGTCATGTCGTGATAGGTCGCCGCCAGCCCGGCGCCGTTCTGCCGCCATTCTATCCGAGCTTGCGCCGAGGGATCGCCGGGACGGGCGGCGCACGCGTGCAGGCAAGGAAAAAGGGGACGGCGGTGCCGTCCCCTTTGGCTCACATCGTTTCCGCGCAGGCGGGAATGCAGCGTGCTGGAACGTCCCGGGTCCCCGCGCGCGGGGACGACGAGACGATCGCCACGCGTTACTGCTGCGCGGCCGACTGCTGCGCGTCCATCGTGACCTCGCGGCCGCCGGTCTCGACCAGCACCATCGGGCCCTGCGGCAGCGGCGGCAGCGGCTTGCGCTCGCGCGGCACACGCGGCGCCGGCACGATGCGCGCGGCGGCTTCCTGCGCGGCACGGTACTTGGCGCTGTCGGTGTGCACCCACTGCAGGCCGGCTGCGTTCAGCATCGGCTCGAGCGCATCGGCCGACAGCGGCGCCACAGCGGCGGCAGGGGCAGCCTGTGGCTGCTGTGCTGCCGGGGCGTTGACCGCCTCGGGGGCGGGTTTGGCGACCGCTTCCGCGGGGGCTTGCTGCACGGCTTCGGCGGCCGGTGCCGGCGCGGCTTCCCGGGCGAGCTCGGTCGGCACGTCGGCCGTTGCTTCGGCGGTGGCTTCGGCCGCAGCGTCGGCCGTCACCGCGGTGGCCGCTTGCGCGGGCACTGCGTCGGCGGCTGCCGTGGCAGGCGCTTGGGGTGCGGGGGCGGTCGGGGCGACGGCTTCGGCCGGCGACACCTGGGTCGCGGCCGAGCTGCCCGGCGCCAGTTCGGCGGCGATCACCGGAGCGGGGGCCGGCTCGGCCGGCACGGCCTGGGTCGGCATCGCGGCGGTCGGTGCGACGCCCGCGGTTTCCGCTTCCGCGGCCGCGACCGCGGCGACCGGCACCGGCGTCACGCCGGCAGCCTCGCCGGCTTCGGCCAGCGCCTGGCCGGTGGCCGGCATGGCGGCCATCGTGCCGCTGGTCTGGCCCTCGGCGCCTTCGGCCTCCGCAGCCTCGGCGGCTTCGGTGGCTTCCGTGGCGGCGCCTTCCTCGCGCTCGCGGCGATAGCGGTTGCGGCCGCGGCGATTGCGGCGGCGACGCTCTTCGCCTTCGCCGTTCTCGGCGGTGTCTGCGGTTTCCGGCAGTTCGGCGCGGACCGCGCCGGCCTCGTCGGTCAGTGCAGCCACCGGCACCGGCTGGGTCGGCACGCCCGCTTCCACGTCGGTCAGCTCGGCATCGGCGGCGCGCGCCTCGCTGCGCTCACGCTGCCGTTCGCGCTGGCGCTCGCGGCGTTCCTGGTTGCGTTCGCGGCGGTTCTCGCTGCGCTCCGTCCGTTCACCGCGTTCGCCTTGCACGGCGTCCGGCTGGCGGGCTTCGGCCTGCGCCGGCTGCGCCTCGCCTTGGCGCGGCTGACGGGGCTGACGCTCGGCGCGATCGCCACGCTCGCCGCGTTCCACCCGCTCACCGCGTTCGGCGCGCTCGCCGCGTTCGGCACGCTGGCCACGGCCGGCCTGGCGCTCGCCGCGTTCGGCGCGGTCGCCACGTTCCGCGCGCTCGGTGCGATCGCCACGCTCGCCGCGTTCACTGCGTTGGCCACGTTCGCCACGCTGGCCGCGCTCGCGCCGGCTGCCTTCGCCATTGCCGCCGGTACGGGCTTCCGTCGCGGCGGGCTTGGCCGGCTGCACCGGAGCCGGTGCAGGACGGGCGCCGAACAGGCCCTTGAGCCAGGCGATGAAGCCGCCGCTGCCGATCGGCTGCGTCGCCGCGGCCGGAGCGGCCGGCTTGGCCGCCGGGGCTTCCTGGCGCGGAGCGCGCTCGGGGCGGGGCACCGAAACCGGCGCCGGCTGCTCGGGGGTGATGCCCTTGACCGCGGCTTCCTGGCGCGGCTTGGCGTCTTCCTTCTTGCGGCTGCTGTAGCTGGTGTCCGCCTCCAGTTCCTTGGCGGCGGCCTCGGCCATCCGGTAGCTGGCGGTGCTTTCTTCCAGGCGCGGATCGTCGTGGCGCAGGCGCTCGAGCTTGTAGTGCGGCGTTTCCAGATGCTTGTTCGGGATCAGCAGCACGTTGACCTTGAAGCGCAGCTCGATCAGGTTGATGTCCTGGCGCTTCTCGTTGAGCAGGAAGGCGGCGACCTCGACCGGCACCTGGCAGTGGATCGCGGCGGTGTTTTCCTTCATCGCCTCTTCCTGGATGATGCGCAGCACCTGCAGGGCGGACGATTCGGTATCGCGGATATGGCCGGTGCCGTTGCAGCGCGGGCAGGTGATATGCGAGCCCTCGGACAGCGACGGACGCAGGCGCTGGCGCGACAGCTCCATCAGGCCGAAGCGGCTGATCTTGCCCATCTGCACGCGCGCGCGGTCATGGCGCAGCGCGTCCTTCAGCCGCGTCTCGACGTCCTTCTGCGCCTTGTTCGACTCCATGTCGATGAAGTCGATGACGATCAGGCCGCCCAGGTCGCGCAGGCGCAGCTGGCGGGCGATCTCGTCGGCCGCCTCCAGGTTGGTGCGCAGCGCCGTTTCCTCGATGTCGGCGCCCTTGGTGGCGCGCGCCGAGTTGACATCGACCGAGACCAGCGCCTCGGTGTGGTCGATCACGATGGCGCCGCCGGAGGGCAGCATCACCATGCGGGAATACGCCGATTCGATCTGGTGTTCGATCTGGAAACGCGAGAAGAGGGGCACGTCGTCCCGATATTTCTTCACGCGGTTCATGTTGTCGGGCATCACCACGCTCATGAAGGCGCGGGCCTGCTCGTAGATGTCGTCGGTGTCGATCAGGATCTCGCCGATGTCCGGCTGGAAGTAATCGCGGATCGCGCGGATCACCAGGCTCGATTCGAGATAGATCAGCAGCGGCGCCTTGTTGTCGAGCGCGGCGCCGTCGATGGCCTTCCACAGTTGCAGCAGGTAGTTCAGGTCCCACTGCAGTTCCTCGGCCGAGCGGCCGATGCCCGCAGTGCGGGCGATGATGCTCATGCCGTCGGGCACGGTCAGCTGCGCCATCGTCTCGCGCAGCTCCTGGCGGTCTTCGCCTTCGATGCGGCGCGACACGCCGCCACCACGCGGGTTGTTCGGCATCAGCACCAGGTAGCGGCCGGCCAGCGAGATGAAGGTGGTCAGCGCCGCGCCCTTGTTGCCGCGCTCTTCCTTCTCGACCTGGACGATCAGTTCCTGGCCCTCGTGCAGCGCGTCCTGGATGCGCGCGTTGCGCACGTCGACGCCTTCCTTGAAGTAGGCGCGGGCCACTTCCTTGAACGGCAGGAAGCCGTGACGCTCTTCGCCGTAGTTGACGAAGCACGCTTCGAGCGACGGCTCGATGCGGGTGATCACGCCCTTGTAGATATTGCCCTTGCGCTGCTCGCGCCCGGCGGTCTCGATATCGATGTCGATCAGCTTCTGACCGTCGACGATGGCGACGCGCAATTCCTCCTGCTGCGTCGCATTGAACAGCATGCGTTTCATCGCAAACCCTCGTTCCAATGCCGCGGCCGGCACCAGGGGTGCCGCGCGGCGTTTCGAAAGCACGCGAGGAAGCGAGAGGTGGCGTGAGAATTGCCGAAGGCGCCGGGGCGAATGCAAGCCGCCGGCTGGGCGCGGGTGAAAGAGAGAGACGTCGGCGCGCTGCGCGGGTTCGGACCGCCATGCCGGCCATGCGCGAGCTGCGCGCAGGGTCAGGCGGCGATATCGGACGGAGGCCGGGGTACGGGGGAGGGCAGCGACGACAGGATGCCGCTTGCGCTTCGGCTCGCACCGGGGCCGGCCACGAACGGCCAGGACGCGTCAAAGAGCAAGGTTGTCGGACGCGGCGGCATGCCACCACGACCTGAGCGACCGACAAGGCAGGCGCACCTGCTGCTTGTTGGAGTTCTGCGACCGGGCGCCGCGATTGTCACCATGTCGTCGATCAGGCGAGGGGCCAGGCAACCGGCCGGCACCGATTTCCGGTGCGGCGGGACTTTCTCTCACCGAAGCGAATGCCGTATCGGCATCCGCCATCAAATTCTGTTCTACCTGAACACTCTGCTCCCACGTGAACCGAGTCCGCGCCGAACCCGCCTTTGGGCGGTTTTCCTGCGCACAGCCGGTACCGTGCGTGCTGCTTGTTACTTGATTTACTGCGACGGGCCGCCAGCGGAGCTGTCGGCCCGTACCGCCACTTTGCCCGTCCGGCGCCTGCGGATTACGCGATGGCGGGGGACCGGGCCGGGCCAGCGGTGACCCGAAGTGTAAAATGCGACAATTCGCTTACACCGCTTGCGCTGCCGGCTATGGCCGGGGTAGCGCGGAAATTATATTTGAAAATGAATGAGTTACGCCATCGAATTGAAAAAGAGGTGCGATCCGGCACGGATGCGCCCCAGGTGGCGTATGTGACCATCGGGGAAGACGCCGACGGTCAGCGGATCGACAACTACCTGCTGCGGGTGGCCAAGGGCGTGCCCAAGAGCCACGTCTACCGGATCCTGCGCTCCGGCGAAGTACGGGTCAACAAAGGCCGCGTCGACGCCACCTATCGGCTGAAGCTGGGCGACGTTGTGCGCATTCCGCCACTTCGTGTGGCGACGGCCGCCGCATCGGATACCTACGTGCCCGCGGCCTCGTTCCCGGTGCTGTTCGAGGACGCCCATCTGCTGGTGATCGACAAGCCGGCCGGCGTGGCGGTCCATGGCGGCTCCGGCGTGGCCTTCGGCGTCATCGAGCAGCTGCGCCAGGCACGCCCCGAGGCCCGCTTCCTGGAACTGGTGCACCGGCTCGACCGCGAAACCTCGGGCATCCTGTTGCTGGCCAAGAAGCGCGCCGCGCTGGTGCATCTGCACCAGCAGATCCGCGACAATGCGATGGACAAGCGCTATTTCGCCTGCGTCGCCGGCGAATTCGGCCACAACCGCCAGCACGCCCGCTTCCCGCTGTTCAAGTACACCACGCCGGACGGCGAGCGCCGCGTGCGCGTGCAGGCCGACGGCCAGCCCTCGCATACGGTGTTCAACCGCGTCGCCTCCTTCCCCGGCTACACGCTGCTGGAGGCCGAGCTCAAGACCGGCCGCACCCACCAGATCCGCGTGCACCTGGCTCAGCTCGGCTTTCCGATCGTCGGTGACGACAAGTACGGCGACTTCGCGCTGAACAAGGCGCTGGCCCGCGCCGGCGCCAGGCCGGGCCTGAAGCGGATGTTCCTGCACGCGCACCGGCTGACGTTCGTGCATCCGGGCAGCGGCCAGGCGCTGACGCTGAGCGCGCCGCTGCCGGACGAGTGCGAAACGTTCCTGCGGCAGCTCAGGCAGATCGGGCAGGCGGGACTGCCCGATCCGGCTTCCGCGACCCCATCCCCGTAGCCGGACGACATCGTTATCCGTCCCGGCAGCCCCATTTTTTCGATCGAGAACCCCATGGCCCGGCAACGCTTCGACCTGATCGTCTTCGACTGGGATGGAACCCTGATGGATTCCACCCCGACCATCGCCAAGTGCATCCAGCTGGCGAGCCGCGACCTGGGCCTGCCGGTGCCCGACGAGGACGCCGCCCGCCACGTGATCGGCCTCGGGCTGAAGGACGCGCTCGAATATGCGATTCCGACGCTGGATCCGGTCGACTATCCGCGCCTGGCCGAGCGCTATCGCTACCATTTCCTGACGCGCGACGCCGAACTGGTGCTGTTCGAGGGCGTGCGGGACATGCTCGAGGCGCTGCGCGGCCAGCACTATTTCCTCGGCGTCGCCACCGGCAAGACCCGCGTCGGACTGCAGCGGGCGCTGGCCGCCACCGGTCTGACGGCGCTCTTCGACGCCACGCGCTGCGCCGACGAGACCTTCTCCAAGCCGCATCCGGCGATGCTGCACGAGCTGACCCGCGAGCTGGGCCAGGACATGGCGCGCACGGTGATGATCGGCGACACCACGCACGACCTGCAGATGGCGGTCAACGCCGGCGCCCACGGCATCGGCGTCTGCTATGGCGCCCACCCGGCCGATTCGCTGCGCGCGATGACGCCGCTGCACTGCGCCAGTTCGATCGCCGACCTCAGCGACTGGCTGCATACCCATGGCTGATTCCGGCCCTGACACCGGTCCGCTGGCGAATACCCCGGCCCTGCCGGTCCAGGCGCGCCGGCTGTGCGCGGCGGACGAACTGGTCGAAGGCGGCGTCGGCGTGCGCTTCACGGTTGCGGTCGGGGGCCGGGAGATCGGCGCCTTCGCGGTGCGCTTCGAGGGGCAGGTCCATGGCTATCTGAATCAGTGCGCCCATGTGCCGATGGAGCTCGACTGGCAGGAAGGCCACTTTTTCGAGTCGTCGGGCCTATACTTGATGTGCGCCACACATGGCGCGACCTATGCGCCCGACAGCGGACTGTGCGTCGGCGGACCGTGCCGCGGCGCGTCGCTGGCCAAGCTGCGCGTCGAGGAGCGCGACGGCGCCGTCTACTGGATACCGGAGTCGCCGTACGACGATCCGCCCTCGCTGCCGTCGCCACCGCCCGTCCCGTAAGCGGGCACGCCGCGGCCGCGCATCGGCATCGCTTTTTTTGACGGGAAACCTTCGGGCTCCAGCGCAACGTCGGCCACGTCCGCGCAGCGGCGCCCGTTCGAGAGTATTTGCATGACAGATCAGAACAAACCGCCGGTGAATCCGAACGAGCCGGATGCCGAGCCGGGCCGCGGCGACGAGAGCCCGGGCGGGCGCGGCGCCGGCGAGCGGCTCGAAACCGCGCGCCACGCCGATTACCCGCTGGAGGCCGAGGTCCGCGATGCCGAGGCCGCCGCGCGTCGCGAGTCGGTCGAGCGCAAGGCGCGGCTCAAGGGCGAGTCGGCCGGGCCGGTCAAGACCGGCGCCGGCTGGGAGCGCGATGTGCTCGAACGCGTGCTGATGGCCACGCTGCGCGAGCAGCGGGCGGCGCGCCGCTGGAAGATCTTCTTCCGCCTGGCCGGCTTCGCGCTGTTCGCGCTGGTGCTGTTCTCGCTGTTCGACTTCAAGACCGACGGCGCCATTACCAGCGGCCGGCATACGGCGATGGTCACGCTGGAGGGCGAGATCGCCGCCGGCACGCCGGCCAGTGCCGAGTCGATCAACGCATCGCTGCAGGCCGCCTTCGCCGATGCCAACGCGGCCGGCGTGATCCTGAAGATCAATTCCCCGGGCGGCTCGCCGGTGCAGGCCGGCATCATCAACGACGAGATCCAGCGCCTGCGCTCGCTGCATCCGTCCAAGCCGCTGTATGTCGTGGTCGAGGAAATCTGCGCGTCGGGCGGCTACTACGTCGCCGCCGCGGCCGACAAGATCTATGTCGACAAGGCCAGCATCGTCGGTTCGATCGGCGTGCTGATGGACGGCTTCGGCTTCACGGGTCTGATGGATAAGCTCGGCGTCGAGCGGCGGCTGTACACCGCGGGCGCCAACAAGGGCATGCTGGACCCGTTCTCGCCGGAATCGCCGCAGCAGAAGGCGTTCGCCGAGCAGATGCTGCGCCAGATCCACGAGCAGTTCATCGCAGTGGTCAAGGAAGGGCGCGGCAACCGGCTGAAAGACGATCCGACGCTGTTCTCGGGCCTGTTCTGGTCCGGCGAGCGCAGCATCGAGCTAGGCCTGGCCGACGGGCTGGGCAGCGCCGAGTCGGTGGCGCGCGACGTGCTGAAGGCCGAGGACATCGTCGACTACACGGTCAAGGAGAACATCGCCGAGCGCGTCGCCAAGCGCTTCGGCGCCGCGGTCGGGACCGCGGCCGCCAAGACCCTGATGTGGAGTTCGCGGCTGCAGTCGCTGTATTGACGCCGGCCGGCGCGTGGGGCAGCGCGGCCGTTCAGGCCGCCAGGATCGAGAAGATCGCCGGCCGCTTGTGCAATTCCAGCCGGCCCGGCTGCCAGGCCGACAGCGGCTGCGTGACGATGGTCTCGGTCGGCAGCGTCAGGTCCACCGCGATCGACAGCAGCGTGGTGCCCGCGCAGGTGGTCTTCAGCGCCGCCAGCAGCGCCTCGTTGCGATACGGCGTCTCGATCCAGACCTGGGTCTGCCGGTGCTTGCGCGACCATTGCTCCAGTTCGCGCAGGCGCTGCGTGCGCTCGGCCGGATCGACCGGCAGATAGCCGTTGAAGGCAAAGCTCTGGCCGTTCAGCCCCGAGCCCATCACTGCCAGCAGGATCGAGCTGGGCCCGACCAGCGGCCGCACGCGCACGCCGCGCGCGTGAGCCAGCCGCACCAGATTGGCGCCGGGGTCGGCCACCGCCGGCACCCCGGCCTCCGACAGCAGGCCCCCGTCGCGGCCGGCCAGCACCGGGGCCAGCAGCTCTGCCAGCGCGGCCTCGGGCGTATTGACGTTCAGCTCGCGGATCTCGATCTGCTGGATCGGCCGCGCCAGCGGGCAGGTCTGCCCCAGCTTCTTCAGATAGGCGCGCGCGGTCTTGGCGTTTTCGGCGACCAGGTAGTCCAGGCTGGCGGCGATCTGCTGCACGTCGGCCGGGATCACGGCCGGCAGCGGGTCGGCCTCGTCGCGTTTGCCCAGCGTGTTGGGAATCAGGTATAGCGTGCCGCTCATGGGCGGATGTCCTCGACAGCGGAGAGGGAAGGCCCGCGGAATCAGGCCGTGAAGAAGGGATAGCCGGCGCGGCGCAGCATGCCGGTCAGCGCGATCAGCGGCAGGCCGACCAGCGCGGTCGGATCGTCGGACTCGACGCGCGACAGCAGCGCAATGCCGAGTCCTTCCGATTTGGCGCTGCCGGCCACGTCATAGGGTTGCTCGAGCCGCAGATAGGCCTCCAGCTCGCTGTCGTCGAGCTCGCGAAAGGTCGCCAGCGTACGCACCTCCTCCAGCTGGACCTCGCCGCTGCGCCCGTCCAGCAGGCACAGCGCCGAATGGAACGTCACCGTGCGGCCGCGCATCCAGCGCAACTGCTCCAGTGCCCGCTCGTGCGAGCCCGGCTTGCCGACCTGGACGCCGTCCAGCGTGGCGACCTGGTCGGAGCCGATCACCAGCGCGCCGGGGTGACGGGCGGCGATCGCCTCTGCCTTGCGGCGCGACAGACGCAGCGCGGTCGCCTCCGGCGCCTCGCCGGCCAGCGGCGTCTCGTCGATGTCCGGCACGTCGATCTCGAACGGAATGCGCAGGCGCTCCAGCAGCTCGCGGCGATAGCGCGAGCTCGAGCCAAGAATCAGCCTGGGGGCCGCGGCCGGCGCCGAGGGAAGCGGTGCCGCGGATGGCGCGGCGGGTGTCACGGCGGAAGACATATAAGTGATTGAAGCGAAAGAGGAATGCGCAACAGGCAAGCGCTGGCGACTTTGACTGCGGCTCGGATTTCGACGTATAATCACGCGTTTTACCGCGCAGGCATCCGCCGCGTGGTGTCCTGCCAGCGCCTCGTGCGGCGTAATGCGGAGGCCTCGCCACTCGATGGCCGCTGCGGCGACAGGACCAGCGTTCAGCAGCATTGCCAGCGCCCTGCATCACAGGCGCACCCAGCGACATGACTCAGCCCATCGACTTGCAAGCGTTCGATCTCTTCGAGTTCTGCCGGTCCTCGGGCTCGGCGGCCGGCGAGATCGCGGCGCGTGAATTGCCGCGCATCATAGCCGAGACCTCCGCCGAAGCGCCAGCCTCGGCCCCGGACGAACGGTTCCGCTACACGATGAGCGGTTCCGCCCAGGACGAAGCGGCCGAGCCCGGCAAGCCGGCGCGCCGGCGCCTGTTTCTCGATCTGGCGGTGCAGGGCAGCATGTGGCTGAACTGTCAGCGTTGTCTGGCGGTCTACGCCGAGCCGATCTCGACCGCGACCCGGTTCGAGGTGGTGGCCAGCGAAGCCGAGGCCGATGCCGCGCCGATGGACGACGACGAGATCGATGTCATCGCGGGCTCGCGCCGATTCGATCTGCTGGCGCTGATCGAGGACGAGATCCTGCTGTCGCTGCCGGTGGCGCCGAAGCACGAGGTCTGCCCCGAAGTCCATGAGAGCCTGGTCACCGGAGCCGACGGCAGCGTCGAACCGGAACCCGAGGACGAGCAGGAAGAAGAAAAGCGGCCGTCGCCCTTTGCGGCGCTGGCCAGTCTGAAGACGAAGCACTGACGCGCGGACCAGGTCCGCGGCGGCGCGCTTCGGCAGTAACAACGTCGTACCGTAATCAGCATCCGGCCGGGCCCGGCTACGCCTCGTGCAGGATGCGTGTGTTAATATCCGCAAATTCTCCAAGGAGTCATCATGGCTGTTCAACAGAACAAGAAGTCGCCGTCCAAGCGCGGCATGCATCGTTCGCACGATCACCTGTCCGTCGCGCCGCTGGCAGTCGAGCCGACCACCGGTGAAACGCACCTGCGTCACCACGTCAGCCCGAACGGCTACTACCGTGGCCGCAAGGTCGTCAAGACCAAGAACGACTGACGCATTCGCTCGGCGTGACGCTGCGTCCCGCACGCGCTTGCAGGTAGAAGACATACAAAGAAGCGGCAAACTCCTTGCCGCTTTTTTGTTGGCCGCGGCAAGCGTGAACGCTGGCGCCGCTTTCCCTGCGAGGCCTCCGCAGCGCGGATTCGGCGCCTCGCGCATCAGCAAACAATGACGATCAAACTCGCTATCGACTGCATGGGTGGCGATCACGGCGTGTCCGTGACGGTGCCGGCGGCGATCAGTTTTCTTGCCGCCCACGAGGATGCCGAGATGGTGCTCGTGGGGCGGCCGGATGCCATCGAGCCGCAGCTGCGCAAGCTGCACGCGCTGAACCATCCGCGCGTGACCGTGGTGGCCGCCACCGAAGTGATCACGATGGACGACCCGGTCGAGGTCGCGCTGCGCAAGAAGAAGGATTCCTCGATGCGCGTCGCGGTGACCCAGGTCAAGGAAGGCCGCGCCGACGCCTGCATCTCGGCCGGCAATACCGGCGCGCTGATGGCCGTGTCGCGCTATGTGCTCAAGACGCTCGAAGGCATCGAGCGCCCGGCCATCGCCACCACCATTCCGAACGAACAGGGCTGGGGCACCACGGTGCTGGACCTGGGCGCCAACGCCGACTGCGAACCCGAACATCTGCTGCAATTTGCCCGCATGGCCGAGGCCATGGTCGCGGTGGTCGACCACAAGGAACACCCGACGGTCGGCCTGCTGAACATCGGCGAGGAAGTGATCAAGGGCAACGAGGTGGTCAAGCGCGCCGGCGAACTGCTGCGCGCCTCGGAGCTGAACTTCTACGGCAACGTCGAGGGCAACGACATCTTCAAGGGCACCACCGACATCGTGGTGTGCGACGGCTTCGTCGGCAACGTGGCGCTCAAGAGCACCGAGGGCCTGGCCAAGATGATCGGCAGCATGATCAAGGAGGAATTCACGCGCTCCTGGTTCACCAAGCTGCTGGCCGGCATCGCGATGCCGGTGCTGACGCGGCTGGCGCGCCGGCTCGATCCGGCCCGCTACAACGGCGCCTCGCTGCTCGGGCTGCGCGGGCTGGTGATCAAGAGCCACGGTTCCGCCGATGCCCACTCTTTTGAGTGGGCTATCAAACGCGGGTATGATGCGGCCAGGAATGGCGTCATCGCCCGGATTTCGCAGGCGTTCGCCAACAAGACGAGCACCGCGGGCACCGCATCCGCGGGCCAGGAGACAGACCCGCCCGACGCGGGTCGCAGCGCACACGCCGCATGATCCTGCCCAGCATTACCGAGGCAGCGGCGATGCCGGTGCCCCTGGTCCCACGCCTCGTGCGCCAGCACCGGCCAGGCCGGCATGCCGCCGCGCCGGGGTCGCGCTGAGTCCGGCAATACGATCCGACACCACATGACAAGCTACGCAAAAATCATCGGCACGGGGAGCTACCTGCCTCCGCGGCGCGTCACCAATCACGAGCTCGCGGCGCAGCTGGCCGAGAAGGGCATCGAGACCAGCGACGAGTGGATCGTCTCGCGCAGCGGCATCTCGGCGCGCCACTGGGCCGAGCCCGATGTCACCAGCAGCGATCTGGCGGTCAAGGCGGCCGAGCGCGCGCTGGAAGCGGCCGGCATCGACCGGCAGCAGATCGACCTGATCATCGTCGCCACCTCGACGCCGGACTACGTATTTCCGAGCACCGCCTGCCTGGTGCAGCAGAAGCTCGGCATCACCAACCACTGCGCGGCGTTCGACCTGCAGGCGGTCTGCTCCGGCTTTGCCTATGCGCTGGCCACCGCGGACAAGTTCATCCGCAGCGGCTCGCATCGCAACGTGCTGCTGATCGGCGCCGAAGTGTTCTCGCGCATCCTCGACTTCAACGATCGCACCACCTGCGTGCTGTTCGGCGACGGCGCCGGCGCGGTGGTGCTGACCGCGTCGGACGAGCCCGGCGTGATGTCCTCGGCGATGCATGCCGACGGCAGCCACGTCGATATCCTGTGCGTGCCGGGCAATGTCGCGGCCGGCAATATCACCGGCAATGCGTTCCTGCACATGGATGGCCAGGCGGTGTTCAAGCTCGCCGTCAGCGTGCTCGACAAGGTCGCGCGCGAGACGCTGGCCGCGGCCGATTTTCCGGCCGAGAAGCTCGACTGGCTGATTCCTCACCAGGCCAATATCCGCATCATGCAGGGCACCGCGAAGAAGCTGGGCCTGCCGCTCGAGCGCATGATCGCGACCGTGCACGAACACGGCAACACGTCGGCCGCATCGATTCCGCTGGCGCTCGACGTCGCGGTGCGCGACGGGCGCATTCGCCCCGGCCACCACGTGCTGATGGAAGGCGTGGGCGGCGGTTTCACCTGGGGCGCGGTGCTGCTGCGTATGTAATTCGCAAGCTGGTGCCAGCCATCGGCGCGCGGCACGATGATGTGCGCGGCCGATGCGCGATGGCGCCGACGATTCCATTTTCAAACCGATCGGAAACCGATGAAATTCTCATTCGTCTTCCCCGGCCAAGGCTCGCAGTCGGTCGGAATGCTCAATGCCTTCGCCGACAACCCGGTGGTGCGCGCGACGCTGCAGGAAGCGTCCGACGCGCTGGGCCAGGACCTGGCGCGCCTGATCGCCGAAGGGCCGGCCGAAGAGCTGAACCTGACCACCAACACCCAGCCGGTGATGCTGACCGCCGCGGTGGCGATCTACCGTGCCTGGCGCGAGGCCGGCGGCCCGGCCCCGGCGCTGGTGGCCGGCCATAGCCTCGGCGAGTATTCGGCGCTGGTCGCCGCCGGCGTGATTCCCTTTGCCGACGCGGTGCCGCTGGTGCGCTTCCGCGCCCAGGCGATGCAGGAAGCGGTGCCGGTGGGCGAGGGCGGCATGGCCGCGATCCTCGGCCTGTCCGACGACGACGTGCGCGCCGCCTGCGCCGAGGCCTCGGCGGCCGGCGTGGTCGAAGCGGTCAATTTCAATGCGCCGGCGCAGGTCGTGATCGCCGGCGCCAAGGCAGCGGTCGAGAAGGCCTGCGAGATCGCCAAGGCCAAGGGTGCCAAGCGTGCGCTGCCGCTGCCGGTGTCGGCACCGTTCCATTCGTCGCTGCTCAAGCCCGCATCGGACCGCCTGCGCGAGCGCATGGCCGGCCTGAAGTTCTCGGCGCCGTCGATTCCGCTGATCAACAACGTCGACGTCGCCATCGTCGACGATCCCGAGGCGATCAAGGATGCGCTGGTGCGCCAGGCCGCGGCGCCGGTGCGCTGGGTCGAGTCGGTGCAGAAGATGGCCGCCGACGGCGTCACCCATGTGATCGAATGCGGTCCGGGCAAGGTGCTGGCCGGGCTGACCAAGCGCATCGACGGCAATCTGGTCGGCGGCGCGATCGTCGATCCGGCCTCGCTGCAGGACACGCTGGCGCTGGTGCGCGGCTGATCCGCACGCACCGCAACAAGGAGAAACAACGGGATGAGCAAGACCCTGGACAATCAGGTCGCGCTGGTGACGGGCGCCTCGCGCGGCATCGGCCGCGCGATCGCGCTGGAACTGGCCCGGCAGGGCGCGCTGGTGATCGGCACGGCCACCAGCGAAAAGGGCGCCGCCGCGATTGGCGAGTACCTGGCCGCCGAGCAACTCAAGGGCGCCGGCGCGGTGCTCGACGTCAACGACGCGGCACGCTGCGAGGCGCTGATCGACGAGATCGTCAAGAATCACGGCGGCATCCACATCCTCGTCAACAATGCCGGCATCACGCAGGACCAGCTGGCGATGCGGATGAAGGACGAGGACTGGAGCGCGGTGATCGATACCAACCTGACGGCGGTGTTCCGCCTGTCGCGCGGTGTGCTGCGGCCGATGATGAAGGCGCGCGGCGGACGCATCATCAACATCACCTCGGTGGTCGGTTCGACCGGCAACCCGGGCCAGATGAACTATGCTGCGGCCAAGGCGGGCGTGGAAGGCATGACGCGGGCGCTGGCCCGCGAAATCGGCAGCCGCAACATCACCGTCAATTGCGTCGCACCGGGGTTTATCGATACCGATATGACCAAGGTGCTGTCGGAAGAGCAGCATGCCGCGCTCAAGACCCAGATTCCGCTCGGCAGGCTCGGTCAGCCGGAGGACATCGCCAACGCGGTGGCTTTCCTGGCCGGTCCGCAGGCGGCTTATGTGACCGGCACCACGCTGCATGTCAACGGTGGCATGTATATGAACTGAGGGGGGCGCGACGCCTTGGCGTCACCCCCTTTTTTAGAAGAACGGGCGCATTTCTTGCGAAAGACTGCGGACGGCATTTTCAGAGGCCAAACCTGCTAAAATGCGCCCACTTTTTTGTCGAACTTCCCTGGAGGGCTAAATGGACAATATCGAACAACGCGTCAAGAAGATCGTGGCAGAGCAACTCGGCGTCGCCGAAGCCGACATCAAGAACGAATCCTCGTTCGTGAACGACCTCGGCGCCGACTCGCTCGACACGGTCGAACTCGTGATGGCGTTGGAAGATGAATTCGGCATGGAAATTCCCGATGAGGAAGCCGAAAAGATCACGACCGTGCAGCAGGCCATCGACTACGCGTCGGCGCACGTCAAGGCCTAAGCCTGTCGTATCCGGATTCCGGGCCACAGAAAACGGGCAGAGGGGTCGCCAGATCCCGTTGTGCCGTTTTCTGTGGCTTTCGTTTGTTCGAGCAAGCGGAGTTGCGGTGGGGCCGAAGCTGGCTCCATCATCGGCCATCGTGCCGCCGAACTGCCGGCCGGGATTCGCGCCGTCGGTCCGGCCGGCAGATTGGCCGGTGCGCCGGCCTGCCGGCGCGGCGGAATCGCCTTGGCGCCTTGACGGTGCCGCGGGCTTCCCGCCCGTTCCGCCTTGCCTCATCCACCCGTAGGAAATCATAGTGAGCCGTCGTCGCGTCGTCGTCACCGGGCTCGGCCTTGTGTCTCCGGTCGGAAACACGGTTGCCGAAGGCTGGGCCAATCTGGTTGCCGGCAAGTCCGGCATTGCCACCATCACCAAATTCGATCACTCCGCGCTGGCCGTGCATTTCGCCGGCGAAGTGAAGGGCTTCAACGTCGAGGATTACATTCCCGCCAAGGAAGCCCGCCATATGGATACCTTCATCCACTATGGCATCGCGGCCGGCACCCAGGCCCTGCGCGACAGCGGCCTGGAAGTGACCGAGGCCAACGCCGATCGCATCGGCGTGCTGGTCGGCTCGGGCATCGGCGGCCTGCCCATGATCGAGGACACGCACGCGGAACTGACCAATCGCGGTCCGCGGCGGATTTCGCCGTTCTTCGTGCCCGGTTCGATCATCAACATGATCTCCGGCCACCTGTCGATCAACCACAACCTGAAGGGCCCGAACCTGGCCGCCGTGACCGCCTGCACCACCGGCTTGCACAGCATCGGCCTGGCCGCGCGCCTGATCGAGGCCGGCGACGCCGACGCGATGCTGGCCGGCGGCGCGGAATCGACTGTATCGCCGCTCGGTATCGGCGGTTTTGCCGCGGCCCGTGCGCTGTCGACCCGCAACGACGATCCGGCGGCCGCCTCGCGTCCGTGGGATGTCGACCGCGACGGCTTTGTGCTGGGCGAGGGCGCCGGCGTGATGATGCTCGAGGAATACGAGTCGGCCAAGGCGCGCGGCGCCAAGATCTATGCCGAGCTGTCGGGCTTCGGCATGAGCGGCGATGCGTTCCACATGACGGCGCCGAATACCGACGGTCCGCGCCGCTGCATGGTCAATGCGCTGAAGAACGCGGGCGTCAATCCGGACGAAGTCGATTATCTGAACGCGCACGGCACCTCGACGCCGCTGGGCGACAAGAACGAGTCCGACGCAATCAAGCTGGCCTTCGGCGAACACGCCTACAAGATCGCGGTGAACTCGACCAAGTCGATGACCGGCCATCTGCTGGGCGGCGCCGGCGGCCTGGAGTCGGTCTTCACGGTGCTGGCCCTGCATCACCAGGTCGCGCCGCCGACGATCAACATCTTCAATCAGGACCCCGAGTGCGATCTCGATTACGTGCCGAACACCGCGCGTGAAATGAAGATCGACGTAGCCGTCAAGAACAACTTCGGCTTCGGCGGTACCAACGGCACGCTCGTCTTCCGTCGTGCCTGAAGCCGGCGCCCGCCGGCCGCTCCCTTGCTTCCCGTTCCCGGGGCGTCATCCGCAGCGTTGGCTGCTGATGGCGTTCCTGGGCTGCGAGCTTGCCGCGTTGCTGTGGCTGCTGTGGCGGGCGGAACAGGGGTGGCGGGCGGGCGAGACGGCGCCGCTGTGGTGGGCGGTGCTCGCGGCGGCGGCCACGCTGTCGGGTGTCCGCGCGTGGCGAGCCGCATGGTTGGCGGCGGCATGCCGCCTTGTCCGGATCGCGCCGGGCGGTTCGGCGACGGAGATCGTGGTCGCGTTGCCCGAGGGCGCCGAAGCGCGGGCCCGGGTCATGGCGTGCTGGCAGTTGGGTAGTGTCGCCTCGGTGCTGCGCCTGGCGCCCGCGCAAGCCGACGTGCCGCGCGTGCTGCTGATTGGGAGCGCTGGCGTTCCCGATGGCCGCGATGAAGCGGCCGATGCCTCGCGGCGGGCGCTGCTGCGCGCACTGCATGGGGCGCCGGGATCGCTTTGAACGCGGCAGGCGACATGATTGGCGGCCCAAGCGGTGCCGCTTAATGCATACTGACGCCCGGTGGCATTCGCCACCGCTGTCAATACGCTTTTCGCTCCGCGGTCGTTTCGCGGGGTGCGGCGTAGGTAAAATACAACGTTTGTTTTGACGGCGATACCAAGAGATACACTGCAGGTGAACTATTCGTGAGCGAACGCGAAGCCGACCAGCTCCTTGTTGAACGCGTCCAGCAGGGCGACAAGCGGGCCTTTGAACTGCTGGTGGCCAAATACCACCGCAAGATCATCCGGTTGATCTCGCGTCTGGTCAGGGACCCCGCTGAAGTCGAGGATGTGGCGCAGGATGCCTTTATCAAGGCATATCGCGCCTTGCCCCAATTCCGCGGGGAATCGGCGTTCTACACCTGGCTGTACCGGATCGCTGTCAACACGGCCAAGAACTACCTGGCCACGCAAGGCCGGCGGCCCGAAGCGTCCAGCGACATCGATGCCGAAGAGGCTGAAACTTTTGCGGATGGTGAGCAACTAAGGGATATCAATACGCCGGAGTCGATGCTCCATACGCGCCAGGTGGCGGACACCGTCAACCGCGCCATGGAGGCCCTGCCGGAAGAATTGCGAACCGCCATCACGCTGCGCGAGATCGAAGGCCTCAGTTACGAGGAAATCGCCGAAGCGATGGGGTGTCCGATCGGTACGGTCAGATCGCGCATTTTCCGGGCACGCGAAGCGATTGCGGAAAAATTGCGCCCGCTGCTGGGAACGGCAGAGGGCAAGCGGTGGTAGAAGTCAAAGACATGTCGTGCGGCCAGCGTTGCAGCCTGCTCCTGCATCGAGAAGCGACAGTATTGTGACGGGATTGTTCGGTGTTCGATGGTTATCGAGGGGTTGGAAATGGGTCAGGCTCACAGGCAATCGGTTCATGCGCCCGAGGCAGCGGAGCAGATTTCCGCATTGATCGACGGCGAACTGGCGCCGCATGAATTCGAGGCCGTGCTGGCGCTCGCCAAGAGCGAGCCGGGCCAGGAGCAATGGTCGGTGTTCCAGTTGATCGGCGACACGCTGCGTTCCGAGGATCTCGCCCATGCCGGCTCGACCGCGGCTTTCGTGTCGCGCTTTGCGAGCCGTCTCGAAGACGAGCCGCACCTGCTGGCGCCGGCCGCGCTGGCCGATGCGCCGGTCCGCCGCCATCGTCTTCTGCTGCGCCCGTCGTGGGTGCGCCGCGTGATGCCGGGCACTGCGATCGCGGCTGCCGTCGCGGCAGTCAGCTGGGTGGTCGTGCCGCAGATGCGCGATGCCGATCCGGCCGCGCCCGGCGCCATCGTGGCCAGCACCAGTGAAGGCGTCCCCGCGGCGCCCAAGGCCAGCGGCGTGCTGACCGTCGCGGCCGACGCCGGCCAGATGATTCGCGATCCGCGCCTGGACGAGTACCTGCGGGTTCACCGGGTGTCCGTGACGACCAATGCCATGGTGCCCACCATGCGCAACGTCGCCAATAGTGCAAGCTTCTCTCAGGACAACACGCAGGAATAATGCCGGACATGCAAAAAGGATGGGCGCCCGCCCATGCAGCGGGCGCGCAAGGAATAAGGGCCCTGAGGAGGTCCTTTTTTCTCGCCTTGTGCCTGACGGCCGCGGTGGCGACGGCGCAAACGCCCGAGCCCACGCTGGCGCGCCGCGATGCCGCGGCCTGGCTTGGCAAGATTCACCGCGCCGCGCAGCGCGAAAACTACGTCGGTACTCTGATCTACCAGCGCGGCAGCGTCATGCATGCCTCGCGCATCCAGCATTTCAGCGACCTTGTGCACAACGAGTACGAGCGGCTCGAGACGCTCGACGGCAAGCCGCGCGAGGTGCTGCGCCAGAACGACATCGTCCATAGCCTGATCCCCGAGGCCAAGCTTGTCGTGGTCGAGCGCCAGGACGCCAAGGACCGCTTCCCGGCATTGCTGGCCACCAACAAGGGCGACGTGCTCGATCTCTACGAGATGCGCAGGCTCTCGCCCGAGCGCGTGGCGGGCATGGAATGCGAAGTGTTCTCGCTGGTGCCGCACGACGGTGCCCGCTATGCGGTCCGCCTCTGGGCCGAGAAGCACTCGGGCCTGCTGATGCGCGCGCAGACCATCGGCGAGGGCGGCAAGGTGCTCGAGCAGGTCGCGTTCTCGCAGATCGAGATCGGCGTGCCGTCCGAAAAGCAGAAGATCCTCGGCGCGATCAAGAATGCCAGCAACTGGCAGCGCTACGAGATCAACTATCAGCCGGCCAATATCGCCGAAGAGGGCTGGCTGATCGCGGTGCCGGTCAAGGGCTTCCAGAAGATTCGCGAGGTGCGCCGCCCGCTGGGCGATTTGCGCAACCCGCAAGGCAGCGGCCGCGAGCAGGTGTTCGAGGTGCTGCAGGTCGTCTACAGCGATGGCCTGACCGGGCTGTCGGTCTTCATCGAACCGGTATCGGATCAGCGGGTGCGCCGCGAGGGCGTTGCCTCGCTGGGCGCGACCCAGGTGGTGGTGCGCAAGGTCGCCGATTTCTGGATCACCGTCGTCGGCGAGGTGCCGGCGGCCACGGTCAAGCAGTTCGCGGCCGCGGTGGAATACCGCGCGCCCAAGCCACGCTGAGCCGGGATGCGGCGCGCGCCGGCGCGCCCGCCCGCACACGCCCGGGCGCATTCTCCGGAAGTTCTTCGGACGGTTCCGTGGACAGCCTCCGGGCTGGCCCCGACTGGACCGGGCGCCCCGGCTTGCTTACCCTGTTACGCTGAACTCGCGGGAGTCGACCATGTCGTCAAACTATTACGCCGTGGCCAGGACCATGGCATTGGCCGCCGTGCTGGCGGTGGGTCCCATGCTGGCCACGCCGGTCCATGCGCAGGCCGCCGCCTCGAACTACAGCCTGCCCGACTTCACCGACCTGGTGGAGCGCGTCAGCCCCGCCGTGGTCAACATCCGCACCACCGAGCGCGTGCGTTCGCGCGGCATGACGCCCGAGGACGAGGAGATGGCCGAGTTCTTCCGGCGCTTCTTCGGCATCCCGATGCCGGGCGCGCCCACGCCGCCTGGAACGCCGCGCCGCGGCCAGCCGCCGCAGGGCGAGGAGCAGAGCCGCGGGGTCGGCTCCGGCTTCATCATCAGCGCCGACGGCTACGTGATGACCAACGCCCACGTGGTCGCCGACGCCGAAACCATCTACGTGACGCTGCCCGACAAGCGCGAGTTCAAGGCCAGGCTGATCGGCACCGACCGGCGCACCGACGTCGCGCTGCTCAAGGTCGATGCCAACGGCCTGCCGCGCCTGCAGATGGGCGATTCGAACAAGATCCGCGTCGGCGAATGGGTGCTGGCCATCGGCTCGCCATTCGGCCTGGACAATAGCGTGACCGCCGGCATCGTGTCGGCCAAGGGCCGCGACACCGGCGACTACCTGCCGTTCATCCAGACCGACGTCGCGGTCAACCCCGGCAACTCGGGCGGGCCGCTGATCAATCTGCGCGGCGAGGTGATCGGCATCAATTCGCAGATCTACAGCCGCAGCGGCGGCTACATGGGCATCTCGTTCGCGATTCCGATCGACGAGGCGCTGCGCGTCAGCGAGCAGCTGAAGTCGACCGGCAAGGTCACGCGCGGCCGGATCGCGGTGGCGATCGGCGATGTCACCAAGGAGGTCGCCGATTCGTTGGGCCTGGGCCGCGCGCGGGGCGCGCTGGTCGGCAGCGTCGAGCCCGGCGGTCCGGCCGAAAAGGCCGGCATCGAGGCGGGCGACATCATCCTGAAGTTCAACGGCCGCGATATCGAGCGCGCTTCGGACCTGCCGCGTCTGGTCGGCGAGACCAAGCCCGGCTCGCGGGTGCCGATGCAGCTGTGGCGCAAGGGCGGGACCCGTGAGGTCACCATCACCGTGGCCGAGCTCGAGCCGGATGCCAAGCCGCGTCCGCGCGCCGGCACCACGCCGGGCGATGACGGCGCGGCAGGCGCCAAGCCCAATGCGCTGGGCCTGGTGGTCGGCGATCTGTCCGAGGCACGGCTGCGCGAGCTGAAGATCAAGTCGGGCGTCGAGGTCCAGGCGGCCGAAGGGGTCGCGGCGCGCGCGGGCATCCGTCCGGGCGACGTGATCCTGCGTCTGGGCGACACCGATGTGACCAGTGCCCGCCAGTTCAACGAGCTGGTGCGCGGCCTGGACAAGAGCCGCATGGCGGCAATCTTCGTTCGCCGCGGTGACGCCACCCAGGTGTTGACGCTGCGCCCGAACGGCGGCGCCGCCCGCTGATCGACGACGCTGCCTCGTCTCCGCGTCCCCGTGCAAGCGGGGAGCCGGCGTCTTTCCGCGCGCACATCGTGCGCGTCGCCGGGTTTCCCGCTGCGTGGGGCGACGAGATAACCCTGCCGATTTCGGCTGCCCCGCATTTTCCCGTTCCGCCGCGCGATTGAGCTGCGGGACCCCCTTGAAAATCCGGTAAAATCGCCGTCTGGCGCGAAAGCCGCCGACCGTGGAAACGGTCGGGCGCAAGCGCGCCACCAACCTGCGGCCGGGCCCAGGCGCGCCCGGCGGGCCGCCCGTCCCTCCGCCCATGACATGCTGTGCCGCGGCCGGATGCGCGTACGTCGCCATCGCCCGTTGCCAATGCGCTGCCGCGGCGCTCCCCTGACCAACCGATGGACCATATCCGTAACTTTTCGATCATTGCCCATATCGACCACGGGAAATCGACCCTGGCCGATCGCATCATCCAGCTGTGCGGGGGCCTTTCCGACCGCGAAATGGAGGCCCAGGTCCTGGATTCGATGGATATCGAAAAGGAGCGGGGCATCACGATCAAGGCCCAGACCGCGGCGCTCAGCTACAAGGCGCGCGACGGCAAGGTCTACAACCTGAACCTGATCGATACCCCGGGACACGTCGACTTCAGCTATGAAGTCAGCCGCTCGCTGTCCGCCTGCGAAGGTGCGCTGCTGGTGGTCGATGCCTCGCAGGGCGTCGAGGCCCAGACCGTGGCCAACTGCTACACCGCGATCGAGCTCGGCGTCGAAGTGGTGCCGGTGCTCAACAAGATCGATCTGCCGCAGGCCGACCCCGACAACGCGATCCAGGAGATCGAGGACGTGATCGGCATCGACGCGCACGACGCGACGCCGTGCTCGGCCAAGACAGGCCAGGGCGTCGAGGACGTGATCGAGGCGATGATCGCCAAGGTGCCGCCGCCCAAGGGCGACCCGGACGCGCCGCTGCAGGCGCTGATCATCGATTCGTGGTTCGACAACTACGTTGGCGTGGTGATGCTGGTGCGCGTGGTCAACGGCACGCTGCGCCCCAAGGACAAGGTGCTGCTGATGGCCAACGGCTCGCAGCATCTGGTCGAGCAGGTCGGCATCTTCTCGCCCAAGTCGATTCCGCGCGAGTCGCTGTCGGCGGGGCAGGTCGGCTTCGTGATCGCGGGCATCAAGGAACTGAAGGCGGCCAAGGTCGGCGACACCATCACCACGGTGGCACGCAAGGCCGAGGCGCCGCTGCCCGGCTTCAAGGAAGTCAAGCCGCAGGTCTTCGCGGGTCTCTATCCGGTCGAAGCGAACCAGTACGAGGCGCTGCGCGAATCGCTGGAAAAGCTGCGCCTGAACGATGCGTCGCTGCAGTTCGAGCCCGAGGTCTCGCAGGCGCTGGGCTTTGGCTTCCGCTGCGGTTTCCTCGGCCTGCTGCATATGGAGATCGTGCAGGAGCGGCTCGAGCGCGAGTTCGACATGGACCTGATCACCACCGCGCCGACGGTGGTCTATCAGGTGCAGATGCGCGACGGCACCATGGCCCAGGTCGAGAACCCGGCCAAGATGCCCGACCCGAGCAAGGTCGACGCGATCCTGGAACCGATCGTCACGGTCAATCTGTACATGCCGCAGGATTACGTCGGCTCGGTGATCACGCTGTGCACGCAGAAGCGGGGCACGCAGGTCAACATGAGCTACCACGGCAAGCAGGTGCAGCTGACCTACGAGATTCCGATGGCCGAGATCGTGCTCGATTTCTTCGACCGCCTCAAATCGGTATCGCGCGGCTATGCGTCGATGGATTACGAGTTCAAGGAGTACCGCGTTTCCGATGTGGTCAAGGTCGATATCCTGATCAACGGCGACAAGGTCGATGCGCTCTCGATCATCGTGCACCGTTCCAATTCGCAATACCGGGGCCGCGAGGTTGCCGCCAAGATGCGCGAAATCATTCCGCGCCAGATGTACGACGTCGCCATCCAGGCGGCGATCGGCTCGAACATCATTGCGCGCGAAAACGTCAAGGCGCTGCGCAAGAACGTGCTGGCCAAATGCTATGGCGGCGATATCTCGCGCAAGAAGAAACTGCTGGAAAAGCAGAAGGCCGGCAAGAAGCGCATGAAGCAGGTCGGCACGGTCGAAATTCCGCAGGAAGCGTTCCTGGCCATTCTGCAGGTGGAAGAGAAATGACGCGCCGGACGGCAAGCGTGGCGAACCGGCGCAACGCCGGCGCAGCCCCGATGCCCTCCGGTCCGCACCAATAAGACTTCGCCAACGATCTAGCCGTCATGAATTTTGCACTGATCCTTTTTGTGCTGGTGGTCATCACCGGTATTGCCTGGGTGGCCGACAAGCTGGTGTTCCAGAAGCAGCGCCGGGTATCGGCGCAGGCCGCCCTGGCCGAGTTCGATGCGCGCCGCGCCGCGATGCCGGGGCATGGCTCCGGCACCGAGTTCGAATCCTCGCGCAGCAGGCTGGCCGAGGAGAAGCTGCGCCAGCCGTGGTGGCTCGAATACTCGGCCAGCTTCTTCCCGGTGATCCTGGCGGTGTTCGTGCTGCGTTCGTTCGTGGTCGAGCCGTTCAAGATCCCGTCCGGCTCGATGATCCCGACGCTGCTGATCGGCGATTTCATCCTGGTCAACAAGTACGAATACGGCCTGCGTCTGCCGGTGGTCAACAAGAAGATCGTCTCGCTGGGCGAGCCGCAGCGCGGCGACGTGATGGTGTTCCGCTATCCGAAGGATCCGTCGCTCGATTACATCAAGCGCGTGATCGGCGTGCCCGGCGATGTGGTGACCTATGAAAACAAGCGGCTGACCGTCAATGGCAAGCCCGCGCAATACGACGCGCTGCCCGACTATCTGGACGAGGAGCGGCTGTCGTATTCCAAGCATTACAAGGAAACCCTGCCGGGCGGCGCGCCGCATGGCATCCTGAACGACGCCGACCGCCCGGCCTTCGTGGCGGGCGCCGACCCAGATTTTCCCTTCCGCGAAAACTGCACTTACAATCAGCAGGGCGTGACCTGCAAGGTGCCTTCGGGCCACTATTTCGTCATGGGGGATAACCGGGACAACAGCCTGGATTCGCGCTATTGGGGCTTCGTGCCGGACGAGAACATCGTCGGCAAGGCATTCCTGATCTGGATGAATCTCGGCAACCTGGGCCGGGTGGGGTCGTTCCAATAAACGGCGGCCACCGGCCGGAGCGCGCCATTCGACTACCTCTTCGGGAACGCAGTACTGACATGAACCTCGACGCCTTGCAGCAACGACTCGGCTACCGTTTCAGCAAGCCCGAATTGCTGCAGCAGGCGCTGACGCACCGCAGCCATAGCGCGCAGCACAACGAGCGGCTGGAATTCCTGGGCGACTCGGTGCTGAACTGCGCCGTCGCCGACATGCTGTACGGCATGTTCGGCAAGCTCGACGAAGGCGATCTGTCGCGCGTGCGGGCCAATCTGGTCAAGCAGCAGGCGCTGTACGAGATCGCGCAGATGCTGCAGCTGTCGGAGTCCCTGCGGCTGGGCGAAGGCGAGCTGAAAAGCGGCGGCTTCCGCCGTCCCTCGATCCTGGCGGACGCCCTCGAAGCCATCGTCGGTGCAGTCTTTCTCGACGCCGGTTTCGAGGCCGCCCGCAGCCTGATCCGCAAGCTCTATATTCCGATCCTCGAACAGGTCGACCCGCGCACGCTCGGCAAGGACGCCAAGACGCTGCTGCAGGAATACCTGCAGGGCCACAAGATCGCGCTGCCCCAGTACAACGTGATCGCGACCCACGGCGCCGCCCATAATCAGCAGTTTGAAGTCGAATGCATCGTGCCTAAACTGGAAGTGCAGGTATTCGGCACCGGGGCCTCGCGCCGTGCCGCCGAACAGGCGGCCGCCAAGCTGGCGCTGGAAGAGGTGCAGCGGCTGGTGCCCCAGCTGCTCAAGCGCAGTCGCGCCGAACGCACCGGCAAGACCCGCAAGCAGCCCGTTCCCCCGGATCCGCAGTTGTCTCTCAGGTTGAAGGAATGACCGAATCGAATCGCCCGCAACCGGAGTCCACGGACTCCGCCGCGGCAAACCCGCCCGCGGCATTCCGCTGCGGCACCGTGGCCATCGTCGGGCGGCCCAACGTCGGCAAGTCGACCCTGGTCAATGCGCTGGTTGGCCAGAAGATCAGCATCACGTCCCGCAAGGCACAGACCACGCGCCACCGGCTGGTCGGCATCCAGACCACCGACGACACGCAATACGTGTTCGTCGATACGCCTGGCTTTCAGACCCGGCATGCCAGCGCGCTCAATCGCTCGCTCAATCGCGCCGTGACCTCGACGCTGTCGTCGGTCGATCTGGTGCTGTTCGTGGTCGAGGCCGGCCAGTACGGCGCCGACGACGAGAAGGTGCTGACGCTGCTGCCGCGCAATACGCCGGTGCTGCTGATCGTCAACAAGATCGACCGGCTGCCGGGCGAGCGGCGCTCGGAAATCATGTTCCCGTTCCTCGAGAAGATGGGGCAGCAGTTTCCGTTCCGCGAGGTGGTGCCGATGTCGGCCAAGACGCGCGACCATATCGAGCGCCTGCTCGGCATCATCCGGCCCTATCTGCCGGAAGGCGAGCCGATGTACGACACCGATGCGCTGACCGACCGCAGCGAGCGCTTCCTCGCCTCCGAGATCATCCGCGAGAAGGTGTTCCGCTGGACCGGCGACGAGCTGCCATACACCAGCACCGTCGTCATCGACAAGTTCGAGACCGAAGGCCGGCTGCGGCGCGTGTTTGCCACGATCCTGGTCGAGCGCGATGCGCACAAGGCGATGGTGATCGGCGCCAAGGGCAGCAAGCTCAAGCAGATCTCGACCGAGGCGCGCCTGGACATGGAGAAGCTGTTCGACGGCAAGGTCTACCTGGAGCTGTGGATCAAGGTCAAGAGCGGCTGGGCCGACAACGAAGCCGGACTGCGTGCCTACGGATATGAGTGACCGCCCGGCGGTCCCGGCGCCTGCGCGGCGCGGGACCGCCTCCGCGCGCCGCGCGGACCCGGTGGCAGAGGAAGCCGCCGAAGTACTCGACAGCGTCGGCGCCGAGCTGGCCGGCGCGCGCGCGATGATGGATCGGGCGATGCGGATCGTGCCGGCGCGCACCGAGCTGCGCGTGGTCAATCAGCCGGGCTTCGTGCTGCATGCGTGGCCGTATCGCGAAACCAGCCTGATCGTCGATGTCTTCACGCGCGACCACGGCCGCATGGCGCTGGTTGCCAAGGGCGCCAAGCGTCCGCATTCGGCGCTGCGCGCGGTGCTGCAGCATTTCCTGCCGATCTCGCTGTCCTGGAGCGGGCGCGGCGAGGTCAAGACGCTGACGAAGGCCGAATGGATCGGCGGCATGCCGCCGCTGGCCGGCGAGGCGCTGCTGTCCGGCTTCTACCTGAACGAGCTGCTGCTGCGTTTCTGTCCGCGCGAGGATGCGCACGAGGCGCTGTTCCGCCATTACATGACGACGCTGACACGGCTGGGGCAGGGCGAGCCGGCCGCCCTGGTGCTGCGCGGCTTCGAGCGCGTGCTGCTGCAGGAGACCGGCTTCGCGGTCGCCTTCGATCGCTGCACGTCGACCGGCGAGGCGGTGCAGCCGGACCTCGATTATGTCTACCAGCCCGAGCGCGGCGTGCGGCGGGCGCATGCCAGCGATCCGTCGTCGTGGCCGGTCGTGTCCGGGCAGACGCTGCTCGACATGTCCCGCGACGACTACAGCCGCGCGCAGACCGTGACGCAGAGCCGCGCGCTGATGCGCTTTCTTCTGCATTATCATCTGCAAGGCGTGCCACTGAAGACGCGCCAGATCCTGATCGACCTGCAAGCCCTGTGATCCCCCTATGATTTTCCACGCTCATCCCGGTGCGAACTCGAGCTTCATCGCGCTCGGCGTCAACATCGACCATGTGGCGACGCTGCGCAACGCGCGCGGCACCGTCTATCCGGATCCGATCCAGGCCGCCTTGCAGGCCGAGGAGGCCGGCGCCGACCTGATCACGCTGCATCTGCGCGAGGACCGCCGCCATATCCGCGACGCCGATGTGCGTGCGCTGCGGCCGCAGCTGGCCACGCGGATGAACCTCGAATGCGCGCTGACGCAGGAGATGCTGGACATCGCCTGCGAGATCCGCCCGCAGGACGTCTGCCTGGTGCCGGAGCGCCGCGAGGAAGTGACCACCGAAGGCGGGCTCGACGTGGCCGGCCGTTTCGAGCAGGTCAAGGCGGCGTGCCGCCAGCTGGCCGACGCGGGCATCCGCGTGTCGCTGTTCATCGATGCGCAGGCCGAGCAGATCGAGGCCGCCGCCGCCAGCGGCGCGCCCGTGATCGAACTGCATACCGGCCGCTATGCCGATGCGCAGACGAGCGAGGACCAGGCGCTCGAATTCCGCCGCATCGCCGACGGTGTCGACACCGGTCTGAAGCATGGCCTCGTCGTCAACGCCGGCCACGGCCTGCACTACACCAATGTGCAGCCGATCGCCGCGCTGCCGGGCATCGCCGAACTCAATATCGGCCACGCGATCGTCGCGCACGCGGTATTCGCCGGCTGGCAGAACGCGGTGCGCGAGATGAAGGCGATCATGGTCGCCGCCCGGCTCGGCACGCGTTATCCCGCGCCGAAGGCTCCGGCGTGATCTACGGCGTCGGCACCGACATCATCCAGATCGAGCGCGTGCGCGGCGTGATGGCCCGCACCGGCGGACGCTTCGCCGAGAAGGTGCTGGGGCCGCAGGAGCTGGCGGTCTATCATCGGCGCCGCGCGCGCGTCGACAAGCGCGGACTGGCCTTCCTGGCGACGCGGTTCGCCGCCAAGGAGGCCTTCTCCAAGGCGATCGGCCTGGGCATGCACTGGCCGATGACCTGGCGCGCGATGGAGCTGCTGAACCTGCCGTCGGGCGAGCCGTACGCGCATTGCCACGGCGAGCTGGCGCAGTGGCTGAACGAACGTGGGCTGACGGTGCGCGTCAGCGTCAGCGACGAACACGACTATGCGGTCGCCTTCGCGATCGCGGAACGGACGGGGCCGGCGGAAGCATCGGGCGTGCCCCTACCCAGATAACTCCTTCTCCTTTCACCGATGACCAAGAAGAACGCAGGCAAGCGACCGGGCCCGGTCGTGCTCGATGTCAAGGGCAAGCAGCTGGACGCCGACGATGCGCGCCGCATCTCGCATCCGTTGACCGGCGGGGTGATCCTGTTCGCGCGCAACTTCGAGTCGCGCGCGCAGCTGGTCTCGCTGACGCGCGAGATTCGCGCGCTGCGCGACGACGTGCTGATCTGCATCGACCATGAAGGCGGCCGCGTGCAGCGCTGCAAGACAGATGGCTTCACCCATCTGCCGGCGATGGCGAAACTGGGCGAGCTGTGGGATCGCGACGTGCTGGCCGCGACCCGTGCCGCGGTGGCCTGCGGCTATGTGCTGGCGGCCGAGCTGCGCGCCTGCGACATCGACCTGTCGTTCACGCCGGTGCTCGACCTGGACTATGGGCGCAGCGGCGTGATCGGCGATCGCGCCTTCCATGCCGACCCGCGCGTGGTGGCGATGCTGGCCAACCATCTGACCCATGGCCTGCTGCTGGCCGGCATGGCCAACTGCGGCAAGCATTTCCCCGGGCACGGCCACGTCGAAGCCGATTCGCACGTCGCGGTGCCGGTCGACGAACGCACGCTGGACCAGATCCTCGAGCAGGACGTGCGGCCGTACCAGTGGATGGGCATGACGCTGGCCTCGGTGATGCCGGCCCACGTGATCTACCCGAAGGTCGACCCGAATCCGGCCGGCTTCTCGCGCTACTGGCTGCAGGACATCCTGCGCGGCCAGCTCGGCTTCGAGGGGGTGATCTTCAGCGACGACCTCAGCATGGAAGGCGCCAGCGTCGCCGGCACCGTCACGCAGGGCGCGCGCGCCGCGCTCGATGCCGGCTGCGACATGGTACTGATCTGCAATCATCCCGAGCGCGCCGACCAGCTGCTGGCCGAGCTCGACGTGTCGATCGACAAGGCCTCGCAGCGGCGCGTGCGCCGGCTGTTCGCACGCGGCAAGGCGATGGACTGGAACAAGCTCGAGCAGGACGCGGGCTATCGCGGCGCACTGCGGCAGCTGCGCGATGAGGGACTGATCGGCTGAAGCCGCAGCGCGTAGCGCTCGCCGCCATGAGCGCCGCGCAATGAAAAAGGGCAGCCGGTCGGGCTGCCCTTTCTTTCGTCTCGGCACGGACCGCGCGGGTCCGTCCGCGTCGCCTTAGTTGGCGCGGCTGCGGTATTCGCCGGTGCGGGTGTCGATCTCGATCTTGTCGCCGATGTTGCAGAACAGCGGCACCTGCAGCTCGAAACCGGTATTGATCTTGGCGTTCTTCAGCACCTTGCCCGACGAGGTGTCGCCCTTGACGGCCGGCTCGGTGTAGACGATCTCGCGCACCAGCGTGGTCGGCATTTCGACCGAGATGGCCTTGTCGTTGTAGAACACCACTTCGACGTTCATGCCGTCTTCGAGGTAGTGCAGGGCGTCGCCCATGTTGTCGCTTTCGACTTCGTACTGGTTGTAGTCGGCGTCCATGAACACGTACATCGGGTCGGCGAAGTACGAGTAGGTGCATTCCTTGCGATCCAGCACGACCACTTCGAACTTGTCGTCGGCCTTGAACACGGCTTCGCCCGGTGCGTCGGTCAGCAGGTTCTTGTACTTCATCTTGACGACCGCGGCGTTGCGGCCCGACTTGTTGTACTCGGCCTTCTGCACGACCATCGGATCGGCACCGATCATGAACACGTTACCGACGCGGAGTTCCTGTGCGGTTTTCATCTGAACTAATCTTCCTGAATTAAAAATGTCTGGGAGTTCGGCGTGGCGAGAGCGCGCCGGCTCGGCGCGCGTTCGCGATCCGTGCTCAGTTCCGCGCGGGGCCCGCGGGATCGGACGCCGCAAGGCGCCGCGCGGGCAACCCAGGATGTCCAGCCCGGTCGCCATCAAATCAACCCGCTATTTTACCCGACTTTCGCAAAAGGCTACGAGGTTCGCTGCGAGATCGCCCAGCGCGGCCAGGCTATGCTGCCAGCGCTGTGCGGTACGCGCCAGTCCGGGCAGTGCGGCGCGCAGGCCATCCCACGCGGCCGCGACATCCGCGGGCGGGGCCGCGCCGTTCCAGGCATGCCAGAAGCGCGTGATCGCCGCGGCGTCGGCCGGCTCGCCGATCTGCTGCCGGTAGAGCGTCAGAAACGCGTCCAGCTTGACGCGGTGGGCGTCGTCGGCCTGCGGATAGATGTGCCAGACGAAGGGGCGCGCGGCCCATTGGGCACGAACGAACGAATCCTCGCCGCGCACGAAATTGATATCGCAGGCCCACAGCAGTTCGTCGAACTGTTCCTGCGGCAGGAAGGGCACCCGATGCAGGTGCAGCCGTCCCAGCGTGCGCGCGGTTTCCGGCGCCGCCCCCGTGGCGTCCGGGCCGGCCCAGGCGAAGGCCTGCTGCGCCGCCGGACCAGCCGGCATCAGGCACTGAACGGGCTCGTCGCCGTCGCGCCAGTGGGCCAGCAGCGCCGGCAGCGCGGGATTCGGATAGGCGAACAGGCTGACCCGGCGCGCGCCGTCGATCGGCGTGACGCCGAGCCGATGCCATAGCCGCGCCTGCGCCGCCGGAGAGCCGGTGAAGCTGCGCCGCTGCATGCCGAGCAGCGATTCGCGCAGCACGCCGCCGGTGCCCGGCTCGAAGCCGGGGAAGAAGAAGTACTTGACCAGGGGCAGACGCGGATTCGGCGAGGCCATGCCGTGATGCTCACGCACCCAAGGCTCGGCGCTCAGATATTCGAGATTGATCCATGCCGGCTTGCGCGCGGCCTGTGCCATGCGCGCGACGAAGGCCGGCGGCAGTTCGCAGGCAAAGGCCTCGATCACGGCGTCGTGCGGGACGACCGCTTCGCCCGACTCATCGAGCCCGGCGTCGCTGCCTGCGATCCAGCGGCGCACCTCGACGCCGGCCAGCCGCTGCCGGCTGGCCGCGGGATCGAGCGCCGGCGCCAGGCGGGCAAAGCTGCCCAGATCGTCGACCCACAGCCGCACCGCATGGCCATGCTCCTGGGCCAGTTGGCGCGCCAGCCGCCAGCAGACACCGATGTCGCCGAAGTTGTCGATCACGGTGCAGAAGATGTCCCAGGAGCGGATGGTCATGGCCGGAATTGCTCTAAACTTGCCATTTTAGAGCCCCGCGAGCCTTCGCGCCTCCGCGCGTCAGGCGTTCGACGTTCGCGGCGGCCGATCGCATGTCCCTGCCGCCTTCCCCGATGTCACGTCCGGATCCGCAACCCGCTGGCACGCCCGCCGAGGCCGAGCCGCGCATCGACACGCCCCAGCCGGCGCTGCCCGAAGCCGGTGCAGCGTCCACCGACGTTTTGGCTGTGCCTGCCCAGGGCGGCGCGCCGTCGCAGGAGCCGCAGCCGCGGCCGGAGCCGGAACTGGAAACCAGCTTCGATCCCCGCCCGGTGATCGCCGCGCTGCCGGGCCTTCCCGGCGTCTACCGCTATTACGACGCGGCCGGCGGCGTGCTCTATGTCGGCAAGGCGCGCGACCTGAAGAAGCGCGTGTCGAGCTATTTCAACAAGACCCAGCTGTCGCCGCGCATCGCGATGATGGTGTCGCGCATCGCCCGCATCGATACCACGGTGGTCCGCAGCGAGGCCGAGGCGCTGCTGCTCGAGAACAACCTGATCAAGGCGCTGACGCCGCGCTACAACATCCTGTTCCGCGACGACAAGTCGTATCCGCTGCTGAAGCTGTCGGCGCATCGCTATCCGCGCATGGCGTACTACCGGGGCGCGACCGACAAGCGCCACCAGTATTTCGGTCCGTTCCCGAGCGCGCATGCGGTGCGCGAGAGCATGCAGATCCTGCAGAAGGTATTCCAGCTGCGCACCTGCGAGGACACCGTCTTCAACAACCGCACGCGGCCGTGCCTGCTGCACCAGATCCACCGCTGCACGGCGCCGTGCGTCGGCGCGATCAGCGAAGACGATTACGCGCGCGACGTCGGCAACGCCGCGCGCTTCCTGCAGGGCCGGCAGAAGGAGGTGCTCGAGGGCCTGCAGCAGAAGATGGAGCAGCACGCCGAGCGGCTCGAGTTCGAGCAGGCCGCCGCGGTGCGCGACCAGATCGGCGCGCTGTCGACGGTGCTCAAGCGCCAGGCGGTCGAGGAGGTCGGGCAGAGCAGCGATATCGACATCCTCGCCGTGGCGGTGCAGGGCGGACGCGCCTGCGTCAACCTGGCAATGGTCCGCGGCGGCCGCCATCTGGGCGACAAGGCGTATTTCCCCGCGCATGTCGACGAGGCCGCGATGATCGTCGACGAGGAGGCCGAGGAGATCGTCGCCACGCCGGTCGGCGGCGAAAGCGCCGAGTCGGCCCAGGCCGCGCAAGGGGCCGAAGTTGCCGAGTCGGGCGCCGCGGTGGCCGAGCGCGTCGCCGCCAACGTGCTGGCCGCCTTCATGGCGCAGCACTACCTCGATCAGCCGGTGCCGCCGATCCTGGTAGTCAGCCACGCCCCCGCCGACGGCGCGCTGATGGAGGCGCTGACGATGCAGGCGGGCCGCCGCATCACGCTGGTGCGGCAGCCGCAGGGCCAGCGGCGCGCCTGGCTGGAGATGGCGCAGCAGGGCGCCGCGCTGGCGCTGGCGCGGCGTCTGGCCGAGCAGGGCAGCCAGGAAGCGCGCACGCGGGCGCTGGCCGATACCATCGGCATCGAGTTCGACGATCTGGGCGCGCTGCGGGTCGAATGCTTCGACATCAGCCATACCGCCGGCGAGGCGACACAGGCCTCGTGCGTGGTGTTCCATCACCATGCGATGCAGAACAGCGAATACCGGCGCTACAACATCGACGGCATCACGCCGGGCGACGACTATGCGGCGATGCGGCAGGTGCTGACGCGCCGCTATCAGAAGCTGGTCGAGCGCAGCCAGGAGGACAGCGCCGCGATGCCGCATATCGTGCTGATCGACGGCGGCAAGGGCCAGGTCGAGGTCGCGCGCCAGGTCTTCGAGGAACTGGGGCTCGATATCGGACTGCTGGTCGGCGTGGCAAAGGGCGAGGGCCGCAAGGTCGGCCTGGAGACGCTGGTGTTTGCCGACGGACGTCCCGCGCTGGAACTGGGGCAGGGCAGCGCGGCGCTGATGCTGGTGGCGCAGATCCGCGACGAGGCGCACCGTTTTGCGATCACCGGCATGCGCGCGCGCCGGGCGAAGACGCGCACCACCTCGCGGCTCGAAGAGATCGAAGGGATTGGCGCCCGCCGGCGGCAGAAGCTGCTGACCCGCTTTGGCGGCATCCGCGGCGTGATGGCGGCCAGCGTCGACGAACTCGCCAGTGTCGATGGCATTTCGCGCGCCCTGGCCGAGGAAATCTACCGGCAGCTGCATTGAGGCGGCGCGCCGGCCGCCCGGCGCGATCGGCGTGGCCGCCGGCACAGCAGGCACATCCGACGCCGGCGCGGAATGCAATCGGCCGGGCTCGCTTCGGGAAATGCTCAATTGATGTCGGAATCGGCGACAATCGCGGGATTGTCCCGTCTTCGACCTGCCGATTCCGCCTATGCCGCTGAATATTCCGATCCTGCTGACCTGGCTGCGCGTTGCCATGATCCCGCTCGTGGTCGGCGTCTTCTATCTGCCCGACGCCTGGCTGTCGATGCCGACGAAGAACCTGACGGCGGCGGTGTTCTTCATCGTGGCGGCGGCGACGGACTGGCTCGACGGCTTCCTTGCGCGGCGCTGGAACCAGACCTCGTCGTTCGGCGCCTTCCTTGACCCGGTCGCGGACAAGCTGATGGTCGCCGCGGCGCTGCTGTCGCTGCTGGCGCTGGATCGCGTCAGCGATCTGATCGCGCTGGTCATCATCGGCCGCGAGATCACCATTTCGGCGCTGCGCGAATGGATGGCGCAGATCGGTGCGTCCAGGAGCGTCGCCGTCAACTTCCTGGGCAAGCTCAAGACCACGTTCCAGATGATCGCGATCCCGCTGCTGCTGTTCGATGCGCCGCTGTTTGGCATCGACGCCGGCATGCTGGGCGGCTGGCTGATCTATGTCGCCGCGGTGCTGACGCTGTGGTCGATGTTCTATTACATGAAGCTGGCGTGGCCCCAGATCCGGGAGCGCAGCGCGGCCGCCGCCCGGGCCGCGGCGCAAAAGTGAGGATCAGTGCAAAAATATGCTTGACTTCATTGCCGGATGTTTGCATAATTTCGTTCTCGCTTCTGACGAAACAAAACGAACGAAGCGAGATGCAGCAAGAAGCGAGCGATATGCAGTGATTTAGCGCCGTTTTGCTGCATGTGCAGTACGCAGGACACTGCGGGAGTAGCTCAGTTGGTAGAGCGCAACCTTGCCAAGGTTGAGGTCGCGAGTTCGAGACTCGTCTCCCGCTCCAGAATTTTCTGGTTGATCCGGAAGCAGCATGTTCCGGGTTTGCCGCAGCAGGTGTCATGCGGGAGTAGCTCAGTTGGTAGAGCGCAACCTTGCCAAGGTTGAGGTCGCGAGTTCGAGACTCGTCTCCCGCTCCAAGTTTTGATCTACAGACTTCCACTGACGTCTGTAAGTCATTGAAATTAGGGGCTTCGGCCCCTTTTTTCATTCCAGCCAAAGCCACGGAAATCCACCGACAGCCAGCGTTTTTGAGGCCAAAATTGAGGCCAGAGAATGCGGGTGGTGCCGGTTCCGGGTTGTTGCTGGGGTTGGATCGGGATGACCAGCAGCATTGAGCCTAAGTCTCACGACTTAGGAGTTTGATGATGGCACTCTCTGATCTGACCGTGCGGCAAGCCAAGGCCGCCAAGAAAACCTACAGCATCCCCGATACCGATGGCCTCGGCCTGGTGGTCGCCCCCACCGGCGGCAAATCGTGGCACCTGCGCTACTACTGGCTCGGCAAGCAAAAACGCATATCCCTGGGCAACTATCCCGAGATCGGCCTGCGCGAAGCCCGCACCTTGCGCGACGAAGCCAGGGCGCTCCTGGCCCAAGGCATCAACCCCCACACCGACCGCAAGCAGAAACGGCATGCGGTCAAGCTGGCCTCGGACTACACATTCAAGGCAGTCTTCGATGCTTGGGTCGAGCACCGCGCCAAGGAACTCAAGGAAGGCCGGAACAGCACACTGTCGCAGATCAAGCGGATCTTCGAGAAAGACGTGCTGCCCAGCCTCAAGCAGATGTCGATCTATGACATTCGCAGGCCGCAACTCCTGGGCGTCCTGGCGCGGATCGAGAAGCGCGAGGCCTTCACCACTGCCGAAAAGGTCCGGACCTGGCTGGGGCAGCTATTCCGCTATGCGCTCGTCATCGTCGAGGGCATGGAGGCCAATCCGGCCACGGACCTGGACGTAGTGGCCGAGCCCAAGCCCGCGGTGACCCATAACCCCTACCTGCACCTGCCCGAGCTTCCCGAGTTCCTCCAGAAGCTCAGGCTCTACAACCCGCGCGGCTGGCAAACCCAGCTCGGTATCCGCCTGCTGTTCTTGACCGGCGTGCGCACCGGCGAACTGCGGCTGGCGACCCCGGATCAGTTCGACCTCGACCGTGGGCTTTGGATCATCCCCCCGCAGATCGTCAAGCAGCTTCAGGACGAGATGCGCAAAGCGGGGAAGCGGCCGCAGGACGTACCGCCCTACATCGTGCCGCTGTCCCTTCAGGCCATCGAGATCGTGCGCTACCTCCTGGGGGTGATGCGGCCCGCCCAGCGCCACCTGCTGACGCACCGCAGCGAACTCAAGAAGCGCATCAGCGAGAACACGCTCAACGCCGCCTTGAAGCGGATGGGCTACGAGGACAAACTGACCGGCCACGGTATTCGTGGAACCATCTCGACGGCACTCAACGAGATCGGCTATCCCAAGATTTGGGTGGACGCGCAGCTTTCGCATTCCGACCCAAACAAGGTGAGTTCGGCCTACAACCACGCCAAGTACGTGGAACCGCGCCGCCGGATGATGCAGGACTGGGCCGACCGCCTCGACTTGCTCGAACAGGGCCAAGTCGAAGCGGCCAGCGCGCACCTCACTATCCACATCGAGGGCGTACCGGCCATGGCGGAGGAGGACAAGCCCGACGCCATCGTTGCAGCTTCCTCTGCGCCTCCCGTTCCGCCGGTGGTGGCCACCCCCATCGTCGTGACGCCGAACGAAGGGGGCATCACCTTCCAACGGTTGTCGCAGGTGCCGCCATCCCCGACTCATGCGCCAGAACCCGAGGTGTCGGCCATCCAGCGCGAGCGCGAGGAAATGCTGGCCATCTACGAATCGCCGAGCAGTCTGCCGGTGCCCCTGTTCGGCAAGTTGGCTGGAAAGTCCAAGGACCAGATCAACCGCGAGTTGAAGGCGGGCAAGCTGCTCTCCATCAGCCTGGGCAACCGGGGGCAGCGAGTTCCCGATTGGCAACTGGTGCCGCTCAAACACAAGCTGGCCCAGGTGCTCATGCGCCAGTACCCCCAGGCGGATTCATGGGAGCTTTACCGCATGCTGACCCAGCCACATCCCGACCTGGGTGACCGCGCGGCCATCGACATCGTGACGCCAAGCAATCTGGGCATGGTGGTACAGATCATCGCAGGCAGCGAGCCACATGCGAATGCTCCCGAGGTCGTACCGCCGCGGCCTATCTCCGAAGAGGTGCGCCAGAGTGTTCGCCGGCTGATGGAGAGCGCTGTCGCCTTGGACGGCGCATAGGGTTACAGCCCTCGCGGGGGCCTTACGGCCCCCGCGCTACATCTGCACCGCCTGCATGAGTTCGCTCAGCACGCTGTGCGGGAGCGAAGGACACGGCGCCGGTATGCGCCGTCGAGAAATCGAGCAGACGATCATGCATGTCCAGCAGATCGCCGGACGCCTGGCGTCTGCACATCAGGGAACGCTCAGCGCGGGCGCGCTATCGGGTATTCGATTGGACTGCACTATCCTTGGCTACCTGCATCGCTCTGCGCTCGAACCGCTCAGAAACCGCGTTAGTTCGTCCTTTGAGGCGCTGCAGATGAGTCACGACCTCGTAGGGCCCCTCGGCCAGCGGCCGGGCGGTGATCCCCCATGCATCAGCGCGCTCGATGCGCGATTGCGCGGTGATCCCGACACCATAGCCAGCGCCGACCCATAGCGCCAACATGTCGAACGAGGTCACATGCTGGACGCTCTGCCGGCTTAAAGACGGGAGGGATGACAGCCGCTGATCCAGTAGTGAGCAGCTTTCTGCCGGCCAGCGAAACACGGGGTAGTCCAAAAGTTCGGCGATCGTAAGCTTTGTCTGGGCGAGCAAGGGGGACCACAATGGCATGGCAACAGCGATGTTCTCGATCCACAAGGGTTGGCTTTTCAGAGACGGAGCGCTTACGGCCCGAAGCGACATTCCTGCGTCGTAACGACCTTCATCAATGCCCGTCACCAGGTCGTCACTTGATGTCTCAAAGAACGCGATAGTGATTTCCGGCTCTTCCGCGCGTTGCAGGGCGAGAAGCGAGGAGAAGCATGAGGATGGCACCCCAGGTGCTATCGCAAGCCTGAGATGGGGAAACTGGCTGGTGGCATCATGCATGCGAGCCCCCAAAAAGTGTTCTGGCCGAGTAGGTGAACTTGCATCGTGGTCAAGAGTGAAGTTTAACGCCGTTATCTTTAACGTGGTTAATTTTGGCAGATTGTTTGACGCTTCTGCTAATGCAGAAATCAACCATTCAGCCAGGCCGTCCTTCTGGCACAACAACGTATGAATCCGCAGCGGCGACAGCTTTCGGACAGGCCGTGCGCGCTGCGCGCGTCGCACAAGGAGTCGCGCAAGACGAGTTCGCATCTCGGGCAGGCATTTCGCGCTCGCACATGGGCAAGATCGAGCGTGGAGAGCACGTGCCCACGCTGCCCCTCATACTGAAAATTTCAGTAGCACTTGGGATAAGCGCGGCTGAATTGATGGCGGCCACCGAGCGCAATCTTCGTGCCGAAACCGATCTTTGAGGGTGTCTGCCAGCGGGGCCTTCAGCCGCTCGCAGAGTCACGTAGGCGAACGATGAACCGCTCCAGCGAAGCCGACAAATCACTGCTGTCGGCCCGCAGCAAGTAAGTCGTGATGACGGCTGAATCGATGGCCAGGGGACGGATCACCACGTCCGGGCGTTGGCAAACCGGAATCTTGCTCGCCGCGAGAAAGCCGATACCGTAACCAGCACCGACCAAGGTGAGCATCATGTCCAGCGAGGACACCTCCTCGACGACGTTCAACTTGTGCTCAAGCACCTGCAGCAGTCGTGTCAGTTCCCGGCAGTAGCCCTCGCACGCATGGGGATCGCACAAGACCAGTGGATGGATCCCGACTTCTTGGAGCGGGACCTTTTTGTGGGCGAGCAGTGCGTGCCGTGCCGGCACGGCAATGACCAATGGATCTCGCCAGATGGGCTCAGCCCGTATGTCGTCGCCGACGTCGGCCGTATGCGCGAATCCGATCATGAAATCCCCGGACCGCAGGCCGCGCAACTGCTCGGCCAGCGGAACCTCGGACAGCCGTATCTCGATCTCCGGCTCCTCCGCGCGGCACCGGGCCAGAAATGCCGACAGGCGAGCATCGATTGCCCCGTCGGAAATCGCGATGCGCAGACTGCCTCGCAAACCTGCTGCCACGGCCTGGGCGTTTTCGCGTGCCTGTTCGAGCACGGTGAACAATCTGCGGATATCTTGAAGAAAGACAACACCCGCCGACGTCAGCACGGTTCCACGGCGGTTCCGGTCGAACAGCACGACCCCTAGCTCGTCCTCCAGTTCTTTGATGGCACGGGACAAGGGGGGCTGTTCGATGTGCAGGCGCTCGGCGGCGCGCGTGAAATGCAACTCTTCAGCCAGGGCCATGAAATAGCGCAGATGTCGTAATTCCATGGTCTCAGCCCCCCCATGCCGAACCGGCAGTCGCGTGCTACGCCCGTATGTAGATCCATCCCGCTTGCTGCATGCGCGCCATCTCGATAACAGCAGGCCCGTCCAGTACTTCGAGCGGCTCTCTGTTGTCCCTGCCGATCCGCGAAAGTGTGTTCGGGCATACCCAGGTGAGCGCGTCGAGGTCGGAAGGTGCCGTGTCCAGGGCGGCGGCGACGGCTTGCGCGTTCGCAACGATGCGCACATCGGCATCGGGCGCCGCGCGCTTGAGATTGGTTGCATTGCTTCGCGCACGCTCAAAGGCTTCTGCCGTCGGTGCGTGGAGGATCACTTTCAATGTGGGGCGCTGGGTGTCTTGGGTCATGGTCGGTCGGTGGTGCAGTCAGAAGGGTTGTTCACGGGCGCATCTGCTGGGATGCGGATTTCAAGGCGCTTTGCAGCATCTCCTCGATGGAGGGGTGGTAGTACGGCATGGCCAGCAGATCGTTGACGGTCTGCTTCGCCTGGATCGCCCAAGCGATCAGGTGCGCCAGGTGCTCGCCTTGCGTCAGGAGCATGCTGGCACCGAGCAAGGCGCCTGAGCCGGGGTCGGCATAGATGTGCAGCAGGTTTTCCGGAGCACCAAGAATCTTGGAGCGCCCGTTGCCGCTGCCTTCCGCGGTGCCGACGACCGCGCCTTCCTGCACCGCCGCCTCGTAGGTCATGCCGACTGCGCACGCATCCGGGTCGGTGAACAGGATCGTGATCGGCACGCGCCGGGATGCGCCCGGCCAACTTTCGCCGCGCAAGCTCGCCAGTGCGGCTTGCGCTGCCATCTGACCCTCGTCCGCGGCCTCGTGCATCAGAGGGCGATCCGGCTGCACATCGCCTGCGAAGAAAATCGGCACCTGGGACGGCCCGCAGGCCTGCATGGTCGCGGGGTCGATGCTCGGTCGGCCAGCCTGATCCAAGGAGATGCCGGCCGCGGCGAGATCGAGCGCCTCGGTATTGGGTTGTCGTCCCGTCACGACGAGAAGCCGATCCACGAGCGCGTCGCGCTCGCCGGCGCGCATGCGCACCTGGTCGCCTTCAAGGCTGACTTCGACGGCGGCGCCCAACCACATCGGCAACTCGGTCTCGAACCTGGCGATCGCCCGCTCCAGGACATCGGGGTCCTGGATGCCGCCGATGGCGTCTTTCTGGTCTGCCGCGACCACCTGCACATCCAAGCGAGACAGGGCCAGGCCGAGTTCCAGCCCGATGGCGCCCAGTCCCAGGATTCCCATCCGTGCGGGCAGGACGCCCAGGTCGAACAGGGTATCGGTGGTCAGGATGCGGGAGGCAACGCCGTCGAGCGCTTTGGGGACCACCGGGCGAGAGCCCGTCGCCACGATGAAGGCGCTGGCCTCGATCCGTTGTTCACCTGCCTGCAAGATGCCCGGCGCGACGAAGCGCGCTTCGGCCATGATCAGGCTCTCGCCAGCCGCCTTGCGCGTGCGCTCCGCGGCGGCGCCGGCCAGCGCATCCCTGGTCTGGCGGGCGTGGGACCATAAGGCCTGCGGCCCTTGGGTCGATGGCGTGGCGCTCGCTGCCAGTGCCTTGGCGACCTTCCAGTGCATGCCGGCATGCAGGGCCGCCTTCGAGGGCATGCATCCGACGCGCGCGCAGGTCGTCCCCAATGGCCCCCGATCGATCAGAACCACCTGTTTGCCTGTCGCTTTCAGCGCATGGAATGCGGTGCTGCCAGCGGTTCCCGCGCCAATGATGGCGACATCTACTTTCCTTGTCTGCATTGAATTTTCCCGTCCACAATCAATTAATCGAACATCGGACCTCTAGCCAACATTGCGCATGAGCATGAGGGCCGCCACGGCCACGCAGGTGATCGAAAACACCCGCTGGAGCATCTTTGAGGGAATCCTGCGTGCCAGAACACGGCCGAGCGACATGCCCACGAGCGCCGTGAGAACGAATGTCCAGGCGGGCGCGGTGAGCGTCATGCCATGACTCCACGCGATGAACACGGTTACAGCGGACAGCAGCGCGATCACCATGAGCGAGGTCGCGACGATGCTGTGCATGCGCAGCTCGCTGAAATGCGCCAGAGCCGGGACGATGATGAATCCGCCGCCCACCCCCAACATGCCCGTGGCCAAACCGGAGACGATGCCGATGCTCCCCAGCGTGGTCGCTGTTCGCACGTTCCAGACGAAGCGGCCGGTGTCCTTGGAGATCTTGCAGACCCGGGCTGGCTCGTCAGCCAGATCGTCCTGCGTCTGGCTGCCGCGAGATGACATGAACATCCGGTAGGCCACCACGAGCATGATGGCGACGAAGATCAGGTTCAGCCATCGAGGCGAAAGCCAGTGGGCAAACTGCACGCCCAGCGGAGCCGTCACGGCGCCGGCAGCCGCCAACATCATCGCTGCCTTGTACCGAACTACCCCCTGGCGCAAGCCCTGCAAAGCGCCCAGGGTCGCCGCTGCTCCCACGGCGAGCAGCGCCACGGGCGCGGCCTGACGGATGTCCATGCCCAGGCCGAACACCAGCGCCGGCACCGCGAAGATGCCGCCGCCGGCGCCAGTCAATCCCAGCACGGCTCCGATGATGAGGCCCAGCACTCCACCCGTCAGCGAGAGCATAGTGAATGATCCTTTGTGCAATTTCCGTTGAGCAGCCTGAGATGCGGGCTGAGAGAAGCGGCCATCAGGTTCGGCGCCTGGGCGGCTGGTTCAGCGCGGCCCCAGCACTTCACCCAATTGCGCCCCTCGCGGCATGCCGTTGTACTTCTTGAGGATCCCATTGGGGCCGCGTACAACGATGCCGGGCGTCCCCCGGAAGCCGGTGCTCGCCATGAGTGCCAGGTTGTCATCGAGGATCTTGCGCACATCGGCAGGCACGCTCTTGGCTGGCGTAATCCCGCCCTGGCCAAACTGCCGCTCGTTCGTCAACAACGCCGCACTCCGGTCAGGCGCGCCAAGAATGGCCGCGGCTTTGGCCGGGCTGTCATCCTTGATGATGCCTACCAGAATGTGCCGCAACTGGACCTTGCCGGAATCCACCCAGGGGCGTGCAGCTTCCCAGAAGGCGTTGCAATAGGGGCAGTTGGCATCGCTGAAGGTGTAGATGACGCGCGGCGCATCTGCCTTGCCGTCCAGCACCCAGGTGGACGACTGCAGCTGCGACCATTCCTTGTCGCTGACCGGCTTGGCGGCCAGCTTTTCCAGGTCCGCTTCGTCCATTGGCTCGCCCTTGGCGTTCAGGCGAGTTCCCACGATGGCATTGCCATCGCTCGTGATGTACACGGCAATGGGCCGGTCACCCGCGACGGCAGCGAAGGCGCGCAGACCGCCGCCGACCTTGAATTCCTGCGTGACGGTCAGGCCCTGACCTTCCAGCGCCTTGAGGACGGCCGGCTTGTCAGCCGTCTCTGCCTTGCTGCAGCCGGTGACCACCATGAAGCTGGCGGCCAGCAGGAACGAAATGTGCGAGCGTTGTGCAAACATGGTTACTCCTTGTCTGTCTTGATCTGTTGGGCTGGCGCGAATCGGCGCGACACCGTGTGTTTGAGGCTGGCCATCGTGAGTTCGCCCAGATGGGTATCCACCAGGCGTCCTTGCTCATCGAAGAACAAGGTGGTGGGCAGGCCTCGCGATGCGACGGCCTGCATGGTCTGGGAAGCGGGGTCGAGCAGCACATCCTTGAGATGCAGGCGTTCGCTCTCAAGAAAGGCGCGGGCTTGCTGGGCGCTCTCTCCCTGGTTGACCATGACAAAAGCGATATCGGGATACTGCGCTTGTGCCTGCTCGAACACCGGCATCTCGCGACGGCATGGTGGACACCACGACGCCCAGAGGTTGAGCACGACGGGCCGCCCAGCATAGGAATTCAGGACGACTGGCTGTTCATCGAGCGTTGCGAGCGTCAACGCTGGCAACGGCGGTGCCGAGCGCTGCAGCAGAGCCAGTACGCCCCCGGTAGCAAACCAGGCTGCGAGTCCGACCGCAACTCCCGCCAATACAGGCCGGCGCAATGCCCGAACCGCACGGGTGCGCCACCAGATGAGCGCCAGCGCTGCCAGGACACCGACCCACCACGAAAAGCCTTGGTCGCCAATGGAAATCATGGACATCGGCGACTGCGCGTACTCTTCCCACCATTGCGCGATGTAGCCGAGGCGAGCCGCCACAAACCCCACAAAAGCGGCGTCCAGCAACATTCCGCCGGCCGCCTTGTACGGAGAGTCGGGCAACCGCTTGGCAACCATGCGCGCCACCGCCCAGGCCAGCAGGACGGCCAGGAAGACGGCAACGACTTGGACGGAGAACGGACCTACGCTGATCATCAGGAACCTGCCTTGTCCAAGCGCACCAGGAAGGCGCGGGCATCGATCTCACCGACGACGCGCAGGTCCCGGCGTTCCGTACCGTCCGGGCCAACCAGAATGAGCGTGGGCGGCCCCATGACACCCCAATGCTTGAGCAAGGCCTGATCGGTCGCATCATTGCGCGTCACATCTGGTCGCACGACCTGCATCCGGGCCAGGCGGGACGCGACGGCGGGGTCGCCGAATACGTTGCGTTCGATCACATGGCAACTGACGCACCAGTCGGCGTAGAAGTCGATCAGGGTCCATTGGCCGCGCGAAGCGGCCTGTGCCAAATGCGCATCCACGTCCTCGACCGATTTCGCCTGCAGGTAAGCGACGCCGCCCGCCGCCGGTGCTGGCGAAGTCGAACCACCGCGCAGGTGGGCCAGCGGCTGCAATGCCGATTCGCCGCCAGAGGCCGCGCCGACCAGCATCAGGATGGACCACAAGCCGGCGAAGACGGCGCCGGACCGCAGCGACCATGCCAGCCGATGCTTCGCTGCCACGGCCTGGCCCCACGCGATCAGGCCAATCGCCACCGACAAGACCCATGCGCCCCACAGAACCAGGCTGACCGTGCCGGGCAGGAAGCGCGTCAGCATCATCACGGCCATGCCCACCATGACGTAGCCGAATGCCACGCGCACGCGGTCCATCCACGCGCCAGGCCGTGGCAGGACCCGGGCACCGAACACGGCGATGGCCAGCAGGGGCAGTCCCATGCCCAAACCCAGCGCGAACAAGGCCATGCCACCGTAGACCGCGCTGCCGGTCTGCCCGATGTACAGCAATGCGCCTGCCAATGGAGCGGTCATGCAAGGCCCGACCAGAAGCGCCGAGAGGAAGCCCAGCGCCGCCGCGCCGGAGATGCTCCCGCCCGAGCGATCTCTACCGGCGGATTCGACCCGATTGATCAGCGCCGAGGGCATCTGCAGCTCGAACAGGCCGAACAGTGAACTCGCCAGGACCAGGAACAAGGCTGCAAACGCTCCGAGCAGCCAAGGCGATTGCAGTGTGGCTTGCAGGTTGGCCCCGGCCAAGCCAGCGGCCACGCCCACCGCGGCGTAGGTGCCCGCCATCGCCAGGACATAGGACAGAGAGAGGAAGAAAGCCCGCCGCGGCTTGGCCTGGCTGCCGACGACCATGGTGGAGACGATGGGGATCATCGGGAGCGAGCATGGTGTGAAAGCGAGCAGCAAGCCGAAGCCAAAAAACAGCAGTGTTCCCCACACGGGGCCCAATGCTGCTAGGCGCTGCGCTGCCGCTTGATCCTCTGCCACCTCGGTAGCTCCGCCCAAGCTGACTGTGTTGGTGGAGGTCAAAGCCGAACTCCGCTGTACGGAGTCATTGCCGGTCGGGGATGTGCCGGCCACCACTGCCGGCAATGCCACATTCATGGTCTGCGGCGGATAGCAGATACCTGCCTCCGCGCACCCTTGCCAATGCAGTGTCAGCGGGCCGGGGGCGGTGGCGGGAAAGCGCAGATTGAGGGCATCGCCCGTATAGATTTCCGTATCGCCAAAGAATTCGTCGTGTTTGGCTGTTCCTGCCGGAAGCGTCAGGCTGACTTCATGGCCCTGCGCATCGACCAACTTGATGGCATGGCGATAAACGTAGTAGCCATCGGCAACGTGTCCAGCGGCCGAGAACGAATCGCCCTGCTGCTGCACAGCGTCCAGCTTGAGAACTTCGGCAACGTCCAGAAATTGCCGCTCGCTGCGGCCCCAGGAGGGAAAAAGGCCGTCCGCCCACGCACTGCCGACCGCACAACCACACAGGAGAAAGATCGCTACGATGCGCCGATAAAAAGCCAAATCCGAGTCCTCCAAGCAAAGCTGCCTGGATCATGCGATGACCCGATTAAGCGAAACTAAAGGTCCCCCCAATGGCCCGTGGGGGACGGGGATGCCATCAAGGCTTTGCGCTTGGCTCTGGTGATCGACCATGGGCGAGTTCCGCCTGCTCCGTCCGGGCCCGTTCAATCCCGGCCGCGACGACTTTCGCCGCCTCGGAATCGGGGGGCATCATCCCGAGCAGCTTCTCCCAGTGCGCGATGGCCGTTTGATAGTCCCGGCGCTGCACCGCAGCAGCGCCGGCCAGAGTCAGAGGCAGGGCTGCATTGGGATCGAGCGACAAGGCGCGCTCAAGCAGACGAGTGGGCTCTCCCTCAAAACCGGAGCCACGGATTCTGGACAGCGACTCCGCGTACTCCGCCAACGCCTGTGGATCGTTCTGGACCAGCTCATTGGCGTGGGTGAAGGCATTGACGGCTTGCTCATGATCGCCGAAGTAACGGTAGGAACGCGCCAGCATGAGCCAGCCTCCAGGATCATCGGGGTGCTGGGCCAGCCGTGCCTGAAGAGAGGCCACCATTGCTTGCACATCGGTTTGCGTCGTCATGCTCGCGCTGCGAACCTGTGACGGGTCCGTGGCGGCCGGATTTCCCAGGTACGAATAGGTGAGCGCTGTCGCGATCGGCAGCAGAATGGCGACAGTGATCGCTGCCCGCTTGCTTCCAGCAGGCGGCCCCAATTTCAACGGAGGAGCAGCAGTTTCATTCAGCGCTCGCCGCTGAAGATCAGATCTTGCATCGGCCAATTCATTGGCCGACAACGTGCCATTGATGTGGTCTCTCTCCAACTCCGCCCATTGATCGCGCAGTACCGCGACGTTCACGCTTTCAGGGGCAACTTGGTCGCTCGCACCATGTCCCCCTCGCCAGAGAACGAAAGAAAGCCATATCGAGACGCCTCCCACGAGCACCGACGCCAGAGTCAGGAAAACGATGCTCATGTTTCGTCCAGTACATTGTGTGGCGGAGCCAGCAGCGCGTCCGCGTGTCTGCGCTCCTCTTCATTGAGTGCAGCATGCTTCGGCTTGCGGTTTCGGCTGCGCAGATTCATGACCAAGACCACAATGCCCAAGGCAAGCACCACGAACGGGCCAAACCAAAGCAACATCGTTGTCGGCTTCAAGGGCGGGCGATAGAGCACGAAATCGCCGTATCGCTCGACCATATAAGTCCGGATGTCGTCATCGCTCTTGCCGGCACGGATCTGCTCGCGGATCTGTTGGCGCAAGTCAGCGGCAAGATCGGCCTGCGAAGCTGCAATCGATTCATTCTGGCAAACCAGGCAACGTAACTCGGATGCAATGCCCAGCATTCGGTCCTCGGCCGCTTGGTCGCTGGCCCAGACCGGAGCCGTGAACAGAAAGAAAAACAATGCCACCCGCCAGAGAATCATTTCTCAAGCTCCCGCACCAGCGGCAGCAGCTCGCCGCGCATTTCCCCCGCGTCAATCGCCCCGGTGTGCTTGTAGCGAATGATGCCTGCCTTATCGATCACATAGGTTTCCGGCACGCCGTACACCCCGAAGTCGATGCCGACCGCCCCATGCGCATCGGAGACCGTCGTTTCAAAGGCATTGCCATTGCGCCGTAGCCAGGCGATGGCGTTCTGGGGCGTGTCCTTGTAGTTCATGCCGACCACCGAAACAGCATGCCTGCTGGCCAATTCGGTGATGACAGGATGCTCCTCAAGACAGGGCGCGCACCAGGAAGCCCACACGTTCAGTACCCAAACTTTCCCGATCATGCTCTCGGATGAGAAGGTCAGGTCCGGAGCTTGCAGTTGCGGAAGGCTGAAGCGCGGCGCGGGCTTGTTGATCAAGGGCGATGGCACCTCGCTGGGCTTGAGCGTCAGGCCCACTGCGAGGAACGACACCAAGACAAGGAATCCGAGCAGCGGCCATAGGAAACGGTTCATGATGCGGCCTCGGGCAATGGCGGAGCGACGTGTTGACGGCGAGGCTTCAGACGGTATCGACGATCGCTGATGGCCAAGCCACCGCCAAGCGCCATCAGGATGCAGCCGATCCAGATCCAGTCAACGAATGGCTTGTGGTAGACACGAACGCTCCAAACACCGTCGCCGAGCGGTTCGCCGAGCGCCGCGTAGACGTGGCGCAGTCCGTTTGCATCGATCGCCACCTCGGTCATCGGCATCTGCGAGGCCGGGTAATTGCGCTTTTCCGGATGCAGCCGACGCAAGACCTTGCCGTCGCGCGACAGTTCGATATCGCCTATCTGCGCCACGTAGTTGGGCCCCCGCGTGCTTCTGACGCCGATCAAAGTGAGGTCGTAGCCGCCGATGCTGACGGACTCGCCCTGGGCCAATCGAACGTCTCGCTCGGTCTCATACCCACTGACGATGGTCACGCCAGTCACGAATACCGCGATGCCCAGATGCGCCATATGCATCCCAAGCCAACTGCGTGGCTGGGCACGCAACCCGCCGCGGGTGGCGCGCATTCGGCCGAAGATGCCCGTCACCACCGACACCGCAATCCACGTGGCGAGCATCAAGCCCAACGCCGCAGAAGCTGACCAGTGCCCCAGCACGAACGGGGCGGTCAGGCCCACCAGGGGTGCAGCAATCATCGGCACGCGCAACTGCCTGAAGATGGCACCGAACTGGGCGGCCTTCCAATTGGCGGCGGGTCCTACCGCAATCAGAAGCAACGCGGGGATCATCAATGGCACGAACACCGCATTGAAGTATGGCGGCCCCACGGAGAGCTTGCCCAGGCCCAGCGCATCGACGAGCAGTGGGTACAGCGTACCGAGCGCGACAGCGCCGGCAGTGACGACCAACAGCACATTGTTGACCAGCAGCAAGGACTCCCTGGAGACCATGTCGAACCGTCCTCCCATGCCGACCTTAGGGGCTCGCCATGCGAACAAAGCGAGCGACGTGCCCACAATGACCGTCAGCAGAATCAGAATGAATAACCCGCGTCGCGGATCGGTGGCAAATGCATGCACAGAAGTCAGTACGCCCGAGCGCACCAGAAAGGCACCCAAAAGCGAGCAAGAAAATGCGCCGATCGAGAGCAGCACCGTCCAGTTCTTGAAACTGGCCCGCTTTTCCGTCACCGCCAAAGAGTGGATCAAGGCGGTGCCCACCAGCCAGGGGATGAACGACGAGTTCTCGACCGGGTCCCAAAACCACCAGCCCCCCCAGCCCAACTCGTAGTAGGCCCACCAACTCCCCAAGGCGATTCCGACCGTCAGATTTGCCCAGGCTGCGGTGGCCCAGGGACGAGACCAGCGTGCCCACGTCGAGTCCAGTTGTCCGGCAAGCAATGCAGCAATCGCGAATGCGAAGGCCACCGAAAATCCGACGTACCCCATGTAAAGCAGCGGTGGATGAAAGATCAAGCCGATATCCTGCAGGAGCGGATTCAGATCCCATCCATCTTGCGGTACCGGGAAAAGTCGCTCGAAGGGATTGGAGGTCAACAGGACGAACAGCAGGAAGCCGGCCGTCACCAGGCCGAGCACGCCCAGAACGCGCGCCACCATGGCATCCGGAAGCTGTTTCGACAACCGGCTGACCGCATAGGCCCAGCCGGTCTGCATCAGCAGCCAGAGCAGGAGCGAACCCTCATGTCCGCCCCAGACCGCGGCCATTCTGTAGCCCAGCGGGAGCTGAGAATTGGAGTTTTGAGCGACGTAGGCGACCGAGTAGTCCTTCGCGACAAAGGCCCAGGTGAGCGCGGCAAAACCGACCATCACCAACAGGAATTGAGCGCGTGCAGCGGGGCGGGCGAACGCGATCCAGGTGAGGTTGGCTCGCGCCGCGCCGGCCAGGGCAAGAACACCTTGAGCGAGTGCCACGAACAAGGCAGCGATGAGGGCGAGGTGGCCGATTTCTGGAATCATGGGTCAAGGCTTCCTTGAAGCCGGCTTCTTCTGGACTTCGTCCAGCGCATGCTGGGCCTCGGGCGGCATGTAGTTCTCGTCGTGCTTGGCCAGCACCTCCTCGGCGCGAAAGAGGCCGGCACTGTCCAGCCGTCCTTGAACAACCACCCCTTTTCCTTCACTGAACAGGTCAGGCAAGATGCCCGAATACGTGACCGGGATTGCTTTGACCGTATCGGTGATGACGAACTGCACGGCAAGCTCACCACGCTGGCGCTTCAGACTACCTCGTTCCACCATGCCGCCGACTCGAAAGGTGCGCTCCAGTGGTGCCTCCCCGGCACTGACCTGCGAGGGCGTGAAGAAGAACACAAGGTTGCTCTGAAAGGCATTGAGCACCAGCGCGGTGGCGATGCCGAGGGCGGATAGCCCGGCGACGATGAGTGCGATGCGTCTATTTCGTGGCTTCACGCCGCGCCTCCTTGCCCAGCAATTCCGACTGGATGCGCCATAGCGCTGCTCGGCGCCGGCGCCGGAGCATTCGGCATTCAGTCCAGAGCAACACCACCGTCGTCAGGACGGATCCCCAAACGTACACGCCATATCCGCCCATCGCCAGGAACTCACCCACACTGGCCCAGTTCATCGCTTCACCTCCTCGATGTCCTGCAGCCAGCCGGCGTGATGTTCGCGTTCCAGGATGATGCAGCGCACACGCGCCAGCGCCGCCGCAGCCGTGTAAGCCCAGGCCGCAAGAACCATGATCAGCATGCCCAACAACATGACCGTCGCCATGGAGGGCGAACGAGTCAGCGATACCGAGGCGCCCTGGTGCAAGGTGTTCCACCACTGCACGGAGAAATAGATCACAGGGATGTTCACCACGCCGACCAGTGCCAGCACGGCGCCTGCCCGGTCGGCACGGCGACGATCTTCGATCGCCGACTGGAGTGCGATGAAACCGATGTACAGAAACAGCAGGACTAGTTCAGAGGTCAGCCGCGCATCCCAGACCCACCAGGTTCCCCACATCGGCTTTCCCCACAAGGCGCCGGTCCACAGAGAAAGGAAGGTGAACAGTGCACCCGTGGGGGCCAGCGCCGAGGCCATCATTGCCGACAGGCGGCTGTTGAACACCAGGCCAATGCCGGCCCAGAACGCCATCGCCAGATAGATGACCATGGACATCCATGAAACCGGCACGTGCAGGAAGATGATGCGATACCCCTCTCCCTGCTGGGCGTCGGTGGGTGCCAAGAAGAACCCCACATAGACGCCCGCGAGCGACAGCGCCGCGGCGGTCACGCCGAGCCAAGGGACGAGCTTCCCCGCGAGTGGGTAGAACGCCTTGGGAGATGAAAACTTGAACCAGTTGACCATACGCTTCGCTCCTCAGTACTCCAGTGCGATGCGCAGCGATGCACTCGCTGCGAATGGCGTGAAGAACGCCGCCAAGACGAACACGGCGGCGAGCAAAGAGAGGTTGGCCGACGCTCCCTGACCGATGATCGACGCATCGACCGCGCCGGCACCGAAGATCAGCACCGGGATGTAGAGCGGCAGCACCAGCACAGCAACGAGGACACCCCCTGCGCGTACGCCCAGCGTCAGCCCCGCGCCGACGGCGCCGATGAGGCTGAGCACCGGCGTACCGATAACGAGCGATGCGGTCAAAATCCAGAGGGACAAGGCAGGCAGGTCGAACTGCAATGCCAGCGCGGGCGCAAGCAAGGCCAAGGGCAAACCGGACAACAGCCAATGCGCCGCGATCTTGCCGACGACCAACATGGCCAACGGCGCTGGCGACAGCATCATCTGCTCCAGCGTGCCATCGGCGTGATCCTGCTCGAACAGGCGATTGAGCGAAAGCATGCTGGCCAGCAACGCCGATACCCACAGGACGCCCGGAGCGATCCGTCGGAGCATTTCGCGCTCGGGGCCGATACCCAATGGAAACAGACTGACGACCACGACAAAGAAGCAAAGAGGTATCAGCGCGTCTGACCTTCGGAGCAAGGCGAGCTTCAAGTCCCGGCGCATCACGACAAATACCGGATTGGCAACGAGGGGCCGGCTCATGCCCCCATCCGGACGGTCTGAGAAGTTTTCAAGGCCAGCTCCTGGTGACTCGTCAGAACGACCATGCCGCCGCGTGACTGGTGCCGATGGATCAGTTCACCAAGCCATCGCGCACCGAATTGGTCCAGCGCTGTGGAGGGCTCATCGAGAATCCACAACTTCCTCCTGTAGAGGAGCAATCGAGCCAGGCTTGCACGACGCTTTTGGCCTTGTGACAACATCCGGAACGGCAAGTGCCTGTGCTCGGCCAAGCCAACTTCGTCCAACGCTGATTCCACGCATTCCGTGGTGACCGGCTCACCAGCGATGGCGGCCGCGGCAAGCAGGTTGTCCAAGGCATTCAGGTCTTCTTTGAGTCCAATGCCATGGCCGTTGTAAACCAGTTCGCGTTGGTATTCACTCCACTGGTTGCGCAGCGGCTTTCCTTTCCACAAGACTCTGCCAGCAGCAGGCGTAGCGAACCCTGCAAGCGTTCGCAATAGCGTGGTCTTCCCGCTGCCGTTCTCGCCGTGCACCGACAGGCACTCGCCCGGCACGATCCGGAAAGTCAAATGGTCAAACAGGCGGCGCTCCCCGCGAACGCCCGCGAGATCGAGAGCTTCAAGCATGGGCCGGGTCATAGTTCATGCACATGGGCATCCCTGGAAGGTGCGCCCTCAAGGGGCAATCTTCAAAATCATGTCTTCTCCCGATTAACTGAGAATTAGCGGGAACTTGCGTCCTACCTTGCTGTCATTTCTGGCCTAACATGAGCGTGTCAAACAAGCAAATTCAGGTTGGTAGGCGCCATGCGAATACTGTTGGTGGAAGACGACAAACTGATCGGACGGGGGATCGTGGCCGGTCTGCACAAGCACGGCATCGCGGTGCATCACGTCGGCACCGCAGAAGAAGCCGAAGCCACGCATGCGGAAGACACCTTCCATGCCCTGGTGCTCGATCTCGGGCTGCCTGACCGGGACGGCATGGAGTTGCTGGCCAGCATGCGGGCCGTCGAACCTCAATTGCCCGTCCTGATCCTCACGGCGCGGGACGCCATCGAACACAGGCTCAAAGGGCTGCATGAAGGTGCCGACGACTACATGATCAAACCGTTCGACCTGCGTGAACTCGCAGCCCGGTTGCATGCGCTGGTCAGACGCACGCAAGGCCGTGCGGCCCAGGTCATCTCGGCCGGTCCCCTGCGGCTGGAGCCGGAGAGCGGGCTGGCCTGGTTCCAGGGCGAGCCCGTCTCCTTGTCGCGCCGCGAGGTCGATCTGCTGGCCCATCTCGCCAACGCCGATGGCCGGTGGGTCCCGCCCGACATGCTCAACGAGCGCTTGTACGGCCTCGGGGAAGAGATCGGCAGCAACGCGCTGAATGTGCATATCCACAACATCCGCCGCAAGCTCGGCGCCGAAGCCATCGAGACGGTCCGTGGGCTCGGCTATCGGCTGGGCTGGAGGCTTGCATCATGAGCCTGCGGCTGCGCGCCGTTCTGATCGCCGGCATTTCGCTGTTGGTTCTGTGGGGCGCTGCCGCCGGCTGGATGATGCGCGGCGTTCATTCCAATCTCGACCGGACCCTCGACGGTCGTCTTGCCATGTCGGCACGCATGGTGTCGGGGCTTCTTGAACGCGCCGCGCTGGCTCCGAATGCAGCGTCCAACGACTTCACCGAGGCGGTGCGCGTCAGCGGCAAGGAGGGCATCGCATGCGAAATCCGGTCTTTGCAGGGAGAGATCCTGGCACGAACGACCACCGGACCTCACTCGGAGTTCGAGTCACTGCCGGCCGGCTTCAGCACGCGGGACGTTTTGGGACATCAGTGGAGGGTCTACGTTCTTCGTGCCAATGGCTACCAGATCACGACGGCGGATCGCGTGGATCAGCGGGATATGCTGATCAACGAATTGCTAAGCGTGGCTGGCGTGCCCTTCTTGATTGCCTTCCTGGGCGGCCTGGCTGCCCTTTGGATCGGCATCGGACGGGGGCTCGCCCCCCTGGAGGCTCTGTCGCAGCAATTGCGCGACAAACACGCGGACGACACGTCCCCGATCGCCGTCAACCATTCACCCTCGGAACTGCGCCCGGTTCTGGACGCAATGAATGGGCTTCTCAAGCGCCTGGCACGGACACTCGCCAGCCAACGGGCATTCACCGACGCCGCGGCGCACGAGCTGCGCACGCCGTTGACCGTGATCGATACGCACCTGCAGGTGGCCCGGATCAGTGAAGGCGACGAGGTGGCGTCCTCTCTTTCCAGTGCAGAGGAAGGCGTGAAGCGGCTGAGGCGCACCTTGGACCAGATGATGATACTGGCCCGCGCCGAGACGTCTGCCGACAAGGCGGATGGTTGCACTTCGGTGGTCGCTTCCGTCGGCGGCGTGCTGGAACAGTGGAAGGCCGCAGAAAAAGAGCGCTTGTCGTTGAACGTCAGCGGCGAGGACATCGGAACCCCGGTGCCCAAGTCGATGCTGGAAACGGCGGTTCGCAATCTGGTTGACAACGCGATGCGCTATTCGCCGCGAGATACGGCCATCGAGGTGGGCGTGTTCCTGGATCCGAATGCACAGCAGTGTGTGATTAGCGTGTCGGACCGTGGCCCCGGGCTGACTGCCGAGCAGGCATGCCAAATTGGCCAACGTTTCTGGCGCGGTGATCAGGGCCGAAAGAGCAAGGACGGGGCGGGCCTGGGCATTTCGATCGTTCGGGCCATTGCAGAGAGATTTGGTGGGGCCCTGAATCTCGAACCCCGGGAAGGCGGAGGCCTGGTTGCGAAATTTCTCGTGCCCACCGACCCCGCACCCAAAAAAGGTCAAGCTAGGCCTGCAGGGCGTGGCTTGGATTCAAAACCGTAGGTTCGGACCCTGCCAGGGATAGCGCGGTCACAGCCAATGGACGCAGGCGTGCTGATGTGGTTCGCCTTCGTTCGATCCAGCGCCTGACTTCGGAGTAGGCATCCGCCAGGGATCAGGCGCATGGCGGTGCTCGTGCGGCTGCCGCTCTTGCGACTACCGTGGGGTCGGGCGCCGTACGAGAGCAGCCAATACTATCCCTACCAGCAACAGGACCGGCTGGTCGCCATAGCGAACATACGGCGTCAGGCCGCTCATGCCTTGTACGGTCGCGGACAACACGCCCGGCCGATGTGGCGGCAGAGCGGCAACGACCCGTCCTTTCGGATCGATCGAGGCCGTGATGCCTGTATTCGTGGAGGTCACCATAGGCCGAGCGGTCTCGATGCTGCGCAACCGCCCGATCTGCAGATGCTGGCGAAGCGCCCAGGTCTGGCCGAACCAAGCGAGGTTGCTCAAGTTCACGAGCACGCTCGCGCCGGGTCCTGCGCCTGGGGTCGGCAGGAGCGACGGGAGCAGCTCGGAACCGAAAACATCCTCGTAGCAAATGTTGAACGCCAAATGCTGATCATTCACCGAGAATGGTCTCTGGACCGGGGCTCCACGATCGAAGTCACCCAGCGGCATTTTCAGCATCCGCGTGAACCACTCGAACCCAGCCGGTACATATTCGCCCCAGGGCACGAGGTGGTGCTTGTCGTAGCGTAGCGGCACGGAGGCGTCGACAAGCTGCTGCAACGGCGTGCCGGAGTCGAAGCCGATGGCGCTGTTGGTGTAGCGCGAACTGCCGTCGGCCGCCATGCTGTGCAAAGGGACGCCCATCGCGATCGTGCTGCGCTGGTTCGCCGCTACGTCGAGCCAGGTTTTCCAAATCATCGGGTCGAGCTGGTCTTGGAATACGGGCACGACGGTCTCTGGCAAGACGATCAGGTCCGGATGCGGCTCTCCGGGGCCCGGTGGCTGTGCGGCCAGCCGCAAGTGACTGGCGATGCCGTCTTCAAGCAGGGTCGGGTCGAACTTCTGCGATTGATCGATGTTTCCCTGCACTAGCCTCAGATGCAGCGGCTCGCCTTCGGCCGTCGACCAATCGAGGCGAGTAAGTGTCCATCCCGTGGCGATCAGGATCAGCACCGTCGCCAGCAAAGACACGTTCGAGCGCATGGAAGCCGCGGCCGGACGCGACAGGAACGCCACGGTCCCCGAGGCGCACGCCGCGAGCAGCGCGACGCCATGCACGCCCAGCAACGGCGCCCAGCCGACCAAGGGGCTGTCCACATGGGCGTAGCCAATGTTCAGCCACGGAAAGCCCGAGAACAGCACGCCGCGCAGCCATTCCGAGGCGGCCCAGACAGCTGACCAGACCAGCACTTGTGACAGCGCTGCTCCCCGCCGAGTGCGAGACTGCAGCCACTTGCTGATCGCGCAGGCAAGAGCGGGAAACAGCGCGAGAAAGGCAGACAGCGCCACGACGCTCGCACCGGCCAGTGGCGCGGACAAACCACCGTAGTCATGGATGCTGATGAACAGCCAGTACAAGCCGACCGCAAAATTGACGAAGCCGAACGCCCATCCGCGAAGGAATGCCTGCCGGCCGCGCTCGGCGGCAAAGCTGGCGCGTGCCAGCACCGCCAGCGCGAGGATTTGAACGATGGGCAGCGACCACTGGGGCAACGGATCCGGGGCGAACGTCAACGCATGTGCGCTACCGGCAAACGCCAAGGTCGCGGCATTTCGCCACCGCGCAAGCCTGCTCACAGCCTGAGCATTCCAGTGCTCCTTTCAGGACGCAGCCGGCTTGGCCTGCATCGACTTGTCACAGACGACGCGGCCCTGCAGCAGCCTGCAGGTGTTCAGGAGCACCGACGCGCTGCTGGCCAGCATGGCGAGCGCGGCGGCAAAGGGCGTCACGCCTGCTTCGAACAGCACGACAATCACGGCGAGGTTGTACACGACGGAAAATGCGAGATTCTGCCGGACGATGCGATCAAACTTGCGAGCCAACTCACGGGTCTCGACGACAGCGCCCACGCTGCCGTGCGCGATCACCACCCCGGCTGCGGAAACAGCCACGGAACTCGATCCTGGGATGGCGATTCCGCAGGCTGCCTGGGCCAGGACCAGGCCATCGTTGGCGCCGTCGCCCACGAATGCGACAGGCGCTGGGCTCTTTGCCACGATGTCGGCTTTTTCTTCCGGAGAGCAATCGGCCTCGACCCGGTCGAAGTCTATGCCCAGGTCAGCCGTCAGGCGTTCGGACGCTGCGCTGGAATCCCCGGTCAGCAACCAGAGTTTCAATCCCTGCGCACGTAACCGCTGCAGTGACGAACGGGCGTCGTCGCGAGGGGCATCCTGCAGACGCAAGGAGCCGAGCCAATCCCGGCCATTGGCTACGTGTACCAGCCCTGGCAGGCCATCTTCCGGCGGCATGCCCTCGACTCCCGCGGCGAGCAGCCAATGCCTTTCACCCACCCACACGGTCTCGCCGCCGGGGACATGCATCGTCACGCCTTTCGCGCACGCCGTCACCTGGCATCCGTCGGGCTCGCACGCGCTGCTCATTCCAGACTGCCGGGCCGCGAGGACCACCGCGTGTGCAATGGGGTGCGCGACGCCGGCCTCGGCCCTTGCCGCAAGGTCGATGAGGTCCTGTTCGGCCCCCCCGTGCCGCGTCTGGATGCTGACGATACGCATCTGACCGCACGTCAATGTGCCGGTCTTGTCGAACGCCATGATCCTTGCCCTGGCGAGCGCTTCGACGCTCGCGGAGTCTCTCAGGAGGACGCCGCGCCGCGCGGCCTCGCGGCAGGTAAAGGCGTAGGCCAGCGGCATCGCCAGACCGACCGCGCAAGGGCAGGCTGCGACCAGAAGGCTCAGCGCACCGAGCAACGCCTGGTCTGCGCTTGAGCCGTTCCACAGGTAATGGACGAAGGCGAGCAGAGATGCCGTCACCACGACCGGGAGCAGTATCCGGACGAAGCGCTCGGCCGTCTCGGACAACGACGAACGAGCGCCAAACAGCTCAAGCATGCGCAGGCCGAGCACGTCCAATCGTCGGTCCCCCGCACCGGCGGTCACGTGGACCGTCAGAGGTCCGCGCAGGTTCACGGACCCGGCGAAGACCCGTTCGCCAGGCTGAACGCTGCGAGGCGCGGACTCGCCTTGCAGCAGCGAGAGATCGACGGCCGACTGTCCCGCTACGACGATGCCATCGACCGCGATGCGCTCGTTGGCGCGTATCAAAACGGTATCACCGGGCGCGAGCTCTGCCAGCAGGACGGTGCTCTCGGCCTTTTCGCCGCCGGCAGAAGTCAGCTTCGTCGCGGTTTCCGGCGCAAGGCTGCGCAATGCTTGTACGGCAAGTCCGCTCTCCTGCCGGGCATGGATTTCGATCAATCTTCCGATCAGCAGAAAAGTGATCAACATGGTGGCGGCGTCGGTGTAAATCGCCACGGACCCCATGGCCAGGGACCCGACCGACACAAAGAGGGAGCCAAGGACAGCAACAGAGGCAAAGACGTCCATCCCTGCGATCCCGGCGCGCAGCGAACGGGCGGCGGCGCGGTAGAAATCCCACGCCGAATATCCGACGACGGGAAGGCTTGCTACGACGCTGGCCCAGGCGATGACGAGCGCCGCCGCCTCGTCGGCGTTCAGGTAAAGCACCCATGAGCCCAGCATGCTCCACATCCCGAAGACGACCGCGACGGTCAACTGCAAGCGGATCTTCCTGGCCTGCCGCTGCAGGGCCGCTTCCAGCTCGTCGCTGCCTTTCAACGGGGACAGTGCGTAGCCCAGACCCTCGGCCTTTCGCAGCAGCAAGGGGAAGTCGATCGACTCCGGGACCCAGGTCACCAGCGCCGAACCGGAGGTGAAATTCACCGTCGCCGAGACCACGCCGGGCACACGCTGCAGGACGCGCTGCAAGGCCATCGCACAGCTCACGCACCAAAGCCCGTCTACGAAAAACACCATCCGGCCCGCCACACGGGCCTGCTCATAGTCGAAATCCCCACCGGAACTACGGTCCGCTCTTGGCATCCGTTCCAACCCCAAGCAGTTTTCCGCCCACGACCTTCCCGTAGTAGCTTTGCTCACCTTCGTGGTATTTCTCCAGCGCCTCAGCCACGGTTCCGGTCTGGCGTGTGTCCTTGGGGCGTTCGTGGCTGTTGATGAATGCCGCCACGTCCCAGGCCTCCTGTTCTGTCAGACTGTATGGCTTTCCAAGCGGCATGTTCGCCCAGATAAAGCCCGCTGCAGTATCGATGCGGGCCATGCCGGCGCCCCAGTTGTACGACTCGGGTCCCCAAAGCGGGGGAAATCTCATCTTGCCGTTTTCCTCCCGCGTGCCCTGTCCATCAGGACCATGGCACAGTGCGCAATTTTGTTGATAGACCGCCAGACCTCGGCCCACGTCGTAGTCGTCCTTTGGTTTCGGCACCTTGGGATAGAGCGCTCCGCGCGGCTTGTTGCCGGCGGGCAGCCCATCGGCCATCCAGGCCATATAGGTCATGAGATCGCGGTACACATCGCTGCCAGCGGGCGGCGGTTTCCCGGAGGACGACGCCTGGGCGTTCATCGAATAGGTGAAACAGCCCATGATCCGGTCTTCGAGCGTGCTGATGGTCCCGGTCTTGCTGCGAAAAGCGGGGTAGGACGCATAGGCCGCCCACATCGGTGCGGCATTCTCTCGCCGTCCCGAGTCGAGGTGGCAGTTCGCGCAGGCCAGCGAATTGCCCACGTGGTCTTTGACCATGGCGCCAGTGTCGGTGAAGATTTTCATTCCTCGCCGGATGGCATCGCCATAGGGTCCTTTCGGAATGTCATCCTCCGCAGGCGGGAGGTAGTAGCCGTCCGCACCGACGGGCATACCGGGCGGAGACGCCTTGGCGTCTTTTGCGTAGGCCTTGCGAGCAGCTTCCATATCTGCTCTCGAATAGGGCGCGGCCGAAGGAATCGTGACCGTTTTGCCGCTGATCGCGCTGTACAGATACCCCATCACGCCGCTCTCGTAGACGCCGTAACCTGCCGAAAACAGCAGGAGACCCAGCGCCGCAGCATAACCGGCACGCCGGAGTGTCCCCGTGTGCGCAGAGCGGCGATCACCGTTGTTCGTCATGATTGCCTCCTTTGCTGCCCGGACGCAAAGATCCGAAATACTGAGCCACATCGCGCATGTCTTGGTCCGACATGCGCGACGCGATGTCATCCATCAAGGATTGCGGCGAATTGTGGCGATGGCCGCCTTTCCATGAGACCAACTGGTGGAAGATGTACTCGGGCTGCTGACCCGCCAGCGCAGGGAAATGGCCGCCGACACCCTCACCCTGCTGGCCATGACAGGTCACGCACGCCGGGATATCCTTTTTCCAGTCGCCCGTTCGGCTCAGTGCCTCTCCACGCGCCGCGTCTCCGCCCAGATCGACGGGCGGCCCGGCAACGTGCGGCAGCGCAGCGTAATAGGCCGAGACTTGCCCGATCTCCTCGGCGCTCATTGCACTGGCCACGTACCGCATGGACTCGTTGGGGCGGCTTCCGGTAGCGAAGTCGTGGAGTTGCTTCGCGATGTAGGCTTCGGACAGGCCGGCCAGCGCGGGCGTCAGCCCCGCGCCAGCACCGTGGTCGCCGTGACATGACGCGCAGGCCCAGACGATGTCGTTGCCCTGAAAGACGAGCACCGGCGCGTCATCGGGAACTGCGGGCGCCTGCTGCTTCGGCGCAACGGTCCCGCCAATCGCCGCCCCGCGATTCGGCGCCAGGTCGGCGATGTAGCTCAAAGCGCCCCAGATCGCCAGCGCCAGGAAGATGGCCAGCACAAACAAGGGAATGGGACGCGATTGCTCCCAGGGGTCGAATGTCGGGTCTACGTCTTGAACACGACGCCCCTTGCCGCTCAGCTCGGATTTCATCTCGCCCCTCATTGACGCGGGCCCTTCTGAGTTTTCGGATCGTAGCCACGATCACGCAATGTCGCCTCTTTGGCGCTGACGGGGTAGGAACGGTCCAGGCTCAACAGGTACGCGACCAGGTCGAGCGCCTCCTGTCGGGCCACCACCACTTTCCCGTCCGCGGGACGGTACTCCTGCGGCAACTTGACCACGACCTCGCCGGGCGCGGCCTTCTCCTTGACCTCGAAGAGGAAGGGGTACGAAGGCATGATGCTCCAGTCGAAGATGGCCCTGGGCTGGTACAGGTGGGTCAATTGCCAGTCCCGGCTCGGCAGGCGCACCCCGACATTCAGCAAATCGGGGCCGGTGCGCATCGTCCCGAGCAGTTGGGGAGCGTCGTAGGCGTAGTCGCCCGGCGTGGACGGCCTTCCCCAGCCCCGGGCCTGATCCGCCAGCGTCTGGCCACTCGAACGAGGCTGCTGGCTGTGACAGTAGACACAGCCATTGGCCACGTACTGCGCACGGCCTCTTAGCTGTTCGATCGTGTAGTTCTGCAACTGCGCAGGTGCCTGGACCGTACGGACCTGCAGGCCGGGGAGCACCACGAGCATGACGGTCGCGAACACCAAGATTCCGACAGCGCCGACGAACAATGGAATCAGCCGGTTCATGCGTCACCTCGCCGTTTCGACCAGAGTAGGGCCATCGCATGGAAGGCAAAGACGAAGTGTCCCAGCGTCATCATGCCGCCGCCCACCGATCGACCTTCGAGATACGGCACGATGTTGCGGGTGATGTCAGCGAAACTGGTCTGTGGATCGAGCAGCGACATGCCTTGCAGGAAACCGCCGATGGTCAATGACAGGAAATAGATCAGAAAACCCAGGACCGTCAGCCAATAGTGGATGGCGATGAGTCGCGGACAGGGCCAGTTCTTGCCCGTCAGGTAGGGCAAGAGATAGTAGAAGGCGCCGAACAGCACGATGGAGACGAATGCGTAAGCTCCCAGGTGCGCATGCCCCACCGTGTAGTGCGTGAAGTGGGTGATCGAGTTGATGGCCCGTACAGCCTCCAGCGATCCCTGGAAGGATGCGGCCGTGTACATCAATGCGCCCGTGGACACGAAGCGCAGCGCCATGGACTCCTTGAACGCCCAGAAATTCTGCGCGACCGTCACGTGCTGATTGATCGCCACCGCGATGACAGGAATGAACATCATGACGCTGTGCACGATCGACAGCGTGACCACCCACGTCGGCACGGGCCCACCGATCAGGTGATGAATACCCACCTGGCTGTAGAACAAGGCAAGGCCCCAGAAGCCCAGCAGCGAAACGCTATACGAATAGATCGGCTTGCCGATGATCTTGGGAATCAGGTAATAGGCAGCACCCAGCCCCAGCGGTGTCAGCCAGAGGCCAAGCACGTTATGCGCGAACCACCAGTTGGTGGTGGCTTGCTGCACGCCTGAATGCAGGCCCGGGATATTCGCGATGAAGAACAGAATGGGGAACCATGCCAGTCCCGCGAGGTAGTACCAGCCGCTGACGTAGATGTGGTGAACGTTGCGTTTTCGGGTCGTCGCGATGGCGGACCATGCGATGAAGAAGCCGCCGAGGGCCAGGACGATGTCGATCTGCCATGGGATTTCGAGCCACTCCAGGCCGTCGCTCCATCCATTGGCAATGGCAATGGCACCGGCCGCCACGCCGAGGGCCCACAGCACCGCGCCCACCATCGCCATTGCGGGCCTTCGCAGGGGCGTATGAAACATGCGAGGGATGATCCAGAGCGCGACCGCTATGCCCCCTGTGGACAGCCAGCCGTACGCGACCAGATTCAGATGGACGGTGCGCGCGCGCCCGAAGGTGGTGAACGCCTGACTCGCCAGCCAGTCGGGCCAGTGCAACTTCAGCGAGGCGATCATCCCGAACAGCGAGCCAACGATCAGGAACAGGAAGGAAGCGATGGACAGGACCAGTACGACGTTCCGACCCGGGGCGTCGACGCCGGCACGCAAGGCGTCGAATCGATGCTCGGCCGCCCCTTCATCGAATGAAGATGGATCATCCGGGGAGCCGGCCTCGCCCTCCAGAAATATGGTCGAAGCCTCCTTCTTTCCCGCATGGATCTGGCGCGTCACGATGGACCAGATCAACGCGCCCAGAGCCGCCAGCGAGACGATAAAGCTCAGAGCAAGGAGAAACCCTAGGCTTTCATTCATGGGCGCTCCAGAAATGGCGCGCAACCATCCGAATTGGTTCCGATGCCAACCACTGGTGTTGGCGATAGTGTTCCATCAGGGCTTGCCTCAGCATTGTTTTTATGAATGTCGCATGTGAATCACGGGAATGATGGTCAGCCTCGATTAAGCGAAAGTTAAGAGTGTTTTTCGAGGTGCCCCGCGCTCTTTGACCGTGGACTGTCTGGATGGCGAGATCCAAATACAGTCGGCCCGGATATTCGAATCGTCGTGACGCGAAGGTCTCGGCCGCCTCGCGGCAGACACCGGCGCTGCGCCTGGGGTCAGCATCGGCAGGGGGCGGGACGATCGCTTGTTCGCCTAGTGCCAGGAAATCACAGTGGACGCACGTATCCGTTATAACCACCCGCATCCCGAAGGACAGTCTCCCCTGGCAGGGATAGCCGCTGTTGAGGCTCGGAGGGCCGAATGCCGCTCCTCCTTTCGCCCGCACTATGAGCGTCGGTTTCCCATGTCCCGGCGATGACGCATGCGGCGGCTCACCCGTCCGAGAGGACAGGATGCGCGAGCCATTCGCGGCCCTTGAGCATGCCGTCCCAATAGACCGGCGGCAGGATGCGTTCCTTCAGCAGCCACGCCAGCGATGACGGCCGCTTGCCGTCGATGAACCATTTCGGAAACGAAGGCGCCAGCTTGCCGCCGTAGGCAAATTCCGCCAGCACGATCTTGCCGCGCTCGACAGTGAGCGGGCAGGAGCCATAGCCGTCATAGCTGGCCAGGCGCGTGGACCCGCTCCGGGCGGCGAGCAGGTTGTGCGCGACCACCGGCGCCTGCTTGCGTGCGGCCGCAGCAGTCTTGGCATTGGTGGTGTTGGTGCAGTCGCCGAGTGCGAAGACGTTGGCGTACTTCTTGTGGCGCAGGCTCGACGGGTCCACGTCCACCCAGCCCGCAGCGTCCGCCAGCGGGCTCACTCGGATGAAGTCCGGCGCCTTCTGTGGCGGCACGGCGTGCAGCAGGTCAAATGGACGGGTGACGCGCTCCTTGGTGCCGTCGGCGTTCGTGCGGATGAAGGTGGCTTCATGCGCTGCGCCATCGACGGCCACGAGCTGGTTGCTGAATTGCAGATCGATGCCATAAGCCTTCACGTACTCCATGAGCGCGGGCACGTAGTCCGGCACGCCGAAGAGCACGCCTCCCGCGTTGCAGAACTCGATGTGGATGTTCTTGAGCACGCCCTGCCGCTTCCAGTGATCGGCCGAGAGGTACATCGCCTTCTGCGGCGCACCCGCGCATTTGATGGGCATGGGCGGCTGCGTGAACAGGGCCTGGCCGCTCTTGAGGTTCTGCACCAGTTCCCAGGTGTAGGGCGCGAGGTCGTAGCGGTAGTTGGAGGTGACGCCGTTGCGGCCCAGTGTTTCAGGTAGGCCCTCGATGCCGTTCCAGTCGAGTTTCAGGCCCGGGCAGACCACGAGCTGCTGGTACTTGACGACGCGGCAGCCATCGAGCACGAGGGCGTCGCGCTCGGGCTCGAACGCGGCGACGGCCATCTTGATCCACTTGACGCCGCGCGGAAGCACGCTCGCCATCGTGCGCGCCGTGTGCGCAGGCGGAAAGATGCCCGCGCCCACCATCGTCCACCCCGGCTGGTAGTAGTGCACATCCGCCGGGTCGATGACGGCGATGTCCGCGTCCGGCTTGCGCGCGAGCAGGCTGGACGCCACCGCGATGCCCGCCGCGCCCGCGCCGACGATCACGATGTCATGCGTGGCGTCCACGACTTCGGTGGGTGTGCGCCCGCCGTTGGCGATGCGCCGGGCCACGCCGGACAGGTCGTAGCCGGCACCGCGCGCGGCTTCGAGGATGGAGGCCAACGGCTGACGCTGCGCCTGGCTCAGCGCCCACAGCGTGGCCGAGCGCGTGCCGGTGCGGCAGTAGGCGAACACCGGGCCGGGCAGTTGCGTCATCAGCGTCCCGAAGGCCTGGGCCTGCTGGTCGGTCACTTTGCCGGACTCGACGGGCAGGTAGGTCGCCGCCATACCCAGTGACTGGGCGGCCTGCTCGATTTCGCTGAAGCCGGGCTGATCGCCCGCTTCTCCATCGGGCCGATTGCAGATCACCGAGCGGTAGCCAGCCTCGGCGATGGCCTGCAGGTCGGTGGCAGCGATCTGGCCGCTGACGGCCAGTCCCTGGTCCAAGGCTTTGATGTCCATGAGGGTCTCCTGCCCGGAAATTGTCCTTTCAGCCGGTCGGTGCCGCTCTCAGAGGGCATCGATGGGAATCTTGAGGTAGTGGACGCCGTTGGATTCGGCAGGCGGCAACTCGCCGGCCCGCATGTTCACCTGCACGGAGGGCAGCAGAAGCACGGGCATCGCCAGCGTGGCGTCGCGCTGCTCGCGCGTGGCCGCGAAGTCATCCTCGCTGATGCCGTCACGCACATGGATGTTGTGCGCACGCTCCTCGGCCACGGTGGTCTTCCATTGAAGCTCGCGCCCCCCGGGGCGGTAGTCGTGGCACATGTAGAGCACGGTCTCCGGCGGCAGCGACAGCACGCGGCCGATCGAGCGGAACAGTGTGCGCGCGTCGCCACCCGGAAAGTCGCAACGCGCCGTGCCATAGTCGGGCATGAACAGCGTGTCGCCCACGAAGGCTGCGGCAGGCGCTTCAGGTGTGGCGTTGTCCTGGACCAGATAGGTCATGCAAGCGGGCGTATGGCCGGGGGTATGCATGGCCCGCACCTGCAGCGTGCCGAGCATGAAGGTCTCGCCGTCGTCGAACAGACGATCAAACTGCCGGCCGTCACGCGCGAAGGCCGGCTCGGCGTTGAAGAGCTGGCCGAACACCTGCTGTACGGTACGGATGTTCGCCCCAATGCCGGTTCGGCCGCCCAGGCACGAATGGAGATACGGCGCGGCGCTCAGGTGATCTGCGTGCACATGCGTCTCCAGAATCCACTGGACGCTCGCCCCCAGTTCCCGCACGCGCTCGGCCATGCGGTCCGCGCCGGCGCGCGAGGTGCGGCCGGATTTAGGATCGTAGCCGAGCACGCTGTCGATGATGGCGCACTGACCGCTTTTCGTGTCCAGCACGATGTAGCTGAAGGTGCTGGTGTCCTCGTCAAAGAAGGGTTCGATCTTCACGGTGTCTTTGCCTCGCTGAATGTATGACCCGTCTGTTGTCGCCCAAGCTCCCTTGATCGGATGTTTGTGGGTCGTTCTCACATGCCAGATGGTGTCCGGGTCGAATTAACTCAAAATTAAAAACTTGCCGTCGCATGTTCTTGCCGACCGGCGGCCGAGTGAAGAAATCGCTTCCCCACCCGTAGACTCAGCCGGCCAGCGCGCGGCGGTTCCAGGGCATGCGCATCAGCACGCGCGCGAGCCCACAGAACCCCGAGACACCGGCGAAGACCAGCCCCGCGCCCACGAAGCCCGAAAGCACATGGAACCATGGCGAAATCGTGGCGCCCAGCACGGCACCCAGCACGATCAAGGACCCCGCAACAATCTGCACCTGCCGTTGCAGCTCCAGGGGTTGAGAGGCGTCCGCCACGACGGGCAGGCCGGCCTTCTTCCAGGCGTCCAGCCCGCCTTCAAGCACGTAGGCCTCGCAGGCCGTGCATGCCCCCAGCGTCGGGGCGTTCACCCGCGTCCGGTTGCCCGAGCGGCAGTGGAAGATGATTGCCGAAGCGCCGTCGAGCGGCAGGCCGCCGCTTCGCAAGCGGTCCATCGGCACATGGCGTGCCTGCGCGATGCGCTCACGGGCATGTTCGTCCGCCGCACGGATGTCCACCAGAACGGCACCCTGGTTCATGAGTTCGCTGGCAGCTTGGGGCGAGATGGATTTCAGGGACATGGCAATGGCCTCCGAGGGTGGATCAGGGACAGAAGATGGCCTTGAGCGTGGCGATGAGCTTGGCCACGTCGGGGTTGTCGATACGGTAGTGCAGGGTCTGCGACTCTCGCCGATAGGTCACCAGGCCTTCCTCGCGCATCTTGGCCAGGTGCTGGGACAAGGCGGACTGGCTCAGCGCCACGTTTTCGTGCAGGGCACCGACGGTCATCTCGCCATGCTCGATCAGCAGGCAGAGAACGAGCAGGCGATGCTCATTGCCGACCGTCCGCAGCATGGCCGCAGCCTTGGCCGCGCCGTCCTGTAGAAACGACTGGTCTTTCTTGTCAACCATCATGGCAGCTTGTATTTAACATGTATCTAATTTAGCATAAGCTAATAAAATATCAAGGCACTTCCTCGAAGGCAGGAAGTGCGGCAGGTCTTCCTGCCGGTGTTCTCATGCTGCGGCGTGGGTTCGCCTGACACCTCATTCCTGATTCGTTCATGACGCCACCTGCTTCGCTGCCACCGCCCGCTGCGACAGATGCCCGCCGCAATGTGGGCCTGCTGATGGCCGCCCAATCGCTGGGCGGCGCCGCGCCACCCATCATCATTTCGCTGGGCGGCATCGTGGGTCAGATGCTGGCCAGCAACCCTTCGCTGGCCACACTGCCGGTCAGCCTCTACAACCTGGGGCTGGCGCTGTCGACCATCCCTGCGGCCCTGCTGATGCGTCGTCTGGGCCGGCGCGCGGCCTATGCGTTGGGGGCGCTGCTGGGTTCGGTGTCCGGGCTCATCGCCGCATTGGGCGTCCTGTGGGGCAGTTTCGAGACCTTCTGCGTGGGCACGGCGATGGCTGGCTTCTACGGCGCGTGCGTGCAGAGCTACCGCTTCGCGGCCAGCGATGCGGTGCCGCCGCCGCAGCGCGCCACCGTCATCTCGCGCATCATGATCGGCGGCCTGATCGCCGCGGTCATCGGCCCGCAGGTCGTCATCTGGACGCGCGACGCCTGGCCCATGGCGCCGTTCGCTGGCAGCTTCCTCGGGCAGGCGGGCCTGGCGCTGCTGGCCTTGCCGCTGCTGCTGATGCTGCGCATGCCGCCGCCCCAGGCGTCCGCCGTCGTGGGCGCGGCGCGCCCGCTGGCAGTGATCGCGCGCAGTCCAGGCTTCGTCGTGGCCGTCACGGCGGGCATCGTGTCCTACGGCCTGATGGCTTTCATCATGACGGCCGCGCCGATGGCCATGGTGGGTTGCGGCCACACCGTGGGCGAGGCGGCGCTGGGCATCCAGTGGCACGTGCTCGCCATGTTTGCGCCGAGCTTCTTCACCGGCCACCTGATCGCGCGTTTCGGCAAGACCGCCATCACGGCGTGCGGACTGGTGTTGATCGGCACCTCTGGCCTGCTGGCCCTGGCCGGCCTCGAACTTCTGCACTTCTGGGGCTCGCTGATCCTGCTGGGCGTGGGCTGGAATTTCGGCTTCATCGGCGCCACGGCGCTGGTGACCGACTGCTACACCGCGCCCGAGCGCGCCAAGGTGCAGGCACTCAACGATTTCCTGGTGTTCGGCACCGTGGCCGTCGCCTCGTTCGGGTCGGGCCGGCTGCTGAACACCTCGGGCTGGGAAACCATCAACGGCCTGATGCTGCCCCTCATCGCGCTCGTGCTGGCCCTGCTGGGTTGGCTGGCTTGGCGCAACCGCCGGCAGTCGGCGGCGGCCGCTGCGCCATGAAGCCGTCTGGGTCCGGTCGAGCGTGCGGGTCAACCCGGTTTCATATTCGATGTTCCAAAACCATGAGGAGTTCGCGATGACGACAAGTTACCGGCAACTGACGCAGGACGTGGTGGCTCACCTGGCGCCCCTGCACAAGGGAGTGCCGCAGGTCATGAAGAGTTTTGGTGAGATGGGCAAGGCAGCGATCGCCGACGGCGCACTCGACGCCAAGACGAAAGAGCTGATCGCGTTGGCGATCGGCGTGGCCGCGCGGTGCGATGGCTGCATCGGCTTTCATGCCAAGGCATTGGTCAAGCTCGGCGCGACGGCTGCGGAGGTCCATGAGGCCCTGGGCGTGGCCATCTATATGGGAGGGGGTCCGTCGGCGATGTACGCATCGAACGCGGTGGCCGCCTTCAACGAGTTCGCGGCGCTGTCCAGCATTCCGGGCGCGCCGGCCAGCGCCCCGTAGCCTGGGCCCGGTCCGTCGTGCGGCGCCGCGGACCGCCTGCATCCGGTGCCAGAGCTTTGCACCCTCCAACTCGCATCCCCACAGTCGCTGTTTATCACAAGGACCTAGCCATGCAGACCACCGACTTCGTTGCGACCATTTTTGACGGAAGAAGCAATCCCAACAAGGTGACCGTGACCTTCATCATGGCGCTCAACGCGCTGCTCAAGGGACATACGGCGACCATCATCCTGATGGTGGAAGCCGTGGAACTGGGACAACCCGGCGCGGCCGCTGGATTGGACATCGGCAAGCCTTTCGAACCCGTTGCCGATCTGCTGGAGAAATTCTTGGAAAAGGGAGGTCGCATTGCCATCTGCGGCTCGTGCATGATCCACAACGGTATGACCGCCGCGCAGATGGACCCGCGTTTTAGCGTCATCAACGCACCCGATGTGGTGGAGTTGCTGATGGGCGCCAGGGGGTCCTTGCAAGTGACCTGAGCCCAGCCATGACGCGGTCGCGCATCGCTGGCCGAGGCCGGTAGCGCGCGTCTTGAAGATCAAGCATTCAGTTGGACCTTGTGCGCCTTCTTGTTCACGAAATCGCCCAGGCGCTCCTGCACATCGTCACCCTGCTGGATCATGGCCATCACCAGCCCCTCGGTGAACAGCCCGTCCGTGGCCGACATGTCGGCGATGCGGCTGATGGCGCTGACGATGGCGTAGTTTGAAAGGGGCGCATTGCCCGCGATCTTCTTTGCGAGGGTCAGGGCGAACTCGGGTGCGGGCGTGTCGCCTTTCGCGATGTCGCATACGTAGTGGGCCAAACCCAGTTCGCGGCCCTCCCGCGCATCGAGGACCCGTCCGGTGAGCATCATCTCCACCATGCGAGGGGCGGAGATGATCCGCGCAGTGCGCACCGTGGCGCCGCCGCCCGTGAAGATGCCTCGGGTGCCCTCGGGCAGTGCGAAGAAGGTGCGGCTGTCGGCAACGCGCACGTGGGCTGCGCTGGCCAGTTCCAGCCCGCCGCCCACGACCGCTCCCTGCAGGCAGGCGACCACGGGAATGCCGCCATGCTGGATCTTGTCGAACGCGCGGTGCCAGCCCTGGCAGACGCGCATGAACTCGACGCCGCTGCGTGCCTTGTCGTGATGTTCCTTGAGGTCCAGGCCGGCACAGAAGTGATCGCCCTTGGCCGTCAGGAGGATGGCCCGGATGTGGCTGGGCACCGCTGAGAAATAGGCGTCGATGGCGGCGATCGCTTCCTCATTGAGCGCGTTGCGCTTGTGCGCCATGTTGAGCGTGACGATGCCGATGTTGTCTTGTTCGGAGGTCAGCAGAATGGGCTCGGACATGAAGTTCTCCTTGCAGTGGGTCATGAACATGGTGGTCTGCGGCGGGCAGGTCGATATGCTCGGTCCGGCAGGCATCGGCCGCCTCGCCGCTGCGGTGACGGCATGGCCCGCACTGAAGCGGACCATCCGTTCAAGGCCGAGGATCTATGCCAATGTTGCCAATTCTTGCGCACTGAGCCTGGCCTGGGCGCGAAGTGCAGAGAGACCGCCGGAATCGCGGTCGAACCTCGCAGCCGATACTATTGAGGGGCCTTTACCTTTTCCATGCCCGTAGATTACTTACCGGGGATGCTGGGCTCAATTGCCAATAGCGCCGTGAAATTTGCAAAAACTGACAATCTCGTCAGGCCGCCAAGAGGACTTCCTGCGAGCCCAAATGCCGTCGCGGCGGCCACGGTCTCATGCGATCTGGTGGAGGACCTGCTGCGCAGCCTGCGCTCGCTGTGCTCGGACCAGGCCCTGGATCGCTGCCTGCAGCAGGCCGGCATCGTGAAGGCATTCATCAGCCACCCCGGCTCGCGTCTGACGCACGATCAACTGGTCGGGCTGTACCGACGAAGCGCCGCTGCCACCGGCGATGAAATGATGGGACTGTGGAGCCGGCCCATACGGACCGGCGCTTTGAAGTACATCGTCCGAGCGGTCATGGACGCGCCAAGCATCGAGGTAGCGCTGTATCGCTTCACGCAGGTCTGGAACCTGCTGCTGGACGACTACAGGCTGAGTCTCACGAAGGCAGACGCCTCCTTGCGCTTGGAACTTGTCCCGCGGTCTTCCAAAGCGGGGGGGAACCGATTCGGGCACGCACTGATGCTGAAGCTGACGCACGGCATCGTGTCATGGCTCGCCGGCCGAGAGGTCCCGGTGCGCAGTGTGGCCTTCGCTTTTCCACGCCCATCATTTGCAGCCGACTATTCGATCCTGTTTCCGGCCCCGATCGATTTCTGCGGACCCCTCTCTCAGATCACCTTTCACGCCGAACTCGCAAAGGTCCGGCCGAAACGCAGCGCGTCCGACGCGCGCAGCTTCCTGGAGCGGGCGCCGCGCGACTGGATTTTCACCTCCTACCACCAGCACGCCCTCCGGCTGAAGGTGCGTGAGCTGCTGCATGTGGATCTCGGACGGACGCTGGACGATGTTTCCAGCCGGCTGCACATGTCCTCGCGGACATTGATGCGCAAGCTGCAGCAGGAAGGGCTGTCGTTCCAGGGCATCAAGGATGAGTTGCGCAGGGATCTGGCCATCCTCCACCTTGTGCGCAACGACAGCTCACTGGAGGAGATATCCGATGCTTTGGGCTTCAGTGCCCCTGCCGTCTTCCACCGCGCGTTCCGCCACTGGACGGGTATGACCCCCGGACGATACCGGGCGGCGCAGCAGGGCATTTCCCATGGGGTTACGCTCTGACCTGTGCACCGAAGAGCGGGCATCCGGACCGCGCCCACTGGATATCCTCATTTCGCAGCCAGCGAGACTTCACGCCCCGCCTCCTCGTTGAAGAGGCACAAGTAGGGGTTGTTGGGCGGCACTCGCTCGAACAACGCACCGGGCTGCGTCAACAGGTAGCCGTGCAACTGCCGCGATTTGCGCGGCCCTGAGACGTGACAAGTCCAGATGTTCAGGCCGCTGGCCTGCTTGCGGTGCGCGGCCAGCTTCTCGAAGCGCTTTTGTGCCCACTGCCACGGCTCCAGTTTTTCCTGGCGGGCAATGGCTGCCAACTGCGGATGCTCTTGAGCGTATCGCTGGAACACTCCTGGGCTGACCAAGTATGCGGTATCGCTGACGGTATGCACGAGTGCCTTCGCGTCATTGATGATGAGCCGACGCGAGGCAATCCCCTGTTTCAGCCATGCCATGAAGTGCTCGCCAGATGGCTGCACCGTTGTCGCTGCTGGTGTGGCCGCGGGCGCCGGTGATGAGGGTGAAGATGCCACGATCGATGGTGGTGGTGCTTCAGGGCGTGTGGCAGAGAGTTCGGTGGGGATGGTTGACTCATCCTGCTGTGTGGCGGACGAATCGCCCATTCCTACCATCGTCAGCAGATCCTCCATGACGTCGGGCATGGCCTCAGCCAGGGGGGCGATAATTGGGTCAGCAGCGCTGCCGCCTTCCCATGGCGGCGATTCCTGACCTCCTGGGGTCGGTTTCGCCGCGACCTCCGGCGACGATGCCGCAGCGGCGTGCTTCTCGACAGGTGACGTGTCGATCGCTACCGTCCCGGCGAACGGCGCCGGTCGCTCGCCAGCCTCCCAGATCAGCGCAGGTGCGAGGCGCAGCAGCGTGAATGAGTGGGTCCAGCCGGCGTTGCTGGTCACGGTCGCCCGCCAGACCGCCTTCCCGTCCAGTGTGGGCTGCAACATGCCGTGGTCCTGCAGCACGTTGAAGACGGCGGTGTTGTTCGCAGGGATGCCATCGATGCCCTGCGATAACAGGTGCGCGCGCAGCTTGTCCGAGACCGTCTTGCTCACCAGCCACAAGGCATCCTCGGTGAGCCAGCCATCGGAGGCCTCGGGCTGATTCAACTTCAACTCTTCCTTGAGCAGGTAGCGCAACCCGTCAAGCAGCTTGCGTTGCAGCGCGTGCTTGGGCGCGGCCATGGCGCGCGCCGGATCGCCGCCCAGTTCCTGGGCCACGGAGGCGCGGTCGGCCTGCACCACGAGTTCGCCCAGCACACCGGCATGCTCGTACTGGCCGGCCAGGACGTAGAGCAGCGGTCCCCACAGGTCGCGATAGTCACTGAGCCAGTCCAGGAGTTGGGTGTCCAGCAGTTGGCGGTAGAGCAAGCCCGTCGCCGCGCTGTGCAGGCGGTATTCGCGATCGTCGCGGTAGCGGAAGCGGTACGGCTGGTGCAGCGGACCGTACCACGGGTGCCACAGCGAGCCATCGGCCAGTTCGACGTGCAGATCGACGGCGATCTTGCCGATGTCGTGCAACAACGCGGCATAGGCGACCGCAGCAGTCCAGGCTTCAGCCTGCGCAGCTTGGTCCTCGGGGCTTGCGCCGATGGGAAGCAGATGGGACTGCCGCAGCTTGAGGGCATAGGCAACGATCTCCAGGCCATGGTCGAGCATCCCGCCCGGGTACGCATGATGATGCGATTCGGAAGCCGGGAAGGCCTGAACCAGTTCGGCGTAGCGCTCCAGCGGCGCGCGGTACAGGACGGCGAACTGCTTGCGCGACAGAGACGTGCGCTGCCAGATGTGCTCCAGCAGCTTCTGCCGACGCGGGGTGGCCAGCAGCGATGCGGCCGACTCGGGCCGCATCAACCCTTTCGGGAGGTCGGATGCGGGTGGTGGCGTTGGAGCGGTAGCGACCGCGGGCCGTTTTCGCTGGAACAGGGAAAGCATGTGGGTGTCCTGATGACGGGCCGATCGGGAGGCCTTTTGGCCTTTTCGAGGTAGGGCCTTTCCCCTTGCACCCCGTTCCCTTGCCATTTCGGCCCTCTGGCCTTTCACCGTTTCGGTATAGCGGGGCACGGGATGCGATTCCAGCGTCAATGGGGAACTCGGTGGAATGGATTGGACGGCGAGCCGGTGCTGGTCGCGCTCTATGCTGAGTGGACGCCGCTTCCGCCGGGCAGGTTCTCGAAAGGCGACAAAGTTGACAAAAGCGACAATAGAGACTAGAGTGAATCCTGTCTCAAACCTGCCTGGGAGATCACCATGCCCAATGCCATTGAATTCATTGCCGATCGCCTGCCGCGCGTCACGGTGGAGGATGTGCGCCGCTTCGCGGATACCGTCGAAATCCGGGATGCGCCGGCTTTCGCGGCCGAGTTGCAGGCTTTCATTCACGAGCGCGTGGAGGCGGTGAAGCTGCCCGCCAACTTGGACGGAGAGACGGTGGGGCAGGCCCTGGCACGCAAGGCGGCCGCGCTGCGCACCGAAACGCGCTGGGCACCGACTGAAACCGACGTCCAGCGAGGCCGCGCCGTGTTGCTGGAAGCCTTCAACCAGCCGCATAACCTGCCGATCCCCGAGTACGCCAAGCTGGCGGACAAGTCGCGCCAGCAGATCTACAAGGACATCCTCGCCCGTCGGCTGTTGGCGCTGAACGTGGGGCCGCGCGGTCAGAAGCTGCCCGACTGGCAGCTCGACCCGGTAAAGCAGCAGTTGACCCAAACCGTGCTTCAGGAGGTCGAGGGCATCGACCCCTGGACGATCTACCGCGCGCTGTCCGAACCGCTCGAAGGCTTGGGCGGCCGCTCGCCGGTGGATGCGGTGACGCACAGCACGATCGATGACGTGGCCGATGCCGTGTTCAACGTACTGGGCGTTCAGGTGCATTGAAGCGAGATCGCCATGAGCCACGAGCTGCCTTCGTTCCTGATCGATGCCGGTGAACTGCTCCAGCATGTGAGCCGCGTCGTCTATCGGGGCAGCCCGCTGTACTATGGCCGCAGCAGCACCAATCGCTACGATGACCCGGCGCGGGCCTACGGCGTGCTCTACCTGGGGCGCGACCTGCCCACGGCGCTGATGGAGTCGGTGTTTCATAAGCACCAGTGGCTTGCGGACACGAAGCGCTCGATCGCGCTGAAAGAAGTCCAGGCCCGGATGGTGCGCGCAGTAGGCGTGATGGACGATGTGCTCTTGGCCGACCTCACGGCGCCGGGCGTCATGGCGGGCTACTTCGGCCTGAACCTGGAGCAGTTGGCCAGCCGCGACTACACGCACACGCAGCAAGTGTCCGCCCAGGTGCATGCAATTCTCGGAGACGACGGCCAAGCGCTGTTCGACGGGGTGCTCTATCCGTCGCGCAACAACTATCCCGCCAAGAGCATCGCCCTGTTCGAGCGTGCGGCAGCAAAGGTAGGCGTTGTCGATGACATCGACCTGGTGGACCATGTGGACTGGCCGCACTTCGTTGCCACGTATCGCGTCGACGTGGAGCCTGACCCCGGCCCGGTGGAACCGGATGACGAAGCGTCATGAAGCACTTTGAAGCCCGCAGCAGAATGAAATGGACCAAATTGGAATAGGCATCCCTCAGTAGCAGGAGACGACCATGAGCACCACGACCCGCATCAGCACTGCGGAACGCCTCGGCCGCGCCCTTGGCCGCGGGTGGCGCGCCTATGCGCGCAGCGAACGTCGGGCGTCGAACTGGTTGGTGTCCAAGGGTGTGCCGTTGGCTGCCGCCGCCGCGCTGCTGTGGGCCGGCAAACTGGCTGTCCTGGGGCTGCTGCTCTACGTTGCTTTCTGGCTGGCGTTGCTGCTGGTCGCGCTGGTGTTTGTGGCCCGGGGGCACGATACCGTCGAATGGGAGCCGCCCGAACCAGAGTGGCGGCACGGGCACGCCGGTTTTGGCCTCTATACCCACGATGAGTATCGGATAGATTCACATGATCCATCTGATGAGACCTAGCGAAGAAGCAAGGCACTACTTCCTCTTGCTGGGTGTCGATGCCCACTTCATAGCGCCGCCAAAGGCCATGTCGGCGGCTTTGCCGCCGGCCGCTTTGGCGCCTGCCGTACCAGCAGCAAGCCCTTGCAACATGCCCCCCACGGCGTAGCCCGCCCATCCCAAGGCGGTTACCCAGAACAAGGGCAGCACGATGAACATCGTCGCCATGACGAAATTCAACAGCATGTCTCCGAAGGCATTGTTGAGGCCCATGACCGGATCGAAATTCGTATGCGGCCGGTTCCATCCCCAGCCCCATCCGTAGAGCGCGTCCAGAATGGTGCTGTCGATCCAGCGCGCGAGTTGGAACCAGAAATCCACGAAGAACAGCGCAAACTGCACCACGCTGACCGTCACGAGTGTTTTCAGGTTGTAGGTGCTAACCATGAGCACCACCGGAATGCAGACAACCAGCGCCATCTTCAAGAGCGCCAGCACCATCGGAAGAGCCTGGCGCATTGCATCCATGGAGGGGAAGTAGCCCAGCGAGCCTACCGCCAGTCCTACGTCGGCCGCCGCCCGGGTGATGATGTTTGGGTCGGTCATTTCGATCTGGCCACCGTAGTCCGTATAGACGCTGCCTTGGTTCAGCTTCTGCTGTCGCGGTGACGCGATCGCGCGGATCACCGAATCGTCCACCTCGGCACGGCTCAGGAAGCCAGCCCAGCCCGCCAGGCGATTGAGCAGGCTCGGGTCCACCTGACCCAGCAAGCGTGCCCGCAGTCCATTGCTGCCATCGGCCCACCATTGCCTGCAGGTCGGATAGCCGCCGCCGCTGGCCACCTGCGCAAGCCCTGCGTCGCGCGTGCTGTCATAGGGCCAGTCCTCGCGCGGGGTGCTGGAACGGTATGTGTCGTAGTAGCCGTTCGTGTCCGTGAAGAAGCGTGAGCCGATCCAGGTTACGTCGTGCAGCTGCTGCTCATCGAGTTGAGGCCGCTGCATGAACAATTTCGCCCGCGCAGCCCCATAGCAATCCCGCGAGAAATCCGCTACTTCCTGAGCCAACACTGGGTCGTCAATGCGAGTCGCGTCGATCTCCATGCGCATCTGCCGCAGGTCCGTGCCGCACGGGATCGCTGCCACTGAAGCGCCCGTGACGGCGCGCGAGAGCGCGTGCATGAACGCCCACCACACCGGCACCTTCGCCGACTGGTTGTTGATGGTGCTGAAAGATTGCGACCAGCCGGTATTCGAGGGCTGCGGCACACTGACCTGGCATTGCGCCGAGCGCGAGCTGTCGTACTGGATGGTGTTGAGGTCCACGTCGATGAACGGGATGCCCGCGAACATCACCACCACGATGGCGACGAAGACCCGGTTCTCGATGCGGGCGGCGCTCAGCACGCCTTTATTGCCCTCGTCGGCGCCTTCTGCACGGGCCTTCAACCACTCCTGCACGATGATCGCCACGAAAGGCAGCGCGAAGACGCCGCTGGATACCAGCACGGCCCAGATGCCGTTGTTGACGATCCAGGACACCAGCGTAAGGTAATACTCCAGGTAGTCGGTCGTGAACAGAGTCATGGCCCGAATCTCCTCTCAGCCCTGCATCAACAGGCTGGCTTCCAGCGCCACGATGGCGACGACGCCTGCGATCTCGGTGCGCACCAGGCGGTGCCGCGCCTGGGCGTCGTCCTCACGTACCAGCAGCCGGCGGCGCATCCAGATCCACCCGTACACCGTCGCCCCGTATAGACACAGCCGCCACACGAATAAGTAACCCGCAGCGGCGGCGAGCCACCGCTCCCAGCCGGCAACGCTGCCGACCAGGTAGATGCCGGCGATGTTGGCCGCGACCGCGGCGGCAACGATCAGCACCGTCCACAGCAGCGCCTTCGCCGCGCGCCGGCTGAACAGCCAGCGCAAGGGGCGCCAAGTCATGCGCGCCGCGCTCATGGCCTGGCTCCTGGATTGCCCTTCTGCAACTGGTCGAGGCGGTCGGGTACCGGATCACCCTCGTAGATGCCGCGCGAGCCTGCCGCGCGCGTACCGTGCCGCTGGATGATGGCCATCGGTGAGTTGTTTGCCAGCTCGCGCCGAAGCTCCAGCTCCGTCTTCAGGTTGCGGATCTCCCGGTCGAGCGTGTCGCTCTCGTGGTTCACGGCCTTGACCGCGAGTTCGTTGGCTGCGACGTTGGGCTCCTTCTTGCCCGTGAGCAGCGTGCGCTGGAGCAGCAGCGCTTTTTCCAGCACCGACGACAGCGCCACCTCCGACGCGAGGCGCCGCGCCAGAAGGTCCTGGTCCGGCTCGTCGCGCAGCGCCTCGATCACGCCACGCGTGATTGGCAGCGACGTGCTGCCAGCCTCGCGCAGGTTCTCAAAGGTGGTAGTGCGCGTGCCGGAAACCAGCTCCTGAAGGACCTCCAGCTTCGCCTCGTACTCTTCCTGGATCAGCGGCGTCAGCCCGACGCCGGGCACCGTCTCGGTCTTGGTGCAGGAGTCGCAGGTGCGCTGCACCTGCTCTCCGAGGACCCGCGTGGCCCATTCGGTCGCCTGCTGCGGCGACGTCCAGGTCTGGCAGGACAGGCTCGCACAACTGGCGGACGCGATGGAGGATGTGTCCGTCACGCCACGACCGTTGACCAGGTTGTAGCCCGCGCGGGTGACGTCGCCGACCACCCGGATGGCGGACTGGCCTGCGCCACCAGCATTGCTGCCACCCACCCAGGGCACGCCGTCGTTGCCGCGGCGCGTCTCGGCCTGCTCGACGGCCGACACGGCATCGTTGCTGCCAACCGCGTCACGCAAGGCCATGCCTTCGGCCATCTGGCTCCAGCCAAGCTGGCCACCCGCTGTCTCGGCCATCTTCTCCGCCATGGCGCGGCACGTCAGCTTGGAGCGGTCGAAGTCCAGCCGCGCCTGCAGCACGCCGTTGGTCAGCAGGTTGTACAGGCCCGGATCGGCGCGCTGAATGATCAGCGCCGGCAGGGACGCTACCGCGCTGGTGGCGCTCTGGATTACGTTGCTCATGATCTGCTGAAAGCCGTTCGTGATGCCGTTGAGCTGATTGCGCAGCGTGGTCTGGATGCTCATGTCGCCGCAGATCAGGTTGCTGTTCCACCCCACACCGACCCCGATGGAGCGCATGCCGGCCGCGCGGCCCATGGACACCGCGCTGCCGCCGCCGATCGAGTACATGACGTCATCGCCAATGACGGGGCCGCTGTTCTGGTATCCGACCTGTGCCCACGCCAGGCCGCAGACCAGGGCGAGCGTGCCGGCCAGTGCCGTCGGGCGCAGCAGGCGGCACGCCTTGGTGGACAGGTTCTTCGGTTCAGGACGCTTCATCGTGGCACCTCAGAGGAAATCGACGCTGCCGAGGAACACCTGGCCCCGGCGTTCGCAGCACGCATACGGACGCCACAGCGCCCACGCGTAGTCGCCTTGCTGGGCTTGGGTCAGCGTGCCGCTGTGGGGGAACACCACGCAGGTGTTCGACAGGCGCGGCGTCAGTTCCTGCCACTTGCCGGTCGAGGCATCACCTTCCATCAGCGCGCCGGCCGGCCAGTAGCCATCACGCGCGTTGGCGAGCAGCGGCTGGTACACGTGCAACTGCCCGCGCCGCGTGACGACGTCACCGGCGCGCTGAGCCACGACCGCCCCGGATTTGTGGTCGTCGGTCTGGTGCAGGAAGCCGCCGCGCGGATAGACATTGCCCCAGAGGTTCATCGTGGTGCGCGCACCGACCTCGCGCCGGCCCGGGATCAGCGCCTCCGGGTAGGCCATCTCGGGCACGTTGTAGCGCCAGGCCAGCGTGTCCAAGGTGCTGAGCAGATACGGCATGAAGGCCGTTCCCGCGCCTTGGCAAAAATAGCCCGAGGACGAGGCGAACTGGTTGAACACCTCGCCGCCGGGATGGCCGATGACATCGGCGTTCTTGAATTTGGCGAGGTTGTTTTCGTGGTCTTCGTTGGTGGTGCCGTCGCCGCCTGCCTGGGCCGAGGCGTTCGGCATGCTCATCGCTCGCACTTCGACCCAGGGGTTCTCTCCGGTGTTGCTGTAGCTGGAGACGACCGCATCGGGGACGTAGTGCCGGACCTTGGTGGACGTGCGCACCGAGCAGCCGCCATAGGTGCAATACAGCCAGTAGCAGATGCCCACCACCCGGTACTCCAGGCAGTCCGGCGACATGACGGAGGACACGATGGTGACGGTGTTCAGGGCGTAGCTGCCCGTGGCGCTGACCAGCAGCAGCGAGGCCACGGCGACGCGCAGGCGGCGCAGCAGGTCGAATGGGCGATAGGTCACGGTTGCCTCCTCCGGTGCTGCTCGATGCAGGACACGGCCCGGGCCACGTCAGGCTCGCCATAGACCACATAGCGTTGGTCCACCACGACGGCCGGGATGGTCGTGACACCCAAACTCCATGCGTCGGTGATGCCCTGGTAGGCGGTGCCAATGCGGCGCTGAAGGTCGGTGCCGCCTTGGTTCAGGCGTTGCCGGACGATGGCTGCTGCGCGCTCGGGGTCGGCTGGCAGATCTGCGGAAAGCTCTGCTTCGAGCCCGGATGCCCGGTCCAGCTCGATCAGCCGCTCGCCGCCCATGGTCTTGACCGGGTGGCGGCTGTCGGTGACGACCACCACGTCGGCGGCGAACGCGGCCGGGCTGAATGCCGCGAACGACGCCGGCAGCACGATGGCCAGGCCAAGGGTTCGCCAGCCTGGTGCGAACCGGGTAAAAGCTCCTGGCATGTCTTGCACCCCGGAAGTTGATCAGGGCCATAGTCAAACGCCGAACCCCATGCGGCCCCAACAAACAATGCGCATCGCGGCCACCCCGCATACCTGCTTGTGTCGCCGCGCAGAAAAATGCGGAGGCCGAAGCCTCCGCGCTGATCAACGAAGCAGTACAACCCTTACAGCAGGCCGGACTCCGCAAAGGAGAACGGGGCACCCTGGCCGACGATGATGTGGTCCAGTACCCGCACATCGATGAGCGCCAGCGCGGCCTGCAGTTGCTGGGTCAGCATGCGATCCGCGCTCGACGGCTCGGAAATGCCCGAGGGGTGCTGGTGCGCGAAGACCACCGCGGCCGCATTCAACTGCAGAACACGCTGCACAACGACACGCGGATAGACCGAAGTCGCGTTGATCGTGCCCCTGAACAGCGGCTCGTAGGCCAGTACCTGGTGCATGCTGTCCAGGAACACAGCGACGAATATTTCGTTGGGCTCGGCCACCAGCTTCACGCGCAGGTAGTCGCGCACGGCCGTGGGGTCGAGGAGTTTCGGACCCGCTTTGAAAACCCGCTTCTCCAGCAGCGCAATGGCTTGCTGGATGATCCAGTCCTCGTGCTGGGCAGCGATGGCGGAAAGCGACTCCAGGCAGGAGTCATTGACGACGAAAGACATGGCGAACCTCCAAATGGTGAGATCGGAGGGCGCGCGCCCGGGGAGGGCAAGCCCTCCTGGGGAACGAACAAGGTGCATCCATCACCGCGGTGGCGGTGATCGTTCGCGGCCAGGATGCGAGGCGAACGGGTTGCGGTCAGCGCAGCGGACTGCGCCGTAGCCTTGAAGACCGGGGCTACCTGGGCATGTCGCCGACGACGTCGGCAGGCATTTCCGATGTGGGTATGGCGGCGGGATCGCCGGCCGCGAGCATGTCCATGGCCGACAGCAAGGCATCGCCCTCGATCGGGCCCTGCAGCAGGATCGCCTTGCCGGTTTCGCGATCGTGCAGCCGCAGCGATGGCGTGGCGATCACGCCGCTGTTCGTGGCTTCCGCCGTCTGGGCGCGGATCGGTGCATCGGGCCGCTCGCTCGCCAGACACTGCTCGATCGCTGGAGTGAGGTCGGGGTAGCGCAGCCCTTCAGGCAAGCCCTGGCCGTCGCTCCGCGTGTGGGCATAGACCCATTCGACGGCCTGCCAAAAGGCGGCATGGCTGCCGGCTTCGCCCGCGCATTCCGCCAGGCGCGCTTCGGCGGACGCGGCTGGCTCATGCGCGGCCAACGGCAGGTGGTGCCATTGCAAGGTCACGTCCGCATTGCCGGCCACCCAACGCTTGAGCACTGGAAAATAGGACCGGCAGAACGGGCATTCGAGGTCCGCGTAGAGCGTCAGCGTGAAACGCCCTTCCGGATTGCCCATCTGCCACGGAGGCCCAGCCACCTGCGTGTCGCTGACTGGCGCCGAAGTCTGAGGTGTGGACCCGCCTGGCGAACGTGACACGAGCCAGATCAGCAGCAGCGCAACCAGCACCGCGGCCAATGCCCAGGGCCAGCGGAACTGCCAGCGCCGACGACGGAACGCCTGGACCTGCATCGGAATGGATGGGCGTTTCTGTTCCATGGCGTTCTCCGGTGTACGGCAGATTCAGGGCAGGTCCAGGGCCGGCGACTCGATGCCGCGTGCCCGGTCGATCTTCTCGGCCACCTTGAAGGCGGCATCCAACTCGCTGACGCCGTGCTGCTGCATGAGCTGGTAGCGCTCGGCCTTCTCTTCGGGTTCGGTCTGCGCGAGCGCGAGATACAGGCTCGGCGGCACGGCGCGGAAGAGCACCTCCATGCTCTTGGAGAGGATGACGCCCTCGGTGAACTTGCCCGCTTCCTTGCGTGCCGAGAGCATCAGCGCTTTCTGCGCTTGGCTCAGTTCGCGGAACCGCGCGATCTTCTCCACTTCATCGGGGGGCATCGACAGGCAGATCCACCACTCGATCATGTTGAGCATCGGCTCCGCGGCGCGCGGTAGGTCGTCAATATTTTGTGTAGCTAGCCAGTACCAGGCCCCCAGCTTGCGCCACATTTTTGTAATTTTCACGGTATACGGCGCGAGCAGCGGGTTCTTGGTGATCACGTGGCCTTCGTCGGTCACGTTGATGATCGGGCGGCCGAGATACTGGTCACGCTCCGCGATGTTGTTCACCGTGCTGATGAGGCTGATGTACGCGATCGAGAGCTGCGCGTTGTAGCCCTCGCGGGCGTAGGTCGCCAGATCGACCAGCGTGATGTCGGCCTCGGGCCACGGCGTGCCGTCGCGGTCGAACATCTCGCCGTCCGTGCCTTGGCAGAACATGTCCATCGCGTCCGCCATCTCCAGCAGCCGCACGCGCCGCATCTCGGGCAACGTCGGGTCCTGGCCGCGGGTGCGCAGCGCATTGCGCACATCGCGCGTGAGCACAGTGCGCTTCTCTGCCACGCAATGTTCGGCCGCGTCGAGGATGCACTGGCGGATCAGCGAGCGGTCGGCCCGCGTCATCCGCGCTTCTTCCTTGTCTTCGCCGCCCGTGATCATCAGCCGTGCCGTGATCTCCAGCTCGCCCAGCACGTCGCGCTGCTCGTCCGCCTCCATGGCCGAGGCATCCGGTGGCAGGTCTTCGTCCAGTGCATCGGCATCGAGCGTCTGCACGTCGCTGGGCGTTTCGATCAGCCGGCGTGCGTCGGCGAACGGCGCCAGGCTGATGCCCGAGCCGGGTGCCAGCTTGACCCGGTTCACGGTCAGCCCCAGGCGCCTGGCGAAGTCGCTGAACAAGCCGAAGCTGTTGCCGGCTTCCACGATGAAGAGGCGCGGCCGATAGATCGCGGTGACCTGGTTCAGCAGGTTGTTGAGCGTGGCGCTCTTGCCCGAGCCCGTGGGACCGAACAGGAACAGATGGGCATTCATCTGCCGATCCAACCTGTTCAAGGGGTCAAACGTAATCGGGCCGCCTCCGCGATTGAACATCGTGATGCCGGGGTGCCCCGTGCCCTGGGCGCGGCCCCACACCGGCGACAGGTTCGCCGCGTGCTGGGCGAACATCAGTTGCGTGTACCACCGGCGCCGGTCCTTGCCGGGGTTGTAGCAGCACGGCAGCCAGCGCAGGTAGCTGTTGAGCGGCGCCACCTCGTCGTCCTCGCGCACCGGCTGCAGGCCGGCGTTGAGCATCACGTTCGCGAGGTCCAGGCCGCGCCGATCCAGTTCCGCCTCGTCGCGCCCGCGTAGGTAGAACGCCAGAGTGCCCCGGTAGAGCTTGTGCGCGCTGCCGATCAGGGAGCGGGCTTCATGCACGTCCTTGAGCGTCTGCTCCGACGCCAGCGTCTCGCCCACAGCTTTCTTCGCCAGATGGTTGAGGTCCGATTCGAGGACGTCCTGCGGCGTGGCCACCATGGTGAGACACATCAAGGTGTCCTCGGGCATCTGATCGAATAGCGTGTTGATCGCGTCTCCCTTGCGGGTCTCGCCGGTCAGGTGCCCGGTGCCGGGCGGCATGCGCAGCCGGTCGGTGATCAGCACGCGGTGCGGCATGCCGTCGAAGTACCAGGCCCCTTGCGCCACGTCCGAGCGCGGCTGCCCAAAGAACAGCCGCTGGCTGAAATCCCGCCCGCTCGCCAACTCGATCTCGCCGGCCTCGCTTTCCTCGGTACTGTCCGGATAGCGCGCCAACGCGTAGAAGCGCTCCCGGTCCTCCACCCCAGGGCCGAGCAGCGTGGGGCGCGGGTTGAACCATCGCAGCAGCCAGTCGTGAACGTCCGCTGCAACCATGCGCCGGGCCTGGATGCCGGCGTTCGCCAGGCCGCCGCATAGGCGGTCGCAGACGATGCCCAGCATCTGCTCGGGTGTCTGGCCGCGGCGGTTTGCCTGTCCCTGTCCGCTCGCGCGGCGGTACACCACCATGCGCACACGCCGCGTCTGCCCGCGCCAGCGCAGCCGCGTAACCACCGTGTCCTCGAACAGGCCGCCGGGCTTGGCCACAGCGCGCAGGTGGTGGCCGAAGAAGCGCAAGTAGAACTCGGTGAACGCCGAGCCGCGCGCACGTGGCTGCACGTAATCGCGCAAGGTCTGCATGTACTGGTCGAAGCTCGGTTCGTCCTGGGCATAGAGCTGGAGCACCCACGGGTTCTCGTCCAGTTCATCGAAGCTGTCCTGAAGCGCGTTTTCCAGGGCGTCGCGGGCATGCGCGAGCCAGCCGGGTTCCCGGCCTTCGGTGCCCAGCGGCACCAGCTCGTAGAAGGCGGCCACCGATTGGCCGTCCTCCAGGAGCATCGATTTCGACTCGGGCAAGAACTCCACCCAGGGCAGCAGTTCCACGAAGGACGGCGCAACGTCGTACAGCGCCTGCTCGTCGGCCACGGTCGCCGGCTTGCGGCCGTGGACTGCCGAACCGGGTTCGGGGATGCCGGCCTGGCGCAAGGCCTCGACGTGGCGCTGCCAGCTGTCCGGCTGCTCATCGCTAGCCGGGCTACTGGAGCCGGCGCCGGCCAGCTTCGGCCATGGAAGTTTCCACCGCATCAGTAGTCCTCCGTCCTCTCGCCAGGCATCGCGTACTGCACGCGCTGGTACAAGGGGAAAACCGTCGTGTAGCCCGGCACGGGAACGGGGTCGGTGCCGGCCAGGTGCGGGTACACGTACATCACGAGATCGGGATTGGGCAGACGCTGGAACTGGCGGTGAACCTCATTGCGCGCGGTGCGCGTGTAGCGCATCTGCTCGACGGGTGCGACCTGCACGTCGGCGTCGGTCAGGGGCCGACGCAGGCTCTGGCGCGCATCGAGCAGCTGGCGGCCGGCGTTCCGTCCGGCTGCGCCACCGCCGTCGCCGGCCTCCTGCTGCCAGATGTCCATCATCGTGCGGTCACCGTGGGTCAGCAGCTTTTCCTTGCTGGTGGCGCAGCCGCCAAGCACCGCGACGGCGAGGGCCAGTGCCAGGCCACGGGCCAGGTTAGTCAAGTTCGAGTGCATGGCTTTCTCCTGCGCGGTGATCGACCTTGCGGCCTTCGGGATCGAAGTCGATGGCGAGCGGCTTTTCGAGGTGGACGGCAACCTTGGCGCCGGGCTGGACATAGACGGCGGCGAACGCCTGGCCGTACAACTTGTTGACCCAGGCCGACATGTCCCGCACGCCGCCCGCCAGAATCTGGCCGACCGCTTCCTGGCCGGTGATGCCCACGGTGCCGATGGAGCCGTCCGAGCCGACATAGGACATGCGGCCGCTGTCGCTCTCGATGAGTGAGGCCACACCGGCGCCGGCCGCGGTGATCAGGGCCTGCGAGCCGAGGTATTGCTGGGCGTTGCTGCGCCGCTCGCCGCTGACGCAAGGAATGCCGTGGGGATCGCTGATCCAGCCCAAGCCATCGCGCTGTTGGTTGTTCTGCTGGTTGCCCTCGCGGTCTTCGGGGATCGTGCGAATCGTGCCGTCGTGGAAGACGAACGTGATGCTGCGCACCTGGCCGCGCACGCACGAGAGCGTCCAGTCGCCCGAAGCGGTGCCGCTGAACACGGCGCCGGCCACGTCGGGAATGTCGATGCCATTGGCGGTCAGGTTGTCCGGCCCGACCAGAACTTTGAACGGATAGGGATCGTTGACCGTGCCGTCGATCGGCACGCGGCCGATCAGCGCTGTCATGGCGACCGAACCCATGAGCGTGGAGTTGGTCGGCACGGTGTAGACCGGCTTGGCACTCTTGACCCCGGCGGCGCGGGCGCCCGCGTTGGCCACGGTTTCCGCAGTGGTTTCGAGCGTGCTCTGCGCCGGGCCGAAGCTCGTGGGGAAGCTCATGCCGCCGCTCGCGCCACGCCCCCCGTTGCGCCCCTCGGCGGGCTTTGCGTCGTCCGGCTCGACCCACCGCACGCCGCCCTCCATGCCTGCCTCGTCGCCGCCCTGCAGCCCCAGGCCCACGGGCAGGTCCGCATGGCCGCCGCCGCGCCCGCCGATGCTGTCCAGACGCCGCTGCAGGTCGGCGAGCAGCCCTTCGGTCTGCTGGCGCGCGCTGGCCGCCTGCTCTTGGTCGCGGCGCAGGTTGGACCGCTCGGATTCGAGCGCCGAGTTGATGCGCTGGTCGATGGAGTTCTCGCGCTGGCGCAGTCGCTGGTTCTCTTCACGCTGCGACTTGTTGTCCGAGAGCGCGGTCTGAAGCTCGGTGCGCAACTGCTTCACTTGGGCAACGAGCGTCGCCACGGTGTCGCGCGGGGTGTCGCCTTCGATGCCCAGCGCCTTCATTTCATCGGGCGTGAGCTGGGCGCCGTTGTCCGCCGCGGGTGGCGCCGTGCTGCCTCCACCCGAGAACAGCCGGATACCGACGAACAGCACCAGGATGGCAACAGGGATCATCAGCCACTTGAGCAGGCCGTTACTGCGCATGGCGGGCCTCCTTGGTGTTCTCGTCGCCGTCCGGCTGCGGCAGATGCACGGCCGGGTCGAAGCGGTGAATCGCCGGCAGCAGCGACTGCGCGAGACCGCGGCCGCGCGTGACCAGGTACAGGACGGTCGTGTCCTCGGGCGTGCCGCGCGGGCCCAGCGCCTCGTGCTGGAAGGTGGCGGTGAGGAAATCGCCTTGCAGCACGCGCGGGTCGAGCGTGATCCAGCCGCCGCTGCCGTTGGTTAGGCGCACGGCAGTGACCCACTGGTCCTCCAGGCGCCACGACGCGAGTGCGACCGCGCGCACGGGCAGCGTTGGCATCAGTGTGTCCAGGTCGAGGTCGCGGGGCAGGTTGACCCGCATGACGCCCGGAAGCGGCTCGACGGTGCGCAGCGGTGCGTAGAGGTTCTGCGCGGCGAAGCGCGTCAGCACGACAGGGACCGGAGTTTCGCGCCGCGCGGTCCGCGCACCTGCTTGGCCCTGGGCGCGTGCCGGGGCCTCGGCACTGTCGGCCTGCTCGCCATAGCGTCCCGGTGCGCTGTCACCCTCGACGATGCGCACCGGCTCCAGCTCGGCTTCCCCGTCCTTGGGTGGTTCGGCTGCGATGTCCAGCAGGATCAGCGCGCCCGTGTCGGCGTCCTGCAGTTGCAACCGCGTGGGCTCGATCGGCTCGCTGGCGCGCAGGTACACCGCGCCCCCCGCACTCTGCACGCGCAGGCGTTCGCCCACGCCCGCGGGCACGCCCACGCGCACGTTGCGGTCGATGAACACGATGCGTTCCTGACCGACCTTCAGCGGCACTGCCAGTGGCATGCGTTCCCAGCGCAGGATTTCCACTGCATGGGCGACGGGTGCCGCGGCCACGGCCAGTAGCCCCAGCAGCGCGAGTACAGGGTGCTTCATGGGGTGTTTCCTCCTTGAGGCGCTTGCGGAGACAGGCCACTCGGCGCCGGGCGCGTCGGCTCCGGTGCACTGATGCGCTGGGGCGCGCCGTCGTAGCAGTCCAGCGCCAGGCCGAACGGGTTACGGGCGGGATCGACGTCCACCCGCGTGACCTTGATCGGATAGCGCACCAGGGCGCGCTTGACCTGCTCGGCGCCGTAGTACTCGTCCGCCGTGATGTCCAGCGTCACCACCCAGTCGCGATCGGACACGGTGCGCACGCGCGCCGTGGGGTCGTCGCCATAGCCGCGGCCGGGAATCTCGTAGATGCCGCGCACGCGCTGACGCAGCTCGCCCGTGGAGCGGCGGTAGTCATAGTCCGCCCGCAGGAAGGCCTGGCAGGACGGGGTGAGGTACGGCGAGAGCGTGTGGAGGTTGCGCGAGTAGTCTTCCTCGCCATTGGTTGGCCAGCGGTTCAGCGTCTGGAACACGTAGAACGTGAACGCATAGACCGATTCGGGCGGCACTTCCCACCACTTGCGGGTACTGCCGGAGCGCAGGTCGGGCGGGACGTGGATGGTCAGGTCGCGCGGCGCGCTCCACCAGCCGCCGCCCATGACCAGGGCGACGACGACCAGCGCGCCCGCGGCCAGCCGCAAGGTCTTGATGTGCGCCTGCAGGTGGGTGATCTCGTTTTTGAAGCGGCTCATCGCATGCTCCTGCGGGTGGACCAGAAGCCCGAGCGCGAGATCAGCACATGGCCACCCACCCAGCCGGCCATCAGCGGATGGCGCGTGGCGATGCGCCATTGCAGTTGCCGATACAGCCAGGTGTCGGGACGCCCACGCTTGAGGCGGCGCAGGATGCCGCCGCCGATGAAGACGCCGAGCGCCACGCCCAGGACGACGAAGGTCGGCGCCAGCGCGATCGTGCGGAACACCCAGGACAGCGGCGCGCCGACCAGCAGGCCGGCGGCACCGGACAGGCCGCAGCAAATCCAGAGTTCGTCAGCGGTGAGGCCGCGCACCACAACGGGATGGCGGTTGAGCCGGTGCGGAAGGAAGGTGACCGTTCCGTCCGCACGGACGTGCTGCTGCTCGGACATACCGGCCTCGCTTACAGGATGCCGGTGGCTTCGGTGAGCAGCCAGATGCCGATCACAAGCAGCACGGCGCCGATGGCGACCGTGAGGCCGAACTGGCCCCACGTCTTGCGGCCGGTGTGGATCTCCGCGTAGGTCCCGTAGGCGTGGTAGCAGACGCCGATGAACATCGACGCCACCACCAGCAGGGCCACGAGCATGATGATGTCGTAGCCGTAGTTGCGGATCGTCTCCATGATGCCGTTGCCGGTGCCGCGCGTGGGGTTCTCCAATTGCGGCAGACCTTGCGCGAACGACAGCGCCGGCAGCGCGGCGGCGCCCAGGGCCACGGCGGCGCGCTGGGCAAAACGGGAAGTGAGGTTGCGGTTGTGCATGGTCGGGCCTTTCAGGTCAGGACAGAAGGAAGAAACTCAGGACGAGGTACATCGCGACGAAGCGGATGCAGACGCCGAGGAACTGGCGCTGGTTGAGGCGGCTCTCGGACCACCCCACGTAGGCCGTTCGGATGGCCCAGACGCCCCACACGAGCAGGACCGCGAACACGACGCCGACCAGAACGGTCGCCATCGCGGAAGGCGCGCTACCGCTGTTGGCTTGAAATGCCGAGACCTGGGCGCCGTTCATTGCTTGCCCTCCGCAGTCGTCGCCGGCAGCGGCTCGGCCGCCCGCTCGGTGCGGTAGTCGCCGGCCAGTTCGGAGGGGTCGCGCGGCTGAGCGCGCGATGGCGTCAGGTGAAACTGGATGCCGGCGCGAACGCGCGCCAGGTCAGCCAGCAGCCGCGGGTAGTCGAAGTGGTAGCGCTCGCCCGGCTGGATGGGGGCATGCGCGGCGCTGTCCGCGACGGTGCGCTCCAGCGCGTCGAGCTGGCGCAGTGCGGCGACCAGCTCCTGGCGCTGTGCCGGGGACTCGGCCAAGGCCATCTGGGACTGACCCAGCAGGAGGGCCGTCACGAGAAAAGTGGGCACGCCGCGATGCGCGGCGCGCAGCCAGATCGAAGCCACCATCGCGCCATTCCTGTGTGATCAGCAATGGGGTGATCGTGGAGATCAGGGCTGTTTTAGGCCGCAAACAATAGGAACTGGCGGACGACCGGATTGGGCATACCGCGAGCGAACCTACAAAAGCCCGGGTTGAGTTTCGATTATTGCGTTTTTCGAGTGTTTCGAATATGATCGGCTCTGCAACCGTTTTCGCTTAGGAGCTACCCATGACCACCGCCACTGCCCAATCCAAGATGACCCTTCCCGCCGCGGGAGAGGTTAAGGCAGCCGTCCAGGGTCAACGTGCCTTGGCGGCTTACCTCGCAACCCAGTTCGAGACGCAGCACATCCAGATCTTTGATGACCACAAACAGGCTCATCAGGTGGAACTGCCTACCTCGGCTTTACGCCTGCTGGTCGACATCCTGGCCGAGTTGGCCGATGGCAATGCAGTAAAGGTGGTGCCCGTCCATGCAGAGCTGACGACCCAAGAGGCGGCGGACTTGCTCAACGTGTCCCGTCCCCATTTCGTCAAGCTGCTAGAAGATGGGGTGTTGGCATTTCATCGCACCGGCAAGCACCGCAGGGTGAGGTTCGCCGATCTGATGCAGTACAAGGAAGCGCGCGAGCGCGCCAGTGAGCAGGCGATGGCCGAACTCGCTCAGCAGTCGCAAGAGTTGGGAATGGGATACGAATGAGGCATTCCCCATTCACCGCCGTCTACGACGCGTGCGTTCTATATCCCGCGCCACTGCGGGATTTCCTGATGTGGCTCGGCCTGTCTGGCCGCTTCCGGGCGCGGTGGAGCCAAGCCATTCATGAGGAGTGGAAACGCAACCTGTTGATCAACCGCCCCGATCTCACCCGGGTTCAGGTCGACAGGACGTCGGATCTCATGGACAGGGCCATTCCGGACGGCTTGGTGGAGGGCTACGAAGCGCTCGTGGCAGGCCTGACATTACCCGATCCGAATGATCGGCACGTCCTGGCTGCGGCGATTCGCTGCGGTGCGAGCGTGATTGTGACGTTCAACGAACGTGATTTCCCGAACGATCTGCTGGCTCCGTACGGCATCGAATCGCAGCACCCCGATGAGTTTGTGGACAACCTGCTGGATCTGGATGCGGCCGCCGTAGTGTCGGCTGCGCAGCGCCAGCGTGCCCAACTCAAGCATCCGCCGATCGATGTGGACCGCTATCTCGAAATCCTGCTGCGCCAAGGCCTTGTGCAAACGACCAAGGTGCTGGCGACCTATCGCACCATTCTCTGACCCGCCGAGAGCCACGGATGACCAAGAATCCTTCATCAGACGCCACTTTGCCGAAAGGCATCCATCGAAGCTGGAAGCTGCCGGATAAGTCGCTGGGTGACTTGTGGGATTCGATCGTGATGGACGAAGCCATCAAAAAACAGTTGCTGTCACAAGCGATCGTCAACTTCACGGTGCGCCCCAAGGTGGAGCGCACGGTACTCCCCCTGCACGGCGTGATCTTGTTGGTCGGCCCGCCGGGGACTGGGAAGACCTCCTTGGCACGGGGCTTGGCGCATCGTGTGGCCGAATCTTTTTCTTCTGCGAAGTTTCGATTGCTGGAAGTGGAGCCTCACACGCTGACGAGCTCTGCAATGGGAAAGACTCAACGCGCCGTGGCAGACCTGTTCTCGCAATCGATCGCAGAATCCGCAGCGGCGGGCCCGACGATCGTCCTTCTGGACGAGGTCGAAACGCTTGCGGCTGATCGAGCGAAGCTCAGCCTGGAAGCCAACCCGGTTGATGTGCACCGGGCCACCGACGCGGTGTTGGTGCAGTTGGACATGTTGGCCGAACGCAACCCGCATCTGCTGTTCGTGGCCACCAGCAACTTCCCACAGGCCGTCGACAGTGCCTTCCTATCTCGTTGCGACATGGTGATGGAGGTGCCACTGCCCGGCAAGGATGCCTGCAAGCAGATCCTGGTGGACTGCCTGAATGGCCTGGCAAAGACATTTCCGGGGATTGGCAAGCTTTCCTCGGCTCACCAGTTCGACGTGTGCGCTGGCGAGTGCGTCGGATTGGATGGTCGGGCCATTCGCAAGGTCGTAGCCAACGCCCTCGCGGCCGACCCGCAAGTGGCTATCGATCCGAACAAGCTTTCCGTAGAGCACCTGCGCAGTGCGATACGACAGGCAAAGCAAATGCGCCTTCAAGGAGGGTGACCTGAGACGGATCGTGTAGCCAGTTGGCTGGTGAGTTCTCTACCCTCGACAGGAAGGAGAGCTCCATGAAGAAGCGATTCACCGACGAACAGATCATCGGCATCCTGCGTGAGGCCGAGGTCGG